>CAWELY010000007.1:0-375880 GCA_963810005.1 uncultured Acidobacteriota bacterium
AGAATAGCTATCAATAGCCAATACAGCGGGGGTATGCAGGGAAGTGGGCCGCCCTTCAATGCAAACGGACTAAGTGCCCTTTAACCCTCCGCCAAGGTATTTCACGGACATATAGTCAAACACGTATTCCCAGTCCGGGTTACTAGTAATTCTATCGATTATTGGATGTCAAGGGGTTTTTGTCGGATTTCCGGTCGGACGCTCACGCGGAGTGTCCCTTATGCCTGGTTTCTGACCGCCGTCGGGTTCCTGCCCTGGGGTACAAACTGGCTGGGGATCGACGCGGGCCACCCCACGCAAGGAGGAGGCGCGCTCGGGCGACGTCGCCGCGCGGAAGCCATCGAGGCAGGAGGGCGCAACGGCCTCGCTGTGGTATGTCTTTATTCTGCCCCCTTTTGCGCCGAGGGGTGGCTCGCGCGGCGCGAGATTTCGGAGATGCGCCGCTGGACATCCTGGTCTTGGGGCTGCAACTGCCTTGCGGCCCGCAGGTAGCCAAGCGCGGAGGCGTACTTCTTCTCCGTTTCTTCCTTGCCAGCCAGGATCAAGGCTTCTTTGAAGAGCATGTTCGCCGTATCGAGATCCTCGGGATTGAGCGCGTGAGCATGCCCGAGAATCTTGTAAGCAGCCTCGTCTTCGCCCAACGTGTATAGCGTGGCTCCCAGCAGGGCGTTAGACCCAAAGAAATCCGGGCGCAGCGCCACCGCTTTCTCCAGGGGTTGGCGCGCCTCGCCATAACGCCGCAGCCGAAAATAGCTCAGCCCAAGGTCGTGATTGATTTCGAAGGAGTCGGGGTCGAGTCGGCACGCCTCTTCCAGTGGCTTCACGGCTTCCTCGTAATGGCCGTGCTGGCCGTAGAGCAGCCCCAGCATGGTCAGCCGGTCGGGGTCATTGCGGTCGAAAAGCTGTTCGCAAGCCGGCTTCGCCTCCTCCAGGGGCTTGGTTTCGAGCAACTGGCTGCACGCAAATGCCTGCTGAGAAGCCTGGTCGTATTGCTGTCGGAGCCGGGAAGCGAGTGCGAACTGCTTCTCGGCTTCCGCCTTCCGCCCTTCACGCTGGTAGGCGCGCGCCAGGTGTTCGGGGACGCGGGAGTCGCGTGGATCCGCCCGGGCCGCGATCTGCAACCACTTTTTGGCCGCCGCTAACTCGCCCTTTTGGAGGTACGCCGTACCCAGGTAATAGGCTGTATCGGGAAACGGAGGATCATTCACCAGCCGCACCAGCCTCTTGATGGCACTCTCGGCGTCGCCATCTCGCAGGTCAAGTCTGGGCAAGCTGATAAGCAACGCTGGAGTCTCCTCCGGTTTCTTTCTCCAGGCGCTCAAACTCCTGGCGGGCTTCCCGGGTTCTCCCCAGCGCGAACCAGCAGACGGCCAGTTGGTAGCGCGCCCGGAAAAGGCCGGGATTGAGTGCCAAGGCGGCCTGAAACTCCTTGGCCGCAGTTTGATACCTTTGGTCTTTCTCCGCCTCATAAGCTTTGCCGAGGTGCGCTTCGACGGTGTCGGCAGACGTCGGCTCTTGCACTCTTGCGATCAACATGGAATAGGTCAGGGCGAACGGCAAGAAAATTCTGAGTGTCCGAAGCAATGAGAGTGTGGATCTGGAGCGACGTGGTCCCATAAAATGAGGTAGCCGTGCACCAAGAAGTTGGCTGACTTCTCCACCATAATACTCCAGACGGTCAAGGCAATATTGCGCACTCGCTTTCATGGGAGGCGTAGCAAATCCACATTGAGGAATGCCCGCCAATTTCAGGTAAGAATGTCAGTGTCCTTACCCGCTGGGAGATACCTCGGCTGCGCCGGGGGATATTTACTTCTGTCAGGCGAGGTAAGCTTTGGCATCGCGGATGTATATGTATGACTTTTTGCTGGGCATGCAAAAAAGAACTTGACATTAGATTTGCCCGGTGCTTTATACTTAGGACATCAACCATTTTTGGCGACGGCAGCCGCGGAGATTGCCCCCATGACAGCCCTCGAGAATCAGGGGAACGAACGGGTAACCCGCGAGTGCCATAATTTACCTCTGCTCGTTGATTGCTACTCTCTCAACGACCGTCCCTGTGGGTTCGGCTCGGGGAGCACGGCGGACACGATGATGGAGAACCGTACTGACCGGGGCAGAGATTCAATCACTGTAACCACGGTGGACGTCTTCCATACCGATGCCAGGTCCGGCATGGAAACTGCGCCGCTGCCACACAATCAGGTTGTTGCATAAAGGGTGGGGACACCAAGCAGGAGATGCGCGTTCTTGATTCACGACCGAATGCCGCGCGAATTGTTTATGTCTCGCTGGTAGTCAACGACGTCATCAGTCAAGTCGTCGAAGCAAAGCTGTTCCCTTTCTGGAGCAGCGCAAACACAAGCTGCTCCGGTGGCAGGTTCTTGCCTCCACTTCGTTAGTTGGAAGATTGGGCGGGGGCAAAGACCTTTATCCATTGCGTCGGGTCGAAGGCCTGAAGGGCTCTTTTTCGGAATCGACATCTGAAGGAGGCTTAACATGGCACGCAAGAAGTTCGCCTGGATTTGGGGTTTGTTCGTAGTGCTGGCGTTAGCCATTCCTGGCTACGCGCAGCTCAACCGTGGCATCTTGGAGGGGACTGTGACCGACCCTCAAGGCACCGCGGTTCCTGGAGTGAAAGTCACCGTCACGGCGGTGGATACCAACGTCGTGCTCCCTACAACCACAAACAATGTCGGTTATTACCGAGTGGTGGACCTTGTTCCCGGCAAGTATCAGGTCCACATCGAAGCCCCGGGATTTTCCCCTCTTGACCTGACGGATATCATGGTTTCGCCGGGGCAAACATTTGAGAGGAACGCGATATTGAAACTCGGCGCTTCGCGGCAGACGGTGGAGGTCTCGGCGACGGCAGCGATGGTCCAGACCGCTCCCACGGACTTCGCCACGACGGTGGGCACGACTGCTCTGGAGCAAATCCCCTTGCAGGGGCGAGACCTGCAGCAACTCGTGTTCCTGGTCCCAGGGGTAAGCGCCAACGGGCCACCAGGAAGCGCTTTTGGGTTCAACAGCCAGTTTGGCACCTTCCCCGATCCCACGCACCTGCAAGGAAGCGACGTTTCGGTGAACGGTGGAGTGGGCGGCATGAACGCGTGGTACCTGGACGGAAACCTGAACTCTTCCGGCGGCAGCATGGGGAACACGATTGTCGTCAATCCTTCGCCCGATACGGTGGACGAGTTTGCCACCATTACCAACGGCTTCTCCGCCGAATACGGGCGCAGCGGCGGAGCGGTTTTCAACGTGGTGCTGAAGTCCGGCAGCAATAAACTGCACGGCGACGTGTACGAGTACGTTCGCAACAGCTATTTCAACGCCCGCAATCCCTTCACCTCGATCGGCTCTAACGGGCAGATCATCCCCCAGGACCAGTTGCGTTACAACACCTTTGGCGGAACGCTGGGTGGTCCGTTGGTGATTCCGCACCTCTATAACGGCCGCAACAAGACCTTCTTCTTCTTCTCCTGGGACGAGACCATCCTGCATCTGAACGGGAGTCAGGTCTTTTCCGTCCCGACCCCTGCCGAGAAAGGTGGGGACTTCAGCGAAGACCCCAACATCACATACGGCATGTGGGATCCCTCGACCACCATCGGGCCGGCTGCCGACGGAACGTTTCAGCGCACCGCTTTCGGTACGCCTGCGCCGGGCTTTCCGAACGGCTGCGTGAACGAGGGGCCAGGAGGGGTGGAGGCGAACCCGGGGGTTACAACCTGCAATTTCGCCACCCAACTGCCCGCGGGTTCTCTCAGCAAGACGGCCGGGTTTTTCGTGAATGCGTTCCCCAACCCCAATTATCTGAATCCCTTGAGCAATGCTCCCTTGGCGAACGGAGGAGCGTACAGAATCGCCAGCAACTACCTGGCGGGGGTGGGCAGCAGTCAAGACAGTGCGAACATTTCCCTTAAGATTGACAATCAGTGGAGCGATAAGAACCGGTTCTTCGGAGAATGGCTCTTCAATCCCGGGTACTACAACAATTATCGCGTGCCCTGGACGGGCGCTACCTTCCCCGAAGGTTCGTTTGGGTTCGGATCGAGTTTGCCCCTGAATTTCGACAATGAGATTATTGCGTTTGGTAATACCTATACGTTAAGCCCAACCCTCATCAACGAATTTCGGGCCAGCTACAGCCGCCAGTATTACACCACCCACCCGCAAACCTCGGGGTATCCGGCGAGTGTGAACGACCTTCCCGCAGTGCAATCGGAGCTGGCGCCGATTGGCATCCCCGTATTTCCCCCTGGTCCGGCTCCCAGTTGGTCGGTCTCGTCGCCGGGCGGTGGCGGGATGGGTTGGGGACCGGTGGGATGGACGAGTAATTTTACCGCCAACGAGTCTTATACCATCCTGGACAACGTGACCAAAATCATTGGGAAGCACACTTTGCGAACCGGGTTCATGTACCGCCTGTCGCATGTGGCTTTGTTCCAAAGCTCGCCGACCAACATGTTGTTCAGTGGGGTAGGAGTCCAGGATCCCAACACCAGCTTGGGCGGTGGGTCGGGCCTGGCGCAGTTCGAGCTGGGCGATGTCATGAGCGTGGGGGGCGAAAAGACGGGTTCAAGCTCCTACGCCACCTCCGCCTGGCAGCCCTACGCCCGGTCTCGGTACTGGGGGTTTTACGTTCAGGATGACTTCCGCGTGGCCCCCAGCTTCACGCTGAATCTCGGTGTTCGGTATGACATCTGGGGATCGTTTCAGACACGCCAGTTCGGCGGCAAAGTGCCGGATAGCAATTTCTGCTTCACGTGCATGAATTCGTATACCGACATGCCGGGTAAAATTATCTACTCGGGCGATCCCGAGTTCCCCAATAACAGCGATGTTGTCTCTCCGAACTGGAACGATTTCGCGCCCCGCATCAACTTCTCCTGGTCGCCTTTTTCTGACCGGAAGACCGTGATCCGCGGCGGCTTCGACTCATTTTTCAGTAACAGCTACGACGGGTTAAACTCGGCCCAAACCATCGAGAACCAAAATGGCTACGCGTTCGATTTCATCTTTGAAGCCAGTGATAATCCGGCACAATGCCCCAACTTCCAAGGAGAGTGCGTGTCGTTCAATCTCGACACTCCTGGAAGCAAAGCCGGGTTAACCACTCCGCTCTTTACCACCAGCTTCCCTGGCCAGCAAAGGTCCCAGACCTACGCGAGTGGCTTGATTGCGATCCTGAAACCCACGCATGACCCCTGGGTTCAGTCCTGGACGCTGGAGGTGCAACGGGAGTTGCCCGGCAACTACGCCCTGACCATCGGTTACGTTGGGCAACACGGTACGCATCTATCCGGGAACATGTGGGGCGGCGTGGGTTATGTCCATACGGCGGAGAAGATCGCGTTGAAAAACTCGATTAACGCGGCGGTGCCCATCACCAGCGTCTATTCGGGCCAGACGGCCACCGCGCTCGAGCAGATTTGGGGCGGAAATTCCCTTCCGCAATCCTTGCTCTTGCAGCAATATCCTGCCTGGACGGGAATTACTCCGACGGTGTTTTTCAATGGAAACAACATCTACCACGCTCTGGATGCGCGCCTCCAGAAACGCTATTCCCATGGTCTGAACTTCTCGGTGGCCTACACCTGGTCGAAGAACATCGCCAATCCTTACACCGGTCAACTCCTCGCTACGGTGATCGATCCCATTCACTTTGCGCGAAGCGGCTATGCGGGCGGTCTGATCGGGCAGTTGGGGGCCTGGGGCAACTCCTATCAGGATCCCGACAACGTCGATGCCGACCGGTCACTGGCGGTCAACGACATGCCGCAGATGATGAATCTTACCGGCGCCTACGAGCTGCCCATCGGAGCCGGCAAAGCTTTCTTGAACCAGAAAGGGCCGCTTAATGTCCTCTTGGGCGGTTGGCGCTTGATGGGCACTCTTACCGGGGAGAGCGGAATACCCCTCTCCATTTCCGGACCTTGCGACGGGATCACTTGCCGGCCTAACTTGGTCGGCAACCCTAGTGCAGTGTCGGGTGGCCAAAACATCAACGATTGGATCAACGCCGCGGCCTTCACCCCGCCTTTTGGAACTGACCAAAGCTTCTGGTCCCATCCCAACTATAACGCTGACAACTGGTGGCAATTCGGTGATGCGGGTGAGCGGCTATCCGGGCTGCGTTCGCCAGGGTTCTGGGGCCTCGATACTTCGATCGGAAAGCAGTTCCACGTTTCCGAAGCCAAGTACTTCGACTTCCGCTGGGAAGTTTTCAACGCTCTAAACCATCAGAACCCGGGATTGCCCAATACGGGCTACTGTCTCCCGCCGAACGCGGACGGCTCAGTCGACTTGGTCCATTCAGCCGGCTGCTCGTTCGGGCGAATCACTAACGTCCAAACCGACCCACGGGCGATGGAATTCGCTTTGAAGTTTGTCTTTTAGACGTTCCATTTTCAGGGCGGGGATCAAATTCCCCGCCCTGACTTTCCTGTGTTTCACCCAAGGTGCTCGCAGCGGAGCCGGTGTAGCGCGGACCTGTTCTGTAGGTCCGTGGCTTTTCCGTGAGCCTAGGGAACGAGCCGCCGACTTACATAATCCGTCCGCGCTACCCTTCTTCCGCAACCCTGCGAGACGCATATTCGAAACCAGGGAGGGAAAATGGCCACCTTGAGCCGCCATCCCGGAATCCCATGGCTCCGTGCCGTTTTATGTCTGTTGTTTGGCCTCTTTTTCGTGGGTGCTTGCCAACTCGTTTTTGGTGCTGACTCTGCACCAATCGAATTAGTTGTTGACACCTCGCAGCCCCGAGGAAGCATCGATCTTACCCGGTACGCGCTCGGTCAGGGAGGCTTTACCTACGAGCCCATGATCGACGGGGTGATTCCGCAAATTACCCAACTGCATCCCCAGACCATTCGCCTCTTCGTCATGGAGTATTTCAACGTCTACCCACGCCACAATGAGTATTACTACGTCACCTTTGATAAAGCGGTGCGGGCGATTCGGGCGACCGGGGCGAAGCCCATCCTATGCATATGTCTCAAACCCAAAGTCATCTTTCCCAAGGTGGATCAGAAGATCGTGTTCCCCTCGTCCTGGAACGAATGGGAATCCATGCTCGAGCATTTGGTCAAGCACTGCGCAGATAACCATCTCGATATCGGCTACTGGGAAGTCGGGAACGAAGTCAATATCGGAGAACCCGGCGGCGGTCCTTATCTGTTCCAACCGCAGGACTACGTCACTTACTACACCCACACCGCGAACGCCATTCGGCGGGCCGATGCCCATGCCAAGGTGGGAGGGCCGACCCTTGCCACTTGGAACCGTGGACCGCTCCTGGGGGAGGACAATCCCATCCTCGAGGCGTTGATTGACCACTGTGGAAAAGGCGGGGCCCCGCTGGACTTTATCTCCTGGCATCTCTATGACAGCAATCCTGAACTCTTTCGCAAGGAGATCCGGGAAGTGCGGGCGATGCTGGCCAAGTACGACACTCTCCAGAACGTGGAGACGATTCTCGATGAGTGGAACATGTCGCTCGATAATCCCATCATGAATCCATCCTTTCAACCCGCCTTCGTGCTGGAAACCACCTACGGCTTCCAGGAGGAGGGGCTAAGCCGCTCGGGTTACTACCAAATCCGGGACTGGTATTTCGATCCCAAGCTGTTCACCTTTCTCTCCCCAGCCGGGATTGACTCCGGCGATCACTTTTTTAACGCGTCGCCCATCTTCTTGGGGCTCTTCGACACGGAAGGTCGAATGCGCCCGACCTATTACGCCCTGAAGATACTCGGCCTTATGAGAGGGGAAAAGTTGGCGATTGCCGGGACCGGACCGGAAGTGAAGGGTTTTGCCGCTCGCAACCAAGGGTGGGTACACATGGTTTTCTGGAACTTCCCGGAGAGTGAGGGCAAGGAATACGAAGTGAACATTCGTTTCCCCCAGCAAAAAACCGGAGGGTTTCAGCTCATTCGGCTGGACCCGGAAAGTGCCGTCAACAACCTTAAGATTGTAAGAAGCGGTAGTGTCGAGGATTTGGGCCGGGCGCCGTTGCACGTAACTTTGCACCCTTACGAAATCTACTGGGTGGAGCTGAGTCAGCAATAAGCGGCCAACGTCGCGCTGCGCTCGCGCGGGCTCTCTTCGAACCGGTGTAGCGCAACCTGTTTGGTAGGTCCACGGCACGTTCCCTCTGCCCAAGGAAAAGCCGCGGACCTACAAAACAGGTCCGCGCAACCCTTCTGCTAGGAACTCGCGAGAAACGAGGATAAGGATGGCAGGAAGAATGAAAGCATATCTTGGTCTGTTGCTGCTGGTTGCCGTAAGCCTAGCCGGCACGGCTTCCGGCGAGGTTCGGGTCGTGGCCATCGGGGCTCATCCCGATGACTGCGATCTCGGGGCGGGGGGAACCGCCCAGTTGCTCGAAGCCATGGGGATCAAGGTGAAGTTTGTATCGATCACCAACGGCGACGCGGGCCACCCCACCCAAGGAGGAGGCGCGCTGGGGCGTCGCCGGCGCGCGGAAGCCATCGAGGCCGGAAGGCGGATCGGCGTCGAGGAGTACGAGGTGCTTGATAATCATGATGGCGAATTGATGCCTACCCTGGAAATCCGCCACGAGCTGATTCGCATCATTCGCCGGTGGAAAGCCGACGTGGTGATCGGACCGCGCACCAACGACTACTACTGCGACCATCGCTATGCGGGCATTCTGGTGGAGGATACCTCCCTGCAGGTGGTGGTGCCGAACATCTGCTCGGAAACGCCCCCGCTCGATAAGAATCCCGTCTACCTGTACTTCCAGGATGAGTTTCAGCAGCCCACCCCCTTTCGGCCGGACATCGCCATCCCCATCGATGAGGTGTTTCGGAAGAAGATTTTCGGCCTGGACGCCCACGTTTCCCAGTTTTACGAATGGCTCCCCTGGCTATACCGATATACCGCCGAGGTTCCCTCGACCCCCGAGGCACGCCTCGCTTGGTTAGCGAAGAGGGAAAGTGAGCCCATCACGCCGGCGGTCCGAGCCGCGCTGGAACACTGGTATGGCGCCGAAAAGGCGAGCCACACCCAGCACGCGGAAGCGTTTGAAATCTCGGAATACGGGACCAAGCCCACCGAGGCGGATCTGCGCCGCTTATTCCCGATGTTGAAGTGAGCGTGCCGGTTCCGGTTCCCGGCAGGGTGGTTCTGAGCTATAGGCTTTGTTATCAAGGGTTAGTAATTTAGAATTAATTGTGCATGTTCCAATTGACTCTATGGGCAGGCCGGAGTAGTATTCATGCCGTATCAACCCGTGCCGAATCTTGTGCTTGCTTGCACGGAGTGCGCCTCGGGCGGCACCCTTGATGCCGCGAGCCATGGATTCCTGGGGAAGGGACTTGTTTGCCGTCGCGTCCCGGCGTAAGAGTGAGCGGCGCTCGATGCTGGCGGTCCTGCCGTCCGGTCTGCCCATGGCCGTGACCGGAGCGGTTTTTTTCTTGTATGCGGAAACCTGACCTTTTCAATTTGCTTAAACCCATCTATACGCAGGGCGCCCTTTCGCGCTCGGACCTCGCCGAGATGACGAACATTGCGCCGAGTCATGTGGGGGTCTTGACCCGCAAGGCCCTGAACGATGGGTATCTCATCGAGGATGGATTTGCCCCCTCGAGCGGCGGTCGTCGCCGGGTTCTCCTGAAAGCTAATCCGAACTTTGCCAAGCTCATCGGGGTGGACATTGGCCGGGCCCACATCCGCATCGTGGTCACGGATTTTGTGGGAAAGGTTTTGAATTACAAGTGGCTGCCGACAGAGACCATGCGCGGCAAGGAGCACGTGCTGCGGGTGGTGCGCGACGAATTGCGAACCCAGCTTCCCCTGTTCCCGGGGGTTGCGGCCATTGGCATCACGCACTCGGGGGTCATTGATCCGCAGGCGGGCAAAGTGCTCTTCTGGCCCATGGTGCAGGGCTGGGAGAACACGCCTCTGCGGCAAATTATCGCGGACGACCATGGGTTGCCCACCTTTGTGGTGGGGGACAGCGTGCGCGCCGCGGCGATCACGGAAAAGCGCTTCGGACACGGGCAGGGATTGCACAGCTTTGTGCTGGTCGCGGTGGGATGGGGAATTGGCGCCGCCCTGTATGTGGACGGGCATATGCACGTCGGCCGCGATGGGCTGGCGGGCGAGCTTGGGCACACCACGGTGGTCGAAGACGGCGAGATCTGCAGTTGTGGTAACCAGGGTTGCCTGGAACTCTATGCCTCGGCCGCCGCCATTATCCGCCGCGTACGTTCCGAACTGGAGCGCGGCGTCGCTTCCAGTCTGACCCAAGATGGGGGAGGAGTTCTGGAACAGCTCTCCATGGAGGATATTGTCGCCGCCGCTAAATCCCATGACCGGTTGGCGGAGAGAATCCTCTCGGCAGCAGGCGAGCACCTGGGGATCGCCCTGGCCAGCATGGTCAACTTGTTAAACCCGGAAAAAGTGATCCTGACGGGGAGGGTCCCCCAGGTGGCGGGCGAAGTTCTTCTCGGTCCGCTGCTTTACAACCTGCGGCAGCGGTGCCTGCCGCGGGCGGTGAAAGACCTGCCGGTGGTGGTCTCCGGATTTAGCGAGGAGGCGGCCGCCGTAGGCATGGCCCTCGTCGCCGGAGAGGGAGTGTTCAAAGCCTGCTGCCAGGAGGTGTCAGGGAATGATTCCCGTCCGGGGGACAGTCGGGCACTCAGGGACGGCATGTCTTTCCACCCCGGCCGAAGCGCGGCGTAGGGCGCCGTAGCTTGCGCCCGAGGAACTTCCTTCGTTAGCTCGCCAAGGTCATTGGAACCCAAAGTTTCTTTCCGTCCGCCCTGACACTCGCGTTGTGGTCAGCTTCCCGCAGGCTACCGGCGACGCTTCGAGGAAAATGACAGGGGGCGCGGAAGGGCATGAAGCAAAACGGATCGCTGCGGCCGAATGCCACTATGAGGCTGGATAATGACCGCATTCCCGCACCGCCTCGTACATGGCCAGAATATTCTCCAACCGGCGCGCGCGACTGCACATTGTGCACCGGGTTGAAAACAAAACCGCCTCTCGCGCCGAACACTTTGATCCGTTGCCGAACCTCTTGCGCGAACTTGCTCCGGCGTGCCGAAGGGCAGCGTGCGCTGGGTGTCGATCCCGCCGCCCCAGAAGGTGAACACGTCCCCGAAGGTGTTCTTGAGTTCCACCGGGTCCATGTGGGCGGCGGAAGTCTGCACGGGATTCAAAATATCGAATCCCGCCTCCACAAAGTCCGGGAGCAGGGCGCGGATCGAACCGCAACAATGGGTAAAGGTCTTCCAGCGTCGTGTGCTTGATGAACCCAATCATTAACGGCCTTATTAAAGGGTTTGTATAAGTCCCGGTAGGTTTGGGGAGAGATGAAGGGTCCGTTCTGAGCGCCAAAGTCGGTGTAACTGGTAATCACCGCCGTCACGCGGTTTCCCACGGCATCGGCAATCTTCTGGAGATTCGCCAAGCCGATCTCACATTGCCGTTCAAAGATCTTGATCAGGTGATCCCGGCGAGTGATCGTGCTCATTTGCCATTCTTCCACGCTGCGAATCCCCTTGGGATGTTTCAGCGCCGGGCCGGGGGTGGCGGAAAAGCTTCCGAACGACGTGCCGCCGGGACTCAGCAGGATGGCTTTGTCGGTGGTGCGGTAGAGTCGCTCCGCCTCTCGCGCAGGTAGGTAAGATCCCGCTCCGCGATGGGCCCAAACTCCTCCAAGATTGTCTTCGACCTTCAAGGTGGCGTCGTCCACGGTGGGCTGCCGAATGATGGTGTCGAAGTAAATCCCGCCCTTGGGCATCCGCCCGCTCGCCGCCGCGCTGCGGTCACCTTGGGGGTAAAGGAGAATGTCCCCGTTGGCATCGGGCTCGGTGTTAAAGCCCTCCGGCACCAGCACGGGGGTTCCGGCGAACGTCGTCCAGGGTTTCCACCCCTCCAGCCTGAACCCAAAATCGGTTACCGGCTTGGCCAGCGGGAGCACATCCGCCCCCAGCGCCGCCACCAAGTCAGGAGCGATTTCGCCCAGCATTTGGAACGGATCGATAACCTTAACCGGTGTCCCGGGCGGATCGAGCCGCAAGGCTTGGCGCAGCAGGTAGACGCTGTCCACGTGCATCCCGGTCGTGCCGCTCCCGCCCAGATCAAGAGGAACCCGGTCAGCTTCCTTGTGACTCAAAACCAGGCTTACCCGTTCGCGCGAATTCAGCATCGCTTCGCCTCTTTTCCTTGGGATTGGCGACCCAGGTGGGCGCTCGCTCCCCCGGACGCTTGATCCAGAACCCTAGCGAACACCATTTACTTCCATGGAACTACCTCCCGGATGCCAACCGGCTAATCGGAGGCTGTTTAACCGCGGAGGGTCATGAGCTGACCGGGATTTTGTACCGCCGCGAGTGAGAGAGTCTACATCACAGTTCAGGGTGGTGAAAGCGGAGAGGTGATTTGAATTTACCACCCTCCCCCCAAAGGGGCGGGGGGGGGGAATCTTAGTTTTGGTACTGTGTTCCTGACAGCCCGCAGTACCTCTCCTGGACCGAAAGCTAGTATAATTCGGTCGCAAATCCGGGTGCGCATTCCGCAATTGTTTTCCGGGAGAAACAGTCTATGCTCATGAAGCTTAGCCTGCTCGATTTCGCGATTATCGCCACATATTTCCTCGTCGTCCTGGGAGTTGGCTTCTGGCTGAAGGACAAGATGAAATCTTCCTCTGATTTCCTTCTGTCCAACCGCAACTTCTCACATTGGATCACTGGCATTGCCTTTATGTCCGCGAACCTTGGTGCCCTGGAAGTGATGGGGCACACTGCCAACGGCGCGAAGTATGGCATGCGGACGAATCACTGGTACTGGCTGGCCATCCCGTCGATGGTCTTTCTGGGCCTCTTCATGGTCCGCTACTACTACACGAACGGGGTACGGAGTGTGCCGGAGTATCTGCGGATGCGCTACGACCATCGCGCCCACCTGATGAATGCCTTGAGTTTCGCTGTAGTCACCATCCTGATGTCGGGCATTGACATGTTTGCGTTCGCCGTGGTCTTCAAAAGCATGCTGGGATGGCCCTTCCCGGTGAGTGTGTCGCTGGCCGGCGGAGTGGTTCTGGTCTTCGTTTTTTGGGGAGGGTTATCGTCTTCCATCTACAACGAGTTCCTGCAGTTCTTCCTAATCGTCCTGGGATTTCTTCCCCTCACTTTCCTGGGATTGCGCGAGGTGGGAGGCTGGCACGGGCTTCTTGCCAGGCTGCCCGTGCAGTATGGCCACACGTGGCAGGGGATGGCAGGGCCGGGCGACCCGTTGGGGACGCCTTGGTGGGTTATGGTCGTGGGCATTGGACTTTGCGCCGCGCCCGCCTATTGGTGTACTGATTTCCTTCTGATCCAGCGTGCCCTGGCGGCGAAGGATCTGGCTTCCGCGCAGAAAACACCGTTGGTTGCCGCCATCCCTAAAATGCTATTTCCTATAATCGTGACCGTGCAGGGAATGCTGGCCCTGGCGATATTCCCCGAAATCGTGAAGCAGAACTACAACCTGGCGCTCCCGGCCTTGATGGGACGGTATTATCACAGTGGCATGTTAGGCTTGGGATTGACTGCGCTGCTCGCCAGTTTCATGTCCGGTATGGCCGGCAATATCACCGCTTTCAATACTGTATTCACTTACGATATTTACCAGACCTATCTTGCCAAGGCACGGCCTGACCACCATTACTTACGAGTTGGCAAGACGGCAACCGTGGTGGGCACCACGCTGGCGTGCGCGTCGTCTTTCATCGTGCTCTACTTCAACAACCTGATGGACTACATGCAACTGATCGGGATCCTCTTCATCTCGCCTTTCTTCATCGTGTTCCTGCTCGGCATGTTTTGGAAACGCCCTTCGGCCACCGCCGGCTTTCTCGGCATGGTGGCGGGAATATCGGGCGCGACTCTGGAATACGTGCTTTACCGTCTCCATATCCTCAAGTTTCACTCCCCCATGGCATCCAACATCTGGACGGCCGTGTGGGGTTTTGTCGCTGGTCTGGTGGTAACGGTCGTGGCCAGTTACTTGACGGCTCCGCCCCGCGAGGAAACCTTGAAGGGGCTGGTATAGTCCCGAACCCTGGAAAAGCCCGCGCCCGTCACTTGGTACCGTACTCCGAAGTTTTACGCGGCCATCGTCATCGCTGCTTTTATCGTACTCAACTGGAAATTCTTTTAGCGGAGGCCTCATGACATCCCGGGAACGGGTTATGCGCGCCATCAACCATCAGCCGCCGGACCGGGCCCCCATTGACTTGGGGGCCACGCGCCAGACGGGGATTTCCGCGTCGGCCTATCACCAACTGAAACAACGGCTCAATCTTCATACCCCCACCCGCGTTGTGGACTTGACCCAGTTCCTCGCCGAGGTGGAGCAGCCGATCCTGGACCATTTCGGTGTGGATGCGGTCGGCGTGTTCCGGCCGGAAACCAATCCTGGCCTGGGAATCCGCCGCGAAAATTGGAAGCCCTGGCGATTGTTCGATGGGACTCCCCTGGAGGTTCCGGGAGGCTTCAATCCCGTGCTCGAGCCGGACGGTGGGTATGTCCTGCGGCGCGATGGGGTTCCCATCGCGCGAATGCCCAAGGACGGTTTTTACTTTGATCGCACGGAGAAATTCCCCGGCGCCGCGCACCTTGACGTGGACCAATGGGAGCCGCACCACTGGACGAATGAAGAACTCGAATACGTCCATGCCCAGGCGGAATGGCTCTATGCAAACACTGAATACGCCTTGGTGTGTTGCGTCAATCCACCCCAGGAACTTTTCACGGGGATGGGCACCGGGGACTTCGAATCGTGGTGGATGACCCTGGCCGGCGAACCCGAGTACGTGCGGGCTCTCTTTGAAAAGACGGTGGGCGTCTGGATGAGCAACCTTCAGCGATTTCGCGCGCGCCGTCGGCGACAAGGTCGCCATCTTGCAGATCACCGATGACTTTGCCACGCAAGAGTCCTTGCTTCTTTCCCTCAAGATGTTTCGCGAACTCATTATGCCTTACTACCAACGGGGCTTTGACTGGGTCCATCAAAACACCAAAATGAAGGTGATGCTCCATTCCGATGGCGCCCTGTTTCCGCTTATCCCCTCTTTGATCGAGATGGGAGTGGACATCCTCAACCCGGTTCAGGTCAATGCCCGAGGCATGGAATCCGCGAAAGTTGAAGCAGACCTTCGGAGATAAACTGGTCTTTTGGGGTGGCGCGGCAGACTGCCAGCAGACCCTGCCCTTCGGCAAACCTGCGGATGTCGCCCGCGAGGCCCAGGCCAATCTCCAGGCGTTCTCGCCCGGCGGGGGATATGTTTTCGCGGCCGTCCATAATATTCAAACCGGTGTTCCCCCGGATAATATTATCGCGCTGTTTGAAACTGCCCGCGGCAAGTAAGACGGGATGCTACGTCCGGGAAGACCCTGGGGAGTGGAAATGTCATTTATCGGCATCGATCTGGGCACATCGTTTATCAAGGGCGCGGTCCTGAATCTGGAGACGCGGGAACTCCAGCACGTGCAGCGAACTCCCTTTCCACGCCAGCTTGAGAATACCGCCCCCCTGGCGTGCGAGTTCGACCCGAACGAGATTCTCACGGCCGTTCGCAGGCTCATCGCGGAACTGGCTCCACACGCCCCGGATTGTGAAGGGATCGTCATGTGCTCGCAGATGCACGGCATGGTACTGATGAACGGCCGTCGAGAGCCCATGTCAAATTGCGTGACGTGGCGTGACCAACGGGTGCTGATGCCGCATCCCTCTGGCTCGGGATCGTATTATCAGGCGCTCACGGGGAGAATTGACCCCCGACATGTAAAGCAGCTTGGAAACGAATTGGACCCCGGGAGACCGCTTTGCTATCTCTTTTGGTTTCGAGAACAGGGGAAGCTCGAACCCGGTTTGGCGCCGGTGTCACTACCGGATTTCGTGCTCAGCGTTTTGTGCGGGTCCGCCCCGGGGGTGGAAATTACCAACGCCGGGGCTTACGGGGCTCTTAACCTGGAGACCTTGAACTGGCATGAGGAAGTGATCAAAGCTTTGGGACTTGCCAATCTCCACTGGCCGGCGATTCGCAAGCCGGGTGGGGTGGTCGGCCATCTGAACGTGCAGGGCAGGCGCGTCCCGTGCTATACGCCGGTGGGTGATTACCAGTGTGCTTTGGTAGGGGCGTTGTTCGGTGCGGAAGAGGTCTCGCTCAACATTGCCACAGGTTCCCAGGTCAGCCGGATGACGCCGGAATTGACCCTGGGCGACTATCAGACCCGCCCATTCTTCGAGGGGAAACTCCTCAATGCTTTCTCCTCACCCCCGGGGGGGCGAGCACTCAACGTGATCGTCGACCTTCTGTGCCAATTGGCCAGATCTCAGGGCTTGGATTTGAGGGATCCCTGGGAGGCGATTGCCCGGGCAGCGGAAGACGTGGGCGAAACAGATTTGGAAGTGGACCTGAATTTCTTCCCCACGCCGCGAGGGAATCGCGGCCGGATTGCGAACATCCGGGGAGATAACCTGACGCTCGGCCATCTGTTTCGCGCCGCCTTTAAGAACATGGCCGACAGCTTCTTGGACTGTGCGGTCCGGCTGAGCCCGGAAAAATCGTGGAAGAGCCTTCTGTTCTCCGGCGGACTCGCGTGCAAGCTGGAAGTTCTTCGCCAAGTGGTTCAGCAGCGATTTGCCGCCAGCTATCGGATCACCCCCTGCGAAGAGGACACCTTGTTTGGATTGCTCATCCTCGCCACGGTGTTTACCGGCAGAGCCAAGTCCGTTGAGGAGTTGACCCGCCGACTTCGGGCGGAGCTCCTCTGAGCATCAAGCCGGTGTAGACCTGTTTTGTAGGTCCGCCGCTTGCCCCCGATGGGCAAGGGAGAGCCGCGGACCTACAAAACAGGTCCGCGCTACCCTACTCGAGCGCGGCGGAGACGCGGTATGGCCATGAGCGCGGCGCCATAAAGCAGCAGCGAGAGAAATAGAGCCGCCTTCCGATCCTGGTGCATATCAATGGCGACCAGGCGATACGCGCCCAAGAGCATGAGGGGATAGACCAGGTTAGCAAGGTGGCTGAATTTGGGACGGGAGCCGGCCCATGCCAGCAGCAAGGCAACAAATGTCAAGGCGCCGGTCCGTAGAGTTGCGCCATAAGTATCTCCGGCAGTGGCGCCGAATAAGCCGTTATAAACACCGGTCAAGGCGCCCGCCGAAAGGCCCAACACCACCCAGACCAGAAGGGCGGCAACCCCAAGCTGGAAGGCGCGGAAGTTCCAGCCGCCGACGGTGGGCGCGGACCGCACGGCGAGCACGTAACTGGCTCCGGCCACGACCAAACCGCTCCAGAGCACCGCATGGGCAGAGCCAGGCCAAAGGTCGGCTCCCAGCAGAAACCCCGCGGACTGGCGCAAGGCGCCGGAGAGCGTGAGCGCCAGCACCAGGTATATGCCCCCGTGGACTTTCAGTGTCATCCTTCCCCAGAACCCGCCCGCGCCGATACACGCGACCGCCAGCATGGACCACACGATGGCGGCCACGCCGTCGCTCGACAACATTCGGCATCCGACAAGAACCAACAGAATTCCGAAGGTCGAGTAGGTGTAGAAGTTGCGGCGGTGCGAGCCGTGGCGTTCCAGCACCATGAACGAAATCGCGTAGCATGCCGCGCCGCACACCAGGGCGAATGCTCCGATGGCGGGAGTGAGGTGCGGGCTTCCGGCTGACAAGCGCAGAGCGCCGCCGAGGCCGAGCACCAAGGCCAGCACGCACTGCCCTGTTTCGAAAGTGGTAAAGGCGAAGCCACGCAGGAGGGTTCGCACCATAACGCTGGAGAGATAGATGGCCAGCAGCGCCATTTGCGCGGCGATCAGCGCGCCCGGCGAAATGGGCGCGTAGACCGGCGGAAGGCCGTTCGGGTTGGTGACAAGCCAGGTGGCCAGCAGGACCGAAAGATCGGCGGCCGCTGCCGCCAGCCACCGCTCACCCAGCCAGTGGTTGAGGCAGGCACACACTTCCACCGCCGCCGCTATGGCCAGAAATACCAAGGTGAAAGGCAGCACGTCGTGGGTGGCGACCAGCAACGCACCGGCGGTGCCCAGGCCTGCCAGGGTGGAGATGGTGGCGACAACCAGCAAGTCCCCGCGCCATGATACCGCCAGACCGATCAGGGTGAAGGCCACGAGAATCGTACCGGCCTCCCATGTCGTGATCATCTGAAAGCGCAGCGTGGCTTCCCAAAGCAGCGGCGAGAGGATGAGCACGGCGGTGAGGCTGTAAAGCGTCGTGGCGAGCCGGCGCCCCACGGGAGTCCTTGCTGCCCAGAGCAGCCAGGCTACGGCATAGAGTGTTCCCATGGTGAATACGGCCCGGGGGGAAGGACGCCGGATTCCGCAATGGCCCGGAGCAGGTAGGCGCCCGCCAAGCCCAGCAGCCCTCCTCCGAGGACGGGGAGGGCGGAAGTCGTGTCGGGAACTGGGGAGAGGATGTCACCATCCTCGGGCAAGGCGGGAGGCTCCGCTTCGTGCGTGGGACTTGATCCCGCGCGAGCCGCGAGAGATTCTTCCAGACGAGAGACACGGCTCGTAAGCTCGCGGATCTGCTGGCGCAGTTCGTCCAGATCTGCCTGCAACATGGCAGCTCCTTTAGACCTCGCTGGCTTTCCCTTCCGTCCAGGGGGGCAGCAGCTTTACCAGAGCAACGACGATTACGAACGGCAGAACCATCAGTCCGATAGCCGGCAGCAGGCCTTCCTTGGCGGCGAAGCTAACTTTGTAGGTGGTATACCCAAGGAAACTCTTGGAAAACAACTGGCCCCCGATCACCACGTTCCAGCGCATGGCAAAGATGCCAATCAGGGTCAGCAGAGAGGCAAAGAGATACATCGCCTTGCGGCGAGCCTCCGAGAACCGCCAAAGCTGGTTGGCCGCCAGAAGAGCCAGGGGTACGAGCGTGCCCAGGATGATCTGAAGGATCACTTGCGATCCCCACAATCGCGTGTGCACCATGAAATCGAGACTACGGAAGGACTCGTCAGCCTCATAGGTGCGGTGCACCAGGTCCAGCATCTCCAACGAGAAATCGATGACGAAAGTGTAGAAGAGGTATTTGGCAATGGTGTCGAGGCAGCGCATGTCGATGGACCTCTTCTCCACCTTCATGAATGCCATATACAACACCAGGACACCCGCAATGCCTGAAACCATCGCCGAGAAGAGGAACACGATGGGCATGAGCGGAGAAGACCACCAAGGGTTGGCCTTAACCGAGCCGAAGATAAATCCCACGTAGCCGTGCAGCAGAAACGCCGAGGGAATTCCGATGACCGTAACCACGTAGCCGACCTTATCGTCGATTTGCCGCGCCTCAGGGCTTACATTCATTGACCCCAGGGTGAGCAGCCGGTAGAGGAGCCGCCGGAAACCGGTCGAGGTCTCGGCCATGTGTACGATGTCGGCGCGGTATTCCAGCCAGATTTCGAGCAGCAGCACCACCATCAGGTACCACAAATACACGAAACCGAACATGGCCATGGCCGAGGATGTGTGGGGCGTGAGGTACATCTCCACGGAGCGCTCCGGATGGCCCAGGTGCAACTGTAAAGGCAGGGGCGCTACCAGCAGGAACGCCAGCGCCGTCAGCAAGGCCAGGCGGTAGGTGGGACGCACGGCTTGTACGTTGAAGACGCGCTCGAGCGATGCCAGGATGAAGGCTCCGGCCACGAGGCCGGTGATGTACGGGTAGAGCACAATCAGCAGGCTCCACTGCAACTCCACCTCGTTGGGGTACATGAAGCCTTCCACACCAGGAATCATTGCTTCGCTCCTTTATCGCACCGCTCAAACGTTCCTAGAGGCAGGCCTTGTGCCTGCCCTGGGGCGGCCCCGAGGGCGCCCCTACCGCACCGCGCCATCCAGATTCTTGTAGTAGACCTTCGCTCCCGTGGCCATGTACGGCTTCAGCACCTCGACTTTGTTATCGCGCAGGAACGCGTGAACGGGGTCCTTGGGATTCTTGAAATCCACCAACTGGCGCGCCCCCGTGGGGCAGTTCTCGCAGCAGGCGGTGGTGAGACCCTTGGTGATTCGGTGATAGCAGAGCGAGCACTTATCCACGGTGCGTTTTTCCGGGTGCAGGTAGCGGCAGCCATACGGGCAAGCCTGGATGCAATACCGGCAGCCGAGGCAGTAAGTGGTGTCCACCAGAACCACCCCATCCGGGCTCACGAACGTCGCACCCACCGGGCAGACCTGCACGCAAGGGGAATCCGCGCAATGGTTGCAGAGCTTGGGAACGAAGAAACTCTTGAGGCCCTCGCGCGTGGGGGTGGGGAACCCCTCCATCGCGCCCTTGGGTGAGTCTACCTGGGGCTGCTTTCCTTCCTCCACCTGATACCTCTCCACCCACGTCCGGAAGTACCCGGCGGGCACGTGGTTCTCCTCGGAGCAGGCACGAACGCAGCTTCCGCAGCCGATGCACTTATCGATGTCGATGATCATGCCCCACCAATGGTCCGCCATCCGGTAAGCTTCCGGGGCAGGGGCAGCGCCCATGATCTGATCGAGGGTGGCGCCGGCGGAGGCCAGCACCAGAATCTTGCCGCCGATCTTGAAGAGGTCTCGCCTGCTTAATTCCATCCTTTTTAACCTCAGAGGTGCGGATTGTGCGGCTGGTGACAAGCATCACAAAGCATGCCCTGGGAGTGCGCGACCGTATCCACTTGCGGAAAACCCTTCGGCTTGGCAGCGTCTTTTTCGTGGCAGCGCCGGCAGAGGTTGGCTACGTCAGGCAGCTTGGGCACATTGGCAACGGGGTCGTCAGCGTGTTTAGCCAGGGGGCCATGGCAGGTCTCGCAACCAACCTGCGCGTGCTTTCCCCCGCCATGCGCCTTGGCTTCGGCATCGTGGCAGAGGACGCATTGGCTTCGGCCAGCATAGGAAATGGGGAGCGCGCCGACCATGTCGACTGCACCTGCCCGATAGTGTCCAAATTTCCCAAAGTCCTTGGGCACCACGGCGGCGCGGAGAATCAAAAAAACACCCACTCCCGCCAGCAAGACCAGCCCAGGGCGAATCAGGTGTCCAGAATTCCGGAAAAAGCGACTCAATGCCACCCCCCCATTCAGATACGGTATTTCTGTCTATATTTGCGTCGGGCCGAAGGCCTTCCGCAGGCATGGCTTTCCCTTTTGGTGCAAGATTGATACCAACTAGTCCGTACCCGCCAAAAGACTGCATGATGGAAGTCTCTGTGTAAAAATGCAACACTCCATTAGGCTTATTACGGACTATTTTGGGGTAATTGACCCACAGAGTGGGGCAATCTTCAACAGTTTGGTCACCCAATCGGGTGCTCTCCTGTCCCCATACCCGCCGACCCTGCGGAGAAAGCATCCTCAGCGGCGGCGGAAGGCCAGCGAAGCTTCGAGTCGCATTGTGGCTCCTGCCATGGGCTGGATGGGCGTGGCGGCGAACACGCCCACGCCATCGCCACCCCCAGCGCGGCCGGAGCCCTGGAAGATCCGGCGCTGAGGCGGATTATTCGCGGCGGAATTGAGTCAAAAGGAATACCGTCTTTCAGCTCCTTGCTTGAGTCGGGGATTCGCGCCATCATCACCTACCTTCGCCTCTTAACGGGTAAGGGTGCGGCGCGGCCGGGAAAAGGAAACCCCGTTCAGGGCGAGCCACTATTCCTCGAAATGGACTTTCCACCGCAGCGGCTTTCGGTCTCGCCACCTGCCCAAGATTGGCCCTCGTACAATGGAGACTACACGGGGCGGCGCTATAGTGCGCTTGACCAGATCACTCCTGACAATGTTCGCCGCCTGCGCGCGCAATGGCTATTCCACTCAACCAATTCCGAATCGCTGGAGGTTACGCCGGTGGTCGTGGACGGGCTGATGTACGTTACCTCCGCCAACGACGCCTTCGCGCTCGATGCCCGCACCGGCCGCGTCGTCTGGAGCCATACCCGTCCTCTGAGCAAGGGTTTGATCGACGATGCCGCCACCCACCACAATCGCGGTGTCGCCGTGTGGCACACCCGCGTGTTCATGGAAACCGATAATGCCCATTAACCGGTGTGGCAAGGGATATTTTCAGCTCTTGTTCTCGGGGGATTTCGGGTCGCCGTGGGCGCGCAGGAAGGAGTCGACAAGTTGGGGATCAAACTGCGTGCCGACACAGCGATTGATTTCAAAGATGGCCGCGTCGTAAGTAAGCGCCCTTTTGTAGGCCCGGTCGGAGACAATTGTATCGAAGGAGTCTGCCAGCGCCAGAATTCGCGCCCCCAGGGGTATACCCTCGCCCTTGAGCCGGTCAGGGTAGCCCTTGCCATCGAAGGTTTCGTGGTGGTGCCGCACCATGCGGGAGATGCGCCTGATGTTTCCCAGCTTCAAGGGTTCAAGAATCCTCTCCCCCAGCACGCTATGGCTCTTGATGAGCTCGTACTCCTCCGGGGTCAGGCGCGCCGGCTTGGACAGAACCTCCAGGGGGATTCCGACCTTCCCGATGTCATGCAGGACACCGGCCAGCCGCACTTCTTCGACATCTTCGAGCGACATGCCCAATTGGCGGGCGATCCGTACCGCCCATCGGGAGACAGCTTGCCCGTGGTCGCGCGTAAAGTGGTCACAAAAATCGATAGCCCGCGCCAGCGAGGTCACGGTATCCAACAAACACAATTCTCCCATAGCCTTCTCGGAGGCTTGTTCGATGCGATGGAGGTATTCGGTGAAGGCCTCCGAGCCCGTGCAAAACATCTGCCCGGCCGCCGTGCCGAGGTGAGGGTCAAGGGTTCCCTGTTCCCATCCTGCGCTCATGGCGACGGGGGTCAAAGGCCCCACGCGCACACAGTTCCCGTTCGCATACTTGGCCCTGTACAAACTCGCATCCGCCACCCGCAGTACTTCCTCGAGGGTGGGCCCGTGAACCGGGAAGGTGCCGATTCCAAAACTCCCCGTTATCCCGTGCATTTTGAGCAGGGGGTCGGTTTCGATGTTCGCTCGCATGCGCTCCGCAAGGGTTCCCGCCTGGGCGCTGGTGGCCTCGGGCATCAGAATGGAGAACTCGTCACCACCGTACCGGGCGACCACGTTGGACTGTCGCACGCTGTCGCTCAGCACCTTGGCCACGGCCCGCAGCACCATGTCACCTTGCATATGGCCGTACCGATCGTTCACCTCCTTGAATTGGTCCAGGTCCAGCATGATCACGGAGAACTTCTGGCCAGAACGCGTCGAGCGCCGCCATTCGCGCTCCACCGCTTCCATGAAGTAACGGTGGGTTTTGAGGCCCGTAAGCCCATCGGTAATGGCTTGTTCGAAGGCCGCCTGGTACGCGCGCCCATTGTGCAGCGCCAGGGCGAGTTGATGGGCGAGGGTCTGGGTGGTCAGGACATCTTGCGGTGAGAAGGCGTGTTCGCGGCGGCTCTCCAGGCTGAAGACTCCCAGGATCTCATGGTGAAGTCTTAAGAGGTACGCTCACGCCGGAGAGAACTCCCGGCTGCAGCGGCATGTATCTTGCTCCGCCCGTCACGAAATCCGCCACGATGGGTTCGCCGCTCTCGGCCGCGGCCCCTGACAGACCCTCACCGAGGGCGATGCGTCGGCCCAGAAGCTCGCCTCCATAGCCCGCTTCCGCCTCCACGACCAACTCGTTGCGCTCACGGTAGAGTATTTCGATGTGCGCCATTTCGTAACCGAAGGCCCTCTGTGCCTGCTGGCAGATGTCCGGCAGGAGTTCTTTCGGGTTGAGGACGGCGGCCGCCTTTTGACCTAAATCATTGAGCAAAGCCAGGTGACTTGCCCGCTGCCTCTCTCTCAGGAAAGTGCGGGCGTTCTCAAACGCCTTCGTCGCTTCTTTGGCAACGACCTGAAACAGTTCAAGCTTGCCTTGCGCTGATGGCGGAATTATAGTCCACCATTGCCAGCACACCCATGGTGCCGTCGGAAAGGGCAAGGTGGACCCCGCACCAACTGCGCACCCCCGCGCTGCCCGGCTGGCTATCTAAACGGCGTGCCGCCTCCCGCCATTCCTCCGAGACCACCAGCGGTGCGCGAGTACGCATGACTTGGTCCTCCAGGCGGCTCGCCGTCGGTGCGCCAAGAGACGACTTCCAGTTCGCGGGTGCCTCGAAAGGAACCACGATATCCAGGGGGCCCTCCGGGGAAGCCTGCAAGGACAGCGCAAAGTCCTTATTCCCCAAAAGGTCTTTCATCTCCCGTCGCAGTACCTCGATCTGGGTTTTAAAGTCAAAGGTCTCCCGCAGCGCCAAGCCCACGCGGTAGAGAATCCTCCACTCCTCGTTATGCCGCTCCGTCGTCCTTTTTCCTGCCCAGCTTTCAAGCGCCACACTCACTTGATTGCCCATGACCAGCGCCAGCCGCAGTTCGTGGGATTTCAGGAGCCTCGCCTTCCGACTCCCCGCCAGCAGTGCGCCATAACATTTCCCTGGCGTTCCCAGGCCAATCAGCACGGCAGTGCGCAAACCTTCGGCCTTCATGATGCCGATAAAGCCGTGGGACAGCGGGTCACGTTGCCAGGCTGCCACCACTTCCGGTTTTGCAAATTGGAGAACACCATGAGCGATCCCCACCTCTCAGCCGCCGTGGCGAAGATAGGGGCGTAAGGGTTCAGCCTTGAGCAGATCCGCCGTACGTGAGGACAACCCTTGCACGACCTCATAGCTCAAGCCCTTTACTTGGTCTCCCTGGAGCAAAACACACCCTTCTGCCGAGCCCAGAATTCGCAGAGTTACCCGCAGGGCTTGTTCTCCCAATTGTTCGATGTCCCTGGTTTCCTCAAGTTCTTTCCGAAGATTGGAAAACCATGCCAGCTCTTGAGCTTTTCTTCACCACACCCTGGTGCTTGCGGAACCTTCCCAAAGGGATGAGGGTAATCAGAAGCAGCACGGCGCAGATCAGCGCCAGCACGCTCCAAGGGGGGATATGGTGGAAGACTCCCATCGTCGTCATGGCAGGCGGGGCGAATCCTCTCTCTCTCGCGCTTGCCGGCCCGTCAAGCAAATCGTGATTTACTCCTTTGGGACGGGCATGCCCGCTAATGGGCATGGAGGAAATCCAACAGTGAAGAAACCTGAGCGCGAAACTCGGCCCGGGGAACTCCGCTCAAAGTTCCGGCCTTCAATCTAGAGGGTTAGATGTATTTGCATGTGAGACGCTCGCCACTGCAGACCCTGCTGGGCACTCGGGAACTTCAACGGGGCTGCCGGGGGTGATCGATAACTCCTGACCCGCGGAGTCGAATCGCCTCGAGTCGGCGCCGAGGAATGCAAATGCCTATTCGGTCGCCGTTCGCCGAATCAGTTTCCAACAACTGATCTGCCCGGATGGGTTTCGCCAGAGTGGCCTGGGCGCCGAGCTGTTCCGCGGCTCGCAAGAACTCGTCTCCAAAAGCCTCCGACATGGCGATCACTTTGAGGTCGGGATGCCGCTTCTGGAGCAAGCGGATCTTTTCCAGTTCTTGCTGACCCGGTTTCTCCAAATCCACCAGGATCAGGTCAACGCTCTCGCCGTTCAGGTTGTTTGAGCGCCTGCTCCCCGTCTATCGGCTTCCAGAACCTCGTATCCCACCGAAACCAAAACCATCCGCAGAAAACTGCGGATTCCCGCCTCGTCATCGACCACCAGGACCTTTCCCGCCGAGCGCGGCGGCCCCAGCACTTCCCGGACCTTCGTGGCCAGAGCGTCGGGAGAAAAGGGCTTTGCGAGAAAACCCGCCCCAGCCTCCAGGGCCCCGGGCTGCACCGTCCCATTCTCCATGTAGCCCGACATGAACACCACTTCCATCTCCGGCCGCAGCGGCCTTAATCGATCGGCGAGTTCCTGCCCCGTCATTCCCGGCATCACCACATCCGTAAGCATCAAGTGAATCGGACCCGCGTGGCGCTCCGAATAGAGCAGCGCTTCCCACCCATTCGCCGCCACCACCACTTTGTACCCATAGCTCTTCAGGACCATTTGGGCGAGTTTGCGAATTTCTTCCTGGTCTTCCACCACCAGAATGGTTTCCGTCCCACGCAGCGTCGTGACCGCGGGCTTCCCCTCCTCCGTCAAGGGTACCGTTTCGCCCAATCGGGGCAAGTAGAGGTGGAATGGTCGACCCTTTGCCCAGTTCGCTCTCCACCCGGATCGATCCTCCGCTCTGTTTGACAATGCCGTAGGCGGTGGCCAGACCCAGCCCCGATCCCTGCCCTGGGGCCTTTGTCGTGTAAAAACGGCTCGAAGAGATGCGCCAGCGTTTCCGCACTCATCCCCATCCCGCTATCGCTCACCGTGAGGTGTACATAAGGACCGGGCTTCACCCCAGGGTGTTTCGCCGCGTAACTCTCATCCAGATCCACGTTTTGAGTTTCGATCATCAGACTCCCGCCGCTCCGCATGGCGTCGCGGGCATTCGTGGCGAGGTTCATCAGTACCTGCTGCAACTGTTCGGGATCGGCCTTGACCGGTCCCAAAGAAGGGCTCAGAACAGTCGCCAGGCGGATATCTTCTCCCAGCTGGCCGCGCAGCGTCTTCTCGACCTCTGTCACCACTTCGTTCAGATCCAGCACTCTTGCCCACAGAATCTGTCCTTGGCTGAACGCCAGGAGAGGCGAAACCAGACCCACGGCTTGTTCGCCAGCTTTCTTGATCTGCGCCACGCTCTCGTGCATGGGGTTGCTGCGGGGAACCTTGCCCAGCAACAACTCGGTGTATCCGTTGATGACCGTAAGGAAATTGTTGAGACCGTGCGCGACCCCACCCGCCAACTGGCCGAGGGCCTGCAGTTTCTGCGCTTGCTGCTGCTGCCCTTCCAGGAGCTTCTGCTCGGTCTGATCGAAGATCAGGGCGAGAGCGCCGGAGTACTGCCCCGCTTCGTCGAATAAGGGAAGCGTGCTGGCGCGAGTCCGCAGATCATGGCCCTCCTTGTTGCGTAACTTGAGATCGAACTGCACGGCCACCCCTCGCCGGCAGCAGGCAAGATTCTCCACAGCGCTTTGACGGCCTTCTTCGTCCAGGAAGTCAAACAAACTCTTGCCCGGCATTTCCTCTTCGCTCCAGCCCAGCATCTGCGCCAGCCTTGGGGTTCGCGAAGCTGGTGCGGTTGTCGGGATCAACGATCCAGATCCCTTCCGGAGCGCCTTCCACAATCTGCCGGTACTTCTTCTCGCTCGCCCGCCGCAAAATTTCCGCTTGCTTTGTCTTCCGTGATGTCGATGGCGGTTCCGATCCACTCGTGAACTGCTCCGTCGTCCTCGACCACGGGCGCCCCGCGAACGGCAAGAACCCGATACTCCCCATCGTGCCGCCGCAGCCGATACTCGGTCTTATAGGGACGGCGCGTTTCCAGAGCTTGCTTTAAGACCTCCTCGGCACGTTCACGGTCCTCGGGATGCAGCGCTTGCAACCATCCCCCGCCCTTGGCCTCATCGGCACTTTGCCCCGTGAAGGTCATCCATGAAGGGGCAGCATTCGATTATTTCTCCGGCCGCATTCGTCGTCCACACCAACTGGGCCGTGGCAGCTGTCAGTGCACGGTAACGCTTCTCCCTCGCCCGTAGCGTTTCCTCCAATTGGCCATTTGGCGACGATCTGATCATTGAGCTGTTCCTCGCTTGCCCGTAACGCTTCTTCCCATTGCTTGCGTTCGGCAGCGTAGCCCTCCCCACTTATCCGCAGCGTTTCCTCCAATTGGGATTTGGCCGTGCCCGAAGATTCGAGGCGTTCCTCGCTCGCCCGGAGCGCTTCCTCCAGCCGCTTGCGTTCGGTGGTGTGGGATACCTCACTCGCCTGCAACGATTCCTGCAACTGCGTGCTGGTGACGGTCAAGCGTATTTTGGCGCTCTTCGCTCGCCCGCAGCGCTTCCTCCAATTGGGTTTTCGCGGCAGTCAAAACACTGAGGCGTTCCTCACTCGCCCGCGAGCGCCTCCTCCAGCCGTTTGCGTTCGGTAGTGTGGGATACCTCACTCGCCTGCAACGATTCCTGCAACTGGGTGCTCGGCGGCCGTCAGAGTATTTTGGCGCTGTTCGCTCACCCGCAGCGCTTCCTCCAGCCGTTTGCGTTCGGTAGTGTGGCATACTTCGCTCGCCTGCAACGATTCCTGCAACTGCATGCGGGCGGCCGTCAGGGTATTTTGGCGCTCTTCGCTCACCCGCAGTGCTTCCTCCAATTGGATTTTCGCGGCAGTCAAAACACTGAGGCGTTCCTCACTTGCCTGGAGCGCTTCCTCCAGCCGTTTGCGTTCGGTAGTGTGGGATACCTCACTCGCCTGCAACGATTCTTGCAACTGTGTGCTCGTGACCGTCAGGGTATTTTGGCGCTGTTCGCTCACCCGCAGCGCTTCCTCCAATTGGGTTTTCGCGGCAGTCAAAACACTGAGGCGTTCCTCGCTCGCCCGGAGCGCTTCCTCCAGCCGTTTGCGTTCGGTAGTGTGGGATACCTCACTCGTTTGCAACGTTTCCTGCAACTGCGCGCAGGCGGCAGTCAGCGCATTTTGGCGCTGTTCACTCACCCGCAGCGCTTCCTCAAGGCGTTTGCGCTCGGAGATATCCGTGGCGGTCACGACCCATTCACCCACCGCTTCATCGTCTTGCAGAACAGGCACGGCCCGCACGGCAAAGTCACGATACTCCCCATCCTGCCGGCGCACCCGATACTCTGTCTCGTAGGGGTTGCGCGTCTCCAACGCTTGTTTCCAGACCCCCGCGACGCGTTCCCGGTCCTCGGGATGGAGCGCTTGCATCCACCCTGCCCCTTGGATTTCCTCCTCGCTCTGGCCAGTAAATGACCTCCACGCGGGGACCTCCTCGATGACTTCCCCTGCGGCGTTGGCGGTCCACACCAACTGGGCCGTGGCCGCGGACAGAGCGTGGTAACGCTTCTCCCTCGACTGCAACGCCTCCTCCAATTGCTTGCGCGCGGTGGTCTCAAGCGTCAGCTTTGCCTCCACATCGGCAGCATGTAGGCGCGGCTCAACCCACACGACGGTGCGGATCGAACTGGTCTTGCCGTCCGAGTCATAGAGTTCGAAGGTGGATGTCTCCTTGTCGACTTCCAGCTTGGCTCGGCGCCGTCCACTGGCGTCCAGCAGGGTAAGGCCGGGGACTCCCCCCGACATGCCCAGGACGATGCGGGGTTTCCCACTGAGGTCGGCAAACCCCAGGCTGGTTTCCCCGCTCTGGGCCGCAAACTCGACTCGGGGCCCGGGGTTGGCGTCGGAAAGCATCAAGCGTGGGCCCGTCTCCTCGATAATCATCGCCACCTGCGGGATTCCCTTGACATCCCGCAACAACAGCGTGGGAGTCTCGTCGGGGGCCAACCCCAGGGATACTCGCGGCCTTCCCAGGCTGTCAAAAAGGGCCAAGCCGGGGGCATCTTTCCCGATCAGGAGCGCGGCTCGGATGATTCTGCTCTGGTCATACAGAAACAGGCCGGGGCCATCCATCGTCATCGTCAAAGCCGCGCGCATCGACCCATTAGCGTCACGCAAAACAAACTCGTCCGCCTCAACTCTTCGCTTCAGTTCTGAGGACATGGTACCCGACTCCCTTTTCCGCGGTTGAACCGTCGACTCACGTTTCAACGAGCAAATTCAGTTTTGGACTTCGTTTGTCGAGAGCATACACCTGCTGGCTCGCTGCTTCAAGGGTCCAATTCATCTTTGTCCAATTCATCTTTGTCCAATTCATCTTTCAGCCGCTTCGGAAACATTGTGATAGGAAGTGTTGGAGGAGGGCGTGGGGCGTGCAAAGCGGCGGTGGGGGGAGGAGACGGCGCTGTGACGCCTATTTTCCCGGTTTTTTTTACGTCCTTAGGCGACACCACCACTCTAGGTACCGATGCGTTCAGGGAAAATAGCCAAGCGGGAAGCGCGAGGGGGGGCCGAGAAAGTTATCAACTGGAATCCGTGCGGGTGGCCACGAGGCTTCCCAGGCTCAGTTGGAAAAGCAGGAGCAGGTCGATAGCGGAGCTCGCGCACGGTCTGCCAGCGCAGTGTTTCCCAAGGGTCAAAATCATCGGCATCCCAGATTTCCACCCAGTCTTGGCCAGGAGAAAAGACTGGGTGGGGAGACGGGCCGCGAAACCGCGGCTGAGCGGCGGCGAACAATTCGGGGAGATGGTTCTTCAGGCGGACGACGACGGAGAGGCCCAGAGCGTTGGCATCGTGCAGGAAGGGAGCGCGGGCGGATTCCCCCTCGGCGACCACGCAGTCGGCAAAGCGCCGGCCGGCGTTTTGGACGGTGCGGCGCAAGAGCCGGCGGGCGGCGCTGCACTCACTATCCCCGGGGCCGTACGGTTCGACATCCAGGGGCAACATCCGGCCGGCGCCACCACGCTGAGCAGGACCAGCCGGTGAGGGTAACCTTGGATCTCCTTTTTCTGGTTCCGGTAGGGACGGCACAGATCACACACCTTTTTACGGGATCGTCCAGCGCTGGTTCCATCCAAGGCCCGTCCGATGAAGCGGCCGTCGTCGAAAACCTTAGGGCGCTTGGCTCGACCGACGGCGGTAACTGCGGCCTGCCGGGTGACCGCCGGGACTTGGTGCGGCCGCCGAGTCATTTGAAGCGCCGGCGAAAACGGAATTCGATGCCGAAAACTCCGTTCTGGTCGCGGACTCCCAGCACCGAAACCTTGTCACTGACATTCCATTCAAACTGAATGATCCGGTACTGGGAATAGGAAGTGTCGGTGACATAGGTGAGGGTGAGGTCGTGGGTGACCTGCTGCTCCACCGTGACGCGAGCGCCGGAGCCGAAGCCGGGCACCGCCACGTTGGGATCGATCTTGATCCGGCTCACACCGAACAGATGCTGAATGCGGCTGGTCGTCTGGCTGGAGAGAGCTTCGGAGAGAATGGCGGAGGCGCCGATGGTGGCGCTGGGATTCCCTCCTACGGTCGAGAAGGCTTGCTCCTGTCGCACGTAGCCGAGCGCCAGGAGGGAAAGGATATCGGTATTGGCCAAGGGCGGGTCGGAACGATAGGAGAACTTCAGCCGGTCGAAGGGGCCGGAGATATCGAGCGTCAGGTCGTAACTCTGCACGCGGGTCTGGGCCTCCATGTCCAGATAGGCTTGCGTCCGGAAGGGGTTGGTCATGTTCATGTCACCGCGCACCAACGTGTAGCGGTTGCCCCGGAACACCGATTCGCCGCTGAGGAAATGGATGCTTCCCACCTGCACGGGATTGGCCACGGTGCCTTGCAGCCGGAGGTCGATATCGCCCACCAACCGCAAATTGGGGGTCTGCAACTGCACCGGGGGAGCGGAGGTGACGCGAACATTCAAGCGAATCTTAGAGGCGATGGGTGAGGTGACGCTGAGGGGCTGCTCCGGCCAGGGGATTGGAAGATTCAATAATCTTCGATATGAAATTAATGTTTTCATTCAGAACCATCTGGTGAACGACGAGATCGCCGTTGCAATTGCGCCTGCTCGACCCCTCCTCCCAGGCGCAGATTGCCATCGAACACGGAGGTGAAGCTGGGCGGATAGCGCATGCGGACTTGGCTAAGGTCAGCGCGGACTTCGAAGCGGGGGCTTTCCACCAGGGTTACGAAACCGCTGAGGTTGACCGTTCCGCCGCCGCTGGTCGCCGCGCAGGGAGCTGATGACGGCGCGCTCGCCCTCGAGATTGATGGTTCCTTGCAGGTTATTGAAGCGAAATGGCAGGTCGCTGTAACCCAGGCTCACATCTTGAATATCCATGGTGCCGTTCAGCGCAGGGCGGTCCGGCGTGCCGGTCAGGCGCAAGCGCAGGGTGGAGCGGCCGGTGGCTTGGAGGTTGGGATCGAACACGGTCAGCAAGGTGGCGTTCGCCGTGCCCTCGGCACTGAGGGCCAGCGTGACGCCATCGGTGAAGCGCACCGCCCCCTCGATGGCAAGTTCCGTGGAAGGTCCGCGCATGACGAACCGGCTGAGCGCCAGCCTGCCGGCCGAGTAGTGCACATCGACGGGCTGGACGTTACGCCACTGGATGCTGGGAAAGTCTACCGCCACATTCACGCGCATGGGATTGGAGATCGATTTTCGCCGGAGTGCGCAAAGGCCCCACGGCGCGGAAGGAGCCGCCCAGGGTGACCGCCGCGCCGAATTCGCGATTGAAGAAGGCGCGAATCCACGGATCGGCGCGCAGGCTGGAGTATTCGCCCTCCGCTTCCATCGGCCAATCGCCCTGCGCCGTCGCCTTGGCGCTGAAGGTGCAAATTCCCCGCCGGGCTTTGGTTCTCGCCCTCCAGCCTTAACTGCTTTCCTTCGCCCGCGAGCGTGCCGTGGAACTCGCCCAGCGGAGTGCCCGCGACGCTCAAGTCCTGAAGCCGCCATGAACTTTGCAGGTGAAAATCCTCCGGGGTTCCCTGGCCGCGCGCCTCAAAGTTCAGGTTGCCGTCCAGCCCCCCTTTGGGAAGCGCGAGTGGAAGCGGTCATCGGCAATCGGTGGATGTCGGCCAGGCGGAAATCCGTTCCCTCCAGTTGTCCGGAGGCAAAACGGCGCTCGGGCTCCAGAGTGATTTCGCCGCTCAAGTCGCCCGTGGTTCTTCGCTCAATTGGATGTTTTGCAGTTTCCAGACGGACTGCGCAATCCGCAATTGGGTGGAGAAGGAATCAAACGGTTCATCGGCAATGGCGCCGGCATCGATGCGCAGCGAGCCGGAGCCCGCCAGAGTCGCGGCGGTTCCCTCAACATCCACGTGGCCGCTGACGGAGCCGCGGACGGGGAGGTCCGAGTTGATGGCCGCCTTGAGGCCCTCGATGGGGGTGCGCTGCGCTTGGGCGGAGAAGCGCACCACGGAAGTGGGCGTCAATCGCCAATCATCGAGTTGCGCGGAACCGTTCAGCTCAAAAGAACTCTTCTCATGCTCAACGCGCCCGTCCGAGATCTGGACGAAACCGGGATTGAGCGCAACGGTGGCCGTTAGCCGGTCCCAAGTCCAACCGTGATACCGGAACTGGCCCATGTTCACGCGCCCTCGCAGGGAGGGCTCCTCCAGAGCTGCCGCTGAGTTGCCCGGAAAACTCCGCACGCGACTTCAGTTCCAAAGGGATGCCGGAGGGGGCGGCAACCAGCGCTTGGAAGAAGGGCCGCCATTCTTCGAAGTCGTCGGTGGAGACGGTGAGCGCGAGCGGTTCTGCCGCGGCGGGCGACACACTTCTCTGCAGTAAGCGTCCCGCGCGCCGTGATGGTGGAATGCGGCGTCTGGAATTCCGAATCGGCGAGGTGGAGGGTCAAGCCGCGTCCGTCTTCGAGCGTGCCGCGCGCCGCGCCGCTTACGGGAAGCACATTGCGGGGCGCGGCCGCCGGTGCTTGCAAGGCGAGATCAAAATCCGCTTTCAGCCCTTCCCCCCGCCCGGACCACGTTGCGCTAAGGGCGCCGTCGGCCATCGAGGCCGGATGCAATTGGGCGGCGAGGAGGGGCGGCGTGCTCGCGGAGCCAGCACGCTATCCAGGCGCACCTGATGGAGCTGCGAGTTCAAGCGAAACTTCGGCCGGCGAGTCCTGGAAATTCGCCTGGAACGTTCCCTGCGCCGTGCCTCCCCAAACCGAGACGAGGAGGTTGGTGAGATTGAGTTGGTTTTTTTCCAGTGCGTAACTTGCCGTGGCGTCCAGTCGAGGGAAGGAAGGGCGGGCGTGAGGATCGCGACTTGGCGAGCCTGGGCGCGGCCTTGCGCTGAAATGGTTCCGTCTTGATAAACCGCCCGTCCCTCGACTTGCAAGGTGCCGCCCCGCAATTCCGGCGCATGGAGTATGTGGGCCAGCGGGAGGATCTCCGCCGAGGCGTGGAATGAACCGGTAGCTTGCAGCACCGGGTGAGGGAGGATGGTGAATGAAGCCTCGCCGGCCGTCCCTTGCGTTTGCCACGCGAACGATGAAAAGACCAGGCTGGCGGGCGAAAGCTCGAAACGGCTATTAAAAGTGATAGGCGGAGACGACCAACCTGAGGAACGAATCGTCGTGGCGGAAGAAGAAAGAGTGCCGTTGTAGCGGCCCCGCGTCATGCTGAGAAGAATTGCCAACTCATGCGCGTCAATCTCCACCGGTTGCCGCTGGTCGTTCCAGAAGAAAGCGGAGTGGGAAATAGTGAGGCGCCCAATGGAGAGATTCATCAAATCCGCCAGGCCCTGTTGCCCGGTGGTTCGTTCCTGCGGGCCGGGAAGGTTGGTGACGCCTTGGGGGTTGGTGCGGAGGTGCACTTGGAGGTCATCCATGTCCAAGTGGCGCAGGCGAAGCCGCCGGTGCAAGAGTTGGCCCGGGGCTCAGGCCTGCTTCCACCTCGCGCGCTGAAATCAGGGGAGGATCGCCGGCGGCTTCCGAGCCGTGGATCACCAGTTTTTCCAGCCTGATTTGGAAGAGCCAGGGCCGAAAGCGGAAGTGGGCGATTTCCACGCGGCCGCCCGTGAGGTTCTCCAGGCTGGCGATGACCTGGCGCTCCAACACGTGCTGGAACCACCCGCTGCTCATGACGATCAGGGCGGCGAGCGCCAGCACCAGCAGGTTTTCCACCAGGTAGAGCGCGATGCGAACCGGTTTGGATACTTTCCAGCGCGTAGGCAACCTTCCTTACTTAAAACGAGTGAAACCGCACATCGGTTGTGGGTTTCAGCTCTTCGATCCATTGATCGAGCAATTCGTTGATGCGTTTCTGCATGAGGATTTCCCGGATCTGGCCTTCCACCTCGGAAAGCGGCGGCGCCGCCGCGCCGCCGTTCTTCTTTTGGAATTCCGGGACGAAGGTCGAACGATAATAATCAGCGACCTCCTCATCACTGGGGGAAGCGGCAGGGCGCAAGCGTTGATCGATCAGGCGCAACATGAGTTCTTGTTGCGCGATGCGCGCCACCACCTCTGTCTCGGTCATGCCCAGATCCTTGAGCGCGCGCTGGAAGTCCTCCGGGTGGGCAAATTCCTTGCGCAGTGCGTCCAGGACGCTCCGCCGCGGACTTTTCGCTCTCCGCTCGATCGGCGGGCCCGGGATTCTCTTCGCCGGTCAAGAGCATCTGGTAAGTAAGGCGCTCGCGGGCTTCGGCGAGGGCGGCGGCATCGGGCGGGGGCGGCGGCCATTGGGCATCGAGGAAACGCTCGAACCGATATTCCTGCTCCACGTCGCTGGCGGTGATGGCCACGTGGCCGATGGAGGCGACCACGCGATCCAGGGTTTGCGCGGCGAGGCAGCCCCGCCGCGCTGGCCGCGATGCCGGCAGCCCATGCCACCAGGATCAGAAGCTTTGGCCGATGCTCAAGAAATACTGTGCGTGCGATAATCGTTGCACCTCGGTGTTTTCCACGCCGTTCTAGTGGTGATCACGTTGTACCGTGGGGGATTCAGATTGTAACCCACGTCGAAACGGAGAGGTCCCACGGGGGTTTTGTAGCGAAGACCTATCCCTACCGCTTGGGAGGTATAGTCAAAATCGGCAGGTGAGGACTGATTGAACTTCAACAGCCGCATCCTGCGAATGCTGGCGTAAACATTGCCGGCGTCTTCGAAAAGCACCAAGCCCAGACGCCGTTGCGCGAAAAATGAGCGTAATTCGACGGAGTTGAGGAAAAGCGCGTTGCCGCCGATGGGATAGCCGGTGCCAGGGTCGCGGGGGCCGGCCTGATTGATGGAAAAGCCGCGCATGGATTCACTGCCCCCCATGAAGAAGCGTTCCGGCAAGGGAATCGAATCCGTGAGGATGGTCTCGGCGGGTTGTCCGTTGCTGGCAGGGACGGTAATCCTGTACAGGCTTCCATAAGGAGATATCACGCCGAACTGCGTTTTGCGCGCGAAAACCAAATGGGAGCCCAAGGCATAGTAAGTGGAGTTCTGGCCCGTGAACCGCAGGAAGTTTGCCTGGGATCCAAAATCCCGCCAGGAGACTCCCGCATTGACGAGGGTATAAGCGCCGCGGGTTGCGTCCGCCGGGTCGTCGCGGTGATCCTCAACAAAGCTCCCCCCGACCATTCCCACCAGCGCCGGCTGGCTGAGCAGGGGAATCTCCTCGGCCGATATTTTGCTGGAAATATCGAGGGCTTCCACGCGGCGGAAGCTGTACTCCCCGATCAGGAGAGTGGAGGCACTGAAGCGCTTCTCGACGCTCACGGAAGCTTCCTTGCGGTCGGCCGTGAAAGTCAGGACGTCGCGCGACCGATCCACCAGACCGTTGATGCGCAAGCTGAGGTCGTCGCGATTGAGCAGACGGGGAATCAGATAGCCCATGTTGGCGCCCGTATCGATGTTGGAAAGGCGCCCGCCCATGCTGAAGGTTTGGCCCCGTCCACCCACATCCAAACGGGTGAGGTCAAGCGACAATCGCGGGCTCTCCTTGTACTGCCCCTCCGGCTGATTGCTGCCCAGCTTTTGGATTTCAAAGCCTCCACCATAACCCAGGCTCCAACGGCGGGATTCTTCCAAGCCCACGAGCAAAGTCTTTTCGGTGTCGGAAGCCGGCTCGACCTGGGGCGTGATCTGGACTTGGTTGAAGACTCCCAGGCTGTAGAGGCGCTGCTGGGATTCGAGCACCGCACTCTGGCCGACGGGATCGCCCGCGTGAACCAGCAGCTCACGATTCACCAGGCCCGTGCGCACATGTTCCTTTCCCAAAACCACGACGCGCTGAATGCGATCTTGTGCTCCCGGCACAATCTGGAATTCCAAATCCACTTGATGGGCGGATTTCGCCGGCGTGGTGCGCCAGTTTGCCGAGGCATGAGTATATCCGTGGTCAGCCAGATAATCGAGGATGCGGTCACGGTCCGCGCGCGCTCGGTCCAGTGAATAGGGCTGGGGCGGTTTGCTGGCGAGCGAGGGCCAGAGCTTCCTTTCGGTGGCGGCATCGATTCCCACCATCGTGAGTTTGCCAATGGTCGTGCGCGCGCCCTCTTCGATGACCAGGGTTACACGTCGCCGGCCGGCAACCTCTCCGAAGTTGTCGTTAATCGCCGGAGTAACGCGGGCGTCAAGAAATCCCCGCGACTGGTAGAGCGCCAGGAGCGCCGCGATTTTTTGCTCCACCAGGTCCTGGCTAAAGGTGGGCGAGGGCGGAAGCAGTCCCTGAACCGGGGGATTAATGGCCGCCATCAGTTTTGCCGTAGGGATGGAAGTATTGCCCTTCACGCCATAGCCGGCGAAATCTCCGCGCTGACCAAGGTTCACTCGAAAGAGGATTTGAACGTGCGGTTGCGGGCCCTGAGCCGGCACACGGCTGGCTTTACCGAGGCAAAGAAATAACCCTGTTGTTGAAAATGGTCTTCCAGTACCCTATCGCTGCGGGCCAGCGCTTGGTCGTCCGTAACGCCTTCACGATACAGAGGCAGCAAGTTCTGAAGCTGTGAAGATGAAATCGATGCGCCCTGCACTTTCACTCGGACCATCTGCGCGCCGTCCACCTTGACGATCAATTTCTCAGTATTGGCTTTAGCGTTGTAGATTCTTTGCTGAATGTGGACATTGACTTGCAAGCGTCCATGGGCCACGTAGAAATTGTGCAGGCGGTAAAGCCCGCGCTCCGCCCGCGCCGCCGTCAGGATTCATTTGCGGATGCCAGCCCGAGACTTTCATCAGGCGCTCCGGGGCAAATCCGGAGTCGTCCGGGAATCGAACCGCGCTCAACGCGCGCGGGCGACCCAGCTTCGATGGGAAATACCACGTTGGCTTCCAGAGTGTCAGGATTACGTTTAATCTCCCGCGTAATGCGGGACTGGTAGTAGCCGTTGGCCACCAGCAGGTCGCTCAGGCGCTTGGTGGCGGCGTCGAGGTCGTCGTCGGTAAGGGGACGGCCCAGGCGCAATCGCGTGGCGGTAACGAGCGCTCGGGCTTCAATGGGGCCGGGATGGCCTTCCACAGTTACGATTCCAACAAAATACTGGGCGTGCGCGACAAAAATGAGCGAGGCCCCATTGCCTGCGGAGGCGCCCTCCGCGCGCAGTTCTGAAAAACGCCCCGTAGCATAAAGGCGCTTGATACTGTCCGAAACCTTCCGGGGTCAAGAGGTTCACCGATTTGCTGGGTCACAGCGCCGGGGAAGTTTTGGAGCTTAAGATTGCAGTCGCACTCGAGATGGATCTCGGTAACCGGCCTGCCCCAAAGAGAAGGAGCACTTTGAGCCCGGCTCTCCCCATAACCGCCCAGCAGGAGCGCCAGAAGGGTAAACGTGTGGGCAGCTCTAGCGCCAAAGAGAGTGGGGCGGGAGCGCCTCCCCCACCGGCGCAGCGAATTTGCGGACAGCATTCTAGAATTTCGGTTGTAGCGACGCACCCCGTAGTTTACCCATTAACCCGACATCAAAATTCATCGTAATCTTCATCTGGCATTATACGCGGATATATTCGTTAAGGAGAAGGTGATCGTGAAACTCAAAGGGGTGAAAGCTATCGCCCCCGGCCGGCGGCGCCCGCTTCCTTGGCTGGGCGGAATACTTGCCCGTGGAATTCCAGGGAAAAATGCAGGTACTGGTCCAAATAGCTCCAGCCGTGGTTGCCCGGCCGCAGGGTGAACTGATGGGGGAAACCCTTGGAAGTCAGAATCTGATCCAACTCCTTGGCGCCCGCGTCAAAGCCGTAGCGGTCCTGATCGCCGCAGTCGAAGTAGAGTTTCAAGTTGGCAAATCGATCGGAGTGCTCGGCGAGCGCCAGCGGGTTGTTGGCATCGAAATAGGCCTCGTTCAGAGGCGCTCCGAAAGGCTCCTGCAAGACTCGCGCGTAGAAACCCCAGCGGCCTTCGGTGGGAAGGGGATTGGGAAATTTCGCAATCAGCGCCGCGCTGTGGGCGCTGGCGGAGCCGAAGACGTCCGGATGCTGCATGCCGAGGTGCAGCGCCCCATAGCCCCCCATGGAGACGCCGCTGATTCCGCGGGTCTCACGATGGGCGATCGTCCGATACTTGCGATCGATCGCCGGGATGAGTTCCTGAATGAAGAAATCTTCGTAGCGCTCATGGCCATCAAAGGAATTCACGTAGAAACTGTTACCGCCTTCGGGCATCACCACGATGAATTTGCCGATCTTCCCCTGGCTCATCAGACTTTCCCAAGTTTGCTGTCCGCTGTGCTCACTCCAGCTCCGGGCATGTTCGAAGAGGCCGTGAAGGTAGTAAAGCACCGGGTATCTTCCGGCGCCCGCCTCGTAGCCAGGAGGTAGCGCCAGGCAATAATCCACAGAGCGGCCGAGAATCGTGCTGGATATGGACTCGCAATCGACGCGAGCGGAGGCGGTTTGGGCAAGGACGCGGCACCGCGAAAAGAAGCCCCGCGAACAGCGTGAGGCTTGCGCCGATCAGCCGTTGAAGGCTCCAGATGATGCTCTTTAGGATCATTTCTTTGCTGCCGTCTCGGTCGAGAATCGCCCCACAAACTTCATTTTGAGGCCACCCCGCACCGGAGTCAAGGGTGGCTTGTCTGGAAGTGGGTCAATTTGATGTAGAGGCGGCTTTATGCCGCCATTTGGCGAGGTAAACTCGCCGCTACGACATCAAACTGATGCTGGGCACAGAGCTAGAGCGGGGCACAGGTGAAATCTTGAGCCCCATCGAAGGCCGGCGCGAAAGGCTCAGGTAGCAGCCGCCAACCGGGAAGACCGGCGGCGTCGCGCGCGAGCCGTTCCGAAATGGCGATGCGGTTGAGGTTCAGGGTATTGCGGATCCAGGCCACGCGCTGCTCCGCGGGTTCGGGACTGCCCAGCGCGCCCAGAAGCCAGGCAAGCGCTTCCTGGTCGGAGGGCAAGAAAATGGGGATGCGCGGCATGGGAGGATTCATGGAGGTCCGAGCGTTGGCGTACATCTTCTGCAAATCGATCTTGCGGTAAAGGCGTTCGTGGATGGCGTCCGCCAGTCCCACGCCCAGGGCATTGCCGCCACTTTCGGGGGTTAGATCCCGGACATAGATCAGGCGAATTTGCGGCGCCTCACCGGGTTGCAGCTCGACGCCGCGGCCGACGATTTTCGTGTCCAATCCCGTGCCGCTGATGTTCTTGCCCAATTCATCGACGATCAGGAGATCGAGCTTGGGGAAGGGAATCCGCGCCACCAACGGCCGGGCGCGTTCCAGGCAAGCTTCTTCCATGGCGGCGATGCCCGCAGCGCTCGCGGCGCGCAGCGCCGCCACTTGATGAAATTCGTTTTCGACCACGGCAACGCCCGCCAGGATTTTTCCACTGGCCAGCACTTTCGCCGACATGGCGCGAATGACCGTTTCAAATCCAAACTTCCAACTCCAGTGGTGACATTCGAGCGCGCCTTCGGCCTTTCCCATGCCGACGGCGATCATCTTGAGCAGCCCGCTCTCAATCTTGCCGGAGAAATCCGTGTGCGGCTTGACCCGGTTCAGCAACACCACGCCATCGGATTCCCAAGCGAGGCGGTCCATGAAGACCTGAAAACCCTCGGGGGTCGTGCCCAAGGAAACGATTTCCATGGATGAAAGCACGTCGACGCCCAAGGAAATCCGGGGTGATGCCATATTGCTCCAGGACTTTCTTCTGACCCTCTGCCGTCGCGCCGCCGTGGCTGCCCATGGCGGGGAAGACGAAGGGCCGCGCGCCCTTGACTCTTGAGCCAGTGGCAGAGTTCCCTGGCCAGAATATCAATGCTGGCAATGCCGCGGCTGCCGATCGCTACGGCGATGCGCTTTTCGCGCAGCGTACCTGCGGGCAATGCCAGATCCCTCCAGAGCGCAGCGTTAGTTCCTGCGGCAAGTCAGTGAGGGCGGGAGCGCTGGGGGCCACTCTTTCCAGGATTCGCAGAGCACCGAGAGGATGAGATTGGTTTGGTCGACATGGCGAAACTCACGTTATCGCTTCGGGAGAGGAAGCGTCAAGAGCGGAGGTGAATTGAGCGGAGGTGAATTGGGGGGCGCGAAACAAAAATTGAAAACCAGGTTTCTCGCGCAGACCAGGAGGAGAAACATGCGGCACGTCTTAGCGTGGGGGGGGACCAGGATTGTCCAAAATTGGTTTTCGTGCCCCCGCATTGTGGATAGTCCAAGCATGCCCGAGAATGCATGCTACTGTCAGGGTCTATGGCATGGGGTCAAAATGTCGCTCCTCAGCCTCAAGCCTGATTATTCTACGCTATGGGGTCAAAATGTCGCTTTCCAGCCTCGGGGTCGATCCTTTTACCCTCGCAACTCCTTCCGCTCATCTGAACAGCGGGCAGATCCGACTGGAACTTTCACGCCACCCCGGCGCAAGTGACAGGGTACAAAAAGAACTGAAACCATCAAACTGGTGCCGCCAATTCCCGATTTGGACCGCCCTAGGGGGACGCCCGCGGTTCGGCTCCGGGCACGGCGATTTTGGGCGCAAATGAGCACTGGCAGGATGCCCGCGGTCCTTCCACTTTTTCACTTTCATGTCGCGCACCTGATGAATTGAGGGGTGTCCTACCCCTAGCTAATCTTCCCAATTCCCGCACTCCAAAGTCGTTTGCGGACATCTTGTCTAGCTAAACAAATTTGGCTCGATGGCATTTTCCTCTTGTGGTAGATGATCTATGGGAGTATAAGGGCAACATGCCAAAGAAAGGTTCACCTCCGCTGGAAGGCGAGCTGCTCCAGGGCACGCTCGACCTGCTGATTCTGCAAACGCTGGTGCTGGGTCCCGCGCACGGGCACACCATCGCCTACGCCATCGAACACCGCTCCGAAGATGTCCTGCAAGTCGAGCACGGCTCGCTCTATCCCGCGCTGCACCGTCTGGAGGACCGCGGCTGGATCGCCTCGTTCTGGGGCACTTCGGAAAATAACCGCCGGGCGCGCTACTACCGGCTGACGCCCGCCGGGCCGCAAGCAATTGGCCCACCAAACCAGCCGATGGGACGAACTGGTGCGCGCCATCAACCGCGTGCTGCGCCCGGAGAGGGCAGTGGATAGTGGACAGTGAACAGTTCTCAGAAATGGCAGTGGCTAGTGCTTAGTTGTCGGTTGTCAGTTTTCAGTTCTCAGACAACCCCAAGTCAGCACTCGGTCGTCACTAACCACTATCCACTAGCCACTAACCACTGCCCTACTGATGGCTGAAAACTGAATACTGAGGACTCATATGAGCTGGACTCGATTCTTTCGCCGCCGCTATTGGGATGAGGAGCGGGCGCGCGAGCTCGAAGCGTATCTCGAGGCCGAGACCGACGAGAACATTGCCCGAGGCATGTCGCCGGAAGAGGCGCGCTACGCCGCGCACCGCAAGCTCGGCAACACCACGCTGATTCGGGAGGAGATCTATCACATGAACAGCCTCGGCTGGCTCGAAACGCTTTGGCAAGATCTCCGCTTCGCCCTGCGGATGCTCCGGAAGAATCCCGGCTTCACGGCGGTGGCGGTGCTGACACTGGCGCTGGGAATTGGGGCCAATACTACGATCTTCAGCGTCACCAATGCGCTCTTGCTCCGGCCGCCGGCTGGAATTGACCGGCCCGATCAGCTTGTGCTGCTGTTCCGCCGTTTCGCTCACAACCGACGTAGAGATGAATGTCTCCTATCCAAACTTCAAAGACTGGCGCGATCAGAACCAAGTCTTTTCCGGGCTCGCGGCTTACAAGACCATTTGGCTGGGGCTAAGCGCCGAAGGGGGGAGCGGGCGCGTCCAAGGAGCAATGGTCTCCGGGAACTATTTTGACGTTCTGCGCGTCAGGCCCGCTCTGGGCCGCACCTTCTTGCCCGAAGAAGACCGGATTCCCGGTGCTTACCCCGTAGCCATCGTGAGTTACGGGCTCTGGCAACGCCGCTTTGGGTCTGACCCCGGATTGGTGGGAAGAGAGATTCGTATCAGCGGGCATGCCTTCACCGTGGTAGGCGTCGCACCTAGAGGGTTCAAGGGCACAGTGGTAGGAGAGTCGCCCGAAATCTGGGTGCCCATGATGATGGGAAGGCAAGTGGCGCCGCCGGATTGGCAAGGATGGATGGGTAAACGAAACTGGAGCATGGTTCAAGTTATTGGCCGCCTCAGGCCGAGTGTCAGTCTGGAGCAGGCTCAGGCCAACATGGACACCGTGGCGCGCCAGCTCGAGCACGCTTACCCCAAGGAAAACAAGGGGGTGGGGATAGCCCTGCTCCCCAAAATCACCCTTTATCCGTGGGACCGGGCGAAGGTCGTTGAGTTTGGCGCGCTGCTTACCGCCGTCGTCGGCTTGGTCTTGCTCATCGCCTGCGCCAACGTGGCCAATTTGCTACTGGCGCGAGCCGCGGCGCGGCAGAAAGAGATCGCCCTGCGTCTAACCCTCGGCGCCAGCCGCGCCCGCGTTATCTACCAACTCCTCACGGAAAGCGTGCTGCTGGCTTTGATGGGTGGCGCCCTCGGGCTGCTGCTCGCCAACTGGGCGGCGCAGATTCTTTCCAAACTCACCGCCGGCGCGACCTTTCTTCCGGTGAGCGATTTCAGTCCCGACGGGCGCGTGCTCAGTTTCACCGTGCTCTTGTCTTTCCTGACTGGGTTCGTGTTTGGCTTAGCACCGGCATGGCAGGCATCTTCGGTCGACCCCGCGCCCGCCCTCAAGGAGGCAGCCCTCACCCTGGGGTCTCCGCGATCCCGTCTCCAAGGCGTGCTTGTAATCGCGCAAATTGCCATGTCGTTGGTCCTGCTAACCGGCGCAGGGCTGCTGGTGAGAACCTTGAGAAACTATCTGGCCGTAAATCCCGGATTTGAGATGAAGAATATTCTCGATGTGTCGCTCGATCTCCACTTGGCGAATTACACCGAGACGCAAGGGAGATCGTTCTACCAGCGCCTTTTGGAGGGCGTGCGCGCTCTACCCGGAGTCGAATCGGCAAGCTTGGCGGATGGCGCCCCCATCGCGGGCGGGACTAATCAAACGACAGTCTTGGATTACGGGCAGGGGCGTATCCTCGGTGAGTGGGACCTGCCCGTTAAGCTTGGTGGTTGCGACGCCCGGGTATTTCCGCACCTTGGGTATTCGCCTGGTCGCAGGACGCGACTTTACCGATCGAGGACACCGCGCAAGGCCCCCGGGTCGCCATCATCAATGAAACCATGGCTAAACGGCTCTGGCCTGGCGAGAATGCCGTCGGCAAGCGGTTCGCAACCTCCCAATCGGGACGGCCCTATTTCCAAGTTGTGGGCGTGGCCAAAGACGCGCGCCTCGAAGCTCTCGGGGAGGCTCCCGGACTGGCCATGTTCGTCGCCTCTCGCTCAGGAATACCAAGCGGGCATGACCTTGCTGGTCCGTACGGCCACGGACCCGATGGGTTTGCTGCCTGCCATTCGGGGCGAGGTACAATCTCTGGATAAGAACCTGCCGGTCTTCGACGTCACGACGTTGCGCGCGGCCGTGGCAACGACCCTCGACCAGCAGAAGCTCTATGCAACACTTATCGGCAGCTTCGCCTTGGTGGCCCTGGTACTCGCGGCGATTGGGATTTATGGCGTGATTTCGTATTCGGTCGCCCGACGCACGCATGAAATGGGGATTCGCATGGCGCTCGGGGCAGAGCGGAGCGACGTGCTCAAGCTGGTGGTCGGGCACGGAATGCTTCTGACGGTGAGCGGGCTAGCCGTAGGATTGCCCGCTGCCCTGGGTCTCGCGCGCCTCCTGAAGAGTCTGCTCTATGGAGTGAATCCGAATGACACGCCGACTTTCGTTCTGGGGGCGCTTGTCCTGGGGAGCGTCGCGCTGCTGGCCTGCTATATCCCTGCGCGCCGGGCGACCAAGGTCGATCCCATGGTGGCGCTGAGGTATGAGTAGGGCAGTGGTTAGTGGCAAGTGGCTAGTGCTTAGTTGTCGGTTGTCAGTTTTCAGTTCTCAGACAACCCCAAGTCAGCACTCGGTCGTCACTAACCACTATCCACTAGCCACTAACCACTGCCCTACTGATGGCTGAAAACTGAATACTGAGGACTCACCATGAGCTGGACTCGATTCTTTCGCCGCCGCTATTGGGATCAGGAGCGGGCGCGTGAGCTGGACGCGTATCTCGTGGCCGAGACCGAGGAGAACATTGCCCGCGGCATGTCGCCGGAAGAGGCGCGGTATGCCGCGCACCGCAAGCTCGGCAACACCACGCTGATCCGCGAGGAGATCTATCGGATGAACAGCCTTGGCTGGCTCGAAACGCTTTGGCAGGACGTTCGCTATGGCGTGCGCCAATTGCGCCGCAATCCCGGCTTCATGACGGTGGCTGTTCTCACGCTCGCTCTCGGCATCGGCGGGAACACCGCAATGTTCAGCGTAATCAATGCGGTGCTCCTACGCCCTCTGCCGTACAAGGGTTCTCATCAGCTCGTGGAGATTTCCTCAAGTAATTCAAGGATTAGCAGAAACCCCATCTCGCCGTTGGCGTTTTCTGAAATCAAAAATCGAACCAACGTTTTTCAGGATCTAGCAGCGTACACGGGATGGGCAAGGAAGTTAACTGGACCCGGGGATCCAGAAAGGGCATACCTAGAGGAGATCTCACCAGACTTTTTCCGACTGCTTGATGTGAGACCCATACTGGGACGATTTTTCCTCGCCGAGGAAGCCCAGTCGGGGCAAAATCATGTCGCCCTAATTAGTGAATCCGTTTGGAAAAACCACTTCGGTAGCGACACCCGCGTGCTCGGCAGGACTGTGGAAATGGATAACACAGCCTACACAATCGTGGGCGTACTTCCCTCCAGTTTCAAAATGCCCGAGGAGATCGAGTTCTCGTCAAAGGAGCCAACCGTTTGGGTTCCTTTCCCCCCGATATCTGAAGGTTCCCCCCAATACCAGGAGCATGGGTGGAATGTGATTGGGAGGCTTTCCCCCGGGGTTGATCTTACTCAGGCGCAGTCCCAGGTCCATGCGGTGGCCCAGAGCTTGGCGCAAGCATTCCCCGAAGAAAACAAAGGGTGGGATCTGCAAGTTGACCGCATTGAAGACGAGGTCGTAAGCGGCGCGCGTTCTGATCTACTCATCCTTTTCGGCGCGGTGGGTTTCGTGCTCTTGATCGCCTGCGTCAATATCGCCAACCTCGTCCTTGCCCGAGGGGCCGGCCGGGAAAAGGAAATCGCCATCCGGGAAAGCGTGGGGGCGTCACGCCTGCGAGTGATTCGGCAACTTCTCATTGAGAGCATTCTTCTGTCCCTACTAGGCGGATTGCTGGGCTTGGTGGGGGCAATGTGGGGCGTCAAAGGATTACTTGCCATCGCTCCACAGGACATACCGCGTCTCAATGAAGTGCATATTAACCTTGGCGTGATCACCTTTGCATTTGTGGCTTCGACGATCGTCGGACTCATCTTCGGCGGGTTGCCCGCCATTTCGCTTTCCAAAGTGGACTTGAACACCGCCCTGAAGGAAGGGGGCGCAACCTCTCACTCCGGAGTTGGATCGATCCGGCGGCGCCGTGCCCGAAGTTCTCTGGTGGTCTCAGAAACCGCTCTTGCCACGGTCCTCCTGGTGGGGGCGGGGCTGCTCATCCGAAGTTTTTGGAAGCTGACCACGGTGGACCTGGGGTTTCAGAGCAAGGATTTACTCGTTTTGAGGGTAATACCCACGGGGACAAAATTCGACAACAACCAACAATTAATTGCATTCTTTAGCGACGCACTCGCCAGGGTTCGAATGCTTCCTGGAGTGAGGGAGGCATGCGTGACCGCATCTGCGCCATTGCTGCCAGGCGGCGGATTATTTATTGATCCCAGTCCGGTCGAGGGGTATCCTTCCGGGCCATCGAGTCAGCCCACTCGTCTGGATTTCCGAGGCGTCAGCCCGGGTTGCTTCCGTACACTTGGGCAGCGATTTATGGCCGGGCGCGACTTCGACGAGCGCGACAAGGCTGGCGCCCCCATTGTGATTATCATCAATGAGGCATTCGCCCGCCGCTACTTTTCCAACCAGAATCCCGTGGGGAAACACATCAGGGCGGAATGGGTCGACATGACCCCCCTCGCGGAAATTGTGGGAGTTGTCAGGGATGTAAGGGACGTGTATCTAAACCAGGCGCCGCAGCCAGTAATCTTTGTTCCTTACATGCAATCCCCGCCCCCGGGTGTGTTTGTCGTGGCCCGTACCGCGGGGCCGCCACTAAAGCTTGCGCCAGCCGTCCGCGATCAAATCTGGTCGGTTGACAAAAACCACCCCATCCTCGAAATCACGACAGTGGAAGAGATTTTATCCAATTCGATTGCGGGGCCGAGGTTCCGCGTGCTTTTACTCGGGGCTTTTGCCGGCCTCGCGCTGGTGCTTGCTCTGGTGGGAATTTACGGGGTGGTGTCCTATGGCGTCGCTCAACAGACGCACGAATTCGGAGTCCGGATGACATTGGGAGCTTCCCAGAATGATGTTCTTAAGCAGGTAGTAGGGCAAGGCTTGATGAAGGCGATGGCGGGAGCGGGCTTAGGCTTGGCGGCATCGTTCGCGCTCTCGCGCGTGTTGACCAACATGCTTTATGAAGTCCGCCCAATTGATCCCACAAGCTTTGTGGGCGCGGCCATCCTATTAATTTGCGTGTCGTTGGTCGCGTGCTATATCCCCGCGCGCCGGGCGACCAAGGTGGACCCCATGGTGGCGCTGAGGTATGAGTAGAGCAGTGGTTAGTGGCTAGTGGATAGTGGTTAGCTGTCAGTCGTCAGTTTTCAGTTCTCAGAGAACCACAAGTCAGCACCCGGTCGTCGCTAGCCACTATCCACTAACCACTAGCCACTGAGGTGTCAAATGAGCTGGACTCGATTCTTTCGCCGCCGCTATTGGGATGGAGAGCGGGCGCGTGAGCTCGACGCGTATCTCGAAACCGAGACGGACGAGAACATTGCCCGCGGCATGTCGGCGGAAGAGGCTCGCTATGCCGCCCGCCGCAAGCTCGGCAACACCACGCTGATCCGTGAGGAGATCTATCACATGAACAGCCTCGGCTGGCTCGAAACCCTCGGGCAAGATCTCCGCTTCGCCCTGCGGATGTTCGGCAAGAACCCGGGTACGACTGCCGTAGCAGTGATCTCCCTGGCCATTGCCATCGGTCCCAACTGCGCGCTGTTCAGCGTGGTGGACACTCTGTTTCTGAAGCCTCCGCCGGTCCAGGGCGTCGGACACATTTTCGATATGGAAGTTCGCACCAGCCGGCCGGACGAATGGCAATCCACTTCCTATCCCGACCTCCTGGATTACCAGGCGGAGGCGGGTAACGTCGCGTCGTTTGCCGCCATGACGAACCGAAGCGCCGTGCTGAATTCCTCGGGCCATCGAAGAATCCGTATTGATGACTCAGGTAAGCGAAAACTATTTTTCACTCTTGGGAGTAAGGGCGATGGCCGGCCGGACCCTCCAGGAGAGCGACGCACATTTTGAAGGCCAGCCCCCGGCCGTGATCAGCTATTCCTTATGGCAACGGCAGCTCGGAGGAGCTAACGACACTGTCGGAAAGACGCTTTTTCTGAGCGGCCGACCATTTTCGGTGATGGGAATCATGGATCGTGGATTCCACGGGCCCGGCTTTAATCTGCCCGTGGACGTGTGGATTCCGTTCAGCGCCCTTCCACCGGTGGAATTGCATAACCTCATGCGGCGCGGTGGCTTGCAATTTGCTACCTTGGTGCGTTTGCGCGACGGCGTGGACAAGGCACGGGCGGAAGCGTTGTTGACTACGGTGGCAAGAAGGATCGCCAGCCAGTATCCGGACACGTACAAGGGGACAGCGGTCGACCTTAGGGACCCCGAAGACAAGGGCGTGCTCGGCCCGATCATCCTTTCTCTAGCAGGACTCGTGCTGCTCATCGCCTGCGCCAACATCACGGGCATCCTGATGGCACAGGGAGAGGCGAGGCGGCAGGAGTTTGCCGTGCGCGTAGCCATGGGCGCCTCGCGCGGCCGCCTGGTGCGGCAGTTGACGGCGGAAAGCCTGCTGCTTTCGCTTGCGGCTGGCAGCCTGGGCCTGCTGGCGGCCTATTGGTTGATTCGGGCTATACCCGCGCTTCAGCCCCTTTGGATTTTCTCGTTGGACTTTGACTTCCACGTGGATAGCAGGCTGCTTGCCTATGCACTGGCCATAACGCTGATCACGGCCTTGGCCGCCGGACTCGTACCTTCGCTGCGGGCCTCACGGCCCGATCTGGTTCCCACGCTGAAGGGTGATGCCCCCACCGGGGGACGCCGTCTCCGGTTGGGTGGGGCACTGGTGATCGCGCAGATTGCGATCTCACAATTCCTGCTGGTCGGCGCTGGACTTTTATTCCGGAGTTACCAGGAGGCCCAACGGATACGGCCCGGATTCGACCCTGACAGAAAGGTGCTGGCGGCATTGCTGACGGCTCCCGCGGAAGGCAAGGCCGTCGACTTCGCCCGGCTGGCGGACAAACTTCGTGAGGTTCCGGGAGTCGTGCGCGTAAGCTTCACAAATTTTCTGCCGCTCAGCGGCATGGGGGATGGGAAAAGGGACGTCCTGATCCCGGGGGTCACCCCGGAGCCCGTGGCCGTCGGCTTGAGGGCCGCGGGCGCCGATTACTTTGCGGTAATGGGCACGCAGCTTCTCCGCGGGCGTGATTTCGACCGCAGCGACACCAAGGGCGCTGTGGTGGTGAACGAGACCATGGCGCGCCAGATATGGGGCGGCCCTGACGCGGCCATGGGAAAGATTTTTCGCATGGAGGGAATCGATTGCCGGGTTTTGGGTGTGGTGGAGAACGCTAAATACGTATCGCTGCAAGAAGACCCTATGCCGTTCCTGTTCCTGGCGACGCCGCCCGATAAGAGCGAACATGGCACACTCCTCATCGAGACCGCCACCGCGCCCACGGCTATGGCCGCAACGATTCGCAAGGCGATTCATGATACCGACCCCGAGGCGTTCGTCATGAGTCTGGTCAGCTTGCGGCAGCACGTGCAACTCTCGCTCTTCCCTTACCGTGTTGGCGCGAGCTTGGTAGGAACCATCGCCATCCTGGGGATATTCCTGGGTGGCGTTGGGCTGTACGGGCTCGTTTCCTATAGCGTCAGCCGGCGCACCCACGAAATCGGAATTCGAGTGGCGATGGGAGCGGAGCCCAAGGACGTGTTCCTGCTCGTGATTCGGGAGGCGCTCGCGCGGGTGGCCATCGGGACGGTGATTGGGCTCGCTGCGGGGCTGGCGGCGGCACAGGTCATGAAGGCGGCGCTCTACCGGGCGAGCGTGAGTCCGGCCGATCCGATGGGGCTTTCCGCTGCTGTGGCGGCGGTGGCTGCGGTAAGCTTGCTCGCTACTTACGCTCCAGCGAGGCGGGCCCTTGGGGTAAATCCGATGAACGCCTTGCGAGAAGAGTAGCCCCGCGGCAGCTTACGCCTCTTCGAACGAAATCGAGGAGCGGGTAGATGGGAACGGCAAGGAAGATGACTAACACCGGCCCAGCGTCCAATGACGTATATCTCGCTTGGGCCGACGGTCAATCCATTTCTCATCCAAGAATGAAAACGGTCGGTGCGATTGCCAAAGGCCACGATCAGGCCGGTGTCGGCAATAGCCCTCATGAACGCGCAAATCCCTTCCGGGAGGAGAGATCCTGGGGCCGCTGATTTTTCCCGCGTGGCGAAGGAAGCGCTGGTTTCCCGCTTCCGACCGGGCACGCTCGAGTTGGTGACGGATAATCCGGCTAGCGGGCAAACCCGTCCGCCGGCTCTTCTCCTGGAGCCACTCGGCGAGTTCCGGTGTAAGACCGAATCCAGGCCAGCGGGCGCCTGGGGTTCCACGGGATTTCATGGGTTGTAACTGCCCCCTTGCCGTGAACGTCAATGCCTATGCTGAATCCGAGTGAAAAAGAGGAGATTCCACTATGAGAAGACTGATGAGTTCTTTGGTGTTCGCATTGGCATGCGGCATGTTGCTGATGGGGGCGGCGAAGGTTTTGGCCGCCGCCGAACCTGCCAAGGTTGCGGGGACGTGGGAGATGTCGTCCGAAGGGCCCAATGGAACCATGACCCAGACCCTGACGATAACGCAGGACGGCGGCACGATTAAAGGGACGCTGACCGGACGACGCGGTGACGCGCCGCTGGAGGGCACCGTCACGGGGAACAGCGTGAGCTTTACCGTCAAGCGCCAGACTCCCAATGGCGACACCATGGTCATGGAATACACGGCCACAGTTGACGGAGATTCCATGAAAGGCAAAGTGCACAGCGAGCGCTTCGGAGATCGCGACTTTACCGCCAAGCGTAAGAAGTAACGTGGGAAGATCAGGCAGCGAGCGTGGCGCGGACCGGTTCTATAAGTCCGCGCCTTTTCGTTCTTAAAAGGGGACTAACCGCGGACCTTCTGAGCGGGTCCTCCCTGCGCTTGCTTCGTAATCCACTAATCTAAAATCGAAAATCGCAAATCCGCCGATGGCCCGATGACCCGATGGCAGGATGGGCCGATTATCTTGCCGATGCTCTTGCCGATGTTCTTTGCCCGGGCCGCGAGTGATGTGGTAATGTTCGCCGAACAGGAGGTGGCCCATGAGCACCGTACAGGAGGTTGTGAGCCTCCCGCCGGCATCAATCCCCGCCCGCGCGCCGGTGGCGCGCAACATCGCGGTGGACGCCTATCGCGGCTTCGTCATGTTCCTGATGATGGCGGAGGTGCTGCGCTTGTCCCAAGTGGCGCAGGCATTTCCCGGAAACTGGTTCTGGCACATCCTGGCCTATAACCAGACCCATACGGAATGGGCGGGATGCTCGCTCCACGACATGATTCAGCCCTCGTTTTCATTTCTCGTGGGCGTGGCGTTGCCTTACTCGATTGCCAGCCGCATCGCCAAGGGCGGCACCTTCTGGAAGTTATTTGCGCACGCGTTGTGGCGAGCCTTCCTGCTGGCGGCTTTGGGAATCTTCCTGCGCTCCATGGGCCACTCGCAAACCAACTTCACCATGGAAGACACGCTCACGCAGATCGGGTTTGGATATCCTTTCCTCTTCCTGCTGGGCTTCCGGCCGCCGCGCTGGGCGTGGGCGGCGCTGGGCGTGATCCTGACGGGCTACTGGCTGGCGTGGGCGCTCTATCCGGTGGCCGGGCCGAACTTCGACTGGCAATCCGTGGGCGTGTCGGCCGCCTGGAACGCGCAGCACAACTACACGGGCTTTGCCGCGCACTGGAACAAGAACTACAATTTGGGGATGGCTTTCGACCAGTGGTTCCTGAACCTTTTCCCGCGCCAAACGCCGTGGGTTTATAACGACGGCGGATACCTGACGCTGAGCTTCATTCCCACCCTGGGCACCATGATTCTGGGACTGATCGCGGGACGCTGGCTGCGCGAGGCCGCTCCTGAAATTCCCATGAAGAAACTGCTCGTTGCCGGGGTGGCGGGAATTGCCGCCGGCCTCTTCTTCCACTTCACGCATATCTGCCCCGTGGTGAAGCGCATCTGGACGCCGAGTTGGACGCTGTTCAGCGGCGGCGTGTGCTTCCTGTTCCTGGCGGCGTTCTGCTGGGTCATCGAGGTGAAACAACGCAAAGGCTGGGCGTTTCCCCTGGTGGTCATCGGCATGAATTCCATCGCCGCCTACTGCATCGCGCATTTCATGGAAGAATTCCTCATCAGTACATTTCGCACCAACCTCGGCCCGCACTTCTTCGAGTTCCTCGGAACCGGCCTCCAGCCTCTCCTGGAAGGCGCCGCCGTGCTGTTCTGCTACTGGTTGGTGTTGTTCTGGATGTACCGGAGGAAACTGTTCTTGAAGATCTGAAACAAGGTGAACCACCAAGACACCAAGGCGCAAGAAGGGCAGAGACAAGGGGACGGAATCAAGCTTATAGCCGTTTGATTACTTGGTGTCTTGGTGCCTTGGTGGTGAACCCGACTTCATGCTTGCCCCTTCCCTTGCATGGGGTTTTTATGGGACTATCATAATTGTGGGATCGCCCTCCGGTCTGTCCACCAAAATTGATTCGGCACGGCCCACAGACGGGGCGAGGGAGAATTGGCGCTTGGCGTCCGTCAAGAATTTGACCTTCAAAGAAGTCTTGGAATTGGTCCGCCCGGACCTCCTGCGAGTGGAGGAGGAGTTCGGCGTTCAGACCACCACGGGCGTCCGTCCGATTACTGAAATCGGCCAGTACTTGCAGGAAGGCGGGGGAAAAAGGCTGCGTCCGGCGCTGGTGTTGCTGGCGGCGAAGTTGTGCGGCTACGAAGGAATGGCGGCCGTCCGCATGGGCGCGGTGGTGGAAATGATTCACACCGCCACCCTCGTTCACGACGATGTGATCGATCAGGCTGACACCCGCCGCGGGCGGCCCTCCACGAATTCCCGCTGGGGAAATCCCATGAGCGTGCTGGCGGGTGACTGGCTTTACATGCAGGCCTTCAACATCGCCCTGAACGAGAGGAATTTCCGCATTCTGGACGTGCTGATTCGGCTCACGCAGGTCATGGTGGAAGGCGAGTTGCTCCAACTGACTTGCTTGCGGAGGCCTACCGTTTCCGAAGAAGAATACCTGGAGCTGGCCTATCGCAAGACCGCCTGCTTGTTTTCCGCGTGCCTGCGGTTGGGGGCCCTGCTGGGGGGAAAGAACGAAGAAGAGGAAACGCGACTGGGCCTCTACGGCATTAACCTGGGCCTGGCTTTTCAACTGATTGACGACGTGCTGGACTTCACCTCTTCCGAGGAAGTTCTGGGCAAGCCCATCGGCAATGACGTCCGCGAAGGCAAGATGACGCTGCCCTTGATCTACCTCCTGCAACGGTGCACTCCGGAAGAAGCCCGCAAGGTTTCACGGGTGCTGGAAGAGGGGGGATTCCAATCCGTGCAGTTTGCGGAGATTCTCGACCTGATCGACCATTACGGCACGCTGCAGGCGGCGCGGGAAAAAGCCCAGGATTTTTCCGACAAAGCCCGAGGTTTTCTGGAAGGCTATCCTCATTCGCCTTACAAAGATGCGTTGCACTCTCTGCCGGATTTTATTTTGGAACGGGAATCCTAAGATCGCGCGCGCCTTCCGGCATGAAACATCGCCACGAAACCGAGATCAAGCTGGCGGTCAAGGACGCCAAGGAAATCCGCCGGCGCCTCGCGGAACTGGGCTTTCGGCCCGTTCTGGCGCGCCACTTCGAAAGCAACTATCTGTACGATTTTCCCGACCAGCGGCTGCGCAAATCGCGCTGCCTCATTCGCCTGCGCTTTGCCGGGGACCAGGGCTTGCTGACTTACAAGGGCGCGCCGCTGCGTTCCCGCGATTACAAGATTCGCCGGGAGATTGAAACCCATGTGGAAGACGGCCACCGCCTGGGCGAGATCCTGCTCCTCCTGGGCCTGCGGCGAGGTTTTCAGCTACGAGAAGTTTCGCACCATCTACGCGCCGCGGGGTAAGCGCGATGTGGCCGAGGCGCCCCACGTGGTCTTCGACGAAACGCCCATCGGCAATTACCTGGAACTGGAAGGCCCGCAGCGCTGGATCGACGAGGTGGCGCGCCAACTTGGTTACTCGCGCCGGGAGTACATCACGGACAGCTACGCCGCGCTTTACCGGAAGAAGTGCCAGGCCGAGCATAAGACCCCGGGGAATATGATTTTCCCCTCGCGCGAATCGTGATTGGGTTCTGCCCCGGCATGGGCTATAATGCGCTTGAGTGTTCCGTCCGTCAGCCGACGGACCGGGGAGGAGAATAATCATGGAAGGTTTGTTACAACCGGTTCATCTGTTTTTCATTTTGCTGATCGTCTTGATCCTGTTCGGGCCCGGCAAATTGCCGGAACTGGGCAAGGGTTTGGGAAAAGGCATTAAAGAGTTCAAGGACGCCATGCGCGGCGGCATGGAAGGTTCTTCCGATAAGAAGTAGTCGCCTGCGGCCAAGCCGGAAGGAGAGTAACGAATGGAAGGGTTGCTACAACCGGTTCATCTGTTTTTCATTTTGTTGATTGTCTTGATCCTGTTCGGGCCGGGCAAATTGCCGGAGCTGGGCAAGGGTTTAGGAAAAGGCATTAGAGAGTTCAAGGACGCCATGCGCGGCGGGATGGAAGGTTCTTCCGACAAGAAGGAAGAAGAAAAGAAGCCAGACGGAAGAGAAGAAGTCCTAAGCCTTCGCTGGTCACCGCTGCCGTGGAAGGTCCGTCCCATACCTCATCGCTTATCTTCCCACGACGAATTCATACGAGCCTGCTCCATATGTCACCAGGAGAAGACGGAATCCCCGCGTAAGCCTTGGGGGCGAACTTCGCGCCGCAGTTTTCTGCAAGCGGCCGCCGGCGCCGCGGCCATGCCCTCGGCGCTGGCTCGGGCGGGACAGAGTTCATCTCCGTCAGACCCCGGCCGCATTCTGGTGTGCGTAGGCACCTACAGCTCACCGCAAGGCCCGGAAGGAGCGAAGGGCCGCGGGCAGGGCATTTATGTGGTTGAAATGAATCCCGCCAGCGGCGCGCTGACCCAACGCGAAATCATTCCCAATGATGCGAACCCTGCCTGCCTGGCGCTTGCCCCCTCGGGCGCGCATTTGTATTCGGCGAATGAAGTCTCGAATTATTCAGGCGGCAGCTCCGGCTCGGTCAGCGCTTACGCCGTCGATCGCGCCACCGGACACTTGACCTTGCTCAACACCGTCAGCTCGGAGGGCGCCGGCCCCGCCCATTTGAGCGTTCACCCCTCGGGAAAGTATGTGCTGGTGGCCAACTATGCGGGAGGGACCGTGGCGGTGCTGCCGATCCACGCCAGTGGCGAACTGGGCCCCGCGACGGATGTGGTTCACGATCAGGGCGCCCTGGGCCCCGAGCACGCCCACAGCGCGCCGGTGGGCAGCTTTGCCATCAGTGGGCACGACAAGCCCCACGCGCACATGATCCAGGCGGATGCGGCGGGGCGCTTTGTGTTTGCCAGCGATCTGGGGCTGGACCGGATTTTCATTTGGAAGTTCGATGCGGAGAAGGGCAAGCTCACGCCCAACGATCCCGACTCCGTCGCGCTGCCGCCGGGGGATGGGCCGCGCCACTTCGTGTTTCATCCGGGAGGCCAATGGTTTTATTCGCTCCAGGAAGAGGGCTCAACGCTCGTGGCCTTCGACTATGACTCGAGCCATGGAAGGCTGACGGAAAAGCAAACCCTCTCCAGCCTGCCCAAGGGTTTTGTGGGCACGAACTTCACTTCCGAAGTCATGATCTCCGCGGACGGCAAGTTCCTCTACGCCGCGAATCGGCTGCACGACAGCATCGCGTGGTTTCCCATCAGCGCCACGGGCACGCTCACTTTCGGCGGCGAAGAATGGACCCGCGGCGATTACCCGCGCAGCTTCAACATCGATCCCACAGGGAATTTCCTCTACTCCTGCAATCAGCGCGCCGATGCCATCACCACTTTCCGCGTCAATCGCCAAACCGGAGCGCTGACCTTCACCGGGCATTACACGCCCATCGGCACACCGGCGAATATCGTTTTCCTGAAGTAGACCCGGAAGGCCACCGTATTGTGGATAAAGCAAGAATGAACACCAATAGAAGCGATTCCCCCCTACCCCTTGTATTTACTTATGACATGTTTACCGAAATCATCTTGGCAAGCTGAGGACATTTCTACCGAAATCATATTGCGATTCCAGGAATTCAGGCTTAAGATGGCCCTAGATTCACACCAGTGGGGGGCTCACATGAAGGTTGAAGATTTGATCCACTCTCGCAGCGAAGTTTATTCTGTCACCGAAGACGTGACCGTCTACGATGCGGCTCGCTACCTGCGCGAAAGGCAGGTGCGTGCGGTGGGCGTACTCAAGCCCGACGGCAAGCTGGTGGGGGTTGTTTCGCAAAGCGATATTTCTGACAAGGTGGCGGCGGAAAACAAGTGCCCGGCCTGGATGCGGGTTTCGGAAGTCATGAGCCCGCACCCCATCACCGTCCCGCCCGCCACGCATCTGGACGAGTGTGTGCGGCTGATGGAGAAACACGGCATCTACCACCTGGCGGTCGTCGATGAAAGGGAAACTTATCGCGGCATGATTTCCGTTCAGGATTTGCTGCGGGTCATCGCCTCCGATGAGAAGGCGCGGGCCGACATGCTGGAGTCCTTCCTCTTCTCGTCGCGCTAGCGCCGATTTCTCCCCGCTCATCTCGAAAGGAGGGCGAGCGCCATGCCTCTTGGCTCGATTCAATTTTCCCGGCGGATTTACCCGCCGGCGAGTCTCCACCGCGGCCGGACGCCCTGGCCCACAGTATACCGGGAACGTTTCGGGGCATTGCCCAACTAATCCTGACCGTCGCGCTCGTCTTTCTGGCGGCGAATATTTCGGTAGCCAAGGATTCTCCCGGAAAGCTGGAATTGAAGACCACGGCGTTCCACCCGGGCGGTACGATCCCCACGCAGTTTACGTGCAGCGGGGCAAACGTCTCGCCTTCTCTTTCCTGGAACCCAACCCCCGCCCCGCACCCAGAGCTTCGTGCTGATTGTGGATGACCCGGACGCTCCCTGCCGGAACCTGGGTTCACTGGGTGGTGTACAACCTGCCGGCTTCGGCGCGGCAATTGCCGGAACACGTGCCGCGCGGGCGAAGCCATTGCGGGCGGCGGCAAGCAGGGCGTCAACGACTTCCCTATGAATGGTTACGGCGGCCCCTGTCCCCCGCCCGGCAAACCCCACCGGTATTTTTTCCGGCTTTATGCCCTGGACACAACTTTGGACCTGCACGCCCCAGTCCACCGCAAGGATGTCGACTCGGCCATGAAAGGTCATGTCCTGGCGCAGGCAGAATTGATGGGGACGTTTGGGCGGTGAGGGTGAGAAGTGTAGCACGGACCGGTTTGGTAGGTCCGCGGCTTTTCCTTGCCCATAGCGAGCTTTTTCCCGTCCCCGTTCTTCCGCTTTTCTCATGCCCGCTACAATTGACCGGAAGTCCCTCCCCCGAAGAACCCACAGTCAGAAATTCGCTGATTGTGGCTACGTGCTCGTGGCGGTACGATCGAAATCGGCAACTTGGCGGAACACTTTGTTTGGTCCTTTCGGAGCCCTTGCCGAATCTTCGGACCGATAGTTTGACACGCGAAAGCTTCTATGAGTACGGCGCCTAGATGCCGGGAACTCCCTATCTAATCGACTGTAACATCGCCGTGACATCAATCCCGACTACCGCGTTGCCTTTCGGGCTCATGCTTGCGCTCCCGAGCACTTGTAGCGCAGTCGTAACACGATAGGGCCGAGATGCCAAAGAAGAGCGGACGGATTAGCGCCAGAGAGTTTTCCAGCCGGTTTACCAAGGTCGTGTCGCGCCAGCTTCGAGATCGAAGGCGAAAAGCCGCCGCGCGGCCGGCTGGAGAGGTGGGGCCGCGCGGTGCTGCAGGCCGGAAGAAACCCGCTGACGCTGGACGAGATCCTGCGCCTGCATGGCGTGCTGATCGAGGACACGCGCTTCACGCGGGCGGGCCTGCGGCCGGACGGCATTTTCCTGGGAGAGCGCGACCACGAGGGCGATCCGCTGCCGGAATTCATCGGCGCGCGCCCCCAGGATTTGCCGCCTCTTATGCAGGGGATGATGGCCGCGAACGAGCGCATGCGCGAAGGCGAGATCGACTCCGTGCTGCAGGCGGCGGCGACCGCGTTCGGTTTCATCTACATCCATCCTTTCCAGGACGGCAACGGGCGCCTGCACCGCTGCCTGATCCATCACGTTCTGGCGGAGCGAAAATTCACGCCGCCCGGCATGGTGTTTCCGGTCTCCCCGGTCATGCTGGACCGCATCGACACCTACCGCGACACGCTGCGCGCGCATTCGAGTCCCCTGATGAACTTCATCGAATGGCCGCCGACGCCCGAGAGAAATGTCGAGGTTCTGAACGATACGGCCGACCTGTATCGTTATTTCGACTGCACGGAGGCGGCGGAGTTCCTCTACGCCTGCGTCGCCCGCGCCATCGATAAAGACCTGCCGCGGCAAATCGACTTCCTGCGCCGCAATGACGGGGCGATGCGCCGCATCATGAACACGGTCGAGATGCCGGATAGGATGGCGGAAAATCTCGTCAGGTTCATCCGCCTGAACGACGGCAAGCTGGGCCGCAAGCGGCGGGAAGGCGAATTTGAAAAATTGATTGACGATGAAGTGACCTCCATCGAGGCCATCGTGCGCGAAGCCTTCGAAGGCTTCCAAGACTAGGAGAACGCTCCGGCTGCGGGAGGAAGGAGAAACGGGGGATGGGGGGGGGATTTAAACGCCCAAATAAGGGGTCATGGTTAATCCTCCACGTCGGCGGCGGTAATGGCATCGCGGGAAGCATGCCAGATTCGCAACACACGCACGTGCTGCTCTTCCTCCCGGATGTGAAAAATGATTCGGTAAACCCCTTTTCCTTTGCCGTACAGCAAGTGCCGGGCCGGATAGCCAAGCTCTTTTGCTTCGGCAATGACAGGGCACCGGGCGGGGAGCTCGTCCAGACTGAAAATGGCCTCAAATAAACGGGTGAGCCACTTTTCCGCGTGCATGGGAGCCGCTTCGCGGATGCGTTCAAAGGCCGCATATGCGTCCGTTTCCGCAGGAGCGGAAAGGCTAACGCGATAGGCCATACTTAGCCCGCATCTCGTCAAGCACCTGGGCGGCGGGCTTCAGTTCGCCGCGTTCCGCGCTTGCCATGCCTTCCTGGATGGCCGCAAGGGTTTCCATGTGGTGCAGGCGGTCGAGCATTAACTGGTAGCTTGCCGCGTCCTGCACGACCACCTCTGCCTTGCCGTTCACCGTCAGCACTTCCGGGGCCTGCGTCTCCTTCAGCCGCGTGACATGCGCCTTGTGATTCCGCAGGAAGTCGGTCAAGGAGTGGATTTCACGGGTATCGAGCATAGGATTCCTCATCAATCAATTGTCTGATAATTATATGATGCCACCATGGGGCCAGAAGTCAACGCAATTTTTGGGGTGGATTGGGGGGCTGGCGCAGAGCGGGCACAGCTCTGCGCCTCACGTCTCTAACCCTTTCCATTTGTCATTCCTATTATCCCAAAACGCAGAATTTCACTCTGCGCCAGCCCGCCTTCATGACGACCGGCCAGCCAACGTCTCCTCCACCCGAGTCAGCCAGCGATCGAAATGATGACATTCTTGTCGAAGCTTCGCCAAACCTATGTGTTTAGTGATTAAGGGTCCGGACACGGACTTATTATATTCCGGTAGCAATCTGAGGATTTGCTTTGATGGTGCGCAGTCTTCCCGTTCGTCAATATGCTCAGGTGTCTCCACTGCGCTGCGGATAACTTGCAATTCTGCCAGCTTGGGGCCCATATCCGGAAACGCGATAGTAAAGCTCTGCGGATCGGAAAAAAGAAGCGCCTCAAATTCATGGAGCTGAACATAGGGAATGAAACGCGGGTAGCTGATATTGGCCGCGAAGCTTTGTTCTAAGGACTCGACTTTTTCGAGCGGGTCAGCGATGCGGCGAGATGCCGCAATGGAAGGGAAATCTGCGGGCAACTTGTACAAGTCCACCATGGTGGTAAACCATGAGTCCAAAGCGCCGTCCTGCTTTATCCAACGTTCAAGGTCTCTTCGCAAATGGGCAAAGGCAACCAATCCTCCCCGATAGGCCTTTCCACCCCTTCTTCCCGTCGTCACGCTATGGGCATCGCAGAAGATTCCCTTGGCTCCCAGTTCTGGGGCAAGCAGGTTGCGGACAAAGGTCTCCTCCGTCTGACCCTCCACAACCAGGTGCAATCGCATGGCTAGGAGGGCCTCCCGCCAATGACGTTTTTCTCCCACAATTCGGAAAGCGTGTACTCCTCAAGCCACACCTCCAGTTCGGCCTCCGTGTGCCGTTGCAACGTAGACTCCCGGCCCGTTCGGTTTACCACCACGATATCCTCGGGGGTAAAGCGATCAACCAGCGAAACGGACTGTGTTGCCAGAATAACCTGAACATGTTGCGAGGCGGACCGTATCAAGCCGGCGAGGACTTCGATGGCATACGGATGAAGACCTAATTCCGGCTCGTCCAGGATGACCACATCGGGAAGGTCGGACTCGGGCTGTTGGAGGAGTGCCACTAGCGCCATGATCCGCAGCATGCCGTCGCGCAGCTTGGCCGGCCGTAAATACCCGGTCACGTGCCCCTCTCGCGCCAGGCAAGCAGCACCTTCCCAAATTCCGGCTCAAGCTCAAAATCTGCGAAAAAAGGGAGGATCAGGCGAATGGTCTCCAAAATTCGCGCATAGTACTGGGGATATTGCTGCCGGAGCCGATGGAGAAACGGGGCCAAGTTTCCCGCATCCTCTTTGAGCCACCGGCCTTCGTCTGAGACTCCATTTCTGGCGAATGCGCGATGTCATCCGAGGTGTCATGAAACTGATGGACAACGAGCTTTCGAAGCAATGTCAATATAGTGCTCGCTGTCGGATTTCCGCCCTCCGCCGACTTGATCAGTTCTGGCTTCTCTGTGGCCTACGCCGAGGATATTCCATTGAGGGTTGGGCGGAAACCTGAACCTGGAAAAGCGGAATTTCTCCTCCGTGTACACCAAGGTATCTCCGGCTGCGTAAGCCAGACGAAAGGAATAGTCATTCTCCCCAGCGTCGGTGGTCAGGACAAGGTGGGCCTCGATGTCGTGCGTTCGCTCCGGGCCATCATGCAAGATGGCGCTTGCTCCTCCCAGCTTGGCAACGTGCTCTTGCAACTGGCCGGGAGGAACGAGCGCCCAAGAAAGCAATCGGAAAAACGAAATGAAATTGGATTTCCCGGCCCCATTCGGTCCTATCAGCACCGTGATGGGGCCGGGTTGGAAGTCCGCGAGCTCCCTGAAAGTCTTAAAGCCGCGAAGCGTGATGCTCTTTAGGCGCGCCATCCTTATTTCTCCTCACGTTCAAATTCTCGTCTTTTCCTTCGACTGGTTGATATACCTACCCATCTTAACGGCATAATGAGCGAAACTCCACTCGCGATACCCGCGACCATCAAAGTTGACTCCTGTCAGGCTTGGCGTCGCCGCTGGTGACGATTTCCTTGTAGACCGCCTCGGCTTCCAAGCTCCATTGCCATGTATCTTCGAAGGCGGTGATTTGCGCGGCGGATTCCTCGCCGCTCTTTTCCTTGAAGAGCACGTTGTAGTTGGCGTTGGAATTGAACGGCGGGTCGAGGTAGATCAGGTCAATGCTGGCGTCAGGGACGCAGTCGCGCAAAATATTCAGGTTGTCGCCGAAATACAGCTTATTCTTCCAGTCCATTGCACGGGAGAATACCATAACCGCCGCCACATTGCGCGGGCATGTCGGAAACCGCACCGCCAGCCACTTGACGGTATGTCGAAATTAACCGGCCAATCTTTTGAATGAGGCCTGTAAGAGCTGAAGCTGAGAAGCGTTATTCTTCTCCAGTTGGGTTTTTTCTGTTCAGGAGGAGGGGCTCCGCTTCCGGCTGCGATCTTGGCGGGTCAACACCAGGAGGGAGCCCCCATGAACTACGATTCTTTTTATCCCACTTTCTGCCCCGCCAGACAAGATCGAAACCGATTGGGCTCGCGACAGCGAGAACGTCCTGCTGCGGCGATGTCCGGTTTGCGAGCGCGATTCCATCATTGGTCACGGTCGCCGTCGCAAGCAGGCACACGATGAACACCATGACTGGATTGGGATTCGACGCGGCCTTTGCCAGGTTTGCGGAAAGACTTTCACCCTGCTTCCCCTGCTCTCTCTCCCCTACACCCACTACAGCTTGCTGGCTCGCTGCCAAGCACTGCGGCGGCGTTGGGAGGAGCACTGCGCGTGGGAAGAGGCGAGGCCTACGCTGAAGGACCCCGATCGGGTGCCCGATCCCTCCACCCTCCGCCGTTGGTCGGTCGGCCTGGACCGCTCCCAGGCAGCGTCTTCGTTTCGACGCCAAACGTTCATCCGTCTGGCGCATTGGTTGGGGTGCGGTGACGCGGCCGATCCTCGGGCTGGTCCGTTATGGCCACTGACCCCAGTTCTGCAGATTCTCTGGCCGCTGCGGCGCTGAGAAGTTTTCTGTTTCCCCCACCATCCTTGCCTGGGAACGCTGCCCCCTTTCTCTTAGGCTCGTCTCCAGAGGCAAAAACAGCGCCATGGGTGAGGATCTCGAAAAACTCAAACAGCGCCTGCCCCTGCTGGAGTATTTACGGCAGCAGCATTGGACCGCTCGGCCGACCGGTCACGGCGGCGAGTTCGTGGGACTCTGTCCGTTACACCCGGAGACCCGGCCTTCCTTCTATGTCAACGCCCGCAAAAATCTCTTCTACTGTCATGGCTGCGGCCAGGGCGGCGATCTGATTCGCTTCGTCGAGTTATCCCAACACTTGTCCTTTCACCAAAGCCTCACCTATCTCGAACAGCACAAGGCTGCGGCGAAGGCGGGCGCCGTGCTGAAGGAGACGGCGGCTTTCTATCACCGCCAGTGGCCGCATTACCCGGAAGCCCTCCGTTATCTCCAACACCGAGGAGTGCACGATGCCGCGCTCCTGCAAGAACTGCACATGGGTTATGCCCCCGGCGGGAGCTTGCGGAGTCATCTCACCGCGCAAGGCTATTCCCTCGATCTGCTGCGGCGCATCGGCGTGGTTAACGCGCAAGGCCACGACGCCTTCTACCGGCGAGTAATTTTTCCCTGCTACCAGGAGGGGGGTGTGGTCAACCTCTACGGCCGCAGTCTGGACACCGCCTTCGCCCATCGCTTCCTCCCCGGCTCCAAGGGCGGCTTGTTCGCCTGGGAAGCGGTTCGTCAGTTCCCCAGCGTGATTCTCGTCGAAGGGATGTTCGATCTGGCGGTGTTGTGGCAGGCCGGTTTCCGCCACACCACCTGTGCGCTGGGCACGCATCTTACCCCGGACCAGTTTCGCCAACTGTGCGACCGCCCGCGCACCGTTTATCTCACTTTCGATGTCGACGCCAACGGCAGTGGCCAGCAGGCCGCGCAGGCCTTAGCCCCTCGTCTCCGGGCGCAAGGCATCACCACTCGCCGCGTCATCCTGCCCTCTGGCCACGATCCTAATTTCTTCTTCGTCCAGGGCGGTGACGCGCGACAGTTCCACTCTCTCTTGGAGGAAGCCCTACCATGAGGTTCCATGTCATCCGCTCTCAGACCCCCAACCCCGCCCAAAGTCCTCTTCGCGTGATCGAGCACGAAAGCGGCCGGGAGGTCGGCTGGGTCAATCGTTACCTCGACCGCGAGTATGTCCGCCGCCTGGCGGACACCACGCTGCGCAGTTGCGCTTACGCTCTGTTGCACTTTGTGCGCTGGTGGGAGAGTCTTCGTCATACCGGCGACGTGCTCGAAGGTGACCTGACGAAGTCGACGCTCCTGGATTATCTGAAGTTCCAATGCAGCCACCAACCTGCGTTTTCCGGTTCCACCATCAATGACCGCATTGCCGTTGCCGAGCGCGCCCTGCGCAACGAGTTCCCCGACGCCCCCGACCCGATGGCACCGGGCTTTCAGCAAGCCTATCTGCGGCGTGGACCGCTGGGGGTGGGCCGGTCAAGGGTAGCGATAAGCCGGTTGCGAGTCAGAGTGCCCAAACGCCAGATCGTCCCGCTGTCCGTGGAGGAGGTGGCACGTTTTTGGTCCAGCTTCCGTACGGCGCGGGACTTGGCCATCGTGGGCTTGATGCTCCTGCACGGACTGCGGTCCGCCGAAGTCTTGGGTTTGAATGAGGACGACGTGTTGCTCGCCGAAGCCCAGTTGCGCGTGCGCGGCAAAGGTCACAAACTGCGTTTTCTGCCCCTGGCCCCGGAAGCCGTGCAACTCCTCGATCACTATCGGCGGCTGGAGCGGCCTCATCCCTGCACGGCCGCACTCTTCGTCTCGCTCAAGGGACCGGCGCGCGGAACCCGCATGACGCTGCCGGGACTGCGCTCCTTATTCCGCTACCATCGCCAGCGCACCGGCATCAAGCTCGCGAACCCGCATCGCTTCCGACACACCTTTGCCTCGGACATGGTACGCGGCGGCATCAGTCTGCCCGCGCTGATGCAGTTGATGGGTCACGCCGACATCCAAACTACTCTGCGCTATGTGCAGATCACCCCGCAAGACATCTACCAGCAGTACACGCGCGCCGTGGCGCAGCAAGTTCGGCCCCTCCCGAGGCTCTCCTCATGAATCGCGCCCGGCACCCCCCGCTCCTGCATCCGCTGGCCGCCGTCTTCGACCGCGCCGTCGATTCTCTCGGCGCGGCGCTCGGCCCCGAAAGCCATCGTCACTACCGTGGGACCGTCCGCAACTTCCTGCGCTATCTCGGCGCCGCTCACCCCCAGGTGAACTCCCTCGAGCAACTGCGACGGGATCCTCACCTCCTCGGCTGGATGTCCTGCCTGCGCTCCCAGAAGCCGCCGCTCGCCACTTCCTCCTATATCAACCGCCTCATCGCTCTGCGTCCCCTGCTCACCGAATTGGCTTGGACCGAACAGCTTCCGCAGCTCGCCCGTCTGATTCGTCGCGAGGACATCCCCCACCCTCCGCAAAGACTGGCACGCCCGCTCACCGCCCAGCAGGATCAGCTTGTGCAGCAGGAGTTCGTCCGCCGCAACGATCGGGAGAGTAACGCCTTTCTGCTCATCCGCCATACCGGCCTGCGCATTGGCGAGTGCGCCGATTTATCCTTCGATTGCCTGCGCTCGACCGGCCCCCAGCAATGGGCCATTCACGTCCCGCTCGGCAAACTCAAAACCGAGCGGATGGTCCCAGTGGATGCGTTGGTGGTGACGGTCGTTCAACGCTTACGATTCTTCCGCTTCCTCGATCCGCGGCCTCCCGATGGCCAACTCCTGGCCCGGCGCAGCACCCGCGATGCTCTCGTTCGTCAACTCCGCCGCTATCTACACGAGGTCTGTGAATCTCTGGGCCTGTCCACACGCATCGTCCCGCATCAGTTGAGACACACCTATGCCACGGAAATGCTTCGTGCCGGGGTTAGTTTTCCCGCGCTGATGAAACTACTCGGCCACACTTCTCCCGACATGACCATGCTCTATGTGGAAGTAGCGTTGAATGATCTCCAGAGGGAATTCCAACAGGCTCGTTCCAAGCCTCGGCATCTGGTTCCCCAGCCGAAAGCGCCTTTTACCCACTTTCGAACTGGCCTCGATGGAGTTATCGATTCTGTGCTCGCCGCCCAGCATGCCCTGGAGATGTTCCGGCGGTCGCTGGCGGTCGGTCCTACCCGCCGTTGCCTCGACCGGCTCTCCAATCGCCTCACCAAGATCGCCGCCGAAGCCCGCAAACTCCCCACCCCCTGAGAATGGGCAGAGATTGGCCGGTTATGTCGCCTAACCGTGGAAGCGCCACTCGCATGCAAAGCCCCGAGATACGGGGTTCTGGGATGTCTGGATCTACGCTCTTCTTCACCTGGTCGTATAACGGCCTACAGGTAGAAGTGCCCCACGCCCGCGCAGGATTATGGGCGAGTAATTTAGTTTAGGAATTTCTCGAAATTCTCGAGCACTTGGCGCGCGAGTTCTTCTTCGGTCAAATTGCGAAGCCGGGCGAGTTCCTGGGTGACTCCGCGCACATAGGCAGGCTCATTGCGCTTGCCGCGATAGGGCACGGGCGCCAGGTAGGGAGAGTCGGTTTCCGTCAGCAGGCGGTCCAGGGGAATCACGCGCGCCACTTCCCGCAGGTTCTCGGCTTTCTTGAAGGTCAGATTCCCCGCGAAGGAAACCAGGAATCCCCAGTCCAAAAACGTGCGGGCGTCCTCGAGGCTTCCGGTAAAACAGTGGAGGATTCCGCCCAGGCCCGCGGGCTTCCAGTGGGCCGCGGCAATATCGCGCAGGTCCGCCCAGGCGTCGCGGCAATGGATGATGATGGGGCGCTTGAGCTCGCGGGCCAGCTCCATTTGCCGAATCAGGACTTGTTTCTGAACGTCGCGCGGCGAGTGGTCGTAGTAGTAGTCGAGGCCGATCTCGCCCACCGCCACCACTTTGGGATGCTGTGCGAGTTGGAGGATTTTCTCCGCGTGGGAATCCGTGAAGTGCCGGGCTTCGTGCGGGTGAACGCCCACCGAGGCATAAATCCAGTCGTAACTCTCGGCGATGGCCAGCGGCGAGTCCAGGCGATCGGGCCCCGTGCCTCCGCCCGCCACCAGGATGTAGCGAAGGCCGGCGGCGCGCGCGCGCTCGATCACCGCCGCGCGGTCGGGGTCGAAGTCGGAGTCGTCAAGGTGGGCGTGGGAATCGAGAAAAACTGTCCGTTGTCCGTTGTCAGTTGTCAGTTGCACTTTCCTCGTCAACTGGGATTGTCTCTCGAACGCTTCCTATCGACCGAAGATATGCGTTTAGCTTGGGTGCAAGCTCGTCGATGAGGGGTCTTATGCGCTTTACATCTTCTGTACTCAGTAGGCTTAGACGGTACGCTCGCCTGAGCCAGTGCTTCGTTTCATTAAGGGAGCCCCTCGCCATTCTGACAAATCTGCGGTTATCTTGAAAGCTTCCTCGCCCCGAACCCTCAGCGATGTTGGCCCCGACGCTATCCGCAGCGCGAACCATCTGCCTTCCAACGGTGCTTTTGGGGAATTGTTCCCAGCCAGTGACGACCCTCCATACCTCATCCGCGAGTTTCTCTCCCAGTTTGTAAACTTGAAGATTTTCAAAACTGGTCCTTGCGATCATGGCGGAACACTCCTCGATGCGATGGACAAAGGACCACGGACAACGGACCCGGACAAATCGATCACCCGATCATTTCAGCCTCGCTCCATTCGGCACATCTTCGCCGAAGGTGACCAGCACGGGCCGGCCCTGGTCGCCGATGGAGGCCGCGACGATCATGCCGTTGGATTCCACGCCGCGCAGTTTGCGCGGTTGGAGGTTCGTCACCACCACCACTTTCATGCCGATCAGTTTCTCGGGCGCGTAGAACTCGGCAATGCCGGCGCAGACTTGGCGCACTTCCGTGCCGATATCCACTGTCAGCTTCAGCAGCTTCTTGGCCCCGGGGATGGGCTCCGCGGTCTTGATTTCGCCCGTGCGCATTTCCACTTTGGCGAAGTCTTCGATGGAGATTTTCGGCGTCTCAGCTAGGCGCTGGGGGCTGGGGGCTGGGGGCTGGGCTGGGTGTTGGGGCTGCGGCCGTCTCGGCCGAGCTCCTTCACGGGCTGGGAGCCCGTGTCCGACTCGGCTGACTCCGGCGCCTGCTTCTGGTGTTTTTTCTGTTTCCACGGATTTCAATGCCTCCTTGGGTTTGTCGCGATTGCGGTCCGCCTCGGCCAATTCTTCAAGTTTGGCGAGCGTGGCGGCCTTGTCGAGTCGCGGGAAAATGGGCTCGGGCTTGCCGACCTTGGTGCCGGGTTTCAACTGGCCCCACTTGAGTTCGTCCAATCGCTGGTCTGTTACGTCGCCTTCGCAGCCCAGTTGTTTCCAGATTCGCTGCGCGCCGACGGGCAGCACGGGAGCAAGCAACACCGCCGCGAAGCGCAGGGCCTCGGCGGCCGTACAAAGGATCGTGGCGATCCGATCCTGATTACCCTGACGGTCCTGGTCCGCAAGCGTCCAGGGGGCGTTCTCGACCAGATACTTATTGACGTCGCCGACGAAAGCCCACGCGTCGGCCAGCGCAAATGACAAGTCGTACCCGGCGAACCGTTCCATGACGGCCGCGTGGAGTCGGGCTGATTTTTCGACGATCTCAACGGTTCCGGAGTCAATGGCAAAGCGATTTGCTGCAAGCATCGCCTGGGCTTGCTCATCACCGTTGATCGCCGCGTGGATCATCTCCCAGGCAAGCGGAGGGTGCGGGAATCTCCGCCGTCGCAGTACGGTTGATCATGTTCACGGTCCGGTTCGCCAGATTGCCCAAATCGTTCGCCAGGTCCGAGTTGTAGCGCTGGATCAACCCCTCATAGGAAAAGCTCGTGTCCTGCCCGAACGGCGCTTCGCGCAGCAGGTAATAGCGCAGGGCGTCGTTGCCGGGCGCGCCGAAGGAATCGAGCGCATCGACGATGGGCTCGGGGTAGACCACGTTGCCTTTCGACTTCGACATCTTATCTTGCTCGTAATAAATCCATCCGTGCGCGAAGACGGTGGTCGGCAGCATCTCCGGCTGGTCGGGATAAGCGGCCATGATGAACGCCGGCCAATAGACGGCGTGAAAGCGCAGGATGTCCTTGCCGATCATGTGGACGATCTCTGACTCGCCCGGTTTGTTGCGCCAATACTTCTGGAATTCGGCGCTGCCGTTTTCACCCTGCGCATAGCCGATGCCCGTCATGTAGCTGGTCAGCGCGTCGTACCAAACGTAAAACACCTGGTGGGGATCATCCGGCCAGGGGATGCCCCACTTCAGGCGGCTGCGGCTGACGGAAATATCGCGCAGCCCGCTTTTCACAAAGCTTTTGACTTCATTCATGCGGTAATCGGGCTTCACGAAATCAGGATGGCTGCTCATAGAGTTCGAGGAGCCGTTCCTCAAATGCCGACAGCTTGAAGAAATAATTGTCTTCGCTAATCAACTCCGCCGGGCGGCCGCAGATGTCGCAGTTCACGGGGTCGGTGTTGTCGGAAACATAGCGCTCGTCGGAGACGCAGTAACGGCCTTCGTAGCGCTGCGTGAAAATATAGCCATTGTTCTCTGGCGCGAATCAGCAAGCGCTGAACGGAAGTCACGTGGTCGGGATGGTCCGTATAGATGAAGCGCAGAGAATTCTGGTCGGATTCCGGATAAACCTTGACCGGGAATGCCGAGTTTCTCCCAGAGCGCGACAAACAGCTTGCGTTTTTCCGCGACAAACTCGTGCGGCGACTGTCCCGCCGCGGCGGCGGCGCGCTCAAGCTTTTCCCCGTGCTCATCCGTGCCGGTGAGGAAGGCCACGTCGTAACCGCACATGCGTTTATAGCGCGCCAGCACGTCGCACACGATGGTGGTGTAGGCGGAACCCACGTGCGGCCGGGCGTTGGGGTAGTAGATGGGAGTGGTAAGGAAAAACGTATTTCATGCGGCGGTTGCCTTTTCACTCTGCTGCAAATAAGCGGCTTCGGCGGCGGCGATCACCTGCTTGAGGGGCACAGATTTCTCCGTCGCCAGGCGCTGGCAATCGTCGAATTCAGGGGCCGCGTTGACCACCTTCCCCTCGCGCCGCGCCACTTTCACCTGCACCGCGCCGTAAGGGGTTTCCACCGTCACCTGCTCGCGCTCCAGCACTTTCCGCCGCGCCTCGTAGATGCGCACGCCAATGGTGGTGGTCTGTTCGAAGAGCAACTGGGAAAGCGCGTCGCTCTTGTCGGGTTCGCAGAGAATGCTGATGGTCAGGCCGGGCCGATTTTTTTTCATCTGCGCGGAGCTGCACGTGACGTCGAGCGCGCCTGCGGCCAGGGCCTGTTCCAGGAAGTACCCGTAAAGCTGCGGGCTCATATCATCGACGTTGGCTTCGATCACGGAAACGATTTCGTCGCCGGGCAGGCCCGGCTGGCCGGCGACGGCCTCAACCTGCTCGCCGACGAAGAGGCGGGCAATGTTGGGGTGACCGGAGAAATCCTTTTCTCCCGCGCCATAGCCGATTTTCGCGATCTTCATCGGGCGGCAGGGGGCCGAATCCGGAAGCCAGGGTGGCAACCAGGGCGGCGCCGGTGGGCGTTACCAGTTCGCCTTCCACGCCCGAGGAATAGACCGGAATGTCCTTCAGCAGTTCCGCGGTGGCGGGAGCGGGAACGGGCAAACTTCCGTGCGCCGCGTCGACGCGCCCGCTGCCGACGTTCAAGGGCGAGCAGATGAGGTCAGAAATCTCCAGCAATTCCAGGCCAACACACGTGCCCACGATGTCGAGCACGGCGTCCACCGCGCCGACCTCGTGGAAGTGAACTTCGTCGGGAGGAACATTGTGAAGTTTTCCTTCCACCTCGGCGAGGTGGTTGAAAATCTTCGAGCGCCCGCGCCGCGGCTTTTTCCGGCAGCGACGCTTTCTCGATCAAGGCTTGGATGTCCGCAAGATGGCGGTGAGGTTGTTCGCCGGGAACACGAATGTCCACGCGCGTCCCCACCAAACCGCCGCGCATGGCGCGCGTGCGTTTGAATTCATAGAAACCCAGCGGCAGCTTTTTCAATTCGCCGAACAGCCGGTCCACCGGAACTCCCGCGTCGATCAGCACGGCCAGAAACATGTCGCCGCTAATGCCGGAAGAGCAATCCAGGTAAGCTTGTTTCATAGTAACCTCGGTAGAATTTCTCCCGCCGGGCCGCGCAGAATCCATTCGGCAAGTTCATCGGCAGGAGTGGGGTCAGGATTCACAATCGCCACCCGGGCGCCCGATTGGCGGGCCACCTGCACGAGCCCGGCCGCCGGGTAGACCAATGCGGAGGTCCCAATCGCCATAAAAACATCTGCCGTTCGCGCTGCGTCCATGGCGCGCTCCCACTGGTCCACGGGGAGCATTTCGCCGAACCAGACAATCGCCGGGCGCAGGGTTCCTCCGCAGCGGCAAAGTGGAGGCAGGGGATCCATGGGCACTTGCTCGTTCCGGCCTTCTCGCCCACACGTGGTGCATCGCAGCAGCCAGATGTCACCGTGCAATTTCACCACGTCCTGGCTGCCTGCCCTTTCGTGCAGGCCATCCATATTCTGCGTCACCAGGGTGAACCTTCCCGGGGCCCTTCGCTGCAATTCGGTTAAGGCGAGGTGCCCGGGGTTCGGTTGCGCCGCGTGGATGAGGCCGCGCAGCCAGTCATACCATTCCCAAACCAGGCGTGGATCGCTCAAAAAGGCCTCGGCGGTGGCCAGCCTTTCCGGAGAATAGTTCCGCCACAGACCATCCGCGCCGCGAAAAGTCGGAACATGACTCTCTGCCGAAATACCCGCTCCCGTGAAAGCCACAATCTGCCCGGTCTGCAGGCTCCGCCGCACCGCTTCGGTCGCGCTCTCCACTGCCTCCCCAATTCTCGACAAGAAATTCTGCCGGAAATTGGATACTATGCTTTACCGTAAAAGGTTGTCAATGCGTGGGAGCGATGTGCGATTGTGCGTCGTCATGTCGCCAGCTCTCGAGCTCACAAGATCTTGGTGAACAGCTGGCGAGCGCAATGATTCACCGCACGGCGGGCAATGACTGACGGACAACTGGAGCATAGAAAAGGGGAAGGAAATGGAGAATCTTAATCGTCGTCGTTTTCTGCAAGTTTCTGCGGCCGCGGGCGCGGCAGGACTGATGTCGAGCATTCCGGCAGCGCCTGCAACACCCGCGGGCAAGCCCTTCCGGCTGGGAATCATCATTGGTGTTGCCAAAGATCCGGAGGCGGCCCTCAAGCGTGTTCACGATTTTGGTGTTCCGACGTGCCAAGCGGGAACGGATGACTTCTCGGACCGGGTCTACAACGCCCTCAAGGCGGCCATGGAAAAGTATGGCATTGAGGTCACGGCCATCAATACTTCCGGCGGCCCCCCCAATGAGTACACTTTTTACGAAGGCCCCCTGACCATCGGCGTGGTTCCCCGAAAGTATCGCCAGCAGCGAATCGATAACTACAAGCGCGCCTCCGATTTCGCCAAGCGGCTGGGCGTGCCGGCCCTCCACTCGCATTTCGGATTTATCCCCGAGAATCCCAATGACCCCGAGTATGAAGGCGTCGTCGGCGCGCTCCGCGACGTGGCCACGCACATCAAGGGCAATGGCCAAATGGTGTTGATGGAGACCGGGCAGGAAACGCCCATCACCATGCTGCGCGCCATTACCGACGCCGGCCTTGATAACCAGTTTGTAAACCTGGATTGCGCCAACCTGATTCTTTATGGCAAGGGCAATCCTCTGGACGCGCTGGACGTCATCGGCCACCTGGTGCGGGGCACGCACGCCAAAGACGGGCTCTTCCCCACCAATCCCAGGGAACTCGGCGAGGAGGTGCCCATCGGGAAGGGAAAAGCGGATTTCCCCAAACTGATTCCGCGCCTGAAGGAATTGGGATACACCGGTCCGCTGACCATCGAGCGGGAGATTTCCGGTCCCCAGCAGTTCGAGGACATCAAGAGGGAAAAAGTCTACCTGGAAAAACTGGTCGCCAAATTGGGGTAGAGGAGCGGCGCTCCGCTCAATCTCCAGTTGGGGGTTTACGAATAGGGGCGGAGTGATGTAGTTTTGTAAGGAGAGACTCCGTCCGATTTTCTTGTGACCTGCGCAAGACAATTGCCCAGACAGGCTGCGGAGTCGATGCCCGCGTGCGATAACGAGCCGGGCCGGTAGCTCAACGGTAGAGCACTGCCCTTTTAAGGCAGGGGTTCTGGGTTCGAATCCCAGCCGGCTCACCATTCCCTTTTTCCCTCCGCTGTCCCTGGCGGCGCACAATGCTGATTTCAAAAGCCGTGCGTATCATGAAGGTTCATTTCGTGGCGTTCATCAGAGGAAGAGACTCCCATGCGTGAATGGATATATCAGTCCGCCACTGCCATGGCGGCAGCGATTCGAAAGAAGGAAATCTCCGCGTACGAGCTCGTGCGCGCCTGCCTCGGGCGAATTGAGGAGGTGAATCCCCGCCTGAACGCCGTCGTGCAGATATGCGCCGAGCAAGCCCTCGACGAAGCGCGCGATGCCGACCAGGCGCTGGCGCGCGGGGATGCGATCGGCCCATTGCACGGCGTGCCGTTCACGCTGAAAGACGCCATCGAGACGAAGGGAGTGATCTGCACCGGCGGAACCGAGGGCCGCTCGCACTACGTCCCCAACGAAGACGCGGTGGTGGTGAAGCGCTTGCGCGAGGCCGGGGCCATTCTGCTGGGGAAAACCAATTGCCCGGAATTGGGATGGGCGTGGGAGGCTGACAACCTGATTTACGGCCGCACGAACAATCCCTATGACCTGACTCTGTCCCCGGGTGGAAGCAGCGGCGGCGAGTCCGCCATTATCGCGGCGGGAGGTTCGCCATTCGGCTTGGGGAGCGATGCCGGGGGGAGCGTGCGCTTCCCGGCGCACTGCACGGGCATCGCCAGCATCAAGCCGACCTCGGGGCGCGTTCCACGCACGGGGCACTTCCCCGGACCGGGAGGGTTGCTCGATGCGATCTGGCAAATCGGGCCGCTGGCGAGATACGTGGAAGACTTGGCGCTGGTGCTTCCCGGTGATCTCTGGAGTGGATATGCAGGACCCCGCCATCGTGCCCATGCCACTTGGCGATCCCCGGGCGATTGATCTGCGGCGATTGCGTGTCGCCTTCCACACCGACAATGGAATTGCGGCGCCATCGGCTGAAATCGGCGCGGTCGTGAAGAAAGCGGCGGCGGCATTGGCTGAGGCAGGAATTGCCGTCGAAGAGGTGCGGCCTCCGGGGATCGAGCAGACTTACGAAATCTATCTCGGCCTCTTTACTGCCGACGGCGGCGCGGGCATCGAATCCGTGCTGAAAGAGGCTGGGACGCACCGCGTCCATCCGCTCATGCAGCGTGTGTTGGAGTTGCAGCATCAAGGCGCCAAGTCTGTCGCGGAACTCGCTGCGCTCGTCGGCCGTTGGGATGCATTCCGGCGCGAAATGCTCTCCTTCATGTCAAATTATGATGTCCTGCTCTGCCCGGTTTGCTCATTTGCCGGGATGGCGCACGGCTCAACTTACGATCAGCTTTCCTGCTTCAGCTACACCATGACTTCCAATCTGACCGGCTGGCCTGCGGCAGTGGTTCGCGGCGGGACGACCCAGAAGGGCTTGCCGATTGGAGTTCAGATTGTGGCGCGCGCCGTGGCGGGAAGATGTGGCGTTGGCTGTTGCGCAGTTTTTGCAGGAGGCGCTCGGTGGCTGGCAGCGGCCGTCCTTTGTGAGAGAGCACAGGCAGTAGGCAGAAAGCAGTAGGCGCTAAGCAGTCGGCAGTGGGCAGAAGGCGACGAGCACAGTGCAGCGCCGCCCGCCGCTTCACTTCTGACTTCTGCCTTTTGCCATTTGCATTTTGACTTACTTTGAAGCTCCGCCGCGCTCACCGCCCACTGCCTACTGCCTACTGCTGACTGCCTACTGCCTACTGCCTACTGCCTTTCTACGCCTTCCCGGGCGGTGTCGCTCGCGGCGTCCCACACCATCTTCTTGCCGGAAAGATACGAGAGGTTGACCATGTGCCCTGCGGCGGCAGCATGGTGGCCGACCACGGCATTTTCGCTGCATTCTTTGCGCGAGCGCACGCAGTCCAGAAATTCCAGCGTGTGCAGCACCACCGAGTCCGTGCCCTGGTCTTTGTAGGTGACGGTTCCTTCTTCGATGATCGGCGGGTTTGCCTCCTCGCGATGGTTGCCCATGTTCATGAACTCTTCCTGGAGGCTCTTCGGCCAGGAATCAATGGAATACCCGTATCCTTCTTTGGGATTTTCCGGCGCCACGGTGAAGCTGCTTCCGAGCAGGGTGAGAGATCCCTTGGTTCCCAGGAACGTCATACCCTGGTCGGGCACACTTGCATTGTTAAAAGTTGCCCCCATGTTGACGTTGAAATCCTCCGGGTAAACAAAGAGCGCATCGAGCGTGTCGGGCACTTCGCGGCCATCCTTCCGGACCAGGATTCCGCCCGCCGCCATGACGCTCGACGGAACCTTGGCGTCCATGATGAAGTGAATGGACGTAATCAGGTGAACAAACAGGTCGGTGGAAATGCCGCCGGAATAATCCCAATACTTGCGATAGCGGAACACGCGCTCCGGGTCATAGGCGCACTTCGGCGCATTGCCCAGCCACTCCTTCCAGTTGAAGTTCACGCCTTCTTTCAGGTCGGGAGGGATGGGATAGTTCCAGGCGCCATTGGAGCTGTTGCGATTGTAGGAGGCAATGACCTTGGTAACCTTCCCGAGTTGCCCGGAGGCCACGATTTCCTGCGCCTTCTTTTGCAGGAACGAGGAGCGCCCTTGACTGCCCGCTTGCAGAACGCGGTTGTACCGCCGCACCGCTTCGATCATTTTGGGCCCGTCTTCGACCCGATGCGTCATGGGTTTTTCGATGTAGACGTCCTTGCCCGCGGCGAGCGCGTCCAAAACCATGGGCAGATGCTGGTGATCGGGAGGCGCGAGGATGACCGCGTCGATGTCCTTGCGCTCGAGCAGGGCTTTGTACTGCGCGAAATTGGTGTCGATCTTGCCTTCGGTGCGTTCCTTGGCGCGCGTCAGATGCCCCTGGTAACAATCGCTGACGGCCACCAGATTGGCTTGCCCGGTTTTCTTGATGGCTTCCATCAGGATGTTCCCGCGAATACCGAAGCCGATGAAACCAACGTTGACGCGGTCGTTCGGGCCCGCCGGCGGGGGCAGGGGAGTCGCCTCCAGGGGAACCCACTTCCCGTTCAGCAGCAAGCCCAAGCCCGCTGCTCCCACCGTGCTCCGGCGCATAAACTCACGTCTGGAAAATGATGACATTGGATCTTTCCTCCATGCGGATCAATAAAAACTGGCAGGTGTCCTCACGTGCTCGGTCTACCTGGCAAGGTCGGGTCAACCCATAACTCTTATCCTTTCACCGTCCTGCAGGTCAACTGGAATTTTTCGGCGCTCTCCCCCGGGGGGGATTTTGGGTGGAGTGATCCTGAATATCAAAGGTTGCGATGACGAGGTGGCGGCACGTCCCGGTCTGAAGCCGGGCGCTACACGCCGAAATTAGGACAGACGGGATTTTGCGGGGAGAGTGATACCGGGTCTGGTATTCTCTAACCGAATCATCAGGCGTTGACTCCACCAAGGTGAGGAATCCATGGCGAATGAAAACAAACCCGGCGCGCAGATGCCGCAACTTGCCTACCGAAATCTCCGCTTCCTGGAAAGCGCTGACGCGCGGGCGCTGCGAATTGTATCTGAATATTTTGACCCGCAGGCCCACTTGCGAAAAGCCGGCGTGCAGCACACCGTGGTCTTCTTCGGCTCGGCGCGAATTCTCCCTCGTGAGTCGGCCCTTCAGAAACTGCGAGAAGTGGAGCTTCGCAGCAAGGAAGGTCTCGCGGCGGCGCTGCAAGCCGAACTTAAGCGCGCCCGCATGGGCGTTCACATGTCGCGCTATTACGAGGAGGCGCGTGAATTATCGCGGCTGATTACGGCATGGGCGATGAAATTGGACAAAAGCCCCCGCTTTCTGATGGTGTGCTCGGGAGGCGGCCCCGGCATCATGGAAGCCGCCAATCGCGGGGCCAGCGAAGCCGGCGGCAAATCCATCGGCCTCAATATCAAATTGCCCATGGAGCAAAAACCCAACCCCTACATTTCCCCTGAACTCAGCATGTTGTTCCGCTACTTCTTTATGCGCAAACTCTGGTTCGCGCAGCCCGCCCAGGCGCTGATTGTTTTTCCCGGCGGTTTTGGAACCATGGATGAAATGTTCGAGTTCCTCACCCTCATCCAGACCCACAAGATGGGGCATCGCGTGACCATCCTTCTTTACGGCTCGAAGTATTGGAAACAAGCCATCAACTTCGGCTGGCTGCTCGAGGCGGGGACCATCAGCAGGGAGGATTTGAAATTGATCCGCTTTGCCGATTCTCCCCGGCAAGCCTTTGAGATTTTGAAGGATGAACTGGGACGGCGATTCGGCTTGCGCCCGGTCATCAAGCATCCTTTCGTCTAGCGCAGGAGGGTTATAATTCCATCGTGGCGAGGCTGGCTGGAGCGGAGCCTCGCGGTTCATCTCCGGAGGTGTTTATGCAATTCCTCAAGGAAAGCATGCTCGAACTGATCATCCAGACATCCACGAATCTGCCGCCGGATGTGCGCAAGGCGATGGCGTGGGCGCTGCGCACCGAGAATCCCCAAACCCAGTCGGGGCAAGCGCTGGCCATCATCGGCGAGAACATCGACATGGCCTATCAGGACGAAGGCGCGATTTGCCAGGACACGGGCATGCCCACTTTCGAGATCAAAACTCCCGTCGGAGTGAACCAGATTGCCATCCGCAAACAGACTCTGGAAGCCGTCGCGGAGGCCACCAAGCGCGGCAAGCTGCGGCCCAATTCCGTGGACTCGATCACCGGCAAGAACAGCGGCAACAATCTCGGGCCCGGCACGCCGATTTTCCATTTCGAGCAATGGGAAAAGCCGGAGGTGGAGGTGCGCCTGATCCTCAAGGGCGGGGGTTGCGAAAACAAGAACATCCAGTATTCCGTGCCCTGCCAGCTCGAGCATCTGGGCCGCGCCGACCGCGACTTGGAAGGCGTCAAGAAATGCTTGCTCCACGCCGTGTGGCAGGCGCAAGGCCAGGGTTGCGCACCGGGGGCCATCGGCGTTTGCATCGGCAGCGATCGCGCGGGTGGTTATCATCTTGCCAAGCAACAACTCTTTCGGACATTGGACGATACGAACCCCGACCCGGTTCTGGCGAAGCTTGAGGCGGAAGTCATGGAGCAAGCCAACAAGCTAGGGGTCGGAGCCATGGGCTTCGGCGGTTCGAATTCACTCATCGGTTGCAAGATCACGGCGGCCAACCGGCTTCCTGCCAGCTTCTTTGTAACCGTGGCCTACGATTGCTGGGCGTTCCGCCGTCTGGGAGTTCTGCTCGATGCGGAAAGCGGCGCCATCACCCAGTGGCTGTATCGCGATCCCAACCGGCCCGTCGAACGCATTGATCTCGACCGGCACGGGCTTCCAGTTGACGGGCCGCGAGGTGCGCCTTGAGCCCCCGCTCAGCGAGGAAAAAGTCCGCGCCCTGAAAGTTGGCGACGTGGTGCTGATTAATGGCCCCATGGTCACCGGCCGCGACGCCGCGCATCACTACCTGCTGCACCACGATACGCCCTACGACATGCACGGGGCGATTCTCTATCACTGCGGCCCGGTGATGCTCAAGGAGAATGACCAGTGGCGGACCAAGGCCGCCGGCCCTACTACGAGCATCCGCGAGGAACCCTACGAAGCCGACATCATTCGCCGTTTTGGCTTGCGCGCCGTGATGGGCAAAGGTGGAATGGGGCCCAAGACGGGTGCGGCACTAAAGGAATTCGGCGCGGTGTATCTCCACGCCATCGGCGGCGCGGCGCAATTCTACGCGCGCTGCCTGCCCAAGGTTCGCGGCGTCTATCTGCTGGAGGAACTCGGCGTTCCCGAGGCCATGTGGGTCTTTGAAGCGCGCAACTTCCCCGCCATCGTGACCATGGACTCGCACGGCAATTCGCTGCACGCAGAAGTCGCGGCCGCAACCGGCGCGGAACTGGAAAAGGTCGGAAAGCGGTAGTGGCCTCTTGCCATCCCTTTTGTTTCGGCGCGAGCCTCGCTAGGGTGCCCCTCTTGCGCCCGGTCGACCTAATAAATGTCACTCCTCATGCGACCGGGGGGGGAGTTGAGGGACCGAGTCCCGCCTATTCGCTCGTATGGGGCGCGACGGCACTCCGCGCGGCCAGGGTCGCCCGGCGAGGTCGTTCGTCCATCGGTACGAGTGAGGCTTGAAAGCTGGAATTGATTTTGATGGGGATGGGAAGAACATCGGCGATCTGCTTGTCTCGCACCGTGACCCGCAGCATCAGGCCGCGATGCGTGGCGGAATCCTGCTGGTCGAAAACGAAGTTGCCGAGGCTGTAGGCGATCCAATGATCGTGGTATTCTTCGAGCGGTTGCACCACGTGCGGGTGGCTGCCCACAATGATGTCGGCCCCCGCGTCGATCATCTGGTGGGCAAGCTCCACCTGGTTGGATGCCGGCTTCGAAGCGTATTCCACACCCCAGTGCGGGCACACGATCACCAGGTCCGCCAAGGATCGCGCAAAGCGGATGTCTGCCAGCGCTTGCGCGGGGTCCAGCCACGCCACGCCCGGGCGATCCACACCTGCTGCTGCTTCCTTGGGGTCAATGTCCACGTAGGCGAGGAAGGCAATGCGCAGGCCAGCCACATTTACCAGTAGCGGGTAATGCGCCGCTAAAATGTTTTGCCCCGCGCCCACGGGCTGAATGCCCGCCGCGCGCAACCGCTCCAAACTATCGAGCAGCGCTTCCGCGCCCCAGTCGTAAGTGTGATTATTGGCCTGCGAAACCACGTTGAAACCCGCGGTCTTCAGCCCCTCGAGGGCGCGAGGGTCGGCGCGAAAAGAATACAGGTGATGCAGATTGTGTCCGCAGTCTGAGACCGGGCACTCCAAATTGCAGTAGCGCAGGTCGGCGTTGCGCAGCGTATCAGCGATGAGGTGAAAAGGAAGCGACCAATCTTTTTGCGTTTCCATGCGCGAGCCCACCGAGCGTGAGAGCATGACGTCGCCGGTGAAAAGCAAGGTGTACTCGTGCCTTTCCGGCGTGCTCGGCGTAGGGCTGGTTTTCGCGGGAGGTGCTGGTTGTGGCGCGGCACCCGGCGGTGGGGTGAGCGGGCTCAACACACACCAACCCCCCACCGCCATTGCCGCCAGAAAGCCCGTGCGCAGCCACTGCTTCACACCCTTCATCCGCAGGCCCGAATTTTCACCCGCATTCAATTGGACATGACTCTTCGCGATATCACTCCCTGCCGAAGCACTGGCGCGGTATGGTTTGAAAGCAACGGGCACTTGCTCCATCTCCAGGCGGGAACGGTGGCTTATTTCAACCGTTGATCGATGTTCTGGGGCTCAGTAGGGCATGCCTACTTGAGATTGTCGGGAATCAGGAACTCTACCAGCACAAGGTCGTGCCACTCACCGCCCAGCTTGCCGTGCTTCTCGTGCACACCCACTTCTTTCCAGCCGGTCAGTTGGCAAAGTTTGCGGGCGCCCTCGTTCACGGCCATGATGCGGCCAATGATTTTGTAGAAGCCTTTCTCGCGAGCGACGTTCTGCATGGCCTTCATCAATTCCTGCGCCACACCGTGGCCGCGCAGGCTGCGCTCGATGTAGATGGAGAGCTCCGCGATGCCGTCGTAGCAGTGGCGCGGGCTGTACGGGTTGAGCGCCGACCACCCCATCAGCGTGTGCTTGACCTCTGCCACCAACACAGGGAACTTATCGGGCCGCGCCGCGAGCCACAAATAACGCTCCTCCGGCGTTACGTATGCATTTTCAAAAGTTGCCGCACGGTCTTGCACGCCCTGGTTATAAATGCGGGCAATTTCTTTGGCATCATCAATGCGCGCGGGACGAATCTTCAGAGGACCACTCCACTCCGTCATGGGATTCCACCTTGAATGAGAATTGGACGCGGTGGCGATTCTAACCTGAGAACGCGGGGAGCGCAATTATCGGATGAACAACGTACCAGAGGAAGAACCATGGCCGATGGGGTTTTGGAGTTATGGCGGGACGCCTGGACGGATCGAACGCTGCGGCGCGCGACCCGCGCGATGAGGCGTGAACTTGCTCCGAAACTCTGCTTGACAACGGCACGTTGGCGGGATATTCTGAGGGCGAACAAAAGGCGAATACAATGCGAAAGCCTTCTCCCGGCAAAATCCTGGTGGGCCCCGCGGGTTGGTCCTATGCCGACTGGGAGGGCATTGTCTATCCCCGCAGCAAGCCGCGCGGCTTCCACGAAGCGGCCTACCTGGCGCAATATTTCGACACCATCGAAATCAACACTTCCTTCTACAATCCCCTGCGCGCGGAGGTGGCCGCAGTCGTGGGTGGAGAAGGTTCAGCGCAACCCTTCGTTTCAATTCACGGCCAAGCTTTGGAAGCGCTTCACGCACGAGCGCAGCGCCAGCCTTCAGGATGAGAAAGCCTGCAAGCAGGGGCTTGAGCCGCTGGCGGCGGCCGGCCGAAGCTCGGGGCTCTGCTCTTGCAGTTTCCCTGGTCGTTCAAGAACACGCGGGAGAATCATGAATACATGAGCGGGCTCTTCATGCAGTTCATGGAATACCCGCTGGTGGTCGAGGTGCGGCACAGTTCGTGGAACCAGCCGGAGGTTTTTGACTGGCTGCGCGCGCAGGGCGTGGGCTTTTGCAACATCGACCAGCCGGTGATTGGCCGCTCCCTCGCGCCCAGCGAACACGTCACCATGCCGGTGGGCTACGTGCGGCTGCACGGGCGCAATTACGAACACTGGTTTACCTCCAACGAGCATCCCGAAGAGCGTTACAACTACCTTTACAGCATCGAGGAACTGAAGCCCTGGGCGGAGCGGGTCGCCAACATCGCGCGCACCGCCGAGGTGGTCTTCGTTATCACCAACAATCACTATCAGGGAAAAGCCATCGCCAACGCTCTGCAACTGATCAGCATTCTGCGCGGCCCGCCCGTGCCCGTGCCGGAGAAGCCTGTGCGAGCATTACCCGCAACTGGCGGAGATCGCGCTGCCGCAGGTGGCGCCTCCCGAACCGAAACAAAGTGACTTGGCGTTCGGGACACTCCCGTCCGCGGAGTAGGGGCGGTAGGCGTAGAGCCAACCTGATTTCCCCTGGTCACACCAGAATGCCGCCAGCGGCCGACGCCCAATTCCGCGGCTGAGGTTTCAAGCGCCGACGCGCGGGAACCTCGGCGGAGAAGAATATTTGACAGTTGGAAAGCTGCCGCTGCTAGCATGGAAAAGTTGCGCGTTGCCCAAGGGATCTTGCTGAGCGAGTCTCGCCGAAGCCCGCCCCAAGAATGCTCCGCGCATTCGTCAAGTTGATGAAAAAGCTACCCGCCACGTCCCCGTCGTCTAGCCCGGCCTAGGACACCGCCCTTTCACGGCGGTAACACGGGTTCAAATCCCGTCGGGGACGCCACTTTCAAATCAATAACTTGCGGACTTTGCGCGATTTTTTCGTGGGCACAAAAAGGCACAACTCGCGAGGGACTCTCAGTGTCCTTTGCGCCTTCGGCGAGCGCGGCGTACGCTGATTCGTGGCCCTTGTGAAAGAGGCACACGACAGCGCTCTGAGCGAGCCGCTTCGCCGAGGTTACCGCCTGCGTATACGTGTCCATTGTCACACGGCTCGATGCGTGCCTCAGCAACTCCTGCATAACCTTTTATATCGGCGCCGACATGTCTCAACAGGGTTGAATAAGTGTGCCTGAATGTGTGCCACCCGAATTTTTTGATGATTCCGCACTCCCGCGCTGCCGGGCGTATGTGATAGCGCATCAAGGCTTGTCCGCGATAAGGATTTTTACCCTTGTGCAAGGGACTGGCGAAAACCCAGTCCTCGGGTCCGGAGTACTTCGCTTGCTGAAACCAATCCTGAAGCGCCTGGGCCGAGCGAGCATCAAGGGGCACTGGCTTCTGGGAGGCTTCGGTCTTGCAGCGACCGACCACTTGGTTAACGATCGATCGGGTGACGCTCATTTCGGTTCTCACGAAATCGATATCCTTCCACTTGAGAGCAAATAACTCGCTCATCCGCAGGCCGGTTCCCGCCGCCAGCAGCACCAGCGTTCGCTCCCTTGTCTTTAGCGCGGCGACGAGCTGTTGGCTTTCAGCGACGCTGAGGACTTCCGGGAAGGTTCGGCGCTTCGCACTCTGGCGGACCATGCTGATGGGATTGCGATCAAAGAGATCGTATCGCCGCGCTTCGTTGAAAAGCACGCTCATGAGGTTACGAATCTTGGCGCGCGAAGCTCTCGCCAACGGCAGCTTTCCCAACCAGCACACCACCTCGATGGTTCTAATGCTCGATCATGTGGACGCCCCCCAGCGGGGAACGATCCACTTGCGCAGATAGCCCTGGTAGGTCGATTTCGTCGAATAGGTTTTCCAGTCATTATCGGGCGCAAGTTCGCGCTGCTTGTAATGCTCGACCAGATGACGGAGTGTCAATAGCCTCTTTCCGCACCGGCAATCATGGCCTTTGATCTCGCGTCTGAGTGCGACGATCGCCTTGGCCGCAGCAGACTCGTTCTTGAACTGCTCGATGGTCCCGATCACGATCCGGCGGTGTACCCGCCGGCCATCGGACCCCGGCTCTCTCCATCGAAACGCCCAAACGTCCGGGCCCCGTCGACGGGGCACTCGCCTCAAGCTTCCATTTTGCATTGACCCTCCTTTGGACCCCTCGCCTGGCAATTCGGGGAATAAGCGCCGACCTCAGAATCGTCGCAGCGATAGTCCTGATTGAGATTATGGCCGAACGGGGCCAAAGGGGCATTAAGGTGAGTGCCATCAGATGGTTACACTTAATCTATCATTCCGGATCCAGGTTGATTGTGCGGGTGTGGTGATGCCAGGGAGGTATGCCATCGTCATGCACTTTTCGTCCTCAATCGTGGGCACAATCAGGGGCACAGTTGGGCGGTAGAGATGCCTTTTAAACCAGGCGCCGGCGAGTAGGTTATTGCTTTGCTGCGGCAAGACCAGGAACAAAATGCCATCCAGGAAGCAAAACCCCAAAAACGATATCCAAAATGTTGGGCGCCGCAATTCGGCTTAGGTCAGATTGCCCGTGACTGCCTCGTCGCCAATCGCTGTGGACCGAGAGCATCTTCCTTGATGAACATCGCAAAACGATTTCCGCTCCAATATTACGGCCAGATGATGGCAGCCCACGAATTGCGTGTCTGCTCATAATTAATCTTGAGCTGAGTCTCGCCCATCCCTTCCATCTGTCCGATATCGGGCCTTCGCCCATTCGTAATAGGTCGCAGGGGTGAGGTCCGGCCCATAATCCTCCGAGGCGGCAGATCCGGCACACTGTCTTCGCTCACTCTTCTTGAGCAAAATGGAACAGATGGACGTTACCGAGCATGCGATGTTGTAATCGTCTGCAGGTGAGGTTTTTCCAAGCTGCAAGCGTCATTTGAAGGGCGGACAAAAATCGGAGGTTAAGCGAACATGGCAGGAACGCAAGCTACAGTCACTCAACAGGCGGCTTGGAAAGCCCTCGAAGCCCATTACTTGAAGGCCCGGGAGTTGCATCTTCCGGAATCTGTTTGCCGTGGACCCCCACCGCGGGGAGCGCCTGACCGTCGAGGCCGTAGGCATCTACCTGGATTACTCGAATAACCGCATCACCGACGAGACGGTGGAGATTTTGCTGCAACTGGCGGAGGAGTCCGGACTGCGATCTCGAATCGATGCCATGTTCCGGGGATGGACGCGGCGATTGGCCTCTCGACGATGATCGCCATCGGGCCCGACAATTTCCGCGCCATGCTTGACGGCTTTCATCAAATGGACGAGCATTTCCGCACGGCCCCTTTCGAGCGCAACCTGCCCGTGCTTATGGGACTTCTAGGCCTTTATTACAACAACTTCTTCGGCGCGCAGACCGTCGCGGTCTTGCCCTATGAGCAATACCTGAAGCGCTTCCCAGCTTACCTCCAGCAGTTGACAATGGAGAGCAATGGCAAACACGTGACGCTGGAGGGAACAGAGGTCAGCTACCAGACGGGGCCGATCTACTGGGGGGAGCCAGGCACCAACGGCCAACATTCTTTCTAACAACTGATCCATCAGGGAACCAAGCTCATCCCCTGCGACTTTATCGCGTTGGCCCAGCCGCTGAACGTGGTCGGTCGGCACCACGACATCCTGCTTGCTAACGTTTTTGCCCAGGCAGAGGCGCTGGCCTTTGGCAAAACGTCGCAGGAAGTCCAGGCCGAAGGCACGCCGCCGTGGCTCGTGCCCCATCGCACCTTTGAGGGCAACCGTCCGTCCAATACGCTCCTGCTGGAGCGGTTAACGCCGGCGGCGCTGGGGAAGCTCGTTGCGCTTTATGAACATAGCGTGTTCACCCAGGGCGCCATCTGGCAGATTGATTCGTTCGACCAATGGGGCGTCGAACTGGGAAAGGTGCTTGCCCAGCGCCTCATCCCGGAACTGGAAAGCCAGAAAGAGGCCCAACTCCGGCACGATAGCTCGACCAACTCCCCGGTCCGACGCTATCGGAAGCTCCAGCAGACCCCACGATGACCGTCGCTGCGGCTGTCTCAACGCTCAAGTCGCTTGCAGGGTGTTTCAGAATACGAAGCCTGCCCTGAAGGCCTTCTTTTTTCGGAGGCAGCAGGAGGAATTTAGTTGGATCTTGGTCTCAGGAGGACCAAATGCCGAAGAAGAAAACCCCAAAACCAAAACTCGTCTTCTCCAGGGAAGGACCGTCGCATATCCGCGATTTGGGTATTGTACTGGCTGGCGGCAAGGGAAGCCGGCTCTTTCCTCTCACTCGGGAGCGCGCCAAGCCGGCGGTTCCCTTTGGAGGCAAATATCGGATTGTCGATTTCGTCCTCAGCAATTTTATCAACTCCGGAATTAACTCCATCTACGTGCTCACCCAGTTCCGCAGCCAGTCGCTACTCCAGCATCTGAGCCAGGGATGGCAGTTCAGCGGACTGTTGAAGAGCTACTTCATCATCCCCGTGCCGGCGCAGATGCGCTCGGAGGACGAAACCTGGTACCAGGGTACTGCCGACGCCATCTTGCAGAACATCAACCTCGTCCAGCAGTCCGACACGGATGTGGTAGCAATCTTCGGCGGCGATCACATTTACCGCATGAACATCGCCAGCATGATCGACTTCCACATGGCTACCGATGAGGCAGTTCAGCAGTTGGGTTTGCCTGCCCATACCAAGGGTGTCGTCGTGACGGACATCAATCCCTTCAGCCCCGTGGCCGACTCGGGGTTGCGGCAGGGTGATGTGATCCAGGAAGTCAATCACCAGGCTGTGACGAACGTCACCGACTTCGATCAGGCCGTTCGCAAGGCGGGAAAGGATCCGCTCTTGCTCGTGAATCGCCAGGGGAACACTTTGTTCATAGCCGCGTAACTGGCGCAGTCGAGGGAATTGGGAAGAGCCGGATGCTCTTCCCTGCAATCCGCGGATGTCGGGATACGGCTTGCCGTACACTCTTCATTTTTGCCGCGCGACGAAACCAAGGGGGTACGGCAACCCGTACCCCTACACATTAAGAGATGATTCCCTTGCGCACGGCATACAAAATCAGTTCGGGCACAGCTTTCAGATTCAGCTTCTGCATAATCTTTGCTCTGTGCGTTTCCGCCGTGTAAACGCTGAGGTTCAGGAGGCTGGCAATCTCCTTGTTGGATTTGCCTTCCGCGACGAGCTGGAGTACCTCGCGCTCCCGCGGACTCAGCAGGTCGTAAGAATCTTCCGCCCCGCTTCGTTGCAACTTTCGCATGTAATCCTGTAGCAGAACCTTGCTAACCGCGGGACTGAAAAATGACTTCCCCTCGACCACCGCATGAATGGCCTGTACAAGATCAGTGGTGGCGGAGTCCTTCAGCAAATAAGCGCGAGCCCCGGCGCCGAGCGCCCGCAGCACGTAACCTTCGTCGGAATGCATGCTCAGCATTCCTGGATACGCGAGCGTTGCGGAAGAACTTGTTCGTTCAGGAAACGCCAGGCCTGCCGGTGGCGCTCCTCCCGGCTCCACGACAAAACCGGATTCATCATGCCCTGTTGCTCGGTGAACAACTGTTCGAGGCGCTCCCGCAGCGCCCGCTCTTCGGGCTGACAATTCTCGGGATATTTTCTTACCGTCGAAGTTAATCTCTGCCGTGAGCCGTGAGAATTCCTCGGCCGTGACTCCGTCAGCCTGCGGGTCCTGGCTCAGGAGATATTCCTGGATCCGATCGTTGTAAACATGTATAGACGATGATAAGACCAATAGCGGCTGGGTATGGGCCAGAAAGGCTTGGCGGATCTCTTCCTCTTGCGTGTGCATTTCGTGTGCCAGACGAAGGGCATCTAGGCCCGCGATGACCATCAAGGCCAATAACCCGCCGAAACTGATCAGCAAGGTCAGGCGCAGCGTCCCAGACGGCCAACCGCCTTCACTCTTAAGACCAGGCTCCCTCATTTACGAAAACACCTCCATCGAGACTTCGCCGCACGAAGCTGAAAACTCAATAAGACCACTTTCTTATGCCCAAGGCAATTCACAATCTGCCCCCAATCCGCCGATAGCGGAGGAGTTTTGGGAAATCTGGATGAGTCACCAGGGAATCGATACTGAGGAGACTCCGTAGGAGGGAATGCGCGTGCCATCACGGTTGGAGTAATCGTCAGGAGGCCACCTGCGGTTATGCGGTGCGAAGGATGAGGATACTCCGGGCCGATTTTCGAAAAGGGGGTTGGAAAATCCGCTGATAACGATGACATTTTGGGCAGGTGAGCTCACGGGCTCACGGGCAACAACCGCAGGCCCTGCCCATAGGCTGCCGCCCACTTGCTCACGGCGGCCACGCGCAGGATCAGTCTACGGGCATGGTGAACCCGTCGCCCCGGCATGTTGAAGAGCAGGAAGCGCAAGCGCTTGGGACGCGCCGTCAGCAGTTCCGCGGGCAAGGCCAGCCGCTTCAGCGCCTGGAGGACGTTGTGCGCGATCACCGCCAAGCGCAGCCACGCGGCGTTGGCTCCGAAATATTTCGAGGGCAGCACGCCGCCCCCCAAGTCGTTTTTGATCACGTCATGCACGAACTCAAGGGTGCCGGCCTTTTCGCGATGCCATTCGATCAAGCGCGCCGCTTTCAACTCCCACCGATTCGACAACACCGCGAAATGGCGCAGCGCGCTCCCATCCTCGAAGCGTTCCCCTTGCTTCTTGCGGATGCGGATGGCCACCTAGCGCAGCGGTTGCAAATCCTTCTTCTCCGTTTTCTCGCCCGGCACAAACGGGACGTCGGCGCACTCGCGGATTTCGGCCGGATGCGGATCACCGTAGGGTTCCCAGGCCGATTCGGGAAGCGCCTGAAGGGCCGCGTGCAAGGGCTCGCTCCTGCGCGCACTGATGGCGAAGCCGATGCGCCCGTGCGGTCCGCCAGCCCGCTGCCCATCGCGCAACCAATTCCCAGGCTGCTTTCGTGACACGCCGCATCGCCGCGATAGGAATACTCCCCACCGTGCTCGGCAGGGCGGCAAAGGCGCGCCGCGCCACTTCCAGCGGCTCCATTTGCGCGGGCACGTTGCCATCCCGAAATTGATCGCCCAGCACCCGCCCGGTCTCCGCCCCTACGGCCAGCATGGGCTGATAGCCGCCTACGCCCTCATCGGTAGGTAAGGCCTGCTGCTTATGGCTCTCGATGATCGTGGCATCCTGATCCACCGTGGCGATGCGCTGGTCGGGCGAGCGCTCTCCGCAGCGCTGTACCAGATCGCCGTTCACCCTTCCCAGCCCCTCCAGCGCGGCGGTCTCTTCCGGGATATAGGCGATCTGCCCCGGTAAGCGTCGTTGCGGGGCTTGCGCGATCTTCTCCTCCTCATGAAACGCGTACAAAAACTCCAGCGCCGCGCGCCCCGAAGGCAACTCGTGCCCGATCATTTCGGCTAGCCCGGAGTCTTGCCGCAGATGCTCAAAATCCTCCACATCCTCGCCCCCCGCCGCGTGGAGAATCACGAAGCTCTCCACGAACGTCGCCTCGTCGTAACCGCGTGGCCGCTCTTTCACGCGCACGTGTTCTTGGATACTCTGGGGCAGGCCGAGCGAGCGGAAGGCCTGCCCCCCCAGCGGGATTCCTCCCAGCGCGGTCAGGGTTTCTTGCAGAGGCTCGGGATCAAGCTCGAACAGCAAGGGCGACGCGGTGGGCGAAGGCTTGGGGATTTTGCGCATAGGGGAATGAACCCCGCAATTCTCACACCCACCGGGTGAAGAATCTGAGAACATCCCGGCACTTCCCCCCAGCTCCCGCCGCCCATGTTTGCGGCCCGCGATCACGCCGCACCACCGGTCAGCTTAGACAAGCCGCCTCTTATCGGCGGATTGGGGACCGTGGCCACCTCCGGGGCACAAAACCTCAGGCGCCGATCGTTGCCGACCTAAAGGCCGGCGCTACACCCGCTTGTAGTTTCCCTCTTTGCGCAACTCGATCACCAGGTCAAAGGCGCCGTTAGTGTGGGGGTAGGGCTTGGGTGCGAGGACTATCGCTTAGAGTCACCGCCCAAAAACTGAACCGACCCCAAAGCGGGGTTGAAGACGGAACCGTCGCGTGGCATAATAGATCCTGGATGGGCGTTCCAACGGTAACGGATCAATCCGGCTTTGAAGATCTCATCTTCACCAAACTCGACCAGGCGGTGAACTGGGCGCGCAAGTCCTCGATTTGGCCCTTCAGTTTCGGCTTGGCGTGCTGCGCCATTGAGATGATGTCGGCGGGCGCCTCGCGCTTTGACCTGGCGCGATTTGGCGCGGAGGTTTTCCGGGCTTCGCCACGCCAGGCGGATTTGATGATTGTCGCGGGCCGCGTCGCCCAGAAGATGGGTCCGGTAATTCAAAAGCTCTATGCGCAGATGCCCGAGCCCAAATGGGTCATTTCCATGGGCGCCTGCGCGACCTCCGGCGGCGTATTCAACAACTACGCCATCGTGCAAGGCGTCAACCAGTTCATTCCCGTCGATGTTTATGTGCCGGGGTGCCCGCCTCGGCCCGAGCAGCTTATCTACGCCATCACCATGCTGCAAAAGAAAATCGAAAACCAGCGCGGCTCATTCAAAGAGGCGGTTTTCCACAGCAAGTAGTTTCTGCAATTGATTCCTTGTCCCCCCTCCCTGACATAAAAATAATTCACGGGCTGCAATGAAGATACTTCCGCCCCGATATCAGAAAGGCGTGGCAGGAATAGAATTATTGCCGGTGGGATTAACCGCGCCGCAGGTAGGCGGAAATCAGGACCACCACTACCCCCAGAATAAAGGCAACGAGGAGCCACAGCTGCCGCCGGGCCCGCAGAGGTTCGAATAACTTAAAAGGGATGGTGAGCGCCAGGACAATGCCGAAGAGGGCGAAGGACAGGAGGACTTAAGGGCCAGAAAGTTCCACGCGCGATCCCACGGAACTTCCCAATAGTGGACGGCGGATGTTGTATAGACCGGAGATCAGCAGCAGCGCTCATGGCGCTCCAAGTTGCCCATCGGAATCGTCCCCGCCACGGCCTTGGAAAGCGCTTCGCGGTGTTCCGCGCTGAGGACTCCCAAGGAAGGGATCAAGATGAGGAGCAGGAAGCCCATTCCCCCCACGCCCACCACCGCCGCCATCAAGTGAATCCACTGCATGAATAGTTGCCATGATTTCTGTCCCCCACGCGGGTGGATTTTACGCGCATTCCACGTTCCGAGAACAAGAATGAAGTTTCACATGAATTTTCACGCAATGGCAAAACATAAACTTTCCGCGAACGTGGATGACGAAATGAACATCGGCGCATTGCCCCCCACAACCCTTCGCGGCAGGACGGCTTGGCCGAAGGAAGGGGTCAAGAGAGCACCGAAAGGATCTGATCGATCTTGCTCGCCAGGTCAAAGTCCTTCGCGGTCACCCCGCCTTCGCTGTGCGTTGATAGACTGAATGCCCACGACGTTGTAGTTAATGGTGATATCGGGATGATGGCCGGCGCTTTCGGCCGCTTGGGCGATTTTGTTGACAAACTCGATGCCCCGCAAGAATGATTTAAACGTGTACTTCTTGCGAAGCTCTTCCCCCTGGTAGGACCACCCTTCCATCTTCACCAATCCTTGTTGAATCGCATCGTTGCTGAGTGCCGCCATGGTGGCTCCTTTGTTCCCACGAGGTTTGGCCCGTGGCGTAGAAATGTATGCGCTCTGGATCGCAAGCCTCGGGCCGATTACGCTCCCTCGATTCAGGGCCGGTCGTGCCCGGCATTCCCCCTGGGCGAGAATGGCCGGCGCGCAAGGGATTGCAGATCAACCGGCGAGAGCGGAGGCCAGACCTTCTCTGCTTCCTCGGCAGAGACGGCCATCGGCAAGTTGCGGAAGTCACCCTGAACCAACCCCAAACCAGTATAGAAATCCGCCCTGCCCAAGTCAACCAGAGAGCCGAGGACTTACGGTATGGGAGTTTCAGTAGTACTATGTAACCAAGGGCACACAGCGAATTCAATAAGCAAAGGAAAGCGAGCGTCAATGATTCACGAAATTTTTCCCGTGGGGATGCTGGCCTGTAATTGTTCGGTTATGGGGGATGAGTCCACCCGTGAGGCCATCGTGATCGATCCGGGCGACGACATTGAGCAAATCCAACAGATCCTGACCAAGCATCGCCTGCGGGCGAAGTACATTGTCGCCACTCACGCGCACATTGATCACGTGGGGGGAATCGCGAAACTCCAGGAGGCTACGGGAGCCGCGGTGCTGATGCACCAAAATGATTTGCTCCTCTATCAAAACCTGGCGATGCAGGCAGAGTGGTTAGGCGTTCCCGCGCCGGGGGTGGCGGAAGTGGACCAGTTCTTGCATGAGGGCGACGCGCTGCGTTGCGGCACCCTGAGTTTGGAAGTTCTGCACACGCCGGGGCATTCCCCGGGCAGCCTCTCACTTCATCTGCCCGGGGAGGACGAACGGATTCTGAGCGGTGACACCCTCTTTCAAGGGAGTATAGGCCGCACCGACCTCTGGGGCGGCTCACTGGAAGAAATCCTGCGCTCCATTCGCACCCGGCTGCTCATCTTTCCCGATCCGACGCCGGTGTTTCCTGGGCACGGCCCGCCCACCACGATCGGTGAGGAGCGCGAGAGGAATCCGTTTCTCCAGGATTTATAGCCCTGGGCTCGATGGGCTTGGGCAGCCATACTGTTCACATCACAAGTTTGAGGAGATTATTCATCAATTTGTTCCCGAGAGACCCCCTCACCCCCACCCGCAAAAGGTGGGCGTGAGGGGGGTCTATAAACAGGGCTGCCTTCCCGACAAAGCTTAAGTGAACATCCGCGTGCTAAGCGGAATTGGCCCATTCTGACTTTGGCCTACTTGGCTCTTTACATTGCTCCGTTCTGGTTCTAAATTGGACTGGTCATCAGGCCAGAGGAGTTGCCTGACCATGCTCGTAACCCTGGACTCGAGCTTACGCAAACCGCTCTATGTGCAGATTCGCGATCAGATTCGCGACCGCATCCTGAACGGCGGGCTGAAACCCGGCGACCGTTTGGAGCCCAGCCGCGAGCTCGCCCATCAACTGGGAGTGCATCGGACCACCGTGGGCAACGCCTACGCTGAGCTTGAATCCGAAGGCCTGATTCAAGGGACGGTGGGGCGCGGAACTTTCGTGACCCCGCTGGGGGAAACCCTGCGCACTCCCCGCCGCCGGCCGCACCGCTCCTCCCACGATCTCTTCTGGGAGAGTTTCTTTCCCGGAAGAGCCGCGCGACGATTCCTTGGGGCGCTTGATGGCGAGTTCCGTGGAAGAAGGGGTTATCTCCTTTGCCGCCGCCCACGGCGCGGAAGAGTTGACGTCCCCTGACCTGGTCCGCCGGGCCGCGGATGCCGTCCTGCGCCGTGAGGGCGGACGCTTGGTGCAGTACGGTTCCACCGGCGGGTACCAGCCCCTTAAGGCTTATCTCGCAAACTCGGCTGCGGCGCGACGGCATTCCCGTGGAACTCGACGAAATCCTGGTGACCCACGGTTGCCAGCAGTCGCTCGACCTGCTGCGCCGCGCGCTGATATCCCCCGGCGAAACGGTGGTGTGTGAAAATCCCACCTACACCGGCCTGTGGAATGTTTTCGAGTCGCCCGGAGTCCGGCTGATTGGCGTTCCGGTTACGCCGGAGGGCATGGATCTCGACGCGCTCGAATCCGTGCTCGAGCAGACGCGCGTGAAACTGATTTTCTGTAGCCCGACTTTCCAAAACCCCACCGGCTTCACCATGCCGCTGGCGGCCCGGCAGCGGCTGTTGGAGCTTGCCGCAGCGCTTTCAGGTTCCCATTGTCGAGGACGACGTTTACGGCGCGTTGCGATACCGCGGCCGGCAGATTCCTCCGCTAAAAGCCCTCGACTCGGCGGGGCTGGTGATTTATCTGAACAGCTTTTCCAAGGTGGGGTTCCCGGGTCTGCGCGTGGGCTGGCTGGTGGCTTCGCGCCCGGTGATTGAGCGCCTGCGGTGGGCAAAACAACGCGCCGACTTGCACACCAACCTGATTGGCCAGGCCGTGATCCAGGAAATGGGCGCCCGCGGCTGGCTGGACAAATGGATTCGCAAGACTTGCAAGGTTTATGCCCACAAGCAGGATGTGCTGCGGCGCGCCATCGAGCGGCATTTCCCCCCGGACGTTCACGTCATCTATCCGGACGGTGGCATGTCGGTTTGGGTGGAACTGCCGGCGTTCATGGATGCCGCGGAACTGCTGGTGAAGGCGCGCGAGCGGCGTATGATCTTTGCCCCGGCGCGCTACTTCTATTTTCAAAATCCCAAGCACAACGCGCTGCGCTTGTGTTACACGGCTCTTCCCGATGATAAGATTGAGAAGGGCGCCGCCATCCTGGGCGATTTGCTGAAGGTGGAAATGCGCCGGGCGAGGAAGGGAAGGCCCCGTGCCTCGGTGGGCGCGAGCGTGGCGCTGGTGTGAAATTCGTGCTGGCGCGTGGGCCAATTTGCCGTAGCGGCGGCTTTACGCCGCCATAGGGCGCGACGTAGCGGCGAGTTTACCTCGCCACATGGCGGCGTAAAGCCGCCGCTACATGCCGGGGCGCGCACGGATGGAAGAAGCAAGGGAATAAGGACTATGGGAGCCATGGAGTCCAATCAAATCGCTGAACCGCGGAATGCCCCTCTGGAGATGACCCCGGAGGAATTTCGCGCGCTGGGTTATCGCCTGGTCGATCAGGTCGCGGAATTCTTGGGTTCGCTGCCCAGCCGGCGGGTGAGTCCGGGCGAATCGCCGCGCGAAATTCGGGCCATTTTGGGCGACTCCCCGCTGCCCGAGGCAGGGGACCGCCGCTGCGGCTGTTGCTGGAAGAAGCGGTGCGGCTGCTGGTGGAGCATTCGCTGTTCAATGGCCATCCGCGCTTTATGGGGTTCATCACTTCGCCCGCCGCTCCCCTGGGCGCGCTGGGAGAGTTACTGGCCGCGGCCGTCAATCCCAATGTGGGAGGCTGGATACTGTCGCCGATGGCGAGCGAGATCGAGGCGCAGACCATCCGATGGATCGCCGAGATGATTGGCTACCCGCGCGACGCAGGCGGAATACTGGTGACGGGCGGCACGATGGCGAACTTTGTGGCGTTCCTGGCCGCGCGCAAAGCCAAGCTCACCTGGGATGCGCGCGCCCACGGACTTGGCCGGCGAGGGCGCCCGGCGCCTGCGCGTTTACGCCTCCACCGAAACCCACACCTGGATTCACAAGGCGGTGGACCTGTTCGGCCTGGGGCTGGATTCAATCGCCTGGATTTCGGCGAATTCCGACCAGCGGATCAACACCGTCGAGTTGCGCGAAAGGATTGGCGCGGACCGGGCCAAGGGCGATTTGCCGTTCATGGTGATCGGCACGGCCGGCACCGTGAGCACCGGCGCCGTCGACCCGTTGCCGGAGATTGCCTCCATCGCGCGCGAGCAGGGGCTGTGGTTCCACGTGGATGGCGCGTACGGCGGCTTTGCGGCGGTGGCGCCGGATGCGCCAGCGGATTTGCGCGGAATCAGCGAAGCCGATTCCGTGGCCGTGGATCCGCACAAATGGCTCTACGCGCCGCTGGAGGCCGGGTGCACGCTGGTGCGCGACCGCAATGCCCTGCGCGACGCCTTTACGCCAGTATCGCCCTTCGTATTACAAGTTGCTGCAAGATGCGGAAGAAGCGGTTAATTACTTTGAGTATGGGCCGGAAAACTCCCGCGGCTTTCGCGCGCTAAAAATCTGGCTGGCCATTCGCCAGGTGGGGCGCGAAGGTTATGCGCGCATGATTGGCGATGATATTCGCCTGGCGAAAACCCTGTTCGAACTCGCCGCCGCCCATCCCGAGTTGCAGGCTTTCCGGCAGGGTTTGAGCATCGCTACGTTCCGCTATGTGCCGCGCGACCTCCAGCCGGGCGGCGAAAAAGTGGAGGAGTACCTCAACCAGCTTAACAGTGAATTGCTGGTGCGCTTGCAGAAGAGCGGCGAAGCTTTTCTGACCAACGCGGTCATCGGCGGAGCGTTTGTGCTGCGCGCCTGTATTGTGAATTTCCGGACTTCCCTTGCGGATATTCAGGCGCTTGCCGGATATAATTACGCGCTTGGGCGCGGAGCTGGACGCTGCGTTGCGGCCGGAGGCTTTGCGAGGGGAACGGGCCGAGGCCAAGAAATCTTCAATCTGAGAAGGAGTTATGCCATGTGGGAATATGATCAACAAATGAAATTGAAAGTGGGCTTGGCGGAAATGCTGAAGGGCGGCGTCATCATGGACGTCACCACGGCCGAGCAGGCCAAGATCGCCGAGGACGCGGGCGCCACGGCCGTCATGGCGCTGGAGCGCGTGCCGGCGGACATTCGCAAAGAAGGCGGCGTGGCCCGCATGGCGTCCATCAAGATCATCAAGGAGATTATGGCCGCGGTGACGATTCCGGTGATGGCCAAGGCGCGCATCGGCCACTTTGCCGAGGCGCAGGTGCTGGAAGCCGTGGGCGTGGATTACATCGATGAGAGTGAAGTGCTGACGCCGGCCGACGAGGAAAATCACATCCTCAAGTGGGGGTACAAAGTGCCGTTTGTGTGCGGCGCGCGCAATCTTGGGCGAAGCGCTGCGGCGCATCGGCGAAGGCGCGGCGATGATCCGCACCAAGGGAGAAGCGGGTTCGGGCAACATCGTCGAGGCCGTGCGCCACATTCGCGCCATCACCAGCGAGATTCGCCAGCTCACCACTTTGCGGGAAGAGGAATTGATGGCGAAGTCCAAGGAACTCGGCTCCCCTTACGATCTGGTGAAGTGGGTCAGCCAGAACGGCAAGCTGCCGGTGCCGAATTTCTCCGCCGGCGGGATTGCCACTCCGGCCGATGCGTCACTGGTGATGCAGCTTGGGGCGGAGGCGGTGTTCGTGGGCTCGGGCATCTTCAAGTCGTCGGACCCGGCGCAGCGCGCCAAGGCCATCGTGCGCGCCACCACCCACTACAACGAGCCGCAAATCGTCGCCGAGTGCTCCTCCGAAGTCGGCGAAGCCATGAAGGGCCTGGACATCCAGAAGATGGACCCCAAGGAGTTGCTGCAGACGCGGGGGTGGTAAGGAAGACTGTCCGTTGTCCGTTGTCTAATGTCAGCGAATCGCCGCGTGTGCACGCTGAAGAACAGTACCCACGATTTGTGGAATAAGATTAAATGACCACGGACAATGGACTACTGACGACGGACAACGGACCACTGGCAGCATTTATCCAATGAACAACGGCCACAAACCCGTAGGAATTCTTGCTATTCAGGGCGACTTTGCCATGCACGCCAAGATGCTGGACGTCATGGCGGCGCCTTGGATACTGGTGAAGCACGCAGTTGACCTCAAGGCGGTGAGTGGACTGATCATGCCGGGCGGCGAAAGCACGACGATGTTGAAAATATTCGAGCTTGAGGGCATCGGCACGGCCATTAAGGAATTCGCCGCCAAGGGGAAACCGATTTACGGCACCTGCGCGGGCGCGATACTCTTGGCGAAAGAAGTCTCGAATCCCCCGCAGGAGAGGCTGGGCCTGATCGACATCGCCATTGAGCGCAACGCCTACGGGCGGCAAGTTGATAGTTCTGTACAAGTGGGCGAGTGTCCTGAGCTCACCAACCATCCCGTGGAGATGGTTTTCATTCGCGCGCCCATCATCCGCCGCGTGGGAGAGGGCGTACGAGTGCTGGGCCGCTGCGGGAACCTGCCCGTCCTGGTGGAGCAGGCAAACATCCTGGCGGGAACGTTTCACCCTGAGCTCACGGATGACCAAACGGTGCATCAGTACTTTTTGAAGAAATTGCGTGATTAAGTGATTTGATGATTGCGAGGTTGAATTCAGGATGGGCAAAAACGCCAAGGAAGTGTAGCGCGGACCTGTTTTGTAGGTCCGCGGCTTTTTTTTGCCCACAGGGAAGGAGCCGCGGTCCTACAAAACAGGTCCGCGCTACACCGGCGAAGCCCCCCGATAACGCGATGACTGAACCCAACAACCATCCTGTGAAGATCCTGTTTGTTTGCATCGGCAACGCCTGCCGGAGCCAGATGGCGGAAGGGTGGGCCAACCACTTTGGCAAGGGAAAGGTGCAGGCATTCAGCGCCGGCTCGTATCCCTTCGGTTCGATCGTCAAGGACACTTACACCGTAATGAGCGAAAAGGGAATTTCCCTTGACGGGCAACGCTCAAAGGGCTTGCGTGACGTGGCGGTGGCGGAAATGGACGTGGTGGTCGGCATGGGATGTGAAGTCGACTGCCCCGTGCCCGTGGGTTTCAAAGGACGCGTGGTGGATTGGGAAATCCCCGACCCCTTCGGCCACGGCACCGATTCCTTCCGGGATGTGCGTGACATGGTGGAGCGGCAAGTGCTGGGGCTGCTCGCTGACCTCATGGCTCCCGATGTGCCGGTTTAGTGGAGGCGGGCGTGCTCAGAGCGTTTTGCATTCCATGGTAAGATCACTGGTTCCGAGCGATGCAAAGTAATGGCGCGGAGCAACGGCTGGCCGTTCAGCATCGGAGGGAAATTTATCCATGGGAATCTTGCGGGAGGAATGTGTGAAAGAGCATCCAGACAATTTCGACGCGGAGTTGTTGCTGCGGCTTTACGATTTGCGGCGCGAAGCCAAGTTGCGGCAGGGACGCGAATGGTTTATTCGCGAGTTCAATGCCAAGTCATTTGATGACTATCTGGCGCAAGCCCCGCCGGGTTCAGAGAACAATGCGTTATTCCGCATGACTGTCACCTATTGGGATATGGCCGCTTCGCTGGTGAACCACGGGCTTATCAAAGAGGAACTCTTCTTCGAAAACACGACGGAGTTTTGGATTATCTGGGACAAGGTCAGGAACGTGGCGCCCACGCTGAGGGAGAAAAATAAAAACCCCTTGGTTTGGAAAAACCTGGAAACGCTGGCGGAAAAATACGAGGAGTGGATGGCGAAGCGAGCTCCGGAAGCGTTGGAATCCCTGCGCCAGCGGCTGGCGGGCGGCGCTCCGAAGAAGACGGATTAGGCGAAATGCCTTTCAGGACAAAATTTGGGGATTTTTCTTCCCTTGCCCCCTCTGGGGACCTGGCCCAGCATGTAACGGCGGCTTTTTGCCGCCTTGCGCCTCGAAGGCAGCAGTTGTGGTTGCCATAGATTCCTCCTTAAAGCTTAAATTAATAAAAGCCAGAATAAGAGTAAGAATCTAGGAGTTGGAAGTTAGAAGAACGCGGTTGGATCGGCCATCCTGTCTCCGAACTTCTAGCCTCTAACTTCTCGCTCCTCGCTCCTTAAAGCGCTGACGCCCAGCGGCCAAATACATCGCCGGCAATTTTCTCTACGAGCGGTAGATGCCGGGGAATTTGTTCCATAATCTCGGTAGGCTTGCCGCCTGCCTCGCGGAGTTCCTCCGCAAAGTCCAAAAGCATTTGCAAGATCTGCTCCCGCGTCACCTCCAGGTGAAACAAGATTCCGTATGCGTTCTTTCCGTAACGGAATGCCTGGGAGGGAGTCTGCCGCGACGAAGCCAAGCCTACCGCTTGTTTCGGCAGCGAAAATACATCCCCGTGCCAGTGAAAAGGCCAGAACTCAGGTTTGACGCCGGCAAAAACGGGATCCTGGGGGGCAAGATCCGACAGCGTCACGGCGTGCCAACCCAGTTCTTTCCTCTCACCTTTCTTCACCTCCGCACCCAGGGCGGCCGCAAGCAACTGGCTCCCGAGGCAAACTCCCAGTACCGGTCGTCCCAGCGCCAGAGCAGAGTCAATCAGGCGCATTTCGTCGCGCAGGAACGGGTACTTGGCCTGTTCGTAGACTCCCATCGGCCCGCCCATTACGATCAGGCCCGCTTGATCCGCCATCTCCCCGGGCACGGGCTTGCCGACATGAGTTTGGATGTAGTTAAACCCTATGCCGTGGCCCCGCAGCACGTCTTCTATGGTCCCCAGAGTTTCGCTGGCAGTGTGTTGCAATACCCAAACGCTTTGCACCTTGTTAAACCCTTTCCGCCCGGAGCTAAGACAACAGATTCCAGGGCGTCCCGCCTTCGCAGGTCACTGCGGTATCGTGTTCCTTCGCATTGACTATGGTGCGCGGCATGGTGGCCAAGTCTTGCAGTGATAGGGCCAAGGGTTGGGACACTGCCCCGCCAACGCGCAGAACCACGCCGGTGGAAAGCTGGGCCGCCGACCCAGCCGCCTGGAGTGCAAGGATAAAAAGGATGGGCGCCCCCATCGCAGTAAAAGCTAGCACCGTTTTTTGCCAATGACAACCCTTAAACGTTGCCTTAAACGTCGCCTTAAACATTGCATGAAAGTTCATGAAAGGGTAGGCTTGAAAGTGTAGATTGACTCGCCTCAGTGCTGGGAATAAGATGTGCGGCAATATATGGACAGTGATATCTTGTCCCTCTCCCGAGTGGCCAGCTACCTTTATCCCCGAGGTTGCCTCCATGTTTACCCGAGCCTGCATGTTGGCGTTGTGTCTCAGCCTGTCGCTAGGTGTGCGGGCAGCGGATTTGGCCACTGCTCCTTCTGAGGATCTGCTCAAAATCTATGCGCAGCTTCGCTCCCTGCATGGAAGCACGCAGGGGGCGGTTACGGAGAATGTGGCGTGGCAACAGCGACGCTGCCACGTTCACATTTAAGGACGGCCACCTGACATTGGCCGAGCCCGTGGGCGGGCGCGTCGTCGCCGCATACTTTGAAGGCCAAGGGTCGATTCGAATTCATCCCCCCACTCCCGCTTTGCAACGCCAACTGGCGCGCTTCGCGGGTGGGCCGGTGCTGGAAGATGACTTCAAGCAAGCCGTCTTTCTTCTTCACGGACGATTCCGCCGGCGAATTGCTAAAGCTGATGAGAATCGGCGCGGGGGCCAATGCGGACGCGGCAACGCAGGCGTTTGGGGCTGCCCAGAAGAAATACGCGGAGGGCTTTAACGGCTGGTGGAGCAACGAACGGAAGGGAACCTTCAAATGCGCAATTTGGCGGCGCGCATGTTGGCCGACCTGACCGATCCTTCCAGCAAGGGCTTCTTCCTGGCGGATTTCAAAGGTCATCACCACGGCGACCTGCTCTACCTGATCAGTTGGAATCGCGATACGCCGCTGTTCCGCCGACCTGGCGAATGATGAGGAGGTCGCGTTGATCCATTACGTTCGCGATAATTACTTCGAGTGGTGGGGGGGATTCCACTTGGCGGAGGAGTACGCGCACACGCCTTGGCCGGAGCACCGGACTTTGTTCGCCCATTGCCGCCAGGAGAACATCGACGCCGAGATCGCCAAGAACAACCGCCTTTCCGCCACGGCCTCCATGGAGTTCGAGGTCCCTGGAGGCACAGCCCGCGTCTTGCCGTTCAGCCTGGAAGGCGTGCTCAGAATTTCCTCCATCCAGGATGCGCAGGGCAAGAAGGTGGCGTTCATTCAGGAGGCCCGCGAATTGGATAGCGACCCTTGGATCATCCTGCCGGAGCCGGCGGCGCCGGGAAAGGTCTACAACCTCAAGATCGCCTACGCAGAGGACTCAACCCCGGACAGCCGAATTGTGCACCAGCAGGGATCGGGGCTCTTTTATGTGACCGCTCGCGAAAGCTGGTTCCCGAGCTTTGGCGCCTTCGATGACCGCACTCGCTACGCGCTGCATTTCCTTTCGCCCAAGAAATATAAGTTTGTCGCTACCGGCCGAATGGTGAAGTCGGAAAAGGGAAAGGACACATTCGCGAGCGATTGGGATACGGATATTCCGCTCGGCGTGGTGGGTTTCAATTACGGCGACTTTGTGGAGAAGGCCCAATCGGATTCGAGCATGACCGTGACGGCGTACGGCGGAAAGGAAATTCCCGATGAGCTAAGGGGGTTGCAAGACGAGATCGCGATGGCCGACATGTCTGGCGGGGTTAACGGGTCAAGGAACGTTGCCGGACAAATGGGTATTTCCGAGGGGGGGTTCAGCACGGCGGCCAACACTCAATACGCCGCCGGGGTCAGTTTCCAAGCACTCAAGCTCTATGAGTATTATTATGGCCAGCTCCCATTCAAATCGATCTCGGTGACCGAGCAGCCGGTGCGGGGGTATGCGCAAAGCTGGCCCACGCTCATTTTCCTCCCCTATGATTCCTTGCTGGATGCGACCACCCGACACCAGCTTCACCTTCAGGACTCTCCGGAAGCGATGGAATTCTACAACGTGGTGGCGGTCCATGAGATGTCTCACCAATGGTGGGGGCACGTGGTGGGCTGGAAGACTTATCGCGACCAATGGCTGTCCGAAGGGTTTGCCGAGTTCTCCGCCAGCCTTTACGTGAAGAAGCTCCAAACCGAAAAAACTCGCTCCTACTGGGATCTCAAGCGCCGCTGGCTTCTCTCCAAGAATACGGGTGGGCACCGGCCCGTCGAGGTCGGGCCGCTCTACCTCAATGGCCAATTGAACGCCAACCTGGAGCCCGGAAACTCGTTCATGATTTACGAAAAGGGAGCTTACGTCTTGGAAATGATCCGTCTTCTTATGGAAGACCCGAAGCAACATGAGCCCGACCAGCGCTTCATCGATATGATGCACGAGTTCGTAACCACTTATGCCAATCGCAACGCCTCTACGGCCGACTTCCAGCGCATGGTGGAGAAACACATGGGAGAGCCCATGGGATGGTTCTTCAACGAATACGTCTACGGGACGGAGATCCCTACCTATGACTTTCATTACGTGCTGAAGCCCGCCCCCGGTGGCAAAACCGTCCTGCAATGCTCCCTGGCTCAATCGGGAGTGTCGGACCAGTTTGAAATGCGCGTGCCTTTGTACCTGGCGGTGGGCAAGGGCATACAGCGAATGGGTTTTATCCACATCAAGGGGGCATCCACCATCCCTATCGAGATCCCGATTTCGGGCCGTCCTGACCGGATTTCGATCGACGAGTTCCACGATGTTCTCGCCATCGAGCACCAGTAGATTTATTTTCTTCACGCATCGAGGTTCTCCAAAATCCCCCCCTAACTTGGTGTTTTTTCATGAACAGAATCTCCTCACAGGGGGCTCTCGCCAGCCTGCCGATCCGGCAATGTGCGGTTCCAAGCCCCAATGAGGCAACTCCATCGTCAGGGCAGGCTTCGGGCTTCGCTAAAGTAAACTGCACCACTACCATTGCGCTGACCCCCGCGGCAGTGTCTCAGATTGATCTAGAGGCGGCTTTACGCCGCCATGTGGTGAGGTAAACTCGCCGCTACATCATCGAACTGAGACACTACCACCCCGCGTGCCGCTTGACAGTGGAGAGTGTGGGTTTTTATAATCCAATTTGTGATATGCTGGATAGTTGTCCAGCAGCCGAACGAGCGGGAATAACTCAGTGGTAGAGTGCGACCTTGCCAAGGTCGAAGTCGTGGGTTCGAATCCCATTTCCCGCTCCATTAACTTCAGTGACAAGTGAAGAGTGACGAGCAGGAACTAGCGGAAGTGAGCCTGGTGCTAGCCACTCCTCACTCCTCACTCCTCACTGTTCTTCGGGCGCGGTACCCAAGTGGTAAGGGAGAGGTCTGCAAAACCTTTATGCGTGAGTTCGATTCTCACCCGCGCCTCCACTCCTATTCTATTGAAAATAAAGTGGTTAGTTTCCATTCCAGATTTTAGTCAGTAGCACAAAAGTAGCACAATTTAATTTCTCACAAAAATTAGGCCAATGGCGTCAATAAGATAGGACATTGTACGTGGGTTGGAACTCGACCCTATGTTGTCCTTCACCAGAACGCGATTGCGATGGATAGGCGGCAAAAACAGTCACCCAAATACCACGCTCACAGCTCCTCGCTCTTTGCCTCGGTCCTTGTCCGAGATGCCCTCGGGCTGGTCGAACCTTTGCGCCGACAAGTGTGCGCTTTGCGGGAGGCAGATTGCAGTTGTCGAGGTCAGGAAACGGCAGGCCCAACCGGAAGTGGTTCCGCGGCTCGCCATTCGTAGCGATGGTGGAGCCCACCAACCTTCGGGATCACCACGATCTCGCCAGCCTCCGGCACTTGCGCGACGCGAGTGGTCAGCGTGTGGATCGCTTCCCAAAGCGGGTTGGCGGCCGTCATTTTCAGGACCAGATCTCGAATCGCTGGGCGGGGTTCTGGATGGCCGGCTCGTCCGCTTGGAAATCCAGGACCAGACGAGGCGAAAGCCCTCGCGATGCCAAGCCACGACGGTCTCTTGCCTTACGATGACCAGCGCTCGGGACCAATTCCTTACACCTCTTGGGCAGCAACACCCAAAAGAAGCGGCCCGTCTTTCGCAGCCGAGGCCGCGGGCACTTGCGCTTGAACACTGCCAGCTGTTGACGAGGGGGTTTTCGCTCTTGCTGACCTCGAAAGAATTCTCGCAATTACCAAGGACTTTATTAAGCCCCGAAATCCATGCCAGGAGGAGATTGATGGACTAGCGCATATTGCCTGAGAGACTGGCAAGAGCTTCCATGATTTGGAGGTCAGAATCTCCGACCCCATGGCTGCAAAACATGTTTGGAAAGGCAATCTCGTTGATTTTGCGGCACGGTTGGCAACGCTAAGTCACCGAAAAGCACGTTCGGAAGGCTCAAGTTGTACCGGTTTTGTACTCGCGGCGACGGGTCGAATCTTCAAAACTCATCTTATTTCGCGAACAGATTGGCTACTACACTTCAATGCACTCTGAAGATTTCGTAAGGCTCCAAGCGGGTGATCGGTCAGGTTCGAACCCTCACAGGCCGTTAGGCGATTTTCATGAAGGCCTCACAGATGGATCTCTCAGCGCGCCAAGAAAGTTGCGGGTTCTCGGTCCGGCCCACCGGACACCGGTGAAGGTACCCTCGGAATTGATCGAGAAAACTTGAGGGAACCAATTGTTGCTCGACATACGGGGCGATCAGTCAGCAGTTCCCGAATAATCTCACGTCATCGCAATGGGATACCATTACAACAGAAAGGATTCCAACCGCTCTTTGGCGCCACTATCTTTTTCGGCAATGGAGAGCAGCGCCAGAAAGCTGTCATACTAGATTCCGCGCGTTTCCACTTTTTCGACCGCATGCAAATCTGGTACAACCGCCAGGGACCTTCACAGCATAACGGCAATGAACTCGATAATACTATTACACTGAGCGAGGCCTTCCACAACGAGATCGACGCCACAAGATACCTATCGAGCGCAGAGTGGTGGCGGCCCTGGCCAATGCTCCCGGAGCGCTTGACTTGTATGTTTGGCTCGTTTGGAGAAGTTGGAGTCTCGACCTAGGCCGGCAGACTCGCATACCGTTGTTTGGAAGCACGGGCTTAGGCAAGCAATTGGGATCGAAAGAGTACGGTCGCGAGCGCGACTTTCGACAGAAGCTCGCCAAGTGGCTTCGAGAAGTTAACGCCTGGTGGCCGGAATGCCCGGCGGCTGCGTGCCCCGATGGCCAATTCCTCGTCATCTCTTCAGAAAAAGGTTCAAAGCGACGGCTGGCGCGTGAGTTCATCGGGTGGTTTGCGCCCAGTGCTCGTTCTACCGACCGAACGGCTCAACGGAATCACAATTATTGGAGCAACGGTGGAGCCACTGCAGGCTGAGAAGCAACCATCGACATCGGTCCTCGGCAAGGTGCTGCCACTTGGTCGTTCTAATCGGCGTTCTTTGGTCCATTGAGGTCCGTTGCAGGAGATGCGAAAATGGGCTAGTCTGAGGCAGAATAGAGTAAGGAACGGTCTAAAGTGAAACTGAAACACGGCGATCTCGTTCAGGGCTACCAACTGAGAGAACTGCTCTTCTCTGATGGCGTCACGGAAATCTGGAAAGCCGCCAAGGGACAGCAGGGCTACACTCTGAATGTCCCAGTTGCTAACCCGAGCGCCACTCTGAAGATTCAGCCTGATTCGACTCCCCTTGATTTCGAACTGGATCGCTCGTTAATTTCGACTGAGTCCAATCCAGTTCGTGAGCAGCCAGAGCTAGAAGAGGGAATCTTCGTTCCGCACAGTATCTCTCCTCTGGGCCCCCTTGAAAGCAACCCTGCAGATGCGGTTGCTATTGGCCCGAGCCACTTTGCGACGGACTTTCCCGGTCGATGTTCTTCACTTGATAGTGACATACGCCCTCTAACCGTTGCTTCCCGTAGAACAAAGGACGTCCAACCTGGCATGGAACCGCGAATCGACACGGCGGCCTTGTTTGGCCTGGAATCCAGCGTCTCTGTTCCTCGCACCTCCGAAGCTGGGCCAGATGCGAAATCTGAATTCCCGACAACTCCGCAGCCAGACAGCTTTCCAGGAGAGTCGAATCCTGATTTCGTCGAGGGAACCGTTCTTGACGAGCGGTACGAAGTCGTCCGGAAGATCGGAGCGGGGGGATCCGCGCGAATCTACTTGGCGAGAGATCGCAAGAACATGTTGCAGGGCGACGTGGTCATAAGGATCCCGCTTCGTCCCAACCCTACCGGGCGCTTCATTCGCCGTCTCATGAGCCAGTTCAAAGTCTGGAAGGCGCTCTCGGATAGCGAACCGCAGAGGTTCGTGCACCTCATTTCCATAGAGAAGCTTCGCGGGCCCGGTTCAGAAGTCGTTGGCATCTTCATGGAGTATTTCCCGGACGGAGACCTTGGACGATATGTCGGTAAGCTCATGCCGAGCAGGCGTCCGGTAAACCAGCGGGAGTTGACCGACGTCACGTCTCTGCTCTATCAGGCGTGTTTGGCCGTATCGTCTTTGCATCGCCTGGGATTCCTCCATCGCGACTTGAAGCCCACGAACTTTGTGGTCTCCCACGGGCGAGCCTCCTGCAAGCTGACGGATTTCGAACTGGCCGCACGCATCAGCGAATGCGAGATCAAAGGGGAGTACGTGGGTGGAACTCGGGCCTACATGGCTCCAGAAGTGCCCAAGGGAAAGTACTCAGTCTTGTCCGACGTGTACAGCCTCGGAGCCTCCATGTATCACCTCCTGTGTGGAGAAATTCCGCAGCAGCATCCCGAACTAGCAGATAGAAGGTTTGGTGACGTCGCCGAGAAGAACACGATCATACCCCTCGGGTTGAGCGAACTTGTGGCGGCCTGTGTCGAAGAGAAGCCGGAGAATCGACCGCAGACAGTTGATGAGATCAATGATGAACTTCTCCATCTCGGGCTGACCGGCGAGACTCCCAGCTACAATGCACCTGCCAATCTGGCAAGGCTCGTCCTCGGCACGATTCCGAAAGACGATCTGGATTTCCTCGCGGATTCCCTGCGGGCAAAAGGCCTCCAGTCGGTCCGCGCAGGGACCGAGAACCTAAAGGATTTGATCGCAGAATATTGCTATACTGGTCCACCGGACGAGATCCTCGAAAGCTATTTCACCAATCGGCAATTAGGGGTTCTCGCTGGCAGATTGGGTGTAAAGGTTCGTTCGGATCGAATGGCCCTGGTCCGCGATCTGGTGGTGGCTTTGGGGTTCCTCCCCGGGCCCTTACCCGTAAGCGGGCTATCTAGCGCCATTGAGTATCTTGGAAGAGAGGCTTGGGCGCTGGAGCATTCTAATACACCGGATGAGACCACTGGGATCGCGCTGTCGAGCCTAAGCACAGTCGAGCGAATCGTGGACATGTTCAACCTCTTTTTTGGACAACTCCTCCACGGTCGTGGCGTACTGCGTTTTCTGGGTGGGTTCACGAATCGCAAAGATGGCGTGTTGACCCTCGGGCAGAAATTGGAGGCCTTCCGCAGCCTTCTAGTCAAGCCACCCTCGCGGCGCTTACCGTACCGATACAGAGAGGCGTTTCGTTGGCCCATTGTGTCGGAGCAACTCGACCTCGACCTCGGTCGCTTACTTCAGTGGCGCAACACGCTTGCACACGCACCCGCGTCAATTAGCGAGCTCAAGGGCTTCGCACGAGACATAGTCACCCAAGGGCTGGCGATTGTTCGTAAGCTGGCTGAAAATCCTTATTGCCCGCAAAGCGTGCAGATCATTTCAATGGAGGTCGATAGCTACGGGCGCCAATTCTACTGTGGACGTGCGGATCAGGGCAGATTGGAGAGGATCTTTACGCCTCTACCGTTGAATGTCGGGGAATTCTACCTCTTTTATCCGCTCACAAACCCGGCGCGGGTCCATCCTCTGCTCTTTCCGTTGTCTCCCCGCTAGAGGAAAGTGATCGCTTTATGACATTCAGATATCGCTACGTCAACTTTGGAACTGTTTTTTCTGCGGGTCTAGGATGCCGCTTGCCGGAGAACACCCGGGATCATCCCGGCGTGCTCCACGAGAACGAGCTTGCTCTGGATGTGGGAGGCATCTGTTGGGGGTGCGATGAGGAAGCGCTGAGCGTCATCGATCACCACTTTTACAGAGAGGGACAGTTTCCGTCTGCGTCGGCAGCCGTACTCCACAAAGCGCAGCTAATCCGAGAAAAGTTCAGCCACAAGGCGCACGATGTGGTCTTTCTTGTGACGCATACGCAACCCGATTTCGACGCCTTTTGCTCGATGTATCTGGCCAGCCGAATCATTGAGGCTGACACCGTAGCTGGGGACTGGAAGAGCTTGGGGCTGAATCCCGGAGGGTGGTTGGACGTACCTGATAGTAGCTCTGCCGGCGGGGCTGGCCGCAGAATCGACTGGTTCAGCCCTGATCTGCGTTGCATTCCTCGAGCATTGCGTTGGCAGGCCTTGCTCGCGTCCTTTGCCTCCCACGTTGACAACAGCCGGCGCATTGCCTGCCCTAAGAACCGTGCTCTTCACTCGGTGCTCTATGCCGCCATCCAACGGGGGCGCGACTATTTGAGCGACACCAGTGGGGCGACAGAATTCTTCGATGAAGTGCGGGAGACTCTCCAAGAAAAGGAGTTGAACCCTTTGTTCGACTCTGTCCTGGAAGGCAATTCGCGGTTTCAGCCGGAGCTTGCAATGCTCGACCGAGAGATCGAGGCTTACCGCAGCGATGTCCAGCGTGCCCGTAAAGCCATTGTCCATTTGCAGAAGGCGGAGATTCCATTCGGTGAGTTTTTCGGCCGCCTGAAGGCAATGCCTTTGCTCGACGAACAACTGGCCACCAGACCTGACCACTTACTGGCTTCCGGCCATTCGCGGAGCCAAGCCGATGGGATCTATCTAAAGGATCCGGAGTGTTTGCTCTTTAAGGAATGGGCGCGGATGGACATCGAGAATTCGTCCATGGGCGCGGGATTCACGTTTACGACTGTGGCCTATTCCAACGGCCGGCCGCAAGGCAGGACCAACAAGACAGACTACTTCTTTGCACTCGATCCCGAGAAGGCCGATGGACGGCACCTGTACACGTTGTGGGCGAGGCTTCAATCAGCCGAGATACGGTCCTTTCAGAAGCCCGCGTACGCGCCACTAAGGCAGCAACTCGACGAAGCCGAACAGCGGGCCGAGGGGACTTCCAAGCGTACGAACTGCCGCCCAAGCTTCGAACTGCGGGCGGGAGGGTACAAGGCTTTATTCAATGACCCGTGGTTTGACGGTAGCAATTACGTCTGCACGATTATCGCCACCCCCAACCGGGGCACGCTACTAGGTGAGCCGGGTAGCCGTAGCGATATGCTTGATGACCCCGTAGCAGCGGTGGTTCGACACGAACTCGAGTACGCGATCTACGCCTCGGAAACGACAGGTGACAGAGCTCAGGTTAGCATGGTGGACCTCTCAGCCTCAGCCGATTCCGGGAATCATGAAGAAACGAAGTACGAGGTCGCGGAGGCTGCGAAGTCCGTCTCTGCACCCGCGGACGGATACTACCGATTTGGCTTCATCAGGTTGCATCAAGGCGTCAATATCCTATCCGGTCGGGCTGCTTCGCAGATCGGTGAAACCTTGTGGCAGCTACTCAATCCTGAAACGGGCGAAGGGACGCCGACAGACTTCATTGCTCGACACTTGCTGGTCAGCAGAGATTGGCTGGGAATCTGGAGTCGCCGCGGGGTCATGATTGCATTCAAGCCTGCTGCTGCACAGAAGGCCAAAACATTAGAGAGCCGTTTTCGGGAGTTAGTTTCCTTGGCCCGCGACGTGGAATCGTTTATCGAGCCGGGTTCGAGAGCGATCCCGGACATAATCAGCAGGGGGGAAGAGTTGACTCGGAGGGTGGCGCGGGTTGAACACTCATTGGCTTTTCCCGACAGCCGGTTGCTCAGCCGATTCTTCGATGCTATTAAGTTGGGGGAGTTGCTGGGCACACTGCACGATCTCAATCTCGCGGCAGCGGAGAAAATGAGACGCAACAAACTGGATGCGCAGACGGAGGAACTAGGCAGAAATACCGCAACTGTGGCGGAGGTCCAGACGAAGGTCGAATGGCTTGAAATCTTCATTGTGGGCTTTTACGCAACCGAACTCGCCCAAATCATAGTCGACCATCTTCGCCTCCGGGATGGACCCGCGTTACTCTCAATCATAGCAGTCGGTCTTATCTTCACCCTTGGAACAGCTGCAGCTCTAAGGCCATGGAAGCACACGAAATCGAAGAAGCCCGCTCTGCTCCTGGTTTTGCTGCTGCTCCTCTCAATTCTCGGTTTGCTTGCCATGTGGAAACTACCCGAGCGATTCAGAGGGCCGTCGGCAGTCCGAGGTCAGGCGGTATCGGCCCATGACCATTAGTCGCAAGCAAAACCCGAATGCACCAGCCCGAACTTGCGTGTAAGGCTTGCTCATCGCGGTCCCTTCTGAAACAGTCTTGAAAGCCAGGATTCCTTGGCGGTCGGTTTTGTCCCGACCGACTAGGACGCGGCCAAGTGCTTCGTAATGAACTCGGCCAACAGGTTTGCGTAGGGGTGCGTTGCCGCGACGGCCAGAACCTCATCTACCAGCTTCCTAGCCTTTGCATACTGCTTCATCGAGCAAAGACTTCTTGCGTAGCCCGTCATGACGTTGACGTTCTCCGGGTTTCGGCGATAGAGGCCCTTATAGATCTCTACCGAGCGCTGGTAGGCGCGCTCCGCCTCACCTGCCCGCCCCGCTTCGCCCACCAGATTCCCCAGGTTGTTCAGCGCGGTCCCCAGCCCGGCCCCGATCCCCACGTTCTCCGGGTTTTGGCGATAGAGGGCCTCAGAGATCTCCACCGAGCGCTGGTAGGCGCGCTCCGCCTCACTCGCCCGCCCCACTTCGTGCAGCAGTAGCCCCAAGTTGTTTAGCACACCCCCCAGCCCCCGTCCGATCCCCACGTTCTCGGGGTTTTGGCGATAAAGGGCCTCAGAGATCTCCACCGAGCGCTGGTAGGCGCGCTCCGCCTCACCTGTCCGCCCCTGTTCGCGAAGCAGATTCCCCAGGCTGTCGAGCGCCATCTTCAGCCCGGCCCCGATCACCACGTTCTCCGGATTTTGGCGATAGAGGCCCTTATAGATCTCTGCCGAGCGCTGGTAGGCGCGCTCCGCCTCACCTGCCCGCCCCGCTTCGCCCACCAGATTCCCCAGGTTGTTCAGCGCGGTCCCCAGCCCGGCCCCGATCCCCACGTTCTCCGGATTTTGGCGATAGAGGGCCTCAGAGATCTCCACCGAGCGCTGGTAGGCGCGCTCCGCCTCACCCGCCCGCCCCACTTCGTGCAGCAGTAGCCCCAAGTTGTTTAACACACCCCCCAGCCCCCGTCCGATCCCCACGTTCTCGGGGTTTTGGCGATAAAGGGCCTCAGAGATCTCCACCGAGCGCTGGTAGGCGCGCTCCGCCTCACCTGTCCGCCCCCGTTCGCGAAACAGATTCCCCAGGCTGTCGAGCGCCATCTTCAGCCCGGCCCCGATCCCCACGTTCTCCGGATTTTGGCGATAGAGGCCCTTATAGATCGCTGCTGAGCGCTGGTAGGCGCGCTCGGCTTCCCCCGCCCGCCCCTGTTCGCGAAGCAGATTCCCCAGGTTGTTCAGCGCCATCCCCAGCCCGGCCCCGATCCCCACGTTCTCCGGGTTTTGCCGATAGAGGGCCTCAGAGATCTCCACCGAGCGCTGGTAGGCGCGCTCCGCCTCACCCACCCGCCCCACTTCGTGCAGCAGTAGCCCCAAGTTGTTTAGCACACCCCCCAGCCCCCGTCCGATCCCCACGTTCTCGGGGTTTTGGCGATAAAGGGCCTCAGAGATCTCCGCCGAGCGCTGGTAGGCGCGCTCCGCCTCACCTGTCCGCCCCACTTCGCGCAGCAGTCCGCCCAGACAATCCATCGCACTTCCCAGCCCGTGTCCGATCCCCACGTTCTCCGGGCATTGGAGGTAGAGGGCCTCGTAGATCTCTACCGAGCGCTGGAAGGCGCGCTCCGCCTCACCCGCCCGCCCCGCATCGCGCAGCAGGATGCCCAAACTGTCGAGCGTATTTCCTAGCCCGTGCCCGAGCACCACGTTCTCCGGGTTTTGGCGATATAGGGCGTCAGAGATCTCCACCGAGCGCTCGTAGGCGCGCTCGGCCTCACCCACCCGCCCCACATCGCGCAGCAGGACGCCCATGTACTTCAGTGCTCTTCCCAGTTCGCCTCTGATCCCCATGTTCTCCGGGTCTTGGCGGCAGAGAATCCTACTTATCTCGACCGACCGACCATAGGCGTGCTCCGCCTCCTCGACGCGTCCGAGATTCCTCAGCAGCAGGCCCAGATCGTTCAACGTCTCTGCTAATGAGGCCCCCACTCCCACGTCCTGCGGGTTTTGCCGATAAAGCGTTTCAAAAATCTGGAGCGAGCGGTCATAGGCGTGCTCTGCCTCCACCTCCCGCCCTCCATCGCGCAGCAAATCGCCCAAGTCGTGCAGCGAGTGTCCCAGCAGCGCACCAACGTTCGCGGGCTGGCAGGATTGGATATAGAGGGCCTCAGACGTTTCTATTGCCCGGCGGCAGGCTCGCTCTGCCTCCTCTACCCGTCCGACCTCTATGAGGAGATAGCTCACCTCGCACAGTGCCGCTGCCAGCAGGGCCGCCACACTCACGTTCTGCGGGTTTTTTATTTGAAGGGCTTTCCAAAGGTTCCCACACGCTTGAAAGTAAGCCAGCGCCGCAAGGCGGTACTGGCTGGGCATCAGCACGGAGGCCGCCTTCCCAAGCGCCAAGGCCGTCCGTCCCCCCCGTTCTCCTCCAGCGCTTGGGCGGCTGCTTCTGCCGGGCTACTTCCGGTTCCTTGCACATGTCTTCCATGCGCCTGCTGGACAAGAAAACCAGTAAGCACATCCCGCAGCCAGTCCGGAGAGGCTTCCACCAGCCCCGCCGCCAGCGCCAGGCTCCCATTTGCTCCCCAATCCCGCAGGAGAAAGCCGAAAGCTCCTGCGTACTCAGCAAAGACCCGGTCGTGCCCAGCGCGCCGGATCCAGTACGACAACTCCTGCTCGCCCGGCTGACGGGCTTGCACCAGACAGCGGTAGACGAGGTACTCCGCGACCGTCTGAAACACAAACCGGTAACCGCCCCCTTCTTCCCGCACCCGCTTGCGGATTATCCCCTCATGCGCCAAGGCTTCTACCGGGCTCAGGCTCACCCGCGCCTCCTCCACCGAGCAGGCTCCCGTCCACTCCTCCCGGATTCGGTTGCAATCGTTATCACTGAGGTCGGCACTCGCGCGGGTCACATCCTGCAGTAGGTAGCTCACCACCTCGTCGATCGCCTTCTGCAGTCCCGGTCGCCCCTTGAGGCTCGTTTCCACGTATTCCTTGAATAGCGCCGGCACCTTGCTGATCGGCTCCGCCGGTTTGGCGTCAAAGGTGACCATGAACAAGTGAAGATAAAGCGGGCTGGTGAGCAGGCTGCGGGTTTCCGCTGTCAGCTCGCCCCACGGCGTGCGGCAGGCGGGAATCTTGTATCCCGTCCCCTCCTGCCCCGCCCCCGCTTGATACCGCCCGTACACTTCCGCTGCTTCCGCCTCGCTAAAAGGCTCCAGCGTCACCACCGGTGGACCGGCTTCTCCCCGCGTCCCTTTGCGGCCGCTTTCCCCCATTGGCTCCTGGCCGGTGGTATAGAGGAAAGGGCGTAGTTCTTCCAGAGGGCTGGTCTCCTGTGCTCCCATTTTCCCCGCCCACACCCCCAGCCACTCCTGCCGCACCGAGAACACCACCTTGCACCACGGATAGCAGGCTGCTTCACCTGCCATCTCCAGCGCTTCTCGGATCACTTTCTCGGCCAAGGGCGCTTCGTTGAGTGCGTCAAAAATCAGAATCAAGCGCCGGCCTTCGACCCGGTCCTGCTTCCAGAGCCGATGGAAATGGTCCAGCAACTCGCGAAAGATACTGAATCCGCCACCCTTTCTGACTTTGGTGGAAGCGCCTTCCACCGCAATCCCTAACCTCTCCGCCAAGTCCCGAAATAAAGACAGGCCTTGAGAGCGCACCGTAATCGCATTCCCGCGCAAAAACAGCACCAGGTTCGGGTTCTCCCGGGTGGCCTCCTCTCCCGTTGCCTTCAGCAATCCTTCCACTTGGCGCGCCAGGAACGCCGTCTTCCCCCCACCCGCAAACCCGGTCAGAATGAACCCGTTCACGTAGCGGCGACGCTGGGTCTCGGCGCTCCAGGTCTTCAAATCAGGTACTCGAAGGAAGGCCTCAAACTCGTGCTCCAGATTCTTTGAAGGCAGATAGCACTCCGGGAAGTACTTATTCCCCAGCAGGTCTTCCAACGTGCGGCGAGAGTAATCGAGAGCGCTGTCGGCTATGGTCCAGGGAGCGGTCTTCTCCTTCTCCAGAAAGAAACTGATCTGCCGCTCCGCCAGCAATTCCTTCAGGCGCCCACCAGCGGCGGTGTCCTGCCCGCGATGGTGCACCCCAAGGTAGTAAATGTAGCTGCGCTCTTGCTCGCCTTGCGGGGTCTGGACCTGGATGCCGTAATGGCCGTCGTAAAGGAACAGACCCTCCGGCCCCAGCAGCGGCTCGCCGACTGGCTTGAACAGAGGATATATAGGTACAACTTTGCGCTTCGGACCAATGATTACAGCGGGAGATTCCGAAAAGACCTCTGCAAGGTCGCCGGACAGCTCTTCTTCCAGCAACTCGCTAACCTGCGCCCCGCGCAGCGTGCAGACCCGCGCGCGCCCGGTCAGTTCCTCGATCCTGTCGCCACAATGGACTTTGAGCAACGTATCGCCCAGAAAATCAAACGCCTCGAGCACCTGATGGAGAACCGGCAGATACAAGCCGAGATGCTCCCCCGCTTGCGCCTGGTCGGGCAGGCCGCCGTGCGCGGTTTCGTTTCGCAAAGCGAGGATGGCGTCCGGCGAGTTCAAACGCTTGTTGCCGCGCAAGCCAATAGATCGATCTTCCGTCTGCTTCAGAGCGTCCAGCGCCGCGCCCAAAGCCGGAAACAGCGTCTCGATGCCCACTTTCGCCAGATGTCGGCGCAAGGTGTTGATCAAAACAATCCAATCGCTGAAGAAGGGTGAGCGAATACCAGCGACAGCTTTGTTCAGCGCGGAGATGCTCTCGGCCGCGTCCCGATTGATCTCCTCGCGCAGGTACTGGCTGACGAGCGGCAGGCAGACGACTCGTAACAACTGGTATTCGGTGAAGCACAGCGCCCAGCACCGGTTGGAAGGCTTGTCACTCTCGTCGAAGATCAACGAATAGGGATAGGCGATCGGGTAGGGAAAATCATTGAGTATCCGCTGACGAACACCTTCCATAGAATCTCCCGGAAAGAACCCAGACAAGATCCCACCTCAGGGTAGATGCAGGCGCATAGCCCAATCAATTGGGTGACGGCGCCACGACCGACAATGGCGTCACGTTCTTAACAGAGCCTCCCACATTGGCCACCGGCGGGTACTTTCGGGTCAAAGCGTGGCGTGGCAGGCCCTACAGTCGAGCCGCGAACTCTTAGAGCGTTGAGGCCTGCGAAGTCGGAGAAGACTGGCGGCTTGGCTCTTACGGTGATTCTCACCGCCCGCCTGCGGCTGCCCGCCTCACTCCCTGAAGATTTTGTTTGATACGCTCTTCTCCGGGGCTGATTTCATTCGCGCGCTCAAGATACTTGAGAGCGCGCCGTAAATTGCCGATGTTGGCGTAGCAGCAGCCGATGCTCATCAGATACAGATCACATCCAGGCGCTACGATCAATGCTGTTTTGTATAATTCGATTGCCTCCTGGTGTTTGTTCGCACGACCAGCCTGCTCAGCCTTCACCGCATATTCGTTAATCCTTCGAGCCCATTCGATGTCCTGTGGACTAAACGTAGCCTGAATGACACGATTGCCTTCTTGAATTAAAGTGAGAGTATTCGGAGAGGAAAACAGTCCGAGTGTTGCGGGATCCATCCACAGTAGTCGGCGCCGTGCGGGGTCGAGCGGGGCTGCGCGGAGGTACAACTCGTCTTCATCCTTTTCGCGCTCGGCCATCTTAAGGCGTTCGGTAGCCTTGGAATCTCCAGGGCTGAGGCGCAGTATGGCCTGATAGTGGTGAATCGCGAAACCGGCCCGCTTAATTCTATCGTACCAACCCGCCAACGTCCTGTGTTTGGTTACGAGTTCCGCCACGTAGGTTGGATCGCTTTGGACTCGCTGTTCGCCCCGGCGAATGCCTTCTTCGGCTAGCTCGAACGATCTCGCCAGGCGCGGATCAGTCGCCGAATAACGCAAAGCGGCAGGCACTTGCTTCTGTCCAGCCCAGCCCATTGCTTGATTCTGAAGAAGGAGAGCAAGATTGAATCGAGCATCTATCCCATCAAGCCCCGCGGGATCGAGCCGTATGGCCTCTAGGTAGTATTTTTCTGCCTCCTCCAGCCTGCAAGCGTTGTCGCACGCGAGTCCTAGGCTGAGAAACCCGTCCGCGGCATTCGACTGAAGTGAAATCACCTTCCGGTAGGCGGCGATTGCCTGCTCAAGGCGTTCGAGGCCGGCGCGGAAATAGATCGTCCCGCCCGCCCGCTCGTTTTCAGCTCTGGCGAGGGCGTGATCGCAGCGGGCGAGGCCATAATAGCCGTCTGCATTGTTGGGGTCAAGCCGAACGGCAGCCTCGGCCTCAGCTAAAGCCTCAACGATTCGATTCTCGTGTTGAAGTTTTTCGCAACGCTTAACGTGCTCTTTGGCCCGTAAAACGGAGTCGTCGTCCCGCCGCAACCTTACTCTATCGAATATACTCATCGTTGTCTCCCAATCGATCGGATTCTGGCGATATTACGGCAAGATACAAAAACAGCGATGAATCACAGTCCAAGTGCCGGAAGTCAGGCCCTGCATCGCCTCCAGCAAGGTTGTAATATCAACCCCCTGCAAGGCCCGAAATCCCTTACCTACAGGCTGTGCCAAAAGCGGGGGCAGCGGATTGACACTCGCCACGACCACAATCCATTCCTGGCCTGCGTGGCCCTGAAGCACCAAGTGAAAGGATGGACCCTCGCCGGGCGGAATGACACAAGGCTGGTCGGGCCGAAGACACCCGTGTTGCTGCCAAGTGTTGGGCCAGAGTACAGTAACTGCACCGGACGTGCCTACGTCGATAACTGCGGCGTACACGTCCCGGTCAGAACTAAACCTGAGACGAATCGCGTCTCCTATGTGAAAACGAGGGTTCAACACAGACTCCTGCAGGCCGATGTCGCGGCTCTTGGATGCAGGCAACGCGGGCTCCACCTGTAAGCGGATTTGAGCGGGCGGGTTGGAGGGCGGTTTAAGAGTTAACAGGCGTTCAAGTGGAGTGATGTCGACTTCCGCCGGAAGATACGTTTGCAGGGAGTTCTGCAAATGATGATAGAAGACACCTTTGGAAGCCGGAGGTTCCGCCATACTGGGACCTTGCAGGTCCCAGTTTACTGCGCTGTCATTTGCAAACATCAATGACATGAACTGCGCATACTCCAGCCCATTGAATATTGCCCTTCCATGGCACGCAGGATTTCGAAATTGATCCCGAATAACATCCACGCATTTTCCCAGGTCGCCGCTGCGCAAAAGCGCACCGTAAACCTCACGAAAGTGCTTGGATATGAATTCTTTGATCGTTAAATTGTCTTGTTCATAGCCGTACCGCAGCGCGAGAAGGGTTAACGAGGCAGTGCCCAACGTCGCTTGGAAGCTTCTTTCTGCCCATTCCTCAAGAATCTTGGCTTGCCTTTGGTAAGCCCTGGAGTAAAGAAGAGCATCGATCATGCTCTGCAAAATAGCGCGGGCCGGCGTAACCAGAAGACGATCGAGCTCCGCCTCCAAAATTTGAGAAGCCGGTACAATGAGGATCCCGTAGTCGGAAGAGGGAGGAAACGTCAGCTCGACTCTCAGTAGTGTCTCGTACTGCCGGATGGAGTTCTCGGTGCAAGCGGCAATCAAGCGGCGTCCCCACCCTCGGACCAACGGCAAGAGCACGTCGGGCCGCGCCACGCTGCGTTCTCGTCTGCTAGCGCTGTAACGGTCGAAATGTGCGAGCAGGTTTTCTGCTTTACGACTCCCCTCGAGCTCGAACTGAAGTTGCTCAATGCTCTCAACCGTCGTTTCTGTCGCCATGTCTCCGGAACTCCCGGCCGGCGGTTCAGTCAACAAATCCTGCGTCATTTTAGCTCTTGTCGGTCCATTCGGCCACCACAAGAGTAGAGGGTGGAGCGCAGGGGAGCGTGGCGCCGGACTGCGAATGCATTATATAATCCATGATCGCCTAAGCTCACGATGCCGGAGCTTCTCATGCCAGGCCGAGTTGCTCTTCCTGACTCTCTAACCCGCCTCTTTGCGCTCGCGGAATCCGCATATGAGAAGTACCGACTGGGAGAGGGCGACTTAGAGGCGGCCAATGAGAGCGTCACCGCATTCGTCACACAGTTGGAACAGTTTCGTCTTGAGAATCCCCGCTCCAGATTAGACCTGGCCTTCTCTGGCCGGTACGACGTCTATGAGTCTGCCGTAGACATCGCTTATTCTTTAGGTCAGGAGCTTGAGGCATTCGAATATGCCGAACGGGCCCGTGCCCGGTCCTTACTCGATCAGACGTTAAACAAAGCAAGACTCCGTTTTCGCATGGGAGCGGACACGCGCCTGCTGCAAGAAGAGGCCGAATTGAGCAGAAAAGTGGACGCCTTCACGAGGCGATGGAACGAGCGGGTTCTGCTGGGCGCAGGGATCGGGTCAGGGGCGACGCCCTATGTTTCAAATCCGGCCCCAGACGAGGTAAAGTTGGAAGCCGAGCTTCGCTATGCGCGGGCGGACTTGCTTCGCGTCAGGCAGTTGATTCGCGAGCGGGATCCGGCCTTCGCCGCGTTGCGGGGCATCACGCCGGCCTCTCTCGCTGATACTCAGACTTTACTCGACCGGGAGACAGCGCTGATCGCCTACTGTTTGCTTGAAGAAAGACTGATCCTCTTCATTGTCACGCAGAAAGATTTCTGGACCGAGCACGTCGACTTGCCGCGCCGGGAATTATCACTCCGGATTTCTCGGCTCAGGGAAATGATTGAGTCGATGCGCGGCCAGACGCGAGACATCGTACTCGTCGAAGGCCCGCCCGTGCTGGGAAAACCGCTGGATGATGACCTGCACTTGCTGGCGACGGAGCTCTATGACATTCTGGTAGGGCCGGCGGAGCCTCATATTCGCCGCAAGTCGCGTCTTGCCATCGTTCCGCATGGTGATCTTCACCTTCTGCCTTTCAACGCGCTGCGAAGCCAACGCGGATACCTGGTGAGAGAATTCGCAATCTGGTACTCCCCAAGCATCAGCCTATTGGATCTCTGTTATCAAAGGCAGCGCAGAAGCCGTGGCCGGCTTTTTGCCGTCGGCAACCCGCGACTCGGTCATCCGAAGTGGGACCTGCCGTTCGCTGAGCAAGAAGTCCTGGCAATCGCCCCCTTGTTTGATGCTCAAATACGGACCGGCGCTCAAGCGACGCTGGGCGAGCTTCGCGCTGAGTGGGGGCAAACTGACTTGCTTCACCTTGCATGCCATGCCGAATGGGACGCCAGGCAACCGGAGTTTTCAGCGCTTTTGCTCTCGCCCGCCGCGGCGGATACGGGGCGGCTGGAAGTGCAGGAGTTGCTCACCCTCGACCACGATCTGCCGCTTGGGCAAGTGACCCTGAGTGCGTGCCAGACCTCCATGGTTGCGGGAAACGACGTCACCGGGCTTGCGACGGGATTTCTCTATGCCGGTGCGCCCGCCGTCGTTGCCTCACTCTGGCGTGTCGACAACGGTTCAACATCTGACCTGATGGTGAACTTCTACCATGCCCTTGCGACTCGCAACCGCGCCGCGGCACTGCAATCGGCCCAACTGGACTTGCTGCGTTCCGAAGCCTACCGTCACCCCTATTTTTGGGCGCCATTCAGGCTCATGGGCAATTCCCTCCGGCTGGACTCAGCCAAGACGCACACGGCGTCCGCATTCCACTCGATGCATCTGTGGACGTATCGGCCAGAATCGGGCGGTCTTGTCCGGCCGACTCTCCGGGGGTCGCTGATCTTCGCCACCTGGACGCAGCCGGAGGGGCGACTAATTCCGCAAAGGGCCGTCTACGCCATCTCACTCAAGCAGAAGGGCATACAATGGAGGCGCGACATATCGGGCTGGCCCAGGACCTTCTGCTACGTTCCGGGATTGGTGCACGTGGAAGCAGGATCGAGAGTCTTCGCGTTGCGCGAGTCCGATGGTGACATCGTGTGGGAACACAAGATGGGCAGCAGTCTTACTCAATCTCTCTTGTTTGACGGGAAGTTCCTGTTTGCAGGAGGCAACAGCGCCTCGGTCTACGCGCTCGATCCAGAAACCGGGAAGATTCATTGGCAACACGAACTGCCCCGGGATGGCAGCGGTGGATTCGCCTTAGGGGGTGGCTTGGTATTTGTCGGTTGTAACAATCACTCCGTGTACGCCCTAAAGGCGGCGAATGGCTTTCGGATGTGGCGCTCGGATCTTGGGATGGGTGAATGGCCCCGCGGCCATTCCTGGCTACTAGGGGACAAGCTCGAAACTGAAATTGGGACTTTTGATGTCAAAACGGGCAATTGGGACGCGGGAGCTCGCCTTAAAGATTTGAGTTTGGAGCGCGGCCGAGTTCCTGCTCAGCTTTTAGACCGGCTTCTGGTGAGCGTTGACGTGACTTTGCAGAATGCTCATGTCCTCCGTACCGCGGATTTGCTGTTCGTGATCGAGATTGAACAAGACTCAGCCCGCCTGCACATGTTCGATGCCGGCGGAGTGAGCCTGCTGCGACGCTACGACTTGCCGGCGCGCGGCGCCACGGGTATGAGCTGTGACGGAGAGATGTTAGTAGTGGGTGACGGAAACGGCGCGCTCCATTGCTTCTCGCTCGCCAGGACCCGCCCCGGAGCATAAGGGGGAGGAGATGCAAATTGAAAATGGCGTTCTCCGCTCTGATGAGCGACGTGCGGCTGTCCCTCGCCTGCTTTGGCAGACCAAAATTGGGACAAGCTACGGCGGCGCTCGACCTCACACCACCAGCGAACGCGTCTTTGCTTGGGATGAGGAGAACTTCCTGGTCATTTTCCACCCCCAGACAGGCGAGATGATCGAGCGCCACACGGCATTGGGTCGGCTCGCTCATAAGCTCATCCTGATCGATGGGCCTCTGGTGATCGTTGCCAAACGGGACGCGCACTCTGAGCCCGAGGTGTGCGCTTACAACTGGCAGGACAAGCGGCTAGTGTGGAAACATCGCAGCGAGGGCGAGTTGGTCGATTTAGCGCTGGGGCAGAGCGCTGTTTTTGCTGTCACACGGGACGGCACCATCACCGCCGTGGCGCGAACGGATGGAACCTTTCGGTGGTCGCACCGCTTGCGGCGGCCCATTTTCTGGAGCCCACGGCTGTTGTGTGGCGGGCCGGAGATCTACATCGCTGCAGACGGCAAAGCCGGGTTTGGGACACCAACCTACGCCGACGCCACTCTGGGATATGTTCTGTCTCTAGACTCATCGAGCGGGGATTTGCGCTGGATTTATTGCACAGGAGGCGAAATCTCTCATCCTGCGGTATTGGCAGGAAACCGGATCTACGTTGGAGATTCGGGCTCGCACCATCGCCATATCTACTGTCTGACCACCTCACCCAGAACTCGGCTCGGCGAGCGGGTCTGGAGCTTTGATTTAGGTGGGTTGGCAAATTGCGGAGCCGTGGCCGGAGACGTGGCGTATTGGGGCTGCTACGACCATCACCTCTATGCACTGGATGCGAATAACGGCCGGCTCAAATGGCGATTCAGGGCCCGCGGACCGGTCGCCAATTATGGCCCGCCCTGCGTGCTGGAGGACTGGGTGCTTGTGGCTGCTTCGGACGGGTACTTGTATGGGCTCGATGCACGAAATGGAGCTTTGCGCTGGAAGTTCTTTGTTACCGACGATGAGCCGCAAAGAGCGGACCGAGCAAAACAACAAGTACTTTCATCGAGAGATGGAAATAACGACGACGAAGAAGCCCGCGAGCAACGCGAGTGGTCAGCCAGCCTGAACAGAGAGAAGAGTGAGGCACAACAGGAAACTGAACAGGCCCGACAGCCCTCCCCACCCGGCCTGGTGGTGTGGAGTGTCGGTCCTCGGGTTTACTTGCTCTCTGACCAGGGTCTCTTGCATTGCTTCGCAGCGCCGGGAGTATCGCTATGAACTTTTTTCGCTGGGGACAGAGTTCGTCAAAGCGCGCCCCGTTCACACCTCAGCAGACGCATGGCGATTCGGCGTGGAAGCGTTATAAGGCCGGCGATTACCATGGGGCGGCGGAACTCTTTGACGAATGGACCGGGGCGGAGCCGAACTCGGCTCTCGCCTGGTTCGGTTATGCCTGGAGCAAGTTCCAACTGGCCAGCCAGGAAGGCGTGCCTCCCGAAGAATTGCTAGTTCAATTTCATTCTCTGGCGGAGAAGAGCTTGGCCCTGAATGACGTGTCCGGAGAACTCGAACCTCACCAACTCGCGGGCACCCATGCGTTGCTCGGCTTGGTGGACAAGTTCTCCGGAAAACAAAATTCGGCCGAAGCTCATTTCCGAAAGGCCATCGCCGTTGGTCCGGAGAGCGCTTTCTCGGTGCAGGCACGGACGGAGCTGGCGGAACTGAGCCTGCAAAACGGCGACGTGGTCAATGCCGAGAGGCTACTCCGTGAGGCGCTTCGTCTGGCTCCTGACAATTCTAAAATACTGGAAGGGCTTAAGGCACTCGAGAACCGGCGGGGTGGAATCCGCGTTCGCTTTAAGGTTCTCTGTTATCAACCTTTGAAAGTGGAAAACATCGACTTGGTGGCAGGCCTTGATGAGACTCTGGGTGAGATTGCGGCCAAAGAATTCCCCAAATACCATGTGAGCTCCACCGGCGTGCGTTTTATCTATTCAGGAGATAACGCGCTCCCGTCCGATATCTACTTTGGTAATCGTGAACGATACGAGACTCTGCGCCAGATTGGCATCAAGGAAGGCGACACAATTCTCTGCATGGCGGCAGGCTCTCCCATTGAATCGGAGAGTTACCACATCAGGCTGATCCGCGATCACTTGAAAGAGGGGCGCCCTGCCCTGGCGAAGCGAGAAACCAAGCGCGTCATTGAGCTGGCCAACACGGACTTGCGCGCTGGTGAATTGGAACAGGTGCTGGCAACAGCCCAGCAGCTGTTGAAAATCTTGCCGGACCAGCCCGACGCCTCGACCTTGTTGGCGCGGGTTCGTGAAGCCATTGCACGGCGCGATGCCGGAAGCGCTTGCGCAGTGCCCGGGTCCTGGACTCACGGCCACGGCTCTCCTTCCCGAACCACGCAGGCGGCACGTGGACCCTCACCACCGCTCGAACTGGCTTGGAGTTTCAGGCTGGACGGTGAAACCCTCACTATGCCTGTCGTGGCATCCGGAAAACTTTATGCCGGTTCTTCGTCCCAGTACGTGTACTGCTTTGATGCCCAGTCCGGCGAGGAGCAATGGAGGTGGCGCGCTCACACAGTCCTGGAACAGGCGCCCGCGGCAACCGCGACCTCATTGTACATCTCGGATCGCGAGGTGGTTACTTGTCTTGATTCAAACACCGGCGTGGTGATTTGGCAACATGAGTGCCGCGGTCCTTGCTCGCCGGTCGTGTTAGGCTGTGAGGCGTTCGTGGCCACTGTGGGCGGCGAACTGTACCGTCTGGATGCTGCAACAGGAAAAACGCTTGCGATTTTGGACAGCGGCCTCCCAGAGCTCCATTCTTTGGCAGCAGACTGCACTCGCGTTGTTGCACTCTCTAGTTCGTGTGTTTTTTGCGCTGACGCAGCACTGCAGAAAATGCTTTGGAAGCGCGAAGGTGCATTCGGAGAAACAATGCCGGTTCTCGCCTGGGATGCCGTCTACGTTGGCACTCAAAGGGACGGTCTCTGGTGCCTGGACGCAAACTCGGGACTGCTCCGCTGGATCTTCTCCACAGAGGCTCCCGTTAAAGCCGCACCCGCCGCAGCCAAAGGACGCTTGTTCTTTGGCGATGTGGGCGGCCGATTCGGCTGTGTGGACGCGGCGAGCGGCGCCCTACTTTGGCGGCCGGGTGAGTGGCTAACCAACGAGATTGCTTGCTCGACCGCGCCGGCTGCGGCCGATCCGTTTGTCTATGTCCTATTGGATAACGGTGCGCTCTATGCCTTGGACATGCTTTCCGGGCATGAAGTATGGAGCGGCGTTGCGTTCGAGGGGGAGCGCGGATTTGGCTCCCTGGCGGCAACTCCGCAGGCGATCTATGCCGCCTCGCATCTCGGCGCACTGGTCTGCTTCGGAACCCGTGACTGGGCTTGCCGCGCAGGAAGCGAGAGTAAGAAAGCCGCCTCCATACCGGCACGAAGCAACTTGGTGGAACTAAAGGACAGTGCGGGGAACGCTGATCCAACTGGGATCAAAATCCGCGACTTTGGACGTCCTACCGCTTTATCCGGCAAAGAATCCGATAGCTTGAATCAAGCAATGTACTTTGCCATGAAGAACCGCCTTGACGAAGCGATTGCCATCCTTCAGCGTTTGCAGCACGATCATCCTGATGAGCAGATCGTCCTGTATAACCTGGGAAATGTCTACGATTGGCAGGGGCTGGTGGGCGAGGCGCTGGCCGTGTGGGATCATCTGCTGGAACTCGATCCGGGCGATTCCGAGGCTTTTGCGGTTCTTGGCCGACTCCTTCGGACCCACCCTGACTTGATAACAGAAGTATTCGGGGAACCCCGCCCGGCTGAGCCAGGCATTGCAGTGAGCGTTAGATGGCCGCCGAAGACTGACGTTGTCCCCGTGCTCGTGAAGGGGAGGGCCGGAGTGGCATGTCGACTTCACGATTCTTTGGCCGGAGCTCTGACCAGTGGCCCTGTCTGGTACTGGTGGCAGTTGATTGAGACGCGATACGGCCCGGTACTGCGGTTGTATTTGGAGTTCAACTACCAGCCGTACAGATGCCACCAACTACTGCAACCCCTGCATACGGGCGATTCGCAAGTGGCAGAATGGCTCGATTTCCTGGAGAATCAGGATGCGTTCCTTTTCTTGTACTTTGATGAGGACAAGTTCAGCTTCGCCCGGCAGTTGAGTCATGGCGTGGAACAACGGGACCGCCTCCACAGCATTCGGCAGCGCGCCGAACTTCTCCGCAAGAACACGGCCGCTGCAGAGCAGGACTTCGAGGCGGCCCGGAGTGAGGCGGAGGCGCGTTGGGAGGAACGGCGAGAACTCGGAAAACGCACACGCAAGCCGGAGAATGCGTGAACAAATCAACCATCCTTGTCATGGTGAGAGTCCGTGACTTTTTTCGATTTTCGGCCACTTCACCCTGACAACACAATGCCCAGAAGGTGGGCTAAGGAGGCGATCATGAGCATCTTCGACAAGGTGAGGGCGCGCCGTGATGACGACTCCGTCCTGCGTGCCAAGGAACACGTCAAGCGCTGCGAGCAGTATCAAAAGGCTGGTCGGATAAGAGATGCCCTGACAGAAGCTGAGCATGCCGTTCGTTTGGACCCCGGCAATGCCGACACCTATTACGGACTCGGCCGATGCCACCACGCGATCGCCAGGGCTGAAAACGACCGCGCTGGAGGAAACATCTACTTCCGGGCTGGTCTGGAACAACTCGGACTGGCGATAGCCGCTTTTCGGAAGGTGATCACTCTTCAGCCCCATGCTGCCGATGGATTTCTTGGTCTCGGGCTAGCCTGCGATAACGCGTACCGGCCCGACGAAGCGGAGAAGTATTACAAGGAAGCCATGCGCCTTGATCCGGCCGGGATGGATGGAGTTGACGCGCGCTTCAATCTTGCTCTTTTGCTCCACATGCAATCGATCGGCTGGGCGGGACAGAAGCAGTTCCCAAATCATTTACATGTGTCCTCTGACGATCCCAGCCTTCTGCGGTCGTTCGACCTAGCGGAGGAGGCCATCCGTGTCGGTGAGCAGATCACTCGGCAGAACCCTGGCTATGTTACCGAACTGGTTCATAAGCATAGGATGCTCGCTGGCTGGTGTGACCGAACGCTGCAGGGTGGTCGAGCACTCCCACACTATCAGGCGATACTGCGCCTCAACCCCGGCGATGCTAAAGCGACCGAATGGCTCAAAGATGCCGAGCGCAATACGGGACGCAAGCTGATGTAAGAGGGCCAAATGCCTTACGAAACCCAGATGATTGCGCTGTCACTAGGCGCTACCGCACTTCATGGGCCCTTGCGAGAGGTGGTTTTCTTGGAAGCTAATAAGAACAGCATTCTCGTTTTCGCGGACGGAACCCAACTTCCCGTTCAGCACAGGAGCCATGGCTATGATGTTCGACAGGAAGCGTACGCGTTCCGTGTAGCAGCGGAGCTAGGTGGAACCGATCCATTCTCCATGCTGACGTTTGGTTACAGCGGCACTGGCCCTCGTTGCTACTCCGTTTTTCTGCGGACCGCTGAATTCAAACAGACGGATGTGGAGAATATCGAGGCACCCTTGATACTCAGAGCAGATGGCACGAAAATAACTGGCGTCAGGCGCAGGTCAAAATGGTCGGCAGAGGTGACCGGCAAATCGCTTGACGAAGCCAAGCAGCGAGCAAGGCAAGCCGCTGGCAATTACGCACACATCTTTACTGAAGAGGTTCTATGCGACGGAGCCGAGGCGGTGAAGACCGTCATCGTCGATTCTGATTCCTCCGTTGAGGCACGCGCGAAAGCGAGCCGGGAAATCCCCGCAGGTTGGGATGTCCTTGGAGTTGATGTGACGCCGGCCAATGTCCGCGAACATTTAAGATTTGCGGCCTTCAATGAGACCGAAGCTTTTGCGAAAGCCACGTCGCTGATAAAGCCTTCGGAGACGACGTTTAAGTCGCTCGCGTCGGTCGTCTGCCTGCGGAACCCCCGCAACGGCTTATTAGGAATCGGCAAGAGAATCGGAGAATACGAGGTGACCTTCTCCATAAAGAAACAGCAGGTGACCATTCGCTATCGCCCGCAATCTAGAATAAGAGTCACCTATGGGTCGAGCAAGTTGCTGTGTGCTGCTTGCCATCAGCCAATGAGTAAGGCATCTGACGCGACAAGATTCGTAGGTGGTGGGCCGTCTTCCGCACCGGCGACAATCAATCTCCGCTGCGAACGATGCGCCATCACTCGTGTTGAAAAGCGTTATGAGATCGATGGAGAGTGGATCGACTGGCAGGATGGCAGCCAAACAGTGCTATGACCTGTACGCGACAAACCCTATCGCCTGCATAGGTAATGGCCTGCTCGCACAGGCGAGTGGGAACTGTGAGGTACACAGACCTTATGCGGACGGCGCGTGCCCAGTGCTGCAAGTAAGTAAACGGTACGCAGAAGCAGGCTTGCAATACTCCGCCGGGAGTTTTCGGCAAAGGTTTAACACGTAGATCTGTCCTTAATGTCCTTAACTGAGAGCCTGCTAAAACTCAGACAGGCGAGTATAATGAACGCAGCCATCCTAAGGAGAAACATGCCATGAATCCTAATGTCGCTGCGACGGAAGCACGGGAATGGATCGACCGCTTCCAGAAGGCAACAACACTCGCCGGTCAGTCTCATGCAGGTCAAAGCGACAGTGCTCCAGCGGGAATGTCAGAACATTTGGACGAAATGCTGTCAAGTCTTCGAGACGCTCCTGGTGACGTGCGCAAAGATGTGATCGAGGCCTTGAAAAGCCGGAGCGATCAGTCGGCCCTGGACGCGCTAAGTCGCCTGGCCAAGTGGGAGCGGCAGTCGCAACTGCGGATTACAATTCTGCAGGCAATCGCGGCAGTGGAACTGCCGGGCCGAGTTGACGCCCTGATGAGTATTGCGCAGAAGGACATCAACGAGGAGGTCCGGGCCGAGGCGATTCGACAGTTAGGCAACTTGGCTCGTAGCTCGTCTCCAGCAGTGGCCGTACGAACACGCGGCGCTCCCTGGTCCCGTGCTGGAACTCGGACCAGGGGAGAAACGGCTTCGCGGAGCCTTGGCCTGAGTTCTGAGACCCGTGCAATCCTCAACTTTCTGGACCAAACCCGTTTCCGCGATCCCTCGACCGTCGTTCGTGAGACGGCCGACGAAACCCTTGGTCAGCTAGACTAATGCGGAATCTGCTTGTTCGATAGTGGAAGCAGAGAAGGGAGAATCCGTGCCCACACAGATTCTGGAGGAGCGAAGACCAGACCCTGTATTTAACCCCAGCCGAGACCGGCCACCCGAAGCATATCGGAACATCGCGTTCAGCGTAGTCGAATTCGATCCAACAATCGGCGAAGAAATCTTCCTGAGTCATTCCACCGGGCAAGGACAAGAACATGGGCCCGGCATTCGCCGCCCGGGAGACCGCTCCCCTTCGATGCGTCGTTTCTGGGACCTCGATAATCCTTTTTCCGAAACAACCGATCCCGACGAGCAGCGTCTTGGGACGTGGTTCACTGATGAGGATAGTTTCCGGGATGAGGAAAGGGATCTTCGCGAGGTTGAGACCGAACTGGGCAGCGCCAGCCCAAGTGGTGACGAGGAGAAGAGAAAGCGCTCCGAACGAAAGAGCCAAGTGCTGCAGGCAACGGTAGATATGGGCCGGACTGGCGGAATTCACACCGAGGGCTTTCGTGCCAACCATCTTGATCCTGATGGCAGGCCGCTGTACGAAATCATTGGCCAGCAGGGATGCGGCGATCTTTCCATGAACTTCTGGTATGTCGCTCTTATAAGTTCATGGCAAACGAGCTTAAGACCGAAGCTTATCTGGCTCTACGAGGAGCCTCTCACCGACAGGGAATATGACTGCTTGGTGAAGTGGAAAAACCCGTGCTCGATCACTCTCGAGCAAGGTGTGAGATTTGCTCCGGAGGCAAATGAGGGGGGACGGGTGAGGATCGGCAGCAATTGGGTTCACGACCGCATTGAGTTTGCCGTCTCCGGCAAGCCGATAGTGCGCGACGGGAGCCCGGTGGACTTTCGCAGCATCGTCCACCAATTCGCCGATGTTCGGCATTTATTGCAGTTGCCCAATATCAACCCGGCGGGGCCCCTGTACAGTAGCGAGCCCGCACCAGCGAATCAGGGTCAGCGTTACTATTACGGCCGGGAATGGCGCGATGCGGTTTGGCTGGGCGAGAAGCAACTGCTGGAGGATTGGAACCTGCAACGCGCGGCAATTGCGGGACCTGTGGTGCTCGACCGGCTTTACGGGGGCATGGGCGTTTCGATCGAGCAGGTCCAAGGAGCAATGGGCCAGGCTCGGTACCGCTCGCCAAGCGACCGTAGGAAGCTTGAAATGGGCGAATGGCAGTTCGTCCCCTGGAACAACAATCTCATCGAAGTATACCTGCGAAGAAGCGCTTACCCTTGGGGTATGATCGGTGTCAACAAAGATAAGGAGAAACCCCGGTTCTATTTTGCCGCCTGCAACGGCCACCAGGGGAGGACGGGATTTGGGTTGGACGAAGCGTTAGAACGTTTCTTCGAGGCCGTTCAGAACCGGAATGATGAGCTGTGGAGTGTACTTCTGTTTGATGAGGGAAATGACGTGTTCCAGAAAGCATGGCTGGATGGCTCGCTCCAAACAACCGTGCCGCTCCGACGGCGCCAGGTGCGGGCGACGTTTATCGTTGCGCGAAAAACAGGCGCTGCAACCACGCAGAGTTGAGCAGCAGGGGTATTCCTCACAGAGTTAGGGTGATAAGGAAGCGCATTGGGTGGTGAGGCGCAAAGCTCAGCGGGGCGAAGGCCCGCTTCGTACCACCAGAATCGCATTGTTGTTTCCTGCATATGCCACGTGGAGCCCGTGCTCACCAATATCGCGCCGGGTCAATAGGTGTTGTGATGGCCAGTCAAGAAGGGCTTCTCTCCCCCCCCCCCAAGCAAAACTGCTTTCAATAAGGTTTCTCCTCGCTGGAAACAACCTGTTCCGGATAGCGAGCAGAACATCGGGCGGAAGTACGGGAACGTTCAGCCGTCTGGTGCGCGACCTGATTTCGGAGCGGGAGATGCGCCGATTCAGCAACAAGATCATTGACATTTGCGAGCAGGCGACGGCAACTGTGTGCCCAAAGGCACAAGCACTCGAACACGCACGGAGTGCGGGCGAGGCGTTATTCTCAATCCTCATCGGAGCTGATCTAGCAAAGACTCTGAGGCAGGAAGCCCCCGAATTTCTCTTACTGGAGATCGATGACGCCCTGCTTTCTGTGCCCTGGGAACTATTGCACGACGGTGAGGAGTTTCTCGCCGCGCGCTATAACCTAGGGCGCATCGTCCTAACGCCGCAGCCGCTGGTTGTCGAACCGAGAATACCAACAAGGCCGCTGCGTGTTCTTGTTCTGGCAGACCCCCGAGGCGAATTGCCGGGTGCCGCGCGGGAGGGGCTGGAACTCTACGAGTTTCTCAATCATCTCGGCCCCGAGGTATTAGCAGACCTACCACGGGAACCGATCACGGCTGATTATGTGCGGCGAGTGTTATGGGACTACGATGTGATCCATTACGCTGGGCACGCCGACTACAGCCGAGCCGCTGATCACGGCGGTAGCTTGTCGCTGTATCAGAACGGAAGGCTCACTGCTAAAGAAATCGGCAGTCTTGCTGCGTTGAATCGCCCTGCGCCGGCCCTAGTTTTCGTCAACGCGTGCCGAGCCGGAGCCTCACGACGGTTCGACCCGGCAAAGGTATTTGGGCTGGCTCAGGCGTTTCTCTCTCTGGGAGCGCGGCACTTCATTAGCACCCTCTTTGCGATCACGGACGAAGACCCAACCCCGATAGAATTTGCAAAAGAGACTTATAGGGGAATCGCCCGGGGCCTCAGCATCGGTGAGGCAGTCCGGCTGTCGCGAACTGGTCTGCTGAAACGGTCCCAGAACAAATCTCTAACCTCCGCGGCCTATGTGCTTTACGGCGATCCTACCGTCGGTCTTTTCGAGTCACCGCTGGTTCGAGCCTTAGGCGTGAGTGAAATACTGACACGGGGTATTCGCCTCGAGCAGCACATGCAGTACGATGACGCCTTGCAGCATTATCTCGAGTTCGAGAAGGACTTCGATGGTTGTCGCGATGAGAACCTCCGCGGAGACCTTTTTACTCGCATAGGCGCCCTGCTGGCGCGCGGGGGCGATTTCAAGGCCGCAGAGAGTTATTTGTCGAGACTTCCGGAGGGATCGAGGCATCCGGAGGCGCGGAACGAACTTGCGCTCGTCTATTACAAGCAGGGAAAGTTGGATGAGGCGGATCGCCTCTGCAACCTCAGCCTGTCGGGTACGACTGCGGCGCCGGCCTCGATTCATCGAGGTCAGGCGCTCCACTATCTCGCACTGATCGAAAGGGCCAAGCGAAATATTCCCAGGGCGAAGGGCCTGTTTGAAGAGGCCCGGCTGCTTTACGACCGCATTGGGCATAGCCCCGGCTTGGCGCAGTTGTACGACAGCCTAGGTTCGCTCCACCGTGACCTCGGCCAACTGGACGTCGCTCTCGCTTACTATTACTGCAGCAAGCATCTCAAGGAACTGATCGGAGACGATTTCGGGCTTGCGACTACTCATGGCAATATCGGACGACTGCATCTGATGTTGCGAAACTGGGATCAGGCCAGAGATCACTTTGAGAGGGACCTGGAACTTTCGAGTGCCCTGCGCGACCAGCGCTCGATCGCGATGATGTACAACAACATCGGCGACGCGCTGCTGGGTCTGGGGCGGCTTGAGGCCGCAGAGGCGAGCTACCGCGAAGCCATGGCGATGTACGAAAAGCGCAGTGACCTGATGGGCGCCGCCTTTTCAAACCGGGGACTAGCGGAAGTGTATCTCCGGTCCAACAGGCTTGAGGATGCCGTTGACGTTGGGGAAAAGGCGCTTAAGGTGTTTGTGGGTGTGGGACTCGCTGATCCTGCCGCGTATGTGCGATGGACATTGGGTAAGATTCACGGCAGGCAACGAAAATTGAAAACTGCTGAGGAGATGTTTCGGGCTACCATCAGCGAGTTTTCCGCATTAGGATTGCGCGTCGAGGGTGCTGAGGCGGAGTTTGACTTTGGGGTGATGTACGTCGAGAACGGGAAGGCCAGACAAGGCGCAACGCACCTTCGAAAAGCGCTGAAGCTTGCACAAGGGGAGAGCCTACTTTGGCTTAGGCATACCTTGGCTGCGCAGTTGCGATCTTTGGCTGACACATAACAGCGATGCAGATACTCAGTCAGGCTCGGGAAATCAGCCATTGGGATATAGTCCAGTCCTACCCTGCGCCAATCGCAATCGCCTACCAGCAATACTGCTCAGTTCCTGACCAGGATGTTGTACGGCGGGCGCGGACGCTTTTTGCAGTCGCGGAAGTCACTGCGAGGTACCTCACGTTTGTTGTTACGGCGGATTTCTTGTCAGTCGACCCACTGAAACCCGGTTCGGGTCTCATAGCACGGATGACAAGCGTGTGGTCTCGTCGAACAAAAGCACACGAATCCCAACAACCGGTACTCATCCCTGATTGGATAACCAGCCTGTGGCCGGGACGCGGTCTCGAGTTTGGTACGTGGGTGCGTGCGTTGCGAGAGGTCGTAGGTCTGACAAAGGGGCTGACACCATTCATGCCGGAACTGTCTGCCCTCTTGAAGTCCCCTGATGCGTTCAGGCTTCTCGCCGATCTGAACACGCTTAGAAACAAGTTCGCACACCCGGGCGGTGCTTTCGAACTTACAGATGATGAGATCTCCGCATTGTTGCGCCAAGGGAAGCCCTGGTTGGCGCGCTGGCTCGCTCACCTGCGGTTCTTAACACGATACCCACTGTGTGTCGCCCGGCGCGAAGACCCTTTTGGCTCGTCGCGCCGCTCCTCAGAGACCCACTACTCGGTGATAAGAGCTATGGGGCTACCTCCGACCCATCACGAACTGACGGTTGAAGTGCCAGTAACAATCAAAGAGCACCTTCCCTTCCTTGTGGATCCCGAAGGGGCCCACCTGCTCTATCTTTGGCCCTTTTTGGTCGCTTCGGAGCCTGAAGAAAAAGGGGCGTTTGGCAAACTCTTTGTCTTTGAACGGCAGAGCCGCACACACCTGAATTCGATCGCATATGTTGGAATTGGCCACCGAGTTCAGTTCGAACAAACAGAGCACATTGAACATCGCGACCTAACGTGGTTGCGTGAGCGCCGAGCAACCCTCCCTGGCCGGATCGAGATCCCTTACCGCACGCTACTCGCGTTACAGCAGGAGCAAGCCGATCGATTGATCGGCGCCATCGTTGGTGAAGAACGACGATACACAATTGTGCGTCGACTGGGACACGGTGGAATGGGAACGGTTTATATAGTCACCGATGCAACCGGTCGCGCCTACGCGCTCAAGGTTCTTGAGCATCGCGACAACCGCACCCACAAGAGATTCGAGCGTGAGATTAATGAACTTGGCCAGCTGAAGAGTGTGCCTGGAATCGTTAGCTTGATCGACTGGGGCATGAGTCAAGACGGCAGCGGCAATCCATGTCCCTATTATGTAATGGAATACGCAGACCGTGGGGATCTGTCAACATTCATTCGGACGATGTGTGTCCCTCTCGAGGAATCCAAGGACCCCACACGCTGGGATCTGGAGCCGCGTCTCAAGATTCTCGAAGCAATCTCGCTGGCCATGTCCCAGTTGCACGAACTCAATATTGTCCATCGTGACATCAAGCCCGAAAATGTGCTCCTGATGGGTGATGACACGGTTCGGCTTGCCGATTTTGGCCTCGCCAAGGCGCTTGAACCCGCTCCGAACGAGCCTTCTCTGACCGGGATGTTCAGCGTGCTAGGGACGATTGAATATATGGCGCCTGAACAACTCGCGGGAGAGACCGCTTCGAAGGCGAGTGATGTGTTCGCCTTTGGAGTGATGATGTTCGAGTTACTGATGGGAAGATTGCCTACTCGCAAGGGGATCTCCAAGACCGGAGACTCCGGCACGCTTTTCGAACAGCAGGCGATCCAGCTCATTCCAGATGTGCTGCGACGGATCCTGCTGAAATCTACTCGGTTCGAGCCTGCCGACAGGTACGAAGACGGTAAAGCTCTCACGCGGGCCATTGCCGATGCGCTGCCTAAAATCCGGCGCGGGAGGCTACGAGTTCGAACAGAACCTCCAGACGGTCTCGTGTGGATGGATGGGAAGCAGCTAGCGCAAGCCGGTGTAGATGTGGAATCGGGGGTACACATCCTAACCGCGTCGAAGCAAACCCTAATCTGTCCACCCAAAGTAGTAAGAGTTCCGCCGTTAGCCACCGTCGATGTGGTCCTGGTTCTCGAGGATCCGACAGTGAAGGCCGCAGGGCTGGAGACTGGTTTGGAAGGCCGGGCGGCGATCGCTGCAGCAGTGGAATCGGTTCTGCCCTTCCTTCGCGCTACAAGGTTAAAGATCGTAACTAAGTCCCTTGGCTACGGCACCTCAAAAGCAATTGAGGACGAAAACTCGCAACTGGCATGGCAATCCATGCGGAACCAACTCGGCACTTCGGCCGTGCCGGCCCTCTTTCAGATGCTGGAATCAAAGGATCCCGAGACACGCATGAAGTCCCTCCAGTTTCTCCTTTACTACGCGGTTGAGGCGCCCGATAGCATTGAGAGCACAAAAGTCCAAACGCTCATGCGACAAGAGGACGTGCCGGTCATTCTTGGAGCTTGGATCAGCTACCTCGAGCGATCCTGCAGCGGAACTGGCCACTCCTTCTCGATTTGCTCACCGCTGAACAACTCGGTTCGAACGCTGCTGGGATTCCCTCGATCCTGCGGCGACTTGGCGACAAGGCAGAGGTGATCGACAACCTTCTGCTGACTTTGCCGAAGATACCGGACAGGGCAACTCGCGTTGAGGCTGTGCGCGCCCTTTCGGGACGGCATCCAGCCGCGACGGCAGCGCTCATTGATAGAATGAACCACGATTCAGAGCAGTTGGTGCGCCTCGCCGCAGTTTACGCCCTCGTCGATGGATCTCCCCAAGGCACGTTGCAACTTCTCGCGAGGGGGGTCGAAACAGACCCCGCTGCGAGTGTACGAACGGCGTGCGCGCGAGCGATGATCTCAATCGATCGGAAGAAAGCCAAGCTCGAATTCGACAGGCTTAAGGCCAAGAAGGACCCAGCGATTGACGCAGCAATTGAAAGCGCACAACTCTAATGTGTCGGGTTAAGCCGCATGGGATTGGGATCACTCTCTGTGATTATGGTCGGGCACAACAAGGCGCCTGTGACGGAATTGTGTCTTCGCAGCCTCCTTGGATTGACGTTCCGACCGCTTGAAATAATCTTCATGGACAACGGGTCAACGGACCGCACACCCGAGGTCCTTGAGGCGTTCGGCCCAGTAGCGGCGGAGCGTGGGATCTCGTTTCGCATGATACGTCTAACAAAAAACCTTGGCCCGATTGTTCCCCGCAATCGGGCCATCCAGCTTTGCTGTGGCGCCTACGTAGCCTTCCTGGACAACGATGTCATCGTTCGACAGCGATCCATGTTTGAGAGTCTTATCTTATACTTAAAAGTGCATCCCACGGCGGGCGTCGTGACCCCCAAGTTCGTATATCCTTGCTTTCCGTTTAGGATCCAGTGTGCAGGGGGCGGAGTCACCAAGGAAGGGGATTGCTATCTGGTCGGACGGGGTGCTGAGCGGGAGCTACCAGAGTTTAATTACGTCACGCGTCGCGCGTGGGCGATCAGCGCCTGCATGGTGTTGCCCGTTGAGCTAATGCGAGCTATTGGGCCAATGGACGAAGTGTTCAATCCGATTGGTTGCGAAGACGTGGATTATTGTTTCCGCGTGAGAGCAAGGAATCGAGACGTGATGTATCAGCCAGGTGTCGAGATATACCACGCCGAGAACACCTCCACGTTTGGCACCCCAAGACTTGACATCCAGCGGATAATGAAACGCAACCAGCGAATAATTAAGCGGCGGTGGTCACATATGTTCCCTGCTGAACCGAGCATCAAGGACCTGCCACTGATCCATACCGCTGCACCTCGTGTACCTCTGTGGATGATGAATTCGTTGCCCACTTTTTGATATGGCGTTGCTGAATTGCGATGGCGACTGTCTAGCGGCCAACTTTATAAGCGGGCAACGCGCACTGCGTGGAGAAGTCGGGAGAACCATTGGCGGCGGCCATTGAAGCGCAAAACCACAGTAGAAGCTTGAACCGAAGCCAACTTTCAGCGGAGAGTGCCGACTGGCGCCTATTGGACGCCAATCGTCTTGCAACCCGATTGTTGCCAAACGTGGGCATTCTAGACCATTGGCGCGGAGCAGGGCTGTGAAGATTTGCAGTCTGAGCGCGCTGGCCTTCGGGCATATTCTTCAACGCATACGAGGGTAACTCGACTGGATATACGGAGGTCTCCATGAGTCTGGGCGATTTCAGTAACGAGGCCAAACGACTAATTACGGCGGGGAGCCTGATTGCCGCGGACATAGACCAAACGCTCCTCGTGAAAGGCGCTGAGCGCGAGAGGCAGCACTTTCTGGAGAGCGTGGCGCCGGAACTTCTTCGTGCAGCTTCATTGGGAGCCAATCTCGCGTTCCTCACTGCCAATAGCATGCACGAGCTAAGCTCTCGATTCTTGCGGTGGCTCCTCGCCCAAATCTCTCACACCGGTCGTTGGGAAGTGCTGGACCGCTTCCACTTCTTCTCAAATTCGGCTGGCGTCTATGCCCATTTCTCTCTGTCCGACAAGGCCTTGAAGTGTCAATCCGCAGAGCCGGATTCCGCGGTCGTGCTGGACAAGGACCTCAAGGCAATAACGGTGCTGGACGCCGACAAGAAACTGGCGATTCGACCTCGCTTCATCAACGCCGGGTATATCGAGCGCTCGATGATACCCGACAACAACGCAGACGCGATTTCACAACTGCTGGAACTGGCAGGCCAGGAGTACATTGCTGATTTGGCGGCTAAGAAATCTGAGTATGGGAAAATCTACGACCTTTCCCAGGTCTCTGATAAGTCGAAATTACGCATCCCTAAGTCGGAATTGAGGATCATTGAATATGGTTCAGATTCTCGCCTACGAAGAGCTGCAGTTCAAATCACGCTGAAGCCCATCATTAGCTTTCGCCACGCCCACAAGCCATCCCAGTCTTTTCGAAATGACTTGCGAATGGCATTAATCGAGAAGATTCAAGCGAAGTTGGATACAAATGGTCTTGGACACTATGTGGCTCGTCCAGGTGGGTTATCCAGTATCGACGTGACCCTTGAGAAGCTGGACAAGGCTTACGCCTTGGAGTTCATCATCGATCGGCTGAACTTGGCAGGATGCTCCCGGCGTGGGCAGAAGTTCGGCTCGAACGCCATCTATATCGGAGATGAAGTAATCGCAGGCGGAGGGAACGATTATGCCGTGACCCGGATACCCGGCTTGTTGGTTTTTGCGGTAAACCCCGACCAGCCACTTATTCCCTTCCTATCGCACGTGTTTGTACCATCAGCGATTTTGGTGGGTCCTGATGCAACGGGCGAGGTTTTGTCCCAGTTTAATAAGTGCGCCGTGAGATTGTTGAGCGAATTCGACCGTCAAGATGAGCCCAATCGAAGGTTCGAAACAGCGCTGCAAGCTCTCAAGGAAGAACTGTTCGTCACTCGAATCCGCGAGAACATTTCGAATCTGCGAGACACGGACCGTACCTCAGTTGAGGATTGGCAGACGCTACACGCGTTTGTCACGCTGATGGTCCGCAATGATCCGGCGGCTAGTCAGTGGCTTTCGATACTGATTAGCGAGCTGGATGCCATCATGGCGCAGCTCGCACCTTGGAGGGCTTCGCGGCCTCCGAACTCTCAACAATAAAGCCCGTGCCAGCGATGCGTTTATCCTTCCGTCCCGGGTCTGCGCTCGCGTGGCTCTTACCGGCCCGTTCTTCTAAGCAGTCTTGTGAACCAGGATTCCTTGGCGGTCGGTTTTGTCCTGACCGGCTGTGACGCGGTCAACTGCTTCGCAATGAACTGCGCCAACTGTGAGCTTTCGGTCCTCAGGGATCACCCAAAAGCGGCCATATATGATCACCTGAAAACCGGCCATACGGAGACCTACTCCGGGACATTGACTGCGGCATGAGGCGTTATAGCCTCAGCCGATATGGCCAATGTCTTGAGTGATGAAAAGAAACAGCAAGTTATAGCTTTAGGGCGGCTCGGATGGACGCTGCGGCGTATCCAGGGAGCCACCGGTGTGCGCCGGGAGACGGCGGCGGGATATTTGAAGGCCGCGGGGATCCCGGTGCGACCTCCGGGCTGGGAGCGAAGGGCGGGTTCAAAACCGGCCATAAAGGTGATCACCGACTTTGGCGCGGGAAAACCGGTCTCTGGGGTTTCCCCTGATCTCGCCCCCTCGCCTGAATCTGCTCCTCTACCACCCTGCGACCCTGCCACGGCAAAACCGGCCAATGGGGTGATCGCCGACTCAGAGGTGCCCCCACCCCCGGCGGAAGCGTCCGCTCCGTTGGGTCCACCGCCCGCCGCTGACGAGGTGATCACCGACCCGGCCGCCGAACCCGCGCCGGTGCCTGCTGTGCCTCCCACGCGCAGTCCCTCCGCCAGTGCCTGTGAGCCGTATCGCGAGCTGATCGAACTGGGTTTGGCCCGTGGCCGCAATGCCGTGGCCATCTGGCAAGATCTGGTGTCGGAGGCCGGCTTCACCAGCGGTTATCAGAGCGTGCGGCGCTTTGTGGGCAAGCTCCGCGGCGCACCGATCCCGCAGGCTCATCCCGTGATCGTCACCGCGCCCGGGGAAGAGGCCCAGGTGGATTACGGCACTGGCCCCATGGTGCGCGACCCGCAGAGTGGCAAGTACCGCCGCACCCGCCTGTTCGTGCTGACCCTGGGCTACAGCCGCAAGTCGGTCCGTCTGCTCGTCTTCCAATCCAGCTCCCGCACTTGGGCGGAACTGCATGAAAAGGCCTTCCGCCGGCTGGGCGGGGTGGTTCGACTCATCGTGCTCGATAACTTACGCGAAGGCGTGCTGGTCCCCGACATCTACGATCCCACCCTCAATCCCCTCTACCGCGACATGCTCGCGCACTACGGCGCGGTGGGCATGCCGTGCCGGGTTCAGCATCCTGATCGCAAAGGCAAAGTCGAGGCGGGAGTCGGACATGCCCAAAAGACGCCGCTCAAAGGGCTGCGCTTCGAAAGCCTGGAGCAAGCCCAAGCCTACCTCGATCGTTGGGAGACGCACTGGGCAGACACGCGCATTCACGGCACCACCAAGCGGCAAGTGGCCGCCATGTTCGCGGAAGAAAAACCGGCGCTGCAACCGCTGCCACTTGAACCCTTCCGCTATTACCAGTACGGCCAGCGCACCGTGCATCTGGACGGCTGCGTGGAAGTCGAAGCCGCCTACTATGGCACGCCACCAGGCTGGATTGGGCGGTTGGTCAACGTGCAGTGGGACGACCTCTTCGTGCGTCTGCTCGATCCTGGCACCGGTCAACTGCTGCGCGAGCATGTCCGCCAGAAACGCGGTTGCTACCGCATCAAGCCGGAGGATTACCCCAAGCGGGCGCCGCTCGGCACCCTGCAGTTGCTGGCGCGAGCCGAACGCGCCGGCCCTCACATCGGCGCCCTCTGCCAGGCCCTCCATCGCGCCGAAGGAGAACTGGGAGTACGCCGCATTCTGGGCGTACTGGCCTTGGCCAAGAAGTTCGGACTGGCGGCGGTCGAGGAAGCCTGCACCGCCGCGCTCGAACTCCAGGTTCACGAATATCGCTTCGTGCGCCGCTATCTGGAACGGCATCCGCAAGCCCCCTTGAGCTTACAGCAGGTCGATCCCTTGATCCGCGAACTGGTGCATTACCGCGACATCATCCAGCAGCGCATGCAGCAACAGGAACAACAGCGGTCGCTCTTTGAGACGGTCCCGGAAGCACCGCCCCGGACTTCCCCGGAGGTCCAGCCGTGAACGTGCCGAGACCCAACGCCGCTCTCCGTCTCCGTCCTCATGGTGATCGTCAACCCCGTGAGCCCACGGAACCGGGCCCGGAGAAAAATTCTGACCAGTCTCGGGAAAGGTGCTGAAGAGTGGAGAGAAATATCGCCAGAGGCAACTTCTGGGGGCTTCGCCCCCAAGACCCCCAGGATTTATCGCTTTCTTGCCAGGATGGCGGGGAACAGCGGGAGCGAGGTCCTCTCGCCCCCTCCATCCCGGCCCCGAGGTCGGCGCTCAGGTCGCATCCCTGCGTAGCCCTATCCTCCGCCCCGGCCATCAGAAAGTTTAGCTTAACTTCGCGAGAGGAGACGCAATGAATCTGATCGAACTGAATCGTGCTTTACGGCAGTTACGCCTGGGAGGGATGGCGGCGGTACTGGAGACCCGTCTGCGTCAGGCCCAGGCTGAATCCATGGCCCCGTTGGATCTGATCTCTTGCCTGGTGACGGATGAACTCACGCGCCGCGCCGACCGCATGCTGGAACGCCGGCGCAAGCAGGCCGAGTTTCGCGACCCGCTCAGGACCCTCGACAACTTTGATTTCACCTTCAATAAGAAGATGAATCGCAGCCTGGTCTTTGATCTGGCCACAGGCACTTTCATCGCCCGGCATGAGGACGCCCTTTTTCTCGGCCCGCCCGGGAGCGGCAAAAGCCACTTGGCCCAAGCCATCGGCCAAGCGGTCATCCAACAGGGGTATCGCGTCTTCTATCGTGAAACTCACGGCCTGCTGGAGGAGATCGCCGACGCTACGCTCGATGGCACCCGCAAAGAATGTCTGGAGTCGCTGACCACCGTGCCGCTGCTCATCATCGACAACTTCGGCATGCGCAAGTTGCCCTTGACCGCCGCCGAAGAATTACTCGAACTCATCATGCGCCGCTACGAACGCGCCAGTACGCTGGTGACTTCCAATCGACCGGTGGAAGACTGGGGCAAGTTACTGGGAGATGCAGCGGCCGTCAGCGCCATGCTCGACCGCCTCCTCCACCACGGACACCTGCTGAAGTGCGGCCCACGAAGCTGGCGAACGAAAACGGACTTGCCAGCCGAGCCTGCGGCAGGGTAAAAGAACTTAGTCCCGGACGGCCTCACATGGCCGGTTTTGACCCGATCATGCATGGCCGGTTTTGAGGTGATCACCGAGGTCGGTAGGGCTGCGTAGATCGGTGGGGTTGGGTGGTGAATCGTGTGCTTTCGGCAATCCTGCGTAAATGCAGCTCGAAACTAACGACAGGTGTGGAATGAGGCCACTGAGTGTTGGCGTATGAAGGAGATTAGGAACAGCTCGTCGCCGCCCGGCAGCACTGTTTGGGGATTACTAATGAGAAGGGGATCTGGCGCCGCCCACCAAAAGAACCTGCGCTGCCGATGTGCCTACAGAGCAGCCACGCCCATTAGCCACCATGTAACAAAAACGAGCAGACTCGCGGAGCAACTTGAGATGCGCCCGTATCCCCGCCCGAACCAACTCGTTACAAAACCAACCAGTGCGGCGACGAGCATCACTCGTCCAACCCCCAAGACGACGTCAACCTCCGGCCAGAAGCCAAGGTGAGCGTGTCGCAAGTAGAATCGGAGCAAGAACTGCGCTGCGTACGCAACTGAAGCTGCTGTCAAACCGCAGAGAAACGGCACCCTGCGCTTCGGGTTCAACATTCGGCCAGTGCGGAATAGCCATCCCCATGCCACAGCTAAGAAAAGTAGCGGTGCAGCGAAAAGCAGGGCGTACAGTACGATTGTTTCGAGCATTGTCAGGGCTTCGTGCGCGTCGGCGCGGTTGCGTTTCCTCGTATTCTGGCCGCCTAGGGTCGAATCCTTTCTTTCAGAATGCGGCGCACGGAGGTACGCCCGATCCGCAACCGGCGTGCGATTTCAGATTTACTCGCGCCCGCGTGGCAGAGCTTCCGGATTTTATCAGCGTGGAGACCTGCCGTAGCGGGTCGCCCCAGACGTTGGCCGTTCTCGCGGGCGTGCGCCAAGCCGGCGCGAACGCGTTCCCGGAGAATCTCCCTTTCGAACTCGGCAAACACGGCCAGCAAGCCGGCCATGGCTCGACCGGCCGGCGTGGTCAGATCCAGCGCCTCCGTCAGGGAGACAAAACCGACTCTCAGATGCTCCAGTTCCTGGAGGGTTGCCAGCAGGTCGGTTACCGAGCGGCCCCAACGGTCCAGCCGCCAGACTAACACGACGTCGATCTCACGGTGACGTGCCGCTTCCAGCAGTTGCTCTCGCCGCTCCCGCTGAGAAGCGCCCGAGCCGATTTCTTTGACCTGCAGGGCGATCGTCCAACCTCGGCGGGTGGCGTATTGCCGCAGGGCACGGGTCTGCATCGGGATGGTCTGCTGATCCTGGGTAGAAACGCGCGGGTAAAGGCCCACCCGAAACGGAGCTTTGGCCCGGCGAGGGGGGTGGCCAAAAACCCTCGGCGATTCCGTCTTACGGGACACCCGTTTTTCGCCCATTTTCGACTGCCGCTCCGGCCTGGCCGCAGAGGATGGTTTTCAGCCACGGATGGATCGTACTCCCTCCACCCGGAATCTATGGTGGGCGACCGACTACATGGCTCGCACCCATGTGTTCAATGTGAACCTTGGATGGAGGGGCTATCATCACTTAAGCCCCACCGTCTCAATGGGATAATTGGTGGACCTGGTGAGGATCGAACTCCCGAGATCATGGTTGCAAAACATGTTTGGTAAGGGAATTTCGTTGATTTTGCGGCAGGGTTGGTTACGCTGGAAAACAAGTTCGGAAAGCTCAAGTTGTACCGATTTGTACTCTTGGTCTATTATTTTTTGTCCCTAAATGGGATTTCTGGTCCCCGTGGTCAGTTTCAACACGTGGTTAGAAGGTGATCGCGATTGAACGCGGCATCACTCCGGCAAAGCCAAAATATTTCATGCCTGATACCACAGAAAGTTGCCCTCGCAGACTTTGGCCACATAGCAACCCTCGCAGCGAAACTCCACGATTCTTTTCCCTTCTCGCGCCGAGGCGGCCCACCCGGAATTCGTTGCGGGCTTCTGTTCAATAGCTATAATGCTCAGGTCGCTGCGGACGGCCTCGTGTTTTCTCGCGCTTGCAACGAGATCACCGAGCATTTGTGTGCGAGGTGTGCGCGCGCTAAAGTCCATAGGCGAGAGTCGGTAGTCATAGAGCCGATGGCTACGCGTGCAGTTTGGTCCAAGATGGCGCCAGAGCAGACGGAGCAGGCATTCCCACTAATGAAAGAAAGAGGAGGGAGTCGGAACACGTCGATTTCTTGCAGACGACAAGCGTTAACCCGAGATTTGCGTTGCCTGAGCGTCGGTAGCTTACCTCGCCCGGGAGTGTATGCACAGCGCGAGGTCAGTTCAGATCTCAGCACGCCGCGCCCGCCGATTTTTTGTGCTAATTTTGTGCTAGTATTTTGTCTTCGGCTGACAGGACTGACACCGCTGACATTTGTTATCTGTAACTTATAGATTCAAAAGGATTAAGATGGGTTCGATTCTCACCCGCGCCTCCAACATTCCTTGGCTCCAGCCTGATGTCGATGTAAAGTATCGGCCATGATTACCCGGCGACATTTCATGGTTCAATCAGCCCTGGCAGCAACGGCGATGCTCTCGCGTCGTGGCCACCTTGACGCGGAATTCAGCGAAGTTGCGGACCCCATCCAAAAGCGCTTGGCCGCTGACCCCCAGCGGCCGCAGTATCACTTCCTGCCCAAGGCCAATTGGGTGAACGACCCGAACGGACCGATATATTGGAAAGGGTATTACCACCTTTTCTATCAATATAGTTCGACCATCGAGCCGCAGGGGCCGAAGTGGTGGGGCCATGCCCGCAGCAAGGAAATGGTGTATTGGGAACATCTCCCCATGGCCTTGGCGCCCACGCCCGGCGGGCCGGACAAGGACGGGTGCTGGTCCGGTTCCGCTTTCATCCACCATGGTGTGCCCACGGTGGTCTATACGGGTGTGTTTCCCCAGGTGCAATGCCTCGCCTCGAGCGACGACATGACCACCTGGAAGAAGTTCAGCGGGAACCCGGCGGTCGGCTCGCCCCCCGCCGGCCTCGCGGTGACAGGTTTTCGCGACCCTTCCATCTGGCGGGAAGGTGATGCCTGGCTGATGACGGTGGGCTCCGGTTTCCAGGGCCAGGGAGGTGCTGTTCTCCTTTATGGTTCCAAGGATCTGGCGCACTGGGATTACCTCCACCCCCTGTGTACTGCTCGCTCCTTCGAGCCGCGCCAATCTGCGGGCTCGAGCCGATACGATTCCGTGGATGCCGGTGACATGTGGGAATGCCCGGACTTTTTCCCTTTGGGGCCGAAGCATGTTCTGATGGTTTCGACGCAGGGGCGCGTCCATTACTTCGTGGGCAAATATTCTGATCGCAAGTTCCAGGCGGAGACACAGGGTTTGATCGATGGCTCCGAAATGCATTACGCCGCGAAGAGTTTTGCCGATGATCCGGGGCGAAGGATTCTCTGGGGCTGGGTTCGCGAGGCGCGGTCGGCGGCGGCTCAAAAATCGGCGGGTTGGTCCGGGGCAATATCCTTGCCGCGTGTCCTGTCGATCGATTCGGAAGGCGCGCTGCGCATGGACCCCGTTCCGGAATTAGCCCGCTTGCGCGGCCGCCATCATCGCATCGTGGATGCGGAGGTTTCCGGCTTCCTGCCGGCGCCGCAGATGCAAGGGAGTTCACTGGAAATTCAGTTGGCGATGGACCTTGGTAATGCCAAAGAGGGTGGCATCAGTGCCCGCCGATCTCCGGACGCCGGGGAAGAAACCACCATTTCCTACGAAGCTGCAACTGAAAATGTTGTCCTCGCCACAGGACGATCCAGCCTGAGCCCTGATGCGGACCGCGGGACTTTTCGAGCGCCTTTGAAGTTAAACCCCGGCGAACCGCTGCGTCTCACGGTTTTTTTGGATGCCTCGGTGGTCGAAGTCTTCGCCAATGGCCGGAGCATGCCTGACCGGACGGATCTATCCGACCAGGGGCGACAGTTTGGGAGTGGGTATCTTCGCCAAGGATGGCCGAGCCCGAGTGAAATCACTGGACGCATACGAAATGAAATCGATTTCCCCCGATCGCCTCACCACGTGAGGGCGCTTTGACGGGCTGATTGCGGGCGAAACCCGCTTTGGACTGCGGTAGCAGCAGCTACCGCTTTTCTTCTTACGCCGATTGCTGTATGAACCGAAAATGGAAAGCGGTAGCTGCTGCTACCGCAGTCCAAAGCGCTTCGCGCTAGTGCACATGAGAATGTTCGCTGTGGGCGGGGATATCGCGCCTGTTGCCGGATTATCCTGACACCTGTCACCTGGTTTAGAGCATGTGGGCGGAATGGAGGCCCAGTGCGGCGCCACCCAGAATCAGCGCGGCGCCAATGAAGATCATCACAAAGGCCTGGAGGCGCAGGCTTTCCTCGAGCTTTTCTTCGGACTTCGTCGAGATGAGATAAGTCTTTTCGTTCTCGCCTTTCTTGATGAGGTTCCGGTCGTTCTCGTCGGCGGGGTTGGGGTTTTCCGTACAAGTGCCGAGCACGTGGGTGGGGCGTCCGGCGGGCAGGCAATATTCGGTGAAGCGGTACGCATGGTTTCCAAAATCCATGCTGATGCCATCCGAGCCGATCGAGACCCCCAGCATTTGCATCTTCTGGGCGATTGCCAGCCCCTTGTCCATCACCTTGGCTCCGGGGATGTTCGAACCCTTGGAGCGCCGTCCGCGCCTGGCTGAACTGGCCGTTCAAATAGGCCCGCAAATGGTCGTCGGTGGGAGGCGGGACGCCGAGCGATGGGTCAACCTTGCGGGGGGCGTGGCCGAAGGAAAGCAAAGCGGGCGGCCGGAGTTCACCAAAGAAGGCTTGCGGCAGGTTGTACTCAGCCCTTTCCGGATTTACCAGAATATATCCGGTTTCGTCTTGCAGGTAGAAGGGAACTTCCGCCCTCTCCTTGTGGGTTTCTTCCCACGTTTCCTGATTGTCCCTCTTTACCTTCTTTTCCACTTTCACTTCGTAGTAATAGCACGGGACTTGCGTTAGCGGGCTGGTTAACGGCTGGCCGCCGGTGCTCGTCCCGGCAACGTGGGACAGTCCCATGGCACACACTGCGGATGGGGATCTGGGGGGTATCCGCCAGGACCCGGTACTCGCGGTACTTGAAGAAGCCCACCAGGAACAGAATCACCCCGATCACCACCATGGCGATCGGGATGATGGGAGAAATATGACCGCTGGAGGCGGCAAACGTCAGCGCCAGAATCGACATGGACGAAAATCTCCTTTGCGGCTTGGGTTGGTGCGCCTAAGAAACTGAGAGTATCCTACACGCGCGCCGCGGTTTTGTCTATCACTTCAACCCGGAGGTAGTCGTACCGTCTACTGTAACGGCGCTCTACGAGCGCCCGTAATTTATTGAAATAAAAAGTCGGCGGTCATAGGCCAAGCTTGTCCAAATTACGGTCCGATCACCGACGAGCGATCTGCCGCTTCGCCGCTTGCGGTTATGAAAATACCTGTGCCGAAGGCACTTTGGAGTGCGGTAGCAGCAGCTACCGCTTTCTTCCTCCGTCCCATGCGCATTGGCTGCGTAAGCCGAAGACGGAAAGCGGTAGCTGCTGCTACCGCACTCCAAAGCGCTTCGCGCATTTTCATCGTCAGTGATGCGCTGCAGGCCCATGGGCGTCGATGCGGAAAGGCAGAGCCTTTCCGCATAGCCGAGGGCGAAGCCCCATCAGACGCCTCGATCGAGCGTCATTTTGGACAGCATTGAAAAGGCTAAGCTCCATACAGAGACTCGGTATTGACGGGCAACCCGAGCAGCTTCAGATAGGTGAACAGTTGCATCTTGTGATTATTGAAGTGCCCGAGAAAGGCCACACTCATGATCTCGAATTTGGCCTTCCAACCCCAGGGCACGGAGACCACTCGATTCGTGAAGTCATCCTCGCTCACGCCGTCCAAAGTAGCGCGCAGAATCGCTTTGTCCTTTTCCAGCTTGCTCAGGGCCTCCTGAACTCCACAGGAGGGCATGTTTTCCAGTTTCATGCCTACTTCCATTTCTTCCATGGGCGGCCACTTGCCACTCAGCAGGGTTTCGAGGCCACCCCCGATTCCGTCGCTGAGGTGGAAAATGACTTGGCCGATGCTCATAAACGTCGGCCCGGGTTGCCAATTCAGTTTGTCGGCGGGGATCATGGCGATCATTTTTTCTGCCGGCTGAATCGATTGCAAAACGATTTCACCGAATTCATTCTTGGTCATGGTTTCTCCTTTTGCCGCGGGTCTCGTATTTTACACCTTTGCACAACGGTCCCGAAAATAGGTAGTGGGCCAATTTGATGTAGAGGCGGCTTTACGCCGCCATCCGGCATTGAAAACGATAGAGACATGGCGGGGTAAACCCGCCGCTACGCCGCGCCGAACGACTTTTTCTTCAGCTTTTGCTAGGACAGCGGGTAGCAGGCTTAAGCGCGCGCCGCTTCCCGCATCACCTCGCGCAGCCGCCGGGCCACCACCAAGTCCTCGCCGGGCTCCAGCATCCACACGCCCACGACGATCGTGTCGGCCCCGCCTTCCAGTCCTTTGCTTGCAGGACCGCCGCCGGTTGCCGGGTTGAGTTGAATGCTCGGTGTCCCCGCCCGCATTTTCTCCATCACTTCTTTTCCTGTCACTTTGATCCGGTTGGGGTCATAAGTGATTTGGAGGTGCGGGACATGATTGGCGACGGGCGGAACGGAAATCTGAGTTTCGACGGAGGGGAGGTTTTTTACTCCCTCGGCAATTCGCTCGGCGCGCCGCTGGAACTCCTTCTGCATGGCGTCTTCATCCTGGGCCAGCAGCCAATCCACCGCCGCCACCAGCCCGACAATTTCCTCCTTGGCGACTTTCATGCCTCGGCCGATGGTGTTGGAATTGGGGGAATTGTTTTTCACGGCTGCTTCGATCAGGTCCTTCTTTCCCAGCAGCAGGCCCGTACACTGCGGGCCGCGGATTCCCTTCCCTCCCGAGAACGTCACGAGGTCGAAGCCCATCTTGGTGTAGTTCCACAAATTCGCGATGGGAGGAACATCCGCCGAGGCGTCGTTGAAGCAGGGCACGCCATGTTGATGCGCCACGCGCACCCAATCTTCGCGGCTGATCTCGCCCCCCTCAGCCGCATTGAAAAAGTGCGCCATCACCGTCCGGTCGTTGAACGCCGCGTCATAATCCGCCAGCGTTTCCACCTCCACGAAGCGCATGCCGCAGTTCCGCAAGGCGTGATCGTAATCGTAGCGATGCGCCTTTTGCACAATCACCTCGTTCTTCAGCCCCGTCATGTCGAGGGGGATGTTCACGAATCGCGTCGGCATTGCCGCGCGTAACGCAGGCGGCGGTGCCCAGCGTGAGCGCGGAGGCGGCGCCCGCCGTTACCAGCGCGGCCTCACACTGCAAGCGCTTGGCCAGGTACTCGCCGGAGGCCCGCAACAACTCCTCGAGTTGGACAGGATACTTCGAGGCAATGCTGATGGCGTCCTGGACTTCCTCCGGCATCGTCGAGGCTGACAGCACCGTGTAAGTCCCCGCGGCGTTGATGAAGGGCCTGACCCCGAGTTTCTCGTAGTAGTTAACGCCCTTGGCCGCACCGTGTGTCGCACCCCGCGCCGTGAGTGCCGACCCGCCATACGCCGCCGTGCCACCCACCGCTAACGCCTGACCTGTCTTGCCCATGAACTTGCGCCTTGTCATGACCTTGGACATACGAGTTTCCTCCCTCACCCTGACGCGAAGCGAAACGAAACGATGGAACATTAACACCTTCTGGTCCGCAAAGCGCGCGGAAATCTTGCTGTTTGATTAGCACGTGGGACGACAAGCGTCAACCGGCGGTAGTTACTCGGCTCCGAGACGAATTACTCTGCGGCCCTTTCTCTTTGCGCGGCAATGAATAGGTCGAGATCTCGATTTTAAGAACCGCCGGGGAAGGCAAACCACGCCTACCTCTGATACGCTACCATCTGGCCTTGACGGCGGTCTGAAAAAAGTCCCTTCGGGATCGCCGACGTCCAACCGCCGACGTCAACGCCCGCCCCGAAAAGCATCACTATATGAGAGGGAGAGAGACATGAATTCCAATAGCCCGGTTCGTTGGAAGCGCCAGACCCTTGCTATTCTGCTCTTCGGGATATCTTTCGGCTACGTCGAGGCGGCGGTAGTCACCTATTTACGGCCGCAGTTTGATGCCGTACGGGCGACCTTCACCCCCCCAAGCCGCGATCTGTTTCCGCTGCTTTCCCCCCAGCAGGTCAGGGCCGCCGGACCGGACATGGTCAGGTTGGTGGGCACGGAGCTTGCCCGCGAGGCTGCCACCCTGCTCATGTTGGGCGCAGTGGCCGTGGCGGTCGGCGGTAATCTTCGGCAGTGGTTGGCATTCTTTCTGCTGGTTTTCGGAGCGTGGGATATTTCCTATTATGCCTTTTCTGAAGGTTTTGATCGATTGGCCGAAGTCGCTGCTCGCCTGGGACGTCTTATTTCTTATCCCCGTGCCGTGGTCTGCACCCGTGCTCGCCCCTGCCTTGGTGGCGCTCGCGATGGTCGGAACGGGGCTCGTCTATCTGTGGCGGGAAGCAAACGGTCATTCGATTCGGCTGAGGGTAGTTCACTGGCTCGGTGCTTGCGCGGGCGCATTGTTGATCCTGGCCGCCTTTACTTGGGACTACCGCAACGTCATGGCGGGCGGGATGCCGAAGCCCTTCCCTTGGCCCCTATTTGCTCTCGGTGAAGCGCTTTGGGTGATGACGGTTCTGCACGGATTGAGCGCGGAGACTCATTAAGAGCTGAGAACTGATTACGGACAATTGAAAACTGATAACTTTCTTTGCGCCCGCGATCGTCGCATCAGAAATTGAAAAACAGGTACCGCATCACCAACACCAGCGCCACTCCCAGGGCCACGGTCAGGGCATATTTCGGACTTCGCATTTTGTTCACCTCGGGGATCAAGTCCGATGCCGCCACGTAGAGCGTGACCCCTGCCGACAGCGCCAATCCGTAACTCACCCAGCGGTGGGCGAGCGCCATCCCCAATACTCCCAGGAGGCGCGAGACCCCCAGAACGCCGGCCGCCGCCATGCCCGCGCTGCTGCTGCGCTTGGCGGCCACCATGATGGAGGCCACGGTAAAACCTTCCGGGACATTGTGGAGAATGGTGGCGCCGAAAATGACCGTGCCCAGCCAGGGCGAAATCAGGAATCCCGAGGTAATCGAAACTCCGTCGAAAAAGGTGTGGATCGTCAAGCCCGCCAGCGCCGTGTACGCCACCCGCGGGTTCACAAACTCAGTCGGTGTGCGTCTCTTCCCCAAAGTGGAAATGCGCGGGCCAGGCATGTTCAAAGTAGTGAACAATGAAGTATCCCAGCAGGATCAGCGCGGGCCCGGAAGCGGGCGCCAGGCGCAGGCTTTCCGGCACCATCTCGGTCAGCGCCGTCGCCAGCATGAAGCCCGCGCCCAGGGCAATGAACAGCGCCAGAAACGTGCGGCTCCACGGACGCGCGGAAACAATGGCGCCGCCAAACAGGTTGGCGAGCCCCGCCACCAGTGCCCAGCGCCAGACTGATCCAGAGGTAGGACATTAGAAGAACTTGTCCTTTGTCCGTAGTCAGTCGTCAGTTGTCGGTCCGTTGTCCGTGATCAGTTGTTGCGGGTCACCGAAACAACTCGAAACTCGGGGTGATTTTCGAGTTTCGAGTTTCGATTTTCGAATTTCGGCCTCTTCCGGCCATTGACAACTGACGACTGACTACTGACAAAGGACAACTGACAGCATCTTTTACCCCGCATGCCGGAAGTGCACGATCTCTCCGTCGTGCACGACGTACTCTTTCCCTTCCAGGCGCAGGAGGGCGCGATTGCGGGCTTCGGCAAAGCTTCCCGTCGCCATCAAGTCATCGTACTTGGTCACTTCGGCGCGGATGAACCCGCGCTGAATGTCGGTGTGAATCTCGCCCGCGGCCTCCAGCGCCGTCGTGCCGGCTCGAATCGTCCACGCGCGGCACTCGTCCTCGCCCACGGTGAAGAAGGAGATCAAACCCAGGAGTTGATAACTGGCATTGATCAGGCGCGAGGTGGCCGATTCCTTCAGTCCGTAGCTGGCAAGGAATTCCGCCGCGTCCGCGTCGCTCAACTGGGCCAGTTCGGCTTCCACCTTGCCGCAAATCGCGCTCACCGCCGTGCGCAACCGCTGCTTCAAGCCCGCCTCGGCGGCGAATTGCTCGGCCACATTGGCGCGCGCCGCGTCGCTTTCGCCCAGGTTCAAAACGTAAAGCATGGGCTTGAGAGAAAGAAAAGTGAAGCCGCGAATCACCTTGGATTCCTCCGCCCCCAGCTCGACCTCGCGCAGCGGCGTCTGCTTCTCCAGCGCGGCCTTGCAGACCTTCAAGCACCTGGAATTCCTTCTCCAGCGCGGGATTCTTTTGCTTCTTGATGTCCTTCTCCAACCGCTCCAGCCTTTTTTCCACCACGGCGAGGTCGGAGAGAATCAGCTCGAGTTCCACATTTTCGATATCGCGCTTGGGGTCGACGGAACCGCCTTCCAGGGGAACGGCCTCATCCTCGAAGGCCCGCACGACGTGCACCAGAGCGTCCAGCTCGCGCAGGGCTTGCGATTGCACGCCCGTGCGCGCCAGCTCGATGACGCTGCCCGGCATGTCCATGTATTCGATGGTGGCGTGGACGGTCTTCTCCGGCTTGAACATTTCGGCCAGCCGGTCCAGGCGCGCGTCAGGAACACGCACCACGCCCACGTGGGCCTCCTGCCTCCCGGAGCCGATGCCGCTGCCATGCGCGCGAGTCAGAATCTGAAACAGGGTTGTTTTGCCGGTCTGTGGTAAACCGACGATTCCGATGCGGAGCACACTTCCCTCTCAACGAACTAAGATTAAATCCAAACCAGAATTGTAAGAACCTTGATACTAACATACCTGTTGAAGCGGCTGGGAAGCTGCCGGTGAGGAGGCCGTCTCAGGTCAAAATGTCCGTTCTTGGTGCGTCGGCGGCGGGACCTGTCCCTCCCCTGTGCATGGCGGCGCACGTCGTCCCACTGTTAATCAGGCCAGAGACCCAAAACATGGTCTCGGCCAAACGCCAGAACTTTCTATTTCCCCCAGTTCGAATTTGGGCTCAAGATTGCCTGTGACGCTGCCGATTAAAAAGATGACCTCCATGTACCCGGGGGTTAGGCCGGTGCCGCAGTGGCAAGTTCAGCGACAGGAGCCACTACGGGCAGGAAGGCTTTTGGTTATGCAAGGTATTATTGCCCGGCAGCCTATCCTGGACCGCTATGAAAAGGTCTATGGTTACGAGATTCTCTTCCGTCCCGGGAGAGGAAGAAATCTGGCCACCGATGAATGGCGGCGGAGCCGGGGAAGATGCCTCATCCAGCACTCCGGCTTTTGCGGGGATCGACGAGATCACCGACGGCGCGCGCGCCTTCATCAAATGTACGCGCCAAGCGTTGATCGGGGGGCAAGCCGCGGGGTTGCCGCGTGACCGGGTGGTGCTGGAGATACATGCGACCGGGGAACCCGATGAGGAGGTCGTGGCCGCCTGCCGGGGATTGAAAGAGGCCGGATTTCTGATCGCCTTGGAGAATTTCCAGGGCGCGTGGCAGGAGCCACTGGCGGACGTGGCCGACATCATCAAGCTGGATGTAACCGCCTCTACCGATCGAGCGCAATGGCTGCTCCTGCGGAAGTATCGGCCGAGGGGCACAATATTTATGGCGGAAAAGGTGGAGAAGCGCCCGCAGTTTCAGGCCGCCGTGCAGCAAGGGTATTCCTATTTCCAGGGGCAATTCTATCTGCCGGCCGCAGCCCATACTCGGCTTCCGAGGTTACCCCCACAAAATTGGTTTACTTGCTCGTTCTGCGGGCCGTCACCCGGCCGGAAATCAATGTGCAGGAAGTTGCCGACATCATCAAGCATGATCTGGCCCTGTCCTACAAACTGCTGCGTTTCTTGAACTCCGCGCGATTCGCGTTTCGCTCGCAGATCAAGTCCATCCGGCACGCCCTCCTGCTGCTGGGGCAGAATGAGATTCGCAAGTGGATCGGGCTGATTTCCGTGGCCGCCCTGGGTGAGGGTGCGCCTCCTATCCTGGTGAACATGGCGCTGATCCGCGCGGCTTTCTGCGAATCCCTGGCGCCGCTGGTGGGCGCGCGGAAACGCCAGTCCGATTACTTCTTCCTGGGGTTGCTTTCCTGTATCGATGTCATTGTGCGGGCGCCCCATGCGCGTGGTGCTGGCGGAGCTACCCCTTGCCCCCGACGTAAGCGCCGCCCTGGTGGGCGAGCAGAACCCTCTGCGCGACGCCCTACAGGCCGTCATCAGCTACGAACAGGGTAATTGGGGAGAGTTCTCCCAACTGGCAAAAAAGCTGGGACTTAAGGAGGAAGCGCTCGGAGAACTATACCTGCAAGCCCTACACTGGAGCAGCGAGTTCACGGTGGAGGATAAAAACCAGCCCGTCGGGGCAGCGCGTACAGAGGTTGCTTCCCGGCAGTGATCCCACAAAACACTCCGTCCTCGCCCTTGCCGCGGCCTGAAGTGATCGCACGCCATCCCCGCTGGTCCATCATCCTCAAGACCCCAGCGATTCCGCATTCGTGCTTTCCTTCCCGATTTAACCCTCTGCAATTGCAATTGCTTTGCCCCGTCCCCGCTGGCCGAGCAGATTCGCATTCGTTTTTTGCTTGACCGCGCGGGTTCTTTCTGAAATACTATCGATGTCTCAGATGAGAAACCCTCCACTATCCCGCTCCCGTCTTCCGGCAGGCGAACGGAAACGCCGTTCGCGCCTGACGCAGATCGTCTCTGCCCAGCGCTTCCTCCGCGGCACGTTGGCGCCGCGTCGGCGCCGGTGCGGAAAACCGAACTGCCGCTGTGCCCGCGGTGAACTGCACGCGTCGCTGTACCTCGTGCAGAGCCAGGGGGGCAAGCCGCGCCAGGTGTTCGTGCCCAAGGATTGGGAAGAGTGCATCCGCCAGAGCGTTCAGGGCTATCAGGAAATCCAACAACTGCTGGAGGAACTCTCGGAAGTCGAGTGGCAGCGGCTGCTCGATCGCAAGGAGTGATCCCGTTCTCCGACGCCTGATCCGGTATGGCGAGACCGTCTACGGTCTTTCGGAACGGATCGTCGCGGCGGTCCATGATCCCCGACGACAACCCCGTATCCCGGTGGCCGTTCTCCTGAAAGCCAGCCTGGTGATGTTCTGGTCCCGCTTGGGCAGCCTGCACGCGCTGGAAGAGCACCGCCTCGCGCGGTTCTGGAAACGGTGGCTGGGACGTTCGCCCGGCAGTAGCGACACCCTGGGGCGCGTCCACGCCGGCCTCGTCGCCCGCGAACGGCGCGAGGGGCTGCATCACGTCTACTCCCGCCTCAAGCGGAACAAAGCCTGGCCGGACATCGGCGGATTGAGCGGGGCGGCTCTCGACGGTCACGAGACCCACGCCCGCTATCGCCGTCGTTGCTCGGGATGCTTGCAGCGGACGATTCACACCGAGCCCGGCGAGAGGATTCCGTACTACCATCGGAATGTCACGCTGCCGTTGTTGACGGGTTCGGAGTTGCGCCTCCGGCTCGATCTGGAACCCCAACGTCCCGGCGAAGACGCGGTGGCGACGGCCCGGCGCTTGCTGGATCGCGTTCTGGCCCGTTACCCCCGCGCGTTTCAGTTGCTTTGGGCCGAGGGTCGCGATGCCCAGGCCCCCTTCTTCAATCTCCTGCGGGCCCACGCTAAGCACGCGCGGGTAGTCCTCAAGGACGAGCGGCGCGACCGCTACCAGGATGCCGGCGGTTGGTTTGCGGTGACTCCGCCCGAAGCGGGAAAGTATCGATCGCGTCACTGCCAGTGGTGGGACGTAGCAGACCTCACCTCTTGGCCCCAAGTCAACGCTCCCGTGCGGGTCATCCGTTCGCGCGAAACCTACCCGGGCGCCGCCAAACTACGAAGCAGGTCGAGTCGATGACGACCGAGGGGGTTTGGGCCACCACGCTACCCCTGATGCAGGCAGCGACCGAACAAGCCGTCGGCTTCGGGCCTCGTCGCGGGAATATGGAGAACTATGGGTTCAACGAACTAGCTGTCGGCGCGCATTTAAAAACGTAGAAATTTGAACAGAGGCCGGTTTTCCGGGTGGGTTTTAAGTCAGCCCGTGGTGGTGGCGGTCTTGCTGGTTGCGGAGTGGACGGGGACTTTGCTGCGCAAGTAGGCAAGATAGGACTCTGGGACCGGCCGGGCGAGCAGTTCTTCGAGGACGGGCATGAAGTAATGTAGGGAGCGAATAGGTCCGAGGGGCATGGCGTCGGGGCGACGAGCCGCACGGCGGGATGAAGCTAACAGGAAGGCTGTTTCCACGGTCGTCAGGGGGATGCGGCGCTCCCAGAGTTGACGGACGAGACGCAGGTCGAAGCGGCTCAGCCGGCGGGGTGTATCGGGCAGGCGGAGATAGAGCTCGAGCAGGGTTTGGCGATAGGTTTCAAGATCAGTGGGCACGGGGGTTCCTTTCGGAGTTTTTCTTGTGCGCGGCGGCTTCCAGTTCGCTTTCCCGGACGCGGTAGGAAGTGCCCTCGATCAAGGTGACGTCGGCATGATGAGTGAGGCGATCGAGCAGCGCGGCGATGCAGGTGGCATTGGGGAAGACGGTGTTCCAGTCTTTGAAAGCCTTGTTGGTAGTCAGCAGAATAGAATTGCGCTCATAGCGGTGGTCGATCACTTCGAAGAGCAGGTCGGCGGCGTGGGCGTCATAAGCCAGATATCCACACTCGTCAATGACCAGCAACGCGGGGCGGGCATAGAAGCGGAACTTACGGCGACGTAAGCCGGGGGAATCGCCATCGAGATCGGCGAGCAGATCGGCGGCGGTGCGAAACAGCACCGAGTGGCCGGCGAGCACGGCGGCATGGGCGATGTTTTTGGCGATTAAGGTTTTGCCCAGCCCGTTGGTGCCACACAGCAGAAGATTGCGGCCGGAGGCGAGGAAGTCCAGGGTGAGGGCGCGTTCGATCAAGGGACGATCAATCTTCTTGGGCCAGTGCCAATCGAAATCGGCCAGAGGTTTGAAGCGGCCGAGGCGGGCTTGGGCGAAGCGGCGTTCGAGACTGCGGCGAGCCCGGTCTTCCGTTTCCGAGCGGGCGATTTCTTCCAGCAGTTGCTGGGGACTCCAACGCTGAGTCGAGGCGCGGGCGAGGAGATCGTCCAGACCTTGGGCGGTGACCAGCAGGCCGAGATGATTCAGTTGCGCGGCCAGATCAGGATTCGGGCTCGGGTTCTTCCTCGAAATCTTGGCGGAGTTCATCGTAAGCCTCCAGAGAGGGATTCGAGACGGTCAAGTTTTCCAGATCGGGGCGGCGCGAGAGATTGACGGGCAAGGGAGCGCGTTGCCGGCGTTGACGATGGCGGCGCGCCAGGATAAAGGCCACGGAGGAAAGGCGCGGGGTGTGACGCTCGAGGGCTTCCCGGAGGGTGGCGCGCAGTTCGGCCGGCCCATAGTCATCGAGCAGGCGGAGGAGTTGGACGGTCAGCCGAGCGGTGGATTCGCCGCGCTCGAAGGCGGCCTGAAGAAAGGCGGGACTTTCCGGGACCAGGATGGTCAGGCGACCGGAGGGGCTGGAGCCGAGAGCCTTGCGTTTTTGCTCCAGCAGGGCTTGGTGGTGAGCCGGTTCTTGGACGAGTTCATGCCGGTCATAGGAGCGGGGGTGGGAAGCGATTTCGGTGGCGCCGTCGAGCAGGCGCACGCGGGTGGGGGAAGCCACCAAGGTCAGCGTGCGGCCCAAGGCCTGGGGCGGCACGGAATAGTCGTTGAGGTCGAAGCGGACCCAGAGGGTTTTATCGGCGCGCACGGTGGTGGTCAAGTCGCAGGAGAAAGGATGCGCCGGAAGTGGCAGCAGGCGCGGCTTCTCTTCCTCGAAAACCTGGGCAACGGTGCGGGAGTCATCGCCGGGCCAGGGGCGCTGATGAGCGACCTGGTTGCGCCAGTCGAGAGCTTGACGGTTGAAATCGGTCAGGGTGGTAAAGGGGCGGGCGGCGAAGAAGTTGTGACGGACATACTGAATGGCGCGCTCCACGCGGCCTTTTTCATTGCCCCGCGCCGGGCGGCAGGGGCGAGTGGCGAAATGGTAGTGGGCCGAGAGTTCGAGAAAACGGGGGTGGAAATGGATCGCATCGCCACGGCGTTCCAAGACCACGCTGCGGAGATTGTCGGTGGCCACGTTGCGCGGCGCTCCCCCCCAATCCTGAAAGGCGTGGACGTGGCCGAGGAGAAAATTCTCCAGGGTCTGTCCGAGGAAGAACTCCAGCCACAAAGCGCGGCTGTAGGAGAGGGTGAGGACGAAGCCGGACAAACGACGGCGGGCGCGACCGATGGCCACCTCCCCGAAGTGGGCCCAATCGGCCTGTCCTTGCTCGCCGGGAAAGGTGTGCAGACGCAGAAAAGCTTCACCTTGGGGCGGGCGCAGTTCCGCCACGACGCGGCGGAGTTGGTTGACGCTGCCGGGATAGCCGCGCGCGTGAATCATCTGGAAGAGACGAGTGGCACGCAGGCGGGGATATTGCTGCAAGGTCTGGCGCAGAAAGTCGAGGTAAGGATCGGTGACACGGTCGCGCCGCCGGAGTTGGCTGCGAAAGCGCTCGGTGTCGAGCGCGGCGCGCACGGTGTCGGGGTGCAGGTGTAACTCCGCGGCAATGGTGCCGATTTTCCAATGCTCGGCATGAAACAGATGACGGATTTGAGCGACTTGTTCATCGGTAATCATGATTCACCTCGGAAAAAGGATTCACCCAGCGCCCCCGGCGCCCGCAGAGTTGACAGACGACCCAGCTCGCCGCGTACTGGGCGTCCGGCCCGCGGGAAAAATCTGCCGCCGGAGGGGATTCGACGGGCTCCGGAGCCGGAGGCGCTGTCAGGTTCACACAGGGGGAAGCACGAAGGGAAGATTGATCTGTCACGCGAGCTTTTAAGCGCTGGCGATAATCGCGTTGGCGCTGGCGATGATCGAGACGCCCCTCCAGGCCGAGGCTTTGTTGATAGCGGCGGTTAGCCTCACGGCGCTGCTGGCGGCGGGATTTGTCACGGCAACGGGAACTGCAATAACGCTGACCACGATCACAATGAGGACAGAGATAAAACACCGCACCGCAGGCAGGAAAGCGACACACGCGCTGGCGAAAAACCGCGGAACAAGCAACCGGCACCGGTTTCGAGAGGGAGCACTGGACAACCGGCGACGATCATGGCAGGATGACTCTCGCTGACGAACTTGGAGGTCCTTTGATCGGGGCCACCAATGAAAAACCCCGGTTGGGCAAACAACCGGGGTTCTCCTCCTTACATCTCCAGGGACTCATCCTACCAAATCCTGCTGCTTCCCAACGCGCCTGCGACGATGATACTCAGAGCCAAAAACCGCCTCCGGCGATGATGCGCAAAGCCAAGGCCGCCTTCGGCGATGATGATGACTCGCCCTCCCACACCGGCCTGTGTTCAGATTTCTACGTTTTTAAGTGGGCGCTTACAACGGGGAAGAACGGCTCATCACTTAGGGCTTACTGGCCGGGCGTCTGGTGGTCATAGCCCATTCACCGCGCGATGAGGGAACGCGCATCATCTCCATGAGGAAGGGGAATCGGCGTGAACAAAAAATCTATCAAAAGCGACTTGGCACGAATTGACCGCATGCGGGATGCCGATATTGACTATTCGGACATTCCGCCGCTCGGCAGGACATTTCTCAAAAAGGCCACCACGGCTTGGCCCCCGGCGAAAAAGCAATTGACGATTCGTCTCGATGCGGACGTGCTCGATTGGCTCAAGGGTCAGGGCAGGGGCTACCAGACGCGCATTAACCGCATTCTGCGCGTGGTGATGGAGAGTCAGCCCTCCCGCTAGGTCATCGGTAGAACCTTTTGTGGGTCCTTTGCGCCACGTCGCTGACCTACCCGCTGGATTTTTACATCAAAGCCGGCACGCTTCTGGTACTCTCCCGGCATTTCCCTTTTGAAGGAGTTTTTATGAATTCATTGAAAGTGACCCGCTTACGGATGCACTCGCTTATGTTGGGCATTCTGGTGGTGCTAGCCTTCGTTTTGGCAGGCATACGGGCTAACGCGCAAGGAAACGATCTTCCCTATGCGGCATATAATGGCGATTTGCCCCGCGTCAAGGCGCTGCTCGCCGCTGGAGCCGATGTGAACGCCAAACAGGACAATGGTGCCACGGCGTTGATTCAAGCCTCACTGGCCGGTCACTTTGAGGTTGTACAAGCGTTGCTCGACGCCAAAGCCGATGTGAACTGGAAAGAGAGTAATGGCTTCACGGCGCTGCTCATGGCGTCCTGGAAGGGACACCTGGAGGTAGTGCGGACGTTGCTGGCCGCTAAGGCCGAGGTGAATGTTACGGCTGAGCACGGTATCTCAGCGTTGATATGGGCCGCGCAGGATGGCCATTTGGATGTAGTGCGGGCGCTAATCGCTGCCGGAGCCGATGTGAACGCCAAACAAGACAATGGTGCCACGGCGTTGATTACCACATCGAATACTGACACTGCGTCCAGGGATGCCCGTCTGGATGTAGTGCGGGCGCTGATCGCCGCCGGAGCCAATGTAAACGCCAAGGCGGACAACGGCGTTACAGCCCTGCTTTACGCATCGGCGAAAGGATACTCGGATGTAGTGCGGGAACTGATCGCCGCCGGAGCCGATGTGAACACCAAGGCTGCCAAAGACTACACGGCGTTGATTATGGCCTCACAGAACGACCATCTGGATGTAGTGCAAGCGCTGCTGGCTGCCAAGGCTAATGTGAACACAGAAACGGACGATGGCACAGCGCTGATTTTCGCGTCACAGAACGGCCATCTGGAGGTAGTGCAAGCGTTGCTGACAGCCGAGGCTGATGTGAACGCCAAGCGGGATGATGGCTTCACTGCGCTGATGATGGCATCACAGAAGGGCTATCTAGAAATAGTGCAAGCGTTGCTGGCCGCAAAGGCCAATGTGAACGCCAAGGCGCATAATGGCGCGACAGCGTTGATTGTGGCGTTAGCGAAAGGATACCCGGATGTAGTGCCAGCGCTGATCGCTGCCGGAGCCGATGTGAACGCCGCTGCATCCAATGGCGCTACGGCGTTAATGTACGCATCGATCAGAGGCTATCTAGAGGTAGTGCGGGCGCTAATCGCCGCCAAGGCCGACGTGAACGCCGTTGCAACCAATGGCCTTACGGCGTTGATGTCGGCGGAAAAGTCTGGCCATCAAGATGTAGTGCAACTACTCAAGGGCGCGGGTGCCGTTGACCGCTAAGGACTATGCAAATGTCAGTATGAAGGAGCTTTTATGGATCAGTTGAAAATTCGCTCGGTTTTCCGCTGTGTCGCCGTCTTTGGGGCTACGCTGGCCATGATCGGTTGCAAGTCCAGCGTAACGCCACAAAACGTTACCCCCGGTCGACCCGCTGCGTCTGACGCTAAGCCTGCTGCTACCGAATGGGTTCCGGTCAAGGCAAACTGCATCGTTTACCACTCTGGATATGTTGGGACGATTGTTGCACCTAGCGTCTCGGAGCCGTCGGGAACTGTAGGAAGTTTGGAGTGCGGTGGGAAGAATGTGGAGATTACAAGCAAAGAGATGGTAAAGGGAATTATCCTCACCAAAGAATATGGGAAGGTGAAAGTTCACTTTGCGAGTATGGTCGCCACAGTCGGGGCAGGCGACTTTACATCGGACCCCGGAGGAGGCAGGACTCTGCCTGAGCGGGTTATCGATATGTCACTCCAGAAATCCGCAGTTGAGAGTTTTACGGCGCAATTCCATTAAGCGGATAGCGTACACCTGAGGACGAGGCGGCTTGTCTGAAGCCGCCTCGAAATCACAGGTCTAGACTGAAATGAATTATTGGTGGATCGTCAGCCTCTATTTTTGCAGATATTCCCTAAAGGATTTCACCTTGCTGCTCTCGATGGCCATGGAAAGCCCTTCTTCAGACATGAGATTGGCTGATCCGGTTATCTTGAGGTTACCAAATTGTTCCGTTGGTAGCATCCCATGAGTGATTTCAGTTGAAGCAAGGGGTATGTCCTTCTTTTGGACTGGATTCCCGCCTTTGATCCAGCAGGTCACAGCTTTAACGGAACCGTTTGTCTCGTTGCTCCCCACTATCATTTCGTACTGCATACAGCTTATAGAGCATCCAATATCATCGGGTATTTCGACAAAAGCAGGAACAACCGGCTCCTTAGTTTCCGGCTTTGTCGCAACCTTTTCGGGCCGGGCATTCAGAGCGTCTAGCGTTTTCCGGTCGAGTCGGCCGGTGGCAGACAGGCCGTGATCTGATTGAAACTTCTTCAGAGCAGCAATCGTTCTTGCTCCCATCACACCATCAGTTGATCCAGGCTGGTAGCCAAGAGCCAGAAGACGCTCCTGTGCCCCCTGAATGGTCTTCTTCGTGGCAGCGGTTGATGTTGCAGGGGCCGTGGTTGGTTTTTCCTGGGCGAATGCGAGAAGAGCGCTACAAAAAAGCAGGGCCACAATAATAGTTGCTTTCGTCATTTCCGAATCACCTCTTTCGTGGCGTTAACAACGGGTAGGGTTGACTTTGTTTTTATGGAGGCCAGTATACAGCAATTCATACTGGCCGAGTACGCTCTTTTGCAGATTCTCCTGTCTGGATTCTCTCGACGATCCGACCGCCATTAACGAGGCAAGACAGCAAGGAATCAGCCTCGTAGGGGAGCCTTGCACGAATCTAGACGGACGTTTAGATCCCCTGCATGGGGGAATTTGTCGCCAGCTACCGCGTTTCGACCGAGCGCCAGCAGGCCAGCGGTCCAGGACTCGAGGCCCGGCGCGAGGCCGTAGGCCGTCACGTGGGCACCGGCCAGCTTGTGGCCGCCGGGTCAAAATGCTCCGGCATCGTTACTCTGGCACTCTTGAGCGCAGTAATTACTGATTCGGCCCTAAACGGATGTAACGTTTTCGGGTGTTCATGCATCTAACAGCGCATGGAGAGAATCGATTCGCGGAAGTTGCCTGAAGCAGCGTTGAACGAGCGGCGGCGGCGAGCTGTGAAGCTGTGTCGGGCGGGAGTTTCGGTGCGCGAGACGGCACGGCAGTGCGAACTGTCGGCGACCACGGTGGTGAAAGCGCATCAGGCCTATCGCCGTGGCGGCTGGGCGGCGGTGAAGGTCAAACACGGACACCGTCCCAAGGGTTCAGGGTGTTTGCTGGCGCCGGAGCAAGCGCGGGAAGTTCAGGGTCTGATTCAGGACCGGACGCCGGACCAGTTAAAGATGGGTTATGCCTTGTGGACGCGGCAGGCCGTCGGGGAGTTAATCGAAGCCCGTTACGGGATTCGATTGAAAGTCAGGAATGTCGGCAAGTATCTCAAGCGTTGGGGATACACGCCGCAGAAGCCCTTGAAGAAGGCCTACGAGCAGTCCCCCGCGGCGGTGGGAAGGTGGCTTAACGAGCAGTACCCCCTTATCGCCGCACGCGCCCAACAAGAGGGCGCGGAGATCCAATGGGGCGATGAGTCGGGGTTGAGATCGGACGACGTGCGCGGACGCGGCTATGCGCCTAAAGGACAAACTCCGGTGTTGCGGGTCAACGCCTGCCGCGAGGGCCTGAGCGTGATTTCGACGGTGACCAATAAAGGCCAGATGCGCTGGAGGGTCTTTTCCGGAGCCCTGAATGCCAAGATACTGATCGGCTTTCTGGAACGGCTGACGCGCCCGCAACAGAGGAAGATATTTCTGATCCTGGACAACTTGCGGGTTCACCACTCGAAGCTGGTCAAGCGCTGGCGGGAAGAGAACGCCGACAAGATCGAGGTCTTTTATCTGCCCAGCTATTCTCCGGAATTGAATCCGGACGAATTGCTCAACGCCGATCTCAAGCAAAGAGTCACCACGGCCGCTCCGGCCCGAACCGGAAAGGCTCTCAAGCGAACCGCTGTGCGCGCTTTGCGGAGCATTCAAAAACAACCGCAACGCGTCCAGAATTACTTCCAGCACCAGGATGTGAGCTATGCCGCCGCGTAGCATTCCTTCGGGGCCGGGTCAATAATTCGTCCTCGCCACCCGCCAAGCGGACTTCCTGAAGGTAGTCATCCGTGGGCTCAAAATCGATGCCGCGTTCCTGGACCAGCATGGTGACGCGGTGGCTCGCCACTTGGCCCACCAGCAAGGCGAAAACCTGCACCTAGTTGATCGGCTTCTTCGCGCTGGCGGGCGCGGGCGGCTTGGCGGCGCGCAGCGCCTTAAGAAATGCCTCGCTCGCGCCTGCGGCCTTGAGGCTTTGGAGAAAGTCCTCTATCGGGGCGAAATCAATCCCGCGCTGCTCGATCAGCTTCGCGCCCGACTCGTCTCCGAACCCGTCCCGCACCATGTTGCTGACCTGTTCCTTCGTAAAGGGCTTCTGCTGCGCCCAGGCAGACAGGGCAAAGACCAGCCCTATCGCCAGCATGAGTAGAGTCAGCGTTTTGCGGAATCTCATTGCCACCTCGCGCGGCTGTCGAGGACTCAGAAAAATTTATGGGCAGATTCTACCACGAACTATTGGGTTCAGTTGGATAGCGTTGTTGTTGCGGCAAAGCTGGTAGCAGAGTTGTGCACTTTCTGCACCACTCCGCGGCTCTGAATACGATGAGCGTCCACATATTATGAAATGCAAAAGAACGAAAAGCCGCAGGCGAAGGCAAACTGTGCCTGCGGCTACGCTTACGCCGTCGCCTCGCGCCCGACGGTTGCCGCAGGCCGCACGCGGACATTTACCTCCACCCGCGCCCCGAGCCGGTTGATGATCGACATGAGGCGATCGACGGTAAACCGCCCGAGGTCCGCGTTGCGGATGCGCGAGAAGTCGGCCGCCGCAATCCCGGTGCGTGCGTGCGCGGCGCGCACGCTCAGGCCTTCCCGATCGAGCGCCTTGATGATTTCGGCGGCGAGGATCGCCTTGAATTGCTCGGCATCCGCGCTTTTGCGCCCAAGGTCGCGGAAAACATTTCCACTCCCGCGCACCACTTCCAGCTTTTCGCTCTTCATCGCAACATCTCCTTCAGCCTCTTCAGACGGTCTCTGATCAGATCCACCTCATGCTGGGGCGTCTTGATCCCCTGCTTGGATTTCTTCCGAAATGCTAGGTATCATCGCTCCTCACTGCCCATGCTCCCATAGTATCTTGTCATATCTGACAACGAGTGTTAACCGGAGGGTGCGTCGTGCCGGGCGACTGCTCGCTGCTTGTGCTGGCCCACGGCGCAGGCAACCCGCAACAACCCACTTGGCTAACGGCCCCCACGCTGAAGTGGGGTAGCGCATCAGAGTGAGAGGCAGTTTGCCTTTACTCAGCTCTTAACCTGAGAACGCAAACTCTGTTTTGACACGAAGATGGAAAATGGGGGCACACACTGTCTTAGGCTGTCTTAGGCTTGACGCGGCAGAAGCAACGTGTTACTGCTTATGCGTTTTGGTCATTGGCACGTTTGAACAAGCAGGCAAGGTACAGACTCATGCTGCACGATCCCAGTCATCACCCAGCACTTCCCGTGGCGGAAGAAGTCAAACTATCCCCAAAAGATAAAGAGATCCTGCAACGCTTGGCGGGAGAATTGGCGGAGGTTGCCGCGCTGCCGGTTCACAAGGAGAAGGCGCGACTCTGGCAGAAGCTGAACGACCGCGAGTCCGAGCGTCCGATGGTCTGGATCAACGAAATCTGCTGGCATGAGATGGACGTCGACGACGAGTTGACGCTGCGGACCGAGCACCCCTGGGCGCAGGAGCAGGAACGCGAATTGCGGCGCACCCTCTATCAATGGCGGCACCTTCCGGGCGACATGATCGTGAGCGACTTCCTCACCTGCCCGCTGGCGATTCACTCCACCGACTTCGGAATCATCGAAGATGTCGATATCGCCACCACGGATCCGGCTGCCGACGTCGTGTCGCGCCATTTCCATATTCAGATCCGCGATTTCCCCGATCTCGAAAAGATCCAGATGCCGGTGGTCACCCACAACGAACTGGCGACGGAGCTTTATTACCAGGCCATGTGCGAGGTCTATGGCGGCATCATGCCGGTGAAGAAGATGGGGCAGACGCATATCTGGTTTACCCCGTGGGATTACCTGATCCGATGGTGGGGCGTGCAGGAGGCGATGGTCGACCTGGTGGAACGGCCCGACCTGGTGCATGCCGCGGTGGAGCGCATGGTGGATGCGTGGATGACCGAACTCGATCAGTTCGTAGAAATGAATCTGCTGGCGCTGGATTGCAATAATACGCGCATCGGATCGGGCGGCTACGGGTACACCCAGTCACTGCCGGGACCGGACTTCGATCCGGGCTACGTGAAGCCGCACAACATGTGGGGTTGCTCGAACGCGCAGATCTTCTCCGACGTCTCCCCCGAGATGCAGTGGGAGTTCGCCGTCAAGCACGATCTGCGCTGGCTGGAGCGTTGGGGAATGGTGTATTACGGCTGCTGCGAACCCCTGGACCGTAAGATCGAAGTGCTGCGCCGGATTCCGAACCTGCGCAAGATTTCAGCGAGTTACTGGAACAATACCGAGCGCCTGGTGGACAAGGTGGGGGGCGATTATATCCTCAGCCACAAACCGACTCCGGCGATCTTTGCGCGCGATCACTGGGACCCGGAGGGGGCGCGGGAGGAGCTCCGAACCTTTCTCACCAAGACGGGCGGCCGGTGCCACGTGGAACTGATCATGAAGGATATCTCCACGGTGCGCTACGGGCCGAAAAAGCTATGGGAGTGGGCGAAAATCGCGATGGAAGTGGCGGAAGAGTTCGCGCGCTGACAGGGCCTGGCGACAGGGCAAATCACAAGAGTTCTTGTCCAAATTACCATTTCCGCGCCCGCTGATTTGGACAGCCGGGGTGCAGCACTCTCTCGCCTCCCCGAAGGGGAGGAATATCATTAGCCGTAGGTGAAACCTACCGATCGGGACGGTTAGGAATGGGATTCTTCCGACCCCAGAGGGGTCGGATCATTCGACCCCTCCGGGGTCGGAACCTCAATTTCTGGTTTCCTACCCGTAGGTTTCACCTACGGCTAATGATATTGTCCCCCTTCGGGGAACGAGGCCGTGGCCGGAGAATCCGGTGGAGCAGGGGCGTTGAACATGGGGCAACTGGGTCCGGTTCTCGGATTTCCGGTGTTTGCCCGCTACAAAACGCCGGTGGATATCCGTGGTCGCTGGCGATTGGTTGATTGGAATGTCGCCATTGTGATCGGTTCCGTCGCGATCGCTCCCGGCGACCTGATTTTGGGCGATCGGGATGGGGTTATCGTCATTCCTCAGACGATGGCGGAAGAAGTTGTCAGCAAGGCGGAAGTGGTCGTACAGACGGAGGACCTCGTCCGGGCGGCTATTCTGCGGGGAGTTTTGCCCCTCGAGGCTTACCAGCGCTTCGGGCGCTTTTAGTCTTGTCCGGCCGCAATCGCGGCTCCCCTGACAGGGTCATTCAAGCAATTCCACCAAATTGAAGGAGCTTTCATGGATCTAAAGATTCTGGTTGGGGCAGGACTGGTGCTCGTGGGGGGGATTTTGCAGGGCCTCTTCCCGGTGCCCATGAAGTTCGTCCGACGCTGGAATTACGAGAACATCTGGCTGGTTTTCGCGCTCACCGGATTGGTGATCTTTCCATGGCTATTGACGGGCATCACGGTCCCGCATTTGGGCGAGGTCTATCGAATTACCTCGACGCATACCCTTGTGGCCATTGCTGGATTCGGGCTTTGTTGGGGAGCCGGCGCTACCCTCACGGGTCTGGGCTTGAGCATGCTGGGTATTGGTTTGGGATTTGCCATCATCCTGGGTCTGAGCGCTTCCGTGGGCTCCCTCGTTCCGTTGCTGGTTCTCACCCCGGAAAAGGCGGGCACTTCGCAAGGACATCTCTATTTCCTGGGAACCGCCGTGATGTTGGTGGGGATCGTCGTGGCGGCTCGCGCCGGCGCTCTTCGCAACCAAGGCAAGAAGCCAGAGGGCAGCGACCGTGGGGTCAAAGTGAAGGGTTCCTTTCTGGCGGGATTGGCCGTTGCCACCGTTGCCGGACTCCTTTCCTCGACGTTGAATTTCAGCTATGCCTTCGGCATAGAAGCGCTCACCGTAGCGCGCCAACTGGGAGTCTCGCCCGTCTGGATGTCGAATGTGGTGGCAGCTCCGGCGACGAGTGGGGGCTTCGTTGCCAATTGCCTTTATTGTGTTTACCTTTTGCGCAAGAACGCCACGACCAAGGAATTTTGGGGTCCGGGATTGCAGATTAACTGGTTATATGGGGCGGCGATGGGCGCCTTCTGGTTCGGCGGGCTCGCCGTGTATGGCCTGGGCATATACCGCATGGGTGACTTTGGAACCGTGGTGGGATGGCCCTTATTGATGGGCACCATCATTATCACCAGCAACGCCGCCGGATTCCTTACGGGGGAGTGGGCGGGAACAGGCACCCGTGTCCGCGCTTACCTGGGTGCGGGGATGGCGATCATCCTTCTCGCTTTGTGGATTCTGGCTCTCGCCCAGAAGCCTTGACCGGTCTGGCAAGGGCAAGCCACAAGCTTACGGCTTCTCACCGGTCCGCTTTTCCGTCGCCGGGATACGTTAGACCTTTTTCCTTTTCACCATGAGCAGATGCTCGCAGGCCAGTACCACTTCATGGCGCTGATTGAAGATTTCGAGGAGTTCGACCACGATTCCGCAGTCGGACCGTTTGGGTGATTCGCCTGTCCCCATGAGAGCGACCCTTACGTGCAGCATATCGCCAATGAAAACCGGCTTGATAAACCGCAACCGGTCGTATCCGTAAGTGAAAGCCTCGGGATTGACATTGCCTGCTGTCAGACCCACTGCCACCGTGAACACCAGCGTGCCGTGGGCGATGCGCTGGTCGAATTCCTGTTCCTTACACCACTCTGCTGGCCTATGCGGATATCTCGCAATTGAAGGGCGCATTCCCTGATGCGGCTGGTTCGGGATGGCTGGCCGCGCACCCTTTCAGTCCACGTGGAACACTTCCTTCATGTCCGCCCACCATTCCCCTTCGGCTCGCGTGGGGATGGGTTGCTGCATCGGCTTCATAATGGCCCACCATTCCTGGGTGGTGGGGTCCGCTCCCATCTTCGCCATGTCTGTCTCGAGGTTGTCGCCAATATATTCAAAATAGGCAAACAGGGTATTGTCTTTGAAGAATATCGAATAATTCCGGATGTTGCACTCGTAGATAGTCTTCAAAACTCCCGGCCAAACCTTCGCATGGTACTTTACATACGCTTCGTAGACCTCCGGTTTGAGTCCGATGATCTGTCCATATCTTCTGACGTTTGGTGTTTGCATGATTTCGGCCGCCTCTCACTTTCAGTTTTGGATTGATGAACCAACAGCTCCCAGTACCAACTTGATAATCAGGTTGTTCACATTCTCTTGACGGTACAGCGATCGACAAAATCCCGATCGAAATCGACCCCAATTCCCGGTTTCTGCGGAGGATGAGCGTAGCCTTGCGCGTCAATCTGCAATTTGTTCATCATGCCGAAGTCCATATACGAAAGGGGGTAAAGCAGCTCGAAGAACTCGCAGTTGGAAATGGCGCAACAGCAATGCAAGTTTACCACTTCCAGCGGTTGATAGATGGTGGTGTGCAATTCGCACTTCACCCCGAAGGATTCCGCCAAGTGGGCCGTCTTCATGACCGGTGTAATGCCGCCCTTCCACGACACGTCGGTGCGGACCATGTCCACAACCCCCGTAGCAATGCACTCGGCAGTCGAGTAGTGTGAACCCGCCAGAACCTCGGTGCCAATGATGGGAATGTCCAGCTTGGCCGTTAAGTTTCGTAGACCATGAAAATCGACATCGAAGAGGGGTTCTTCGAGCCAATAGTAATTCAGCCGATCGAGCTCACGCCCCACCCGCAGAGCCTCTTCGTGGGAATAGGCCGCCACCGGATCGGCCATCAGCTTGAATGCTGGCCCCACCGCGTCCCGGCAGGCGCGGAGGCAGGCCTCGATGTCATCACCGATGGCGAGGGTCGCCGCGAAAATGTGTATTACTTTTTCCAGAAGCGGCTGGATGGCCTGTCGTTCGACGAGATGGTCTATCGGACCTAGGGCGACGCCCTATTTGGGTTGAAATTGCGTTGGTGGTAGGCAAGATCGAAAACCCACGGTTTGAACTCGTCCGCGATTGGACAACAGCCCGTGAGGTTGCTCCGTCACATCTCGAGGTCAAAATAACCTGCACGGGACCCCACCTGCTCACCAAGTTCCCGAATAACCAGCGTCCCGACCTCTATCCTACCGACAAAGACCTGGCGCTGGCCTACGCCGAGGTGCTGAACCAGGAACTCAAGGAAGTGGCTCGTGCCGGCTGCGAGTTCATTCAGTTCGACAAACCGGCCTGGACGGCTTTCCCCGGAGAAGTGGCGTGGGCCGCCGAGGTTTTGAACCGGGCCATCGAAGGGCTTAACGTCAAGATCGGCCTGCACGTGTGCGGCGTTAATCCTCGCCGCAAGCGTGTCTAATTCACCCGCTATGGTGACTTGGCAGAAGGCTTCAAGCCGGTGAAGATTGACCAAGCGTCTCTGGAATATTGTACGCTCAGCTACAACATGCTGACGCTCTGGGATAAATGGAAATTCCAAGGGGAGTTCGCCGTGGGCGTCGTTGACCAGCGTAGCGACGCCATTGAATTACCGGAAACAGTGGCCCAGCGCACGCGCCCGGTGCTCGAGTACTTTGACCCCGAACGGGTGCTGATCACCTCCGAATGCGGATTTCAGCATGTTCCTCTGGAGATCACCCGTGGCAAGCTCCGTGCCTTAGTGGCAGGAGCCCACCGCCGGCGTGAGGGGATGGGCGACACCGGCGCAGACTAGCGGGAAAGTTTCGCGATCACCGCGGCTCTGCCGCCCCGCGGTCATTAAAATAACTCCCCTCCTGATTCAGGAGGGGAGGCGCGCCGAGCACCGCGGTGGTTATCTCATGAAGCGGAAAACACAAAGTCGCAATCAGCACCACCCCTTACCCCCTCCTCAACTGAGGAGGGGAGCATTTTCATAACCGGCGGCGGAGCCGCTTGGCTACGGCGCCTCAGGTGCAATCATGAGTTTCCTGGTGACAGGCGGGACAATAGACCTGAAAAACCCGGAGGACCTCGCAACGGTGAAGCGGCTTATTACCCGCGCCGACGTCATTACGCACAACTTCCGGCCTGGCGTCATGGAGAAGATCGGGCTGGATTGGGAGTCCGTCCGTCAACTGAACCCCCGCATCGTGTACGGCGAAGTGACCGGTTACGGTCAGGAAGGCCCGCGGAAAGATAAGCCCGGACAGGACCTGCTGCTGCAATCCCTGTCTGGGCTGACCTGGCTGAGCAGCAACGCGGATCAAGGGCCGGTGCCGATGGGATTGGCAGTGGTCGACATCTTGTGCGGCTCGCACTTGGTGCAGGGAATCATGGCCGCGCTGATCCGCCGGGCCAAGACGCAAAAAGGCGCGCTTGTCCAGGGGAGCCTGCTGGAGTCGATTCTCGACTTCCAGTTTGAAGTCATCACCACCCATCTGGCTGACGGTGGGCGGCCACCGCTCGATGTGGGCGCGCGGATTTGAACCTGATGGCGTAGGATGAAAAGCTGCGGACCTTGAACCGCAGGTCTGACGCGCTACTTGCTTTGCCTCCTTTTACTTGCTTTGCTTCCTTCATTGTCAGCACCCATTTCGCCGTACCTTTTCGCCTTTGCTTTTTGGCCTTCTTAGACGGCCACGGAGAACAGCGCAGACCCCGAGGAGCGGGGTCTGCGCTGTCTGCCGAGGATGGGGTTAATGAGGCTTACTTTCTTCCATACACCGGACCGTAGTTAGCGCAGGCGCGGTAATCGGCGCCCTCGGGATTGTGGGTGCCGAAGTGGGTCCAGGCGCTGGGCCGGAAGATTCTTTCTTCGCCCACGTTATGCATGCACACGGGAATGTGCAGCATGGACGCCAGGCTGATCAGCTTGTCGCCGACGTGCCCGTAGCAGATGGCTCCGTGGTTGGCGCCCCAGTTGTTCATGACAGAATATACGTCGCGGAAGGGGCCCCGGCCGGTAAGCAGCGGCGCGAACCAGGTGGTGGGCCAGGTGGGATTGGTGCGTTCATCCAGGACTTGGTTGACTTCCGGCGGGAGCGACACGGTGTAGCCTTCTACCAGTTGCAGCACCGGCCCCTGCCCCGCGATCCAGTTGATGCGCGCCATGGTCACGGGAAATTCGCAACTCGTGAGGAACTGCGAGGAATAGCCGCCGCCACGGAAGTATTCCAGCGCCGCCGGCGCCCACTGGGTGGCGTCAAGGCAACGGCCCACATCCTCCGGGGTAATTTCCCAGAAGGGCTTCATGGCGGGTTTGCCGTCCTTCATCATGCGTCCCGTGGCGTCCAGCGTCGCGGCGCCGGAGTTAATCAAATGGATAATGCCCCCGCTCGCCTTGCCGGTCAGATTGTGGCCGGCCACGCGTTTCACCGCCGCCGGGCTCCAGTAAGTGCGCACGTCGGCGAAAATCTGCGCCGTGTCGGTGAGCAGGTGCCCAAACAGCATGGTGGCCCCGTTGAGGGAATCGTTTTCCGTGGCAAAGACAAAAGGCTCGCGGATGCCATTCCAATCAAAGGAGGAGTTCAGGATGGCTTCCATGAAGTCGCCGTTGGGGAAATGATCGGTCCACTGGCGCTGTCCCTGAAAGCCGCCCACGATGGCGTTGTGGCCCAGGGCCTCTTCGCCGTAACCCAGTTCCGCCAGGCGCGGATTGCCCACCATCAGGTCGCGCGCGATGATGGCCATCTTCACCGACGTCACCCAGTCGGCATCCTTCTGCGCGCGCGACTTCTGAAGGGCGGGCGGATTCCAGTCCTTACCCTCGGGACAATGGGCCTTTACCCACGCCATGGCGCGGTCGAACTCCTCCGCGTCGTAAATCTTCTCGTCGATGCGCCGGACGAACTCCGACATATCCACGTACTCGTTGCGCATGCCCAGATAGTTCTGGAAGAAATCCGCATTGACCATCGAACCGGCGATGCCCATGGAGACGGAGCCCAACGACAGATAGGACTTGCCCCGCATCTCCGCCACCGCCAGGCCCGCCTTGGCGAATTGCAGCAACTTCTCCTGCACGTCGCCGGGAATCGAGGTGTCGGTGGAATCCTGCACGTCCTGCCCGTAAATGCCGAAGGCCGGCAACCCTTTCTGGTTGTGTCCGGCCAGCACCGCGGCCAGATAAACCGCGCCCGGACGCTCGGTGCCGTTAAAGCCCCACACCGCCTTGGGAATCAGCGGGTCCATGTCCATCGTTTCCGAGCCATAGCACCAACAGGGCGACACCGTCAGCGACACTCCCACCCCTGCGTGCGCAAACTTGTCAGCGCAATCGGCCGCTTCGGCCACGCCGCCAATGCAAGTGTCGGCCATCACGCATTCCACCGGCAGGCCGTTCGGATGGCGCAGGTTCTTTTCCAGGAAATCCGCGGCGGCTTTCGCCATGCCCATCGTCTGGCCTTCCAGCGATTCGCGCACCCCCTTGCGCCGCCCGTCAATCGCCGGGCGAATCCCGATCTTCGGCAAAGCCCCCCGCAACCGCTTCTGCGGCGCATTCACTTTTAAATCGGTCATAATAGCCATAGATTATGCCCCCTCCTTTGGGAGCACAATTGTAACGCAAAGATGGGCATTTGCAGCGGGAGTCATCGTCCTATTTTGTTCGCATAGTTGAAGAAGGGGGACGTAATGACCGAAGCAGAAACGGTGGCTATCCATGATGGGAGAAACGGGTGGCACAGTGCAGCAGAGCCGCAAGAGAAAGTCAAAAACGCAAAGCGCAAAACGCAAAAGGCATAGTCCGGTGCCGGCGGGAAGGTTTCCACTCTACACAAAAGCTTAGAAGTACCCTGACACCCCCCCTCTGACGCCTATTTTCGATCCCCGGCAGGGACTGCTCTTCCACCGGCATAACACGAACTCGGCGGATTGCCATTGCCCCGGCACGCGACGTTTTCCTTTGCCATTCAGCGAGCCCTGAAGTAGCATTTGGCTGGGGTGCTTTTCAACATGACCGGGCGGGTGAAGTCCCTTCTCGTGGCGGTGTGCTTGATGGTGAGCGCGTGTGCCTTCGCGGCCTCACCCGAGGACCCGCAAAGCGGGCCCGCCTCGAAATCTCCCTCTCCGCCAGTCTCCATCTACGAAGAAAGACCGATTAACTGGAGATCAATCGTCCCCGATGTCTTCGCATGACCAGCGAACCATTTGGACGTTTCCTGCCCAGCTTGCTGCGCGGGGAACATTGGAAACCAACGCTGGGGATTGCAATTGCCTTGGGAGGGTTGGTGGCGCTCGATCCGCACGACACCCCTTATTTCCGCAATACTTCGGCCTTTTCGGGATTCAACCGTGGTTTGAGCGGAACCAATGCGGCAATCGCCACCGCACTCGTCCCTGCCTCCTTCTATGCTTTGGGATATGGTGCGCAAGGATTCATACGCGACCCACACTTCGCTGCTGGCCGGCGAATCTGCTGGTCGACGCCGGGATCCTGGCCTGGGTCTTGAAGAATGCCACCGGCCGCCTGCGACCAAGTGCCATCCCGCCGGGAGGGAGCTATTCCGACACCTGGTTTAAAACCTACCAGCCGCCCCTCCGCGCGGACGGAAGCTTCCCTTCCGAACACGCCATCGCGGCATTTTCAGTCGCCACGATTCTTCGCCCGCCGTTATCCGAGCCACCGTTGGGTACCCTGGGTGGCTTATGGGGCAGCGACTTTGGTCGGCTTCTCACGCGTTACCCAGCAGGCACATTTCCCCTCTGATGTTTTCGCCGGCGCCGCATTCGGTTACGTTATCAGCCGATTTGTGGTCATGCCGGGGCGAGAACCGGAGCTTTAAATTCGCTGCGGACATTTTCTCGGAAGGCGAGTTTTGGCTAGGCCGAAGGCAGAAAGTCAAGCGCTTGATCTGCCGGGGCGCTCCGCTGCTTCGAGTGACCTCAGCTTTGATCTGGAACCAAACTTCACCCTGTAATTTCTTCGAACCTGTTTGGAGTTTGCCCTCTGTAGGGCGCCGAAAGTCAGAGTTAAGCCCTGACCAGGCAGTTTGATAGTTTCTGGCCAGTAAAATGCCGCACCTGAAATGCACTCGAGATGACAGCGATTCCGCATGCGTGCTTTTTCACCTGATTTAACCCTCTGAAATTGCAACTACTTTGCCCCCGTCCCCGCTCACCGAGCAGATTCGCATTCGCTTTTTGCTTGACAACGCGGGTTCTGCCTGATATACTATTAATGTATCAGATGAAGAACCCTCCACTATCCCGCTCCCGTCTTCCGGCAGGCGAGCGAAAACGCCGTTCGCGCCTGACGCAGATGGTCTCTAGCCAGCGCTTTCTCCGCGGCACCTTGGCGCACTCGTCTGCGCCGGTGCGGGAAACCGAATTGTCGCTGTGCCCACGGCGAACTGCACGCGTCGCTGTACCTCGTGCAGAGCCGGGGAGGCAAGCCGCGCCAGGGGTTCGTGCCTAAGGAGTGGGAAGCGCGCATCCGCCAGAGCGTTCAGGGCTATCAGGAAATCCAGCAACTGCTGGAGGAACTCTCGGAGATCGAGTGGCAGCGGCTGCTCGATCGCAAGGGGTGATGCCGTTCTCCGACGCCTGATCCGGTATGGCGAGACCGTCTACGGTCTTTCGGAACGGATCGTCGCGGCGGTCCATGATCCCCGACGACAACCCCGTATCCCGGTGGCCGTTCTCCTGAAAGCCAGCCTGGTGATGTTCTGGTCCCGCTTGGGCAGCCTGCACGCGCTGGAAGAGCACCGCCTCGCGCGGTTCTGGAAACGGTGGCTGGGACGTTCGCCCGGCAGTAGCGACACCCTGGGGCGCGTCCACGCTGGTCTCGCCGCCCAGGAACTGCGCGAGGGGCTGCATCATGTCTACTCCCGCCTGAAGCGGAACAAAGCCTTGCCGGGCATCGGCGGACTGAGCGTGGCGGTTCTCGACGGTCACGAGACCCACGCCAGCTATCGCCGTCGTTGCTCGGGATGCTTGCAGCGGACGATTCACACCGAGCAAGGCGAGAGGATTCAGTACTACCATCGGAACGTCACGCTGCAGTTGTTGACGGGTTCGGAGTTGCGCATCCTGCTCGATCTGGAACCCCAACGGCCCGGCGAAGACGAGGTGACCACGGCCCGCCGCTTGCTGGAGCGCGTCCTGGCCCGTTACCCCCGCGCCTTTCAGTTGCTGTTGGCCGATGGTCTCTATGCCCAGGCCCCCTTCTTCAATCTTCTGCTCGCCCACGGTAAGCACGCACTGGTGGTTCTCAAGGACGAGCGGCGGGACCTTTACCAGGATGCCTGCGGTTTGTTTGCGCTGACTCCGCCCGAAGCGGGAAAGTATCGGTCGCGCCACTGCCAGTGGTGGGACGTATCGGACTTCACCACTTGGCCCCAAGTCCACGCTCCGCTGCGGGTCATCCGTTCGCGAGAAACCTACTCGGTGCGCCGCCAGATTACCATGCAGGTTGAGTCGATGACGACCGAGTGGGTTTGGGCCACGACGCTACCGGCCGCGCAGGCCTCGACGGAACAAGCCGTCGGCTTCGGGCATCGTCGCTGGGACATCGAGAACTATGGGTTCAACGAACTCGCCAACGAGTGGCACTCCGACCATGTGTATAAACACCACCCGCAGGCCATCGAGTCGTTTCTGCTCGTCGCCTTCCTGGCCTACAACCTCTTTCATGCTTTCTGGGTTCTCAATCTGAAACCGGCCGTCCGGCGTGGCAGAACACTCCGCTACTGGGCACGCCTCATGGCCCGCGAACTCTGCCAGGACCCCGGCTTCGCCGAGGGTTCATCCCCCTAAAAGTCTTCCCCTCCCCTCCCGGAATTCCGCCCTGCGCTTCGGCCCCATATCCCTGTGGCGTGCGGCGGGTTGCGCCCATCTCACCATAGTGTCGACCCCACCGGGCGTATTTTCCCGCCCTGCCCCCGCCAACAATGCCAATGCGAATCTGCCCGACCGCCTCCCCTGCGCCCGGACTAACTATTTCGCCCACCTCCAACCTCGCATGCGGAATCGCTGCGGTTCGTAAGAACCATTTGACATTAATATCGTCGTGGTCTATAGAGGAAGGGTGTTCTACCCTCAAATCCTGGGGGTAGGAGAAAAGCAAAACAGAAGGGCCAACCAAGGCGTGCGCCCACATGGTCGCCTTCGCGGAATGCTAGGTCGCGCATGTGCGGTGTCGGTGTCGGGGATTGTCTGATCCAGGCCATTCGTTTCGGTGGGGAGTCCCTCAATCTTTCTATTGTCCAGTTCGGAAATTGCGTTTATCTGTAGCGCCGAGCTTGAGGTCGGCACTTGCCGGGCTAATGACCGGCGCTACAACAAATTGGTCCCTGCAGATAACTAATGCTTTTTACCTAACGCTAGTATGTCAAGGGTCACTCGGGCGGGCAAGCCCATGCATGGAGGTAGTTCCATGGCAAGGTCGTATGCTTCAGCGCGGACGCCATTGGGGGCTATTCTCAAATTATCCCTCTGGACGGCAGTCATTCTTCTCTTCACTGATTCTCTGATGCTTGGCCAGACTCAATCAGACCTGGCCACCAGGATCATTCAACTGAACCGGCAAATCGAAGCGCAACAGCAGTCAGGATCACCCGCGCCCCCTTCTGCACTCCCGGGGCCGATAACCAAAGTTCTCGAAGCGCGCAACGCGCTGGTTGAGGAGCTTATTAGGACCCAACCTGCCGCCATTCGCTGCGTGATGCTCGACACGCAGTTAAGCGCGCGATTGCGGGCCGCCGTTCCGGAAGCGGCGCGTTTGATTGAAACCGACGGCGAGTGGACAGGAGGGCTCGGGGAACTTGTGGCGGACGACTTCGTGAACAAACGTAGCAGAACCCTCTGGGCATTACATGGAGAAGGTGGTCTAACGGAACTGTCTTTTACCGAAGCACGCCAACTCAATCCTTCCGTCGGGCAACAGGTCAGGGTGAGCGGCGTCGGAACGTCAAGGGTAATCGCCGTGGAGAAGTTCGACGTCCTTATGGGGAAAATTGAAGCGGCAGCCGACGCCACATCGGTAACGTGCAGCACCACAGGGCCGCAGAACATTGCCGTTATAGTCGTCAACATGCCGGGCGGCCCAGCGTTTCCGACCGGGATGGACCAACCCAGCTACTGGAATCAGTAGCTATTCTCTTCCACGCCGAAGTCGGTAGAGACCTACTGGCAGGAAACATCGTACGGCCAAACTTCCGCCATGGGGCAGGTACTTGGACCTTTTACGCTTGACCAGGCTTACACTTGCGACCAAAATGACGACTTATTTAGCGCCGCCATCAATGCCGCCACCGCTACCGTTGATTTTTCTTCGTACACCAGGGTAATGGTCGTTTTCCCTGTAACTGCAACGGGGTGCTATTACGCCGGCTTGGCTGAGGTAGGTTGCGTAGCGGCCGACAGCCTGATTGCGCATCCCCATTCCCCCGTATGGATCCCGGTCTTCCCTAGCTACGCGACAGGAACGGACCTGGTGGGTATCTTGAGTCACGAATTGGGGCACAATCTTGGCCTCAACCACTCTAATTCTCTGGACTTCGGGTCAATACCACTTGGCCCGTTCGACTTTGCCTTTACAAATGGTGGCATTATCGGCGACACCAGCGGTGGAAGCTCTTCCGGGGCTGCATTAAACGAGGCCACAAGCACGGCGAGGGACCTGGAATACGGGGACCCCTACAGCGTTATGGGGCAAACTGGTAACGAAGGGCAGTACAACGCATTTCATAAGGCTGAGATCCTGGGTTGGTTAGGAAGCAGCGATTTTCAGGAAGTCACGAGTTCTGGGACTTTTACACTTGCACCGTTTGAGCAATCCAGTGGATTGCGCGCATTGCGAATCCTCCGCAACCCTCTCACCAGCTCCTGGCTCTGGGTTGAGTACCGTCAACCCTCAGGCGTCTATGACGGTGATTTCCTGCCGCTTTTGTCGGGGACGAACGTATATCAAGGCGCATTGGTTCATTACGAGGACCAGTATTCAGCAGACGGACATTCGTATCTCCTCGACTTTAATCCCGTCGCCATCCCGAATTACTTTCCGAGTTCGGATATGACTTCGGGAGAGACATGGTCAGATCCCTACTCACCCCTCACCCTAACCGTTAACAACCTTACGTCTTCGGGGCTGAACTTTACGGCCAACTACGATCAGACCTGTGCGACGCTGACGTCGTCCGCGAATGTTTTTCCTTCGACGGCCTCGAGCGGAACCATTACGGTTACGGCCCCGGCTTCGTGTTCCTGGCAGGCCAGCACCGCAGCCAGTTGGATTACGTTCACGGGAGCGACCAGCGGCCAGGGGAATGGCGTTGTCAATTTCTCCATAAGCGCCAATCCCAATCCGGCGCAGCTCAATAGCTACATCACCATCCAGAGACAAAGTGTTCCCATTGCACAACAGGGCACTGGGATCTTCGTCGGAGCTATGACCCCCTCGCTTGGGTCAGGGAGCTCAGGGGATTTCACTCTTACGTTTAATGACCCCAATGGCGCTTCCGACGCTGGGGAGGCATTTTTTTATCTCCAAGGTGCGGAAAACTGTTGGGTCTCTATAGTTAATGCCACATCTAATCTCTATACAGGATTTAATCTCTATCTAAATAGCGATGAGCCAGGGTCTAGTTTACCTGGCTTGACCGTGGGCGTGCCCGGGACCGCTTCCAATAGTGTGTGCTCCCTCTATGGCATTGGAAGTTCATTCAACTATTCCGGAAACCAATGGCAGGTGACCCTCCGTATTAGCTTCACGCAAGCCTTTACTGGAAGCCACCGTATGTGGGCATCGGTCCAATCGTATATCGGCGGCTCCACCAACTGGATCCCGGTCGGTACATGGACGGTCACCACCAACCCCTCGATTGTTGATGTAACCCCGTCGTTCGCCCCCCCCGGAGCGGCCATGCCCATAACTATTAGTGGTAACCTCACGCACTTTGCAAGCAATTCGACGGTGACCTTCAGCGGCACGGGTATCTCAGCGGCGGATGTCGTGCCGACTTCCAATACTCAACTCAATGCCACCCTGACCGTTGCTGCGAATGCACCCGTGGGCACCCAGACTCTGACGGTCACGACAGGCGCGAGACGGCCACGACAACCTTCACGGTGACCCAAGCCCCGCTCGCGTCCTTCACGCTCGACCCGACGCTGGTGAGCGGAGGCGTCGAATCCACGGGGGCCCTGTGGCTGGTGGGAGCGGCGCCGGGCGGAATTGTGGTCAACCTGGCGAGTAATAACGCGGCAGTTACAGTCCCCGCCAGTGTAACGGTAGCGGCTGGCGATTCCAGCGCAAGCTTTACAGTTGCGACCTCGACCGTGACCAGCATTCAGACTGCGAGTATCTCGGCCAGCTACGGTGGTGTGACTCAGCAGGCGACGCTGACCGTAAGCCCGACGGCGGTGGCTTCTGTCAGCCTCAGCCCGGCGAGCGTAACGGCGGGGAACCCCTCGACGGGAACGGTGGCGCTGACGGCGCCAGCGCCTTCGGGCGGAGTTGTGGTGGACCTCGGGGGCCAAGGCAACCCTGCACCCGGAGTTCCTGCCAGCGTGACCGTACCGGCAGGGGAGACCACCGCAACCTTTACCGTTACGACCTCGGCAGTGGCGAGCGTCCAGAGTGCGTCCATTGCAGCCGCTTACGGAGGCACAAGTAAGTACGCGAGCCTGACGGTGAATCCGGGGCCAAGTATGAGCTTGTCTCCCCAAGGGCTGAACTTCAGCCCTCAGGCGGTGGGCACAAGCAGTGCCACTCAGACGGTCACGCTTAGCAACACGGGGACAACGACGCTCTTGATCGCCGGCATCACGGCAAGCGGGGACTTCTCCCAGACCAACAACTGCGGCAGTAGCGTGAGCGCCAACGCCTCCTGCACCGTCACCATCACCTTTGCGCCAACTATAAGTTGGGAGCGATTGGGAAGCATCAGCATCTCTGACAATTCTCCCGGCAGCCCGCAAACCATCACAGTTGGCGGGTTGGGGGAGGCTTTTACCCTTGCGCCGGCAACCGGGTCTTCCTTATCGGCGACCGTCGCGCCCGGGCAGGCCGCAACCTACACTATCAGTGTAGTGGGCGTGAACGAGACTGTGAACTTCACGTGTACGGCGCCTAATCCGTTCGCGGGCCTCTATCCTCCAGCGGAGTCAACCTGCACGGTTTCGCCGAACTCGGTAACGCTGGGGAGTTCTCCCGCGAACATCAAGGTTACCGTGACGACCACGGCGCCCTCCGCGAGCACGCCGCGGTTTCCACCGCTTTCCCCCACACCACCACTTTTGCCCGCGCCTATGAACCTGGTGATGCTTGCCCTGCTCTTGGCGGTATTGGCTTGGACCGCCCGAGGCTGGAAAAAAGCTGGTGGCCGGCGACACAGGGTGGCGCTGGTAACCATCGCCGCAGGGCTTTTGTTGGCTCTCCTGATGGCCGCCTGCGGCGGCGGGGGTGGGGGCGGCGGGGGCGGCAACATGACGCCGCCAAACCCCGGAACAGGGGCAGGCACTTATACCATGACGGTGACGGGCACGGTCGGCTCCGGCTCCACCGCCCAGAGTAACAGCGTGAACGTCACCCTGACCGTGTCTTAGGAGCTCTGCGGACGGCTAGGGCAGTTATCACCGCGGGCTGGCGCAAACCGTTGCTTGTTTGATTCTGCAATTTGCCGAAGGGATTTGTGGGAGCTGCAAAAGGCAGGGGGGAGTGACGAGATACGGGGTCCGAAGTCCGGGGCACTTAGTCGCAAATTCCAAATTGGAAATCGTCAATCCAAGATCAAAATCCAAAATTCAAAACCGAAATCGTGAATCACCTGTTGCTGTCTGGCTCCGGTTAGAAGGGAATGAACACGACCTGAGGAGCTTCGGCATGGACGGGACTTATTTAAATAAGCGGGCGTGCCGCTCTTCCAGCCGCCTTTGGAGGGATGTGGCAACCTGGGCATCTCGCGGCGAAACCCCGGTCCGGATGCACGCCTTCAGCGGGAAGAAGCTCGCGCTTGGCGCGGCCCTGGCCTACCGTTGGGAGGGCAAGCGCTTCCGCCTCTATTTCCAGACGCGTCCGCATAATTACCACGCCGCGAGCCGGAGGGCTTTCCTCCCGGACCGGCGGCGGCCTCGGCGCGGCCCACGCGCCACCCTGATCGGGAACGGCCGGCCCGCCCACAAAAGCCGGATCATGCCGGACTCTCTTTTTGACCGAATTGTCACTGTATTATGCGAGGTTCAGTAAGAACTCTTGTGGAAACGAAAATCCTTATTTCTTAACCATCCCATCGATATCCTGGGAGGCTTTTTCAAGCGCTGCTTGCACCGTGTCGGTGCCTGCATAGGCGTCGAGAAGAGCCCGGGTCCAACGGGTGGCAATTTCCAGATAATTGGCGGCGGGGGTCACGAGCACCTGTCCTAATTCCTCGGCGAGTTTCTTCGAAACCTTGTAAAAGTCGCCCCAGGGATCGGTATACTTGATAAAAGCCGGATCGTTCCACACACTGGCCCGCGTCGGGTTCATGTTGCCTTCGAAGGCCGACCGTAAGAGAAATTCCCGGCTGGTCGCCCACTCGATGAAGTCCCACGCCGCCTGCTTGTTGCGGGATCGGGCGTTCATCACCACCGACCAGGTCCACAGGTTGGGCCTCCTAACGCCATTGGGGCCTGCGGGCGGGAGGGCATAACCAATTTTCCCGACCAAGCTCGACAGTTCAGGGTTCTCAAACAGGGCGACATAGTGATCCGAGTCGACGATCAGACCATATTTCCCTTGGGCGAAGTCAATCGCCAGCTCGTACCACCGCTGATTCGGCCAGTCGATCGGCCCGGTGGATTTCAACGCGGCAATGAAATCCTCGGTAGCTCTCACGCCGGGAGGGGAGGCAATAGCGCAACGGCCTGATGAATCAAAATCCGTGGCACCGTAGGACCAGAATTGCGTCGCGTAACCCGTGTAGACGGTGTGCCACACGAAGACTCCCCGTTGCCCGAAACCACGCACGGAGGCGCCACTCTTCGTGGTGATGCGCTTCGAGACCGCGAAGTATTGATCCCACGTGGCGGGAACTTCTTCCGCGAATCGGCTCAGGATCTCGGGAACGTAGGCGAGATTGTAAGATTCGCAGTTGACCGGGATCTCAAGCAAAGGTCCCGCGCCCAGCTTATCGCCGAAACGCCCGGTCCATCGATTGGCCCGCAGTAAAGGGCCCAGAAAATCATCGGGATCGTAGTTGCCTTTGGCGCTTTTCAGGTAATCGTCCAAAGGCTCGACGAAACCCGCCGCTAAGTGCTCCCAGAGAAGGACGGGACCGGACATGTACAGATCCGCCGCGTCTTCTCCCTCCAAAAAAGCACCGATTTGGTTGGAAAAGTACTGATCGCTACCGATGATATTCAGATGGGCGGTATGACCCGTGCGCTCCTCGAATTCGCCGATATGACGTTTGACACTGTCTACGTAAGCGTCCGTGTCCGGCGCGAAAAACTTTACCACTGCCATCTCTACCTCCTGTTTGTGCCCTTACGATTGTTTCCACGAAGTTTCTGACGTGTGGTTGATTGGGCTAGTCCCCCCAAGGCTAAGTCTCGGCGATCTCTTCAACCGCGCGTGCAGGATGATAGCAGGCGCCCTGCCCGTTTTCAAGCGGGCGGGTAGCCCGTTACCCGGCGGGGACTGCTTTTCACGGCGTGAAATCCCTGGCCCCAAAAAAATACCTCCAGGTGGGTCATTCAATTTGTCGCAGGTCAAATTTGGCGTATTAAGTGCTATGATCTTTATCGCTAATAAATTGTTGTGGAGAATTCCCGCCCGGTTTTTGGAACGAATTCGGGAATCATAAGGAGTCTTGATAATGGAGAAGGAGCAAGACGTTACACGCCGTGAGTTTTTGAAGACCGCCGCCACGGTGGCCGCCGCCTCTTCGCTTACGGGTCTTGGCGCCCCGGCGATTCTCAGCGCCCAAAGCGCCGGCAATCCCGTGCGGTATGGATTCATCGGTACGGGCACGGAGGGCTGCACGCTGCTCAAGTTTCTGGCGACCATCCCGGAAGGGCGTTGCATTGCCACCTGCGACATCTATCCCCCCAACCTCAAGAAGGGGGTTGAGACCATCGGCTCAAATCCCGAAACCTACACCGAATACCGGAAGATGCTGGAACGCAAAGATATGGATGCGGTGCTGATCGCCACCCCGCTGAACCTGCACGCGCAGATGGTGGTGGACGCGCTCAACGCCGGCAAGCACGTCTTTGTCGAGAAGACGATGTATTTCAAGGAAGAAGAAGGCGAGATGATCCGCAAGGCGATGGCGGACCATCCCAAGCTGGTGTTGCAAGTGGGATTGCAGCGGCGGTCGAGCGTGCTCTACCAGGTGGCGATGGAGATGATCCGCAAGGGGGCGCTGGGCAAGATTATGTTCGTGCGCGCCCAGTGGCACCGCAACAGTAACTGGCGCCGCCCCGTGCCTGACCCCAAGTTCGAGCGGCTGATCAACTGGCGCATGTACAAGGAATACTCCGGCGGGCTGCTGGCGGAACTGGCCTCCCACCAGATTGATATCGCCAACTGGGCCTTCGGTTCGGAGCCCATCTCTGTTTACGCCACCGGCGGCATCAATTACTGGAAAGACGGCCGCGAAACCTGCGACAACGTCGAGGCCATTTACGAATATCCGGGCGGGCAGAAGCTGGTTTGGAGCTCCATCCTTTACAACGCCCACCTGGAGTTCAACGAGCAGATCATGGGTGACCAGGGAACCCTGATTATCACCCTTGGCAAGGGCATGTACTACCGCGAACAGGTGGCCAAGGTTTCCACCGGCAACGGCAAGGAAAACTGGTGGGCGGGCGCCACGGTCACCAATCAGGCCGCGCAGGAAGGCATCCCCATTTTCCCCGAACAGGGCGCGACCAGCCAACTCGGCTTCATGGACCGCGAGATGCGCTACGCCAAACACTGGCTGGCGTCGATGGGCATCTACAATTACGAAGAGCCCCACGATCCCTGGTGGAGCGAGCTGCACAACTTCCTGCTGAGCGTCCGCGATGGCAAGCCGATCATCGCGCCGTTCGCCATTGGCGTGGCCGACGCCCAGGGCGTCATCTACGGGAACCGCTCGGTGGAAACGGGGCAGAGAGTTTACTGGCCCGGGGCGGAGCCGCAGAAAGAAACTGTCAAAGGGAGCCGGGCGGCCTAAGAGCAGGTGTCAGGTGCCAGGTGTCAGCATGGAACAGGTGTTAAGTGCTGAGGGGCTGGTGCTGAAGAAATGAAGGGTAAAGTGTAAAGGGTAAAGTATAAATGGATAAGTATCGCAGAAGCACTTTATCCTTTACCCTTTATCACTTTACACTTTACTCCTCACACCTGATTCCATGACACCTGACACCTGAATCCTGACATCGACACCTGCTCTCAACAGCTAACACCTGGTGCCTGAATCGCTTTCCCTCTGATTCGTAGCAGTGAGGCCGGCTATCCCTCGCCGCGCTGCTGGCCGTCTGTGCCCCGCGCGGCCAGCCGTCCCGTGTCCCGACGTCCCGCGTCCCGAATCCCGCTCCCGTCCGTTACGAGGCCTCGCATCAAGCCATGGGGACGACTTACACCGTGGTCGCCTATGGCCGCGACCAGACTTTCCTTTCCGAAGTGGTGAAAGAGGTTTTTGCAGAGATCGACCAACTCGATCAGCAGATGAGCAATTACAAGCCGGAGAGCGAGCTCTCCGCCATCAATCGCGACGCCGCGCAGCGCGAAGTGACGGTTTCGCCGCAGCTCTTCGGGCTGATTCAGTATTCACTGCGCGCCAGCCAGGAATCCGGCGGCGACTTTGACATCACCGTGGGCCCGCTGATGAAGCTTTGGGGATTCTTCCGCGGCCAGGGGCGCTTGCCCAGCGCTGCCGGAAATCGCGCAGGTGCAAAAGAGAATCGGGTATCAGCACGTGCACCTGGATGCCGCGCGCCGCACCATTCGCTTTGACGCGAGCGGAATGGAATTTGATCTGGGGGGCATTGCCAAAGGCTATGCGGTGGATCAGGCGGCGGAGATTCATGCGTTCCAACGGCGTTACCGCGGCGTTGATTTCAAGCGGAACCAGCAGCATTTACGCGCTGGGATCGCCGCCGGGCGAGCGCGGGTGGAAGATTACCGTGCGTGATCCCTTCCACGCGGACAAGCCCGCGGATGTTTTTCGCCTCCAGAACTTCGCCCTGTCCACTTCCGGAAACTATGAGAAGTTCTTCAAGATTAACGGCAAGATTTATTGCCACATCATGGACCCGCACACGGGCTGGCCGGTGCAGAACATGCTCTCGACCGTGGCGGCCGTCCCCACCGGCATCGAAACCGAGGCGCTGACCAAGATCTTCTTTGTCGGCGGCGTGGAGAAGTCGCGCCAATACCTTGCCACCCACCCCAATGCCATCGGAATTCTCTATCAGCCGGGCGACAAGCCCCAAACCTTCAAGCGCACCGTCCTGCGGTCGAAATCCTTCCAAATTCCTTCCGATAGCATTGCGGAATTGGAACCACCGGCGAAATAGAATCAGGTCATCGAAGAACATGATGAGCGATCAACCTACTCTCATCAAAACCGCGAGATTTCCTCCACCGTGTTCGCGTCGAGCCGGGTCAATATTTCTGTCAACAAATCGACCGCGCCGTCGAAATCGTGGCGGTCAATCACACTGGTGTGCGCATGAGTGTAGCGCGTGGGCACCGTGAGCAGTATCGACGGCCGGCCGCTTCCATAGCGCTGGATTTCGCTGCCATCCTCGCTATAACCACCCGACAGCACCTCGGTTTGCAAGGGAATCTGTTTGTCTTTGGCCAAGCGCAGAAAGAACTCAACCAGTTTGCGGTTGGGAAGCAGGGAATTATCAAACAGGAAGATGGCGGGACCGCTGCCCAGCCGCTCCTGCGCCCGATCCGGGAGGAACGCTCGGAACGTCGCCGCCGATGCCGGGCTCGATCGCGATTCCCAGATCCGGCTTCACCGTTTGCACCGCGACGTGCGTGCCGCGCATGCCATTTTCCTCCTGCACGGTGGCTACGAAATAAATCGAGTTGGGGAGCTTGGCGCCGCCGGCCTTCAGCTTGCGCAGCGCTTCGAGCATTACCAGGAGGCCCACGCGATCGTCCCAGGCTTTGGCGGCGTAACGCTTGTGCGCCATCACGGTGAAAGGACTGACCGGTGCAATGAAATCCCCGGGGCGAATGCCCAACTGCTCGGCTTCCTCTTTCGACGTTGCTCCCACGTCGAGCACAATTTCCTCGCGAGGCACGCCGCGCGCACGTTCTTCCGCCGGCCAAACGTGTATGTCGCGGGCGCCTGTAAGCGCAAACACCGGCCCTTGGTTGGTGAGGATGACCCAACGCTTGTCGCTTAGCCATTGGTCAGGATAGCTCAGCGTCTTAAACGCAATAAAACCATCGGGCCGGATGTACTGCACCATAAGGCAAACCTCGTCCATGTGGGCATCCACCATGATGCGAGGGCGGTCGGACGTGCCGCGGACGACTCCAATGACCGACCCCATGCCATCGATGGAAACCTCCGCGCCGAAGGATTGGAGATCGCGAACCACTAGTTTGCGAACCGCCCCCTCATCACCCGTCGGCGCCGGCGCATTCGTGTACTCTTCCATCAGCCGGACCACACGGTCTTCATTGGCCCCCCCTTGGGCCAGCAGCCCGAGCCCGGCGATTGCCGTCAGAACCAACAGGCCTCCCAGCATCAAGACCCTTCGCATCACCCACCTCCGATGAAGGAGGAGTCTAATCCATTAGGGTGAGTCGGGTCTAAGAGTTTTGTCGACGCGCCACTCGCGCTGCGAAGGACGTGATAAAATCCCTGGATTGAGGCGGCCCTGGCGATGGTTTCAATTGCTCGCAAAAACCTTTTTCACGACAAGATTCGGTTTGCGGTGGCCTTGGCCGGCATTTCTTTTGCCGTGGTGCTGATCACCGTGCAACTGGGGGTTTACCTGGCCTTTCGCTCCAACGTGAGCGTGCTCATCGACCACACCGAAGCGGACATCTGGGTTACCGCCCACGGCCTGGAGAATTTCGATTTCGGCCGCCCCTTCAGCGAAAAAAAACTGTACGACGTTCGGGAGGTGCCGGGCGTCATGTGGGCCATCAAGTACATGCTGACCTTCGGTTATTGGAAGACTCCCAGTGGCAGCCAGGAAACGGTGCAGATGGTGGGCTTTGATCCCGAAACCATGGTGGGCGCGCCCTGGAACATCGTGAAAGGGAACCCTCAGGACGTGAAGTATTTCAACTCCATCTTTTATGACGAAGCGGAGACCAACCGCCTCGGCAATATCCCGATCGGCGGGGAAACGGAAATTAACGACCACCGCGTGCGGGTGGCGGGCATTGTGCGCGGGGCACGCTCGTTCATCCAGAGCCCTTACATCTTCACTTCCTATAAGAACGCGGTGAGCCTTTCCCGCCTGAACAAGGGGAACACCGTTTACGTGCTGGTGAAGGTCGCTCCCGGCTATTCGGTGCAGGACGTCAAGCGGCGCATTCAGGAGACGGTGAGCGACGTGGACGTTTATACCTCGCCGCGAGTTCAGCAAGAAGACGCAAGACTACTGGATGATCAACACCGGCACGGGCGTGGCGCTGCTGGCCGTGGCCCTGATGGGGGTGGTGATTGGAACGGTGATTGTGGCGAACACCATCTACACTTCCACCACCGAGCACCTGAAGGAGTTCGGCACGCTGAAAGCCATCGGGGCATCGAATTGGGACCTCTACGCGATCATCATCGAGCAGGCGCTGATCAACTCGGTGATCGGATTTGCGCGTGGGGATGGCGGTCAGTTACTTGGTGATTCAAGCGATGAAGCACGGGCACCTTCCCATTCTGCTCCCGCGCCGGTGCTGGTGGGGATTTTTATTCTCACCGTGATGATGTGCTTGTGGTCGTCCGTGCTGTCGATTTCCAAGGTGACGAGAATTGATCCGGCGATGGTGTTTAAGAGCTAGTTGTCCGTAGTCAGTTGTCCGTGGTCCGTTGTCAGTCGTCAGTAGTCCGTGGATAGATGTTGGTTTCGCGTGGTGTGGCTATCACCACTCTCAATCTGTTACTGACAACGGACAAGTGAAAATGATGACTTCCGTCTGCAACTCAAACCGTCCTCCGGCTCGACCACGTCAGCAAAACCTATGGCGAGGGTGAGTCGTCCGTGGAAGCCGTGCAGTGACGTGTCGATGGACCTCGACGCGGGGAAATTCATCTTTCTGATGGGGCCGTCGGGCAGCGGAAAAACTACGCTGCTGATGCTGATGGGATGCCTGCTGCGGCCGACCGCCGGATCGGTACACATTTTCGATGAAGAGGTAAGCTCGTTGGCAGAAGCGCGACTGCCGCGCGTGCGCCGCCATCGAATCGGGTTTATATTCCAAGGGTTCAATCTGTTCCCCGCACTCACGGCGCTGGAAAATGTGGAAGCGACTCTTAACCTGAAAGGCTATCGGGGCGAGGAAGGGCGCGCGGAGGCCCGCAACCTGCTGGCGCGCGTCGGCCTGGCGAAGAGGATGCACCACCTGCCGGAAGACTTGAGCGGCGGCGAAAAGCAGCGCGTGGCGGTGGCGCGCGCGCTGGCGGGCAATCCGCCCATCATCCTTGCCGACGAGCCGACCGGCATGCTCGACTCCAAAACCGGGCGGCTGATTTCCGAAATTCTTCGCGACCTCGCGCATGAGGAAGGGCGGCTGGTGTTCATGGTGAGCCACGATTCCAGAATCACCGCGCTGGCCGACCAGATTTTTAATATTGAGGACGGAGTGTTGGGAGGACAGTAGGCAGTAAGCAGTAGGCAGAAGGCAGAAGGCAGTGCTACGATCAATCGAGAACCATGTTGAAGCATTTCAAGGAGGGACACCAGATGCAGGACATTTCTTTCACCGTCCATACGTTTAAGGAAGGGAAAATGTATGTTGCCTACGTGCCCGAACTGGACCTATCAAGCTGCGGGGCGACTGACGAGGAGGCGCGGAAGAACATCCGCGATGCCGTCCGGGGGTTCCTGGAAACCAGCGCTGAAATGGGGACATTGGCGGAAATTCTCGAGGAAGCCGGCTACGAGCGTGACGGGCGATACATGGCGAGCGCCGGAATTCGTATCCCTTGATCGATTGACACTGAGCGTGAAGTAGATGCCCCCGCTCCGCCCCGTCGATTACCGGACGCTCGCCAAGGTCTTCGAACGGGACGGCTTCGCCTTCGACCGGCAGCGTGGTGACCACCTCATTTACACCAAACCTGGAGTGAAGCGTCCGCTCGTGATCCCCATGTATAAAGAACTTCCGGTATTCATCATCAAGAACCTCCTCCGTACCGCAGGAATGAGCCGCGAACAATATTTCGACCTTCTGAAGAACGTCTAGGAACATCGCCCTCATGTCAAAGCCACAACGAAATGTTTACATGTTTGCAATGTTGGGCGCGGTGCTGGCGGTGCCGTTGCTTCTGTTCCTGCGCTCGGTTTCGCACGACACTCGGGGTTCGCAAACCAGGCGCGCGTCTCTCGCGGCAAGATTGATTCGCACATTGCGGCGCGCGGGCGCGTGGAAGGCGCAACGTCGCAGGAAATCAAACTGGCGTCGCGCGTGGTGGGGCGGCTGAAGGAAGTCTCGGTGAACGACGGCGACCCCATCCGCAAAGGGCAGATCGTGGCGGTGCTGGAAAACAACGATTTGCAGGCGCAGGTGGAGCAGTCGCGCGCCAACGTGCTGCACGCGCAGGCGGCGCTGGAAAGGCTCCAGAACGGAGCGAGGCCGGAGGAGCGCGCTGCCTCCCGCGCCGCCATGAACGAGGCGCAAGCCGCCGCCGACAATGCGCGCCTGAATTACCAGCGCTCGCAAAAGCTTTTCGCGGAAGGCGGCATCATTTCGCAATCGGTTCTGGACCAGGCGGAGCGCGACTGCGAAAATGGCGCAGGCGCGGCTGGAATCGGCGCAGCGAGAACTACAAGCTGGTGATGGCGCCACCGCGCTCGGAGGATGTGGCCGCCGCCCAGGCGGAGCTGAATCTCGCTCGCGCGCAGCTTGCCCAGGCGCAGGACAATTACGATAACACCTTCGTCCACTCGCCCGTGGATGGCGTGGTGGTGAAGCGCTACATGAATCCCGGGGAGTCCATTTCCTACGAATCGCTCTATCAGCCCATCGTCTCCGTCTCTGACACCACGCACCTGATGGTGCGCACGGAGATTGATGAGACCGACATCGGCAAGATTCAAATCGGCCAGCGCGCGCACCATTCGCTGCGACGCTTTCCGCGGGCAGAACTTTCTACGGGCACGTGGTGCGCATCAGCGGCGGCCTGGGCCCGAAGAAAATCCAAACCGATAATCCCACGGAAAAGATCGATATGGACGTTCTCGAAAGCTTTGTGGAAGTCGATCCCGGCACTCCTTTGCGCGTCGGATTGCGAGTGGACGTTTACATCGAACTCGCCCGCAAGGATGACGTGCTGGTGATTCCCTTGCGGGCCGTGGAGTTTCAAGAGGGCGTGGCCACGGTACACGTCAAGACTGCCAGCGGCGTGGAGTCCCGCAAAGTTCAGTTGGGCGCGCAGGACGGCCTGAACATCGAAGTCGCGGACGGCCTCCGCGAGGGCGAGGAACTCGTCTACTGAGTTTCTGCCGTCTCACAGCGACAATTTGACGTCCACTCTGTGGGACAATTTGCACCCCATATGCAGCTTTTGTCTGATTGGTTATAAGTGGGTTTCTTTTCAGTATGTTGTCAGGTTTGGGAGGAGAAAAATTGCTTTTCTGGCCCTTTATTTTCAATAAGTTCTCAGGTTAGGGCACTTTGTCCTCTAAGGGTAATAATGTCGTACTGCCATTGCTACAATTTGTCGGCGTGCGTTGTCGTTGATCATGGGACTTGCCGCCGATCCGCTAGTTCCGCCCAGGGCGCCACGGGCCTCTATTCCCGACTACCCATATAGCCTAAATGGTCGATTTTGTCAAGAAGAAAATGACGCGTGGGGAAAGGGGCCGTCCCGCCACTCCTCAGGGTCCAGGAATTCTGGTGAGAAAATCGGGCTCAGGGGCAGGGTAAAGCAAAGCGGCGCGGCGGAATGTTTTGATTCCGCGGAACACCTTCCACCGCGCCGCCGGTCATTCCTCTCTATTTCTCCTCGCTGCCCTTCAGCAGGACGATGATCAGGTTCTCGCCGCTCCACCTGATTTGAGCCTTGGGGGCCTTCACGGTGGCGCCGGAAGGTCGAGCGCCAAATTGGCAACCGTGCTGCCGCTTGTTGGCGTTGACCCCAAGGCCCTCTCCACTTCCGCCCGGGTGGCGCCTGGGGGCAGGCGAAAGCGGACGAGCCGCCGCCCGGTGTCTCGCAGGAGCGGTGCCGGCACTTTTTGGGCCACCTCACCCTCCTGACCAAAATGGATCCCCACGGGAACTTGCGTGAAGATGGTGCGCTCCCCGTCCACCACCGTGATGCCGAAGGGCGTGAAAGACATGCCAAGCTTAGGGGAACCCAGCCCCGAGTAGTCCACAATGAGGCCGACGCCCGGGCCCCCTTCGATCTCCTTGAGCACGGCCTCGGTGCGCGCCTTGCCCTCCTGAGCCAGTCGGGTCTTGTCCGCCACGAGAGAGGAATAGGCCGCTTCGCCCCTCGCCTCTTGCAGCGCCTGGTCCAGATCGGCCCGCGAGGGTTTCAGCGCCTCCTCCACGAGGGAGGTCAGGGAGACATCCAGCGAAAAGACGCGGCTCTTCCAGCCGGGCGAGAGGTTGTCGAGCATAACGCCAGCCGCCATGCCAGAGTAGTACAGCCGCATGCGGAGCGGGGCTGTCCCATAGGGATCGTTGTTGACGTTGACCGCGCCGCTCATGTTCTTAACCATCATCTCGATGAGCTTATCGCGCTGCGGCGCGAGGTCGGCATAGCCAACGAACCCCTGCGCCCATGCCATGGCTGGCCCCGCGCTCCGGCCCTCCAACACCTGGAACAGGCGGTATTCGGTGTACTTCGCCAATCCCTCCTTGAATTCGGCCCCGTCCTCGTATTCCACGGCTTTCGGTGGGAGGCTCGAGCGGCGGTCCTTGCGCACCGCCAGCCAGCGCAGGGCCGCACGCCGAAACGCCGCGGCGTCCGCGGCGCGCAGGGCCTCCGCGAGGGCCGCGCCCTCCTGAGCAAAGCCCACGTTGTTTTGGACCGAGAGGACGGGATAGTACAACAGTAGCATTTCGTTCGCGTCCTTATCGGGAGCCTGTTTATCTTGGAAGACGTGGAAAGCCTCGTGGACCACCATGGCGAGTTGGCCATGGGGTCGATCGACAGGTCCGAGAAGCGCAGTGCCTGGACCTTTTCGGCCGCCGGCCTCGGGTCTTGCAGGAGGCCGGAGACTTGGCTCCGCAAGTTGGAGAGGGTGTCGGCCACGACGAGCGTGCGGATTCCTTCCACGTCCTTGGAGGTGTTCTGCCCGTCCCACTCGATGATGGTCGGGCCGTTCTTGAGGAGAATCCGCCCACCCGGAAACCGGACGGGGCCGTCGTAGGGGAGGAACCCTTCGGGCGGGTGCGGGTGATTGATCAGGACGTCCTGCTCCCCCGGCAAGTAGAACAGGAGGGGCGTGGCGGAGGCATCCCAACTTGGCCAGATGGGGTAGTTCGGGGATGCGATCAGCCCCCACACCTCTCCCGCCTCGGCGATTAAGAGCGGGTCCACCCGCAACGTCGCCGGAGGCTGGGTCCGGCCTTTCTCTGTTTTTCCTGCCGCGGCCCGCGCCGGTGCGGGCGACGCCGCGAGAAACACGAGACCCAACACCAGCGGCAAACCCCGGGCCCTACGAACCAGTACCATATATATAAGGGCTACCATTTGCTGCACCTCACTCCATCAGGAGTTTGGGCCCGCCACTCGCCTGAGCATTCGTGTCACCGCGGCGCCCTGGGGACTCCTGTCACCGGCATGTCACCGGGAAGTGGGGGCGGAAGAGGGCCTTCACCGTTGTCCTCCGGGAGGGTTTGGAAGAAGAAAGAGCTTCTTTTTTCCCTCATCGGCCAAATCCAGAGACTTCAGCTTCTTCCACTGCTCGACGGACAGCCAGCGGCGAATGTCCAGCATCATCATGGCGTTTTCTTTTTCCAGCTTCCCGCGAGCCGCGGTGATCAGGTCGATCTGCGCGCCGACCTTGCTCTCGTCCGGTTGGTCAACATCCATGAGGGGTTGCAGGCGCAGTTCCTGTTTTTCCAGATCTGCCTGTAGATCGATGAGTTTCAATTTATGGTCAAGAAAGGTCTGCGAGATCTTCTTCACCTGCTCGTCGGTAAGGTTTAACTTGCGGACGATCTCGGAGTTTTTCCACCACGCGCCACCGGGCCCGAACTCGCGCCCTCCCAGCGGCCCGAACCTAACCGGTCCCGGCCCCCCACCGATGCGCCCTCCTGTCCTGATCATGGCCGTTGCGGGCGGCGGGGGAGGGGACATCGGATTGAGACTGCTGGGCGATGATCACTTCGGGAGGCGCTTCGGCGGGAGCCGGCGGCGCCGGGTCGGGATTGTTTTGCGCCCGCGCCACAAGAGGCGCAAGAAACAAAGCTACGACGTAAGAATGAGTCTGAGGGTCTTCATGGTTTCCTCCTGGTTCAATATCGATTAGGGATTTCTACGCGCTGCCTCGGCGCGGTCAATCTCCTGGGTCAGCAACGCTGCCGGTCTTAGAGCCTGCGGTAAATCGCTCTGAATGGATTGCTGCACGCTGAGCAGAAGCGCATCATCGGGGTCGGGTTGTGCCGCCGTTTGGACGGGCGGCGCGCTATTGCGGGAAAGCAGGAGTGGAGGCCAGCAAAATGAGCATCACGGTGGCCGTGACCCAAATCCAACGCTTCCACGGGTGAGTGAAATCGCGGGCCGCCAGGCGGGCGCTGATGCTTTCGCGCTGCCGCCGCCAAAAGGCTTCCGGCTGCTCCACCACTTGGCGCGCCTGCGCTCGAGCCGCGCCCGCCGCCATTGCGAAGGACCTCACTTCCTCGCGGCAGGTGGCGCACTCCGCCAGATGTTTTGCCGTCGCTTCGTCGTTCTCGTTGAGAACGGCCGCGGCCCATTGTTCATCGTTCAGATGCCCGTTCATTTCTGCCTCTGCTCCTTCAGCTTATTCCTGACCGCACTTACCGCGCGGAACAGGTGTGCCTTCACCGTCCCGACTTCCAATTGCATGGCCTCGGCGATTTCCTCCAAGGTCATTTCCTCAAAGAACCGCAGGGAGAAAGCCAAGCGTTGTTGCGGCGAGATTTTTTCCAGGGCGGATTCCGCGGCCGCCAGTTGCTCGCGCGCCAGCAGGGCGCGCTCGGCCGAAGGACCGGGGTCGGGAATATCGATTTCCGCCGCTTCCTCCGCCGGGCTGGAGGTCCGCTGCAAGATATTCCGCCAAAACGCCAAGCGGCGATTGCGCGCGTGGTCGCGCGCCAGGTTGACGGCGATGCGGATGAGCCAGGTTTCCACACTGGCCTCGCCGCGGAACGTCGCTCGCTTCTGGTAAGCGCGCAGAAAACAATCCTGCGTCAGGTTATCGGCGAGGTCCCGGTCCCTGACCAGCGAAAACAGCACCCGGAAAACTCGCCGCTGATGCGAGCGCACGATGTGGTCGAATTCCTCGGCGGCGATGCCTTCCGTGCGCCCCCGGCTGGCGGCCATATCCATGGTGGTGGTCAGAGCGCTCTCCATGATCTCCCTGCCGGTGTTCACTCATATAGACGGCGCGGTGACGGGAAGGTTTACAAAGGGGAGGTGCCGGGTATCTGGTGGTCAAGGTGCAAGGGAAAAGGCAAAGAACTGAGCATGCCGTACCTGGCGAGTAACTCTGAACTTATCTTTACACTTTCACGCCGCTAACTCCTGCCACCTAACGCCTGACACCTGACACCTGATACCTGGCACCTGTTCGTCAAACCGTGGAATACTTCTTGCACAGCGTTTTGACCTTCTCCACGAGCTTGGGAACGCCGGTCATGGCGTCCTCATCCCCTTCGTACTCGACGGACATGAAACCTTGATAGCCGCCCTTGGCGAACATTTGCCACATGCGATCGAGGTCGAGCGGTTGGCGCTGCTCCCCGTACATAATCGCGGATGTGAGTGTGGGTGGCGTAGGGAATCAACGCCTCCACCTGCGAATAAGGGTCTTCCTGAAAGTTGCTGATGTCCAGGTTGCAACCGGCGTAGGGCGAATCGACGCGGCGGAGGATGGCGAGGATGTTGGCAGCCTTGGAGGTGATTCCGCCATGACTCTCGATGCCCAGAGTGATGCCTTTTTGGGCGGCGTAATCGCAGGCCGGTTTCATGGTTTCCGCGGTCCACTCCACCCCCTGCTCGTCGGTGGCGCCCGGCGGGAGTTCGCCTCCGAACACGCGGAGGTGCGACGCGCCCAACAACTCCGTGGCATCCACCCATTTCTTGATCTTGGCGATTTCCGCCGCACGCTTGGCGGGATCGGACTGGCACATTTCCGTCCCGATGGCCGCGCCCGAAAAGGGCAGGCCGTGCTTGAACGCCAGGTGGCGCAGGCTGAGCAGATAGGCGGGGTCCGTGGATTTCAGCCAGTAGGTGGTGACGTCGACGCCTTCGATCCCAAGATCCACGGCCTTGAGAAAGAAGTCCTCCATCGTCATCTTGCCCGACTCCAAATATTTTCCGTAGGAGTACGCGCAGCATCCGGTCAGAAGCCGGGGGCGCGGGCTGGCAGTCCCCTCCGCCGGGCGGCGCTGGCGCGGGGGCTGGTAACCAGGGAACCTGCGGCGGCAAGTCCCGCGGCTTGCAAAAAGCTCCGGCGTGGCAAAACGTTTTTCATGTGGCCTCCAAATATTTAGGACTTCCTTGATTCGAATGATCGTCCTGATTAAACGGCCATTGTACACACGAGAGGCGGCGAATTGGAGATTTAATCCTTGCGACCTGGCGGGAGGTACGCCCGCGGGTTTTCTTTGGGCCTTGGGAAATTCCCGGCAATGTCGTAGGATAACGGGTTTCCGTTTGTAACTCTGGGGGAGGTGGCCACGTGCCACAAGGATTTATCCGCAGCTTGGAAGATTCGGCATCAACGCTGGCTGCGTTTTGTGCAAGCAAACATCAAGGCGATGAAAGCGGGGAAGGCGATTCCCCTCGGGCCCTCCGCCAGGCCGCTGGAGGCGCCGGCGGTGAAGGCGGGCCAAGGTTCGCCCCTCAAGGTGGTGGTCTGTTCGCCGCATCCCGATGATGAGGCGCTCGTCGGCGCTCTGCCTCTGCGCCTGCGCCGGGAATGTGGCGCGACGGTCACCAATTGCGCCATCACCTTGGGAAGCAATCCTGGCCAGCGCGCCCGCCGTCTGCGCGAACTGAAAGCGGCGTGCGCCGTGCTGGGCTTCGATCTCGCCGTTGCCAACCCTCCCTGGGGCTTTGACCACATCAATCTCGACAACCGCAAGAATCACCCGGAGGAATGGGCCGCCAAAGTGCGCGTGCTCAGCGAAGTGCTGGAACGGGAGAGACCCGACGCGGTCTTTGCTCCCCACGCGGAGGATTTCAACACGACGCATATTGGGACACATTACCTCGTGGTGGACGCTTTGGGCGACTACCTGGAGCGGACGGGCCGCGGCCCTTTACCGCTTTTCGAGACCGAATTCTGGCATCAGAATCCTCGCCCGAATTTGATGGTGGGGGTTTCCCCCGAGGATGAAGCGATCCTGATCATGGCGACGGCCGAGCATGGCGATGAGGTTCGGCGAAATCCCTACCACTTGCGCCACCCCGGCCGGATGATTGAGAACGTTCGCCTGGGGGCGGAGGTGGTCGGCGGCCAAGGTGGCGCCGCCCCGGATTTTCCCTTCGCGGAGCTTTACCATTTGGCTTTCATGGCCGGTAAAAATCTGGTGGCGCCGCGCCCCGGCGGACGCGTGATCGGACCGGCGGAGAAAATCGATTGGCAGGATTTGATCAAGAGTTTTTGGCCCGAGGAAGGGAAGTGAAGATTGAAGGTCGGCGCTATTGCCGTGCCAGGTTCGGCAGGCGCCGGAAGGGTTATCGCAACTTTCCAGAGGAGGATCAAATGGCGAAGAAATCCATCGGTGCAAAGGTGTGGCTCATTGCCGACAGCTATTTGCCGCGATCAAAGCACCGGCGGTATGAAGAGTCATGAATCGGTGTGCGTTCTCAATCTCAACCGCCGCCCCGCGAAGCTGAAGATCACGGTCTATTTTGAAGACCGCGAGCCGCTTACGGGACTGGAAGCGGAATGCCCTGCCCAGCGGACCGCGCACGTGCGCATGGAAAAAATAAAAACCGCGAGCGGTGAAATGATCCCCATCGCCAAGCCGATGGCTTTGATGGTGGAGAGCAATGTGGAGGTGGTGGTCCAGCACACGCGGCTCGACACCACGCAACCGGCTCTGGCGTTGATGACCACGATGGGCTTTCCGCTGAGGTAAGGGCGGGCGGGATGGGTCGGGGGGTAAACATCGCCAAGCGGCGCCTGCCCGCGGCGCAGGGTGGATTGTTGTCTTCAGTCTTGAGGAGTATTTGTGTTCGCCAGGAAGGTTCGCGTCGAAATCGCCAGTCCGGAAGGTTCGCGCGCTTGCCCCCTGGAATGGTTGGATAGTTTCTGCATGCGAAGTTTTACCGGCCGCGAGGCCTTTGATGAGACGCTGCCGGTGGCGGACGGCGAATTGGAAGTGAGTTTCCAGGTGGACACGATCAGTCTCGGCACCGATATGGAAGACTGGTTCACGAGGAAGTTCGGAGAGGGAAAGCGCATTACGCTAACGCTCAGGGAAAGCAGCGGGCAGTAGGCAGCAAGCAGAAGGCGGGAGGCGGAAAGCAGCAAGCGGATTGTTTGGAGCTGAGGGCTGAAAGCTGAGTGCGGGATCCTACTGACTGCTGCATAATAAGGTGACAGATGAACCCCCTCACCCACCGCCTTGCGGTCCCCCCTCTCCCCCAAGGGGGAGAGGGCAGAGCAAATCACGATTGCAGCGCTAAAACTGAAGGATTCTTATTCCCTCTCCCCCAAGGGGGAGAGGGCAGAGCAAATCACGATTGCAGCGCTAAAACTGAGGATTCTTATTCCCTCTCCCCCTTGGGGGAGAGGGGGGACCGCAAGGCGGTGGGTGAGGGGGTCTTGTCACTCAATTGTGCAGCGCTCAATAGATCCTGAATCCTAAATCCTAAATCCTCTGGCATTTCACGGTTCGTCGACGACTTTGATGGCCAGCATCACCTTGTCGTCCATGTGCGTTCCGCCCTTGGAGTAACACGGTCACGTCATCGCACACTTTAAGGACGATCTCTTTGGCCTTGCGTTCGGGCACCTGGCTGACGCTGGCGACCAGCCGTTCCAGGCCAAACTCTTCGCTTTGCACATCCATGGCTTCGGTAATGCCATCGGTGCACAGGAGCAGGATATCGCCGGTTTGGAATTTCACGTGGCCGCGGTCGAACTGAACGTCTTCGAAGAGGCCAATCACCATGCCACCCTCGGTGAGCTGAATGGGTTCACTGCCGGGCCGCACGATGACCGGGGGAACGTGCCCACAGTTAATGTAGTGAATGGCTTTCCGGCGCGTGTCAATGAGCCCCATGAACATGGTCATGTACTTTTCGCCGCGCGTATCTTGCAGGATCATTTTGTTGACGGATTCGGCGATGTCGTTGAGGGAGTGCAGATGCAGGACGAGCGCCCGCAAAGTGGCTTGGAGGTTCGACATCACCATGGCGGAGCTGATGCCTTTGCCCTCGACGTCGGCGATGACCACCAGCAGGGTGTTGGGTCCCAGGCTCAGGAAATCGTAGTAGTCGCCGCCCACTTCAAAGCAGGGTTCGTTCAGCACCGCGATGTCGAAGCCCGGAATGACCGGGGCTCGTCTCCGGCAGCAGGCTGCGTTGAATGCCGCGGGCCAGCGCCATTTCGCGTTCCAGGCGCTCTTTTTCCAAAAGATCATGGTGAAGCTGGGCGTTTTCCAGACTCATCGCCATCTGCCCCGACAACGTCAGCAGGACGTCCGTGTCCTCGTCGGTGAAGCTGCCGGTGGCCTTGTTCAGCAGTTGCAGGGTGGCGACGATTTTGCCGGCCTTGTTGCGAATGGGCAGAGTCAGGATATTGCGCGTGCGGAATCCCGTGCGCTTGTCGACCTCGGGATCGAAGCGGTCGTCGGCGTAGGCATCGGGAATGTTGACGATTTCACCGGTCAGCGCGACATGGCCGGCAATCCCTCGCCCGCGCGGAAGGCGAATTTCCTGCTTCTCCATTCCCTGGGCGATCAGCGACCAGATCTCGTCGGTTTTTTCATCCACCAGGAACAGGGTTCCGCGCTCGGCTTTGGTGAGGGTCTTGGCCACATCCAGAATCTTGCCTAAGAGTTCCGAGAGGTCCAGGGTGGAGTTGAACACCTTGCTGGCCTCAACCATGAACTGGAGCCGGTCCAAATTGTGCTGCACGCCCACGAACAATTCCGCGTCGCGCAAGGCGATGGAAGCCAGCCGCGCGTGCAAACGGAAGAGCGCCAGCAGCGACTCGTCGGGCGTTTGCGGGGCGGCCAGCAGCAGGACACCGGAAGTCTTGGATTCATCCGCCAGCGGGTAGGCGCTCAAAAAGCGGAACTGGTTTTGTTCCGCCCAGTGCGCCAATTCGTCTCCCTCCGCTGCCGATCCCTGATAGACCTGCGGCAACTTCGCTTGCGCGGCCCTTCCCAACAACGAATGGCTTGCGGAAATCTCGCGCAACGCGGCGGGGAACGGCGGGCCGCCGGCTGAGGCCGCCAGCGAAAGGGCCGATTGGCCGGCGTTCAGACGCCAGATGCCGGCAGCGGCCATCGCGTAACGGTTTACGAGGCGCGCGACGAGCGCCTCCATCACCCCCTGGGGTTCGAGGGGCGTGCAGAAATCACAACTTAGTTCGTCAATTTCCCTGATCAGGTTCATGTGTGATCTCTCCGAACGTGGTCCCTGAAAATCAGCCCGGTCTCGCGTATATGCGAGACTCAACTTAACCCTTGTGGGAATGCGGCAAATCGCGAGGAAAGGCAGTATATAGCTTCTCCACGCCCGGTGTAAACTGATTTTAGCCGAACGTCGTACGCTCCCAACGCCCGCCCTCATCGACGCCGGAGTTAAGAATTCTATTGAGATTAGGAAGGAGGAAGTGGATAATTCGGGAAACCCAGGACTACCCACTTCCCCAGGTAGTCAATAGAATAGAGTTACTAGATTAGACGTCGGCAAGGCCCAAAGGTTGCAAAAATCATCGCCGGGCTGCCGCTCGGAGAAGGTTCGAAGCGTAGGGTTCGCGCGGTATTTGTCTGCTGTGTGGGAAGCAGGTTTATAATGTGGAGTTTACAAGCACGCAGGGTCTCAACTCCGGCCGCCTGGATATATCACATTATGAGCTATATTGTTACGCCTTTTGAAGTCAGTTCGCGAGCACTGGCAGAACCCGTCAAGGTTCGATTTGTGCACCTATTTCCTGCCATCGCCACCCGGCACAGCGATACCATCGATTGCGTCTTTCTTGTCGACGGGCAGCACGCCACGGTCTCCATTTCCTGTCCCGCCCTCACCGAACTGCGGGAGAAAGAAAACAAGTATTTGAGTGACCAGCAGCTTGCGGAAATTGCCGCCCTCCATTTGCGCCGCACCCTGGAGCAAGGGTACGACGCAACGCAAGCCGAACTCTTCATCGATGGAACCCAGCTCCGCAGCCCTGGGGAAAGAATTGGGCTACCTCTAACGATTCTCACTCTAGTGGTGCGGTTCGCTCTCGTGCTTCTCGCCCCCTCCCCCTCCTGAAGGTTTCGAACTGTGCCCTTGGGGCTGTCCTGAATGGGACTCAGTCTGGTGGGTCGACCCGGTGCCGTGCGTGGGTTGGCTGTGCGGGGTCGAGGCCGTCCCATGCGAAGGTTCGTTGGTGACGGGGACGTGGCGTGGAATTCCACCGCTAGCCGGTCTTCGGCTGCATTCGTGCCGGAGCTATGCGAGGGTGGGAGAGTTTGAATGGGCGGTCATGACCTGGTGCGTGCCGCCACCGCCCGGATTGGGGCTGTGGCCGCCGGTAGGAGCGTTCGTGTGGCCAGGATTCGTGCCGTGGATATACTTCCGGGTTGACCGCGCCGCCGGCACGGGTCGAATGGACCACGCCGGAGCCCTTGAACTCTCCCGGTCTCCCGGTGGCAGCCACGCCGGGCACGCCATGGTTTACGGAAGCGAATTGTGAGCGGTCGCCGTGCGCCGCCACCTCGTGCTGCTGCTGCAGGGAAGTGGCTTCGATATGCTGGTCGTGCTCCGCAGCGAGTTCACCGGCGGTGGGCCGAGCGCTGAGTCCGCCCGCACCGCCATTGTAACTGACGCGATTCACGGCGAAATTGTTCACTACCGGCCGGTCGTAAACATTGGTGAAGTGCGCCGCGCCGAAATTGTTCACACTGCGGTTATAAAAGAAGTCTCTGCCCCTCCACTCCCCGCCTTCAAAGCCCACTGCCGTTGTAACCGAATCCATAATTGATGCCGCCGTAGAAGCCCACGTGGGGGCCCCAGTAACCTGCATGCCAGAGATATCCGCCTCCACCCCAGCCCCAGTAACCGGGCGTCCACAACATGAGCGGAGCGGGCGCCATCACCCAAGTGCCGGGAACCCAGAAGTAGCCATCCGCGGGATCATAAGCCCAATAGCCGGGAGTCCACATGTAGCCAGGGCCCGGGCAAACCGGCTGCGCATAAACGGGTATCGGCGGGGGAGCGATCCTAACGGAGATGCCGATGGAAATCTCGCCGGCCTGCGATGTGGATGGGCGCAGCCAAAACCGCCACGGCGAGCAGCCCGAACATCAACAATCCGGACATCATGATTCCCGTTAGATCGCTGCAACCGCTTTGGTCGAGTGATCGCTCAGCGGTCATGTACCCTTGCGGCTTGCTTCCGGAATGAGATTTGTCGAACTTCCGGCGCGTCGCGCCAAATGAAACTGACAAATTCATGAGTCATGGATTCTTTTCATGGCGTCACCCCAATGTAGGTTTGTCAGATTTCGATCTCGCAAGTCCTTTAGATGCTCATATTCCGTCTAATTCGTTTTCAACCATAGCTTTCATCGAGCGATCACCCCTCAGAACCATGCCTAACAGCATGGGTACTGCGCACTGCTCCCCGAGTTGGTTCCATCGGCCGTGAGAGGCAATTGCCGGGCCAACTTTCTTCGTCTTCCTGTATCGCTATGATTATACAATGAGTTATAGGCTATTTGAGGCTCTCGGGCTGGGCCTTCCCTTCCTAACCGGTAAATCTTATATACGATCCGAGCAAGTGGACACGAAAAGGTGCCAGCGCTCCGGAATTTGCGCAGCGAGGATTGAGGCGTTTTTCTCACGGGTGCGGGACGGTAACGTCAGGGGCCGCCTACTTTTCGGATTGCCCTGTCGAATGCCAATTCCAAGCATCCTGAATGATGGTTTCCAGTTCGGAATGCTGGGGTTTCCAACCGAGAATTTCACCTGCATGGCTGGCATCGGCAACCAACACCGGCGGATCGCCCGCGCGCCGCGGCGCTTCGCGGAAAGGGACAGGGTGGGCGGCATATTTTCCCCACGGCATTGATGACCTCGCGCACGGAGTAACCTTGGCCGGTACCCAGGTTGAGCGCGCGGCTTTCGCCGCCCCCGGCAAGGTATTCCAGCGCCCGCACGTGGGCGTCGGCCAAATCCGTGACGTGAATGTAGTCGCGGATGGCAGTGCCGTCGGGGGTGGGATAATCCGTGCCGTAGATCTCGACGTGCGGCCGCTGCCCGAGCGCGGCCTTGATGGCCAAGGGAATCAGGTGCGCCTCCGGGTCGTGGCCTTCGCCCAACTCGCCGTCCGGATCCGCTCCCGCCGCGTTGAAATATCGCAATGCGACCCATTTCAGCCCATAAGCGTTTCCGTACCACTGGAGGGCGCGTTCCATCGCCAGCTTGGTTTCGCCGTAGGGATTCACCGGTTCCTTGGGGTGATCCTCCGGAATCGGCACTTTTTGCGGGTTGCCGTAGACGGCCGCCGAGGAAGAGAAAACGATCCGCTTCACTCCTGCTTCCAGCATGGCATCCAACAGGCGCAGGGTGTTGACGACGTTATTCCAATAAGTATTTTCTGGGTTCCTGGACCGATTCGCCCACCAGCAAACTGGCGGCAAAATGCAGGACGGCTTCCACGCGCTCCTTCTCCAGGAATTGGGGAAGCATTTCCGTGTCCGCGAGGTCCCATTCCAGGAGACGCCCCCACTTCACCGCCCAGCGATGCCCGGCGCTGAGATTGTCCAGCACCAAAGGCTCGTGGCCAGCCTTCGCCAACGCCTTGGCGGTGTGACTCCCGATGTAACCCGCGCCGCCCGTCACTAACACCCGCATGTGTTTTCCTCCCATCGTTCCGTACCGAGATAACTCGGCGAGTCGCTTGTGCAACATAGCGCCTTTGCGGCTGGCTGCGCAACATTGGAACGTACGATTACTATTGCGTACCCCGGGTTCCGTGCCAAAGGAGAAAGCGATCGAACTGCTTAAAGGTGCTTGCATTTGGATTCGGTGCTGGGAAAGGAAAGACCCGTCCGGCTCAGGGCTTATCAGGCAGGATTGTGGGGTTGCTTAACAAATCCCGGACGGGTCGGTGGGCTCGTTGGTAGTGCGTATGATTTCCGTACTGCTTGCTTTTCCTCCTACCAAAACTTGAAAAACTCGGAATCCTGCCGCCAGGAACCGGGCTTCGTCAGGTCGGGCGCTTTCCTCACTGGCCGAACACGGGGCGCCTTCTTCGACCTCTAGCCCGCTCTGCATCCACCCTGGAGCGTCGAGTCGGCCACTGCGGGTGGCCGTTTTCTCTTTCCTCGCGCTGCTTGCCGCTTCGCGTGCGGCGGCGGGACCGACAGGATTCCGGAACTGCTCCAACATGGACTGAGAACCGTTCCGTTTCTTCTTGGTCCCACATCAACGATACGCTTCTTTACAGGAGTGTCAAGGAAATCAGGCCCTCTAGAGCCCTTTTTATTACATATGTGTTAAGATTGGAGCGGATTGGTCAAACGGAGGCCCGCGCATGAGCATCGGCACGCGCATCATTCAGCTTCGGAACCAGAAGGGATTGACCCAGCAGGAGTTAAGCGACCGCACCGGGCTTGGCCGCCTCGTACCTTTCCCGCATCGAGAATCGCCACCTTGAACCTCGTCCCCATACCCTGCGCAAGATCGCCCTGGCCCTTGGGGTGCCGATGAGCGAGATCTTCCAGGAGCGCTCCACCCAACTGGGCACGTTGCAATGCCTTGTCACCTCGTCGGGGAACTGCGTCATGAACCTGCTCCATTCCAGCCGCGGAAAGCGGGTTCAGCCCACCGGCGGAAAGTTACGACCCCCGCCAATTGCAATTGCTGCGCATGGCGAACTATTTGATTCAAACGGCCGACAAGCGCCTTCTCGACTCGCTCGACGTGCTGCTGGGCGCCCTGCTTAACGCGGAACAGCACAAGACTTCTACGCGGCCGGGGAGGAATGCGCCGCCAGCAGCAGGCATAGGCAGTAGGCGAATGCAGGCAGCAGGGGACAGAAGGCAAAAGGTAAAATGTCAGCCATCAAGGCATGCTCCTGCTTACTGCCTACTGCACCTTCACCGGCAGTTCAATCGAGGAAGGGAATTCGCGCGTGCGGTAGATCTGTTGTGTCGCTGCTTGGTAGTCGGCTTCCGTGGCTTGGAAAATGTTGGGCACAAATTTTTGCGGGTTGCGATCGATCAGGGGAAACCACGTGCTTTGCACCTGCACCATGATGCGATGGCCGCGCAGGAAGCAATGGTCGTTGGTGTGGAGATCGATCACGTACTCTTCCACGCGGTTGGGCGTGAGGGGCTTGGGCTTCTCAAAACTCTCGCGAAAGCGCCCGCGAAAAACCTCATCGGCGATCATCAATTCATATCCGCTCAGGGCCGGGTCAGCGGGGTAATCCTCGGGGAAGACGTCGATCAGCTTCACGATCCAATCGCTGTCGGTGCCGCTGGTGGAAGCGAACAAGTGGGCCACGATATCGCCGGTCACGGTCAGGTTTTGCGGTCAGCGGAGCCGTTTGCCAGGTCAGGACATCGGGCCGGTTCTGGACGAAGCGCTGATCTTCCACCAGCCAAGTAGGCCATCCACCGCCGGGGTAGGTGGGCTGGATCGGCTGATGGCGGTAGGGCACGGGGTGCGCGGGGTCAGAGACGTAGCGGTCGAACCCCGGCGCGCCGGCGTTGCCGGGCGGGTCAAAGGAAAGCCCCCCGTCCGCCTGGAAATAGAGCTTGCGCGCGCTGGATGCCCTGCCGCGGCGGCCACTCGGCGTAAGTCTCCCATTGATTGGTTCCGGTCTCGAAGGTCATCGCTTCCTGCGAAGGGCAGTTGCCCTTCGTCCTTCAGCCAATAGGCGAACCACGCCGCCTGGATTTTCTCGCGAAAGTATTTGGCTGGTTTCGCTGCCAAACTGAATCTTGCCCAGCGAGCTTCCCGCGCCTGCTCGCCCATCCTCCGTGGTTCCAGGGTCCGGCCACGAAGTAATTCCAGTGCCGGGTGTCGTGCTTCTCCAGCGCTTCATAAATCTTCTGCGGCCCGTAAAAATCCTCCTGGTCCCACCAGCCCGCGACGTTGAGATTGGGGACCGTGACTTTCTTGAGGTAGGGCGTGACGGCCTGCCGCTTCCAGAATTCATCGTAATTGGGGTGATTGACGAAGTCGTTCCACGTCGGCACGCTGCCATGCAGATACTTGGCGTTGACATTCGCCAGCGGCCCGAGCGCCAGGTACCACTCGAACGTGTCGTCGCGGTCAAAGTGGAAATGGAAACTCGTCTTGCCCGTTTCCATCATGGCGGCATACTCAAAGCCGTAGCTCAGGCGGAAGGCGCCGTTGTGGTGGAAGTCGTCTCCCAGGAACATGTCGGCGGGCGAGGCTTGCTCGGAGACGGCCTTCAGCGCGGGGTGCGGTTCGAGCATCGCCATCACGGTCAGCCAGCCGCCGTAGGAAATCCCCAGCAGGCCCACGCGCCCGTTGTTATGGGGGACGTTCTTCAGCAGCCAGTCGATGGTGTCGTAAGTGTCGGTGCCCTCGTCGATGGCGTGCGGATCGCGCGGGTCGCGGGGGCGGCGCAGCATCACAAACTGGCCCTCGGATTTGTAGCGCCCGCGGATGTCCTGAAAGACGAAGATGTAGCCGGCGGGAACCATCTCGCGGTAGATCGCGAATTTGGTGGTGATGCCGTTCTCGTCGTCCGTCACGCCGTAAGGTGTTCGCTCGAAAATGAACGGCAGCGGTTGCGGGGAGTTCTTGGGCACGTAAATCTCCGTGTGCAGCCGCACGCCGTCGCGCATGGGAATCATGACGTCGAGCTTTTCGAATATCCCGCTCAGGTCGGAGGGAGATTGGCCGCGCCGGGCCAGCGCCGCAAAGCCGGCGGTGACGGTGGCAACGACCAGCACCAGCACGATTTTTCGCTGACGGTTCATGGCATACACCCCGCATGGATAATTGATGATATCGCCCTCCAACTCACGCGCTTTAATGGCAAAGCTGCAACCTGAAAGGGGAGACCTTACCACAAAGCGCGGCGCGGGTGGAACGGTCTAATGGTAGGTGTTTTCCGTTATTGCTGATGTGTACAACCGCAAAAATCCGACTGAACTGTTGCCTCCGGAGACGGGTCCATTGTATATTCACAGAATCGATGGAATAAAAATCGTAAAAGGTAATCGCGGAAGACGCGATCAGGCAAGTCGCCGCCGGATTGAGTAACAACTAAGACGAGCCGGGGGCGAAGCTGAAACGATTCTCTCAGGGGGAGTCGGTGTGGTCTGACCTTGCCACTGAAGCGCAGTGCGAAATCGTGAGTAGGGGCTTCATCATGGCCGAGCTTGCGGGAATACCGATCCGGCTATGTCTTCCTTGGCATGGCACGGTCTTGGGCAGTTGCTGGAGTTGACGAGCGCATGAAAGAAAATATACCCCGTCCAATGTTGTCCATCGGCCGATATACCGCCATGGGTGCATTAGTGGGCTTGCTCGTGGGAGCCATCGAAGGGATGTGTGCATTCAGATATCCCAACCCCCATGTGCTTCTCCAGCCTGATGTCAGTTACGTAATCTTGTTTCTGGGTCCTTTGCGTGGTGCTTTGGTGGGCGGCTTTCTCGGCTTGGTTTCGGGACTATTAGTCGGCAGCCGAAGCAATCGAATCTGGCGCGGCGTTGCCCCGCTCCTGGAAGTTTGTATGGTCGCATTGCTGGTTCTCGCGATTGCGAAAGACCTGAGGTACGCCCTGCTCGGATTGATGGGCGCTTACCCAACTCCTCTCAACCTGGCCATGAGCGTCGGGATTCTTGTGGTGGGGCCGGGGGCTTTCATCATGGGGCGGCTCCTCCCACTCAGAACTCTGAGCGGTCTGCTCGCGGGGGCTTTCGTTATATTGCTCCTTGCTGTGGGGGTCTCCGCCATAAGTCCTCAATGTATCGGGGCCGACGTTGCCGCTAACCCCCCAGGGCCGGCAGGTGAACCCAATATTATCCTGATTACCCTCGACACGGTGCGGGCAGACCACCTTTCTCTCTACGGATATCCTCGCCGGACGACACCCGAACATCGACAAGTGGGCGCGTCAAGGCGTGGTGTTCGAGAACGCCATCTGCGGCTTCATCCTGGACGTTGGCCTCCCATGCTTCGATATTCACCGGTTTGCTCCCTCATCAGCATGGCGCTGATTCCGCCGCACCGTTGGACCCGAGATGGTGGACGCTCGCGGATGTGTTGAGCGCACGGGGCTACGAGACTGCGGGTTTCACTTCTAACTTTGCTTATGGCGGGATTGGCTGGGGGATGGGCAATGGCTTTGAGCTTTATGACGACGATAGCACATCGGTGCGACATAATCTCAAAAACTTACTCTTGGGCGACTTGCTTCTTCAATATTTCCACGCGATGTATCTGGAGCCAGCGCCCATGGACCGCCGGGACGCGGGCCAGATCAACCGCGACGTTCTCCGCTGGTTTCACCACCGCTCATCCAGGCCCTACTACCTCTTCATAAACTACTACGACGTTCACGAACCTTATCTAGTGCCTGCGTCTCCCCTTCCCGCTTTCGGCCAATTGTCCCCTTGGCTTCTCGGCAGGATCAAATCAGGAGTCTAGCGGGGAACGGCCATGTGCACCTTTCCGCCAGCAGACAGAGAATCCCTTATTTCCGGCTACGATAACTGCTTGGCATTCTTGGATAGCTCCGTAGGTGAGTTGCTGGATTCTCTTTCCCGCCTTCCCGGATGGGAAGACACCATCGTCATCATCACTTCCGACCATGGAGAGGGCTTCGGCGAGCACGGCACTTACGGCCATGTTTCATAGCCTCTACAGAGAAGTGCTGCATGTCCCTCTCATCATTTTGGGACCCGGAATTCCGGCCGGCCTTCGTATTTCGCCCTTGGTTCAGACCCGCGAACTTTTTGAGACAATCCTGCACTTTCCGGGATGGACAATCCGCCGTTTCAGCGGGCTGACCTACAGCGTTATTGGCGGCCAGGATTTAAACCCGGGAACGCTGATGATGATGTGGTATCAGAATTATTGCCAGAGGTCAGGACGTCGCCGCCTTCTATCAGCCTGACAACCCCCGAATGGCAGTTTATCCGCAACTCGCAAGGCAAAGAAGAACTCTATCACTGGCTGAGCGATCCCGGCGAAAGCTCCAATTTGGCCCAATCCCCTGAGAATCAGAAGGTCCTAAAGGACCTTCAAATCCAGCTTTCTACGATGATCTCCGAATCGCTCCGCCCGTGGAAAGGTCCGGACTACTTGTTCGCACTAAGCGGATCTGACCGTACTTTGGCTACCGCTGGCCGATCGAGTCCTGAGTTAGAAATGAATTCCGCCCATCCCGCGCCGTTTCCCATTGGAACCGCACAGGCATTTTTCCCGCGCCGTGCTTCTGTATTGGCCCTACGACCATCACCGATGGATCAAGAACTGCTTCAAACCCTCCCTTACCACTAATATGCCATGCACTTTGGCGCAATCACGGGTAGCGCGCAACCTAGGCTTCAACCCCCATGAGGATTATGCCGCGGCGAGCCAGATCTTCGGCGACGTCCAGGCCACGGACTGCTCGAGGCGTTTCGAATATGGGCATGACGGCAAGCCCTACTATATTTCCGGTCCCCATGAGAGCGCTACTCAGGTGCGGACGATTGTCGAGCAGATCGAGCGGCGCTTGGGTCCCGGGAACTTTGACTACCTCGTGTTGGACAAGTATCGCGGCGAGTCGAAAATAGCGGGTAGGACCCGCGAAGTTCCGCTCATGCACAGCGTTACGCCCACGCCAGCCAGCCGAATTCTGTAAGTGCGGTCAGCGTTTTTCTGACGATGCGCTTTACATGCTCAAGCATCCGTGGATTCACTCGCAGGTTGACCGCCTGCTCGCCCGATGGGCTTGCAAGGTCTCGACCGCCGGCGGCTTGCGCCTCCCGGCGTGCGCTCTCGCCGACGATGGCTTCCCGGTGGGACGAGACGGAGTAGTATTTTCCGGATCCCGGGCACCGCTCGATGCTGATGACCCAGCGCTACATCCACCCGCAAGCGCAGGCCATCGAGCGGGCCTTCGTGCAAATGGCCAATCGCCATGAAGTGTTCACAGATGGTGGTCAGTGCGAAAAACCGATTGCTGAGAGTGAGGCGGGCTGTGAGGGTCCTGCGAGATCGAAGGCAAAAGGGTTAGTTGGCGCGCCTGGGGTGGCTCGAACACCCGACCTACAGATTCGAAGTCTGCCGCTCTATCCATCTGAGCTACAGGCGCGTGCTTTAAAGCAAATGAGTTGTAGCGACTGGAAGCGCTTTTTCTTCCAACTCGCGTCCATTCGCGTCCGTTAAGGTTTGATTGTGCACGCCGAAAACGGTTTCTTCAAGTCGAAATCGGCAAGCGTCATCTTCCGGCTCGCCAGGTTTTCGCTGCGGCGAGAATTATATCCTGTTATATAATTTGATTGAAAGCGAGTTTTCCGATCGCCACGATCTCACTCACATCCGTTTTGGAAACCGCCGACCCCAGCCTCTGGCGCGTGGCCACCCATGCGCCGGGCCCTGCCGGACTCCTGCCGCTAACCGCCGAGATGCTGCTCACCGAGCCTTCGGGAAATCTCTTCGGGTTGACCCAGAGCGCCGGCATGGGTTGGGACCCGGCAAGACTCCTCGATCCCGAATTCCTGATTCTCAGCACGCACGGCGGCCTGCGCGCCGAGAACGGCGAGGCCATCGCTCTCGGCCTGCACACCGGGCACTGGGAAGTGGGACTCCTGGTGGCCGAAGCGGCGCGGGAATTGAAGGCGATGCGTGCCGTTCCCTTTGCCGGCGCCTGCACCGACCCCTGCGATGGACGCACGCAGGGCACCACCGGCATGCTGGACTCGCTGCCGTTTCGCAACGATGCCGCGATCGTGCTGCGCCGCCTCATCCGCTCTCTGCCCACGGGCAAAGGGGTGATCGGCATCGCCACCTGCGATAAGGGCTTGCCCGCCATGATGATGGCGCTGGCATCCTCAGGTAAAACTCCGACTATTCTGGTCCCCGGCGGCGTTACGCTTCTGCCGGAATCGGGAGAGGATGCCGCCAAGGTCCAAACCCTCGGCGCGCGCTTTGCCCAGAACCAGATCAGCCCTCGAATATGCCGCCGAGGTCGGCTGCCGCGCCTGCGCCACTCCCGGGGGCGGATGCCAGTTCCTCGGCACCGCGGCGACCTCGCAGGTGGTCGGCGAGGCGCTGGGGCTCGCGCTGCCCCACACCGCGCTCGCGCCTTCCGGCCAGCCGATTTGGCTCGACGCCGCTCGCCGCTCGGCCCGGGCGATTTTGCGCCTGCATCAATTGGAAATCGGCACTTCCGACATCTTGACGCAGGCGGCGATCCGGAACGCCATGGTGGTCCACGCGGCCTTCGGCGGCTCGACCAATCTTCTGCTCCACATTCCGGCCATCGCCTTTGCGGCGAAATTGCGGCGGCCTACCGCTTCCGACTGGGCGGAGGTGAATCGCCAGGTGCCGCGCCTGGTGGATGCCCTGCCCAATGGACCGCGCAATTTTGCCACCGTCCAGGTCTTCCTTGCCGGCGGCGTGCCGGAGGTGATGCTGCATCTGCGGCGGGCCGGACTTCTCGATACCAGCGTCAAGACCGTCTCCGGAGAAACGCTCGCGACCTGCCTGGACTGGTGGCAGGAGAGCCCGCGCCGCCACGAATTACGCCGCTGCCTGCGGGAGCAGGACGGCATCGATCCCGACGACGTGATCATGTCGCCCGATCAGGCGCGGTCGAAGGGAATCGGCTCGACCATCTGTTTTCCCGTGGGCAATCTCGCGCCGGAGGGCTCGGTCATCAAGAGCACCGCCATCGATCCTTCGCTCATCGATGAGAACGACGTCTATCGGCATGTCGGTCCGGCCCGAGTTTTCACCACGGAAGCCGCCGCGATTCAGGCCATCAAGAACGGAGAGGTCGCGCAAGGCGACGTGATCGTGCTGATCTGCGGCGGTCCGGCCGGCGCGGGCATGCAGGAGATCTATCAGATCACCTCCGCGCTCAAACAACTCCCGCATTGCAAGCATGTCGCCGTTCTGACCGACGCGCGCTTCAGCGGCGTCTCCACCGGAGCTTGCATCGGTCATATCTCCCCGGAGGCGCTGGCCGGCGGAGCGATCGGAAAGGTTCAGGAGGGCGACCGGATCGAGATTGTGATCGACCGCAAACACCTGACCGGCTCTGTTCATCTCGTGGGCGACGCTCACGAACTGTTCGGCGCCGAAGAAGGCTCGCGCCGCCTGGCGCAGCGGGAGCCGCGTCCGGATTTGCGTCCGCATCCCTCGCTCCCGGAAGACACGCGTCTATGGGCTGCTTTGGTTCAGGCCAGCGGAGGTGTTTGGGGAGGCTGCGTCTACGACAGCGACAAGATCATAGCTTTGCTGGAGAAACATCTTTCATAGACTTTCGGAACACCTTTGAAACACCAAGCAGCGGCGGATTGGGACACCGACTCGGCAGTTCACCCCTCACAAAAGTCCCATTTACGGTATCTACGGAACCAGACTTTGTGTCCCTCGACTTCAGGGCAACCGAGTGCCAGAATTGCGACAGCTCAAGGTCCCGCCGAATCGACGGAGCCCGGCAAGCCTTCCTAGCCGGGGTGGTTATCGTTTTGCTTCTTTCTCCGGTTGGGGGGTGGGAAGCCCGAAGGAGTATGTGAAGCATGCAGCAGATAACTCATGATGTCTTGATCCTGGGAACCGGACTCGCGGGGTTGCGCGCCGCCGTGGAGATCTGCATCAAAACGCGGGGTAGGGCCGACATCGGTATCGTGTCGAAGGTGCAGGTCATGCGCTCGCATTCCGTGTGCGCGGAAGGTGGCACCGCCGCGGTGATGCGCCCCGAGGAAGGGGACAGCCTTGAGTTGCACGCCTGGGACACGGTGAAAGGAGCCGATTTCCTGGCGGACCAGGATGTGGTGGATCGCTTTGTGCGAACCTCGCCGGATGAAATCCGCCTGCTCGAGCACTGGGGATGTCCCGTGGTCGCGCCGCGAGGACGGCCGGATCATGCAGCGTCCGTTCGGAGGGCATTCTTTTCCGCGGGCGTGCATGGCGGCGGACAAGACCGGCTTCTTCGAGATGCAGGCCCTCTACGACACCCTCCTCAAATACAACAACTTCAAGCGCTACGACGAATGTTTCGTCACTTCCTTGCTCCTCGACGGCGGACGGTTCGCCGGGCTTACGCTCTACGATCTGCCGACGGGCGAGTTTTACGTCTTGCGCGGCAAGGCTCTGCTGATTGCCTCCGGAGGGTTGGGGAACCTTTATGGATTCACCACCTACTCGCAAACCGTCACGGGCGACGGACAGGCCATTGCCTATCGCGCCGGCCTGGCCTTGGAGGATCCCGAGTTCTTGCAGTTTCACCCCACGGGGCTGGTGCCATCGGGCATCCTGATGACCGAAGGCTGCCGCGGGGAAGGCGGCTACCTGCGCAACAACAAGGGCGAGCGCTTCATGGAGAAGTACGCGCCCAAGATGATGGAGCTGGCGCCGCGCGACATCGTTTCCCGTTCGGAGATGACGGAAATCCTCGAGGGACGCGGCTTCCCGGGACCCGACGGCCTTGATTACATCAATCTCGATTTGACGCACCTGGGGGCGGAGCGGATCAACAAGCGCCTGCCCTTGATTCGGGAAGTGTGCATGAAGTTCCTGGGGATCGATCCGATCACGCAGCCGATCCCCATCCGGCCCGTGGCTCACTACTCCATGGGCGGCATCGAGGCCGACATCGACGGCCGGACCAAGGTGGAAAATATCTGGGCCGCCGGCGAGGTGGCCTGCCACTCCATGCACGGCGCCAACCGCCTCGGGTGCAACTCCACCGCGGAATGCCTGGTGTGGGGCGGCATCACGGGCGGCGAGATCGCGAAGTACCTGGAACTGGGCGCGAAGCTCAGCGACGTGCCGGAAGACAAGGCTCGGGAAGAAGAGAAGCGTATTTTCGACGGCCTGCTCAAGCAGAGCGGAACGGAGAACCCGGCCCACATCCGCCGGGAGCTGCGGACCCTGATGGATAAGCACGCGGGCGTCTACCGCACCGGCGAATCCATGCAAGAGGGCTTGGACAAGATTGCCGACTTGAAGCAGCGCTTCCGGAATATCACCCTCCAGGACAAGAGCCGCATCTACAACACCAACCTGATTCAGGCGCTGGAGACCGAAAACATGCTGGAGTTGGCTGAGGTGCTGCTCTTCGCGGGCCTGGCGCGCGCAGGAATCCCGCGGGGGGCATGCCCGGACGGATTTTACCCAACGCGACGACGAGAAGTTCCTGGGCCACTCCATGGTTTACTACACGGGCGGCAAGCCGCGGCTGGAATACAAGCCCGTGACGATTACCAACTGGAAGCCGGTGGAACGGAAGTACTGAATGGGTGCGTTGCTAATAGTAAATTGTGAATTATAAATTCTAAATTTTGAACCGGATGAAAGGGTGCGAGGAGGGCGCATGAATCCACTATTGATTTCGCCATCGTACCACCAAAGGAGTTCTGGCGGCGGCTACTTTCGATCCATGGCTCACTGAAGAACAGGATTGACAGCTACCTTTGGGTTACGGAGCGCGATCATTGCTGGGAGACGCGGAGGCTAGGACATGAGGATCAGGTTCTGATCGCCACTGGTGTGTACCGGAGCCCACATCGCGACTTCACCAAATGGCTTAACAACTGGGGTCCTATGACTCAGCTCAATGGATGACGGGCGCGCCATCTTACCAGCGGCCGCACGTGGAGGACCGACTGTACAGCCGCCGGTGACAGGGGATGATAGAATTGAGGGTGGGAGGTCATGAATATGGAAGGTGTTGAGTTTATTGTCGATTCCCAGGGGAAGAAAACCGGGGTTGTAATAAACCTCAAAAAGCACGGAACCCTCTGGGAGGATGTTTATGACAATTGGTTGGCCGAAAAAAGAAAGCATGAACCCCGCGAGACGCTCCAGTTTGTTCGAGATCGCCTCAAAAGTCAGGGCAAGCTAAATGGCTGACCTCGAATATGCAATCACCTTTGCCAGGCCAGCACGTAAAGAGCTGGAAAGTCTTGACCGGCCGCTTGTCAACCGAATATTCCCAGTAATTGAGTCGCTTGCCCAAAACCCACGTCCAGCAAAATGTAAGAAATTGAGTGGGGTTCAAAACCGGTGGCGCATCCGGATCGGCGATTATCGAGTTGTATACCAAATATTTGACGACGACAAGGTTGTTGACATAGTCGCAGTTCGTCATCGACGTGAGGCTTATCGCTGAAATCAAAAGGACCCTAATCGACAATCATCAATCGAAAATCGGCAATTCGGTGGAGAGTGAGCATGGCCGAAATCCAAAGACACGATAACCGGCTCGGGCTGTGGGGATGGCTGGGAGGCGGGCGTTGGGGCGTGGAGCGCTACGCTTACATCCTGCATCGCCTCACCGGCCTGGGAATCCTTTTCTACTTCCTGATGCACGTCGTGGTGACGAGCCTGCGCGCCACGGGCATCTACCTCTGGGTCGAAGGGGGAATCTTTCACCAGCCCCTCTTCAAGTTCGGGGAGTTCCTGGTTTTCGCGGCGTTCGCCTACCATGCCTTTAACGGCGTCCGCCTGGTGCTGGTGGAACTCGGCTTCGCGGTCGGCAAGCCCATCGAGCCGATCTATCCCTACAAGACGTCGCTGAACGTCCAGCGGCCCCTGCTGATCGTCATGATGATCCTGGCGGCGATTTTTCTCGCCGCGGGCGGGTATGCATTCCTGGGATTGGCGAAGTAGGAGGAGAAATGCGCGAAACGAAATACTGGACCTGGCACATGGCGGCGGGAGTGGTGATCCTCTTCCTGCTCGGCCTCCATATGCTCATCATGCACCTGGGTGGCATCACTCACCTGTTTGCGCCTCTCGGTGGCGAGGCGATTTCCAAAGCGAACAGTCTGTTTCGCGATGGCAAGCTGTTCTTCACCGTCACTTACGTTCTCCTCCTCGCCGTCGCGCTCTATCACGGTCTCTATGGCCTGCGGACCATCCTGTTCGAGCTGACGCTGAAGCCTGCCGCCGAAAAGGCCATCACCTTCGTCCTGCTCATTGTGGGACTGGGCCTGTTCGGCCTGGGCACCTGGGGGGCCATCGCGGCCCATGCCATCGCCAAAGCCGGAGTAAGGGGGTAGCCATGCCGGAGAGCAGCAAAACCACACGACCCATCAACTTCCACGTCACGCGTTACAATCCGGAGCGCGATCGCGCGCCGTACATGCAGACTTACACGATACCCGTGCGCGCAGGCATGACGGTGCTGGACGGCCTGCACTACATCAAGGAGAACCTGGATGCCTCGCTCGCCTGGCGCTATTCGTGTCGCATGGGCGTCTGTGGGTCGTGCGGCATGCTCCTGAACGGCCACCCGACGCTGGCCTGCAACACCCAGATCCTGCACATCGCGACGACGGATCTCACCGTAGGCCCCTTGCCGAATTTTGAGATCATCCGCGACCTGGTCCCCGACCTGCTGACGATGTTTGAGAAACATCGTTCGCTCAAGCCTTACATCGTGCGCGCGGATGAAGCGGAAATCAACGACCCGCAAGGGGAGTTCTACCAGTCTCCCGAGCGAACTCGAGCGCTATCTCCAATTCAGTTACTGCATCAAGTGCGGCTGCTGCATGGCGGCCTGCCCCACCTTGGCCACCGACGCGCGGTATCTGGGGCCCATGCCCTTGGCGGCGGCGCAGCGCTATAACCCGGACACTCGCGACGACGGGCGGCGCGACCGCAACGCTCAGACGGGCTCCGCGCACGGGGCTTTCCGCTGCCACTACGCCGGCGAGTGCTCGCGCGTCTGCCCCAAAGGCGTGGACCCCGCCAAGGCCATCCAGCATCTCAAGCGGCAGTTGGTGCTGGACTATCTCCACCTGGCTCGCCGAAGAAAGCCCTGCCAGAAGTTGCACGGGCCGGGCCAGGCGAAGCCGCTCCCCAACATCCCCGCCGCGCCGGCCAAGACCGTCTAAGGGAATTCCCTACGGGACCCGAGTTTCCCTGCTGCGCAGCGCGGCGGAGCCGAAAGCAAACATGTAGGGGCCAGCGGCGCTGGCCCTGGGCCGAACGCCGTTCGGCCCTACAAAGGGCGCGGGAATGCTTTCTAATGTTAATGGCGATTCCCTGGGGTTCAAGTTCTCGCAGCCGTTGGGTGGCGGGGCTCAGGCTGTTCAGGTGATCGATGACCCAGTCGGTGTCAATCAAGAAAGAGAGACGCCGGTCATAAGCGGGGTTCCGGGCGGGTGATCAATGAGCGGCTCTCATCAATGTCCCGCTTCAGCTTCTCTCCATCCACGAGTCCGACCCAGCCACCCGCCGTCCGTGACAACCAATCGGTACGAGATGGGGAAGGCGTCAGGGTGATGGTTAAAGTTACCTCCTCACCCTCCGCGACTTCCAAGGGTTCCAGCGGTTCTAACACGCCCCCTTTGACGCGGGCGCGTATCGTTTCACTCATGGAGTTCTTCCTTGGCCTTCTTCCGAACGAGGGTCGTTCAAAGAACTATCCTCAGCGTACCACGTCCATGATGGCCGTCCAAATGCAACCGTGCCGCCTCTTCCTTGTCCAGGAAAGTGTGCGATTCCATCGCGCCGACCGCACGCTGGGAAACCGGGGACCGTCTGTCTCCGGTTTCCCCCGAGTTGATCGAGCGGACGTGACCACCTCAATCATCAGGGAGTATGGGGTCTAACGGAACGCCGTAGAGATTATTTTTTTCGCATTCGGATGGCCCCAGGCACAGCAGGGACATAATAAACCTGCGTAACGTTCCGTCTGTCCCCGGGTTCGCAACGTATGCGCCACCCGCGATTTGACATAAACCAGAATTGCTCTTATCCTTGTACAGGAGAGCCAGATGTACAAAACGAGCAAGACGTCAATGTCGGCTGCCCGTCTTCCGGCTGGCAAGGTGCGCCAGGATTTCGCTGAGACGGTGAACCGCGTCGCCTATGGCGGTGAGCGGGTCGTCCTTCATCGCCGCGGCAGGAATCTCGCCGCCCTGATTCCCCTCGAGGATCTGGCGCTGCTCGAGGAACTTGAGGATCGCCAGGACGCGGAGGAAGCGCGCAAGGCCCTGGCGGATGCCAAGGCTAAGGGCGAGAAGCCCATTCCCTGGGCGCAAGCGAAGAAGAAACTGGACCTTTAGTGGCGACCTACACGGTTACGATCCTGCCTTCCGCGCTCGGCCAATTGGCCGAGCTTCCCCGCCGTGACCAGAAGAAGATCAAGGAACGAATCGACCGCTTGGCCGTCGATCCGCGTCTGCCCGGGGTGAAGAAATTGCAGGGTGAGTCGAACCTGTTTCGTCTCCGCTCCGGAAACTATCGGATCATCTACTCCATCGAGGATGTTCGGTTGATGGTTCTGGTGATCAGGATCGGGCACCGTCGCGACGTTTATCGCGGCCTGTAGCGTGCAACAGCGGGTAGCAGAGTTGGGCGCAGTTTGCCCTGCTCTGCTGAGCAAAGCGAAGAGGCCGGCTGCCGCAGAGCGCAGCTCTGCGACGCACGTCATCTCATCACATCAGAATCGCAGGGCTGTGCTCACCCTGCGCCAGCCCGCCGGTTTTCGAGACTCCGCGCGGGAATAGGTACCTGACATCTTTCATTCACCCTCGGTTGGCTGCACCCAAACCTGTGAACAGATGTAAAATGGTTCCGCTTGAACGCATCGTTACAATGATCCAAGAACCCAGCACCGCCGGGTGAAGGGATGCAACATACGATTGTCTCGCCTGCACTCAGTCACGCCTGACGACCTGTTCGTGTGAATGCGAGGTTTGCTTGGGCAAAGCAGTAGCTATTTCGGAGTGCGGGATGTGTTCGGGTTCGGGCTCTCTCAAATGTACTTACTGCAACGGCTCTGGCAAGCGCAGAGTAATTTTTCTCGGAGGGGAAAAGGTGTCGGGCACCTATTCGCTCTCACCACTTTCACCACATGGTGCTATAATCTGAAATCATGAAGCGAGCTACGGTTTCGATTCCCGATGACTTGGCGAAGGCAGTGGACAGCTATGTGGGCACGCAGGAGGCGCCGCCCCCATTCACGGCGGTCGTCCAGGCTGCCCTCCGGCAGTACCTCACCGAACGCGGCTACTTGCGGGCGCGAAAGCCATTGCGCATCAACCCCGCAACCCGTGGCAGCGGACGCCGTGACGTGAGCCGGGCGCATGACCGTTACCTGGCGGCACGATGAGATCCGCAGTCCTTGCCGACAGCGGACCGCTCTATGCGGCGGTTGATCCCGACGACGCCTACCACCCTCAAGCCCAAAGAGAGCTAAAACGGCTCGCCCGCAACCGCCAGGATGTGATCATCGCGTATCCGACGCTGCTGGAAGCTTACACCCTTGTCTTGCACCGTTTGGGCCGTCGCAACGCTGCAAATTGGCTCGAAAACATCTTGGCAGGGGCGGCCCTGGTCAATCCTACGGGCGACGACTACCACGAAGCCGCCAGCAAGATCCAAGCCTTTGCTGACCAGCCGATCTCGTTATTTGACGCCACCCTGGCCGTACTGGCAGCACGCTTGGGAGTCGCGGTGTGGACCTATGACCACCACTTTGACATAATGCGCGTCGAAGTGTGGCGTTGATTTGGTTTCCATGCCTTCCGATGCATAATTGAATCGATTGAATCCCGGGCAGGGACGATATTTCCTATTTCCTGTGGCCATCCTTCAGGATTCTGAGCTTCACGCGGCGTCGTCCCTTGTCTCCCCGGCACCGGGTCACGGCCCCGGCTTCACTTCGTAGTACTCTTCCCGGCCTCGGCAGAATAAGCCTTCCGTCTTGTAACGTCACGAGATGTCTCGCGCTTTCTATCGATCCTGAGGTGGAGGGTGGTGGGTCTGGATGAGCCGACAGCGGCGCCGAAGGCGCCGGGATCCAGTGCGGTGAGCACGGCAACGGGATTCTTGTCGATGACGGTGAGCAAAGTACGAGCGGGCGCTTCCGGGGTCCTCCGCCCTCCCTCCCAGTGCTTGATCGCGTTAAGGCTGAACCCGAAAGTGTTCGAGAATCTGGCTTGGGTCATGCCCAGTCGATTTCGGATTGCTTTCACGTCAACTTCCTGCGGCACATGGACCTTGAATCCTTCTCGCTCCCCAGCTAGAAAGCAAGTAGCGCTGACCACTGCTTTTGTGGTCCGCGTCTCTTCCCTGGCAGGCGACGGCGCTGAATCTCCTACCGATTGGCAAGGGTCTTGATCTCTCCCAAGCCCAACAGAAGTTCATCGGCGGTGACCAAAGTCAAATCCAAAACCTGGGCGGTGGCGGCGATAAATCGATCGGCGGGGTCGGGATGGGAGATAGGCAATTGTTGTGCCGCCAGCACGATTTCGTGGCTCAAGGGAGCTTCCTGTAGGTTGGTCGTTGCGCGTTCAAGCCACTCTTCCAGATTCCCGCGCAAACGAATTCTGCCGCGGGCATTCAGGAGGAATGCTTCCCATGTGCTGATCGGTGACAGCCAAAGCTCATTGTTCGCGCTTTCCAGTTCACGCCGGACGCGGCGGCCCAGACGATCAGGTTCCCGCAAGCTCCAGAGCCCAATGTGCGTGTCCAGTAAGAGCTTCAATCGCGCAAAGCCTCCCAATCGGTCTCTTCGATGACCGGAGAGATGATGTCACCCTTGATCTCCATGGCGTCCACCATGGAACCCAGCCACTTCCGCCGGTTCCCGACCGGCCCGGGAGGGACAACTTCCGCCACTGGCTTGCCAAAGCGTGTAATGCGCAGCGGCCGCTTGGTTGCGCGCACCTGTTCCAATAGGGCCAAGCACTTGGACTTGAATTCCGAGATCGCAACTTCCTGCATGAGGCCTCCAACTAAGATATCTTACCATGGTCAAGGAAAGTGGTCCGGGGGAATCCGGGAATCCCGGGAATCCGGGACAGGCAGGATATTTCCTATTTGCCTTGGCCATCCTTCAGGGTTCTGAGCTTCACGCGGGGTCGTCCCTTGCCTCCCCGGCACCGGGTCACAGCCCCGGCTTCACTTGGAGCCGGAATTGACACCCTTTCCTTTCCTTACCCGCTTTCCTCTCCACCTTTTCTTTCAATGGGTCTGGGCCAAATAAGGGGTCATGTAAACGGGTGAGACACTTTTCCGCGTGCAGGGGAGCCGCTTCGCGGATGCGTTCAAAGGCCGCATAGGCGTCCGTTTCCGCAGGAGCGGAAAGGCTAACGCGATAGGCCATACTTAGCCCGCATCTCGTCAAGCACCTGGGCGGCGGGCTTCACTTCGCCGCGTTCCGCGCTGGCCATGCCTTCCTGGATGGCCGCCAGGGTCTCCATGTGGTGCAGTTCGTAGCGCGGACCGCCGCCTTTGCGGTCCGCGTCTTTTCCTCGCCATGATGTTACAAACTATTGTCGTGTAGCGCCGTGTCAAAGTTGCGGCGTCCTTTTCCCCGATATTTCTTCATCACCGTGCGCCTGCTTCCTCGGCGTACAAAGTTGATGGAGCCTGACTTCAGGCTGTTGGCCCGCGCCTTCAACCGAACCCGCGCTTTGCACCGCTTGGATTTGGCATTCACCTCAATCCGGTGCGCGCAGGGTTGGTCGGCCACCCGCAGGATTGGCGAGGGTCGAGCTTTACCGAATATGCCGGCCTGCGCCCCGAGGAACAACGACACCGCTGCGGCTTGACCATCGACCGCGTGCGAATCCCCGCCGACCCCCGGACTCGACTTTGAGAACCACCACGACTCCCTTTCAGGATGAGGAAGAGACGCGGACCGCAAAGGCGGCGGTCTGCGCTACGGACTTTCCTCCCTGCAAGCATGCTCGCGGGAATTTCCACCGAGAGCACAATGCCCAGCCAGCAAGCTGGCTGGTGCCAAAGCGGCAGCAAGCTGCCGCACTCCAAAGCGGCGCCCCCACGACCGACTGGCGGTTGTGAAGACGCTTGGATTACGCTGCGTGCGGAGCGGAGAGCACGGTTTGGCCGAATTCCAGGCCTTTTTCGAAGGCGGCGAGGTTCAGCTTCTCGGTTCCTTTGGGTACGGAATCGGCAATCGCTTTGCGGACGGCGGGGGGCGTGGCGAGTCCGGCGAGCGCGGTGACAAAGCCGACCATCACCATGTTGAGCACCAGCTTGCGGCCCAATTCTTCCGCGAAACGCGTCGCCGGGATTCCATAATGGCGCATGCCTTGAGTCGTATTGATCCAGGTGAATCAGGTCTTGCTCATAGAGCAGCATTCCCGCCGGCTTCAGGTCTGAGCCGAAGCGCGTCTGGGCCTCCTGCGACATCACCACCAGGATGTCGGGCTGAGTCGAAGTAAGGGTAAAGGATGGGCTCGTCGGAGACGATCAACTGCGCGCTGCACGCGCTGCCGCGTGCTTCCGGGCCGAAGCTCTGGGTCAAGGTGGCGAATTTGCCGTCGTGGATCGACGCGGCTTTGCCGATCACCATGCCTGCCAGGATCACGCCCTGTCCGCCGAAACCTGCGATGCGGATTCCTGCGCTGGCCATCAGGCCCCTCCCCAACCGGCGTAGCGGTCCTTGAGTGTCTGCCGGAGTTGTTGATCCATGGCTTGCTGCAAGGTGGGCCGCTCGATATCCACGAACTTGCCGACGATGATGTCGCCCTGGAGATTGATATCGACTTCATGCGTGCGCGCGCCGTTCTTGATGACGCTGCGTTGCTTGTAGAAGCGCATGGTGTCAAGCCCGTCACCCATCTTGTTGCGCCGCTGGTAGAGCGTGGGGCAGGGCGACAGAATTTCGATGAAGGAAAATCCTTTCTTCTGGAAGGCTTCCACCATCGCGTGGGCAACGTGGCGGACGTGGAAAGCCGTCCAGCGCGCCACGTAGACGGCGCCCGACGATTCCGCCAGGAAAGGCAGGTTGAAGGGCCGCTCGAAGCAGCCGTAGGGCGAGGTGGTGGCGGTGGCGCCGACCGGCGTGGTGGGCGCCACCTGGCCGCCCGTCATGCCATAGGTGAAATTATTCACGCAGATAACGGTAATATCAACGTTGCGACGCGCGGCATGAATAAAATGGTTGCCGCCGATGGCAATCAGGTCGCCGTCGCCACTATAGACCACCACGTGCAAACTGGGGTTGGCCAGTTTGAGGCCGGTGGCAAAGGGAATGGCGCGCCCGTGGGTGGTGTGGAAGGAATCGAGGTGCAGATACCCTGCCACCCGCCCCGTGCAGCCGATCCCCGAGACCACCGCGACCTTCTCGAGCGGCAGCTTCGATTCCACCAGCGCCCGCGCAAAACAGTTCACCGTGGTGCCAATGCCGCAGCCCGGACACCAGATGTGCGGCATGCGGTCCGCGCGCAGAAAGGGTTCGACCGGGTTGATGAAGGTGCTCATGCCGCCGCCTCGCGAATCGCTTTCAGGATTTCTTCCGGCTCGTGCACCGTGCCGCCTCCGTGCGCCTAACAGCACGGTACGCGCCTGGCCGGCGGCGCAGCGTTCCACTTCATAAACCATCTGTCCGTAATTCATCTCCACCACCACGAAGGCGTGAACCCGCGCGGCCAGCTCGCGGATGCGCTTTTCCGGGAAAGGCCATACCACCACGGGCCGCAGCAGGCCCACCGCGAGCCCTTCGGCGCGCGCCATCTGCACGGCCCGCTCCGCCACGCGCGAGGTGATGCCATACGCCACCACCGCCACGTCGGCGTCTTCCAACTCTTTCTCCTCCCAACGGCGAATGCGGTCCGCGTTGCTGCGGATTTTCCCCACCAGCCGGCTCACCAGTTTGTGCTGCGCCTGCCAGTTCATGGCGGGATAACCGTGTTCGTCGTGGGTCAAGCCGGTGACCTCGGCGCGATACCCTTCCCCCGCCTTCGCCATTTCCGGGATGCCGTCAGGCCCCGGCCGGAAAGGTAGATATTCCGAGGGGGGCAAGGAAGTGTAACGGCGGGGAAAAATCTTGATCTCCTCGGCGGGCGGGATCACCACCTTCTCCGTCATGTGCCCCACGCACTCGTCCATCATGACCAGCACCGGCGTGCGGTATTCCTCCGCAAGATTGAACGCATCAATCGTCAGGTTGAAGCATTCCTGCGGCGAGTTGGGGCACAGGGCGATGATTTCGTAGTCGCCATGCGACCCCCAGCGCGCCTGCATCATGTCGGCCTGCCCCGGCAAGGTGGGCAAGCCCGTGGAGGGCCCGCCCCGCTGCACATCCACCAGCACCAGGGGGGTCTCCGTCATCGCGGCGTAACCCAGGTGCTCCATCATCAGCGAGAAGCCCGGGCCGGAGGTGACCGTGAAAACCTTGGCGCCGCCCCAGGCTGCGCCCACAATGGCAATCGATGACGGCGAGTTCGTCCTCCATCTGGAGGAAGACGCCGCCGACGGTGGGGATGCGCGAGGCAAAATGCTCGACGACCTCGGTGGAGGGAGTTATGGGATAGCCCGCGGCGAAATTGGCGCCTGCCGCAAGCGCCCCCTCGCTACAGGCGCAATCGCCGTCCAGGAAGTGCGCCCCGGTGAGCACGCATGCGGATTGCAGTGGTTAGTGTCATAACGAATTTTCGATTGTCGATTGACGATTGTCGATTGCAGAAATCCTCACTCCCCATCGTTTCGCGCCATGGCTCCCTTCTAAGATTTTCAACTGTCCATGCACCGCTGGGAAAATCGTCAATCGAAAATCGGTAATCGAAAATCGACAATCAATCATCCTCCCATGGGCACGCGCACCCCGAAAATCGCAAAGTCCGGGCAGTAGAGCCCGCACAGATCGCAACCCGTGCAAGCCTCTTCCTTCGTCAGGTAGGGCGGGTGGTACCCGTGGCTGTTGAACTCCTCCGAAAAAACCAGGATTTTCGGCGGGCAGAATTCGATGCAGAAGCCGCAGCCCTTGCAGCGGTTCCAATCAATAAAGACTTGGCCGCGGAACTTTCGTGCTTTCGGGGCTGCGGGAGCCTCAGGCATTTGAACCTCGACGGCAAAGCGGCATTTTCCGAACCTACAGGGGCTAATTGTCCGATTTGGAGGCCCCCGCAGCATATCGAGCATTCCATGGTCCATTTTGACCGGTTGATCAGCAGAAAATGATGTTTTTCTCATCAGCGACATAATGTCCACAACTGGGAACTGCTGGTCATTCTCGCTTATTCGCGAACTATCCACAATGCGGTCCTCAGACTGCCGATCCGGCAGGAGAGACTTGAGGGACACCGAGGCTGGAACGCCCAGCCACCTAAGCGGCTGCTGACTGGTCCAGCTTGGATGCCATCACGTCGACAAGCTCTTCCACAGCGGCAGCGCTCTTCTGCAGAGCCGCACTCTCTTCCTCGGTAAGCTTGGCTTCGAAGATTTTCTCGATTCCTCCTGCTCCGAGCTTCACGGGCACCCCGACGAAGAGGTTGTGGATCCCGTACTCGCCTTCCAGGAAGGCAGAGCAGGGGAGCACCCGCTTTCGGTCATTGAGAATCGAATCAACCATTTCGACCGCGGCCGCCGAGGGAGCATAGTACGCGCTGCCGGATTTCAGATACTTGACGATCTCCGCGCCTCCATCGCGCGTACGTTTTACGAGGCCTTGAATCGTCTCAGCGTCCAGCAAGTCCGTAAGGGGTATACCGGCCACGCTCGTATACCGCACCAAAGGCACCATGGTGTCGCCATGGCCACCCAGGACAAAGGCCGTGACGTCTTTTATGGATACATCCAGCTTCTGAGCAACAAAGGTGCGGAAGCGAGCTGTATCCAGGATGCCGGCCATTCCGATCACCCGGTTCTTGGGAAAGCCACTGACCCGGTACGCCACGTGGCACATGGCATCGAGGGGGTTCGTGACCACAATCAGAATGCAGTGGGGAGAATACTTGATGGTGTTCTCCACGGAGTTTTTGACGATGTCATAGTTGGCCCACAGCAGATCATCCCGGCTCATCCCGGGCTTGCGGGGAAAACCGGCCGTCAGCACGACGATGTCGGAGTTGGCGGTGGGCGCGTAGTCGTTGCCGCCGGTGATTTTGACGTCGACGCCCGCCACGGGGCCGGCCTCCAAGATGTCCAACGCCTTGCCTTGCGGGATACCCTCGAGAATATCGACCACCACGACGTCGGCCAATCCTTTGTCTGCCAGACGCAGAGCGCAGCTCGCGCCCACGTTTCCTGCTCCCACAACCGTAACCTTTTTTCTCATTTGAGCCTCCTTCTTGCTCTCCCATCGCAGACTGCCCACCTATGATCTTTTGCTCATCTCCCTCCTCCGGACCCTTGGTCGGCCTGAGGAGGACCACAAGCAATCCTCACCGGCATGCGCCCCACCGCGGACCAGCCCGCGGTGGGGATCGTCATGCCCGAAGGGAAGTGCATCCTATGCGGCCGCAGGAAATTCCTTGAACCCGCGCTCCTCGATCGGGACGAAATCTCGCACGTCGTGACCGGTGAAGATCTGGCGCGGACGCGCAATCTTCTGCTCGGGGTCGCATAGCATTTCCTGCCATTGCGCCAGCCACCCCACCGTGCGCGGAATGGCGAACAGCACCGTGAAGATTTCCGGCTTGAACCCCATCGCCTGGTAGATGATGCCCGAGTAGAAATCCACGTTGGGGTAGAGCTTGCGCTTGATGAAGTACTCGTCTGAGCAGCGCGATTCGCTCCAGTTCCAGGGCGATTTCGAGCCTGGGGTTCCTGCCGGTGACCTCGAAGACTTGGTCGGCCGCCCACTTGATGATCCGGGCGCGGGGGTCGTAATTCTTGTAGATCCGGTGGCCGAAGCCCATCAGCTTGACCTGCCCGGCCTTCACGCGCTCGATGTAGGCGGGGATGTTGATCCTTGGAGCCGATCTCATCGAGCATCTTCAGGACTTCTTCGTTGGCGCCGCCGTGCAGCGGGCCGGAGAGCGCGGCGGCCGCGGCGGCCGTTGCCACAAACGGGTCCGCCTGGGAGCTGCCCACCGCCCGCATGGCGTTGGCGCTGCAGTTTTGTTCGTGATCGGCGTGCAGGATGAACAGGATGTCGAGGGCGCGCGCCAGGACGCTGATTGGCTTGGTATTTGGGCTCCAGCCATCTTCCACAGCATGTTCATGAAATTCTCGGTATAGCTGAGGTCGTTGTCCGGATAAACGTACGGGTAGCCGAGGCTGTGGCGATACGTGTAGGCGGCGATGGTCGGCACTTTGCCAATCAGGCGATAGATTTGCAGCTTGCGCACCTCCGGGTCATGCACATTTCGGGCCTCCGGGTACACCGTGGAGAGCGCCGCCACGGTGCTGATGAACATCCCCATGGGATGGGCATCGTAACGAAAACCCTCCAGGAATTTCTTGGTCGTCTCGTGCAGCATGGTGTGGTAAGTGATGTTGGTGACGAAATCTTTCAATTCCGCTGCGGTGGGCAGTTCGCCGTTCAGACACCAGATAGGCAACTTCAAGAAAGCTGCACTTCTCGGCCAGTTGGTCGATGGGATAGCCCCGATACCGCAGGATACCCTTGTCGCCATCGATGAAGGTGATGGAGCTCTGGCACGATGCGGTGTTCATGAAAGCCGGATCATAAGTCATTAACCCAAAATCGTCGGGACCCGTTTTGATCTTCCGCAAGTCCATGGCTCGAATGGTTCCATTGTTGATGGGGATTTCATAGGTCTTCCCGGTGCGTTTGTCTACGATACTCAAGACTTCATTTTCCATGACCTTTCCTCCCTTGTGAGACGGGTTCTCGCCCGCCCACCCTTCATACGAGCTTGGCGCAGGCGAGCGGTGTTTGCTATCGAAGTACATTGCTCCACGCCAGCGCCGATTGTTGCGCTGGCGGGACGTGGTAAAGTTCGGTCCACACCGTCAATTCTGGAGAATGAAACTTGCATCCTCGCTGAGTGGCGTGTCTCTCGAAATCACGCGCCTCAGTTGGGCGAGAGAAAACTAAGTTAACGGAGGCTCGCTTAGAATCTGCTTGGCACGGAATCTCAATAGGGAGCTGACAAGGTGGGAGAGCTAGAGGAACATTAGGGAAGTGCTTCCTGGGCACTTCCTCGAGGATGCATTTCTGCCGTAATTTATCCTTGGTAAGAAGCGCGTGTTTCTGTTGCAGGAAATGGTTAGGTACTCTAGTGGCGCGATCTGAGTCGGCTTCGCGGCCGTTCTGCTCGGCTCGCACGCCGATGAAACAAGCCTCGGGCTCATTCAGACCCTGGGGAGCCATTTTCTTTCTCCCCGTCGAAGGCCCCGAAGAAGCACGCTTCACCCCGGAGCCCTACAACACGCAGAATGTATCTCCTGAAAACGGCGTCGTCAAGCTGTTTCTTCAGATGTCACTTTTAGCCCGAAACTCTTGCAGAGTCGTCGCATGTCGGGATTCCGCGCACATTCTTGAGATCGTCCAGACATTTTCCTCTGTAAAACAGCGCTAATTGAGGTGTCGCCCTCCTTAGGATTGAGGGGTTTCACTCAACTAATTCGCTTATTCCCAGTAGTTAGAGGGGACAGTTGAAATTCTCAGCGAAAACGGTGGGAGGGCTAGGACAACTAGTTCCTCAATCCTGTTCTCTACGTTCTTGCTCCGAACCCATGCTTTGGCAACAGTGTTGCCGTGCCCCTTGTCAGATACCATCTCCCGGGCGGGGGTGCTATCCCCATGTTGGCATTTGGGTGTCCTAGGGTCGTTGAGACCCGAGGCGATCACTCTCGACTCCCCCGGTGAAAGGGCCGCGATCACAGCGGTCAGCAGATGAGTCAAGCCCTGAAACCATATCCAATAGAGCCAGACCCAGAGCAGGCTCGGCGGTTATTGCTGAGACAAGCACTCCCTTCAAACGAGCCTGCTACCCACAGCCTTCTAAGCCAATGTCACCGTCCAAACCCGCGGTTTCGGGGGGAGGTCTGACATGTTACCCGTCCCCACCACGTGCCCGTTTTGCGCTTGTGGCTGCGGGTTTTACTTGTTAGCGAACAACGGCAGGACTGGTGGGCGTGGCGCCGAGCGAAACCCATCCGGTCTCCCTGGGAAGGCTCTGCGCCAGGGGGTGGAACGCCCATGAGGCTGCCCTGTGGGGGAACCGGTTGAGGCAACCGCTGGTTAACCGGAACGGAAAGCTGGAGTCTGTTTCGTGGGACGAGGCACTCGATCACGTTGCCGGGCGCATCAAGAAATTGATCGATGCGGGCAAGTCCGTTGGCGTTCTTGGTTCTGCCCGGGCCACCAACGAGGAGAACTACCTGGCCGGCAAGCTTGCGAGGGCTGGTCTCCAAACCAACAACCTCGATTTTTCTTACCATTCCATCTGTGGCCCGCTATTGACAGGTCTGGAAGAAGTATGTGGCGAATGCACTCCTTCCATCAGTCTGAATGACATCGAATCAAGCCAAACGATCTTGCTGATTGAAGGTGATTTGGCTGAGACCCACCCGCGGGCTGCTTCGGCGGTGATGGCCGCCGTAGAAAAAGGCGCCCACCTTGTAACCATAGCCCATACCGCGACGCAAATGTCGCGCCTGGCTTCCCTCCTCTTGCCCGCTACGCCGGGGAATGAAGGTGAAGTGATCGATGGTCTGCTCGCCGCGGTCCTGCATCTCGGGCTGGAGGATCAGGCATCGGTTAGGGGCCGTTGCGAAGGGTATGACGCACTGCGGCGGGACCTGGAGACCGTCAAGATAACCGCAGAGATGCGCCAGGCAGCGGAATGGATCGCGCGCGCCACGCGGGCGACATTCTTGATTCCCCCGGTCAGCGGGGAGGGCCTCCCCTCCCGCAGAGAGGCCGCCGCCCTTGCCACCCTGGCCGCAGTCACGGGACATCTGGGCCGGCCTGGTTCCGGGCTGTTGCCGCTTCTGGCGCGGAGCAATGTGCGAGGGGCCTGCGACATGGGAATCGCCCCGGATCGCCTCCCCGGTTACCGACCGTTGGACGACAAAGAATCTCAGCAACGCCTGCAAGGTCTTTGGGGTAAGAAACTGCCCTCGACCCCTGGTTTGAACGCAGAGAGCATCTTGCATTCCGTGAGCGCCCTGATTGTCTTAGCCGACGATCCCCCTGCGGTGTTGCCGATGGGACAGCGGGCAATGGCTGCCCTGGGGAGAATCGAGTTCCTGGTGGTGTTGGATGCCTTCCTCACACCCACCGCGCAGATCGCCCACGTCGTACTGCCGATTGCGAGCTTTGCTGAGACGGAAGGAACAATCACCAGCATGGAAGGCAGAGTCCAAAGACTCCATGTTGCCACGGATCCGCCGGGCGAAGCGCGCCCCGGATGGCAGGTGCTGGCGGAGCTTTGCGCGCGATTCGACGCGGGCGCCTCATACAATTCAGCTACGGATGTCCTCCGCGAAGTGGGATGTGCCGCGCCAAGGTACGCCCGCGTGAGCCAATGAGAGGATAGATGGGGCGGGATAGGGGTGGCAAAAGACTCCAACGGCGGGAAGTTCAGACTTTTTGCCGCAGAAGCGCCGCCACTGACCTCTGCTGAGGGTCTGCATGTGCTGGTGCGTGATGGCGATTTTGACTGGGGTCGTGACCCACTCGTTTCGTTTTCTCCGACATTAAGTCGCGACTTATCAGTCAGAACGAAAGCTTTTTCCCAACGGCTTCGTTGAAATGTGCAAGCAGGATGCCGACGGAGTGGGCGTTCACCCGGGACGGCCGGTCAGGTTGACCTCCGCCCATGGGGAGGCGGTCGTTCCCATTCGGGTGAGGGCGGACATCAAGCCCGGCGTGCTGCTTGTGCCTTATGCCTTTCGCGATCATCTTGCCAACGTTTTGGGAACGCATAGTGTTACGGCCGTTAAGGTAGAACAGGCCTAAGAGGCCGGCGATGGTCTTCACGATACCAAGAGAAGGTACCACCCAATGGCTTGAGAAGCTGCTGGAGGCGGGAGAGGTCATCGCTCCGGTTCGAGGCCCTTGCGGGGATGTCATCTTCTCCGCGCTCCGTTCCCCCAGTCAGGTCCTGTGGGATTTCGAGAACCCCCTTCACCCACCGAAGCAATTTGTCCTGCCTCAAACCGATCCCCTGGTCAAAATCAAGCTCAACGGGCAGCGCCACGAGGTCGAGCCCATCTACGATGATGCCCCCCGCACGCTCTTCAACGTGCGTAGCTGTGATGTGGCAGGGAATCGCCTTCCTGACTCGCATGCACGAAGCGGAGCCGGCCGATGCTTCCTACCTCCGCCGTGCCCACAACCTCACCCTCATCAGCCTGGCCTGCACCACTCCCTGCCCGGCGGGTTTCTGTGTCTGTACGGATTCCGGACCCTTCTTGAGTGGCGGTTACGACCTGCAATTGACGGATCTCGGCGGGAGCTTTCTCGTCGAGGTCGGCAGCGAAAAGGGTGAGGCGGCGATGGCCAAGGCGCCGGACCTCTTCCGGAAAGCTACCGAAGATGAAGTAACCGAGCGCAAGGCACTGGAGGCAGCGGCGAAAACCCGTTTTGGGCCGGAGACCTGCCATTTTGGCTCGGCCATGCGGCGCATCTCGACGGGGCGTGTGCCCGATGCGCTGTGGGAGAAGATGGCGGACTGGTGTCTCGAGTGCGGCGGATGCAATTTTGTGTGCCCCACCTGCTACTGCTTCAGCGTGAAGGACCTCCGCCAGAATGGCACGTGGGTGCGTTGCCGCACGTGGGATTCCTGCCAGTACGCCGCCTTTACGCTGGAAGCTTCCGGGCACAATCCGCGGGCGCAGCGCAAGGAGCGGATGAAGCGCCGTTTCTTCCACAAAGTGAGTGCGCAGTACTACACCCGCGACAGCATGGTGGGGTGCGTGGGCTGCGGGAGATGCATCAAGACGTGCTTAGGCACCACCCACATGCCGGCGGTGGTGGCCGCCATCAGGAAGGGGAAATGGCATGAATGATGTTTTCCTTCCGGATATTGCCCGCCTCGAGAAGGTCCGGGATGAGACGCCCGACACCAAGACCTTCACTTTGCGCTTCCGGGACCACGCGAATGGAAACCATTTCCATTTCCTTCCCGGGCAATTCCTGGAACTTTCCGTGTTCGGCTGCGGTGAGGCGCCGTTTTGCATTGCCTCCAGCCCCACTCGGCCCGGCGCCTTGGAAACCACGGTCCGGCGCACGGGGCAGTTGACCGATCAGTTGCACCGGCTGGGAAATGGCGACGAGGTGGGCATCCGCGGTCCCTTTGGCAACGGCTTCGACGTGCAAGCGGCGCGCGGCAAAGACATGCTCTTTGTGGCCGGCGGCATCGGATTGCCCCCGCTGCGCAGCTTGATTTGGAATGTCCTGGATGAGCGCGACCGTTTCGGCAAGGTGACCATCCTTTACGGCGCCCGGACGCCGGCGGACTTGGTTTACAAGGATGAACTGGAAGAGTGGGGAAAGCGCTCGGATGTGGAACTGCTCGTTACGGTGGACGTGGCCCCGCACGATTGGACGGGAAATGTGGGGGTGGTCCCCATTTTGTTCCAGAAGGTCACCCTGCACCCGGAATCGACTCTGGCCTATGTTTGCGGCCCGCCCATCATGATCCGGTTCGTGGTCCGGGATCTCCTCACGCGCGGGTTCAAAGAAGAGTCGGTCATCTCGACCTTGGAACGCATGATGCAGTGCGGCATCGGCAAATGCAATCACTGCGCCATTGGCCATCGCTATGTGTGCCGCGATGGACCGGTTTTCAACTATCGCCAGATCGCGGAGTTGGTCGAGTAGGGGCACGCCATGGCGTGCCCCTACAGATCGCGGGGTTGGTGGAGCAGAAAGGTTCGCGGAGAGTTGGTGAAGTAGTGCGAGGAATTCTTCTTCCCTCTCCCCCTTGGGGGAGAGGGGACCGCAAGGCGGGGGGTGAGGGGGTTAGCACGAACATGAATGCACTGCGTCAAGTTCGGAATGAGGCGCGACGGGTTAGACCCCCTCACCCGTCCCGCCCCGGCTGGAGAAAGCGCCGGATGCGGTCCACCCTCTCCCCCAAGGGGGCGAGGGTTGTAATTTCCGAATCGATGCCCCCATCGGGCGAGGGTGCGAGGCTTTGGAGTGCGAAGCTTTGGAGTGCGGCAGCTTGCTGCCGCTTTTCTCCCCGCGAGCTTGCTCGCGGGAGTTCGAACTCGATCCCACCTACCCGCGAGCTTGCTTGCGGGAATTTCCACAGGGAGCACTAATCCCAGCCCGCAAGCTGGCTGGAATACGTGGCAACCTCAGACCAGTCAGCGAGCTGACTGGAAAAAATGGAAACCTCAGACCAGCCAGCGAGCTGGTTGGTGCAAAAGCGGCAGCAAGCTGCCGCACTCCAAAGCTTTGCACGTGCGTACAAGTTCGCCAGAACCGGCAATATGGATTTAAAAGAACAACTCGCCACGGGGATTCAAGGCCACGTCGTCGTCATGGGCATTGGCAATCCCTGCCGTGGTGACGACGCTGCCGGTAGCATGCTGGCCCAACGGCTCAGCGACTTGTGGCATGGCCATCCTGGCCATGATGTCCCCGGCGTGCGCGTGATCGACGCCCAGGATGTCCCGGAAAACTACTTTCGCCAGGTGGTAGGCGAGCGGCCCGACACCGTGGTGCTGATTGATTCCGTTGATCTGAAGTCCGCCCCGGGCTCCGTGGCGCTTTTGGATAAGGATCAAGTGGAGGGTTACTGGCCGAGCACGCACCGCGTGCCCCTAAGCCTGCTCATGGACTACCTCGAGTGGGAAACCCATGCCCGCATATTTCTGATTGCTATTCAGCCGCGTCAGACGGCTTTTATGCAACCGATGAGCGGCGAGGTACATGCCAGCGTTGCGAGCATCGCCGGCGTGTTGAACGATGTTTTCGCGGATGCTCGCCGCAGGCGAGCTTTGGAGTGCGGCAGCAGAGCTGCCGCTTTGGAATGAGGCATCTTGATCCGAGGCTGTCGCCGGGGAATGGGTTTGGGAGGAAGGCGGTAGCTGCTGCTACCGCACTCCAAAGCGCTTCGCGCAGGTGAGATGTAGAGGCGGCTTTACGCCGCCACTTGGCGGGGTAAACCCGCGGCTACGTTTGCCCAGCACGTGCTGCCCTAAAGGGCGGCACTACAGCCGATGAGAAAAAAGGTATGGACTTGATCACCTCAGTTGCCGTCCTCATACTGATCCTGCCCGCGGCGGGAGCCCTTTTGTGCGCGCTTCTCAAAGGCCGCGCGCGCCCCGCGGCGGTAGCGATTGCCGCCATGGTAACCGGCCTGGCCGTTTGGCTCACCCTCTCCACCTTCATGCCGGACTGAAGGTCGGCGCTACCACGGCACCCTTACACCCGAATGTTGGCGAGTCTTCCCTGGCTGCACGGCATCGTCGATGCGCCCATCTTCGGGATTCTTATCGATCCCCTGGCGTCCTTGATGCTGCTGGTGGCGGTGCCGATCGGATTGCTCACGGTCCTCTATTCCACTTCCTACCTTACCGACAAAAACGCGGAGCACCCGGTGGGGAGTGAGCATTACGGCCGGTACTATTTCTGGCTCCTGTTGTTCATCACCAGCATGGTGGGAGTGGCGATTTCGCCTAATTTCCTTCAATTCCTCGTCTTCTGGGAAATGACGACGTTGTGTTCGTGGGCGCTGATCTCTTTTCGCCAGAACGAGAAAAGCTTACGGGCCGGATTCAAAGCCCTCCTGATGACCCATGTCGGCAGTGCCTTCTTGCTCCTGGCCATTCTCATTATTTTTGCGAAAACCAACTCATTTGAGTTCTCCGCTCTCGGCCGGCTGCCCGAGGGTCTGAAATCATGGGTTTTCTTCTTTCTCCTGATTGCCGCCTGGGCGAAGGCGGCGCAGGTTCCCTTCCAGACGTGGCTGCCGGACGCCATGGAGGCGCCGACTCCGATCAGCGCTTACCTGCACGCCGCGGCCATGGTCAAGGCCGGCGTCTACCTGATGGCCAGGACGGTGAGTAGCGGGTGGGATATTCCCCCGAAGATGGCCTTGCTCATGGCTGGCATGGCGCTGGTTACGATTCTCGTCGCTCTCTCCTTTTATTTCGTTCAGGACGACCTGAAGCGGTTGCTTGCCTACTCCACCATCGCTCATCTCGGCTACGTGCTGCTGGGCATCGCCATCGGAGGTCTGGGATCAACCCTGGGGTTCCGGGGCGGCGTGTTGCACATCATCTGCCACGCTTACAGCAAGGCGACCCTCTTCTTTTGCGCCGGCTCCATCGCCTATGTCACCGGAACGCGCAAAATATCAGCGCTCCGCGGCCTGGGAAAAATTATGCCCCTCACGGCTACGGCATTTTTCGTCGGCCTCCTGAGTGTTACCGGAGTTCCGCCGCTGGCCTGCTTCTGGAGCAAGTTCATGATTCTCTCGGGCGCCATGCGCCTTTCCGGTCCCATCGGACCGCTCATCGTCACTTTCATCCTTGTCGAAACCCTGGTCTCCTTCGGATGGATGCTTTACATCGCACAAAAAATCTTCCTGGGCGCGCCCCTGGTGGCAGTCCCGGCCGATCCCCCGTGGCCCATGGACTCCACTTTGATCATCCTGATGATCGGCTGTGTCGTAGCCCCGCTGGTGGGCATGCCCTTAGTGCAGTTGATGGGGAAATAATATGGTAGGGGCGACCCTTGTGGTCGCCCAGGGCAGGCACAAGGCCTGCCCCTACGGTGGGGATGGGGAAACAGCATGGTCAATGCCGTCCGCAACGTCGAAGCCAGCATCGTGATCCTGATCCTGGGGTCACTGGTGAGCCTGCTCTTGGCGCGTAACCGGAAAGTGTGCGGCTGGGTCAGCTTCGCTTTCGTTTGCGCCTCCTCGCTGTTCACCGGGCTCGCGGTGGTGGGAGCCTGCACGGTCGCCTCCGGCGACAGACGCTCCTATCGTTGCCCCAACTGGGCGCCCGTCTCACCCTGCGGGTTGACCCCTTGAGCGCCATCTTCCTGGCCATCGTGGCCGTGATTGCGCTGCTGAGCACGCTGTACTCCGTCCGGTACATGGAGCACTACGCGCACGATAAGGTGGCGAAGTTCTTCCCGCTTCTTCTCCTCTGCATCGCCAGCATGACCGGAGTTCTGGTGTGCACGGATTTCTTCTTTTTCCTCATCTTCTGGGAATCCATGACCCTGACGTCCTACTTCCTGGTGACGTTTGAGAGTGAGAACCCCGCGAGCCAGCGGGCGGGCCTGAAGTATTTCATCATCACCCACGGCGCAACGCTTTGCATGGTGGCCGCGGCACTGTTGCTCTGGAGGACGTCCGGCTCGTTTTCTTTCGATGCCATCCGGCAAACTCTGTCCGCGCTGCTGAGCACCCGGCCGTTCCTGGCTAACACCATCATCTTTCTCTTCTTCCTGGGGTTCGCCACCAAAGCGGGAATCCTGCCCATGGGCGATTGGCTCCCCGATGCCCATCCCGTGGCGCCTTCCGGGATGAGCGCCACGCTCTCCGGCGCACTCGTCAAACTGGGAATCTATGGGCTGGTTCGCCTCTTCTGTTCATTTCTGGTGGTGTCGCCGTCGCTCCGGATCTGGGGAATTTTCCTGGCCCTCGCCGGCACCGGATCGCTTTTCGTGGGGACTTTGACCGCCCTGCGGCAGACCGACACCAAGCGGCTGATGGCCTTCCACACCATCGGGCAAATCGGTTACATCTGCCTCGGGCTCGGGGTGGGCGTCTACTGTCTTGAGATGTACCCGGCCCTGGCCTCGATTGCTCTCGCGGGTGCGATTCTGCACGCGGTAAACCATGCCTGCTTCAAGTCGTGCTTGTTCCTGGGAGCGGGGTCGGTGCTTTACCGCACCGGCCAGCGCGACATGGACAAGCTGGGCGGCTTGGCGGCTTTCATGCCGTACACCACCGGCACGACGACCATCGCCTCCTTGAGCATCGCGGGCGTGCCGCCCTTCAACGGGTTCACGAGCAAGTGGCTCATCGTCGCCGGCGTGCCTGTTGGCCGGAATGCGATTCCCGTTGTTCCTGGTGCTGGGTCTTGTGGCGCTCTTCATTTCGCTCGCCACGCTCGCTTCCTTCCTGAAGGTGCTGGGATCAGTCTTTCTCGGCAAGGCGGATGAGAACCTGGGAATTAAGGAAGTGCCGATATCCATGGTCGTGCCCCAGGTGGTGCTTGCCGCCCTGTGCGTGCTGCTGGGCGTCTTTCCCCAGCCCATGTTGCGTTTCGTCGGGCATGCGATCGAGGGGGTTACTGGCCTGCCGGCAGCGGGCGTGGACGCGAGCCGGATCTGGGGTGGCCTGGTACTGACGGATGGGTCGCCGGTGGGATTCTGGTCGCCCCTCGCCATGCTGGCTGCCTTGGCCATCCTGGCATTGATCTCCTATGGCATTCAGCGCGCGGGCGGAGCCCAAGTGAGGTCGGCGCCGGTCTGGTACTGCGGAGAAGAACACGCTCCGGCCACGGTCCGTTACCCCGCCAGCAGTTTCTACTTGCCCTTCAAACACGCTTTCCAGGGAATCTATCCCAGCGGAACAATCCATGTGCCGAAATTCCCGGCTCCGCTTCGCCGCGCGCTCGATTTTGACCAATGGCTGTATACGCCGGCCATCAAGCTGATTGACCGGGCCGCCGGCCGCGTGAGCCGAACGCACGTCGGAACCCCGCAAATCTATCTTCTGTGGATCGTGATTGGCGCCGTGATGGTGACGGGGATTCTTCTGTTGGTGAGGGGGTAAGGAGTTCGTAGGGGCAGGCCTTGTGCCTGCCCTGGGCGACCACGAGGGTCGCCCCTACGAGTGCGGCAATGCGACATAAAAGTGAAAAAGCGGAGGTAGCGCGGGCGTCCCGCCCGCTGTCGCGGGAGCGTCCCGCTCCCGCGCTACGGCTCGTGGCATGGCCATCCTGGCGATGACCGCGCACGGGCGGGACGCCCGTGCCACAGCGGGCGAGACGCCCGCGCTACGTCCGAGGGATCTGAGGAGATGGGCATGATGATTACCGAGCAGTCGACCGTTACGCGGGTTGAGGAAACCGTTGCCGCACGCTGCGACAGTGCTTTCCTGTCAGGGACGCAACCGCACGCCGATACCCTCCATTTCAAGATCGAGAAGCGGGCCATGCGAGCGGTGGTGGAGGCGCTAGTCAACGAGTTGCACGCGCGCTTCATGATTTCGGTGGGGACGGATACCCGATCCCTCAGCGGCGACTTCGCCATTTTGCATCTGTTTTCACTGGACCGCGAGCATCTCTACGTTCTGCTGGAATCTCCCGTGTCCGCAGAAGACCTGAAGATCGAATCGATCACCGACATCATCCCGGGGGCCAACTGGGCCGAGCGGGAATTCCGCGATGCCATCGGCGTGCATCCCGAAGGGCATCCCGATCCACGCCGCCTGCTCCTGGCCGACGACTGGCCGGAAGGCGTCTATCCCACTGCGCAGGGATTTTCCTTATAACTACCAGCCTCCGCGCGCCGAGAATGTGCGCCCCGCCGATGCGCGAGCCCCCCAAAGGGGCGAGTGTGGTGCCGCTGGGGCCTTTCTTTCCGGTCCTGGAGGAGCCTTCCTACTGGCGCATGTTCGTTGAAGGCGAGACGATCGTGGGATGCGATACCCGCCTCTTTTACAACCACCGGGGAATTGAAAAGCTCGGTGACAGCGTTTTGACCTACGGCCAGATCCCGTATTTGGCCGAGAGAATATGCGGGATTTGCGGCTTCATTCATTCCACCTGTTATTGCCAGGCGGTGGAGAAGGCGGCCGGCATCGAGGCGCCGCGCCGGGCCCGGTACATCCGCACTATCCTGCTGGAGCTGGAACGTATCCATTCTCATCTACTCTGGTTGGGTATTGCCGGGCATATCATCGGTTTTGAAACCGTGCTCATGCAGACCTGGCGAATCCGTGAGCCGGTCATGTGGCTCTGTGAAGAGATCTCCGGAAACCGCAAGACTTACGGGATGAATACGGTCGGCGGGCTGAGCCGCGATCTCTCGCAACGAGATAAAGCCCAAGCTCCTCGAGACCATTGCCCAGGTGGAAAAGGAGACCATCGCCGTTCGCAACGCCATCGTTGGGGACACCACGCTTCATGCCCGGACCAAGGGAGTGGGCGTGCTGACGAACGATTGGGCGAAGAAAATCTGTGCCGTGGGCCCGCCGGCCAGAGCTTCGGCGGTGGCCATCGATGCGCGCATCGATCACCCGTATGCGGCGTATGACGAACTGCCCCCGAAGATTGCCACGCAAGAGGCGGGGGATACTTGGGCGCGCGTGCTGGTGCGCGTCAGCGAGTTGCTGGATTCCATTCGGCTGGTGCGCGAGGGTCTCGCTGCCCTTCCCGAGGGCCCGATTTGCGCGGAGATCAAGGAGGCGATACCGCCGGGAAGAGTGGGCGTGTCGGTGGTCGAGGCGCCGAGGGGCGAGGCCGTCCACTTTGTGCTGACGGGCGGTGATAACCGGCCGTATCGGTGGAGAGTGCGCGCCCCCAGCTATCCGAACCTGCAAGCTCTGCCGGCCATGGTCCTCGATGGAAACATCGCGGACGTGCCGATTACGCTGGGGAGCCTGGACCCCTGCTTCTCCTGCACGGAGCGCCTGGAGACCGTGGATCGAAGGACCCATGAAGTCAGGGTCTATTCCCGCGCGGAGATTCTGGAGATGTCCAGAAAGCGCCGTAGGACGTAGGGCCGAACGGCGTTCGGCCTCCAGCACGTAGCGCGGGCGTCCCGCCCGCTGTCGCGGGAGCGTCCCGCTCCCGCGAGGCGCAAGATGGCGCGGGCAGGATGCCCTCGCCACAGCGGGCGGGACGCCCGCGCTACAAGTGCCGCCCTAAAGGGCGGCGCTACGAAGAAGGATGGAGGCGGAGGGGCGCGATGACAGCTTGGCTCATCAAGAGTTTTCTGCTCTGCTTGCTGAACGTGGCGGCCGCGCTGTTGCTGTCGCCACTGTGCGAAGGCATCATGCGCAAGATTCGCGCCGCGATCCACTCGCGCATCGGGCCCCCCATCACGCAGCCCTATTGGGACCTTCTGAAGCTCCTGGGCAAGGAGGACCTGCGAAGCACGGGGGGAGCGGTCTATGCGGGCCTGCCGGCTCTCACCCTGGGGTCGGTGCTGCTGTTGGCCGCTTTGGTCCCCATGGGGACGGCCGCGCCGCTGGCCTTCGCCGGCGACATGATCGTAGTGATCTATGTCGCGGCGATGAGCGGTGTGGCCATCATGTTGGCGGGGTTTGCCAGCGCCAGCCCTTATGCCTCCATCGGAAGCTCGCGCGAAATGATGATGCTCTTATCGGTTGAACCCATCCTGGCCATTGCCCTCGTCGTCGGTGCGTTCAAGGCAAAAACCCTGGCGCTCGGCGGCATTGCCAACTGGCAGATTCAGAATGGACCCAGCATCAGTATGGCGATCGCGGGCGTGGCATTTTTCCTCGCGCTGCAAGCCGTGGCCGGCAAGTTGCCGTTCGACATTTCCGAGGCCGACCAGGAAATCATGGGCGGTCCCTTGATCGAGCAAAGCGGTCCGCGCCTGGCGCTGTTCCGCTGGGCGATGTGGGTGAAGCAGCTCGTGTTCGCTTTTTTGCTGGTGGAAGTGTTCTTTCCCTGGCCGCACTGGGGAAACTACCTGATCGATTTGATCGCGACGATCGTGAAGGTGCTGGTGGTGCTGGTCCTGGTGACGGTTGTTGATGTCGTCAATCCGAGGCTCCGCATCGATCAGGCCATGGGTTATTTCATGCGGGTCGGGGTATCGTCCCTGGCGGCCCTGGCCTTTGCGGTGATTGGGAAATAGGGCCGAACGGCGTTCGGCCTCGGGAACGTAGCGGCGGGTTTACCCCGCCATTGGGAAAATGGCGGCGTAAAGCCGGCTCTACATCCGGGACCGGCAGGAGGTTAAGGTGTTCCTGAGCAAACTGCGAGAGGCGCTGATTTGCTTGAAGGCGGGGCGCGTGACCCTCGGATACCCGTTTTCGCCGCACGACCCCAAACCCGGATTCCGCGGCAAAATCACTCTCGATGCCGATCTATGCTTCGGATGCGGCGGCTGCGCCAACGTCTGCCCGGCCGGCGTGATTGTGGTGTCGGACAGGGAGCAGCACATGCGGCTGCTGGAGTTCTTCTGGCGCCGGTGCACGTATTGCGGCCGGTGCGAAGAAGTTTGCCCCGAGGGTGCGATCCGCCTGAGCCAACAATTCGAAACCGCCACGAACGCTCCCCAGGACATGTACATGCGGCTGGAGGTTTTCATGGGACCCTGCCAAAGGTGCGGCCGATGCTTCCCGCCCCCCACGGCGCTTGACCGGATGATGAAAACCGGTTTCAGGGACGGCTTGAACGGAGGGAGAGCATGAACCCGGAAGCGCTGCACACCAGTTTGATCGAGACCCTGAGCTTGACCCTGGTGATTACCTCGGTGGCGGCGGTGGAGATGCGGCGGCTCAAGTTTTCGATTGTCGCCTACCTCTGCCAGGCACTCCTGATCGTGGGTCTGCTGCTGAGCTTTGCGGCGGTCAACCATGCGCTTTACTGGTGGGCGGCCACCGCCCTGGTCACCAAGGCGATCCTTACCCCCTGGTTTCTGTTCCGGGCGATCCGCGGGGTGGATGACCGCGAATTGAAGCCGGTGATTGGTTTTGGCCCCTCCGCCGTGATTGCCGCTCTGCTGATGTTAGGCTTCTTCCATCTCACCCACAGTCGAACCACCCTTCTGGCGCCCACCGCGATGGGGCAACTCGAGGTGTTCAGAACGAATTTGGCGGTAGCGTCCACGGTTTTCGCGCTGGGCCTGTATGCGGTGCTGACACGCCGGGACGCCATCAAGACGGTGATCGGGCTCTGCCTGCTGGAAAACGGCGTCCACCTGAGTCTGGTGAGCCTGGCGCCCGGGTTGCCGGAAACCGCGCTCTTCGGCGTGGCCACGGAAGTGGTGGTGACGGTTTTCCTTCTCCTGTATGTGATCGGGGGAGTGCGGCAGGAATTCGGATCCACCGATACTTTCAGGCTGCACGAATTAAGGTGGTGAAGACGATCCAACGGTTCGGACAAAGGATGTACATATGGCGGGAGAAGTCCTGACAGAGACATCAATCGTGCCGGCGGTGGTATTCCTGTTGCCGATGCTCGCGGGCGCCATCGTGTTCTCGGCAACGCGCATGGGCCGCACGTTTCAACAATGGCTATGCGTTTTGACGGCGGCACTTGTTACCGGGTTGAGCGCGTGGATGGCCTACCGGATCATGCAGGGGGTGGTGCTGACCACCTGGAGCGGCGAGCTCCGCGTCGATGCCTTGAGCGCCTTGATGGTGGTCATGATTGGCGGCATCGGACTGCTCACCTCGGTTTACTCCGTGCGCTACCTCGAGGAGCGCATGGCGGAGACGCGCGCCGCATGCGGATATTCTATGGCCTGCTGATGTGGTTTCTCGGGACCATGCTGTGGGGATGCGTCACCAACAACGTAATCATGCTGTACGTCGCCATTGAAGCCACCACCCTTACCTCGGGCCTCCTCGTCGCCTTCTATTGGGATCGGCGCGCGCTGGAAGCGGGCTACAAGTACCTCATGTTGCTCACCATTGGAATTACCTTCGCTTTGTTCGGTTGTGTGTTGCTTTACGCCGGCGCGGCGGCCACGGATAAACTCACGGGCGGCAGCGCCCTGCTGATCAGCAACATCCGGACCGTGGCGCAATTCATACCGAGCGGCACGGCGGCGATCACGATTGCGTTCCTGGTGATCGGATTCGGGACCAAAGCGGGCATCGCGCCGTTTCATCCCTGGCTCCCTGACGCCCACGCCGAGGCGCCGACACCGATCAGCGTGCTGCTGTCGGGCGTGATGATCAAGATGGCGCTGTATGCCCTGGCCCGCACGGTGAGCATCTTCTACCCCGCCTGGCCTCAGGTCACGATCTTCCTCGTCGCGCTGGGCGACGTTTACCATGCTGCTCGGCATCATCCTGGCATTGACCCAGGACGACCTCAAGCGGTTGCTGGCGTATTCATCCGTAAGCCAGATGGGATACGTGCTGGTCGGCATCGGACTCGGAACTTACCTGGGATGCTATGGCGGCCTTTTTCACTTGCTCAACCATGCGCTTTACAAATCATTGTTGTTCATGTGCGTGGGTGCGGTGATGTATGCCACGGGCGCGCGGCGAATCAGCGAGCTCGGCGGGCTTGAGAAAGCAGATGCCGATCACGAGCGCCTGTTTCTTTCTCGGGGCACTGGCGATTGCGGGCTTCCCCCCGCTCAATGGATTCTGGAGCAAGCTGACGGTGTATCTGGCCCTCGCCCGGGCCGGGCTGTGGTGGGCGGCGGTGATTGCCGTCGTGGTGAGTATTTTGACCATGGTCGTTATGGTTCGGGCGGCATACCGAGTGTTTTGGGGAGAGCGCGGCTCGAGCAGCACCTCCGCATCGGTGGTGAGGGAAGTGCCGGCCCGCATGTGGGTCCCCATGGTGTTCTTGGCGGGAATGTGCGCATTGCTTGGAATTTACCCCCAAATGCCCTACCCGCTGCTGGATCGTGCGGCGGCAGTTCTGGCTACCCTGGGAAGGTAAGAGGTGCGGGCATGTTAGAAGGTCTTTGCCAAAAGGCGTTTTGCAAAGCGCTTTGGGTGTACCACGCCAACTGCGGAGCGTGCAACGGGTGTGATATCGAAGTCATCAATGTTCTAACTCCTTATTATGACGCCGAGCGTTTCGGGATCAAGCTCGTGGGGTCACCCCGGCACGCGGATGTCATCTTGATTTCCGGCCCCGTCACCCGGCAAGTCGAGCCGGCGCTCAGGAGGTTGGTGGAAGCCGTTCCCAATCCGAAGCTTACCTTCGCGATCGGCTCCTGTGCGACGGGAGGCGGCTGCTGGTTCGACACCTATAACGTAATGGGAGGCGCCGACAAGGTAACTCCCGTTGATTTTTACATTCCGGGGTGTCCGCCCCGACCGGAAGCCATCCTTTACGGGGTGGCGGTTGCATTGGGGTTGGTGCCGAAGAAAGTTGCCGAGGAAAAGCTCAGTCAGGAGACCCTCGAGGAGTTGGCGTGCGGTCAGTCCATTGTCACGGGGAAGGGTGTCGACAAAGAAGCTCATTGATCAAACTGATGTCAGTATCTCGGATAGACAGAGGGAAGGAGAACCATGGAGACTGAAACCTTAGAGAAGATTTTGGACGAACATCCATTGTTCAGGGGTATGAAGGAAGAACATCTCCGAACCCTCGCCGAGAGCGCAACCGTCGTGCGGTTCGAACCTGGGGACGTGATCTTCGAAGAGGGTGATCCGGCGCACCGGTTTTATCTGATTCGGACGGGCAGGGTGGCGCTGCAACTGGTGTCCTATCGAATCGAACCCTTTACCCTCATGACCCTGGAAGAAGGCGATATCATCGGATGGTCGTGGCTCTTTCCGCCCTACCGCTGGAAATTCACGGCCCGAGCGCTCGGGGTCATACGGGCCATCTCCATTGACGGAAGGAGCGTTTGTGCCAGATGTGACGAAGACCACGATCTTGGTTACGAACTCATGAAACGATTTGCGCAAATTATTGAAAACCGTGTCGAGGCGCTTTCCGTACACCTGGTGGCGGTTGAAAAGTAGCCGGTTCGGAAAACCTGCGGGCCTATTCGGTTCGCGCGTGTTACCCTGCAACAGGATCAAATCTGATCGCATCGATGGAGGAGGATCACCATGGAATCTCTGCAAGGCATTCTGAGTGTGCACCCGTTTTTCAACGACCTGCCCGCGCCGCACATCGAGACCGTCACCGGCTGCGTTTCCAACGTGCGCTTTAAGGCTGGAGAGGTCATTTTCCATGAAGGCGAAGAGGCCAATCATTTTTACTTGATCCGGGAAGGGAAGGTGGCGCTGCGGATTCATTCGGAACGCCGCGGCCCCTTAACCATCCTGACCCTCGGCGCCGGTGACATCCTAGGGTGGTCGTGGCTTTTTCCCCCTTACCGTTGGAAGTTCTCCGCCCGAGCCATCGAGGAAACCCGCGCGTTTGCCGCGGACGGAAAGTGTCTTCGGGAAAAAGCCGAACGCGACCACGATCTGGGTTACGAGCTCTTGAAGCGATTTGCGCATGTGGTCGAGGAGCGCCTGGAGGCCACACGACTGCAACTCTTGAATGTTTACCAGGATCAGTGAGAGATCAAAGCTCGATAGTTTGACGAATCAGTGACCTGCCGGGATCCCGGGCCGTTGCAACCCTCCACATTCATGGGGGGGTGAGCCCCATCGAGTCCTTTCTTGTGTGGCCAACCGCGAAGTGGGAGCGGCCGAGGCATCCAAAATTCCTTGTGCTTTCTCCGCTTCCGCAACATAATCATAAATTACGCGAAAATTTTGCTGACACAAAAGTTAGCGCTCGACTGCATGAAAAATTTGAATCACACCATCCGATTTTCTGTCGCCGGCATACTGATAGGATTCTTCGTGGGTATTTGCGAAGGGGCCACTCTTCTTTTTTGTTACCATCCCCTCTTCCATGACCACGTGGTGGGCCCCGCCATTTTGGGACTGGCCCCTTTGGTCGATACTCTGGCCTTTGGTGTTCTGGGGGTGATTCTGGGCTTGGTGGCGGATGTCTGCCAGCGGAAGTTCCCCCGCGCCATACCCCGTCTTATTAACTTCGGCCTCGTGGTCACTGGAGCTTACTTAACTTTCTTGTCAATTCACAACTGGGTAGATATCAGCAAATCGCCGCGTTTGGTTCGTACCGTCATTGCCTTGATGGGCGGCCTGATGGTGAATTTTGCGGCCCTGCGGTATTGGCCAATCATTCGGCCCCGCTGCATCACTCCGTATGCCCGGTTTTGGCCCCTATCACGGTCGTCAACTCGACAAGCCGCCCTCTTCACGGGAGTGGTGTTGGTAGGATGGGTGATCGCCAGGATCATGATGACGGCGCCGGCGCCGCGCTCGCGGGAGCTTCCCCTTGGGGTGGACGGCCATCGGCCCAACTTCGTCCTGATCGCATTAGATGCGGCGCGCGCGGATCATTTTTCTGCTTACGGATACACCCAGCCGACGACCCCCAATGTGGACAGCTTGGGACGAAAAGGTGTCCTTTTTGAAACCGCCATTGCTCCCGCCCCTTGGACACTCCCCTCTTTTGCCGCGGTGTTTACAGGGCTTCTCTCCCATCAGAACCAAGCGGGCTGGGCAGCGCCCTTAGCGAAAGGACTTCCGACGTTGGCTTCCATCCTGAGTTCCCGCGGCTACCAGACCGGCGGATTCAATGCCAATTTCGATTGTGGGACGGCCGGAACCGGCCTGGCGCAAGGGTTTGATTTCTACGATGATGACGAAGGGTCGCTCCGCACGGACTTGGGGAGCATCGGTTTCGTGAAGGCTTTCTGGTGGTTCGCCTACTACCCCTTCATTCGACCCGACCTGATCCGTCGCCGCGACGCCCGCACGCTCAACTCGCCCATTTTTCGCTGGTTTGGCCATCGCACCCAGCGGCCTTTCTTCCTCTTTGTTAACTACTTTGATGTCCACGAACCTTATTCCGCCATTCCGGAAATCGGGAATCGGTTTGGAGACGCGCAGAAGACTCTTGCCCAGCGGATCAGAGCGGAGGTGGACGGCATGCCTTGGGGAATTGAGATTCCACGGTCCCCCGCGGAACAGGCCTCGCTGATCGCCGGCTACGACAGCGGCCTTGCTTATGCCGATCGCCAGATCGGCAGCCTGCTGCAACTTCTGGAATCCTCCCCCGAGTGGTCCAATACCTACGTCATCGTTTTTGCGGACCATGGCCAAGCCTTTGGCACGCATCGGCGTTATGGGCATGGAGCGAATCTGAATTGGGAACTGCTGCACGTTCCTTTGATCATCGCTGGACCGGGGATCTCTCCGGGCCGGCGGGTCAAAGATCCGGTGGGCATCCAGCAGATTTTCGCCACGGTCCTGGATTTATCCGCAGGGGGCTCCACCCCGGAGCGGAACAGCTTGCGGTGGTCTTGGGCGCTACCTTCGAACGCGTGCGATTCGAGTCCCGCAGTCATCTCGGAGGTCGGCACCAGGCCGCAATTGCACATTGGTAGCCCAACCATTAGCGTTGTAACCCCCGGGTGGCACCTCATCCGCGATGCGGCGGGAGACTTGCAACTGTACAATTTGAGCGCGGATCTTGGGGAAGAGGTGAATCTCGCGGGCTTTCCCGAGTACCAGACGGAGGTAGCGGCTCTCCAGAGTCGCCTGTTGGAGGGGGTCCAGACTTCCTCTCCCCCCTGGCTCAGGGAGGATTACCTTTGGGCCCTCGGGGAGAGGCAGTTTTCGCTCCTGGCCAGCAAGCATAGCGTCCACACCCCTTGGCCCTCGGGGAAATTCCAGCGGCCTTCTTCCCCAGATAATGAATTGCTCAACAGCCTGCCCTACCAGTAGTCAGTCCGTCTGGTTGCACAATAATAATTATGTCACCGGGCTTTCTCGAACGAGCTGCACGGGCGAAATTTTCCGCTTGACATCCCCAACGCTCGGTGGTACTTTGCAGTTCCCTATCCCCCGATAGGGAGAGTTCAGGCACAATAAATTTGATCAAGGACGAACCCGGTAGCCAAGAGGCGGCCCCGAAATGGTAAATCTCGGGGAGAGGTGAGACGGCTGGCGGGTACAAAGCTAGAATCCTACGAATGGAGGAGGTCCAAATCTGTGAAACGTTCAATCCAGGTAGTGGTGGTAGGTGTGGTCGTACTATTGTTCGCTTGCGCAATCTCCGCACTGGCCCAACAAACGGCGCCAGGTTCCCCACGACCGGTGGCCGGTCCGGTTCAGCAAGGGTCCCCGCGGATTCCAGTCGCAGGGGGCACACTCTACATCCCTAAATCCAGCCTTCCGCAACCAGTCCCGGCGGGACACAACTTCGCTGCCCATACCAACATTCAGGTTTACGTCCCCAACGCGTTCACCCCTGAAACAGCGCCGCCGTACAGTGGTTACGGCTATGAGACGCCCCAGTCATTGGCGTGTCACTATGGTTTTACCTCCGATGGCGCCAGTTACCCCAACTGTAATCCCAACGATTCCTCGCTGAATACCGCCACGGTGGGTAGCCAGAGCATCGCGATCGTCGATGCCTATGACGACCCCGTCGCGGGGCCCGACCTGGCTTGGTTCTCACTACAGTTCGGCCTTCCCTTTGCACTTTCGAAGTTCCAGGTGGTTTGGGCCAACACCGGTGAGTCCTCCTGCCCCGTGAACTATGGCTACGGGGTTCCGTATGATTATTCGGGCGGTTGGGAAGTGGAGGAGTCGCTGGATATCGAGTGGGCCCACGCGATGGCCCCCGGCGCCAAGATCTATCTAGTGGAAGCGTGTTCAGACTACGATTACGACTTGGCGCAAGCCGTGCTGGTCGCCAACAATCTGGTGCAGTGCGGGAATTCGGAACTCAATCAGAGTACGGGCGTCCTCGGCACTTGCCCCTCGGTCACGAACAAGGGCGAAGTTTCGATGAGCTGGGGGGGCGGCGAGTACTCCTCCGAAACGTCCTATGACTCGTACTTCCTCGGCACCGGCTCCAACATCGTCTACTTTGCCGCATCGGGTGATGGACCGGGGACCCTTTACCCCTGTACTTCTCCGAATGTGGTTTGCGTCGGCGGCACCACCAACCGGCGCAACGCCTCGACTGGCAATTGGGAACAGGAGACTGCTTGGGTCTTCGGCGGCGGCGGCACGAGCTACTACGAATCCACCCCAAGTTACCAGTCCGGCATCGGCAACTGCACGGCGAACGGGCCATACCGATGCGTTCCCGACGTGTCGTCTGATGCCGATCCCTACACGGGGGTCTGGGTCTATGACACCTTTGGCGTGGACTTCATTACCTGCAGCGATTGCACTTGGTGGATCGTTGGCGGCACCAGTGTTGCAACCCCGACGTGGGCCGGCGTTGTAAACAACGCCGAAACCCTTAGTGGTAGCTTCGCTAGTTCAACCAACGCTGAGCTTACCACTCTTTACAACAACCGAAAGGTCACGGCTGACTTTACCGACATCACGGCCGGTTACTGCGGCAATTACATGGGCCTCTCGACCCAGACATACTACGACCTGTGTACGGGTATCGGCGTCCCCTACACTTACGCTGGGAAGTAAGGTTCCCTGGGGTCACCAGGCATACACAGACCGTAGCGCTAGCGGTAAAGTACTTCAACGGGGGTAGTGCCTCATCGGGTGAGGCACTACCCTTTTTTTACCGAAGCGTCGCTCACTCTCACTTCTCGTTTTCCGACTCGGACGCGGGCTCCGGTTGAGCCATCAGTTCGATCCAGCCCCCGCAGTTCGGCCTGCGCATCGAAATTCTCATTCATCATCACGGCCGGACGGCCTTCAATCCCACGTTGCTGCCGCCGGCGCGGCGCGAAATTGTCCGCTGGCAAAGCCTCTCTCGTTTTATGATGGATTGAAAGCTGCGCCCAGGATGAACCCATCAGGCTGGGTCAGCATGAGGAGGAATATCTCATGCGAGAGAAACCGAATCGACGCATCGTTCTCGCGGCGCGCCCCCAAGGCGAACCCCGCGACGAAGACTTCCGGCTGGAGGCCGTGGATCTCCCCCTGCCCGGCGAAGGCCAGGTATTGTTGCGCACGATCTACCTGTCGCTCGACCCTTACATGCGCGGGCGCATGAATGCGGGGCCTTCCTACGCGCCGCCGGTGGAGGTTGGGCAGGTGATGGAAGGGGGAACGATCAGCGTGGTGATGGAATCGAAATCGCCCGATTTCGTGCCCGGAGACATGGTTCTCGGCTTCACGGGGTGGCAGGAGTACGCGGTGGCGGCAGCAAACTCTCTCCAGAAACTCGACCCGGCGCGCGCGCCCGTCTCGACGGCTTTGGGCGTAATGGGGATGCCGGGCTTGACCGCTTACACCGGCCTGCTGAACATCGGCCAGCCGAAGCCGGACGAGACCATAGTGGTGGCGGCGGCATCGGGAGCCGTGGGCTCGGTGGTAGGTCAAATCGCCAAGATCAAAGGATGCCGCGCCGTCGGCATCGCGGGGGGAACGCGGAAATGCGACTTTGTGGTGAACGAACTGGGCTTTGACGCTTGTGTCGATCATCATCGCGCGCCGTTCCCGCAGGATCTTAAAGCGGCATGTCCGAAAGGCGTGGATGTGTACTTTGAGAACGTCGGCGGCCGGGTTTTGAATGCCGTCCTACCGCTCATGAATCCCTTTGGACGGGTGCCGGTGTGTGGTCTGATTGCCCAATACAACTTAGCCGAGTTGGCACGAGGAATCGATCGCGTTCCGGTGCTTATGGGCGCGATTCTGGTGAAGCGGCTGACGTTCCGGGGCTTCATCGTGAGCGATTTCATCGCTCAAAAGGACGATTTCGAGAGGGACATGATCCAGTGGTTGCGTGCCGGCAAAGTGAAGTACCGCGAGGACGTGGTGGAGGGTCTTGAAAACGCCGTAGCCGCCTTCCAGGGATTGCTCGTGGGCCGGAATTTCGGCAAGCTGCTGGTCCGATTGGCTCCGGATCCAACAAGTGGCTAGCGGCGTGGCACGGGCATCCTGCCCGTGGGGAGTCATGGCCAAGATGGCCATGCCGCACTTGCCGCCGGTGGATGCGCCCCTTGCTGCTATAATCAAAAGGAAATTTACAGTGAGATAAAGCATGAGGCTGGGAATAGACTTCGGCACAACTCGAATTATTGTTGCCTTCGTAGACCGGGGCAACTACCCGGTGGTGTCATTCAATGCTCTGGACGGAGCGGCCCGCGAGTGGTTCCCTCCCTTGGTGGCCGTCAAAGACCAGACCCGGGCTTACGGATGGGAGGCTTGGGCGGCGCAGGAAGAACCGGGTTGGACGGTGGTCCGGTCGCTCAAGCGGGCGCTGGAGGGGGCCGGCCCGGAAACCCTGGTTCAGATCGCCACCCAGACCGTCCCCATGCTCCAGTTGCTGGGTGAGCTGTGTTCGGCCTTGCGGATCAACTTGCTGGAGCATTCCAACTTGCCCAGTGTGGAAGCAGGTCTGCTTGAGGTGATGCTCGGAGTCCCGGCGAATGCCAACAGCAATCAGCGATTCTTGACGGCCGAGGCCTTTCGCCTGGCCGGGTTCCATGTTATCGGACTCTTGAATGAACCATCGGCCGCGAGCATCGAGTTTGGCCACCGGGACCGGACCTCGCGACAGAAAAAAGCCCGGAGCCAAATCCTTGTGTACGACCTGGGCGGGGGAACCTTCGATGCCTCGCTGGTCGAGTTGGATGAGAGCGGGCAACGCGTCGTCGCTTCGGAAGGCATCGGCGCGCTGGGAGGAGACGATTTTGACGAAATCCTCGCCGAACTGGCTCTCGATTCGGCGGGCATCGACGCGCTCGAGCGCGACAGCGTCTCGCAGGCGGAGATATTTCACCTCCATGAAGAGTGCCGCGCTCAGAAGGAAAGCCTGCACCCGAACACGCGCCATATCTCTGTTGACCTGGGGGCAGTGCGGGAAGGTTGGCCGCAGGTCTCGTTGCTCGTCGCCGACTTCTACGAGCGCTGCCAACCGCTGGTCCAGGAGACCTTGCACGCCACGGAAGACCTGCTCGAGGTGCACGGGTATGGCCCGTCTGGATCGACGGCCTCTGCTCAGGAGGGGGAGCAGCATCTCGAAGCCCTTTACGTCACCGGTGGGGGAAGTGAGCTTCCGATTGTGGCTCGCCTGCTGCGCGAAGTGTTTGGACGCCGGGTGAGACGCTCCGCTTACACTCGCTCCGCCACGGCCATCGGCTTGGCCATACAAGCTGATGCCCAGGCAGGGTACGTGCTGCGCGACAAATTCACTCGCCACTTCGGGGTGTGGCGGGAAGCCGACGAAGGCCGCACCGTGGTCTTTGATCCACTGTTCTCGAAGGGAACACCGTTGCCGGCGGCGGGAGAGCCGCCGCTGGTACAGTCGCGCCGGTACACGCCGGTCCATAACATTGGTCATTTCCGCTACCTCGAATGCAGTCATCTCACCGATGAAGGTCGCCCCTCGGGAGACATCACCGTCTGGGACGACATTCGCTTCGCCTTTGACCCGGCGCTGCGCAACCATTCGGACCTTAGCCGCGTGCCCATCGCCCGCCTTGACCAGGGTCACGACCGGCAGGCAGAGGAGAGCTATTCGTGTGACGCGGGCGGAACGGTGAAAGTGAGCATCGCGAATCTATCGCAAGGTTACAGCCGCTCGTATCGCCTGGGGTGTTGGACCCCGGGTGATGCGCGCATTGTCCCCGGCCGAAGGAAGAAAAGCTCCCCCCGCAGATAACACTAAGGGTAGCCTTGGCCTGCCCGTAATCCCTTCGCTCCTTAGATCCTATCCCCAGGCTTTTCATCAACTTATTGGCTTCCGATGAATCTTAACCGTATATGCTGTTTATTTTCTGTGAGTTATTGGCCTCGCGTCAATTTGAGATGTTTTTTCGCGATTCCGAGGGTCATAAATCAATCTATCTCATGCGTTTTCAATAACTCATAGGGATTATTAGATAACTCATTTGTTTTCATAAACTCCTTGGGATATCCCTTTCTGCTCCATTTGTTTTCAATGACATTCCGGCTTCGAACGTAGGAGAAGAGAACTCTTTTTGCGTACCGCAGGGCCGAACGGCGTTCGGCCCTCGAGGTTGTATATTTTGAAGCGAGGAATTCGTTCCGCAGCGCTCGAATAGTGACAAAAAGGCCGATGGTTTTAGCAAAATATGTGTCCTTCGGTAGAAAATGTCGCTCCGTTGTGCAGAAATGTCGCTTTTTTTATCGGGCGAATTGTCGTTTGTTCGTTTGTTTTCATACACATTCCGGCTTCGTTCGTCATTTATTAACATCTTTTTTTCCGTGCTCGCTCCCCACACGACTTTTCCCCTCCGCCGCGACGATGGAACCTCCCCTACGCCGGATAATCTGTCCGGCGTTTTCCGCGTCGGTCTGGGCATTCGTCTTTTCCTCCGGGCGACCCCGTGGGGGCGCCGCGCTCCCCACCCCCCCAAGGTAAGCCCGAGCCCAGGTGTCTTGTCAACTGCAATCTGGGCGGTTTTCCTACCGGTAGGAAGAAATTTTACAAAGGGACCGCCCTTTTTCCTACCGGTAGGAAACCCGGAGTTGGGGGTTGCCGATGTTCAAAAACCTTGGCGCCCTCTCACCCCGGCCGGCGCCGCGGATAAAATATAGAAACTCCAGGGCCGAAGGGCGTTCGACCTGGCGTTTGGGACAAACAACAGGGTGACTTTCTGACCTTTGCGGTGGTGGGCGGGAAGGGAACCAGGAATCAGGGTGGCAGACTTACCGCGTGACATGGCAACACCTACGTTCGAAGCAATCTCCACTATATACTATTACGATACTCTTGTCAAGTAACAAAATGATTAGAGCCTAGTTTCCCCGACGGACGGGCTCAGCCATATCTCGCGCCGCTATACGATACCGCCTCATCGGGTAGTTCCAAGGAATTGATGAGCGTCTCCAAGGGTTCGTGGCTACCGTCATTCGTCAAGATCCTCCCGCCATGAAGCACCGGGTGAAGCATTAGTTCGAGGGATTCTCTTCTTCGCTTAAGGCTGTCTGCTCCTTCCAGGAAAAGCGCGTCATCGAGGCCGCAAAAGTATTTCGTTCGGGAAAAGTTTCCGATCCTGATTCTGAGATTTACCACGGACTTGTAAATACGCTTCTTAAAGCTGAATCCGGGGCCACAATTCCGAGCTATTCTCGCGAAATGGATGTGTTCAGACTGCGCCACGGCAAGCACGACGGCAAGAATCGCCCAGCGAGTGTGAAGGTGAAAATGCGAATCAAGATGGGTTAGCAATATGCCGTTGCTCCGGCAGCGAGCTATTTGGGCCCGAATCTCCCCGGCAAGCACCTCTCTTTCTGAGGCTTCGAGGGTGAAGTAGGGAGAGAACTCTGACGTCGCCAAAAGCCCATCGCGGTCGCAGAATCGCGGGAACCTTTTGATCGCCTCCGTCAGCGGGGCACCGCCCTTCATGACAAGATGAATGCCAACATGGCTCAGTAAGCGGTGTTCATGAGCTAAGCAGCAAGCCTCCTCAAATCCGGGCATATCAGCCATGAGCGTTGTGCTCGAGCAAAGACCCTGCTCAAAGGTCTTGACGATGGCACGGTTCACATTCTGGTTGAGCCCAAAATCATCCGCGTTGATGATCAGCATGGAAGCCTCCAATGACTCCTCCCACATTCTTGGTGGTAATTAGTGTTTAGGCACATCATCATAAAGTGTAATAATATCCTGTATAGTAATGGGGGGGCTAAGGAGATGTTCCATCAATCGATGCCCATTTTGTTCCCGGACGACCTGGAAGTTCAAATCCTGAAACACCTTGAGCAAGGGTGTGTTGCGCTCGGTGGGGATCAGATCGGCCTCCAGCGTCCTCATTCCCCGCTCTACCTCGCGACTTGCCAGCCACGCCAGAAAAGTGTGCTCTACACGCCTTTGAGCCACTCGACAGGAAAGAACCATGTCCAAAATTCTGGGGTCGTCGGCGGTCTCGTCCACGCTGGCAAAACCCACGATCCCGTACTCGCCGAAACGATCACGGCAATCCAGGGCCACGCACAACATACCTGGAGTTGACAATAACTCGTTGAGCTGTGGCGCCGTGTGGCGTCGATTCGAGAGATTGAGCTGATTGGACCTCTGGATCAGCTCCAAACATCTCTGGACGTGGCGGTCTTCGCGGGGGACGAAGAGGCGCAATTTGAGCTGGCAACTGCGGAGGAAGGCCTCGTGATCACCGGAAAAGGCCTGCCGCTCCTTCTCCCGCTGGAATTCAGTCAGGTACGACATCCTGCGCTTCTTCGCAGTTTCTGTCACCGGCACGTCAAACTCGTCGAGAGCGAGCAGGGCGGGTATCTGTTCGACTCCATAAACCCTGACCTGCGGTAGCGCACTTTGCACTTCCGCTCTCTCAAAGGCAGAGTCATCGATGATCGCGAAAGTGTCCAGACCGATATTAAGCTTGCCGGCAACCTCTTTGAGATTTCCGCTCTTGGGCTGCCAGTTGATCGCGGGGAATAGAAAATAATCTTGCAGGCCCAGGCGCTCCACCACCGTCCATGTGTCGGCGAGATTATTTTTGCTGGCCACCGTCTGAATGATGCCCCGCTCGTCGAGCCGTTTGATCAGGTCGATCGCTTCGGGAACCGGCACTAAATTGTCCGCGCCGTCTTCGACCAAGATGCCTTTCCATAAAGTGTTGTCAAGGTCCCAGGCGACGCACTTCACCTTCGCGGCCGGTTTCCGTGCTTTTCTCGATGCATTTGCCGCCTTAGCCCTATGGCCCGGTTGGAACTGTACGAAGTCAAGCCACGTGAAGATTACTCGCCTCTCTGCGTTGTTCTCCGGAGAGAGTGTAATCCATCCGCCAAGGTCGAACCTAAACTGCTGGGCCGGCATGGTGTGGAGATTCCAGCCCGGATGGATCTCAAAAGCGTTGCGGAGTATGTGTCCATCCACCCGATGCTCGAGGATCAGCCGAAAGGGTTCGGGTTCGGGCGAGAAACACGCGAGTATGAATTCGTCATATTCCGGTACTGGCTTGCCAGAGAAAACCTTCTCCAGTAGTCTTTCTCGCACCAAGTTGAGTGCTCCATTCAGGCGCCTTTTGGGATTTACGGGTTGCAGAGTGTCGGCTAGAAAACTGACGATTCGCGCGAGGGTGTGATCAACGCTGTGTAAGATGCGAATAAAGCGCACGCTGGCGCTCTGGGGATTGGGATATAAGCTAGCCTCCAGCTTGGCCCAGCGACGGAAGGAAATATCCGCCCCAAAGTGGAAAAGGCCTGAAAAGTGCGGGTTGGGGTAGATTCCGTAAACGAAGCGGGCACATTTTTGGTCCGCCCGGGCAACGTAAAGCGGACAACTCTGGTAGCATTGTGGCACGGCGCACTCATGGCAATGCTCTTCCCATAGGAGCACAGAAGCCCCGCGCACATCCTCGCTAGCTAGGGCGGACGATTGTGATGGTGGGGCCTGATCGTGTGTTTTCCACAATCTCTCGTTGGCCCAGTCCAGCTGAAACATTGCGCGTACCTCAGGGTTCTGCGGTGCTATTGCATCTTATTGCGGAATTATGTCTTACTTTTCCAAATACTTAAGTATATACCCGGTCGGGTAGTGGCTCATATTGAAATTTCCCGCCCTTATTTCTGCTGGACACCTGAAAGGCGCGTGCCACAATGGATGGCATGATACAGCCAAAGAAGCTTTCACGCGGCACAAACGAACGAGCGCATGAGATCGGGCAGTTGCTTATAAGACCACGTTTGGCATATCGAAGAAATCGGGGCGATGCTGCCTGAGCCGACATTCGGGCCACGCGGGCCATATAAAAAGCGGAGCCAGCAAAAATGCGTTTAAAGAAAAGAGTGCCCCAAAAGTGGGGGGAAGAATCTGTTTTTGCAGCTGACAAGCCTGGATATGCCAATCTCTGTCCACCGTGCTCGGGGCCTCTGCCCTTGTCAAACGAAAAGCGCAGGCAAAAATACATTCGAAAGTACATGGTCAAGGTGGCGAGACAATTTGGATGGTCAGAGAGCGAAGCCGACAAGATCATCGACGAACAATGGCAAGAGGATTACGGCATTGAACCAAGTGGCCAAAATTCGAAATGAGTCAGTACCCGGCCGGGGGTAGTGTCCCAAAATCACTTGAAGCCTCAGACGCTCAAGCATAATGTGGGCTGAATGGTTAAGTAAGTGCGCGATACATTGAATTTCAAGTTGCTTCAAAACATCGGGCAGAGACAAACGCCCCAGCCTTCCGGAAAGCCTCCGTGAGGCGGGTGCGGCTTAATAGCCAAGCCTCGTTTTCCCAAGAACCTTCAGCGCCACTAAACTGCACCTGCGGGCGCAAGAATCAAAGCCTTTCAAGTCCACGGTGTATCCCCCCGCGGACAGAGCGAACATGCACGTTCACAGCCAACGTCGCGCGACTGTGCCGCGTACCCTAAACTTTCCTGGCACGCAGTCTGTTCCAAAACGATTCTTTCAGGTTGCCAAAGTTCGCTTGCTGCCTTTGGAGAGCCAGAACAATGACGGCCAGGAACGCCAGGATATAGGGGGTCAGCAGCGGACCTACCAAGTTAATAATTTCGGTTTCGAACACCATTTGCTGCCCTTACCCATCTCACGCAGCGTGCGTTTAACTTGACCCTTTCACGCATAATTTCGCGCGATCAGCCCCCGGCGGGCGGATTTTCCCTTGATGGAAAACGGAAGGGCTAGCACACTGAACATGTCCAAGGACTTAAGAGAGCCTACTTATCTTACGTATGCGCCTCTATTAAGGGGGGAGATATTGCTCCGGCGCCGCCAGGAATTCGGCCTGCCTTCCGCAAGCTGACCCGCTGCCAACGGCGGGAGAACGTGGGGGGCAGCTCTCCCCATTAGCCCTTTTAAACCGGCTAAAGCTCTGCTATCATAGCTGTGTCAATTATAAAATCTGATGGGGGCTGGGCAAGAGCTTGGCGATGCCCGCTTGGGTTCAATGTGAACACGCAAGAGTGCCCGTTTCAACTGCACCCTGCGTAGGGGCTCCTTAGGCGGGGGAACCTGGGCAGGATCGGAGTCTGACCAATGCGGACGAGGATGTTCCAACGACGGCTTGCGAACACCGCGATCCACGCGGCTGCATGCATTGCCTTTGCCCTCCTGGCTCAGGCGGTGAGTCTGGCGCAGACCGGAACCCAGCCCAGCATTGCCATCAGCAGCGTGAGCCCCGGTTCGGCAACGCTCGTTCAAGGGGGAAGTTCGCAGGTCGTGACGGTGAACCTGACCCGGACCAACTACACTGGCGGCATTAACATCACCCTCGCTGCCGACAGTCTACCCACGGGGGTGACGGCGGGTTACTTACAGCCGGGCACGGGGAACTCGGACAACATCACGTTGTCGGCGGCCACCACCGCCGCGCTGGTGAGCGGCCAGACAATCACGATTACCGCCAGCGGCAACGGAGTCAGTTCCGCCACCGGCAGCTTCAGTGTGACGGTGGTCCCGGCCACGATGATTTCCCTCACGCTCAGCTCCACGAGCGTGCTCGGGGGCACGGCGAGTACAGGGACGGTTACGCTCAATGGGGTGGCGCCGGCAGAGGGCGTGGTCGTGGCCCTCTCGAGCAGCAACACCGCGGCGGCCACCGTCCCGGCCAGTGTCACGGTAGGCGCCGGCTGGACGACCAAGGTCTTCGGGGTAACGACCTTCGGCGTGCCGGTTGCCCAGTCCGTCACCATCACGGCTTCCTCCGGAGGGGTCGAGCAGCAAGCTACCCTGACCGTCAATCCGGCCACCTTGAGTTCCCTCACGCTCAATCCCACCAGTGTGATCGGGGGGACGTCGAGCACGGCGACAATAACGCTGACGGGAGTGGCGCCGATCGGCGGCACAGTCGTGACCCTATCGAGCAGCAATACTGCGGCGGTCGCGGTTCCAGCTAGCGTCACGGTAAGCGGAGATTTGAAGACCAGGGTCTTTGCGGTAACGACCTTCCTGGCAGCGGCCAATCAGTCCGTCACCATTACGGCATCCTACGGAGGAGTCAACCAGCAAGCCACGTTGACGGTGAACGCGACGAGCTTGAGTTCGCTTGCACTCAGCCCCACCATCGTGCTGGGGGGCACGGCGAGTACGGGGACAGTGGCGCTTACGGAGGCGGCGCCGGTAGCCGGCGTGGTCGTGACGCTATCGAGCAGCAATACTGCGGCGGCGACGGTTCCGGCCAGCGTCACGGTCGGCGCCGGCGCGACAACCAAGACCTTTACGGTGAGTACCTTGAGTGTGGCGGCCACCCAATCCGTCACCATCACCGCTTCTTACGAAGGAGTCAACCAGGGAGCCGGCCTGACAGTGAGCACGCCCACCTTGAGTTCCGTTACTCTCAGTCCCACTAGCGTGAACGGGGGGACGTCGAGCACGGGGACAGTGACGCTCACGGGGGTGGCGCCGGCAGCGGGCGTGGTTGTCGCCCTCTCGAGCAGCGACACCGCGGCGGCCACCGCTCCAGCCAGCGTCACGGTGAGCGGAGGCTGGAAGACCAAGGTCTTTGGAGTGACAACCTCCGCGGTGGCGGCCACCCAGTCCGCCACCATCACCGCCTCCTCCGGAGGAATCAACCAGCAAGCCACACTAACCGTAAACGCGCCCACCTTGAGTTCCTTCACGCTCAGCCCCACCAGCGTGAACGGGGGGACGTCGAGCACGGGTGAGGTGATCCTCACGGGGGTGGCGCCGGCCGGGGGCGCGGTCGTGACCCTCGCGAGTAGCAACACGGCGGCGGCCACGGTTCCGGCCAGCGTTACGGTAAGCGGAGATTTCAAAACCAGGATCTTTGCGGTGACGAGCTTAGCGGTGGCGACCGCCCAGTCTGCCACCATCACGGCTTCCTACGGAGGGGTCAACCAGGAGGCCACCCTGACGGTGGAGCCGCCCGGCTCGATTGCCATCACGCACACCCCCAATAGCCTGAACTTCGGCGATCAACCTTTCCTTGTGACCAGTTCGCCACAAACCATCACTCTGACCAGCACCGGTAGTGCAACCTTGGACATCACCAGCATCAATGTTACGGGCGCCAATGCCGGCGACTTTACTCAGAGCAATAATTGCAGTAGTCCCGTGAACGTCGCGGGGAACTGCACGGTCAGCGTCACTTTTTCCCCCCGGTCGACACAAGCTGAAACTGGAGCCGTCACCATCGCTGACAACGCCGGTAACGGCCTGCTGGCAGTCAGCCTCACCGGCACGGGGATCAATTCGACGGGCCAGTTCATGACCCTCAGCCCGGATAAAACCTACCTCGTAAACACCTTTACGAACAATCCGGTGTTCATGACGGGCGAAGACGCTTGGGATCTTACCGTCCAAGTGAGCAACGCGGACGCTGCCACCTACCTGGCGGATCGCGCCGCGCGGGGATACAGTGTCATTTGGGTGGCGGCAGCGGACAACGCCAATCAATCTAATCCTCCCCAGGACTTCTATGGCAACGTCCCCTTTGACGGGGCGGACTTCACGAATGAGGATGCCACCTATTGGGCGCACATCGACTCCGTCATTCAGTTGGCTGCTTCCTATGGCATCACGGTCGCACTTTCTCCTGCTTTCGTCGGTCTTACCAACGCCGAGGGCTACCGGGCGAGCTACCTCAACAGTTCCGATTCCACGCTGACAGCTTACGGGGTATGGCTGGGAAATCGCTACCAGAGCTATCCAAACATCATTTGGGTCATCGGTGGAGACGCCGATCCCACGGACACGGCGCTCTACGCAAAGTTGTCTGACTTGGCGACCGGTATCCAGTCGGTGGACGCGGTTCATCTGCTGACCGCCGAAGCGGCGCGGTTCTATGAGACGGGCGGCGCGGCTCCGAACGGGGGTTGGTCGAGTGTGGATGCGTGGCCGGGCCCACCGTCCTGGCTCAATCCGAATTGGGTCTATAACGGCTATTCGACGGTGCAAGCCGGCTGCGCGAGGAATTATGCCTTGTCTCCGTTCATGGCTTCCATGATGGGGGAAGATTGGTACGAAGGCGAACACTTGATGACCGAACTCCAGCTCAAGGAGGAGGCGTACTGGGCCGTTCTCTCCGGCTGTACCCTCGGCAGGATATTTGGCAACAACGCCATCTGGTCGATGGGCGGACCAAGCGAAACGATGGGCCAAACCTGGCAAAGTCAGCTTGGGTCGGCGGGCTCGGTATCGCAATCATGGTTGGGCAAGCTGATGCGGAGCCGCGAGTTCTGGAAGATGATTCCTGACACGAACAACACCGTGATGACGGCGGGGTACGGTTCAGGGTTGACGCTTTCGGTGGATGCAATAACTTCCGATGGTCAGACCATCATCGCCTACATCCCGAATGGCAACGGAACAACCGTGACCGTGGACATGACCCAGATCACGAGTGCCATCAGCACCGCGAATTGCTGGTGGTTCAACCCAACCGACGGCTCGACAACGTTGATCGGGAGCTATGCGAATTCCGGGACTCAGGACTTCACGCCGCCCGATTCCAACGATTGGGTTTTGGTGATCGATGCCGCGGACGCGAACTTGCCGGCGCCCGGCAGCGCGGCTTGGGAGCAGAAAACCCATCCTCGAGTAACTATCCGTCCAAGAGAATCTCACCCAGACTAGGCCCCTTGGGGATTGCACACCCGCCACGGTGAGGATTCGAAGTTAGGACCCATGGAGGAGATAGGGGGTATACTCTCAGTCGGCCGAAGGCCATAAAGCGAATTCCGGTTTGCCTTTCAGGGAGCGATTTATGTTGAAGCGGCTGGCACTACTCGTCTTTGCCCTTTTAGTTCTCGCCCTGGGCTTGGCCAACGAGCCTGTTGGCACGCCCCAATTCCAATCTTCTTTCCTGCGAGTCGAATTGTCGGCGGATCAGCCTGCCTTTACGGTATTGACGGTCGATTCGTTGGGTACGAAGAAGCTCACGAAGAATCCATTGCGCCCGCCGGCCAGTCCCGACAAGTCTTACCAAGTGCGGCGCGTTGGCAGGAGGTTCGAATACCGGCCCGCCAGTGCGCTGTCCGGCGCGCCGGTTTGGTCTTTCGAATTCTCGGAGCGGCAAGTGCAACTGCGTTCTTCCTATACCGCGGAAAATCCTCCGCCCCCGCTCTTGCTGGACATCAACCCCCACGTGAGCCGCGGAACATTGCTGGGTCTATTCAACGACGATGGGACCATCCGGTTACCTGCCCTTTTGCACCTGCCTAATTTAGGAACCTTTCGAATTACCTCCACTCTGGGGAAAGGTCTGGCGCTTAAGTACGATTCCTTGCGCTATCCCGACAAGAAGGTGCGGGCGAAGGATTTCGTGAAAGTGACCTTGCCGGGCGCCTCGGCGGCCACCCCCAACGTGGGGTACACCCTGGACGTCGTGGATATTTATCCTGGGCCTCCCCAACTTGCCCAAGACCCTCGCTTCGACGGCTATCGGCGCGACTGGCTGGATATTCTTCAACTCAGTCCTCGTTTCCGCGCCCTCGCCAACCATGCGGCCAGCGACGTTTGCGCCTTCACGTTATTTGAATACTCGGCGGTGGCGGCGCGCACTCCGCCGCTCGCACCCGGCCTCACCGCGCTCGACCTGATTCGGCAAACCTTGGACCGCTACCTCAGCGGCATGAAAGCCTATGGCCTGGCGGGATATGTTCCCAATGACCCGTCGCTGCCCTATGATTTTGCCGACAGTTACCCCTCGCTCCTGATTGCCGCTTCGGACTACTTACGGGGTAGCAAGGATGAGGTATGGCTCAAGAAGAACTACCTGGGACTAAAAGGCTGGGCCACCACGATGCTGGCGATGGATCGGGAGGGAACGGGACTGCTGGAATACCCCGTCAGCGGCAATTCCGGCATTTGGGATAAGAAGTTTTCGAGCCACGCAGCCAATTGGTGGGACGACATCGGCTTTGGCCACCTGGACGCCTACTCGAATGCTCTTGCCTACCATTCCCTGGTGGGGATGGCCGAATTAGCCAGGCGCGCGAACCAGCCGGAGGATGCAAAACTCTATGCCGCGCGCGCTGAGAAACTCCACGCCGTTTACTTCCGGACCTTTTACAACCCGGCGACGGGAGTGCTGGCGGGCTGGAAGAGCGCCGACGGCAACCTCCACGACTATTACTTCACGTTTGTGAATGGCACGGCGATCACGTATGGGCTCGTTCCCCGCGACAAGGCGAATCAGATCATGGATCGCCTGCTCGCCCAAATGAAAGCGGTAGGCTATACACACTTCGAATATGGCCTGCCGGGAAATTTGATTCCCATCCGGCGCGACGATTATCTCGAGGCCAAGCCGGAATGGGGTGGCGGCACGAAAGAGGACGGCTCCGACGGATTCCAAGTTTACGAAAACGGCGGCGCCACGGCCTGCTTTGCCTACTTTACGCTCCAGGCGTTATACCAATTGGGGCGGCATGCGGAGGCCGACGCGATTCTGTTCCCCATGCTCCGTTCGTTTGAGGATGGGGGATTCCAAGGCTCCGCGCCGAATGGCCGCTCCTACGACTGGAAGTCCTGGGATGGCAGACCCTATGGCTACGAGGGTCTCCTTGTGGACGGGTACATGACGCTATTAGCGGTTTTATCGCGCTGACCCGAGACATTGAATTGACCCTCGGCCCCTGAAATCGCTTGCGGAACCGCAAAAAGGGCATCAGCTCTTGGCGTACACTCCATGCTCGCGCGCGGCGTCAAGCATGGCGATCACGTTCTCCGCGGGCACGTTGCGCTGGATATTGTGTACCTGGTTGAACACGTAGCCACCGCCGGGCGCAAAAATCTCAAGGCGCTCCCGCACATGTTCCCGGACCTTCTCCGGCGTGGCTCCACCCAGCACGCTTTGCGTGTCGCAGCCGCCGCCCCAGAACACGATCTTTCCACCGAACTCCCTCTTCAGCCGGGAGGGGTCCATGTTCGCCGCCGAGGTCTGCACAGGATTCAGAATGTCCACGCCGGCTTCGATAAAATGCGGAATCAGGTGGTAGACGGAACCGCAGGAGTGCAGGAAAGTCTTCCAGGGCGTGTTTTTGTGAACCCAGTCACAGAGCTTCCGGTAGTGGGGTTTCATCATCTCCGCCCAAAGGCTAGGTCTGATGAACTCCCCACGCTGCGTGCCGCTGTCATCGGAGGCAATGCCCCAGGCAAAGCAGCAGCCGCCCACGGCTTGGTGTAGGAGCGTCAGGCACTTGATGCTGGCTTCCACCGACCGGTTCATCATCTCATGACAGGTTTCTTTCTCCGTCAACAGCATCATCATCCATTGGTCCGGCATGCCCATGGTAACGTTGGAGCGCGGGTCAGTGATGATGCTCAATCCCAAGAAGCACACCCCCCCGCCCCACCCGAGCAGAGCGTACTCCGTGCCGTGGTAAAGCTGGGAGGAGTATTCCTCAATCTGTTTCAGCACCCTGTCCGCGATGTTATCAACGGGGTGGAACTTCCCCGGGTCAATTTCCTCCCTGCGGTTGAAAGACACATCATCGAAATAGTAGCCGTCCTTGGGCATGCGGTATGAGCCGGGCGCGCCGTTCTGGTCAAGCAGCACCCAGCTTCCGTCCGCCTCTTCCTGGATGCGGGTGCCGGGCAGAAAAAGCACGTCCGTGCCGGAGAAAAGGCGGCGCGGCACCCATTGACTCTCGGGGGCCATCAGGCCAGGGATCATAGTGATATCCAATGGCATCACGTCCAGGCTGAACCGCTTCCGCACCGGCTCTTCCACGACGGCAGTCATGCCCGGCGTGTCGGCCACGCGCGGTGTCTTCCCGAGACCCAGCGTGCGTGACACTCGGTCGTATGTCTCGACCGCAATCCCAGATGCCTTAAGCCCTCCCAGGTCGATCGGTACCCTGTCAGCTTCCTGAAAGTTGATGGCCTTCAAAACGCGCTCTCGGGATTTCATAGCGTCAATCTCCTTGTGGTCAGATTGGTTGAAAGACTACCACGGTGAGCAGGCACAGAGTACAAATTCTTCGAGCCCCAAGGTTCGATCTCTCTGAAGTATGGCCAACAATTTCCCCGGAATTTCCGATTTCAACTCCATATCAAGGCGGAACCCACGCCCGCCGTCACGAGTCAAATTTAGGTCAATAAGGAGTTTCCCAACCGGGTGTTTAGTCAATTCGAGGGCGTCATCCGACAGTTGGAGCAGGGGTCGCCCCGGCTCGCCGCCGACCCGACAGCCGCCGACCCGAAGGATTGCGAAGTCCCTCCGCTTGGCTTATGATAGTCAGTCTCAACTTGGCCGCGCATTAGAATATATGGTGAGAGCAGGGATAATACTCCCTCTGGGACTTGAAGATTTCAGGAAACGGTCGATAATAAATAGGTGTGCTTTGGGTCCTGTGCGAGCACATCGCCAGCCTGGAACATGCGGCATGGCGTGGAACAAGCTTCCTGGTAAATCTCGGGAGTCAGGCAGCCGAGATGTCTGACCTAAGATGAAGTGAGAGGGATCAGTGGCAGATCTGGACACCCGCAATGCTTGGTACGCGCTTTATACTCGCCATCAGCACGAGAAGCGTGTTCATCAAGTCCTGACGGGGAAAGGGTTGGAAGCTTTCCTTCCCCTCTATACCGCCGCTCACCAGTGGAAAGACCGCGTCAAGCGTGTTTCGCTCCCCCTCTTCCCTTGTTATGTGTTCCTCCAAGGCCCCCTCGCCCATTGGCTCCCAGTTCTTACCACTCCGGGCGTTCACTCCGTGGTGGGATTCGGCGGACAGCCGGCAAGCATATCCCAGGTGGAGATCGAGGCGATTCGGAGGGTGGTCGACAGTTCTGTCAAGGCAGAACCGCACCCCTTCCTCCGATGTGGTGATCGTGTCAGGGTTACGGCCGGTCCGCTGCGAGGGTTGGAAGGGATCTTGCTCCGCAAGAAGAATTGGTGCAAACTCCTCCTGTCCGTCGAGATGTTGCAGCGATCGGTGGCGGTGGAGGTTGACGCTGCTATGGTCCAGCGCGTCGGCGGGCGGAGTCAGGTCCTTGTCCCGGGCGTCATCAACCCGGGCTGGTCAAGTGCCCCTGCCTAACACGCATTTTCCTGCACAGTCCCGTTGAGCAAAACCACCGGTTCTCCACTGCCTAGCGGCTTGCTCGAATTGACTCAGGAAAGGACTTGTGAACCGCCTGCTTCAACTCCTTCTTCGTCGATTCCGGCGCCGTCTGTAACCTGGTTGCCCTGTGCGACCAGGCTGCACGGTCAAATTGTCCCCCTTCACTCCTCGCCACTTCCGCCGGCTCCAACGCCTTGGCCCAGCCCAGGGCTTCGATCTCGGGCACGGATTTGCCCCCTGGTGGTCATAGATCGACATGAGGTAATAGGTCTTCCGCCAGGAGTCCGGGAAATTCTCCTCAAGGTAAGCTTCAAAGCTCTGGTTTCCCACCATCCTGCGCCGCTCCTCATTCCTGTCCCTACCCATAACATACCTGGCGGATTTTAATTTTCACGAGGTCTTTGGGTCAGGGTGCCCATAAAGTGCCAAGTCCCGCCCCGTCGAGCCAATTGCATAACCCTGTCCGGCCAACAAGAGTCCGGAACGGGTTGAGGACTGGTGTCGTATGCAACGCTGAGGCATGTCCACAGGCAGTACCAAGTTTGTCGGGGAGCACCGTCGGGAACGGTCGCCGGAGCGCAATCGGAAGAGTCCCGGGAAGGATCTCCACAGCCGGCATCGGTAGGTAGTCGCTGGCCGCGGACTTTTTCACCATCAAGGCTTGGGCTCGGGGTGTGCGACATAGAAGTGGGTGTTAAGCGGCCATAGCTGCCTGGCGGTCCTCCCCGTGGTTCTCACGGGATCAACTGTTTGGCTTTGCTTGAGACGGGGAGACGTCGGCGCGGGCCGCACTTCCCTCGTGGCAGATAGTTCACGTGAGAACGGGGGAGAGATCCGTGTGCGTGAAATCATCGCCCTTGAACAAAATCGGTTCGCCCGTCGCCCTGGCCGACGAGCCTTCGGAGAGATGCCCGGCAAGTTTCTTTGATATTTGGTGTTATAATCCACCGCCAATTGCGGAATGAGACATAACGAGTTATTAAACGAAGATCTCCTGTCGTGAAGTGGAGGCTACCATGAAACGTCGTGACTTTATTAAACAAGGAATGACATCGGTGGCGTCTCTCGGCGTGCCGGCGTTTAGTAAAGGGGTGGGTCGGGAAACATATGCAGAAGTCCAGAAGCTCACGCTAGGCAACAAGTACCTGGATTGGGATCTGGTTTTGACCGGGGGAACGGTCAAGAGCACCGGAGTCCGTAATAAACTCAGCGGGCAATACTATAAGCTGAACAATTCCACAGAGCTACTGCTCACTTTTTCCCTATCCAAGGCACGAGTCGAAATTCCTTGGTGGGATTATGAGCTGGGTCGGGACAATGACACTACGCCCCCCGACCAGGAGCGGGGGTATCTCCAAGGATATCACCGTGAGGACCTCGGAAAGATGGAAGGTTGGGGCAACATACAAAACCTCCTTCTCCGTGATGGGTTTGGGGTCCCCAACACGGTGCCTCCAATTTTCAATGGTTACGCCTGGTTCCGGCAATGGTTCGAGCTCCCAACGGCAGCAGAGGGAGAACAAATTGTATTCTGTCTGGGAGGATACAACCAGGAGGATTGGAACGAGTACTGGGTTTACGTGAACGGCAACCTGTTGGGCCGCTGGACCCAGTCAGGTCGCTGGCGAACGCCGAAGGAACTGACCATACATTCTGGATCGCCGGAGTACCCGGCATTGAGATTTTGGAACGGGTAATAAGAACCTCCTGGCAGTCCGGACGCACAGGTATGACAAACGCTTTGAAGGGGTGAGCGACGAGATTGTGGAGCGATATATTTTTGATGGCCGGTTGGTAGATCAATTCATTTCTGTCGGTCAACCCTATCTGCACGTCTCTGATTTCAAGCTAGAGACGTGGCGCCATGAGTCTGTCGGAGAACAGCCGCACTGTATCTTTGAACTCAACAACCCCGATGAACAGTTGCAGTTGACTTTGCATTACAAGGTGGATGAGTTCATGCGCAGAAAGTGGTTCGAGGTCAAGAATGTTGGGAAGCATGAGCGGTTGCTTTTGGATATCGATGTGGATGATTTCTCGATAGGCGGTCAGGTGAGCCAAGGGGATTATGGTCAACCGATCATCATTGGCGAGGAACTGTTCTGTGCCCTCGAACACCCCGCGGGATTGAACCAGGGAATGGGTGAACGGGTGAGGCTGCGGCACTTCCCCGGAACGAAGCTGGCGGCAGGTGCAAGTGTTAGCAGCAGAGTATCGGTCCTCGGAGTCGGGCCGCAGGGGGAAGCGAGACAGCAATTCCTGGATTACATCCAGGCACGCAGTCCCCGGAAGGGCCTCCTGAGCATTTACGATCCTTTGGGGATTAACGGCTTTCCGGACGAACCCTGTTGGACATTGTGTGACCACGAGATGCTTGAAACACTCGATCTCCTGGAGAAGTGGCAGAAGCAGGGAGTGAAATTTGACTATTACGTTCCGGATGTCGGCTGGCAGGATAGCGCGGGAGACCTGACGCGGTTTTGGCCTCATTGCTTTCCGGAAGGACCGGGAAAAGTCATCGAGCGGGTGAACGAACTGCGCATGAAGTGGGGCCTCTGGTTCACGGGCACCTGGGCAGATTGGTCGTGTGGCCTAAATCCCAGGGTTACGCCGAGCCGAACCGTCGTTGCGGGTGGCAAGTGGCCGGAAAATCTCTATCGCGATGGTTTTGATATTAACTTTGACGACATTGCCAGTCGCCGCCGTCTTTGCCTTGCCTCGGAGCCTTTCTTTAGCATTCTCAGGGATGCCATCCTTTACCATATCCGCCACCACAACCTGCGCTTTTACAAGATTGACGAATCGAGCTGCTACTGCAATAGCACGGAACATCCGCACCTCCCCGGAAAGTATTCGACCGAGGCAAACTTCGACGCGCTGATCGAGCTCGCTCGGGTGACGCGCCAGGCGAGTCCGGATCTCTACATTATGTGGTACTGGGGCCTTCGGTCACCCTTCTTCCTGTTACATGGAGATTCCGTTTTCGACAAGCAGCTTAAGATGGAGGCCTCCAACACCGGCGATTACCCGACCCTTTTCTTGCGCGACGGCGTGACTCTCGTCCTGGATCAAGGGGCCCAGTTTGCCAAGTTTGTTCCCCCCATGTGTACGGATAGCCTGGGGGTCTTCATCACCGACACGTGGTTTGCGAATTCCATGCGCAAGGAGCGGTGGCGAGAGAATGCGATCATGGATCTGGGCCGAGGGAACCTGCTTTTTCCCCAGATCTGGGGTGATCTGAATTCGTTCAGTGAGGACGACGTAGCCTTTCTTGCCCGAATCCAGAGAGTGGCAAAGCAAAACGAGACGCTTTTCTTCAAACAGAAGAGAATTTTGGGAGACCCCTGGAAGAATGAAGTTTACGGATACGCCTACTTCGAAGGGGCCCACGGACTCATTTTTATGAACAATGCGGATTTCCAAGCGCGGCCGATATCCTTGAAGCTAGGGGAAACCCTCGGGCTCAAAGCGCCCGCAGGCAGCCGTCTGAGGTTGCGGGCTCATTTTCCCGGCCAAGAACAACTCCGAAGGAAGGGACAGGAAGTGTTCATGAGCGGGGACACGATTCAAACGTGGTTGCGTCCGTTTGAAGTAGCGATGTGGGAGGTGATCCCCGAAGGAGAGCAATCCGCGGGCAAGGAGTTCAGGCAGCGCGAGCTTCCAGCGGAGAAACCCGATGTGGATAGTCATCGTCTGTTGCTGGAAGCCGAAGCTGTCCAGCCTTGGATGGAAATTCACTTCGGGGAACCCACTCCTGAATTCCGCTCGCCTATGCAACGTCCAACCCTGGAAGAGTTTAAGCAGATGCGATTCGAGAAGCGGATTATTGCCCGCCAGGTCATGCTCCCCGCGCTGGATCCGCAACCACATGTGCTTGCTATCCTTTTGCGGTTCCAGCAAGACGGAAAACCGTGGCGGCACACGCAACCCGCCGATCTCGTGCAGTTGAAGGCAACCATTGGCGATCAATTGGTTATACGCTTCGTGCCGGTCCCCAGCTTCCGGGCCATCCACAACACGTGGTCTCCCTGGCTGGTTTTCAGGACCCGGATGAGCCCGAAGTGGTCGAGTAAGCGCTTGGTCGCTGCGCTCACTGCCTATCTGCCGCCAGAGGTGCAGTGTCAGGTGGAAGCTTGGGTGATTCCCCAGTGGTGGGGCTGACTGGGGCTTGGCTTACCGGTGGTTCAGCCACCTCGTTTGTGTTTCAAAGAGGAGGCAAACCATGAAATGTACTCGTCGAGGAATTTTGAGGATGCGCTCCGGCAGTCCACTGGCGGCCACCATGGAGCTGGCCACAGCCCGCGAGAGTGAACTGCCGGTTGCCCCCGTTGACAAAGTCCAGATTGCGCGTGGCATTGATGCTTGATGCGGCTGCGGCCTCGGGGTCACGGTCCATCCAAGCGTGTCCATAAGAATCTAGCCAGCGTTTGAAGGATTCCTGATCCATGCGCAAAACACTCGACCTCTATTCTTGCAGACTACAACACTTCTTGAGGAACCAATAGCCCTTGGTTGTAACTTGGTTGCAACTACCTGCCTGGTTAACGGCCTAATCGGCCTTTTAACTGTCCCTGAGGTAAGCCACTGGTTTGACCAGTGCGACTCGAAGAGGTTTGACCGTTGCCGGGTTCCCCGCAAGGGGAACACCGTGAGTAGCCGTAGGTGAAACCTATGGTACCGGTGCGGAGGAAAACCTCTCGGCCCTGGCGGGGCCGAACCGTTCGACCCCTTCAGGGTCGATAAAATGGGTAGCGACGCGATCCGTGGGCGGCGGGCACAAAAAGCGTGCCCTTGCCCACGGCTACTCAAGGTCAACCCCTTCGGGGTTCCGACGGCGGCCGGTAGGGAAACAAATCAAACGATACGGGGAACCGCCTTTGAGGCGGCCCTACTCATCAAGCCACCTGCTCTGCGGGGGGGTCTGACTTCAAACTGTGCCACTGCCGAAAATGGGAAAGTCGGGGCGCGCCATGGCGTGCCCCTACTCGATGGAGAAATCCGCGCTGCGCACGGTGGAAACGTTGCCGATTTCATCCTGGCCCTTGACCTCCAACCGGTAATCGCCCGCCCGGAGCCCGTCCACCGGCAAGTTGAATCCCATGGGCACCAAAGGGTTGCCGGATTGCGAGTAATCGTTGATGAACATGGTGTCGGAGGAGAAGACCTGCTGGTTCGTCTGCTTGTCGATAATGTTGAACATGACCCCGACGCGAGGGGGATCCGGGTTTTTCAGCGCCGGGTCATAAACCTCGAGGTAGACTACCGGCTGCGCGCTGCTGGTAAAACGGTAGTTGGTGGAGGGGACCAATTCCATGCCCTGGAAAATCAGGGGCGCGCGTTCCTGGTGAATGACGGTGCGCAGGTTGGCAATAAGCTGCGGAACGGGGAGAAACCGATCACCCAAAGCAGGGCCTCCCAGTCTGAGATCGTTGCCGGAGAAGGGCTCCACTACCAAAGGGCCTACGTATTTGCAGAACTTCTCTCCTCCCGCGCTCAGCACCAACTTCAGCGTGTACGATCCGGGAGCAATATTGAAGGAATTTTGGTAATCGAAGGGACCTTTGGCGAAATCTTTGAGGTCTTTCTTTTGGTAATCCAGCTTCACCGTGTCGCTGAATCGCGCGGCGATGGAGCCGTTCTCGCGGTAGGCGATTCCCAGCACGTTGACGTTACAATGGAAAGTGGCATTTTGTTTCTCAAAGTCGAGGGCGGAACCCGAAACGGACAGGGCCAGGTTCACGCGGGCCACGCCGGGCTCAACATAGAAATAAGGAGCGCGGAGAGAAACCGGAATTTCGCCGGTCTCGGGGCCGGCGACGCGCGCTTCCAGCGCCTTACCTGCCGGTTTTCCTTGCAACGGGTCAGGGCTCTTGACGTCATAATAACCGGTGCGGGAGCGCACGATCGCGCCGGCGCGTCCCACATTTACCTTTATCTTGTGGTAGCTGCCGTCGTGCGTCTGGTTGGGTGGTGTATACCCGAGGTTGTAATACTCGTTCATCTCCTTGGCGACCTTATTAAGGCTTTGAAGGAAATCGTTGCTATTGGAGATTTCAAAACCACCGGAGCCTTTGGCCAAGGCATAGAGAACCTGCGCGTTGGCCGACCCACTACTCGCGACATTGGGAACGGGCTCCCCATTAAGGCAGTTGGGGTCGGGGACTTCACCCCAGTGGGGGCGCTGCCGGCAGTCCGTGCTGGAGCTCGCGGGGCTCGCCAAGCCGTGTACGTCTACGGGATACACGGCGATGTCAGCCTTATTCAAAGCATCGAGGGTGGGCGTGATCTCCGACTGGCGTTCGGGGGTAAGCTCAAATCCTGAGGAAAACAGGATTAACGTTTTGCGCTCGGGGACAGCGCCGAGCGATTGGGCGACTTGGCGAATCGAGAGCAGAGGGCCACCTGCATCGACATCCGACGCCGTTCGGTCACGCGAGGTCCTCCCCTTGGGCTTATCAAGCAAATCCACCGGTTCTGCGTGGGGCTGGCCAGATTCTAAGCTGACGGTGCTGACGGCGCGCTTCAACAGCTCGCCGTCGGCGGTAAAGTTTTGCGCAACCTTCAAGGATTGGGCGAAGTTCACCACCGCTATTAGCCGCTGGGGAGAAGCGGTGCTTTCCACAAACTTCCCGGCCTCTTCCCGCGCTCCCAATTGCAGCTTCGGGTCCATGGTGGAATCGTCAAAGAAAAGGACCATATAGCGCGGATGGGCGGGAGCGTTGGGTTGGAGGTCCGCTTCACGGGAAAAGGAGGATAGGGTTTGCTCCGCATTGTCTTCGTAGATATGGAAGTCCTGCTTCTCCAAGTCCCGGATGTAATGCCCCTTCTTGTCGGTTACGATCACGTCGACCAGAACCATGTTGCTTTCTGTCTTAACCACGACGGGCGAGTTCTCAACCGCCGGCGGGGGAGGATTTTGCCCACCGGCCGGGGCGGGGGGAGCGGTGGCCGATTCCAGTCCCAGTCCTCCCAAGGTAAGCAGGAGGCCCATCGCGAGAAGTCCATGATGGCGGGACACAGGTTGGTCTCCTAGTAAGGAATCTCCACCGTGCGATTCAGGCCGGAAATTTGACCGCTTCCGGAATCCCGGACGACCGCGCGCACCAGATAGGTTCCGGGTTTGACGTCGAAGAGCGTCTGGATCGCAATGCCCGTTTGCAGAAGGTTTTCCAGGCTGCTGTCACGCAAGCGCAATTCCACCCACCTTTGCTGGGCGCTGACGACGTGGCCATCCTGGTCAAACAGCACCGTCACGAAAGTCAGGTTGTCGAGGTTGCGGTCCCCTTCTTTGCGCAAATGCAATTGGCGCACGTCGAGGCTGGTCTGGACGGCCATGCGCGCGTCGGACTCGCTCTTCATGAAAAATTGGGTGTGAACGTCGATGGGAAGCTCATGCATCTCGCCTTGCGAGAAGACTGCTTCTTGAATCTCTTCCTTCTCTTGCGCGCTCGGGTCGTTTGATTTCCTGGGAGCGTAGTAGCCACGGCGCGCTTGCACCGAGAGACCCCGGGCCGAAACCAGCTTGACCTGAAGGGGGTGGAAAGCGCCGTCGAGTTTCAAATTTTGTGGGGAGAAGGCCAAAAGATAGAAGACTTTGGGAGGACTCGCGGCCTGGCGGAAGCCGGCTTCCAGATCGTTGCTGTTGTTGAAAAAAACGCCCCCGGTATCGAGAGCGAGGAATTGCATTCCGTCGGTTTGCCGCTGGGCGCTCGTCATGAGCATCACGCCCTTCACGGCCCGAGTCTGACCGTTTAACGTGTGGGAGAAGTCAGGCCGGCTGGCGTCCGTAATTGCGGTCTCGGTCCGGAGACCGCGGGCGTCAATGGCGTTGAGGATGACGCCGCCCCGCAGAGCGCGGTCGGCAATCTGGCCGAGTTCGGAGCGGAGGGTTTCCGTCAGGAATCCCCCGGAAACAATGATGACGCTGCGTTGGCCGGGGAGTGACGCCAAGCGGCGAACGACGGACTCAATCCCCTGCAAAACCGCAATGGACTGGGTCTCAGACTCCGCGAGCGACCGTATTGCTTCGCTTTTCACCCCGCTCCGCGCCTCGGCCAGCCGCGCCTCGGCCTCCGCCTGGGTCACCTCCTGGGAAATATTCTGCGAACCGCCTTGTAAAATGCAATACAGGATTTCATTGGTGGCCACGGCGATGGCGTTGGTGTCCTGGTGGTCGACGATCAGAAACGCCTCATAAGGTGGGATCGCGCCGCAAGATTTATCCTCACCTATGATGGGGCGCGAACGAAGGTCGAAAAGCGCTTGACGCACTTGCGCAAGATTGTCAGTGAAATCCACTTGCTTCTGCCCGGAGGCGGTGTACAGCGCTACGCGATCCCCGGGCTGGAGAGAACTCGTGAGGAAGTGATCCGCCGCATCGCGCGCGTGCTCCATGTTACCCAAAGGGGTGTTCACATCATCGAAATAGAGCGCCACAAAGCGATGAGGCACGGAGGTCGGCATGGCCGTCTCATCGGTGGCCTCCGGTGGAGCGGCGGCCTTTTCGGCGGGCTTCGGTGGGAGGGGCTCGGCGGCTTTCAGCTCCGATTTCTCCATCGAGAAGTGCAGAATGGTCTGCAACTTGCCGTGATCAAAAAGTTGAAAATCTTCCTGCCGGAGGTTGTCAACGGCGGCTCCCTTTGCGTCGCGCACCACCACGCGGACCATCACCAGGTTGCGTTCCGTTTGCAGCTTGAAGGTGGGTTCAACATCGTGCGAGGAGATCTCTTGCGGGTTAGTCGTCTGTGCTTGGAGTGTGCAGGATACCAAGGCCGGGATCAAGGCCAGGATGACCACCAACAGCCGTGAAGGCAATTGGGGTCTCGGTCGACGCCTGAGGGTAAGCGAAGACAACATAAATCCTGGCCCCATGTACTCGAACACAGGGACCCTCCCGCCCAAAGCATACGACAAACCATCGAATTCAGGTCGATGCCTACCGGGTTATGTGCTTAGTTTCCGGCGCATGGGGTCCAAAGTCAAGCAGAACAATGTCAAGTGGTGGGTCTCTCCGGAGCCCATCGGACTTTGACGGAGCCCTGCCACGGAACCAACAAAGCTTGATTTGGACCGCTCAATCTGTAATGCTGCAAGGAAGCTGTCCGTTGTCCGTCGTCCGTTGTCCGTCGCCCGTGGCCTCGGGGATTTGTCCCGGTATTGATATTGGCTAACGAGCCCGTCGCGATGTGGCTGCTACGGAGAACGGACGACGGACAACGGGCAGCAAGGAGCTGATCGCTGACCGCTCATAGCTTTCCGTTGGCAGCTCTTCAAGCTTTTTCCCGAGGTTCAACCGTGTCCTACCAAGACCTGCGTGATTTTCTTGCCCGCCTGGAACGCGAGGGCGAACTGAAGCGCATTGCGGCGGAAGTTGACGTCGACTTGGAAATCACCGAAATCACCGACCGCGTTTCCAAAGCCGGCGGGCCGGCGCTGCTGTTTGAAAAGCCGCGCTCCGCCCGCGATGGCGTGAGCTACGCCATGCCGCTGCTCATCAACATGCTGGGCACGCGGCGGCGCTTGGAGATGGCGCTCGATGTTGCCTCGCTCGACGACGTGACGCGCCGCATGGAAGATCTGCTCGACATGAAGCCGCCGGAAGGATTCTTCGACAAGGTGAAGCTGCTTCCCAAGCTCTCCGAACTCGGCTCGTTTTTTCCCAAGAACGTGCGCTCGGGGCCGGTGAAGGAAGTTATCGAGCGGGAAAACCTTTCGCTCGCGCGCCTGCCGATCATGAAATGCTGGCCGCAGGATGGCGGGCGATTCATCACCTTTCCGATGGTGGTGACGCGCAGCCCCAAGAACGGCCGCCGCAACGTGGGTTGTTACCGCATGCAGGTGTATGACGAGCGGACGACGGGAATGCACTGGCAGGTTCACAAGGGCGGCGCCGAACACTTCCGCTGGCTCGCCCGCCAGGGAAAAGGCCGCCGCATGGACGTGGCCGTGGCGCTGGGGGCCGACCCCGCCACCATGCTTTCCGGCGTGTTGCCCCTGCCGGAGGATTTGGACGAGTTCCTTTTCGCCGGCTTCCTGCGCCAACAGCCGGTGGAGTTGGTGAAATGTGAGACCGTGGATCTGGAGGTTCCCGCCCACGCCGAGATCGTGCTGGAAGGTTACGTGGACCTGGACGACATTCGCCCCGAGGGGCCGTTCGGCGACCACACGGGTTACTACTCGCTGGAGGACAAGTTCCCCGCGTTCCACATTACTTGCATCACCCGGCGGCGCGACCCCATCTATGTTTCCACCATCGTCGGCCGTCCGCCCATGGAAGACTATCTGGATGGGATACGCCGTGGAACGCCTGTTCCTGCCCCTGATGCGCAAACAGATGCCGGAAGTGGTGGACATGCACATGCCCGCGGAGGGCGTGTTCCACAACTTGATGATGGTGGCGATTCGTAAGAGCTACCCCGGTCATGCCCGAAAAGTGATGAACGCCATCTGGGGCATGCCCGGCGCCATGTTTACCAAGTGCATCCTGGTGGTGGACCACGACGTGAACGTCCACGACTCCGGCGAAGTCGCCTGGAAAGCCCTGAACCACATTGACCCCGAGCGCGATATTCAATTCACGCTCGGCCCCGTGGACCAACTCGAACACGCCTCGCGCCTGCCCAACTTCGGCTCCAAAATGGGCATCGACGCCACCCGCAAATGGCCCACCGAAGGCTTTACCCGCCCCTGGCCGGATGAAATCGTCATGGACCCGGAAGTGAAAAAGAAAGTCGATAACCTCTGGGCAAGCCTGGGGCTGAAGGCTTTGGGAAAATAGTGGTGTCGGGTGGCCAAGCCGCCATTTGAGTTGGGCCGGTTGGCCGGGTCCTAAGTTGACTACACTAAATAATGCTCTTAATTGGTAGCGACCGTGGAATTCAGTTCGCCAATGCCTTGGCGCACGTTATCGACCAACTCGTCGAGGGAGTTAAACAGGAAGTTGGAGGCATGGCTGGCCTTGAGCCGTCTCCAGGTGCGCTCGATGTCGTTCAGGTCGGGGCAATACGGAGGCAGCCATTTGATCTCCAAACGGTCGCGGTGGTCCTTCACGAAGGCGTCCACTTTCAGCGTATGATGGAAGCTGCCGTTGTCGGCGATCATGAGGATCTTCTGGTCGGGATAATCATGCAAGAGCGTTTCCAGATATTCGACAAAATGCGCACCGCTTTTCGTCGCCGCCCAGTGGCTGGTGAGGTGTCCGGTTTTCAGGTTCAGGCCTCCATACAAGACGCGCTTCTGATTCTTCCCCGGCGTGCGCACTTCCGGTTGGGGACTGCCCACCACCGACCAGATCGCCACCAGGTAAGGGTAAAGATGAAATTCGGTTTCGTCCTGGCTGATCACGACGGTCCTTTTCCGCCGCCCCAGATGCTTCTTGAGGGCTTGCAACTCAGTTTTGGCGCGGTCATGGGCGGCCTCATCGCGTTTGCCTTCCAGCACCCGCTTGGGACGTTTCCGGGCAATGCCCATGCGGTGCAGCAGCCGTCCCAGGTAGTGCGGTTGCACCGTTACCCCCGTCTGCCGCTGCAAGAACTCCGCCAGCCTCGGCAAGGTCCAGGCGGTGAAAGCATAACCCAATTTCCGGGGCGAGGTAAGAACCGTTTGCCGCAGCCATTGCAAATGCTCCACCTGCAAGCGGCGCGGTCGTCCGCGGCCATCGTGCTCCGGGCCCCGAAGCCCGGCGAGCCCCCGCTGGCGATAGCGCGCCGCCCAACGCCCGACCGTGGCCGGATGCACGCGCAACTGCTCCCCCACCTGCGGGCGCGTCGCCCCTCGGGCCAGGCTCAGAACGGCGCGACAGGCATCACGAAAATCTGCATCAGGAGAGTCGGCCGCGGCTTCCCGCAACTGGCGCTCGTCCGCTTCCGACAGCTTGAGCAAACTCGGTCGGGCCATACAAGGGATGGTATACCCAAACCGAATTACGCGCAATATTTAGTGTAGTCAACTTAGGCTGACGGACATTTACTCTTATGAAGCTCGAAATTGAAAACGTCAGCAAGACCTATCGTGGAAACGTCGAGGCCTTGCGCAGTTTCCGTTTGGAACTGGGGCCGGGTGTGCTGGGGCTGCTGGGTCCCAACGGCGCAGGAAAATCCACCCTGATGCGCATTCTGGCGACCATCACCCAGCCGAGTGCGGGGCGTGTGCTATGGAACGGGACGGACATCAAGCATGATCCTGACACGCTGCGCACCGTGCTCGGTTATCTGCCGCAAGACTTTGGGATCTACCCGAATTTGAGCGCGGTCGAATTTCTCGGGTACCTCGCCGCCGTGAAGGGCCTGGACGCGGCGAGCGCGCGAAAGCGCATCGGCGAATTGCTGGAGCTGGTGAATCTTGCGGATGCCGCGCGGCGGCCGCTGGGAGGATTTTCCGGTGGCATGCGCCAGCGCGTGGGCATCGCCCAGGCGTTGCTGAACGATCCGCAGCTTCTGATCGTGGACGAGCCGACCGCCGGCCTCGACCCGGAAGAGCGCGTGCGGTTCCGCAATCTGCTTTCCGAGCTTGCCGGGGAGCGGATCGTCATACTTTCCACCCACATTGTTTCCGATGTCGAGGCCGTGGCCACGGACATCGCCCTGATCGCCCAGGGACAGCTCGTTGTCCATGGCGTCCCCGAAGCGCTTCTCGCGGGCGTCAATGGCAAGGTCTGGGAGGTCGTGGTCCCGAGCGGGGAGCTTCCCGCGCTTCGGCAGGGCTATCTGGTCAGCAGCACGGCCCACCGTAACGACGGTGTGCATGCGCGCGTAGTGGCCGATGCGGCTCCCCGGCCGGACGCGCGTGCGCTGGAGCCGTCGCTGGAGGACGCCTATCTCGCCACCCTGGCCGCTCACCGCCACCGTGCTGCCGCCGAGGCCGCAGTATGAGAGCCCTGCGTGTTGTCTATGCCATTGCCCGCGCTGACTTTCTCGAGCGGGTGCGCCGCTACAGCTATCTCATTACTTTGCTCTTCGCCGTCTACCTGGGTTATGCCGCAGGCACGGGGCGAATCTCACTGCGCCTGGGCGACTATCGCGGGGTGTATACCTCGGCGTGGATCGGCGCGATGGTATCGCTGGTGGCGACGACGTTTCTTTCCCTCGTGGGCTTCTACATCGTCAAGAACGCCGTGGACCGTGACCGCCAAACGAGGGTGGGTGAGATTCTCGCCGGAACACCGCTCACCAAAGTTTCCTATCTCCTGGGAAAATTCCTCAGCAACTTCGCGGTGCTGGTCTCCATGGTTGCAGTGCTAGCTCTGGCCGCTGTGGCCATGCAGCTTCTAGCCGCCGAGGACCGCACCTTCCACGCCTGGGCTCTGCTCTCGCCCTTCCTGTTCCTCACCTTGCCCGCGATGGCGATGACGGCCGCGATGGCCCTCTTGTTCGAGACGTTCCGCTTTCTTCGCGGGGGTTTCGGCAACGTTCTGTGGTTTTTTCTCTGGGGTTTCGGCATCGGTCTGCCAGGGGTGACGGGGCTCCCGCAGCTCGATCCCTCTGGCCTTTGGATCGTGTATCAAAGCATGGTCCCGGCGGCACGAGCGGGGATTCCGGGTTACGTGGATAGTTTTTCACTCACCGTGGCCGATAAGTCCGTCCGGGTGGCTGCGGGTTTTCATTGGAACGGTGTCGAATGGACCCCTGGGGTTGTCATCCCGCGTCTGGCTTGGACAGCCGTAGCGTTCGCTCTGGTCTTGTGCGGCGCGTGGTTTTTCGACCGGTTTGACCCGGCAAGATCGCGCCGGAAGTCGGGCGCCAAGCCTCGGTTGGAGGGAGCGGCCACGCCGGCAGGAGTGGCGCCGGAATCCGCCACGGTGCGAGCCGCACATCGCTACGTCCACCCATCTCACTCCGCTTGCCTCGGGCGCGCGGCATTCCGGCTCTTGGCGACTTTTGGCGGCCGAACTGCGGCTCGCCCTGAAGGGTTATCGCTGGTGGTGGTACGCGGTGGCGGGAGGATTGCTTATCGCCCAGTTCGCCGCGCCCTTGGATATCTCGCGCGGGCCCCTGTTGGCTGTCGCCTGGATCTGGCCTATCCTCGTATGGTCCGCGCTCGGCACGCGCGAAGCGCGTTTCGGCACCGAACAACTGCTCTTTTCTTGTGCGCGGATTCTGCCGCGGCAGTTCCCGGCGGCATGGATGGCAGGCATTTTGGTTGCGGCGCTCACCGGGCTAGGGGCCGCCGTCCGGTTGGCGCTCGCGGGGCAGAGCGCCGGCCTATTGGCCTGGGCCGCTGGCGTACTGTTCATCCCGTCGCTGGCGTTGGCGCTGGGCGTCTGGAGCGGCACCAGCAAATTCTTCGAGGGTTTGTACACCGCGCTGTGGTACGTCGGCCCGCTCAACCGGGTCCCGGGGCTCGACTTCACCGGCAGCGCCAGCGGTCCGCAGGCCGGCCGCTACGCTCTCCTGTATTTGGGCGTCGCGGCGATCCTGGTGGGAGCCGCGTTCTTCCGGCGGGCCCGTCAGCTCCGCGGAACATAAGTTCGGCGATTACCACTATGACGATTGGGGTTTGTGACCGTTGCCTTCGAGCCCCTGGATAAAACGGTCCATGCGCTCGAAGAATTGAGTCGACTTCGTTTCCAAAGACGCCAGGCGAGCCTGCGTCTGCTCGGCCAGGCGGATTTCGGCCTGCGCCAGACGGCCCACCAGGTCGGTGAGGGTTGCAATCTGCTCATTGTTCTTGGCAATCTGCTCATTGTTCTTGGCAATCTGCTCATTGTTCTTGGCAATCTGCTCATCGTGCTTGGCCGCCATAGCTCGCAGCTCGGCGATCTGCTCGTCGTGCTTCTGCACTGACGCCCAGAACTGCGCCTGCTGATCGACTATGAACTGCATGGTCCGCTCGATATCCATAGCCACAGTATAGCCCAAAACCCAGCGGCTCGACCCCTTTCTTTGGGAGGCGGCCTCCTGTTACCTGTTCCCTGTAGCCTGTAACCTGTCGGTGATGTACTGCAAACGGTCCCACTCGCAATCGGCTGTCACCATGTCACTGACGCCGAGGATGAAATGGCTTTCATGGCTAAAGCGATCGACCGTCTCATCGATGGAGCGCCGGAACTCGTCTTCCGGAGTGCTGCTGGCGCAAAGAAGGGTGGAGGGAATCCCGCCCCAAATCGTAACGTGCTCGCCGAAGTTGACGCGAATCTCTTCCAACCGGCATCGGGTCATCGGGTAGGGGCACACGGAATCCGCGATATCGAATCCGGCGCGCCGGTACAGGGGGAAGAGCCGTTGGTTCTCGCCGTCGGTGTGGGTCATCAGGTACTTGCCCCGGCGATGCAGTTCTTCGGCATAATCGTGCAGGGCAGGGAAGATGTACTTCTCGAAGAAAGGAGGGTGGGTTATGGAATCGTCGTAGTTACCGCCGAGCAGGAGGACCTCGGCCGGTGACTCGGCGCCGATCTGTTGGATGCGCTGAAAAAAGGGCTCGATTTGGTCCGCCAGGCGGTGTACTTTTTCCGGGTAGTCATGGAGGGCATAAAAGAACTGTTCGAGCGGCATGAGTTCCTTCATGATGTGCTGGATGGGGCCGGCCGTTCCCTCGAGATAGCCGATCGCGAGGCCTTGCTCGCCGATCTCCTGGCGGCGGGCGAGGTAGCCCTCGAAGTGCGGTTCGATCCTCAAGTGGGAAAAGATGTGCCCGACGACGTCAAAATCCCGCGGCTCGCGAATGGCATGTTCGGTGATCCAGGATATGGAGGCGCCGGCATCCAGCATTTCCCCGGTGAAGACCGAGGCGGTGCGAATCGACCCCACGGGCGTGTGATATTCCACCGCGGTTTCCTGGCCGTGGCGGGTAACGCGGCGATCCACGTCTTCCAGCATTATGCGGTAAGGTATAACCGGAATATGAAACAGGCCGAGCGTGCGGTCGATCATGGCGTTTTCGTCGGCGACGTCGGTGAAGTCGGGGATGGAAGCATAACACCCGACACCCAATTGTTCCGTGATTGCGGTGAGGGTGAGGGAACGAAGCTCCGGGGGCAGCGTGCCTTGGCGCAGGCGCGCCCGATGCCAGAATTCCAGGCGCGGAACCCAGGGCAGCCAATCAGGGACTTCGCCCCGGATGGCGGCTAGAACGCGTTCGCGGTGGGTCATGTAAAGTTCTCCTCTAGCTGCAATGATGTTGACTTAAGCTGAGCGTTCCCAGTATTCGACCCCCTCACCCACCGCCTTGCGGTCCCCCCTCTCCCCCAAGGGGGCGAGGGAAGAAGAATTCTTAGTTTTAATACTCCCATCACGAGTCGGGCTGCCCCAAGAAGGTGATAGTGTTGACCTCTGAGAACTAACCACGGAAGATTCCTGCCCTCGCCCCCCTGGGGGAGAGGGGGGACTGCAAGGCGGTGGGTGAGGGGGTCTTTCAGGACCCATAGGAACAAATTGATGGATTATCTCCTCAAACCTATTATTGAACAGTATTGGGCCTTGCTGAGCACAATGTAGTATAAAGCTCCTCATACATGTCGAACAAATCTGCTTGGCAAAATTCTCTCCCCCGGTTGATTGTCCTTCTCCTGTTTGCGGGCTCGATGCTCAACTACCTCGACCGCTCGGTGCTGGGCGTGGTCATGCCGCAGGTGCGGCGGGATCTGTTGCTGACCAACACGGACTACGGGCGGGTGATCCATGCGTTTTTGGTCCTTTATGCGATCTTCTACATCCTGGGAGGTCGAATTGCGGATCGCCTGGGATATCGCCGAACGTTTACGCTGACCGTCGTCTTCTGGTCGCTCGCCACCATGGCCCAGTCGGTGGCGCAAGGACTGCGCAGCTTGTTTCTTTGCCAGGCCATGCTGGGGATGGGAGAAGGCAGCTACTATCCCACCGCCATGCGCGGCGCCGCCGGGTTGTTTGCACCTGCCAGCCGCGCCAAGGCCGTGGGCACCATCCTCTCGGCCATCAGCCTGGGGATGTTGATTACGCCTCCGCTGGTGGTGTGGACCACCCTTCATTACGGATGGCGAGCGACGTTTCTCCTGATCGGCGCGCTCGGCTTGTTGCTGGTTCCACCCTGGCTTTGGGTCCATCGGCAAATCCCGCGCACGGAGGGGACCCCCGGCCCGGCGCCCGTGGAAGCACGTGATCGCGCGGCCGGCGCTCCCCCGGAAGAAGAGGTAACGCTGGGCGAAGTCCTCAAGACGCGGAAGTACTGGTGCGTCCTGGCGGCAAGGGCATGCGCAGACGCCGCCTGGTACTTCTATCTGTTTTGGATTCCCGGCTACTTTCAGGATGCCCGCGGGCTCTCCCTTGCCAGGGTGGGCAGAATTCTGTGGGTGGCTTACTTTTGCGCCTTCATCGGACCCTTTGCCGGGGCGGCCGCGAGTAGCGCCCTGATCCGCCGAGGCTGGGGCGTGCATCGCAGTCGCAAAACCGTCATGCTGGTTTTTGCCGCCTTGTGCGCCTTCAGCGCCTCGGCTGGTTTCGCGCCCACAACCAGCCTGGCATTGGCTCTGGTCAGTCTGGCGCTTCTTTCCCATCAATCCATGTCGACGAATCTTCACACCGTCATCACTGAGATTTCTCCCCCCAAACACGTGGCCATCCTCTATGGCATGACCGGGGCGGCCGGAACTTTCATCGGCGCCGCAGCCCAACTCGTCATTGGGCCTATCATCGACTTGTACGGCTACAAACCGGCCTTCGTTTGGGTGGCGGGAATGTATGTGCTGGCAGCGGGCTTGCTGGTTAGTGCTGGTGTGCTGGAACCCATTCGGCGGAGGGGGGGTGGGCTTCCGGGGTCGCCTCCGTGATCTCTGAGCGGCCAGCGACGCCCCGCGCACTTCGGCGGTCAGTCCGTTAAAAGGCCATGTTCTGCGCCGTCCGGCCCGCCTAGCCCGGCGCCACCGGCTGGTTGAAGCCGCCGCGGGGTAAAACGTCAGGGGCGGTTCCCCATACGTCCAGAGCTTCCTTTCCACCGGGCGGTTCGAGCTAAGTTTTTTCTTTTCATACACATCGTGGCCTAACAAAAATAAGTCATTTATTTTCACCAACATCATGGCCTACCCGCATACTGACATTTTTTCTCCATTTTTTTTCAAAAACATCGTGGGATATACCTTTATTTCTTAATTCCCCTTTTTTCTGCGCCCCGTCGCGTCGCGATGCGATAAGTAGCCTGAATTCAATGAGATGCGTTTTGGCGAGAATCCTTTGAATTTTCCCTAAGTCCTCGTTTTTTCATACACATCGTGGCATATACCGGTATCTTCCGGGGTGTAGGCGCCCATCCCGGCGCGCCCAAGGCTCCCCTCCTGATTCAGGAGGGGCCTCGAGTTTCTACATTTTGAATTCGTGGTTCGTTCCCCCAGCGCTCGAAAAGTGACAAGAATGCCGACGGTTTCAGCAAAATACGTCTGCTTCGGTAGAAAATGTCGCTCCGTTGTGTAGAAATGTCGCCTTTTTCCTCGGTAAAATTGTCGCAGTTTTGTTTGTTTTCATACACATTCCGGCTTCGTTCGTGATTTATTAACATCTTTTTTTTCAGTGCTCTCTCCCCACGCGACTTTTTCCCTCCGCCGCGATGATGGAAACTCCCTTGCACCGGATAATTTGTCCTGCATTTTCCGCGTCGGTATGGGCATTCGTCCTTTCCTCCGAGTGGCCCCGTGGGGGCGCCGCGCTCCTCACCCCTCTAAGGCTAGCTCAAAGACAAGATATGTTGTCAACAGAATTCTGGCGGAATTTCCTGCCGGTAGGAAATGATTTTACAATTCCGACCTGCCATTTCCTACCCGTAGGAAAGGGGCGGCGAGACTTGCCAGCGATGGTGACAAATCGTCACCATGGCAGGGCACGCCGGACACAAGCATGGTGAGGCCGTACATCGCAGGATGGGTCTGATCAACGCTCACCCACGCCATAATCCAGCCATGGGGCGAGCCCGATGATGGGTGGGCGACTTTCAGGCGCTGGCGCCCATCAGTAGGGCAGCGTGTTATACTTCGGATACACCTCGTCATTTGAAGAAGACAGCTCGTTCGATAAAAGGAGAAGTCGCATGACCTATTACGGAGGCAAGGAGTTAGCCGAAAGTTTTCGCACCGTCCGCAAAAACACGATTACGATTGCGCAGGAACTCCCGGAAGAAAAATACAGTTTTCGACCAGCCCCCAACACGCGCACGGTCGGTGAGTTGTTGGCGCATATTGCCGTGACGTACAGTTTTCAATACCAGGTTCATGGCCAGGAACGCCGATCTTCGCTCGAGGGATTTGACTTTCCCTCGCTGATGCAGCGCTTGATGGCGGAAGAAAAGGTGCAGCGCAGCAAGGATCAGACGCTGGAGATGCTTCACAGCTCTGGCAAGAAATGGGCTGATTGGCTCGAAGGACTTACGGAGAGTTTCCTGGGCGAGCGGGTTGAGATGCGTGCCGGGATGACCCCTTCATCCAAGAGCCGCTTCGAAATGATCCTTTCAGTCAAAGAACATGAAATGCACCACCGGGGCCAGCTTGATGCTCATTGAGCGGATCGTGGGGATCGTGCCGCACCTAACTCGCGAGATGCAAGCTCGCATGGCGGCAGCTCCCGGGAAAAGCTGACTGCGCATGGGCGGAAGAACAGTCCTTCCCTTTATCTCCGGATAAACGCCCTTTTCTAATCGAGTTCCGACCCTGAAGGGCTCGAATATTCGACCCCTCCAGGGTCGTAGGGGCGGTTCGCGAACCACCCCTGCTTTTCGCTGTCGCGATCCGTACAGTTTATTTGTGGCCGCCGTGCTGGCGCAGCAATTCCGCCACGTCCTTGTGGCCCCCCTGCGCTGCCCAGTGCAACGGCGTCCAGCCATTTTTATCCTTGGCCTTGACATCGGCCCCGTTGGCCAGCAACAATTCCGCCACGTCCTTGTGGCCCCCCTGTGCCGCCCAGTGCAACGGCGTCCAGCCATTTTTATCCTTGGCCTTGACATCGGCCCCGTTGGCCAGCAGCAATTGCGCCACGTCCGGGTGGTCATAAAGCGCTGCCGAGTGCAACGGCGTCACGCCGGTGCTGTCTGTGGCATTGACCTCGGCCTTGTTGGCCAGCAGCATTTCCGCCACGTCCTGGTGGCCAAAAAGCGCTGCCGAGTGCAAGGGCGTCGCGCCGGTGCTGTTTTTGGCATTGACCTCGGCCTTGCTGGCCAGCAGCAACTCCGCTAGGTCCTTGTGACCAGCAGACGCTGCCACGTGCAAAGGTGTCGCGCCGAGATCGTCCTTGGCATTGACCTCGGCCTTGTTGGCCAGCAGCAATTCCGCCACGTCCCGGTGGCCATAAAGCGCTGCCCAGTGCAAGGGCGTCGCGCCGGTGCTGTTCTTGGCATTGACCTCGGCCCCGTTGGCCAGCAGCAATTGCGCCACGTCCTGGTGGCCATAAAGCGCCGCAAAGTGCAAGGGCGTCGCGCCCGTGCTGTTCTTGGCATTGACCTCGGCCTTGCTGGCCAGCAGCAATTGCGCCACGTCCCGGTGGGCGCCATACGCCGCGTAGTGCAAAGGCGTATCGCCCTTGCCGTCCTTGGCATTGACGTCGGCGTGGTTGGCCAGCAGCAATTCCGCCACGTCCTTGTGGCCAGAAGCCGCCGCAAAGTGCAAGGGCGTCATGCCGAAGTTGTCTTTGCTCGAAACCAGACCAGGATTGTGCTTTAGCAGTGCCTGGACCTTTGCCAAGTCGCCCATCCCAGCCGCGTCATGAATCTCGCCCGGGACCATCGCGGTGTCCGATGTGCTACGTTGTCCGGACGCGGTCGGAGCGGGCTGCATCGGCGTAGCGACGTCATGGGCGCCTTGCTGACCCCGCAACTCTGCCACGTCCTTGTGGTCAGAAGCCACCGCCACCTGCGCAGGCGTTGCGCCGAGGTTGTCTTTGGCATTGACCCCGGACTTGCTGGCCAGCAGCAATTCCGCGACGTCCGGGTGACCAGCAGACGCCGCGTAGCGCGAAGGCGTATCGCCCTTGCTGTCCTTGGCATTGACATCGGCGTGGTTGGCCAGCAGCAATTCCGCTACGTCCTTGTGGCCCGCAGACGCCGCCGCGTGCAAAGGCGTCGCGCCGGTGCTGTTTTTGGCATTGACATCGGCCCCGTTCGCCAGCAGCAATTGCGCCATGTCCTTGTGGCCATAAGCCGCCGCCATGTGCAATGGCGTCCAGCCATTTTTATCCTTGGCATTGACCTCGGCCTTGTTGGCCAGCAGCAATTCCGCCACGTCCTTGTGGCCAGCCGCCGCCGCCAAGTGCAACGGCGTCTCGCCGAGATTGTCTTGGCTGAAAACCAAATGAGGATTGTCTTTGAGCAGCGCCTGGACTTTTGCCGAGTCGCCCGCGCGCGCCGGGCCGTGCATCTCGGTAGGAACGTCCTGGCCGCCGTGCTGGCGCAGCAATTCCGCCACGTCTTTGTGGCCATTACGCGCTGCCCAGTGCAAAGGCGTCTGGCCGTTGTTGTCCTTGGCATTGACCTCGGCCTTGTTGGCCAGCAGCAATTCCGCCACGTCCGTGTGACCAGCAGACGCCGCCAAGTGCAAAGGCGTATCGCCGTTTTGTCCTTGGCATTGACCTCGGCCTTGTTGGCCAGCAGCAATTCCGCCACGTCCTTGTGCCCGCCAGACGCCGCGTAGTGCAAAGGCGTATCGCCCTTGTTGTCCTTGGCATTGACATCGGCTTTGTTGGCCAGCAGCAATTCCGCCACGTCGTTGTGGCCATAAGCCGCCGCGTGCAAAGGCGTCACGCCGGCGCTGTCCTTGGCATTGACCTCGGCTTTGTTGGCCAGCAGCAATTCCGCCACGTCCTTGTGGCCGCCAACCGCCGCGAAGTGCAAAGGCGTCTCGCCCTTGTTGTCCTTGGCATTGACATCGGCCTTGTTGGCCAGCAGCAATTCCGCCACGTCCTTGTGGCCATAAAGCGCCGCAAAGTGCAAAGGCGTCGCGCCGTGTTTGTCTTTGCTGAAAACCAGATCAGGATTGTCTTTGAGCAGCGCCTTGACCTTTTCCAAGTCGCCAACCTCGGCCGCGTCATGAATCTCGCCGCAGAAGGCGAGGCTGCTCCAAGCCAGGGCGACCAGCGCCACCCGAGTGACGGCGGCGCGGCTGGGAATTGGGGAATGGCAGAGTCGGCTCAAACAAGAGTGCGTGTTCATGGTTACATCGACTTTCTTTGCGGTCTGTACGCAATCTCCTGCTTAGTGTCCTAACCGACCGCAGTATACACCCCGTCTCCTGGGCGCACCATCCGCTGATGTTCCGCTGATGTTCCTGCCAGCGGCGGCGGAAGGTCCGCACGGGGAACTGCTGGGGCATGGCTTGGGGTGCAGGGGATGTCTGGGCGCGACGGCACCGTCCACCCACGCCTATTTTCTCTGCCGGTTTTTTCGTGGTTCGCCGACACCTCCGCGTGGCGGCCAAGGGGCTCGAAGCCGTAGCGGTCCTTGGCATGGTGGAAGCCTTGGTTTTCGATTTCCCCGCGGCGCTTGGCCATGCGGAACAGGGTGCGGCGGCTGGACAGGCGAAATGGCTGCTTCGCGGAGATTTATGCTATGATTCTGGCTTCAAAAAGGAGGGATTTCCAGCGTGCTTAACTCCTACGGACCGATCGTCATTTTTGCGGTGATCGCCGCGCTTTTCGGGCCGGTGACACTTTGGATTTTCAAGTTCATTCGTCCCCGTTTCCGCGCCACGGCGGAAAAGGTTATGCCTTATGAGTGCGGCATCACGCCGGAGTCCGACGCGCGCCACCGTTACACGGTACGTTTTTACATTGTGGCCATTCTTTTCGTGGTCTTCGATGTGGAGACGGTTTTCCTTTATCCCTGGGCGGTGCAGTACCAGGCGCTGGGATTGTTCGGATTGGTTGAGATGCTGGTTTTCCTCGGCATCCTGATTGTCGGTTACGTCTGGCTGTGGAAATACGGCGCGCTGGATTGGATTTAACGAGTCCGCCTTCTTGCCCTCCTTCATTCGTTCGAGTTTTTCACCACCCGGGGACTTTTTGGGGGAGCGGCTCTTCCCAAACCGTGGTGAGAACCCTGCGAGAGTAACCAACCCGTCGTGTGGAGAAGTCCAATGGTTCAGGGAAAAGCTGTGCAGCCAAGACCGGACGAAATCTCGGCGCTCGCGGAACAAGTGCTCTCCGTTGCGGCAAGCGGAAAGCTGACGGATGAGGCGCGGGCGCGCTTGCACACAGAATTGGCAACGCGCAGTTTTTCGAGCCTTCGCGCGTATGCCGGTTCGCTGAGGAGGACCCCGCGAAGCGGGCCTTTATTACCTGGCGGCGGATGCGATTGGCGCGAATTCGGTCCAACCTTTACTGTTGATGTTTCGCTCCGGACCCGTGGCCACCTCCGGCCGGTTTGTAAATCCGATGCTGGCGATGCATATGCATCTACCCGGCGGCCGGGAAGTGGGTCTGAAGGCGTATTCGTTTTCGTCGCGAGACCACGACGCCGATCGGCGAGTTTGCGCGGGAGGTGGCGCCGGGGTTCCTGCCGCGCCCGCAGCGCGCGTTGCCCGCTATCGCCACCGGCAATCGCCATCCGGAAATCAGCTTGCCCGCAGCTTTCGCGGCATTCGGGACGATTCTGGAAAAATTCGGAGTCAACTGGGCGTCCACGGTGCAACTTTCCGCCACGCGCGAGATGACCACGGACGATGCCATCGCGGCGCGCAGCGGAGAGGATCCGGTGGCGGTGGGCCACACTCGCGTTTCCATCCGTCACTTGTACCATGCGGGGCTTTGGGCGGCGATTCGCGCCGGGTGGCGCGCCGGGTATACGGCGGAAGCGGACCACTTTATTGTTTCCGGCTCGACGGAGGAGGAAATCGCGCGTTCGGTGGAAATGGTCAAGGAAGCGATTCGCCAGGCCGCGGGTTACACCAAATTCACCACCGATACTTCCCGCCTGTTCGAACTGGAAAGCGACCTGCGCCATCCCCAAGCCTGGAGCATCTCTCGCGTGGAAGATCGTTTCAGCCAGATTTTTCCGGCGGAGGAAGCGCGCTGGGTGCTGGAGGAGTTTTCGCGGGAATTTCATATTGATTCCACCACCTATGAATTCTCACGGGAAGAAATTCTGCGGCTCGCCGTCAAGTTCGGCCGCAGCCTCAAGCTGAACGAGGAACTCTTCGATTCCATTCGTGCCGCCAAGTCCGCACTGGGAACAGGCACGGACTTTGACTTTGAGCCCTCACTGGACGAGGCGGAAACGCTGACCACGCCGAAGGAACTGCTGTTCTACATGCACTGGCTGAAGGTGCGCGGGCCGGCCGGCCCAGTTGGTGCCTCCCAATCTCGGCTTCAAGAAGCGCCAGGCCTATCCGGTGAAAATGGAAACCACCGCCGAGCACGGGAAGGGCTTGGAAGAATATTCGCACCACAAGATGTGGCCCGAGCTGGTGCCGCATGTGGTGCGCGATTTCCAGTCGCAACCGCTCGCGGAGCTTGCCGCGCGCGTGGCCGAACTCGCCGCCGTGGCGCGGTATTTCGACGGCACCTTGAGCATCCACTCCGGCAGCGGCAAACAGGCGGAGGTTCTGGAAGCGATTGGCCACTCCACGCGCGGCCGCGTGAATTACAAGATTTCCGGCGAACTCCAATTGCAGCTTTTCGATGTGCTTTCGGAGCAGCCGGCAGGCTCGCCCTGGCGCCAGCTCTTCGAGCGCATGGTGAATCGCGCCCGGCACTTTGCCGAGCAAGGCGCCTTCGGAGCGGAAAGCGAACTGGCCGACCAGTACGTGAAAATGGGCCGCGAGTTTTACCTGGGGGATGCGGCGCGCGGGCGCGTGGACGGAAACCTGTTCCTGGTTTTCTGGCTGGGCAACCTGGTGGGAAGCCGCGACACGCAAGCGCCCGATGGCGACCACCGCTTCTTCAAAGAGAAGCTCGACGAATTGCCGGAAGACCTGCTGGCGGAAGTGCGCCGGCGAAACTCGCACTATATCGTTTGGCTGGCCGAGCATCTGCGCGGGTGAGGCTGTCGTAGCGGCCGGTTCCGTAGCCATCCCTGAGAGTCATTGAGCTTTTGGAGAAAGGTCTTGACTGTTCGCTTTTATTCGCCTATTATTTCTTCCCTGATAACCCAGGCAATCTGCCAAGCAAGGGGCGGGTTACAAATCCAACTTTGCGGAGGAAACCATGGCTTTGAATCGAAGCATTGCTGCCGGAATTCGACCAGGAAATGGCCGACACGCGAAAGAGTCTTGAGCGGGTGCCCGACGATAAGTTCGATTGGAAACCCCACACGAAGTCGATGACCGTGCGTCAATTGGCGATGCATGTGGCCACCATCCCAAGCTGGGGCGCGGAAATCTTCGACAACGATTCTCTTGACTTTGCGCCGGTGGGCGCGCCGCCGCATCAGCCTCCCGTCGTCAACTCGCGCAAGAGCTTTTGGAGATATTTGACCGTGAAACTGCCAAGGCGCGAGAGGCTTTGAAAGGGGCCAGTGATGCGCAGCTCATGGGGACTTGGACCTTGCTCGCGGGGGGGAAGACGATCTTCGCCATGCCGCGGATTGCGGTATTCCGCAGCATGGTGATGAGCCACATGATTCACCACCGCGCCCAGTTGGGAGTTTACCTGCGGCTCAATGATGTTCCGGTGCCAGCCATCTATGGTCCTTCGGCGGACGAGAGAACAATGTAGCCACGGAAGGCGCAACTTGCGGTGGTGGATCAGTATGGTGTAGCGGCGAGTTTACCTCGCCAAATGGCGGCATAAAGCCGCCTCTACATTAGATTGGCCCACCACACAACTTGCGGACGCCTATTGGACGCGGTAGAGCATTTCGCCGGCGCGCGGCACCACGAGCACGCCCTCATCCTCACGGCCTTCCCAATCTTGGCGTTGGATGCTGGCGGGATCCAGGTAACCCAGATTGACGCGCCGGCAGCGCTCTTCCGGAATGGCCGTGGCCAGGGTCACTTGAATGCGCGGGGTTTCCGTTTTAGTGGGTGCGTCGTACGTGCCCAGGCCCTTGACGTGCGACGAGTGCGCCAGGATTCCGCCCGGATAGCCTTTGAACTTGTCCCATTGCGCCAGGAAATAGTCGCGGCAGTGATAGCCGATTTCTTCAATTAAGGCGCCGTGCGTGTAGCTGATCTCCGTGATGTGCGGGGCAAAGATCACCACCTCGCCGCCGTCGGCCACGGCGGGTTCCATCTTGTACATGCCTTTGCCGGCGGTCCAGATATCGTCGTAGAGGCGAGGCATCACGGAGAGAACGCGCCGGTAGGGCTTTTTCACATAGACGATGTGCTTCTGAGCGGAGAGCGCCGCGGCGGATTTCCACGCCTCCTGGGGCGAGCCGAAGTAAATCCCCGCCAACCCTGCGTGTGTCACCACCAGCGCGAAGCAGGCCGCGGGCGTGTCAATCATACTCGCCGCGCGGTCGATGATGGCGCGGATGGGCGTGTAGCCGGCGCCGATAACCTTGAAGTTGGTCATCAAGGCGCCGAACCAGTGGGTCAAGTTGATGATCTCTGACCCGGCGATGCCCGGGAAGAAGTACTTAGTGCCGCCGGAGAACCCCGCCACTTCATGGGGAAAAACCGGCCCGCAAATGATGAGCTGGTCATAATCGCGGATTAGCTTGTTGAGGCGGACGGGCACTTCCTGCGCCAACAATCCGCCGGTAAGCTCGCCGATTTCAGCGGCGGGGATCACACCCAGGGTCACGAAATTCTGCGGGCTCTCCCAGTGATGATTGAAGATGTGGCTCGTGCCGCATTGCCCATCGGTCACCGGCCGGCCCACGAGCTTGCTGAGCTGCTCGTCGTTCATAATCGGGTGCGTGCCGAGCGCCACGAGGTAATCGAGGGCGGCCACGCGCGGAGCAAGGTGAGCCTCGAGCAAGTCATACATCAGCGGCATGGGCATGGTGCGCGTGCCGTCGGGAATGATGACGAGCACGCGTTTGCCATCCACGGCGAGAGTCCCCAGCCCCTCTTGCACGATCTGGCTGATCTCCTCTTGGGTCAGATAACGATCCGCGAACCCTTTTCCTCCACTCATCGGTTTTGTGCCTCCAAAGGCAGTGGTTAGTGGACAGTGAACAGTGGCAGTGGATAGTGGACTGTGGGTAGTCGCTAACCACGATCCACTATTGACTGTTCACTGTTCACTGTCCACTGTTCACTGCCATTTACACTCCCGCGAACGCCGAAAACCCGCCGTCCACGGGCAGGACAATTCCCGTCACAAAGGCCGAGGCGGGCGAGAGGAGCCACAGCACGGCTCCGAACAGATCCTCCGGCTGGCCAAAGCGTGCCATCGGGGTGTGGCTGATGATGGCTTTACCGCGAGCGGTCAGGTTGCCGGTCAGCTCCTCGGTCAGGAGAAACCGGTTTTGCCGGGTCAAGAAGAAGCCGGGAGCAACCGCGTTGACCCGAATTCGCGGCGAGTACTCCTGCGCCACATGCACCGCCAGCCACTGCGTAAAGCTGCTGACGCCCGCCTTGGCGGCGGAGTAAGCCACGACGCGCGTCAGTGGACGGATGGCGCTCATGGAGGAGATATTGAGAATTACCCCTTCGCCTTTTTCCGCCATCATCTTTCCGAACACCTGCGAGGGCAGAATGGTCCCCATCAGGTTCAAATCAAAAACCCAGCGCAAGGCATCGGGGGGCAGATCGAAGAAACGGAGATCAGTGCCGGTAGTGGCCTGAGGCTTGTTGCCTCCTGCCGCGTTCAACAGGCAATCAACTTTCCCGAACTTTTCCCGAACCGTCTCCGCGGCTTTGCGCAGACTGTCCAAATTCAAGACGTCGGCGTTGATGGCCACGGCTTGATTGGCGCGCGGCTCCATAAGCTCTAAGATGTGCTGAACGGGGTCCAGGTTGCGGTCGAGAATCGCCACGTTGGCCCCGCATCCCACCAGCGCGCAGGAAAGTTCTCCCCCCAGGATTCCCGTTCCACCGGTAATGACCACGGTTTTCCCGCTGAAATCATAAAGGCGGTTCAATTCTGCTGAGTCCATTTAGATAATAGCCTCCTCGGATTATGGGCAATGCCTCGATGCGACCGCCGTGGGAATTTGAATAGCGAGCCAGCATTCGGTGGAGGCGCCATGCCGACATTCCCATTCCTGGACCATCGCGTCGAGGGCGAATTGACTAGGTAAACTAACACCGCAGCAAGCATCCGTGCAAGGAGTGGATAGCCGTCTTTTGTCTCTGCGCACCCCGATGCGTCATTATGGGCCGCTCGATAACATTCGCGGCACCGCCGTTTTACTCGCTACTGACGGTGTCGGCCGGTGACCAGCTAAGGTCTTGCTGCGAAGGGGAGCTTCCTGGGGCTAGGCGAGGGTAAAGGCGTCGGGGCGTAGCCGTTACCGTTATTCAACCGCAAAGTCGTAGATGAACCCCTCCGTGAGCCCTTTGGTATTCACGGTCTGTCTCTCCGGACCTCTCACGAACAAAAAGAAAGCGTATTGTCCCGGTTTAAGCGGCTCGGGCCGAAGCTGGAAGAGCCCTGGCTCAATTTCCTTAGCGTCGAAGCTAAACTGATGCCGCACGGGGATTCCGCGGCTCCGGCGATATGCCTCGCTGGACGCAAACTGGTACTGGCGTCGCCCGCGTTTCACCGTCATCTGCGTTAGAATCAAGTTAATGGTTCCCGGCACGGTCTGGTCAGCTTGGCGGCCCACACGGAAGTATTCCGATTCCTGGCTCACGCGGTAATAAAAAGTCGAAATGCGCGCCACGCTCACGTACGCCGATTCGCCCGCCATCTCGCTATAACTCCGAAGCGCGAGCCATCCCCCGGCTCGGAAAAAGTTTGTGGGGCGCCCGGTAATCCTCTGTAGCTCGCCATTGGAAAGGGCGGCGTAAAGGCCAATATCGCCGGGAACGACTTTTTTGATCTCACCACCCGACCGCTGCTCTTGTGACGGCGCGGGAGCAGGTAGAGCGATGGTCACTCCCAGATAGAGCGCGACCAAGAGGAACGTGGTCCGCGGGCGGAAAATTCGATTCACCATATTGCCTCCTTCTTGCGCACCGTCGAAAACGGTGACGTGTTATCAGGCCGGTCCTGGGCCATGGGCTTAAAATCGCCAATCAGTGGTCAGGCGCGCGGCGTTCCCTTCAAGTGAGCCCAGTGACTGGGCACTGTCGTAGTGCGTATAACCCAGCGTCAGGGAGAGGCGCGCGCTGGCCTTCAGGGTGACCGCCGGGCTAAGAAAGAGGGCGGTCTTAAGCGGAGTTCCCCGTTCGACTTGCTGAACTCCACTGCCGGCAGAGAAATCGTACGCGAGCCGCCCGCAAATCTTACCCACGATATGGGCGGTGAGGTAGTGGCGCTGGTAGAAGCCGGGAGTGAAAAAACCGAGATAGGGTCTTGACGCGCTCCCGGCAAAGCCGTAAGCGAGCCCGGAGTACCCGAGATCGAGCGCCACGCGGGATTTCTGAACGACCTTGCGGTTAAAGGTTATGGAAGCACCGCCCCCGCGTTTGTGATCGACATCGTTGCCCAGGTCTGGCGATGATCCCACGAGGCCGGTCCCATGGTCATAGGAGATCGAGAAGTCGTCGACGAGGAAGGGTTCCATCTGCAAGCCTGTCTTCGCATCGAAACGATAATCCAAATCTGTTGAAAGGCGATCTTCCATGACGCCAAGGCGCACGGAGGTGGGAGTGTAGGTGACGGCGGCTCGCGCCAGGGTTAAAGCCACGGTCAAGTTCGTGTCCGGGGCATAACTTATATTGCCAAAACCGAAAGGGCGGGTGCCGGCCGACGTGAAGGGCGGCTCCTGGGTGGGAATCGCTGTGAGCTCACTCGGGCCAAAGCGCGTCAGCCCGAAACCGCCGCGCACAGTGATCTGTGATGTGACGTAAGTTGTCTGGCGATAGAGAATCTGGGAAGGGCCGACGGCGCCCTGCACTCCGCCACTGGGGCTTTGCGAGGGGAGGTAATACAGGGACAAAGATGATTCCGATTGGGGGAATGTCGTCATGCCCCAGGTGGTTTCGAACCCCGGCGCGCTTAAGTCCTCGCCACCGGAAGAACTTCCGGAACCGATTTCCCGTGCGAAGGAAGCGGCCGTGTGCAGGGTGGGCTCACCGTCGAGATCGAGGCTATGTTCTAATTCCCGTGCTTCCGTATTATGTGGGTCGAGGCTTTCGGCCCCATGGACCAGGGCATAGGCTTGCCGCCTGCGGTGAAGCGCCCTTTCGATACGGGCGAGTAACAATAGGTTGGCAACGTCGCGCGGATTCTCCTCCGCCATCCATTCTCCCCAGTCGCGCGCGTAGGTCAGGTCGCCCCGGTAGTAGGCAATCCGCACCTTACCCTTAAGGGCCTCGATGGGGTTGTCGGGCATGAGGCGGTCGAATAAATGCGAGGCTTGCGCCCAACGTCTTTCGAAGATTTCCAGGGAAGCAAGCTGCAATTGTGCGTCGCCATTGCGGGGATGGGCAGCGAGGAACGTGGTCAGGGTCTTCCGCGCCTCGGGGTATTCGCGCATACTCATTTCCGCGCGGGCCAGGCCCACCGCATAATCGGGGTTGGCAGGATCACGCGCCGCAAGGTTACGGAAGAGGGCCCGCGCCGCTGCCGGGCGGCCTGACCACGCTTGCACGCGCGCCATTCCCTCCAAGGCATCGGTGTCATCCGGGCGCTCCTGCAACAGCCCTTGGAAGCGGCGGAGGGCGGCGTCGTACTGGCCGCTAAAGGCCAAAGCGCGCCCCATGCCAACCTTGGCATCGTGGTTATCCGGGGTGAGTTCCAAAACGCGGCGATAGGATGCAATCGCCTGCGCGTAGTCTCCCCGCCGGACCTGTAGGATCGCCATTCCCTCGAAAGCTTCTGCGTCCTGCGGATTCCTGGCGGCACGCTCGCGATAGAACACTTCCAGGCGTGAGGGTTCCGCCAATTTCATGTCTGCTGCTGCGGATGGCGGGATGGAAATTCGCTTCTTTGCCGCCCGGGCCGGCGACGCGAGAAGGGCGAAAGCCACCACCAGTGCAAGTGCGACGCCCCCGCATTTCGTGCTTAGGCGCCAAGCCGTCGAAGCCGCAAGGAAGGGGCAGCAGGCGATCTCTCGGTCCGGAGGGCTTGCGGTGAGAGCGTTCATTTATTCCTGACTTCCTCCGCCGCGGGCAGAAGGATGCCCCCCCGTTGCGGGGTCCCGAATGGTAGGTCTCGACCCCTACCCCTCCGCGGTCGAGCCCACGTGGGCCACCTTCTCCCAACGGCGGCTGCCGGTGAGAAACTTCAGGACTCCCTGAAAGCGGTAGTACAAAACCATCTGGCGGTACCCGATGTTTTCGAACAATGCGAAAACCACCAAGGTCAGGAGGTCCCGAAATCGCGGATAGCGGCGATAGGTGAGTTCTCCCAGCAGCACCGCTCCCACGGAAAGGAATCCGCCGTAGACGCAGCCGAGTAGAATAAATACCAAGAGGAGCCCGGGAGAAATCATGCCCAGGAGAAGGCCCAGGGGGATAACAAGATATCCCAGGAATTCCACCGCCGCGCCCAACCCTTCGATGTAAGCGTGGAAAGGGAAGCTGAGCCAACCGACGGTTCCATATTTTCTTCGGAACAGTATGGCAGAGTGTTTCCAGAGCGTCTGACAGAGTCCCAATTGCCAGCGGCGGCGCTGATGCGCCAGCATGGCGACGGTGGAGGGGCACTCGGTCCAACACACGGGGTCGGAGGTAAAGGACATACGGATTTGGCGATTGTTTTCCGCCGCCCACTTATGGATCTGAACAATCAGGTCCATGTCTTCCGTCACCGTGTCGTGGCAGAAACCTCCGGCCTCGATGACGGTCGAGCGATGGAAGACCGCGAACGCCCCCGACACGATCAAGGTGCCTCCCAACAGATGCCACCCCGTCCGGCCGTAAAGAAAACTGCGAAAGTACTCGACGACCTGAAATCGTTCCAGCCACCGGCGCGGCATGCCCACTCTGAGCACCCGCCCGTTCTTGGTTTCGCAGCCGTTCAGGATGCGCACGATCCCGCCACTCACCACTGTTTCCCCGGCGGAGTTGACGATTGGGTCCATCAACTGCAGCAGGGCGTCGCGTTCCAGCAGGCAATCGGCGTCCAGGATGCCGAAGTAGGGTGAACGGCAGAGGTTGATGCCGGCATTGAGGGCGTCAGGCTTTCCTCCCCGCACTTTACTGACAACCAGGAGGTTGGGAATGGTGGGATTAAGGTAAGTGGTGCGGACGGGGGCGGTGGGAATGCTGGGGTGGTAGGCCGCATCCATCTCCACCAGCTCAAAACTTTGCCCCAGGCGGTCAAGGGTCATATCGGTTGACCCGTCATCCACGACAATGACCTGGAGGCGGGGGTAATCCGCGCGTAACGCGGAGTGAACAGCATTCACGATGACGTCTTGCTCGTTCCAAGCCGGAATAATGATGGTCATTTCCGGGGTCAAGGGGGAATGGCGCAAGGCACCCGGTCCTCGATAGGTCATCCGCCGCATATGCGCCCAAGTGGCGCGCAACGAAAGCATCATCAGGATCGTGTAAATGCCGTTGCCCAGGAAAAAGTAGGAGATGACGACAAGACTAAATACCATCATCCCATCGGCGATGAATAATCGCAGGTGGTTCATGGCCGGCAGGCTCCTTCCGGCCGCCAGGCGGGCGGGAACTCGAGGGGTTGCGGGAGGTCGGTTGCGCTCTCCACCTCCGGTGGCGCTTCTGCCAGGGACCGCAGCTTCGCTGCTGCATGGGGGAGGATACGGGCCAGGAATTTTTGCCGGATCTCGGGGTTTACCGTGCGGAGCACTCCGGAAAGCCCCAGCGAGGCCGCATCGCCGGCGAGTTGTTCGATCATGAGGGCATCTAAACCATTTTGGCCGGCGCTGTACTCCTCTACCAGGGTGGACATCAATCCCGTGCGCTCGATCATTTCGATAATTTGTTCGCGGGTGGTGCGGTCGGTGGAAGCCAGGAAATGTTCAAAAAGCTGATGCTTGCCCTCTTGACCCAGGGATAGGAGAGTCTGGATTGCCGCCTCGCGCACCCGCCAGTGCGGATCGCGCAAACAGGCGCAGATATCCTGGTGCAGAGGCGCGACGGCCTGGCGCCAGTGGGCGAGGGCCTGGACGGTGCGCAGGCGCACGAACCATTGCGGGTCAAGTAGCAGGTTACGCAGCACGGACGTGGCGCGCGGATCGTCGAGAAAAACAATAGCCTCCGCCGCGCGCGCCCGAGTTGCCGAGTCGGTGTCAACCGCGAGTCCGGACAGCAGTAATTCCACGATCGGCGGGGTGAGCATCTCCTGGGTGAGGGGGAGGCGCGGTCGCCGGGCAGCCTCGCGGAAAACCATCGCCCCCAGAACCTCGGTGGCGCGCCAGCGGATGTGCCGATCAGCGTGGCGTAGGGAAGGCAACAGGGTTGGCAGGCAAGTAATATCGAAGGCGACCATGGCGGCCTGCAATCCCCGCAACGGCGGGGACGAGGATTTTCCTTGGGCCACCGCATGGAGCCGTTCCCGTAGGACCGGAAAGCTTTCCGGCTCTCCCATTGCCGCCAAGGATTGCAACCCCACCAACTGGATGTCGGGGTGGCGGTCGTCCAGGGCATTGACCAGGAGCGGCCAACTCCGCCGATGCCGCAGCATCCCCAAGTTCCGGATGCTCTTCGCGCGCGCCAGATAGCCTGCACCCGCACGGCCGGCGGAATATCGCTGCGCCCCGCGCTCCGAGGATGGGGGGGTTGCCGACGGCCCGTGGGTCAATCGACTTTCCCACAACTCGATCAACCCCAGCTCTGCGCATAAGGCGTGAAGGAAAACCATGCCCGGCTCGGTGATCTTGCGCTTGGAGAAAAGAGGGTCCAGCAGGAGTTCCAGTTCAGCCAGCGGCAATTCCCGCAGAGCGGCGATTCCGGAGGGGCTCCGCGCTCCGGAGAGCAGCCTTGCCAGGACGGGCCGGTATTGACGTTGAAGGGTATGAAGGAAGCGAGCATGCCGGATCTGTTGCCATCGACGGATGAACGCTACGGTAATGAGCAGGCAGGTTCCCGTCAGCACGGAAACCAAAATTATGAGTGCCAACTGTGTTACGGGGTCAGCAATATTGACCATGGCATTGCCGTCCATGAAGCAGAGAATTAGTCAGTCGCGAGCAGGGCGTACTGGGTGAGGAGCGAAACGGTGCTGAGGGGTGGCACACGTTGAACGCCATTCTATTGAGGCCTTAAAGTGCCCGCAGGGGCTCGCAAAGCACGAGGAGTATAGTCTTATTGACGGTGACAATTCAACAACAATCTTTTGATAAATAGCACAATATTACCGCATTTATTAGACAATTTGCCCGACTTTTGAACGGTCTCAGCCCAAGCCGGACCATTCGAACGAACCAGGCAACTGCCGACTGCAAGCTGCCGCCGATCGAGGTTCTGCGCGCCGTGTTCACCGATCCGGCACGGCTCCGGCCCGATCGCAGCGCGGCAGATGTAACGGAGATGGCCGCCGCTGAGTTCGCAACCCTCGCGGACTCCTTGCGAGCGAGAGGCGTTGACCCTCTTCTGTGTGAAGTCCGAAATGCCGCGCACCTCACACGGCAGAGGTCCGCGCTGCGCTTGGTTTCACGACGCGGGTGAGGTAAACTGAGGCTGTGAAGAAGGCATCGGCGAAGGGAATTAATGACGATTTGAGGCCGGAGTATGACCTCTCGCAACTCCAGGGAGGAGTTCGCGGCAAGTACTACCGCGAGGCAACTGCCGGGACCAACCTTGTACTGATCGAGCATGAACTGGCGGACGTCTTCCCTGACTCGGAGTCGGTGAACAGGGCACTCCGAATGTTGGTGAATACGGCCGCGGCGGCAGCAGGTACAGCACGCCGTCGTCCTCGCGCCTCGAACCATCGCGCCAAGTCGGCCGCTGTAAAACGCGCCCCCTTAGCCGCAAGGTAGTGGGTCCGGCCCCGAAGAACCCACGGACAGAAAGACGCTGTCCGTGGCTACCCGCTCGCGTGTGCATGAACTGTGGGCACTTCGAAAGTGCTCCACTTTGGAAGACCGTCCGTCCTACAACTCTAAAACGACTTTTGAAACGTTTCCTTTGCCATGGAGACCCGGGTCCGAGCCGAAAGACGGCCATCGCGTCAAGGATATTGCCGCCGCAGCAAAGGAACTGGTCGAGAAGCGCGATGCCTGGTTGAATCCGCCTGGGGCCTCCGCTGCGGAACTAAAGAAGCGTACTCTGACGAACCTCTACAACCAGCGTCCGCAATGGCTTGAAGATGCCCACCGGGCACTCGATAAGGCCGTCCTGGCAGCCTACGGTTGGCCGGCGGACCTGAGCGATACCGATATCCTGGAACGCCTGCTGGCGCTGAATCGCGAGCGCGCAGGGGCTTGCAGCGCCGCCTCTTAAGCACTTCGCTACGCGCTGCCTATGGTCTGCTGCCTGCCGTCTGCCGCTTTCCGCCTTCTGCCCTCTTCTCAATGGCACCAGCCCACCCCTGGTGGGTGGCTGTTTATTCCGCGCCCCGATACTAGTCTGCCAGCGCGATCTCGAGAAGATGCTTCGTGCGAAATCTGGCCAGCTTACACTCTCGATGGAGAGGGCCATCCACGGTCAGCACAAGTGGGCTCAGCTTACGATTCGTCCGCGCGATCTCAAGTAAGCTTACGTCCACCGGGCCGAACGTTGTCACCTGCCTGATGTCCATTTTCAGGAGCTTCACCACTTGCTCGTCTATCCTCATCCCTCGAAACTCTTCGTAAACCCGATTCCACAGCTTCTCTTTGCCCGTGCGCTCGGTCTCCCGAATCCAATAATTGAGTTCAGCCACCACTGAAGCGCTGGTGGTTTTGTTACAGAACGATCCAATGAATTTGGTGCAGCGGATGTAAGAATCACGATCGAGAATGTATTTCAGGTCGGGCCTCAAGCTCTCAAATCCGTATTCGTCAACGGCGTGGAAAAGCACCAACTCTCGAATCGGGCCAGTATCGAGAATCAACAATTTGCGGGGGTGTTCTGTCTCAAACGTTGAAGGCATCCGTACCGCGGCTCTTATCGGTGGGAATCGGTGCAGCGGGTATATCGTAAGTGCGGCATAACGACTGTCGATGGCTTTCGATTTCGAGTAGGAGCTTGCTTGAAACTCCCGCTAGTGCGTCTGTAGCCGTCTTTATGGCCTGAAAGGACGGACCGTCGCGGTAAGGTTCGAAATCTTTCTTGTAGACTTCCCAAAACTTGTGCGTCCCGTAATGGTGCGGCAGATCGTCTATCCGGTTGACCAGCAAAGCTGCGATGCCCCGCGGGAGGCTCCCTTCCGGGATGTCGTCAAGATAGGGATACTGCGGATTGGTGCGGGCGGTTGACTGGTATTGTTCCAAGGAATCTTTGACCTTCTTCCGAAATGCGTCGGAATGCATCAGGCCATCGGCAAACACAGCCGCACTCGACTCCACCATAGAAAGCCCTCGGTCATGTTCCTCGAACTTTTCTCTGAAGCCAGGGTTCTGTGGATCTGCCACGAAATCCTCGTAGTTGGGCCATTGCGAATATTGGAAATATTCGCGGATAGGCCGGATGTACTCGCACCTCCTTGTGTCGCCCTGCCAGGTAGTGTTTCCTTTATCCAGGAAGAAAACTTCGCGGCGGAGGCTCTCGATGATAGGGTTGATAATGGCATAGACCCATGCCCGGACGCGCTGCGAATGTGGCGGGGGCCGCATAACCTCGGGTGTCATCATAGGGCAAGCTTACCACAAACAGGCCGGTGAACACACCGCCTTTTGGGGTTTATTGCCATTGCCGCCTTCCACACTTCAACGATGAAAAAACAAATGTAAAGCCTATTTTGACGGTCCGCGGCTTTTTGTTGTCGATTGGGGACAAACCCGCTTTGGCCCGATTTCTGTTCATCATCCAGAATTCAAGAGATCAGTTCACAGTTCATAGTTTACAGTTCACAGTAAGAATCAAGAAGGCCCTGACTGTTAACTGTCGACTGTCAACTGTGAGCCTCTATTGTCAGCCGTCAGTTGTCAGTTGCCAGAACCGAACTTGCGCTGTGTACACGGCCCGTGGTATTTTTCGAACATGAGCGCGAATGAAGTATTGGAGCAGGTGAAGGCCTTGCCGCCTCGGGAGCGTCGGAAATTCTTTGAGGTCGTCCACGAACTGGAAACGGCGCTGGAAGCGGAGCCGACGGCCCGACGTAAACGCCCGATTCGCTGGCCCGACGCTGCGGCTCGGCGGCGTCGGATCTCTGGCGACAAGGTTCTGCCTAATTTGGTTCTTCTGGCGCGGGAACAGGAGCGCTACTAACACCGCATGAACCTTTACGCGGACACCAGTCTGCTCGTCTCATATTACATCAATGATTCCCACAGCATGAGCGCCCAAGCCGTTCTTCACCGAGCGACCGACCCTTTGCCATTCACCGGACTGCACCGCCTGGAAATGAGGAACGCCCTTGCTCTTGGGGTGTTTCGGCGCATCCTCACCTCCGCTCAAGTCAGCAACGCGTGGTCGGACGTGGAGCGCGATTTGCGGAGCGGCCGATTGGTTCCCCAACCCGTCAATTGGATTCCGGTTTATCGCACCGCAGCACAATGGGCCGCGCTCCACAGTCCCCGCATCGGCTGCCGCAGCCTCGATGTGTTACATGTCAGTCTGGCCAAGAAGCTCAACGCTAAGGAGTTTTTCACTTTCGACGAGCGGCAGAAATCGCTGGCGCTTGCACTAGGGTTGGCTGTCAAACCATGAATTAGCGGATTCCCGTCCCGTCATTCCTTGAGGCATTCTGTATCGAGCAAAGACGACGACTTCGCCCAGCGGCTTTATGCTGACTTACAGGCGAAGAACGTCCGTTGTTGGAAGTTTGACGAAAATGCCAAGTGGGGTGAGCCGGTGTGGGGTGAGATTGACACCGCCATCCGGCATTATGACAAGCTGGTGGTGATCTGCTCCCAGCATTCGCTCCAAAGCCCGCCCGTCATTCGCGAAATCGAGCGCGCCTTGCAGAAGGAAGACCGCGAACATAGGAATGTGTTGTTCCCCGTCCGCATTGACGATTACCTCTTCGACGAAATGGGATCACCCCCGCAAGGCCGATGTGGTGAGCAAAGTGATCGGGGACTTTCGCGGGTAAACGATCTCGCGACCTACGCCAAGGCCTTCCCCCGTTTCCTCGACGCGCTCAACCGCCCCCAGTGAGCCTCCGTGACACAGGCACTCTTGCCTGTGTTGTTTCAAATGCACAGCCAGTGGTTGTGCTGCCTGCCACACAGCCAGGAGTGGCTGTGCTAACAGCGTAGCGCGGACCCGGGGTTCAGGGCGCGACTTTTGTTGTCGATCGGGGACGAACCGCCGGGAACGAAAACACCGGCAACGGGACACGGGATACGGGCGAAAAGGGAGTCCGCAGGCAGGCGTCTTGCGGACGAGTCGTTGTAAATGCGCAGGGGTTTTGATAAGGTAAGAGGTGAGGTAACGTTCGGATGGTAAAAACCGTCACATTAAATGCGGACATTCCCGACAGCCGGGAACTGCGCATCACGTTGCCTGCGGACGTGCCCACCGGGTCTGCTGCCATTGTGATTATGGTTTCACCCGCCGGGTCTTCGACCTCCCCCACTTTTGACGACCTGCTGAAATCCGAATTCTTAGGGATGTGGCGCGATCGCGCCGACATCAAGGATAGCATGGAGTTCGCCCGGAAGCTCCGGTCGGAAGGGTGGAACAAGTCCTCCCATGAACCTTCTTGATACGGACGTTCTCGTCGATTGCCTGCGCGGAACAATTCCTGCCCAAGATGTGGCTCAAACAACTCGCCACACAGTCGTTCGCAGTCCCTGCGGTGGCCGCGATGGAACTGGTGATGGGTTGCCATGACCGCGCCGATCTGGAACGAATCCAACGGTTCCTGGCAACATTCGAAGTGGTTTGGCCGGAGCCCTCCGAGTTCGCCGCAGCATACCAATTGCTGCTGACTCACCGGTTGAGTTCGGGCCTCAACATTCCCGACTGTCTTATCGCCGCGACAGCCCTCGCCCGGAGCGCCCGCCTGTACACCTTCAATTTCAAGCATTTTCAGGTTGTGCCGGGATTGGATGTCGCGCACCCCTATTCACGCCCCTGAAGACCCCAGCAGCGTAGCGCGTTGTGCAGGTCCGCGGCTCTTTGTTGTCGATTCGGGACAAACCAACTTTGGCCCGATTTCTGTTCATCATCCGGAATTCATAAGAAACTGTCCGTTGTCAGTCGTCCGTGGTCCGTTGTCGTTTGGTGCCAGCTAACCAGTGACATCCTCATCGTCCAGAGTTCATAATTCACCCTTCATCCTTCACCTTTTATTCTTTTCTTGTCTCGACGGAGGGGGCGCGGTTTGCCATACTATAGCTAGGAAGGACACCATGACGGATGAAATGAAGGGATTATTTGACAAGGCGGCATCCGCGCTCAAGGCGGTTGGAGCCAAGGAAGTGTACGTTTTTGGCTCGGCCAGCAAGGGGCAGATGCGCACCCACTCCGACGTTGACATGGCCGTCTCGGGCTTGCCACCGGAGGTCTTTTTCCGCGCCATGGGGATAGCCAGCCGGGCTTTGGGACGGCAGGTTGATCTCGTCGATTTGGACGAGGATAACCCTTTCACGGAATACCTGAAACACCACCAGGAGCTCGTGCGTGTGGGATGATTTGCGGGGGAGTGGGCGGTCGAGCGACAACAGTTACAGCGCTTGCTGGAGTACTATCGCCCGCTTCTCGAAAAGCAGCAGGTAGCCACGGTCAGCGCTTTTCTGACCGTGGGCTTTTCTCGGGCGTGATACCCCCATGGCAATCGCACGTAATCAATCTGGATGGAACCCGCCGCCACCGTTGCCTTGTCCAAAGCAGAATCGTTGTAACTCGACCACCACCAGAACAGCCCACGGTCAGAACTGCACTGACCGTGGCTACCCGCTGGAAGAGGTTTGACCGTGGCGGGGTTCCCCGCAAGGGGAACACCGTGAGTAGCCGTAGGTGAAACCTACGGTACCGGTGCGGAGGAAAACCTCTCGGCCCTGGGGGGGCCGAACCGTTCGACCCCTTCAGGGTCGATAAAATGGGGAGCGACGCGGTCCGTGGGCGGCGGGCACCAAAGGCGTGCCCTTGCCCACGGCTACTCAATTTCGACCCCTTCAGGGTCGATAAAATGGGGAGCGACGCGGTCCGTGGGCGGCGGGCACCAAAGGCGTGCCCTTGCCCACGGCTACTCAATTTCAACCCCTTCGGGGTTGCGACGGCGGCCGGCAGGGAAGCCAATCGAACGTTACGGGGAACCGCCTTCGAGGCGGCCCCACTCATCAAGCTACCCGCTTTGCGGGGGGTGTCTGACCAGATGTGGACGTCATGGGTTGAAGGTTTACTTACTGGCGCCGAGTCCGGATTTCTGCCAGCCGGTAAGGCCATCCTGGTACACCTTGACTTGATCGAAGGCATAGCCATGCTCCAGCAAGATCCTTCCGGCGGCGCGGCCGGAGGCGCAAATGTCCCCGGAAGACTGCCCGCTCTCATAGAAGACGATCACGCGGCCTTTGGGCAGGGTGCTCCAGCGCTGCGGCATGTCGTCCACGGGAATATTGATCGCGCCGGGAATCCCCCCCCGGCGTACTCTTTGGCCGGCCGCACGTCCACAAACAGCGGTTTAGTCTTTGCCGCGAGGAGTTCCCGAAGTTGGTTGGTATCAATCAGGGTAGGTTGCTTCTTTGCGGCTTCCGCTTCGCTGCATGTTACCCCGCCAGCCGGGAAACTTGACAGCGCGCCTCCCGGGGCTGATCCGAGTAAGCCGAACGGCGATGGGGCGGGTTCGGAAGTGCCGGGCGCGGGCGCGGCTTTCTGGGAAGCCGTGGTAGATTGGGCGGACTGGTTTTTTTCGGCCGGCGCTGAGACGGCGGGTGCGACCGGGGCCGCGGGCGCCGGGAGGAGCGGAGGACAACCCTACTGCCTGTGCCGCCAGTTCCTGATCGATGAGTCGCGAGAACTCGTCAAAATCCGGCACTCCCGGCGCCACTTGGTGCCCGATGAAAAATGTGGGCGTGCCATTCACCCCCAGCGCCTTACCATCCTCGATGATCCCGTTGAACCCGCGCCGCCTCAGCGCCGCTGGCCATGCACTGGTTGAACCTGGCCTGATCCAAACCGATTTCGGCGGCGTCACGCTTCAATCCTTCTTCGCTCAAATCGGTCTGCCGGGAATAAATCTCGTCCACCGCTTCCCAGAACTTTCCCTGTTCGGCTGCGCACTCTGAAGCTTCCGCCATGCGCTCGGAGAAAGGGTGGACGTGGATCAGAGGGAACTGCCGGAATACGAAGCGAATCTGTTTTCCATACTTGGCGCGAATCTCCCTCGCCACCGGTTCCTCGCGTCCGCAGACGGGGCATTCGAAATCTCCAAACTCCACCACGCGTCAAGGCCGCGTTGGGATTGCCCGTCGCGTGGCTGTCGGGCCTCACCAGCCTGTCCGCCGTGGTTTCACTCGGGGGCGGGAGGCGGCGGGGGAGGCATTTCCCCATGTGCGGCAAGCTCGTAGAAAGCGGGGACGCCGATCAGCAACGCTGCCACGCCTACCACGAAGTAGCTGCGCACCTGGGCGAGTTGCGCGGGCGGATCGGCTTCCGGCGCGGGGCGAACGACGTTGTAGATGGCCAGCGCGCAGAGCGCGGTCATCACCAGGCCCGAGGTCACGCACCACGCGCAGAAAGCGTGAATCACGAACCCTTGCAGATATTCCAGGTACAGCGAAAAGAGAAATCCAAACCCCGTCGCGCCCGCCAGCGCGTAGCGGACCTCGATGGCCAGCGCCGCGGGGACGAGCGATTCCGCAATGATGAGCAGGGCCACCAAGCACGTAGCCCGCCACGCCAAACACCGGCATGGGCACTCCCCGAAGGTGGGAATAAGCGCTGGCGCGCACGGCGTCGCAGCCCGTTCCCAAGCAGACCATCGGCCGGGACGGGGAGTATAGATCCAGAGAAGATAAAGGGAATCGAAGAGCCCCAGCAGGGCGAGAAGGAGCGAGATGGGTTTCCGCATAATCACCTATTCTACAACTTTCTCAGAGGTGCGCGGGCGGCTGCGGGTTGCTTGCCACCGGGCGGAATTTCGTGGCCGGGCGCTTAAGCGTAACCCGGCCGGGCGTTCGCCGGTCACCCGGCGCGGGCTTGCGCTTCCGCCAGAGACTCGGCGAGTCCATAGGGTTCGAGGTCCGGCAGAAGTTCTCGGCGGAGCGGAACACGATGCCGTGCATTCCCACGGCACGCGCGGCCGCGATGTTGACCTCGCGATCGTCAAGGAATAATGCCTCGGCGGCGGGCACGCCCAGAGCCTCCAGACAAACGTGATAGATCGCGGGGTCGGGCTTCGCCATTTTTAACTCGCCGGAAAAGCCAGATGGTCGAACAGCTCCAACCACTTGAGCCGTGCGGCGGAGGTAGTCGCCCACGGTTCGCGAGATGTTGGAAAGGACCGCCGTCTTCAATCCGCGGCCGCGAAGCACGCGCACCCATTCGACCATGACGGGATTCGGTTTCTCCCACATTTGAATGTCCAGAGCCGAAAACCGCTGAATTTGGTCAAGAGAGAAGGTGACGCCCGCAGCGTGCCCGACTCCTGCCAATAGGTGGGCGCATCGATGGTGTCGAGGTCATAGGCTTCGCGATGTCGCCAGTATATTTCCTGAAAGGTCGCGGCTTCCACGCCCATGGCCTTGCGCAGCGGCTCAAAATCCTCCAGGCGCGGGGCCAAGCTGAGCACGCACCCGTAGTCGAAGATGATGGTGGTGATGGGCATGGGTTTAGTCAGTGATCAATCGCGTATAGCTTCTCCCACCTTTTATTTATTGGTCTGGACAAAAGATCAAGCGAAAAAGTCTGGATGCGCCATAGTGTCCGCAACCGGCGCATTCTGCTCCTGCCATCGGCGCAAGCGCCCGCATCGGAAAACGTTGCCTTATGGTGGGCATTGGTGGGTTATCCACAATCAATTGCCGCCGCTTTCTTCCCCCGGCATGATTACGGTTCGAAAAGCGACTCCACAAATTCCTGGGGGTTAAAGGGCAGCAGGTCGTCGATCTTTTCGCCGACGCCGACAAACTGAATGGGCAGGCCGAGCTCGCGGGCGATGGCGATCACCACGCCGCCCTTGGCGGTGCCGTCGAGCTTGGTCAGAATGATGCCCGTGGCGCCGCCGTGGTCGACGAACTGCCGCGCCTGCTGGAGCCCGTTCTGTCCCGTCGTCGCATCGATCACCAGCAGCACTTCATGCGGGGCATTAGGGACTTCGCGCGCGGCGATGCGGCACATTTTCTCCAGTTCCGCCATCAGGTTGGTTTTGGTGTGCAGGCGGCCCGCCGTATCCACGATCACCGGATCGTGACGCCGGTGCTTGGCTGCGGCGAGGGCATCAAAGAGGACCGCCGCCGGGTCGGCCCCGGATTTCTGCTTGATCATCTCGATGCCCAGGCGTCCCGCCCAAATCTCCAATTGCTCATTGGCGGCGGCGCGGAAGGTGTCCGCGGCGCAGAGCAGGGGGCGGCGGTTCTGCTGCAAGAAGTAATGGGCCAGCTTGGCGATGCTGGTGGTTTTGCCCACGCCGTTTACCCCCACCACAAAGATGACGGCGGGCATGCCCGGCGGCGGCTGTTTGGCTTTGGGGGCCGCGGAGGCCGCGGCGGGATTTTCCAGAATCGCCAGAATCCCTTGCTCCACGGCGGGGCGCAATTGCGCCGTCTCCCGCAGCTTGCCCTGGCGGATTTGCTGCTTCAGCCGGCCCAGAATCTCCTGCGTCGTGCGCACTCCCAGATCGGCGGTGATCAGGGTTGCTTCCAGGTCGTCGAGCACCGATTCATCGAGGGCCGCCTTGCCCTCGACAATCTCCTCGATCCGTTCAACCAGTTGGGCTTTGGTGGAGGCGACGGCCTGCTTCAGCCGGTCCAGGAAGCCGGTTTTTTTCTCTTTATTGCCGGAACCAAACAGGGAGACCATACTCATTCATTCTAGCACCACTCACACTAAAACCACGCGTGAGATCCTCCCCCCGATTCTCATCAGGGAGAAAATCCCTCAGTTCGGCACAGAAGCGGAACCGCGCCGCGCTCATGAGGTTACATAGCCTCCGCGAGGGCACTGTCCTAGTCGTATCGTAACGCGACCAGAGCCAAAACCGTTGGGGTTAGCAGGTGACGTGTAAGACCGCGTTCGTGTCCTCAATGTCCTCGTTGAGCATCTCGATGGCTTGGGCCGTGGGAAGAACATATAGTTCGATGCTTCGCTCCTCCGCTTCGCGCTTCACCTCCTTCATCACCGGCAAACCACCGTGCGCGCCGGTGCCCACAACCAGGCGACGGCACTTCCACGGTAGGTCCTCTTTGACGGAAAGGGGCGTGTGCGCGAATTCATCGCGGAATTTCTTGGACGGCTTCTTGTCGCGCTTTCGAATCTTCCCGCGATCGACGACGACGTCATACTCATAGACCACGTCATCAATCTTAAGGGAACCAAAGGAGAAGTCACGAAATCGCATCGGAATTTCCTCCCGCATCCTCGGCTCGCGGAAGTGGCGTCGACCAGCATCAAGGACTGGACCCCCGGCTGACGGAAGGTGTGGTAGCGGCGAGTTTATCTCGCCACGTGGCGGCGTAAAGCCGCCTCTACATGAAATTGACCCGTTACCGGAAAACAGAACGGCGGTGCTACTTCGGCACTCTTTCACCTTCGGGCACCATGGGAACAAAGCGCACGGGCAGCAGGCTCTCGCGTTCCAGGCCTTTCGCCGTGCGGCGCAGGCGGATCAAATTCTGCACGTAGCGTCCTACCGGAACCACCATGCGGCCTCCCGGGCGGAGTTGCGCGACGAGCGCGGGCGGCACGTCGGGCGGCGCTGCCGTTACGATGATAGCGTCGAAGGGCGCCGCTTCCGGCCAGCCGCGGTAGCCATCGCCGATCCGGACGCGCACGTTCGCATAGCCCATTTCCTTCAGCCGCGCCTCCGCCTCTCTGCCCAGCCGCTCGACGATCTCCATGGAATAAACCTCGCGCGCCAGGAGCGACAGCACCGCCGCCTGGTAGCCTGAACCCGTGCCGATTTCGAGCACGCGATCCTGGGGCTGCAATTCCAGGGCCTCCGTCATGAAGGCCACCACATAGGGCTGAGAGATGGTCTGCCCGAGGCCGATGGGCAGAGCCGAGTCCTCGTACGCGGAGGGCAGCATCTCCGGCGGCACAAACCGGTGGCGCGGAACTTTTCGCAGGGCCTCCAAGACGCGCTGGGTCGCGAATCCCGCGGGCGAAAATCTGCTCTTGGACCATTCGCTCCCGCGCCTCACGAGTCTCCGGCAATTCTGCCGAGTCCGCGCGGGAACGCTCATCCCCCGTCTCAGACCTGCCCACTGGCGGGGAAGAAAGGGTGTGAGGGAACAGGACAAACATCATTAAGAACCACGCGAGGCTCTGGGGTGGGTTGCTGCGGCGCGGCTTCATGGCAGCCTCTGGATACATCTTAGCACCGCTTGCTTGAGCACGCCCACAATCCGCTCCCCACAAAATCGCTTCCGCTTTACGGCAAAACCTCTCTTTCGATTTCTGGATTCTGCCGGAAACTAACGCAGACTTCCCGATTTGGACCACGCCAAGGTTGCCGTCCTGAATACTCAGAGATCGCCCGATTCGCAACGCTCATACCGGTTCGCCATCGATGATTTCATCGCTTGGTACTGTTCCGAGCCCAGACTGGCCTTCAACAAGAGCGTTGTCCTCCGTTACAAGCTGCAATTGGAAGCTCGCCACTTGGCTTCGTCCACGATTAACCTGCGACACGGGTGTGGCCTTCGCCGATCGGAGTTGGCGCATCTTACGGTCGAGCCCTTGCAAAGAAGGGAGGACTACTGGGCCAGTATTGACTTGATAGGAAAGGGAGGGCTTATCGGAACCGTGCCCGTGCCGAATTGGGTCAAATCTGCCCTGGAAGTATGGATGGAGGCCGCGAGCATATCCCGTGGGCGAGTCTTTCGCGGTGTGAATAAGAGCGGATCTGTCGGGGGTGCAGGAGCCACCGAAAAGGTCGTCTGGTGTGTGGTGAGGGAGTGCGCAGCCAAAGCAGGAATAGTCAAGCTGGCGCCTCATGATCTTCGCCGCAGGTGTGCCCGGCTCTGTCACGTCGCGGGTGGGGAGTTTGAGCAGATCCAGTTCTTGCTCGGACATGTGAGCGTGCAGACGACGGAACAGTACCTTGGGTGCAGGTAGAGGTTGAAGAACGCAGTGAACGACGGCATCGAACCTGAACCCGAGGAAGATCGCTTGGCGTAGAGCCATGAGTCTCGATAACAGTGGCGAAGAGGCGACTTTCAGGCCGAATCCCGAACTGAAACCGCAGTTGTTCCGTCAGCAGCGGCTTGCAAAGCAGTGAGCCGGGGTGACTTTACAGTGCGTATTGGGATTGGGCGTGAGCAAGTGTCCGCTGAAACTGGGTGGCTCAGGTTCCCGCCCCACCCGATGTCGAGGGCTACGTCGAACTTCGACACGCTGTCGAGAATTGTGCGACACTGAACTTCCGGGGGCTATAGAAGATGGACTCTTCGCCGATACCCCACACTTCAGTGAACTCCCGGGAGGGGAAGAGCAGAAGAGCGGAACTGCAACGCGAAAGCGTCTTGATGATGTTGCTCCTGGACATCAGGTACCAGAATCGAATCAGGGTTGAAAATCCGGCGATCTCATGACCGGACGAGTTGTTTGACCAAAAGGGGATAAATTGCCTCCTTCACTGTAAAGATCGAGAGCGTAACCGAATCCGATGCGAAAAGGTCTAATCGTTGGCGGCGCGCTTCTGTTGGCGGTCCTTGCCGGCGTCATCGCCGCGAAACGCATGGCGCAGCGCCTTCCCGGTTATCTGCGGGATCGCACGGTGAGCACCTTGCGTGAACATTTCTCGAGCGACATCGAGTTTTCCGATCTTCAGGTTTCCCTCTTCCCCAAAATCGTTATTCGGGCCCAAAAGCTTGTCCTGCGGCTTCATGGCCGCACGGATGTTCCTCCCCTGATCAGCAGCAGGCAAGTCTCGGCGGAAATTGAATTCTGGGAGCTTTTCCGCACGACTCGTCACGTGCGCAGGATCACCCTGGAAGATCTCAGGGTCACGATGCCCCCGGTGGAACCTCGCGCGCCCAAAACCTCTCATCCCCCGCCCGGCAAGAAGGCCCCGGGGCCATCCCGAGTTGTCGTCGATGAGATTGTCGCCGATGGCGCCGAATTAAACATCCTCGTGCATGATCCCAACAAACCCCCGCATACTTTCTATTTCCGATCTCTCCGGCTGCGACACGCCGGACTCGGCAAAGCCATGACTTACCAGGCCACGCTTACCAATCCCCTTCCTGCCGGGGAGATTGCAACGCACGGACAGTTCGGCCCCTGGCAAAGGGACCAGCCCCGCCTCACGCCGCTTGCCGGCGCCTACACTTTCACGCAAGCGGATCTTTCCACCATCCGCGGCCTCAGCGGCACCCTCTCATCCAGGGGCCAGTTCAATGGTCTGCTGGATCGGATCGATGTGCGGGGAGAAACGTCAACGCCGGACTTCAGTCTGGGGCTTAACGGCCACTCCGTCCCTCTCGATACGCGCTTCCACGCCATTGTGGACGGCACCACGGGAAACACCCTGCTTGATTCTGTCCAGGCGAAGCTTGGGCATTCGCAATTTGCGGCGCACGGCGGCGTGTTCCGGGTGCCGGGGAATCGGTATCGCAGGGTCTTGCTGGATGCCGTCTCGAGTGACGCCCGGCTGGAAGACCTCCTGCGCCTGGCATTAGCGGCGGATAAGCCTCCCATGACGGGGGACGTCGCGTTCCGCACCCGGATCGACGTTCCCCCCGGGAAGTGGGGATTTTGCCGACCGCTTGAAACTTGACGGCGAGTTTCATATCCGCTCAGCCCAATTCTCCCAACTCGACATCCAAAACAAAGTGGCATCGCTGAGCCGGCGAGGCAGTGGCCAAACCGCCGCCCCCAGCTTCGGCAGCGTGGCTTCCGACTTCGCCGGCAAGTTCGTGCTGGAGGACGGCGGCATGACTTTTTCCCGTCTGACCTTCGAGGCGCCGGGAGCTTCCGTTAATCTCCATGGAACTTATACCCTGCACGATCAAGACGATCGACTTTCAAGGGGCACTGCGCCTGCAGGCAAAGCTTTCCCAACTTACTCGGGGCTGGAAGTCGATCCTCGTGAAACCGTTCGATCCTCTGTTTGAAAAAGAAGGGGCGGGAACGTACGTCCCGATCAGGATAACCGGGACCGTAAGCGATCCCCACTTTGCACTGGACATCAAACGCGTGTTCTAGCGTGGGAGAGTGGGGTTAGGGGACTTCGGGAGCTGGCGATTCCAGCTCACCGAAAGGGTGGGCCAACATAGAGATGGGCGGGCAGCGAGCCTGGTTAAGGCGAGTGTAGAGAGGTTCAGGGACGAGACAATCCGATGCACTACTCGGGGAACAACTCCTCCTTGTAGGAGTCACATGCAAAGAGCGTGCTTGGGCAGGTCAGGGGTTTCATCAAGTCCGACGAGGGCAACGTTTCACTGCGACGGTTTTGTGAAAAATCCTGCCAACCCATCTTTACCTCGATCCGCGCCACCGCGACCGCCGTGGGGCGGGAGCGCCAGCCCGCCAGAAGCGAAGCTGACGCTGAAGGGCAGAATCATAGCTGGCGTTCGACACGGCGGGCGACCGAAATGATCCTTTTCAACCGCAGAGACACAGAAGAAGCAGGTTAGGGGCAGTAGATCACGGACCGTCACCTATGACTGGTCCCTAATCCCCGTCAGCTCTTCCTTACCTAAGCCTGCCCAATAACGGGGCCCAAAGTCCGATCTAGCCTCACCCAGAGTCAAAGCGGGTTTTGCTGGCTCCTCATGGCGGCGCGGAAGGCTCCCAGATTGCTGGCGTCAATCACGTCGGTGCCCGTGTCCACGCGCGCGGGCAGGGGTGAAGCGGGCGCCGACCGCCAGTTCTTGAACTCGTGCACGACGTTGTGGTGCAAGTCGTCGAGGAACCGCAGCCCGTAGAACGCCATCGTGTAGGGCTTTTGCCCGATCGTCATGGAGATCATTTTTCTCTCGATGAAATCAAGCGTCTCCGGGTTCGTGTCCATGGCCACGACCGGAATCTTGCCATACAAGTCGAACCGGAATAAAATCTCGCCCGCGCCGGGGCCACCCGAAGCTTCCAGGCACAGGATGCCGTCAACGGTTTCATTGTTTTTGATCAACTCGGCGATCAATTCGTTCGCCTTGAGCGGATCGCCTTGATCGTCGAGCGTGTGCGCGATCTTGATGCCCGGGTACTTCGCAAAAACTTCCAGCGCGCCGCGCAGGCGTTCCTCCACGTTGAGCTGGCCGGAAACCGTGACTACCACCAACTGACCTTTGCCGTGCATCAAATCCGCGATCTGTCTTCCGCTTTCCATGCCAGCCTGGCGGTTATCCGTGCCGATATACAGGATGCGCTTGGAATCGGGGGCGTCCGTGTCCATTGCGATCACGGGAATTCCTGCGCCGATGGCTTCGTTGATGGCGGCGTTGAAAAGGTCCGGCCGCACGGGCGCCACCAATATCCCCGTGGGGTGTTGCGCTACCGCTTCCTTGAAGACCTTCAGTTCTTCCTCGGGCGAATGGGAGGTGGGCCCTCGGAAGTCTGCCTTCACGCCTAATCCGCGCGCGGCGTCGCTGAAACCTGCCCCCGCTTCTTGCCAGTACTCAAGGTTGATGTTCGCGGCCACTAGGATGTACCGCTCGGTTTCTTCATGAAATGGCTTCTGGCACGAGGCCGAAAATCCCGCGACCAAAAGCATCCCCAGAGAAATCACGATCTGATGCCACTGTCTCATGGTCCCCTCCTCGCTCTTGGTAGACCTTTCTGAGCCGAGAGCGAAATGATGTGAAATCTCAATCTGAACTCTTGTCGCAGGATGGAAAGGTATCACAATGTCTTCCCATTTGTGAGGCAAAAAGAAAGGGGCCGTTGAGGTTTTAGCGCCTAAAGGACCCCCCCGGCTTTGCCGGGGAGGCAGGAGGAGTTTGGCAGATCCAGGAGTCCATCGCAGAAACTCCAGCCGTGAGCCGCCAAAGCACACGGAAAAGGAGAATCGCGATGGACCAGGCAAGAAGCCTAAACCAGAGGAATTCTGTGGTCCAGCACTTTGGGGCAGGAGGATTCTATGTGTCCACGGTGGGGCGAGATAAGCAAGCGGTGCGGGAATACATTCGGGAACAGGAAGAGGAAGACGAGCGATTGGACCAAAGGGGCCTGGGGTGAGGAGCGCCACCGGAGGTGGCGCGCAACCCTGCGGGGCCGCGACAGCGTCCCCGCCTAGCCGCTTTGAGCGGCTCACAAACTAAAGCCCCCGGCTTTGCCGGGGGATCCTTACCCGGGCGGCGCCGGTAAAACAATTGGCTTGATGTAACCAACAGATGGGGAGAGGACGGATTGATGGGATTGTGGCAAGCCCCAACCGGGTTAACGCCGGAAGGCAGAGCGGCACGCGGCCTGCCCGCCCGGCCTCCTGGCCCCGGAGGGGGTGACCCTACGAAGGTTCAGCCCCTTCGGGCCGGAACTATCTCCCGACTTCCTTTTCTCCCCTCCGCATCATCACATCAAGGGACTTCCCGTGTCCCGTGCCACCATCGCTTCGCACCCTTACTTGCTCGACGACGTTTCGATCTTGGACAACTGCGCATAGGTTCTCAAATAGGGAATGGTGGGAGTAACCCGGAAGGGCATCTTCTCACTGGCATCAACGAGCGGCACCGCCTTGCGGGTGGTGAAGGCAACGGTTCCATCCAAAGCATTGACCTGCACACGTGACCCCAGGGGCAGCGCGGCGACCTGGGCGACGTTCCTGGGGCTGAGCGCGGGGGAGGCGCTGATCAACGCCGACATACGTAACGATTTATTATTGCCCTCGGTCAACCCATTGCCCAAGTGAGGCCCGAAAAGGTGGGGAACGTGCGGGGCGGCGACAGCGGCCGCCCGCAGAAACAGACCGGCTTGGCCAAGTTTGTCGTTGTACGGCGAATTCTTGAGAAACTCCATTCCCTTGGCGTCGGCCTCAGTTTCATCGCTGCGAACCCGGGCAATGTCCAATCTGGCAAGCAACTCCTCATCGGTAACCTGCATGCGGTCGTTGAAGGCGAACTTGGCATCCAGCTTATGGCCCAGAGCGATGTGCGCGAGTTCATGAGCCACCACCGTGGCCAGGCTCGCTTCATCGGGCAAGACATCAATAAGACCCCGGCTGAGGACAATCGTATAGGCCAAACTGAACGATTCCAAAGTCGAAGTCAGCATGACGCGGCAATGAACCGGAGGAATGTTATCGAGATGGTTGGTCACCTTCAGGTTGTTGACAACGGTTTCGAGCACCTTATCCACGGACCCCGGCGGCGCAATGAGTCGCGCCTTTTCCAGCCGGTCAAGCACATTGTTCTCGGCATCCATGGTCAACTGCCGCTCGCTCTCGACGGGGGACAGGTCCGAGGTAATTTCGCTGCTATCACGGATGGGCGCGGGGGCCTCCACCAGGATATTGGTCCACTCCTGCTGCTGATGACGGGAGTTGAGGTCGTAGCCCCAAAGCCGTGTCTCCGCCTTGTAGCGGAGCCGCTTGCCGAGGTCTGATTCCTGGCTGTAAACGTAGACGGGCAGCCACACTCCGGGTTGAAGATTCTCGCGCCAGGAATCAAAGTGGACGTAAAAATCCCGACGAGGGGGGTTGAGCCGCGTGCCGTTCAAGCGAACAATCACGAAGTTATGATCCTCAACCCAGATCCGTCCTTCAAAGGCTCCTATGCCCTTAGGATCTTGGGGATGGACATCAAGGACCAAGCAGCGGATGTCACCCAAGTATTCCCAGCGGACCGGTTCGAAGGTGTAGTGCTTCCAATCAAAGTTATTCTCATCCACCACCAGGGGTTCCACCGCGAATTCGTCCAAGTGGAGGTGTGGTCCTCGCAGCGGGGAAAGGCGAAGACCCCCGGGCAGAGGAAGACCCCGGGATGAAGGAGGCTTCCTTGGCGTGGGTGGAGACCTTCACCTTGCCCAAGTCGAACTTCAAGCGGCCCAGGAAGTAATCATCGTCCGTGGCAACGTCACCCAGTTCAGGGTCCGGCTTATAATACTGAACGTAGGTCTCGACCCGAGGAGAGTATTCCTCCAGTTTCATCCGGATCTGCCGCTCATTGGCAATGATGCGATCCGCGATGGCAGTGATTTCCGCTGGTTCCCGCTGCTCATTGGCTTTGGGGGGCTTCGATCGGTCACTCCCCGCGGCTGACAAAAGCAGTGGGGCGGCAATCAAAAAAACTGGAAGTCACCCGAAGCCACATCCGTTGCGATGATTCGGCATATCTTCTCCTCCCACTAAGTGGATTGGTCGGCCAAGTTGAGAACCAATCGGTCTGCCCTGCTGCCCATCCCATAAGTCGATGACGATCATCGGAAGCCAGGGATGCCACGCCAGATTAAATACTATTAATCCCAATAGGCGTCGATAGTACCGAGGTACTACCTAGGAAGGTATGAGTTCTTCTGGCTAGACACCATGTTGGGGGATGGGTACGCCTACATGCTACGAGTGGTAGGAGATGGGTCATACGGTTGGTGAATACGGTCGGGCGTTTCCGCGTTGCGGGCGCAACCCGCTTGAAGTGCGGTATGACGCTGCCGCTTTCCTCCCCGCGAGGTTGCCCGCGGGAATTTCAACCGCAATCACAATGTCCCGCCAGCAAGCTAGCGGGAGCCAAGGCGGCAGCAACCTGCCGCACTGCTAGGCTTGGCCTCCACGCGCGATCGGAATGCAATACGTTTCTGGTACCAGGGGACGTTTTCAAATGCCCTCGGAAGCCCCGTCCTGCCGGACGCGCACTGAGAAATCCGGGCTAAAGGTCGGCACGACTCACCGCAGGGATGCTGCGCTGGCATCTCCGCGGGGCTGAAGCCGGGATTGACCAGGTCCACTAACGGCGCGGCGTAAATTTCTCCCTGTACCACGAGGGCCGCCAACAACACCCCCAGGGAAGTCACCACGATGGAGAAAACCTGCCCCCTTCATCCTCGCGGTTCTCCGCCATGAACTTGCTGAATACCGGGATGATGGTGATGCTCACCTCGCCGGGTGCGGCCGAGATCAAGTTCCCGGCCGCCGCTTGGGCCGGCAAGACCCGCTTGATACTCCCGCGGCAGCAGATGCACCGGGCGGTGCATCACCATCAGGATCGCTTCGGGTGAAGATCCCTCCCCCCTCCCTGCCAGAAAGTCCGCGCCCACAAGTTCACGGCAGTACACCCGCGAGCACTCCACCTCCCACCATCTGCGCGGCCGCAACTTGCCGTGAGACGGCAGCGACTAAATGAAGCGCGAAAGCCGGACCTTAACCTCCTATTTGAACGACTGCAGCCCGAATTCCTCACGAGAAGGCCAATTCCGAACCTTTCCACCTCGCGGTGGACACCCTACCCTCCAGAGAGTGGCGGAAAAGACCGGGTTGCCATACTGAAGGGCAATGGCCAACTACGATTTTGACTCGGAATCAAGTTGCTTCCATGCGAAGAACGCACTCGCGGGCGTTTCCTCTTACAGAACGGGAGCGAGGGATCTCGGTCTAGGCATCATCTGAGGAGCGGCGCTGCCAGCCACTCAGGAGGACGGCGAAAATAATGATGATGCCCTTTATGACCTGCTGCGGGTAGCTCGAGATATTCATGAGGTTCATGATGTTCCCGATCATGCCCAGAGTGATTACGCCGAGCAAGGTATTCATCGCAGAGCCTGCACCGCCTGAGAGCCTGGCTCCGCCAATAACGACCGCGGCGATGGCGTCCAGCTCTGCGCCGACGCCGACAACGGGAGAACCGACGCCGGTGCGAGAAGCGCTCATGATGCCGGCGAAAGCGCACAGTCCACCCGAGATGCAATAGACGAGGGACCGATAGATCCAAATCCGGATACCGGCAAGCCGCGTTGCCGTCGCATTACTGCCTACGGCTCTTACCAGCCTGCCAAAGACGGTATATTGCAGCACAAAATAGCCGAGGGCAAAGGTCAGGGCAAGCACGAAAACGGGGTAGGGAACCCCGAAGAATGCGCCCGAGCCAAAATTGGACAGGGCGGGGTCATTCACCAGAATCGTGGTCCCTTTGGAGAGCATAAAAGCGGCTCCTCGAATGACCGTCATCATCGCGAGAGTCGCCACAAAGGGCGCCATGTTGCGGAAGGCCACCAGATACCCCGGAACGCTACCCCAAAGTATGCCCGCCAATACCGTTAGAACTAATGCCGCGTAAAGGTTTACCCCCGCACTTAAGAGGTAAGCAAGTAGCACTCCCGCCAGAGCAGTTCCCGAGCCAATCGAGAGATCGATTCCACCGGTTAGAATCACCAACAACATTCCCATCGACATCACTCCGAGCGGAGCCACCTGGCGTAAGAGGTTGAAGATATTTCGTTGCGTGAAGAATGAGTCCGAAAGGGTCGCTGCAATCACCACCATCAGCACAAAGACGACAAAGACGCTATAGCGCAAAAGCCCGGCGGCGATGCGCTTCAGCCGCCCCTGTCGCGTCACCCTCTTGCCCTCAGCCGTGGCTTCCCTAGTTGGATCTCCCCGGTTGAGGCTTGTCGAGGATGCAGTGCTTACCGTGCCTTCGGGGATTTTGTCGGGCATGATTGTTGATATCCCTCCGTGGCCCTTACGAAAATGGGGGTGGCGAATTTTAAACTTCAGCAGGTGCCGGCGCTCTTTCCCCCGGGCCGGGTTGAAAAGCCAGCCGTAGGACATTCGCTTCCGTGATATCAGGTCTTTGCAGTACACCCGCAATGCGCCCGCGGTTCATCACGAGTACGCGATTGCAGAGGCCGACAATCTCCAGGAGTTCGGAAGATACCAGGATCACGCCCACACCTCGCTTCTTCAGGTCCAGGAGCAGTCCATAAATTTCGGCCTTAGCTCCGACGTCGATACCGCGTGTGGGCTCATCGAACATGATGAACTTGCATTTCTGGCTCAGCCATTTCGCCAGGACCACCTTTTGCTGGTTGCCACCGCTAAGGTCGGCAACTTCCATGTCGACATCGTGAGCGCGAATATTGAGCTTCTCGGCGAGCTCCCGCGCCCGCTCTCTCTCTTTTCGTGGGTGAAGGAGAGCGAAAAGACTGCCAGCCTTGGTCTCGCCGGCAATCCCGATGTTTTGGCTGATGGAGAAGGGAAGCAGCACTCCTTGTGCTTTACGGTCCTCCGGGACCAAACCGATTCCGTGCTGGACCGCATCGGCGGGGGATTTGATGGAGACGAGGCGATTCTGGAGAAAGAGTTTGCCCGCATCTTTCCCGTCAGCGCCGAAGATGGCGCGAACCAACTCCGTCCGGCCGCTGCCCACCATGCCTGCGATGCCAAGAATCTCTCCTCGATGCAAGGAAAAGCTCACATCCCTGACCTTGCTTCCGCCTTCCAAATGCTCCACCCGGAGGATTTCGTCCGGGCTGGCATCCTGTGCGTCCAGTATGGGCGGAAACAGAGCGGTCAGCTTGCGTCCAATCATCTTGTTGATCAAAGTTTCCGTGGTGACTTCCGACGGCAGGACGGTATCCGCGACGATCCCGTCCTTCAACACCGTTATGGTGTTGGCCATTTTGAATGTCTCTTCCAGGCGGTGACTGATGTATAAGATGGTAATGCCCTGCCTCTGCAAGTTGCGGAGCAGCGCGAACAGCTTCTCCACTTCCCCTGGTGCGAGTACGGCGGTGGGTTCGTCGAGAATCAGCAAACGTGTCTGACCGGCTAAGGCCTTGGCAATTTCTACCACCTGCTGGTAAGCGATACTCAGCTTGCGGACGATCGTTCGTGGGTCCATAGCGAAGCCGAGGTTCTGAAGAAGCTCCCCGGCCCGCTGGTAGAGATCGCCCCAAGCGATAAGTCCCGAATGCCCCATTGACTCCAGAAAGATGTTCTCGGCCACGGTGAGATCAGGAACTAGCGCCAGTTCCTGATGGACAATTCGGATTCCTAAAACCCTGGCTTTGCGGGGCGAGTCGATATCGACCTCCTGGCCATCGATCCAGATGCTCCCATGATCGCCCGTGTATATGCCAGCGAGGATGTTCATCAGCGTCGATTTGCCGGCGCCGTTTTCTCCCACGAGGGCAAGGAACTCCCCCGGCCTGGCGGCAAGACTCACATTTTGCAATGCCTGAATCCCGCGGAATGATTTTGAGATTTCGCGGAGTTCCACCCTGTATGTCGAGGCCATGGCTTGCACCAACAAACTTTCCCGGCTGTCCCGGCGCAGCTCTGGGCTGAAGCCCATTCGCGTCCATCAAAAACCCGCATTCGACCGGTAGTATTGCTGCACATTTTCTTTGGTGATGGCGACCGCGGGGGTGAAGGATATCTTCGGGATGTCCTTTGCGCCGTTCAAGCATTTCACTCCTAGATCTACCGCCATTTTGCCGGTCAATTCCGGGTCGTTGTATCCCGTGGCGCCATAGTCGCCCTGTTGGATCAGCTCCAGAGCTTCCTTTTGGCCATCCGCAGCCGCGGCAATCAGAATTTTACCGCTCAGACCTCGCGCTTTTATGGCTTTGAGGGCGCCGAGGCACATCGCATCGTTTTCACAGAGCAGGAGATTGATCTCCGGGTGGGCGGCAAGAATATCCTCTGCCGCTTTCAGGCCCCCGTCGTTGGCCCAATTGCCCCAGCCTTGGGTGGCGATTTGAAAATTGGTCTGGTTGCGATCACGGATTTGCTGCTCGAGGATACCGAGGAATACGCCATCGCGGCGGTCCTTTCCCACAGGATTGCCTTGAGTCCCGCTGATGAGGCCCGCTTTGATCCCTTGCCCGGACAACTTCCGGGCAATCCATTCCCCCACCAACTCACCATTCGCCAGATTGTTTGACTGGACCGTGGTGACGAAAACTGCCGAGGGATCGATGGAACTGTCCATGATGATCACGGGTACCTTGGCCTGCGCCGCTGCGGTTGTGGCCGGGAGCAGCGCCTTGGGGTCCTTCGGGTCGAGAATCAGGAGATCGATGCCGCGAGCCAATAGATCTTCCACGTCCGCGATCTGCTTTTGGATGTCATCCTGTGCATCGGTATCCATCACCTGACTAATACCCAGAGCCGCAGCTTCTCTCTTCACCGCGCTCACCTGCACCGCGAAATAGGGATTCTGCATTGCGTACATCGACACGCCAATCTTTATCCCCTTTCGATTTACCGCTGAGGCGTGCTGTTCACCCGAGGGTACCGCCGGTTGGGAGGCCGACCGGTTGCACGCCACGATGCCGCTTCCGATCAGAAACGCCAGGGCGATTGGGAAGAAAGACCGCCTCGGCGCAAACAGGAAAGCGGCATCTCTTCCTAATTCGCGTTTTGTTGGCTGGAGTTTAATGTTGCGGGTCATGGATCACCTATTCCTTATGATCGACGCGAATCGTGTCGGGTGCTTTTGCTGTCCTTTGACCAGGACACCCTCCACCCCCTGCGCACTCAGCGTGGGTCAAGCTCTTCGTCAAAGCAGACCGCGACCTTGCCACATTTCCCCGCGGCCATCAGTGCGTAGGCATCCCCGACCCGTTCAAGCGTGAACCGATGGGTCACCAAGTCAGCGGGGTGCAAGTTCCAGCGGACCAGGCGTTCCACGAGTTCCTCCATAAGCCATGTCGATGAAACCCACGAACCGAAGATGGTTTTCTGATCGTGGATGATGTCGGGGGAGGGATTGAACTCCACTCTTCCGCCTTCACCCAGAAAGAGGATTCTCGCCCACTTACGCGTGGCGCGGATGGCTGTGGCGCGCGCCGAATCGTTCGCGGAACAGTCGACCGCGCGCTCGACACCCTTCCCCCCCGTTAGTGCCTTCACTTGGGCGACATTATCCGGGCCCCCGGCAAGGACGTTGTCACACAAACCCAGTTCTTGGGCGAGTTTCATACGCTCTTCGACAACGTCAATGCCGATGATCTGGCTGGCGCCCATCTTGCGGCAAAGCGCTCCGGTCGCAAGCCCCACGGGTCCGAGACCCGTGATCAGCACGGAATCGTTTCCGCTGATCCCTATCTTCTGCAGACCTTCATAAACAGTCCCAAAACCGCAGGCAACCTGCGCGCCGTCCGCGTAGGAGAGTTCATCCGGCAGGTCAATCAGGTCCTTTTCTTCCGCCAGGAGGTAGTCGGCCATCCCGCCGTCGCGCTGCCAACCATACGCGCGGCGGTATTTCTCGCTGGTGCAGGAGATCATGTAACCCCGGCGGCAGTCGTTGCACAGACCGCAGCCGGAAATGTGGTAGACGATGACGCGGTCGCCCGCCTTATACCGGCGGCAGCCGGGCCCCACCTTGGCAATCTGGCCGCACGGCTCGTGGCCCGCGATGACTCCCTGATAGCCTTCGGGCCCTTTGCCGAGGTGCTCGCGGTAGATGCATCGGATATCCGAACCGCAAATGGTCGAGACCTTCATGCGCAGCAGCACCTCGCCATGGCCGGGCTCCGGAAGCGTTGCTTTGCGGAGCTCCACGGTGCTGTTGCCAGGCAGATACGCACCTCTCATGCTTTCGCTCATCTTAGGTGTCCTTTCGTTTTCATAAGTCCAGACGGACCGGCAAATCCTCTTTCACTCGAGTTAAGGAGGCATGATCTCTCCCTTTCGGTGCCACAAGTTCTGCCAGGTTTGCCCCTCTTGCCACAAAAAGGCTTGGTCCTTGGTGAGACGGCAGTTCTTGTCCAGGCCTGCGATTACCTTCGTCTCGTCATTCGTCAGAGGCTCGCCGCCGACGTCTTTCAGGGTACTCAAATAATTCCGCCGCCAGTGGGAAGAAGGGATCGGCGTCTGCCCCCTCCCCCGGCCTTTTGCCCCACAGAACCGCGGGATGGCCGCCTAACCGCTCCGCGATTTTTACCATGACGGGGCCTTCGATGTCCACGCTGTCCTCTGGAGTCCCCGCGATTTCCGAGACCGTTGGCCGAGGGTTGGGATGTATCTATGCACAACCGAAGAAAAGTGCAGCGCCAATCTTTCGGCCGAGGTATTGAAGTTGACCTTCATGTGATCTAACCGCTTTGGGGAAGCCTGCCCACGAGGAATTACCGGAGTGTCATCATAAGTTCTGACCGTCGGTGGTTGACCAACGGTTCGGCCCAGATTCTCGTCGGATTTCATTGGTCTCGAGCCGGCAATGCTCAACCTGGGTAACTTCCCGCCAGCCATAGCGTGCCGGGTCCTGGCAGGTGTGCAGTCGAGCCGGTCGGCTAGGTATTCGCGCCGTCCGGTTGCCCGGAGCTACCAGTGGCCTACCGAGCATTGACATTATGTCATGCGCAAACAATAATGTCGCATTAGTTGCAGATTTGTTGCAACTAGTTCCGTTAATGGAAGACCCGTTTCATTGCCGCCCCCTCAGGATGGTGGGCTTGGGTGCCGGACGCTCCATTAGGGGCTTTTCCCTCGCTGGAATTGGCGATTAAACCAATTATTTCGATAGGGTTACGCATCCGGAGCGGGATTCTCGAAGTCGACATTCAATGCCTACAGACAGATACAGATAAAACTGTGATGCGGCATCTAAGTTGCAGGAGTGTTGCAATACTCTAGGGAGGGAACCAGGGGGAAAATGAACCGTCGATCCAGACCACTGAGATTCCGCGTCGCCAGTGCAAGGGGCCTTTCGATTCCGGTCGTACTATTGGTGTGCATTTCAGGTTGGGCCAGTCCAGTTGGGAGTATCTCCGGAAAAGTTATGGATCCTAGCGAGGCTGTAATGCCAGGCGTCTCTGTGGTCATCTCCAACGTGGAAACGGGAGTGCGGCAAATAACAACCACCAATTCCGAGGGGTTTTATTCATTGCCGGCGCTGCCTCCCGGACGGTATCAGATCGAAGCCCATCAACCCGGATTTCGTCCGATCATTCGGGCCGGGCTCATCATCGAGATCGGCAAAGCGTTGGAAATCGACCTGAAGCTGGAATTGGGGCAACAAAGCACGGCAGTGACGGTCACTGAATCAGGACTCCACGTGGATACTGCCGACAGCACGATGGGAGAAATCATTACCACGTCGAAGATTGCATCCGTTCCCCTGAACGGTCGTAGCTTTACTGATTTGCTCGCGCTGCAGCCGGGCGTCGTTCCGGCCAGCTCGCGGCAGGCCAACGCCGTAGTCATGTCCGGATGTACGAGGACAGCTCCTTCCGGGGACCTCAATGCTGGCAACCTCTCGGTCAGCGGACAGCGGGAAACAAACAATGGATTCGTCGTTAATGGAAGTAGCGTTGAAGAAGACTTTAGCATGGGCACAGCTCTCATCCCGAATCTTGATTCCATTCAAGAATTCCGCGTGCTAACGAGTAACTTTGATGCCGAATACGGCAATTACAGCGGAGGGCAGATAGTTGCCACGACCAAATCGGGGACGAATGGATTTCATGGCAGCGCCTTTGATTTCTTGCGCAATACAAACTTGGACGCGCGAAACTACTTTTCCTCGGATCGTGCCCGTTACGACCAAAGCCAGTTTGGCGGCACTTTCGGCGGGCCCATCAAGAAAGAGAAATCATTCTTCTTCATAGATTATCAGGGAACACGGATGACCGAGGGGGTGGAGACCGGCTTGATATCTGTGCCCGCGATCTCGGAGCGGACGGGCGACCTGTCGGGTATCGCCAGCTCGCTCACCGGCTCCGTGAACGGTCAGTCTTGGGCCAATTTGCTTTCGCAGAATCTCGGCTACCCGGTGTTTTCCGGTGAGGCATATTACACTCCCGAGTGCGTCAGCTCAGCGCAATGCGTATTGCCCAACGCAATGATTCCGCTCAGCGTCTGGTCAGGCCCGGCCAAGAGTTTGCTGCGCTCTATTCCCCTCCCCAATCAGGGGGTAAACACGTTTTCGACTTCCGCATACAATGAAACCCTTCGTGATGACAAGGGAGCGGCGCGAATCGACAGCAATACCGGCCTCGGAGCCCTTGCCGCGTATTACTTTTTTGACGACTACGGCCTCGACAATCCCTACCCGACGGCGCAAGGCGGCGCCAGTGTTCCGGGCTTCAATGCCATCACCCTCGGCCGAGCGCAAATGGCGAGCCTGGGCCTGACCAAGATCCTCGGCCCGGCCATGGTCAACGAGTTCCACTTGAGCTACCTCCGGGATGCCAACAACGTGGGCCAGCCGCAGGGTGGTGTCGGCCCCAGCCTCGCGTCGCAGGGTTTCGTCGACGGCTCAGGTAATCCATCAATCTATGCACTGGCACCGCAAATCGAAGGCATCGAAAACGTCGCGTTCAATGACTTTACCCTCGGCGTGGATACCACCGGGCTCAAGGAGGCCAACAATACGTTTCAGGTGTCGGAAAACTTCTCCCAAGTGATGGGAACACACGTGCTCAAGTTTGGGGCGGGATTCCACATCGACCAGGTCAATATCAATCCCGACGCCACCTTCAACGGCTCGTTCTCATTCACGGGAGCGGAAACGGGGTCGGACTTCGCAGACTTTCTGCTGGGCATTCCCAGCAACTATGCGCAAGGCGACTCCTTGGCGTTCTATCTTCGCGACAAATACGTGGGGATCTATGCGCAGGACAGTTGGCGGGTGAGGCCGAGTCTGACGCTCAACTATGGCTTGCGTTGGGACATGCTCCCGGCTTGGCGGGAGAAATACAACCAACTCCAGACCCTGGTGCTGGGCGAGCAGTCTCGGGTTTACCCGGGCGCGCCCAACGGCCTGGTGTTTCCTGGTGACCCCGGGATTCCCGCAACGTTGGCCCCGACGAAATACACTAATCTTGCTCCACGCATCGGCCTGGCATACTCCCCGGACCACCAGAGCGGCTGGTTGGGCAGGATAATTGGCGGCCGCGGTACGACCAGCGTGCGCGCCGGATACGGCCTGTACTACACTGCGTTCGAAGGGTTGTCCGCCGGCATTATGAGTGCCAACCCACCGTATGGCTACGACTATACCAGTCTCGCGCCCCCTCTATTTTCCAATCCCTTCGTTACGGCGGCAAGTGGCCAGAACATAGGGCAGCGCTTCCCCGAGCCCATTCCGGTGTTTGGGGCCTCGGCGGCGAATCCCAATTCCAGCGTGGACTGGTCGCAGTATTTGCCGATCACCGGCGTTCCCTCTTTTTTTCACCGGAATGTGCCTCCTTACAGCGCAAACTACACACTGTCCCTAGAACGGCAGATCGGGCCCAATACGCTCCTCAGTCTAACCTATGTCGGCTCGCAAGCGCATCACCTCCTGGTGCTCATTTCCGCCAACCCTGGTGACCCCTCCCAATGTTTAAGCGTGAGTGAGACCAACCAGGTTTTGCCGGGCACCGCCACCTGCGGACCGTTCGGCGAAGGCGGTACCTACGTCACGTCGCGAGGCCAGGTCATCCAGGGAACGAGAGGCCCGTACAGTTCCCAGTTCGACGCCATCACCTATCAGAAGACTCTCGGGAACTCCAATTACAACGCCTTCGAGATCAATCTGCGCCACAACCGAGGGCCCTTGGAATTATTGGTGGGCTACACGTATGGCAAATCTCTCGATCTGTCATCCAGCCTGGCCGAGCCAGTGAACCCCGTCGACCCCAGCCTCAGCAAGGCTGTGTCGGCGTTCGACATGCGGCACAATTTTGTGGCGAGTTATAAGTACGAACTGCCGATCGACCATCTCTTTCATCGCCGGAACCGGCTGACGGAGGGTTGGAGCCTTACGGGAATCACGCGATTCAGCACCGGCTTCCCCGTGACTCTCTACAACAACAATGACACTTCGCTGCTGGGAACGATTCCCAACGGCATCAACAACAATGGCGTGGATACCCCCAACGTCGCCCCTGGAAACCTGGAGGTTAATACCAATCCTCGAAACGGCAGGCCCGCCTTTAACACTTCGCTGTTCAGTCTTCCCGCGCTCGGCCAGATGGGCTCTGCGGGGCGACGCCTCTTCTACGGTTCAGGCATCGCCAATTCCGACCTTGCCCTTTTGAAGAACCTCCAGCTTACCGAGTTGAAATCGGTTCAATTCCGGGTGGAGGCCTTTAATGCAGCCAACCATGCACAATTTTATGGGGCCGCAGCCGTCGGCGGGAATATCAGCAGCCCTGCTTTCGGGAGGGTCGTGAGCGCCGCAGATCCCCGCTTCCTTCAGGTAGCTGTCAAGTTCTATTTCTGAGGAAGTCAGGCCAAACCGGTGTTACGTTTGGGTCTGCGGCTCGTGTCGCTTGCCACAGGTCGCAAGGGACTTTGGGGCAAGTGCGCCCGGTCTATGGCCGCCATTTGCTCGTTCATCCCCGCCGTGTAACGTAGTGAAGCTTCAATTCGTGACCACAACCAGCCTGTCCATGTGACAAAGAACCCTCTATCTTTTCACCACCAACATGAAGTAGCTGCGCCGTCCACCTGACTTCAGGGAGGAGAGAATGCGAAACCTTCGTCTCAAAGCGCTCGCCAGTGTAGTGGAGGATTACTTCCGTCTCTTCATCAACCGACGGGCCTACACCCTCCAATCTGACCGGCCGCACGCGGAAAGCGGCCGGCATTACTACTTCCGGCCCTCGGACAAGAAAACGGACCAGGGCCTTAGCCTGACGCCGGACACCCTCCGGGGCCACATCGAGGGCGAAATCACCATCGCCCTCTATGCCATCAACCCTGCCACTCAGCGGTGTAAGTGGGTGGCCATCGACGCGGACTATCAGGAGGCCCTTACGGATCTCCTGAAGCTTCGCTTCCTGGAGTTTCTCTTTCCCGCGGCGCCGGCCGCGGTGAGAGGGCGCCAAGGGAGCTGAATATCGGCAGCCCGCCACTCCGGGTTTCCTACCGGCAGGAAAAAGGGTGGTCCATTTGTAAAATGTTTTCCTACCGGTAGGAAAACCGCCCGGATTTCTGTTGACAACATATCTTGTCCTTGAGCTAGCCTTAGAGGAGTGAGGAGCGCGGCGCCCGACGGGGTCACCCGGAGGAAGGGACGAATGCCCAGACCGGCGCAGAAAACGCAGGACAAACCCTCCGACGCAGGGGGAGGTTCCATGGTGGCGACGGAGGGGCAAAGTCGCGGGGGGAGCGAGCACTGAGAAAAAAAGATGTTAATAAATGACGAACGAAGCCGGAATGTGTATGAAAACAAAAGAAAAAATGACAATTTACCCGATAAGAAAAGCGACATTTCTACACAACGAAGCGACATTTTATGCAGAAGCACACGTATTTTGCTGAAACCGTCGGCTTTTTTGTCACTTTGCGAGCGCTGGGGAACGAATCCCTCGCTTCAAAATGTACAAATTCGACAAAGCTTCGCTTCCACCTCAGGCAGGGTGGCGTGGAGTCGGCTTTTGAGAATGGCCATCGGGGGCGGGCATCTCTGGAGGTTCCTAGCGGAGCCACTCTTTGCGCGGGAATGCCGCATCTAGGTTTGCAGCCTTGCCCTGCGGTTGGGCATCCCGATCAAGAAAGGCAGGCAGGAAGGAATCGAGGTCTTTCCCAAGCACGATGTGTTGAAGCCCGGCAGGTACGGCAATGCCATCCGTGGGCCATTGGGCATTCACCGCGACAAAGCACAACGTTTGTGGTTTTCCGGTGCCGGTGGCGATATTGAGAAGCAGATTTGCTACCTGAATTCGCTTCCCAAAATGACCCGTGACCAGCTTGCCCGATTGACTGCGAGGAAGGCCACCCTCGAAATCCGAGGTCTGAATGCCTCTTGCCAGGGAAGTGGGTTAGTTTGACCCATTTCAAATTGGCGCGTTCTTTTCCGGGGTGGGGTCCATTAGGTGGTTGGAAAGGCGTTCACCGGATATAAGAAACTGGGTCGCGAGGCATATCTAATGTACAATTTCGCTTCGACGAATTCAGACGGGGGCGCGGTTTGAGGTCGTGATGAGCTACAATTCGAAGCTTCCCGACCCGAAGCAGGCGTGGTACAAGATTCTCGAGCGGTTGTACCACGAGGATCATATTCTCTACGCGCGCATGAACAATTTCTCGACCGTGCAGGCGTTTCTCGCCACGGCTCTGGCGTTCACAACTTCCGCCACAACGACAGCTCGCAACATCAGCCTGATTGTGACTCTATTTGGCTTGGCGCTTTCGCTATTCTACATAGCACTCGGCTTCCGCGGCGTCCGCGTCATTCAATTTTGGCGAGCTTACCTGAGGTTATTAGAGTCGATTCCCGGCATGATTTCCATTGATTCGCACCTGTTCGAGTTCTACCGGTTGGGCCACCGGCGCGGCCCGGAGGAAACGGAGTTGCCGCTGGCAGAGGGCCTGGCCATAAAGATCGACACTTCCTGGTGGGCTCGCAGGTCCGTGCACGACCAATTCCCGTGGTATCTGCCAGGTTTTTCGGGAACAATGTTCATCGCGGTCGGAACCCCGATCCTGACGACTTCCTTTTGGGTACTCGTGCTCTACGCCTTATTCTATCCCCGCACAGACATGAGATGGTTCGTGCTCGCACTTGCCGGCGTTCTCATGGTCACGTTTCTGCTCCATCTTTTTGCGGGACGCCTCGTTCCTGCTCCGATTCACGAAGGGGCGACCCACTCCACCCCCGCCGTTGATCCGCCCGGCAGGCAGAGAAATCCATCAACAAAGATGTAAGGGACGGAACAGTGTCTGGGAAATCGCATGAAAATGAGGCAATTTCTGGTTTTCCCGCACCCGGAAGAGGTAGGTCTGGCCCCTTCGTGGGCTGCCGGAGTCGTTGGGGATGGCAAGGATGAGAAGGTGGTCCCAACGGAGGCGGTTGGGTGTATGCTGGCGGGCGGCCGGGAAGGCCAAATGGAAATTCCGGGTAAATGAAATTCAACAGTGGGGTACCCGGTTGACTCAGGCAACCCCCAAACGTTGTACGCTCGAGCGGCGGGGGCATACTGCATCTTGTGGTTACCTGAGTCAACCGGATACCCCACATTCAACAAATTATGAAAGGGTGTCTGTCCACCTTTCTGCCGCTGCTTGCGTCAATCTGCCTTGCTCTGCCTGCTCGTGACGCTGCCGTCAGCCGATCCGCAGGTTTTGCCCAGGATCAGATCGTGAGTCTGACAATTGATGCCCGCAATCAAGGCGCGGTGATTTCACCACTGCTGTTCGGCCACAATCTGGAGCACACCCGCCGGGCGATCTGGCAAGGCATCAGCGCGCAAATGATTGCCAACCGGAAGTTTGCCGCCGTGGAAAATGGGTTACCCAAACGGTGGACGACCACGTCCGGCGGCGGGCGGGTGGTAACTGACGACCAGGTAACTTATGCCGGAAAACATTCGGTTCGCCTCGATAACCGTGGCGGCATACGGCAACACCACGCGTGGCTGGCTTTCCGCAAAGGCATGAAGTATGGATTCCGGATCTGGACAAAGTCGGAAACCAAGCAAAGCCTCCGGCGGCTGCTCATGGATGCCAGGCACATGTTTGGAAGGACGGACTCCTGCCGGTGGATCAACGACCTCCGCTCGGGCCGGCACAGTGGGAATGATTGCTGCCTGACACGGACGGCTAGGATAATGATGAGATTGGCATCGACAAATACATTGCGCTCTGCCGCGAACTGAACTGCGCGCCAGTGATCACCATTCGCTACGGCGAAGGCTCGCCCGAGGAAGCGGCGGCTTGGGTCGAATACTGCAACGGCGGACCTAAAACTCGCTGGGGTAAAGTCCGCACCGGGCGGGGCTATCCCGAACCCTACCGGGTTAAATACTGGTTTGTCGGCAATGAAATCTGGGGGTCAGTCTCGTTAAGAACAAGGATCCCAAGGTCTGTGCTGTCATCAGCGGCCAATTCGCCAAAGCCATGAAGAAAGTGGATCCCTCCATCGAACTCATCGGTTGTGCCCCGACCCACGATCCCGCCCTGTTACCGGTCTGGCTCGCGCCGCTTCTTGCTGAAGCCGGCGATTCGCTGGGGATGGTTCAGAACGGTTGGTACTTTCCCAATCATGACAAGATGAAAATGGCTGACGTCGCCAAAGCGTCCACGCAAGACATTCTGCCGTTGCTGAAGTCGCAACGGCAGTTTGTGGACCGCACCGACCCCAGCGGGAAACGCATGGGCATAGCCTACTATGAGGGGAACGTCGATTGGGGGCGCTCGGGTGATGTGATGAGCGGTGTTTTTGTCGCAGGAATGCTCAACCTGTTCTGCCGCGAGGCGGAGTCGCTGGGCTTTTTCCTTTTCCTTCGCGCCAGCCTTCGGCTTAGCTTTCGTCTTGTCTTTTGATGTGATTTTCATAACTCACCCGCCTCTCCTTGATCGGATAAGGACTTCGTTGAGTATTAATTGGGACTTCTCGTGGACGCATTAATAGCATAACCCAGCAGAATTGTACGTCCCCAAAAGCCCCAGAGGCCTACGGCATAAGACAAAGTGTCCAAGCTCTTATTGGGCTCGGCCGCGCGAAGGAAAGGGAAGGCAGCCAAGGCGTCTTTGTTGAAGATCCGGCTTGATGGCGCGGACCTTGGTGCGCGACAACGGTCGGCAGTAGGAGCATCGATCCTGAGGCGTCGGTCAAGATGTTTTTGGGGACTGATTCCGTTATTGGGGAGCGACCGACCCCGGATCAGGAGCTTTTTCCGGCAGGCTGGGCGGCGGGTGTGCGACATAGAAGTTGACGTTAAGCGGCCAAACCTGTCGGGCGGTCTTCCCAGTAGTCCTCAAAGCGGCCATTGAGACAAGCGCAGCGGAGGGCCAGGATGGCGTTGGCGCCGCGGATAGTCCAGAACATTCCCGAGCGCTTGAGACGGTGAGCGACCACGGTTTTGCATCCGGCTTCGATGACGCCCGAGCCCACGAAGAGGTGCTGGCGGCGGAATTGGGGGTAGCGCATACGCTCGGTATTCCTCTCGAAGTAGTCTGCCTCGGTGCGAATCTTCTCGGCGACTTCGGCGTTGCTCGATGGGATGGCGCGGAGCGCGCCTACCAGCTTCTCGATTTTCCCCTTGTCCAACAGGCGCTTCTGATGGGCCTTCATCCAGGCCCTCAGTTTCCCTTCGTCCTGAGGGTAGAGTCGGCGCGCCAACTCCCACAGGTGCTGACGAGCATGGTAAAGATCGACAATGTGAATCGCGTCGGGAAAATGGAGGGCGGCCAGATTCCAAATCCACTCGGCGCCATCGCCCATCACCACCCGGAGGAGGGCGCGGCTCCAGCCCCGTTTCCAGGCTTCTCGATAAAGGCGTGGGCCGAACTCCTCGGCGGTTTCCACCGCGCCGGTATAGGTGGTGGAATCGGGAGCACGGATCGGGTAGCCCTCCCGGTCCCACGTCGTTTGGGTGAAGACGCACCCCAACTTGACTTCCCGCGTATGGGCCGGTTGACCCTCGATTTTGCCTGGCCGACCCACCGTCTCTTTCTTCACCACCGGCACTCCCGTCCCATCCATTTGCACGTAGAGGATGGGAATCGGCTCCCCGGCGACAACGGGAAGGTCCAACGGCAGGGCTTTCGGGGTTTGCTCGCGCTGCGCGATATCGGCACCGAGGGCCTCGGCGGTACGCTCTACCGATTTGGCGGTCACCTCCAAGCCCGCAAGAACTTTCATCTGTTCACGGCCCTGATCGAAGGGAGCCTCTTGGCCCACCAGCGCCTGCATGCGCCGTACCCCGGGAGAGAATTCCGTGTTCTCGATGTCCAGTTCGACATCGGCGGGAGATTGGCCAGCGTGACAGTCCGGGCACCAGTAGTAGGGGCGGGAGACTTCCACCGGGCCCACGGCGGTCAGCACGGGTTTAGTACGCAACTCCCGGTAGCGAGCCGGTCGGCCGCAGCCACAAGGAAGGGTGCGCTGCTCGGCGGTGGGGGTGGGGAAACGCAGGAGTTCGGTCAGGGCGGCGGCGGCGGCCCGATGCAAGCCCGAGCGCAGGGCCATCTCCACCGCCTGCAAGTCGATCCGTCCGGCCTGGCGCTGATCGCGGAAGATCACCTGCAGAAGGCGCTCTACTTCTTGCGCGACTTCATGATGGATCGCATCCGCTGTTTTTTTTCCGCCGCCGTGAGCGTGCCTTCCTCCTCCACGGGCCGCTGTTGGCAGATGGCTTCATTGACCTTCACCAGTTGCGCGCTTAATTGCTGAAACTTCCGAAACTCCGCCACCTCGCGCTGCGCCTTGCGCAAAGCCGCCGGACTGGAAAGCGTCTCCGCCACCGTCTTGCCCTGCACCTTGCGCGTGAGGCGGAAGTTAGGCCCATGCCCGGGGTCGCCGACCTGGGCACAATGGCAGTTGGGCTTACCACAGCGTCCCATGACCTCGACGATGGAGCCAGGACGCAGATCACCTAAATGGGATATCTGACGCAGGACCTCCGAACGGTCTTTCTCCAAAGCAGGGAGTGGTTCCGACATGGTGGCCTCCTAGTCTTAGTGTATCATATACACAAAGACACGGGCCACAATAAACCCCACCATAAGATTCGTTACTTCTATGTCGCGCACCCCTGGGCGGCCAGGCGCTTGACGATCATGTCGAAGCGGGCAGAGGCCAACGCAATATTCTCCAGCATATCCACCGGCAGTTCGTCGAGGTCTTCCTCTTGCCCTTCCCCTCCTTTCTGCGCCGTGATCATGCGGGCGTCGGCCAAGCGAAGGCGGTCAGCCAGAAAAGTCGCCAGCGAGAGGTAGAATCGCGAAGCAAACCCCAGGTCCTTCTGAAGCTTGGCGCGGAGCGCGGCTTTGGGAACGGCCAAGACTTGGGAATCAACCGCGGCCTTGACGCTGGCGGAGGGAGGCCGCGAGTCGACGAAGGAAATCTCGCCCACGATTTCGCCCGCCAACAATTTGGCAATCTCCACACTTCCTGAGTAGACCTGGAGTTGTCCATCAATGAGGATGAACAGCGAGTCCACGGGGACGCCCTGCTGGATGATCACCGCGCCCGCGCTGATCGACCGGGCTTTACCCGTGGCCGCCAGCCAACTCGCGTCACTATCATCGAGAATGCCGAGAATATAGAGCGCTTTTCGCATGATTCCTCCACTTGCTGTAGAGGCGGCTTTACGCCGCCATTTGGCGAGGCAAACTCGCTGCTACATCATCAACTAAGCTGCCGTTTCGCCATTTGGGTAAACAGCCCTCCCTGCGCCATCAGTTCGTCGTACGAGCCCGATTCCACCAGCGAACCCTTGTCGAGGACATAGATCCGATCGGCGTGCATGACGGTGGAGAGGCGATGGGCAATGACCACGCGCGTGGCATTGAGAGCTTTCAGGCTGTGGCTGACGATCGCCTGGGTGCGATTATCCAGAGCGCTGGTGGCCTCGTCGAAAAGGATGATGCGCGGCTTGCGGACGATGGCGCGCGCAATCAGCAAGCGCTGGCGTTGCCCACCGGAGAGGCCGCCACCACCCTCGCTAACCACCGTGTGCATTCCCATGGGCATGGACTTGAGGTCTTCCTCGAGTCCCGCCAGACGCGCGGCCAGCCAAGCATCATCGATGGTCAGGGTACCGTCGCCCACAATATTGCGGAAAATGCTGCCCGTCATCAGCCGGGCATTTTGCAGAACCACCCCAATTTGTCTTCGCACCGCCTGCACGTCCAGATCGGCCAGATCCTGTCCGTCGTAATAAATGGCGCCGGAGCCCGGCGTCTCAAAACCCATGAGCAAGCGGAATAAGGTGGATTTCCCGCTCCCCGAGGGGCCGACAAAAGCCGCAAACTGGCCCGCCGGGATGCCCAGTGAGAGGTCGCGCAAGACCAAAGGCCCTTCATCACGATAGCGAAAACTCACGTGGTGAATATCGATGCTCCCGGTTAATTCCGGAGGGGCGGTCTGGGTGGGCACCACCTCGGGCAGCGAGGTGAGAATGGGCTTGGCGCGCTCGTAGAGCGGGATCACATTGAGCACGGAAATCAGCGCGGAACTCAGCTCCAGCGCCCCGGTGCTGAATTGCACAAAGGCGGCCACAAAGGCCAGGAATTCGCCGGTGGTGAGCATGGGGGTGTCCGGGGTTTTCATCAGCGCGGACTGGCGCAATAAAAGATGACGACCCAGGCCAGCACCGGGAACGCCGAATTGAAAATTGAAACGAGGTTGGAGATTTTTCTGGCGCGCATCGCCAGGACTCGCTGTTTCGCGAACTCACGCGCCCAAACCGCGAAGGCGCGGGCTTCGGTTCCGGCCACCCGAAATTTCGCGATGCCGTTGATGAATTGCAGCGTCATGCCGGAAATGCGCCCGCCCAGGTGGGACACGTCGCGCAGAATTCTCACTTGCAACCAGCCGCAGAAGGTAAATACCAGGAAGGAACAGAATACCAATGCGGCGGCAATCAGGGCCAGGCGCCAACTGTAGTAAAACATCAGCGCACAGGAGGTAATGGAAAACATTCCGGTCAGGATGGAAGCCAGCGCGGACCCCGTGAGCGCCTCGCGAATTTGGCTGATTCCCAAACTCCGCCGGGCCAGGTCGCCGGAAGTAAAATTCCGGAAAAAGGGCACCGGCAAAGCCAGCAGGCGGTCCCACACGGCCGCCTGGATGGAGGCCTCCATTTTGCTTTGCAGCCGCAGGGTCGCAAGGCTGCGGGTAAGCGTAAACAACGCCGTCGCCAGCGCGCTGATCACCAGGAAGATGCTTAACTCCGCCAAGGTGCCGCGCTGGGCGCCGGGAATAATCGAGTCAAATATAATGCCCGTAAAGATCGGCGTGACCATTCCCAGCAGGCCGGCCGCGATCCCCATGAAAAGGACGGTGGCAGCGTCCGCTCCGCAATCCCTGAGCCCGAAGGAAAGGATATCGCGGAGGGTCAGAGCCTTGGGGGGAAAGGGGCGATAGAATACGTAGGCGAAACCGTGGAGCCGGGCGGCGAGCTTTTTCATCGACGAATGTTTTCGCGCGCGTGCCCGGATCGTAGAGCTGATAACCACGGCGTCCGGGCAACAGCGCAACGGGCCGCTTATCCTGGTCAAGAAACCCCACCATGGGACCGCTTTCCAGGTTCCACCACCTGCCCTTCAGCATCACCTGGCGCGTTCGCACCCGGGCCGCTTGGGCGATGGCGCTCACCGGATCCCGCTGTTTGATGAACTCCACGGCGCGAGGCACGAGGGGAATCTGAATGCCATGGGCGCTGCCTACCAGACGGCAAACCTGAAGCAGAGGATCGAGCGCGCCCGGCTCGACTTCCAAAAGGGTCTTTTCCTCACCTTGAAACGGCTCGGCGAGTTTGTACAAGGCGGCCTCGAAAACATTCGCGTCGGCTTCCGCCACGGCGCGCAAACGCGCCTTCTCTTTTTGCTCAATCCTCCGCCGTTGGGCCACAAGATAGGCAAGGACCTGCTCCTGAAAATGCCGCAAGCCCAACCACTGCGGGTCCGCCTCCAGCCAGTCCCGGGTATCGAGGCATCCCAGGTGTGACTCGCGAGGCGCACTGTAGCCACGCCATGCGGCTTACCGGGAAGAACCTGCCGGGCTCGATGGGCGGCATCTGCTCATCACCCAATAAACATGAACTTCCCTCCCGGTGACGAACCCATACAACGCCGGTGAGGGGGAGGATCGCCGTGGGCTTACCCTCGACCAAAATATCAGCGCCCGGCGCTAAGATGTGGAAGTTCTTGGGAGCAGGCTTGTCTGCCATGGCAGAGCCAAGATTCTCCACCAATTTTTCGATGAAGGGGAGGACAGATTCCGGCGAAGCGGCTGCTGCCTGCTGGAGTTGCTTGAGTTCCAGCCGGAGCACTTTCGAGCCCACCGCCGGGTTGGCGATCACGCCAAAAGCCGCATCGGGCGGCTTGTCAAATCCCATCACGGGGTTTCCGGCCTCCACCCGTATGAAATGATGCCGGGCGCCGGCCGGTTCCCCATCGCGCATCTCCACCAGGAAGAGGTCGAGTTTTCCCTCCAACACGACCCAGATCTTCTCCGGGTCTTGGAGGGAGAGCGGAATCCCGGGGTGCAAGGCCAGGGTTTCCCCTTGCTCCTCCAGCCGGATTATTTGGGCGATATCCATTTCATTCGGGAAAGGACTAGGCAAAGAGGTTGAAAAAGTCGAAAGAGTTGAAGGAGTTGAAAAAGTAAACCAGTCCTTCATGGCTCTTTTAACCCTTCAACTTCTTCGACTCTTCAACTTTTCGACTCTTGAACCTCTTCGACCCTACACCGCTTCAATGAGCCGGCGATACGGGCCGTCCGTCTGGATCATTTCCTCATGCGTGCCGCGCTGGACAACTTCACCGCGTTCCAAGACGATAATCTCATCGGCATCGCGGATGGTGCTGAGACGGTGGGCCACAATCAGGCACGTGATGCCGCGCCGGCGCAGACAGTCATCCACGTGTTTCTCGCTGTAGGCATCGAGGGAACTGGTGGCTTCGTCGAGAATGAGAATGCGCGGGTTGTTGACGAGCGCGCGAGTGATTTCCAGGCGTTGCCTCTGGCCCCCGCTCAAGTTCCGCCCACCCTCCTCCACCTTGAAATCGTAGCCGTTGGGGAGGCTGGTAATCTCGTCGTAAATGCCCGCGTCCTGGGCGGCCTGAACCAGGGCTGCATGTTCCACCGTGAGCGTCCCACATCGTCAGATTGTCCCGCAGGGTTCCATCGAAGAGAAAAATCTCCTGGTCCACCATGGCGATGGAATTATTCAGCACGCCGCGAGGAATCTCGCGGCGCGGCCGGCCGTCGAATAACACCTCACCTGACCACGGTTGATAAAGCCCGGAAACAATCCTCGACACGGTCGATTTGCCGCTTCCCGAAGCCCCCACCAGGGCCACGCGCTGCCCCGGCTTCAGGGTCAAACTGAAGTCGGTAATCAGGGGCGCTTCCAAGCGGCTATAACCAAACGTCACGTCGCGCAATTGCAGGTGCCCGGCGAGACGCTCTTGCACGGCTGGGCTTTGTCCCGGCAGAGCGTGGGCGCACCACTTGGGGGTCGGTTGGATATCGCAGGGTATCGTCCAGGCGGGCGAGGTCGCCTTCAATCTCCTGCGTCTTGCTGCCCAGATCCACCAACTTGTTGACGGGATCGATGAAGCTGCTCATCAAGCTCTGGAAGGCGATGAGCATACCCATGGTCAGAAAACCGTTCATCACCCGCAAGCCGCCCAAACCGAGTACCGCGGCGGCATTGAGACCCGTCAGAAACGAGGGAATGGCCGAAAGGAACACCGAGGAGTATTCCGAAGCGTTGTCCGGCGTTGACCACTTTGGCTTGGTAGCCGCCCAGCGGGCAAAGAAGTCGGACTCGGAGGCGGAGGACTTGAGGGTCTCGATGGTCTGCAAGCCGCTCACCGAGACTCCCATCAAGCAGCCCTGCTCTTGCAGCAAGTGGCGGTTCTGGTCCACGCGCTGGCGCTGGACAAATCGCAAGGCGGCGATATTGACCGCCGCCATGAGAATGCCGATGAGCGTCAGTACGGCGTCGTACTGAACCAGCAAGGCCGCATAAATCCCGATGAGAAGAATGTTGACCAGGTTCGTGGCCACATCCCCGGAGAGGAGGGTCGCTACCCGATCGTTGAGTTGCAGCCGCGAGGAGACTTCCCCGGCGTAGCGTTGGGCGAAAAACTCCGTGGGTAATCGCAGCACATGCCAGAAAAACTTGGCCGAAGAGGTCAGCGCCAGTTTCAACTCCACGTGCATCAAAGAGTCCTGCTGGAGAAGGGTCAGGAGGGCCTTCACAATCGCTGTGACGGTCATGGCCAGCAGCAGCGGCGCGAGCCAACTGGCCAGCCCGCCGACCAGAAGATTGTCGACGTAGATTTTGAAAAAGACGGGAATCACCAAGTTGGGGATGGCCAGCCCCAAGGTGGCAAGCATGAGATACAGGAGCGCCAAACGGCTTCCCGGAAGGCGACTGGCCAGCATGCTGGAAAACACTGGGCTTCTCCCCACCCTTCTTGAAGGCGGGTTCTTTCTCGAAAACCAGGACGACTCCGGTGAAGGATTCATCAAACTCCTCATCCTCCACCCACCTGCGGCCGCTCGGCCGGATCGTTGAGATAAACCCCTTTCTTTCCGAAGCCCTCCACCACCAGAAAGTGGTTGAAGTTCCAGAAGACAATCATGGGCAGCGGCAACTCCCGGAGTTGCGCGGGTTCCTTCTTGTAGCCTTTGGCTTTCAGGCCGTAATTGCGCGCGGCTTTCAGAAGGTTGCTGGCTTTGCTGCCGTCGCGCGAGACGCCACAAGTCACCCGCAATTCCTCCAGGGGAACAATCCGCCCGTGGTAGGCAAGAATGATCCCCAACGCGGCCGCCCCGCACTCCGTCGGCTTCCATCTGCAATACCGTGGGAGTCGTGACGCGGCTGCGGCGCAGCCAACTGCCCAGGGAATTGGAAGCCGCGGCCTTTTGGGGATCGATAGCAGTTGTGCCCATGGGATTAACTCAGGCCCAGTTTGCCCTTGAAGAAGGGGAACAGCAGGCTCACCGGCGGCTGGTGGCGGGTGATCACCTCCACCGTGCAGAGCGTGCCGCTGCTGATCGTAATCGCCGGGCCTCGGGACGATGACCATTGGTACCCGCTTATGCTTGTGGGATCGCGCTCCAGCGTAACCCGCAATTCCGTCACCGGGCCGCCCGCCATGATGGAGCGGACTAACGTCTCGTTTTGGAAATTACGCATCAAGGCGTCGAAGCTGGCGGGGAACTCTCCGGCGTAAACCACTTTGCCGCGGATAAAACCAAACTCCTCGCGCTTGACCGTGGACGGAGATATTTCCGCCGCCATCCCCGGCTGCACGGCCTTGGCTTGGAGGGACGGCAGATAGACGAGCACTTCCAAGGTATTTCCCTGGGGCTGGATGCTGAGAATAGGGCTGCCCGCGGCCACCAGGCTGCCCGGCACAGCCTTCATCTCGATAACTTGCCCGTCGTAGGGGCTCTCGACACTGGACTGCATTTGCCATCTGATTTTCCAGTCCTGCCAGGTTCCGCTCTAACTCCGCGATGCGGGCTTTCATCTCCTCGTCGAATCGCTCCGGATCGGTTCGGGCCGTGTATTGATCGGCTTCGATCTGCTTGATTTTCGCCCGCAGAGATTCGATTTGACCGTTGATCTCAACCAGTTTCTGCTGATCTTGCAGAGTCTGCTGGCGAGTAATCAGTCCTTTGGTAAGAAGTTGATTATCGACGCCGATTTGCTCCGTGGCGATCTTCGCCTGCTCTCCCAGCTCTTGAATTTCCCGCTGCGCATTCGCCTGGTCACGCGCCAGCGCGTCCAACTGGAGTTGCGGCGCCTTGCTGCCGCAATAAGAGATTGCGCTCCCTCTCCGCTTTTGCTTCCTCCAGGGCCGAGCGAGCCAGGCGGATCTTCTCCAACATCTCTGGATCCGAAACCTTGGCGACCACCTGGTCGGCCTTCACCCGGTCGCCCAGATTGACGTTGATGCTGGTCACCAGCCCCGAACCCGCGGCAACCACGTTCAGGACGGTTCCGGCACGCACGATGACGCCCGATCCGCTCACCTTCGTATCGATGGTCCCCTCGTAGCCCCAAATGACGGCAACACCCAGGATGAGAAACATCCCGGCCAGCGCCAGCCATCGCTTCGCCCCGGTCACCCGCATGATGGTGTCAAGCTGTTCCGGGGAAGACAGGCGCTCGAGCGAAGTTTTTCGGAAGATACTTGTGTCCATGCGATTTCATTCCTTCCCGGCCGGCGGTTTCTGGGTGGCGGGAGCAGGGACGGTGAAGAAAACATCACGATCGACCGATTGAACGGTTTTGTCCGGTTCGACGATCGAGCCGGTGGCAAAGCGCAACTGGGTCAGTGCCAGCGCATAGCCGAGTTCAGCGCTCACTTGGCTTTGCTCCGCCACGGTCAGCCGGTCTTCCATCGTCAACACATCGACGAGTTGTCCTACACCTAGTCGATACTTTTCGCGCTCGCCGTCCAGCGCCGCCTGGGACGCCGCCACCGCTTCCTGCGCCCTCTGCAACTGGAGCGCTGCGTTGCGCACTCCCCCTACGGCGGTCACCACGGAAGCCATGATGTTTTGTGACGTCTGGAGGGTGCGCAACTCCGCTTGCCGAACGTTGGACTGCGCCAGCATCAGCGCTCCAGAAGCGGCATTGTTGCTGGGCGGAAATTGGTAGGTGACGCCGATGCCCACGTCCGGCCCCCGGGGGGCCCGTCCGGGAGCGCTGAAGAAATTAACGGCACCGGTGCCCTCGTCCAAGCTTGAGTAACCCGTGCTTAGGTTCAGGTTAAGCTGCGGTAAAATGCCATTCCGTGCCGGCGTCAGCAGCGCTTTTTGTTCCATTTCCCGCTTCTTGGCAGCCAGGTAGTCCGCGCGGCGTTCCAGCGCCAAATCAAAGAACTGTTGCAGGGAATGGGAATTCAGGACGCCCAAGACTTGGGCGTCGTTTTCCGGGAAGTCCTCGATGGGCATTCCCACTGTTTCCATCTGGTCTGTGCTCAAACCCATCGCCAAGGCAAGTTGTTGGCGCGCCGCGATCAGGCCCTGCTCCGCCGCAATCCGCGCCGCCGACCGGGTGGCCAGATTGGCCTTAACTTGATGGATTTCCGACTCCGGCACTCGCCCCGCGGCAATCAGCGTCTGGACGTTATCCACGTAAATCTTGCCGCGCTCTTCGGATCCCTGAACCACCTTCAGGTTTCTCGCTGCGCCCACCGCATTCCAATAGCTGGAAGCGGTATTCGACAAGAGGCTACTGATGGTTTGGTTGAGATCCAGCAAACTCGCCTCAACCTCGATCCCCGCCGCGGTCTCCGTAGCGGCCACCACGTCGCGCCCACGTCCCCGGAGCAGGGGCAAAGTCACTTGGAATGCCAGTGTGGTCAGGTTTACACCCCCGATATCATAGATGTTGTCGGTCGTACGGGTGGTCATGAAGCTCGGGGTGATCGTCACCCCATTGCGATATTCTTTGCTGCCCCCTATATCCAAAGTGGTCACGTTGCTGACTTGGTTGTTGGTGATGATCCCCAGCAGGCCAGCCTGCTCCTGGCTGAAGAGGGTGAGAGGATTGTTGATGCGGTTCTGAAAAAGGCTAGTTTCTATGATGGTGTCGAATGCCCCGCCCGCCTCCCGGCGGACTCCCCGGCTGGAAACGACCTGCTGTTCCTCTATATGCAGCGCGGGCTGGTTCGAGAGCGTCGACTGCAATGCTTCGACAAGGCCGAGCGGCTGGGGAGAAGGCACGCTGGACTGGCTATAGGACCGCGGGCAGCAAACCAGCAAAATGGTTCCGACAGCGAGTGCCCATCGCCGGCACTGCAAGCTGTTCATCGGGATCTTTTTCTCCTGCCGATCTTTATGGTAATACGGCGACTGCTTCCACGTGTGCGCCTTGTCCGGGGCCTAACCCGCCGCCAGCCTCCCCAGCTCCACCAGTGACCTCCTTGAGTCCCACGCACGAAGCTCGTGCCCATGTTGGGTCTTCGGGGCTACCTATGTTATCTCATGGACAGTCGGTATCAAGGCGGGTCGAACCTCCCCCGTATCCGGCGCGCCTGCTCTGCCGCCCAACTTACCACAAATGCTGCCTAGCCAGCGGTATTTTTTCACGTGATAATGCCTCTGTGGGGCTGGTCAGTAGTCACAATCCCGCTAGAAGCTCGGGGCGACAGTTCGTATGCCGCCCTGCCCGCCAGTGAGAAACGGGCAGTGGCAGTTTCCTGCTGTTAGCCGGAGAATATTATGGCCAATGTCTGGCCCTGCCCTGACATTAGTCAAGATAGTTGAGTTGTGACATGTTTCAATAGATACCTATTTAACTAACGCATTATATGTAAAGCATATTGACATCACAACCGCATGGTGCCATCCTGCCCCCCATACGGCCAGACCGTTTGCCATCCTGAGTGGCTTCAGGATGGGGGGGAGTTTTGTGCCTCTTTCGCAAGGGCACCCCCCCAGTTAATCACCCGGCAAACGAATGTTTCGCCAGAACCGTTTGACCTTCCCGGCAACGTGCATTTGAAGGCCATGGCACCACCAAGAGGGTCGGCGTTAGTCCGTGCGACCTGCAACAGAGGTCGTAATCGTAGACGGTGCAATGGCGTGCGTTATTAGCATCCATTCCTACAAGGCAAGGTCTCAGCCACCGGCGAATAAAGGACGAAAGGGTTCGGAGGACGAATGGAAAGCCGGCAACAATGGCGGAGGCCGCACACTTTCACCAAAAGAGGTGGACTATGAAAGACGAAGAGCAAGTAAGGAACATCCACAAGGTTATCGCCAAGGCATGGACGGACGATGGATTCAAGGTGCGGCTGCTATCCGATCCGGCGACCCTGCTCAAGGAGGAAGGGGTGGAAATCCCCCCAGGCGTCGAAGTTCGAATCGTGGAGGACACCGTCAATGTGCAGCATTCGGGCACGACAGAGACCGCTCGAAGGCAGGAGTAGTCCTCCTTTTTCATTTTGAAATGCGAAAAGAAACTGAATTCTTCTCGACTCGGCATTCGACTCGTCCTATGCTCTCTTCCATCGTTACTAACGGGAGCGATAAAGAGGCGACAGGATTGAGGCGTCGTCCTCTCCCAGTGCCAGCGCGATGAGGGCATCCCGCCTCCGAGAGTGTCCTCTATTCATCACTCGAGCGATAAATGCAGATTAATTCCGCTACCTTCCGGAGGGATTATGCGACTGCGCGCTTGCTCTTTTTTCTTATTCTGCCCGGTAATCGTTGGGGCCTGGGTGGCGACGGTCCTTGCCCAAAACTCCCTGCCTGATTTTGGCTTGAAAGAAAATGAATTGAAGCAGCGAATTGTCAATTCCCTGGTGAATGGGACCATTCCCGTCTATCCCGGGAGTCGGGAAGGCTGGATAGGCAAGGTTCTCCGCAGGTTAAGACCTACGCAGGGCGGGGCAAAATTAGGCTGGAGGCAATCCACCCGGTGCGATTCAGCGGATTGGCCGGTTAGGGGACGGGGCCAGCGCCTTTTCACCTTTGGCGCCTGTCCGTAGCCGCTCCTGACAAAACACCCATGCAGGCGATCCCGACAACGCTCCCATCCCCCCTAACAATCGGCGAACCTGCTATGCCCGGCTCGATCCACAGCCCAGCCTCCAGCCGAAGCCGGTTTCTTGCATAATCCCGGGTCGCCGCAATGATTCTTTCCTTGGTTATTCGAGTGTCCCTTCCTATCCATCGCAGTCATCCTTCCCTCGGGAATCGCGCCCGCCGCAGCGGCTCGGCCTCGGTGAATATCAGGCGGCGGAAGGCAATCGGGCTGTCCCGCAGGAAAACTGGCTTCGCGAGTTCCATATAGTCGGGGAAATGGGGCCTTTCCAGGAACCGGCGAGGGTCGTCGGCTCGGGCGGGGATGTCCAGCCCCCAGCGCCTGGCAAGATGCTCCCCGACGGCCCCAACGTAGGCATCCTTTTCTTGTGGAACCCCAGCAGGATTCTTTGGGTGGGCCACGATGTTGGAAGTCCTTTCGGCCCTTACGTTGATCGTGACCACTGCGCGGGCCTGATGGAGATGGTCATCTTAAAACATGGGCCATGGTGGATTCGACTGGGCGCGGCGATTACCTCCAGCGGTTTGCTTACCCACAGCTTTGTCGATTTCAGCCTTGACCCCGAACAAGAAATCGCTCATACTAAACTTCTTACATTCGAACGAAAATCTCGGGTTCGAAAGGCGTTCTTCCGAGTCGTGACAGAACGTCCCAAGACAGGCAGCTCGCTGGGGTCATTACCCGGATCAAGAGCAGAAGGTCAGCAGGATTGCGAGTTGTCAGGGTTTGATTTAGGATAAGGGGCAGTGAAGTCCTTTATCGCTAGGAATTGCCCCCTGTTCCCGGTAAGCGAGTGAGCCCCTCGTAATCATTAGTCGGACTGTACGGCTTACTTAGAACAAGCTAAGTAAGTCATGCGGCGGAGCTGTGTAGCTTGCTGTGAAGGCGAAGATTTCCGGGGCAAGCCTGGGCTTCGGGGGGCGTTTGCACTTCGATTGAGATACAACCATGTGAGGAAAATAACTCGGTCCTTCGCCAGGCGTGAATTTGAACTCTTCCTTTCGAGATATACTCTTGCCTACCACCGAGAATACCGAAGCAATCAAATTTCACCCGCTGTCTTCGCCTGCTTAGAACCCTTATCCTGGACCAATCGGCCGCTGCTGGCAGATAACTGGCTGATTTGAGAGGTTAATACCGCCGTGCCAATCTCGGAGCAATCAGCACAGGCTACCTCTTCCGGACTCGATGTTGTCCGAAGCGTGGAGGAACGTTTCGTTAGTGTTTAACCTCACCCTAACGTCAAAAAATGCGGCAGTCGCGGTGGATTGAAAGCAGATTCACCGCAGCGGCTCCAAAGGACATTGATCGGCAAGAAAACCTGTCAAACTGCTCCCTGCCCGAGGCGCTGGTTGATTGCGAAGAGAAGAGGAGTTACGCCATGAGCAATAGGATCTCTCGAATCTCGGGATTGCTAGGGACGCTTGGACGCCGCCCGACGGTGAAGATCTCTATGGTCTTGGCGCTGGGATTCATCGTAATCAGTCAGCAACCAATCTTGAAAGCTCAGGACCCTGCGCAGGGGGCGAAGGCGGGCCCGTCTGCCCCGGCACTGCCGGCGCCAGCCACCGCACTCTCTCCGCCCCCCTTTCCGATGAGTACTTGATCAATCCGAATGACGTCCTGGATGTCTATGTTTACGATGTGCCGGAGCTTTCCCACACTTACACGGTAAGCCCATCCGGAGTCGTAACCGTGCCTTTGCTGCCCACGCCCGTTCAGGCCGCGGGGTTGACGCCTGACCAGTTCGCTCGCGCGCTGGAGGAGGCTTTCCGCCAGTCCGGTCGCCTGCGGCGCCCGGAGATCGCCGTCTCGGTCAAGCAAACGATCATCGCCGTTCGGTGGCGGTGGAAGGGGCCGTAAAGAACCCGCTGATTCTCCCCGCGATGGGGCGGACCAGATTGGTCGATATTCTCACTCAATGTGGTGGGTTAAGCCGACGACGCTGGGGACTAACGTCACGATTACGCGTGGCCCTCTCGCTCTGCGGGATCTTGCCGCGGAGGGGGGAGTGGCGACCCCGACTTTGACCATCGAGTTGAAGAAAGTCATGGATGTCAGTGACCCAGCTTCGACGATTGCGGTGTGGCCGGGTGACCGCGTTTCCGTGGAACGGGCACGGCCCGACGTTTATTACGTGCTGGGAGAGGTTCGGAGTCCCGGGGGCTACACCCTTAAGAAAGGGCATGAGGAGTTAACCGTACTGCGGGCCCTGGCCCTGGCGGGAGATGCGACCGGCGTGGCCAAGAAGAGCAAGGCGATGATCATTCGCAAGGATCCTAAAGGGCCGCAGGGACGTGAGGAAATCAAGCTCGATTTGAAAAGTATCTTGGTTGGAAAGTCCCCAGATCCCAAATTGCAGGCGGACGACATCCTCTTCGTCCCGGGCAGCAACGGCAAGAAGGCGTTGCACACGCTCGACGAATGTGCCCGGGACTGGTCGTCGGTGAGGCCGGCGCGACTGCCGTTATCGTTCATTAGCCAAGGGCCTTTTCGACTTGGCAGTCTAAGCGACTCGATAGCGCTTTAAAGCGAAGGACATAACATGCCTGAAGACAATCAGTTAGCTCCTTTCAATCCTACACCTCTGGGTCCCAGCGACCCGCGCGACCGGCGCCTCCCAGTGGCCAAGAATATTGAGATCGGCGAGATCGATGCCTTCGGCCAATTCCGCGCCCTATGGGATCTCTTGGTGAAACACCAGTGGCTCATTCTGTCCGTCACGGTGGTGCTCACTGCTTTGGTGGCCTTCTACTCCTTTAAGATGCAGCCGGTTTACCAAGCCATGTCGCGAGTCGATGTGGAATCCGAAGCGCCGCTCCTCCAGACCTTGAACGATCTCTTCAAGACAGGGGACGCCGACGACGCGTTCCTGGCCACCCAGGTCAGCATCCTGCAGAGCGACGAGCTGGCATGGGATACGATCCAGCGATTAGGTTTGGGCGGAGCGGGAAAGTCCGGAGGTAAAGTCGTCGGTATTCCCATGACGATGCAAACTGGCGCCATCCGGGGATTCCAAGGTCGCCTCCACGTGGAGCGGGCGAAGGAAACCCGCATGATCCTGGTGAAATATGAGAGTGCCGATCCCAAGCAGGCGGCTGCCGTCGTGAACATCGCTCGTCGACAACTATATCGAATACAACTTTCGCACGAAATATGACGCCAGCCGGCAGGCCACCGGATGGATGGAGCAGCGGCTGGACGAATTGAAAGTCAAAGTGGAAAAATCCGAGCAGGCGATGGTGGATTATGAGCGGCAAAACAACATCGTGAGTGTCGGCGAGAAGCAGACTGTCGCCGAAGCCCGGCTGGATGACCTGAACAAGAGCCTCAGCACCGCGCAAGCCGAGCGCTTATCGAAGGAATCGATTTACAAAATGGTGGCGGAGAATGAGGCGCAAGTGGGGTTCATTCAACCGAGCAGCCTCCTAAACGGCCTGGAAGCCAAAGAAGTAGAGTTGAAGGAGCAGTACTCGGAAGCTGTGTCGCAGTACGGGCCTACTTATCCCAAAGCGCTCGCGGTTCAGGATCAATTGAAGGATCTGGACTCGCTCATCGCCCGGGAAAGGAAGCGGGCGGTGGAGAACATCCGCAGCGAATACCAGGCTGCTGTCCAGCGGGAGAAAGCTCTCTCGGACGCCGTGGCGAAGCAGAACAATGAAGTCGAAAAAGTCAATCAGTTGCTGATCGAGCACAATCTGCTTAAGCGGGAATTCGAATCCAATCAAACGCTTTATGATAGCTTGCTCACCCACCTGAAAGACGCGAATGTTTCCGCCGGCTTGCGGGCCACAAACATCCATGTCATCGACCGGGCAGTGCCCCCGACTGCTCCCATCCGGCCGGACAAGATGCGTAACATCGTGTTTGCCCTGGCGGCAGGTTTGGGGTTGGGGGTAGCCTTAGCCTTAACCCGGGAGGCGCTGGACAATTCCATCAAGAGCGCCCAAGAGATCGAGAAGCTTACGGATCTTCCCACCCTGGCAATTGTTCCCATCGCCCAATGCACACCCCGGGCTAGGCCGCGACGCCTCGCGCCGAGTCCAAGCGCCTACCCCTCATGAAGTCAAGATTCGAGAATTCCCCCGGCATTGGCGGTCATTAAGAAACCCGGCGCTCCCATCTCCGAAGCGTATCGGGCGCTTCGCACCTCCGTCCTGCTCTCGACCGCCGACCGGCCGCCCCAGGTGCTGTTGGTTACCAGTTCTCAGCCCGGCGAAGGGAAGACGGTGACGGCGCTGAATCTCGCTCTCACCATGGCCCAGAAAGGGGGGCGCGTGCTCCTGATCGATGCGGACATGCGTCGCCCCGGCATCGCGAAGGCCTTGCAGATGACCTCTCGCCAAGGGGCTTTCGGGAATTCTCACCGGCGCTTATGAGTATGGCCCGGAACTGCTGCTCAAAATCGAACGGGTGGACGGCCTTTCCCTCCTGCCCAGTGGCCCCATCCCCCCCAATCCGGCCGAACTGCTCTGCTCGATGAAAATGGAAGCCCTGATCAAGCGGTTGCGGCAGGATTTTGATCACATCATCATCGACTCGCCCCCCGTATTGCCGATCACTGACCCCACCATCCTCTCCAGCATCGTGGATGGCGTTCTCATGGTCGTGGAATGCGAAATGACCACGCGCGCCGCCCTGAGCCGGGCTTGCCGGGTCATTGAACACGCGGGCGGCAAGATCATCGGGACGGTCCTGAACAAGGTGGATGTGCGGCGCGACGGATATTATGGATATAGATATTATCACGGATACTATTCATACACTTATAAGTCGTACTATGCGGACGAGGGACCGCTCCTCCGGTTAGCCTTGGCCGGGCAGGGATCACGGAAACGCGACCCGCCGCCAGGCTGAGCATCGAGATCGGGTTGGCGCATCGTTCCGAAGGAGAACGGGTTTATGGTTTCATTGATTACAGGCGGAGCGGGATTCATCGGGTCGCACCTGGCGGAAGCCCTGCTTGCGCGGGGAGAGCGCGTCATTATCCTGGACGACCTGAGCACCGGATCCGTTGAAAACCTCCGCCATTTGCGCGCTAACGGCGCCCTGCAATGTTTCTTTGATAGCGTTATGAATCGCCACCTCCTGGCGGAGGTGGTTGACGAGGCGGACGTCGTGTATCACCTGGCGGCGGCGGTGGGGGTTCGACGGATTATTGAAAGTCCGGTGCGCACGATCGAAACGAATGTCAAGGGGACGGAATTGGTTTTGGAAGCCGCCGCCAAGAAGCACAAGCTGGTTTTCATAGCCTCCACCTCCGAAGTCTATGGCAAAAACAGCAAAGTACCGTTCTGTGAGGACGACGACACCACCCTGGGCCCCACCGTCAAGGCGCGCTGGTCGTATGCCACTTCCAAGGCCCTGGATGAGTTTCTCGCTTTGGCTTACTGGAAAGAGAAGAAGTTGCCCGTGGTGATCGGCAGGCTCTTCAACACCGTGGGCCCCCGCCAGACCGGCCGCTATGGGATGGTGCTGCCGACTTTCGTGAGCCAAGCCCTGGAGGGCCTGCCCTTGACCGTGTTTGGCACGGGCAAGCAGAGCCGCTGCTTTGGCTACGTCGGGGACGTGGTCGAGGCGATCCTGAAGCTGATGGGCACGGACCGCGCGGTCGGCGAAGTGGTGAACATCGGGAACGACGAGGAAATTACCATTGAAGATTGGCTCTCCTTGTCAAGGAAAGGACCGACAGTGCCTCGGCGGTTCATTACATTCCCTACGACGAGGCTTACGAGCCGGGCTTTGAGGACATGGCCCGGCGAGTCCCGTCATTGGAAAAGCTTGTGCGGCTTACGGGTTTCCGTCCCTCGACGCCCCTTTCCGTCATCATCGACAAGGTGGCAGCATTCGCCGAGGCGAAAGAGGGAAGTGGTTCGGGCTGTCGAACCGTAAGAAGCTGGTATCGATCTCTCTTCACGGCCTCTTCGCGGTCATTCTGCGTGGTGGTACGTGTTTCCTTTTAGGAATTCTATGAGGTGTTGATGACAGAGGCAGGCCGGCCCAGAGTTAGTGTCGTAATGCCGGTTTTCAACGAGCGGGCGACCATCGAAGAGATTCTCCTGAGGGTGCAGGAGGTGGACTTGGCCAAGGAGATCATCATCGTTGATGATGCTTCGACAGATGGCACCCGCGAGTTTCTTGCGAAGTTGCCAACCATGCGGAGCATGGCGGCGGCGAGATGTTACTGCCTCAACTCGCGCACGGCACTTCCCACCGGCAATATTCGCGTGTTCTTCCAAGCGAGGAACTGCGGCAAGGGGGCGGCCCTGCGGCGGGGATTTGAGGAGGCCCACGGCCAGATTGTGATCATTCAGGATGCGGACCTGGAATACGATCCGCAGGATTTCCACAAGCTCATTGAGCCCATTGACCGCGGCGAGGCCGACGTGGTCTACGGCTCACGTTTCCTGGGAGGCCCGCATCGAGTCCACTTGTTTTGGCATTACGTCGGCAACAAACTTCTCACCCTGATGTCGGACATGGTCACGGACTTGAATCTCTCCGATGTCTGGACCTGTTAAAGGCGTTCAAACGCGAGGTGCTTGAGGGAATTGATCTCGAAGAGGATCGATTTGGGTTCGAGCAGGAGATCACCATCAAGATTGCCAAGAATAGATGGCGTGTGTACGAGGTCCCGATTTCATATTACGGACGCACTTACGCCGAAGGGAAGAAGATAACCTGGAAAGACGGATTTCGAGCTCTGTGGTGCATTCTGCGTTACAGCTTGAGGGCCAGGCGCGCGCCGGTTCGCCGGAGTCAAGCGGCGCGCGAATCGTGCAGCGAGGACGACAGCGAGAACGGCAGAATGAGTCAGTTGACCCAGGCCACTGGCGGCACTCACTCTCGGGCGACCCATCCCACGCCGCAATTCCCTGGCCGCGCGTCGCCCGCATCGATATACCCAAGGTTTCTTCTGCTGCTGTTCTTCCTGACGCTGCCTCTGGTCAACCCTTGGGTCAGAGGTGACGGGGTTGGCTACTACGCCTACGTCCGATCGCTGCTGGTCGAGCATAAGCTGGATTTCGCCAATGACTGGCGGGCCGCGAACGAGAGTTTCACCATGGGCAGGGTCCGGCCGGATGGCACGCATTGACCCTCGCCTGTATACGCCGACCGGCCATCTCGACAATCACTTCGCCGTCGGACCTTCCATGCTCTGGGCGCCATTTCTCCTGCCGGTCCACTGCGTCATGTTGACGCTTCAGAGATTTGGGATCAATGTCCAGGCGAACGGCTATTCCCGGCCCTATCTCGTTACCATGGCGCTCGCCACGGCGCTTTACGGTTTCCTGGGCTTGCTCATATCCTTTCGACTGGCGTGCCTCTACGCGGAGGAGCGCTGGGCATTGCTGGCAACGCTGGGCATCTGGTTCGCGAGTTCTCTCCCCGTCTACATGTACTTCAATCCCTCCTGGTCGCACGCCCACTCGGTGTTCGTCGTGGCGGTTTTCCTGTGGTACTGGCAACGAACCCGGCGAGAGACGAACCCCTGGCCAGTGGGTGATCTTGGGCTTGATTTCGGGCCTGGTGCTGGATGTCTATTACGCCAACATCGCGGTGCTGCTGGTGCCATTCGTTGAGTCCTTGCAGGGTTACTGGCGAAGCTTGGCGCGCGCCAGGCGCGACTGGCAGGCCCTCCGCCGGCTTTTCGAAGGCAATCTGCTCTATTGTCTTGCCACCCTTAGTCGCTTTCTTGCCCACCTTGATCACCCGGCAGATCATTTACGGGCATCCGCTGTCTTTGGATATGGGGACGTGGATGTTGCGCATTGGGCCTCACCGCGCTTGGTCAGCGTCTTGTTCTCCTCCGACCACGGCCTACTGACCTGGACGCCCATCCTAATTCCTGCGCTGGTCGGCTCTTCCTTCTTCGCAGGCGCGACAGGGCATTGGCAGCATACCTCCTCACCGCGTTCTTGGCTCTCTATTACCTCATCGCCATCGACTCCTGCTGGGACGGATTTCATCTTTTGGCAACCGGTTCTTCATTTCACTCACGCCCTTATTTGTATTGGGCTTGGCGGTTTCTCTTCAGCGAGTTTGCCAAGTGGCTGAAAGAGCACGCAGGGCGTTGGCCATCGCCAGTTCTGTTACCGCTCTCCTTATCCTCTGGAACCTGGCTTTCATCTTCCAGTGGGGCACGCACATGGTTCCTGCCCGCGGACCGATATCCTGGAAGCAGATGGTTCGCAATCAATTCGTCGCCGTGCCGCAGCGAGCTGCAGGTCCGAAGTCGCGGCCTATTTTGAAAACCGCGGAGCCCTGATGCACCAAATCGAGCAGGAAGACGTCCGCCAATTGCAGGCAGCAGCAAGGAGCGGACTAAGAACGAAGTGACAAACGAACTCGCCGAGCAAGCTGTTCCGGTTGAGCCGCCGGTGCTGCGGATCGCTCCGCCGCGCGGGTGGCTGGACATCGATTTCAAGGAGCTTTGGGCGGCGCGCGAGCTGCTCTATTTCTTCGTCTGGCGCGACATCAAGGTTCGCTACAAGCAGACCGCCATCGGCGCGGCCTGGGCGGTGATTCAGCCCTTCATGACCATGGTGGTGTTCAGCCTTTTCTTCGGCAAATTGGCCAAGATGGATTCGCACGGGCTGCCTTATCCCATCTTTTACTACAGCGCCCTGCTTCCCTGGATGTACTTTGCCGGCGCGTTGCAGAACGCCACCAGCGTGGTGGTGGACCAGCAGCACGTGATCACCAAGGTCTATTTTCCCCGCCTGGTGCTTCCCTTGTCGGCCGTGGTCGTCAGGGCTGCTGGACTTCGCCATCTCTTTCGTGGTGTTTCTGGGCATGATGGCCTAGTACCGCATCATGCCGGGCCCGGCCATTCTGCTTTTCCCCTGCTTTCTGCTGCTGGCGGTCTTGACCGCCCTGGGCGTGGGCTTGTGGCTCTCCGCTCTGAACGCCATTTACCGCGACGTGCGCTACGTCATCCCTTTCCTGGTGCAGTTCTGGCTGTTTGCCTCTCCCGTGGCCTATCCCAGCAGCCTGGTGCCGGAGCGCTGGCGCTGGCTCTACGGGCTCAATCCCATGGCCGGCGTCATCGAGGGGTTTCGCTGGGCGCTCACCGGGCACGGCCAGCCGCCGAACATCATGCTGGCGGTCTCCACCGGAATGGTTCTGCTCCTGGTCGGCGGCGGATTGGCGTTCTTCCACAAGATGGAAGGAACGATTGCCGACGTGGTGTGAGCAGGACAGATGTGACAGCGATCATCGGTTCTTGACTAGTTCGACTACCCTTCTTGCTGGAGACTCCTGACTTCCAATCATCGAGTCCAATGCGCATGTCATTCACGTTGAAAACCTGGGCAAGCGCTACCGGATTGGCGAGCGCGAGCGTTACCTCGCCTTGCGCGACGTCCTTGCCCGCGCCGCGTCCGCCCCGGCTCGCCTCTTCCGGGCGCGGAAGCCTGCTTCCTCCAACGGCGATCCCACCCACATCTGGGCGCTCAAGGATGTTTCCTTTGACGTCCGCCAGGGCGAAGTGGTGGGGATCATTGGCCGCAACGGGGCGGGGAAGACACCTTGCTCAAGATTCTGGCCCGCGTCACCAAGCCCACCAAGGGCTATGCCGAGGTCCGCGGGCGCATGGGCAGCCTGCTCGAAGTTGGCACGGGCTTCCATCCGGAGTTGACGGGCCGCGAGAACGTCTTCCTGAGCGGCGCCATCCTGGGCATGAGCAAGGCGGAGATCGCAGCGCAAGTTCGATGAAATCGTGGCCTTCGCCGAGGTCGAGAAGTTCATCGATACGCCCCTCAAGCATTACAGCAGCGGCATGCAGATGCGCCTGGCCTTTGCCGTCGCCGCGCACCTGGAGCCGGAGATTCTGCTCGTGGACGAGGTGCTGGCGGTGGGGGACCTGCAATTCCAGAAGAAGTGCCTGGGGAAGATGGGCGACGTGGCGCGGGCGGGCCGCACCGTGCTCTTCGTCAGCCACAACATGCAAGCCATCCAACAACTTTGCCGCCGCGGTTTCTTGATGAGCGACGGCGAGGTGGTCTACCAGGGCGCCGTCAGCGATTGCGTGCAAACCTACCTGCGCATGGGGCGGGCCCAATCCACCGAAGTGGGCCAGGCCGATCTGTCGCTCGCCTCCGGGGTGAAGCGGCGGGGCAGCGGGGAGGCGCGCTTTGAGAGCGCCGAGCTGATGACCCTCGAGGGCGAGCGCATCTCCCAGGTCTGCTTCGGCCAGGCCGTGCGGGTAAGGTTCGTCGTATGGGCCAGCCGGCCTTTGACGGGCCTGATCTTCGGATTTTCCTTCGTGGCGGCGGACGGCGCGGAGTTGCAAGGGTCTACCGCCCACGATGGCGGCGTCGAGGGCAGCCTGCGCCCCGGCTTCCAGGTTTTCGAGTGCCGCGTCGACCCCATGCTTTTGACCCCGGGGCGGTATTTCTTTCGCGCCGCCATCTTCTCGCCGGGGGAAGAGTACGAGCACATCTATGAGTTTCTCCCGTTTGACGTGCTCCGGGTCGGGCATGGCGCGCCGGACCGCATTCCCTCGGGTCATTACGTGGGCTACACCTACTACCCCTACGCGTGGCGGGAAGTGCCGTCCGAGCTCGCCCCCGTGAGGCCTTTCACCGCTGAGGCACGGAGGCACTGAGTGAAGAAGGTATCGGGGGTCCGGAGTAAAACCCGAAAAGGACTTCACCACAGAGTCACAGAGGTCACGGAGAGAACACGAAGAAAAAGCTATGTTAACCTGCAAGGAACCGCAATTCCTTCCCGTGCAGCCAGAAGCGCTTTTCTCTGTGGTCTCCGTGCCTCTGTGGTGAATCTTTTCTTCTTGGGACATATGTTATCTTAGCGCTTATGGGCCCCGGACCCCGGACCACGGACTCCGGACCCCTGCTTGAGTGAGTGGCAATGCCTGATGCCCGCCCTGACGTCGAAGTCCTGCTGCCCGTTCACAATGAGGCGGAAAGCATCGAGAGCACGGTGCGGGAGATTTACGCGGCACTGTCGCCACGCGTGGCGCTGCGCTTCATCATCTGTGAGGACGGCAGCGTGGACGACACCAAGCAGGTGCTGCGCCGTCTCTCCCAAGAGCTTCCCATCAAGCTCCTGATGAGTGACGCGCGCAAGGGTTACTCCCGCGCCGTGATGGATGGCATGAAGGCTCTCGAGGCCGAGTACCTGCTGTGTCTCGACTCCGACGGCCAGTGCGACCCCCAGGACTTTGGCAAGTTCTGGGAGGCGCGCGAGCGTCAGGATGTGGCCATCGGCTGGCGCGTCAACCGGTCCGACAACTTTCTGCGCAAGGCCCTTTCGCGCACGTTCTATGGGGTCTATCAACTGCTCTATCGCGTGCCGGTACACGACCCAAGCTGCCCTTTTGTGCTGGCGCGCCGGCAGGTAATTGAGCGGGTGGCGCCGGAACTGGGGGAGATGAAGCAGGGTTTCTGGTGGGAATTCATGGCGCGCATTCATCGGCGCGGATTCTCCCTCCGGGAATTCCCCGTCAACCATCGCCGGCGCTCCGCCGGCCAGACGCAAGTCTACCGGCTCAGCCGCATGCCGGGCATCGGCTACCGGCATTTTGTGGCCCTGTTCAAAATCTGGTTTCAGACCCGGAAGAAGGCCTGATGGGAGCATCCCCCCATACAGGCCCCGGCCCCCCGTTTTCCTCTGCGCCGCAGGCGCTTTGGAGTGCGGTAGCAGCAGCTACCGCTTTCTTCCTGCGCCGCACGCACATTGGCCGTATGAACCGAAGGCGGAAAGCGGTAGCTGCTGCTACCGCACTCCCAAGCGCTTCGCGCATTTTCATCGTCGGTGGTGAGCCGAAGGTGGAGAAAATGTGGGTTATGGGCAGGGAAGTCAGAGCCTTTCCGTGCTGAACGGCTCCGCCCGCAGCCAGCCCGCAAAGCGGGCGCGGTCATTTGGCCCACGGCGAGCCAGCCGTGGGAGAGAACGCGGCCGGAAAGATTGAGGAGCCCCGTAGGGGCGGTATCCGGGAACTCTGGCGCGTTGCATTCATCTCCAGCTTCGTTCGAAAAATAACCGGATGTCGCCCCTGCCGGGGCTTAACAAGGATTGGCGCATCTTTCTTTTCCCACGGCTGGCTCGCCATGGGCCAAATGACCGCGCCCTCTTCGCGGGCTTGCGGGCGCCAATTATCGTTCTAGCGCCTATGCCCCTGACCCCCGACTCCGGACCCCGGACTCCGAACTCCGGACCCCTAAAATGAGCGACATCGTTATCCACGTTGAAAATCTGGGCAAGCGCTACCGCATCGGCGAGCGCCAGCGGGACGCTGGGTTGCGCCATGTCCTCGACCGCGCCTTGTCTGCCCCGTTCCGGCTGTTCCAGGCCGGAAGCCTCCTTCGTCGAACGGCGACCCCACCCACATCTGGGCGCTCAAGGATGTTTCCTTCGAGATTCAGCCAGGGCGAGGTGGTGGGGATCATCGGCCGCAACGGGGCGGGGAAGACGACCCTGCTCAAGATTCTTGCCCGCGTCACCAAGCCCACCACGGGATTTGCCGATGTTCACGGGCCGCATGGGCAGCCTTCTGGAAGTCGGCACCGGCTTTCACCCCGAGTTGACCGGCCGGGAAAATACTTTTCTGAACGGCGCGATTCTCGGCATGAGCAAGAAGGAGATCGAAAGGAAATTCGACGAGATCGTGGCCTTCGCGGAAATTGAGAAGTTCATCGACACGCCCGTGAAGCATTACTCGAGCGGCATGCAGGTGCGACTCGCCTTTTCGGTTGCGGCCCATCTGGAACCAGAAATCCTGCTGGTGGATGAAGTGCTGGCGGTGGGCGATGTGGCGTTCCAGAAGAAATGCCTGGGGAGGATGGGGGAAGTGGCCAAGGAGGGACGGACCGTATTGTTTGTTAGTCACAACATGACGGCTACCAGGACTCTCTGTTCGCGTGGCTACGTTATCAGCGGAGGGAAAATTGAATTCCTCGGCCCCATTGCGGAATGCATCGACAATTACCTTCTGGGAGCCAGCGAGGAGATGCCCGCTGAGATTGATACGGCGCGACTGGCCAGACCGTCCCCTGAGAAAGACGACAACTCCCTGAGGATAACTCGTGTGATGCTTGAAGGCGACAGCGGGTCTGCCTTGGTTTACTCTGGACACGCATTTTCACTTAACCTGGACTTTGACGTTTCCTCCCCCCTCCAAGAGGTCATTGTCGGTTTGGCTGTGCACGCTAGCGATGGGGGGCGCCTCTTTCATTGTAATAGTCTTGAGACCCATGGCCCCTTCCGCACGCTTGCGCCTGGGGCCTATTCCCTTCGTTGCAATGTTCCCGTCAATCCGATGAATCCGGGCCTTTACACCCTCCATGTGGGTGCTCGGTGCGCCACCAAGAGTCTTGACTCCCTTCCGAATGTTTTGACGTTTCGGGTCGAGTCTGCCGACATGCTCGAATCGACGTGGCTCGACTTGCGCAACGATGGGGCTGTACGGGTTGAGCACATCTGGGATCCCTTGGTCTCTTTATCCGTTCCGCGAGGTTAGGTTGTAAGACATGAATACGGCCCGCCGCAGGTCGTTTTCCAGGGTAAAGTGGATTACCTCACGACTACCTCTCTCGGGGCTGTGTGCGGGCATGGAGAAAGTAAAGATACGCGCCAACTGTTCCAGGGCAAACCGATCTTCGTATTCGCTATTGGGCCGAATGTGCGAGACACAGATCGGAGCTAGGTATGCAACAATCGCGTAGCGAACTCGGGGCAAAGTACCAATCTCCGGGCCATGGGCACCACCAGTCCGAGATCGCCTCGGTCAAGACCAACAGGTTTCAGGAATCCGGAACGCCGGAGTCACGCTGTGTGATCTGTGGCTCGCCGGTGTGTGTCTCTAGTGTTTTGGCTGGCGGCACATGCAACTACCATCGGTGGACCTACTCACGTTGCTCGGCATGCGGCTTCCTCTTCCTCAATCCGCTTTGTTCTGAGGAAGAGCTGCAGACCTTCTATTCGCACGAATACAACCCTTCCGGCGAGGTGTTCAATAGCTTTCGCGACCGCCCCGGTTTCCGCCAGTTCGAAGCCCGGCTCAGGCTCCGCAAGATTCTGAATGAACTTGGTGCAGCTTCGAAGCGCTTAAGGTGGCTTGAGGTCGGTTGTGGATATGGTAATTTCCTCGAAGTCTGCAAAAAAGAGGGGATCGACATCATTGGGCAAGACCTTTTCTGAAGAGGCGCTCAGAACATGTCACACAAAAGGACTGTGTGTTGTGAATGCCTTGTCTGATGCCCCTCCCAAGGGCTTCGACGTAGTTTTCTCGGCACACACGATAGAGCATATTCCGAGGGGGAGTACCTTCCTGGAACGAATCTATGATTATCTGCAGCCGAACGGAAAACTGGTTCTGGTAACGCCTAACGCTGTGTCCCTCAACAGCAAGTTACACAGGAGGAGATGGAGATGGTGGTGCCTGCCAGATCACTGCAGCCTTTATACGCCCATGTCGGTCAAGATCATTCTCGAATTCGCAGGATTCACCGACATAAGAATTTTCACCTCCGAGACCGAACTTGAGTTAGATACGCTGTGGCAATTGTGTTTTGCTAAAGTGTTTCGACGCCTCACCAGGACCCGCGCAGGAATGGAATCGGTACAAAACTGGGGCGGGGCTGTTTGCTCTTTGATAAGCTTTCCCGTCACATGGCCGCTGGCTCGACTCATGCGGGCCAATGAATTGTTCGTTTTTGCCACAAAACGTACTTGATGTTGAAAGCCGAGGCCTCGTCCGCGTTGAAGTCCTTCAGGTGTTCGAAGCCTGCAATTTAACGAATTTATCTTAGCCTCCTTACAGAAATCGTGCTTGAGTTGCTTGACTTCGAGGGATATTGGCGGACTTTGAAGGCGTGGACGCGGTGAGATTCGGAATGGTGCTTCCTCATTACGCTTACAACTGGCAGCGCCTTAAATGGGCAAAAATTTCGTTTGCTTCATTGGCTTGTACTCGGTGCGAAGGTATCGAGCAAGAGGTGAGATTGTTTATCGTTTCGCCGGGTTGTCATCTGCCCACCGTCTGATAGCACTGGTCAAGAGACCGCCGCAAAATAAAACAAACTGACCCACTAGCAAGAGGGCAGAAATATTCTCCACGGAAATTGATTGTCCTTGTAGCGTCTTATGAGACCGAGAATTTCGCTTTATATCCCGTGTTTTAACTCCGAGCGATATGTTGCCCCCACGATCGAGGCAGCCCTTCGGCAGACCCTCGTTCCTGACGAAATCCTGATTATTGACGGTGGCTCCGCCGATCGCACAGTGGAGGTCGCCGCCCGCTACCCCGTGCGGATTATCCGGCAAGAATACAATAAAGGTGTGGCCGCGGACCGAAACACCGCCATCCGCCACTCCCGCAATGACCTTGTTGCCGCCATCGACGCCGATTGTGTCGCAGCCCCCGATTGGCTGGAAAAGCTGGCGGCCGTCTTTGATGACCCCAACGTCGCCTTGGCCGGAGGCATGCTGCGCGAGGGCGTGTTGGACTCAGCGGCAGACCGTTGGCGCCAGGTTCACATGCCCCAGGATTGGGGAAATGAGCGTCTCCTGAATCCCAGCTTCGTGTACGGCCACAGTACTATGGTTCGGAAGAAGGTGGTCGAGGAGTGCGGATGGTATGGTGAAGAATTGCGGTTGAGTGGTGAGGATATGGACATCTCAAGGAAAATCCGCGCCAGAGGGTACAACACCATCTACGAACCTGCTGCCCAAGTCACACATCTCCGCCAGGATACGGTTCGCTCGGTCATGGCCACTTACTGGAAGTGGAATTGGTATGGAATCGATAGGATGAGGCTGGGGTATATCCTTTATCGCGTCCTGTACTTGCACTTCAGACCAAATCTTTGCAGGTTTCTCCATGAGGATGTCCGCCGAAAGAATTATGGTCTGCTCTGGCTGGATTTTCTAACCCTGTTTTATATGCCCTATTTTGACTTTCGCTTATTCCTCCGCACAATCGGTACCAATACGCCGCGCGTGGCTGGCACGGTAGCAGAGGAACAGTAGCAACGACCGCTCTTGTGACTGGCGGCTGCGGTCTTGTGGGCTGCTCCATTGCCGCCGACACGGCCATTTTGGTTAATTGAATTGCAGTTCGACTCCGATCCATTTTTCCCATGACCAACTCATCCGTTTCCGTCGTGATGCCAGTTTTCAATGGCGAGCGCTTCCTGCGCGAGGCCGTCGAGAGTATTCTTGCGCAAACGTTCGCTGACTTCGAATTTGTCATCATCAACGACGGCTCGACCGACGGCACCGCTTCGATCCTTGATTCTTATGCCAGAAGCGAACCGCGCGTTCGCCTTTACCACCAGGAGAACAGAGGGTTGGTTGAATCCCTAAACCGCGGATGTGGGCTGGCTCGGGGCAAATACTTCGCAATTATGCACGCCGACGATATCGCGGTCAGGGATCGCTTGCAGTGGCAGACCGAATTCATGGAGAGACACGCTGAGATAGGTGTTGTCGGCGGCGCGGCGGAGATCATCGACAGCGCCGGTAGGGCATTGTACTGCTTGCACCCCCCGGTCGAGAACGAGGAGATCAAGAGTGCTCTTCTGGACTACAATCCGTTGACCCACCCCGCAGTCCTGACTCGAAAGGAAGCCTTCTTGTCCGTGGGAGGGTACAGAAGGTTTTTCCCCGCCGAAGACTATGACTTGTGGCTCAGGATCGCAGAGCGATGGCGGCTGGCCAATCTCGAGGCAGTGGTGGTCAAGTACAGAATTCATTCGGAACAGGCATCCTGCCAGAAGCGAAGACAGGAGGCCCTGTGCACAATTGCCGCCCGTGCCTTTGCCTCATTAAGAAGGAACGGGAGCCCTGAACCGGCCATTTCCGTTGAGAGGATTACACCGGAAGAGCTGGTGCGGCTGGGTGTGAGCACAGCTATGCAGCAGCGCGATCTCATAGCGGACTATGCCCACTGGATCGGATGTATGTCACGAGCCTCTCAGGACGACGCAGTCCTGCGGTTTGTAGGCGAATTGATCGATTTGTCAAGGTCCGGCCCGGTCGATAGAATTGTCCTGTCAAATGCTATGCTTTCGGCCGCTCGGAGTCACTACCGACGGGGAAGACCCGTTCAGGCTCTGGCCTACGTGGGACGGGCGGTCGTGACTCGCCCCCTCATAGCTGGGCGCCCCCTAAAGCGCGCCTTGAACTCCCTTTTCCGCATATCCCAGGCGCAGACAAAGCGAGCGTGAGGGCAGTCCAAATCAGCGCCGACAATGACGGGGGCGGTGCGGTGGAACTGCAAAAGAAAACCAAAAGGCAAATGGCAAAGGGCAAAAGTGAAATAGCCTTGGCCGCCATATGTTGAGCCCCCAAGGGGCGGCCTAATCCAGCCCTGGGCAGCGCCCGGGGATCCGGGAGCGGTCACCGCCGTAAGCCCGGAAGGGGCGCGCTAGCCGCATCAATACCGACAATGAAAATGGGCGAAGTATGGGAGTGCGGCGACTTGTCGCCGCTTTCTGACGCCACGACTCGTTTCGGCGTAACCCCCAGCGCTGACGAGTCAGCGGCGCAACCCCCCAGCGCTGACGAGTCAGCGATAGAAAAAGCGGGAGCAAGCTCCCGCACTCCAAAACACTGCGCGGCGGCAGTGCAAGATCGCTAGCTTGCAATTTTGATTTCCGCTAGTAAAAAAATAGTACACTTTCTTCTTGACAATACCCGATGAGGACTGTACACTCCCCACTCTTTGGCGCGCACTACCCTCGAGTGGAGACCTCGTTCGCAGTAAGCCTTCATCTCACCGCCAGATTCCGGATGTTATTGGTCGATTATCGATCGCTACCAAGCCTGTAATAAAAAGGCGCAGATGTCTGCCGGGAAAACAGAAGTCTTTCGCCGTCCCTTTGCTGTCCAAACGGAAGGATTTGCACGTGGGTTGGAACGCCTCTTCACCCGCGTGGCAAAAAGCGCGGATGACCACGCCGCGCTGGGGATGGCTGCGTTCACGGCGGTATATCTGGTCTGCACGGTGGCCCGCTCGCTTGCCCGGCCGTTGTGGTTCGACAAACTGATGACATTTTACATCTCGCGCGTCCCTGGTTGGCAGGAACGGCTCGCTCTGGGCGCGGTGGATGGTTGCCCGCCGCTTTTCTACGCCATAACCCACGCCTGCCAACTCCTCTTCGGAGAGAATGCTCTGGCCAGCCGCCTGCCTGCAATCCTGGGCTTCTGGCTGATGTGCGTGTGCCTTTTTCTCTTTGTGCGGCGGCGCGCCGCGGCCATTTACGCCTTCCTCGCCGTGCTCCTCGCGGTGGGCGCCACGGCTTACGGCTATGCCTATGAAGCGCGGCCCTACGGGCTCATCCTCGGAATGGCCGGCCTGTCGCTGTGGTGCTGGCAGTCTGCGGGGGAAGGCCGGCGACGAATCCTGGCGCTGGTATTTTTGACCTTCAGCATTGCTCTGGCGGTGAATGCCCACTACTACGGGGCGCAAATTGTTGCCCCGCTCGTGGCGGGCGAGGCCTGCCGAACGCTGGAGCGGAAAAAGATCGACTGGGGGGTTCTCTCCGCCCTCGCCTTGGGCTTGTTACCGCTGATCTACCTTCTCCCCCTGGCGCAAAGAATGGCGGCAGCCGGTTTCGTTCGCACTTCGCCGGTCTTCTGGTCGAAGCCCCATTGGGGGGCCGCTCTCGACTTCTACAGTGCGTTGCTTGGTCCCTTACTCCTTCCGTTTTTTGTGGGTATCGCGGCCACCGCGACCGTCTATTTCCTGGGAGGCGGTGAGATTCGCGCGGTGGAGTCTATTGAGCAAAGGTTCACGCTGCCGGAAATGTTCGCCGCCTTCGGGTACCTCGCCATGCCGGTCATCATGGTGTTGGCCACCCGGCTCAAGACCTCCTATTGGATGGACCGCTACGCGCTCACCGCTCTGCTGGGTTGCGGAATCCTGCTGGTGTACCTTGCGAATGTCCTCGCCAAGGATTGCTCCGTCATCGCTTGCCTGATCATCGCCGCCCTCGCAGGTACGTGGGTGTTCAGAACGGTGCGGTTGCAAGGGACGGAAGTGGGTGTGCAGTGCGGCGTCCCCGCAGGCTCGCTGAATGATGGACAAATCGACCATCTCCCCCTCGTGGTTGCGGATGGGGTGTGCTTTCTGCAACTTGCGCGCTACGGCCCGCCGGAAGTGGTGTCGCGGCTGGTTTACTTGACCGACGTGGCGGACGCCGTCCACCGGCCGGATTTCCTCCCCGAGCTTTCGCTCGCCGCCGACCGCAAAATACTTCCAGGAAAGGTTGAAGATTATGCTCCTTTCCTCAACCAGCATAGGGAGTTCCGGCTGCTGCTCTATGGTATGCCGCGCCTGGAGTGGCTGCCGTCGCGATTGCGGGAGGAAGGCTGGAAGCTCGAGTACCAGGGCCAGGATAACGTGCTTCGCGTCAGCCGCCAGGATGAGCTTCGAGCGTCACGATGAAAAGGTTCACCACGGAGACACAGAGGCACAGAGATTACACAAAGTAGAACCTATGGGACAGATTCAATGACCGTGATCAATATCGGCGCAAACCGAAGGGCATTTCTCTGTGCCTCTGTGTCTCCGTGGTGAATTGCTGGTTTGTCCCTGCAACACATGATTAAGAATTGGAAATCATATGGCCATGCTCCTGAAAACATCCGACTCGATCCGTCCATCCCCCAGAGGCCGGCCGGGAGCACTGGTCCTCGGGGGCGGAATGACGGGACTGGCTGCGGGCTGGGCTTCGGGGTTGCCCGTCTACGAAGCCGAGGAGTCCCCGGGGGGAATCTGCTCGTCTTATTACGTTCGCCCCGGCAGCCAAGTGATGCTCGCTCAGCCGCCGGAAGACGGCGAGGCCTACCATTTCGATGTTGGCGGCGGGCACTGGATCTTCGGGGGAGACTCCGCCGTCCTCCAATTCATTCAGAGCCTGGCGCCGTGCCGCTCTTACCAGCGCCGGTCGGCCGTATACTTTCGGCAACGGGACCTCTACGTCCCCTACCCGCTGCAAAATCATCTGCGATTCATGAGCCCGGAGGAACGCGTGCAGGCCTTGTTGGAAATAGCGCATCCGAGCGGCCCCGACACCACCATGAACATGTGGCTGGAACGCCACTTCGGCCCCACTTTGAGCCGGATGTTCTTTCAGCCCTTCCACGACCTTTACACGGCGGGTTTGAGCGATGAAATCGCCCCCCAAGACGGATACAAGTCGCCGCTCGACCTCGGCTTGGCGCTGCGGGGGGCGATTGAGGAGACCCCCCAGGTGGGCTACAACGTGGGATTCTTGTACCCGCGCGAGGGGTTGGACGCGCTGGCACGGCGCATGGCGAACCGGTGCGATATCCATTACGGAAAGCGGGCGGTGAAGATTCGTACCGCCGACCGGGTGGTGGAATTTGCCGATGGGAGTGAGGTTCACTATAGCCGCCTGCTCTCGACGCTGCCGCTGAACCGCACCATCGAAATGTCCGATTTGACGCCTCAGATTGAGCCTGACCCTTACACCTCCGTCCTGGTTTTGAACCTAGGAGCACTGCGCGGAGCGATGTGCCCACCTGACCACTGGCTTTACAACCCGGATGCGGATTCGTGTTTCCACCGCGTGGGGTTTTACAGCAACGTGGACCCCATGTTCCTGCCCAAGTCGGCCCGGGCATCCGGCGCCAAGGTGAGCATCTATGTCGAGCGAGCTTTCCTCGGAGGCCAGCGACCCACCGATGCCGAGGTGGCCGCGTACTCCCGCAACGTGGTGAAGGAACTTCAGGATTGGGGATTCATTGGCCCGACCGAAGTGGTGCATCCCACCTGGATCGACGTGGCCTATACGTGGACGCGGCCAGGCTCGTGCTGGCGGCAGAACGCGCTGGCCATGCTGGAGTCACGTTCCATCTACACGGTGGGGCGGTATGCGCGCTGGGAGTTCCAGGGCATCGCCGACTCGATTCGGGATGGGTTCTGGGCGGGGATAGCTCTTGGCCACGACGGGTTGTTAACCCCTGGCATTAAAGCTGGCGAAACGAGCGTCGGCAATCGGGAGGCTGAATGACCGAACCCGCAAACGGTCCATTCGTTCCGAAGGACGAATCTTCTGTTCAAACGCCGGTGAAAGAGCTCTCATGTCGATTCCGACCATCGCTGCAGTGACCGGTGAAATCCGCCCGGAGTGGTCGGTGATGATTCCGGCCTACGAGGGGGGTGGCTACCTCGAGAAAACCCTGAATAGCGTTCTAATTCAGGACCCGGGCTGGGAAGAGATGCAGATCGAGGTGGTGGACGATGGCTCCCAGCGCGAAGACTTGAATGAGATTGTGGACCGAGTGGGGAAGGGGCGCGTCCGGTATTATCGGCACCCCAAAAACCTGGGGGCTATCGCGACTTTCAACACCTGCGTTGAGCGCGGGCGCGGCCGGTGGGTGCATATCCTGCACGGTGACGATACGGTGCTCCCGGGATTCTACCTGCACCTCGGCCAAGCCACCGAGCGGGCGGAGGTGGGAGCGGCCTTCTGCCGTCATGTATTTATGGATGAGGATGACGATTGGCAGTCGTTATCCCGGCTCGAGAGGAAGCAGGCAGGACTTCTCAAACGGCAGTCGTTTGAAGAACTTATAGTATGGAACATTGTGCAGACGCCTTCTATTGTGGTTCGGCGAAGCGTGTATGAGGAAATTGGCGGGTTCGACACTAGTCTCTTCCACACCGCTGACTGGGACATGTGGAAGCGGATCGCCGTGCGCTATGCCATTTGGTACGAGCCGGCAATCCTGGCATGTTATCGGGTGCACCCGGCGTCGGATACCTCGCGGCTCGTGTGTACGGGTCGCAACCTTGAAGACGCGCGGCGTGCCATAGCGCTGATGGAGCAGCGCCTGCCGCAAGACTCCGCCCGGCGCCTAAGTAATCAAGCCCGGCGGCATTGGGGCCAAGGCGGGATTTGGACGGCCAACACGATGCTGCAAAGGGGCGAGTACAGCGCCGCCCTGGCGCAAGCGCGGGAAGCGCTGCGGACATCGCGCTCATTTGTCATCTTTAAAGGCATCGCGGGGCTGCTGTTTCGGGGCTCCCGGAAGGTGCTAGGCCGAGCCCTGCGGTCTGGCCGCCCCCCCGCCCCTCGACATTCCTGAATGAGGACTTGAATCGCAGTATACCTCCCTGCAGACTCCATTGTTAATGAGTGTCTTTAATGGCGAACGCTTTCTGCACGAAGCCATCTAGAGTCTTCTTTCGCAAACCTCCATGGGAATCCCGGAAACCGTTTGATAAATAAAGTCTCACTGTACATTCCCTGTTACAACGTTGAACGGTACATTGCCCCGGTGATCGAGGGGGTACTTCGACAGGGTCTTCTTCCTGATGAGATTCTCATCATTGATGATGGATGCAAAGATCGCACAGTTGAGATTGCGGCCCATTATCCCGTGCGTGTAATCAGGCATGAGAATAACAAAGGGCTTGCGGCGGCGTGCAACACCGGTGTCAGGATTTCCCGCCACGAACTCGTTGCCTCAGTCAGCGCCGATGTCGTTCCGGACCCGGACTGGCTGGAGAAATTGTGCCGCCGTTCGACAATCCCAGTATCGCCCTGGCGGGCGGCAAGCTGCGCGAGGGCGTATTGGTTTCAGCAGCAGACCTTTGGCGGCAAGCTCATTTACCCCAGAACTGGGGAAACGAGCGCTTGCTGAATCCGCCAATGGTCCATGGCCATAACCTCATAGTGCGAAAGAAAGCCGTAGAAGAAGTCGGAGGTTACAATGAGCAGTATCGAAGTGCTGGCGAGGATGTCGACATCTCGTTGAAAATCCGCGCTAAAGGCTACACCACCCTTTATGAACCAGCCGCCCGAGTCAAACATATTCGTCAGGACACAGTTCCATCGGTCTTGGCTACCGTTTGGAGATATGGTATGTGTGGAAGCGAACGTATTAGCCTCAGATCTGTCCTGGGTTGCGCTCTCTTCCTGCACTTCGGAGCGAATTTTCTCAAATTCCTCCAGGAGGATGTGCGCGGGAAGAACTACCATCTGCTTTGGCTCGACGTTCTCAGTATGTTCTATATGTCATACTTCGATCTTTGCTTATACTTTGGCAAAAGCGGTACCTCTAAACTGCCTCTGGCTAGGGCTGTTGTACAGAAGTAGTTGCGTCGAGTGTTCTTGGCATTAACGGCTGCGGTTTTGCGGGCTATCGCACCGCGACCGCATCTTAGCGACAAAGACCCTCGTGTCGTGTGCATGGATAACTTAACGTGTAGCGGAAAGTCGCTTTGAACAAGGCAACGGTCAGCGTGATCATCCCAACTCGGAACCGGCTAGCCTTCCTTAAGGAAGCCGTGGGAAGCGTCCTGGGGCAGGATTATCAGAGCCGCGAGACGATTGTGGTCGACGATGCCTCTGAGGACGGCACATGGGAGTGGCTTTCTTCCTTGCAAGATCCTCAGGTGCGAATCTTCCGCCTGCCGCATCATGCGGAACGCTCGGCCGCCCGCAACCTGGGACTCAACAACGCGCAGGGTGAGTTCGTGCTGTTTCTGGACGATGACGATCTGCTGGCCCCGGGGGGACTGACTTATCTTTCTGAAGCAGTCAGGCGCCACCCCAAGGTGCTGGCCGCCGTCGGTGGGCGCATTTCGTTCGATGATCAGGGACGTTGGTATCGCCCGCCTCACCCACGCTGGGCATTCGCGTGCAAGGCTTGGCCTGATATCCTATTTGGATGGATCCCGACGCAAGGGCAAACGCTGGTCCGCAGAGACCCATTGCGCAGCATCGGAGGGTGGAACGAGGGGTGGAGCGTAGCGGAAGATCACGAACTCTGGCTCCGGCTGGTATCAGACGATAGCGTGATAGCGTTCGTTCCCAAGGTAGTGAGGCAGATGAGGATCCACGCAGGACAAACCCCCCTTATCTTTCTCTTACCTCCCCGGAACTGGACCATTTTGCACCGGGACCTTGTGAGGCGATTGCCGCCCCATGTACAGGCCAGGGGCTGTAGGGTACACCGAGCACAACGCCTCCACACACTTGCTGGCCGCTATCAGGCGAGGCACCAATATCGAAAGGCCGTTCGATTTCACTTGCTGGCGATAGGAAGCGCACCTACGCTGCTTGCCCGTCCAATGCCAGCGACTTATCTACTGGATGGACTTACGAAATCTCTGGTTGGTTTTATCCTTGGGAAGAAGATACTAGCCCGCGCCCAGCAGGCCAAGGCCTTCCTCCGCCGTGCGCGGAAACCGCAGGGCGCTTTACAGCGTGATGTGTGGTGACGAACAGCGAGGCTTGCAGGTGACATCGGCGATCTGTACCCTTTTTGAGGGTGACTATCATTTTGGCGCAGGGGCATTGTGCAATTCACTCTACCAACACGGGTACCGGGGCGTGATATATGCCGGTTACCGCGGTCAATTGCCCCCTTGGGCGGCTGGCGCCGTACAGGGGAAAGTCTACTCGGAATTGACTATCGGCTCTCAGTTCCTGATTCGCTTCGTGCCCCTGATTACTGAGGTTCATTTCGGAAACTACAAGCCCGAATTCATGCTGTCCGTTTGGCGCGACCATTGTCCGGGCACTGACGCCTTGTTCTACTTTGACCCCGACATCACCGTCATCTGCCGCTGGCGGTTTTTCGAGGAGTGGGTTGAGGGCGGAGTCGCACTCTGTGCTGATGTCTATGCTGACATGCCTGCAAGTCACCCGTTTCGACGTGCATGGTTGCGGTACTTTGGGCAGCATGGGATTCAGCTCGTCCGCGAGCAGAACACTTACTTCAATAGTGGCTTTGTTGGTGTGGCCAAACAGAATGCCGGGTTTCTGAAAACGTGGCAGCAGTTATTGCAACTCTTGGAGCCCGAAATTGGTGGATTGCGGAATTTTAGAGTGCTTGACCGAAGCTACCCATTCAACATTCCGGACCAGGAGACTTTGAATGTCGCGACCATGGCCTGCGAGGAGCCCCTCAGTTGTGTGGGACGGCAGGGAATGGATTTTGAGGGGGGTAGCGGGTACATCATGTCTCACGCGGTTGACGTGAAGCCGTGGCGGAAGAAGATGCTGTGGACCACTTTGACGAAGGCGCAACGCCCTAGCCGGGCAGATAAGGCCTTTCTTAGACACGCCAGTTCGCCGATTAGGGTCTACGGTCCCTTACGGATGGGTCTGAAGAAGCTGGATTTGTTAGCAGGTTCCGCGCTAGGTAGATGTACACATTAAAAGAATGAGCATGACCCCTGGGCGGTTAGTTTCAGCCATTGTGGTGAACTGGAACGGGGCTAAGGATCTTGAGATCTGCTTGCCTTCGCTCATTGCACAGTCATATCGCTCCTTGGAAATTATCGTCGTGGATAATGCTTCCACGGACGATTCGGCAGCGATCGCGGCTAGGTTTGGTGTGCACTGGCTTGGCCTGGATCAGAACAAGGGGCCCACCGGCGCAATGAACGAGGGTGCGAGGTCAGCGCAAGGGGAATTCGTTCTATTTCTTAACAATGACATGCGGTTCCATGAGCGGTTTGTTGAGGCGATGGTTGCTGAGATTGTGGGAGATCCAGGGATCTTCTCCGTGGACGCCCTTCAATACGATTGGGAAGGAAGGAAACGGATACATCAGGCGACGTACCTGGGTAGGAAACGGGCAGGTGAGTATGATGACCAACTCGTTCCGGGGTTGTATATTTGTCAGAAGGCTCGAGATGTCCCTGGGCCTGCTTTGACGTCGTCGAATGCCAATATGCTGGCAAGAAAGACCATGTTCCAAGAACTTGGGGGCTTTGACGAGCGGTCGTTAATGGGTGGTGAGGATGTGGAACTGTGCTGGCGAGCCTGGGTCTGCGGCTGGAAAAGTGTATTCGCACCCAATGCGGTTTGTTGGCATCGAGTGGGCCGGTCAGCCCGCACAACCGAGGGATCACGTGTTCGATTCCGTGGAACTCTTGCAGGCCGACTCCTGACGGCCACTAAGCTGCTGCCCATCAAGTTCGTCATCGCAACCTGGCTGGTTACGCTAGTGGGGCTGGCGCGGGATGTCGCACTTCTACGCTGGCAGAGAACGAAAGACCGCATAAGCGTGTGCAGTTGGTATGCCCGCAATCTGTTGGATCTGGTGCACGACCGGCGTGAACTTTACCGCTCCCTGCACACCAACCCCGAGCAACAGCTCGAACGGTTTCTTCGGTTGGCAGCGCGGTGACCATTCTGCTGCATTAAGCGCCGGTGGACATCGCGGCATCGAAATCATTGCATAACAAAAGGAGAGTTACGGGGGGAATGGCCCTCGGCGATCTATGCTCCAGAAGGGATTGCGAGATTCGGCCATCCGAGCGCTGATGTTACTTCCCCTTCGGGCCAGGCTTTGGCTGCAAAACCGGTGTACACGCCCGCTGCTATGGTTCCTGTTTCATCTTGAGACGGAGCCTGTGACCATCGCCCCCGTAGGCCCAGATTTCTGCCGTTATCGCATGTGGCTTAATTGGCAGGACGATACGGGTATGGTCCTTGGGGCTTATGAGCCCGAAGTGACAGAGGTCCTGCGCCGCGAAATCTCACCGGGGAATATTTGCATCGATATCGGAGCGCACGTTGGGTACTACGCAATACTCATGGCGCGACTCACGGGAGAGGAAGGCGCAGTGGTGGCCTTCGAGCCTGTCCCCGAGAATTTCGAGATGCTTCAAAGGAACATCGTCTTGAATTCCCTGACGAATGTTCATCTTGAGTCCTCGGCCGTGACCCAGGGTGAGGGCAGTCTCCACCTGACCCTAAGAAGTGATGAGGAGTTCACCAAAACCGCGTCCACCTGCGGGTATGCCGTCGCAGATCGGCAAAGGGGCATAGACGTACCCACCTGCGCGCTCGATGGTTACCTCGAACGAACTGATAGCATCCCGGACTTGCTTCAGATCGATGTCGAGGGTGCTGAATTGGCTGTCCTGATGGGTGCCAAGGCCACACTGAGGAATGCGCGGCCGAAGCTCCTCATTGAAATCCACGGTTGGGGCAGTCCTGAGAGTGCCGAGGTGAGTAGATTTCTCTCTAAGTTGACTACACTAAATAATGCTCTTAATTGGTAGCGACCGTGGAATTCAGTTCGCCAATGCCTTGGCGCACGTTATCGACCAACTCGTCGAGGGAGTTAAACAGGAAGTTGGAGGCATGGCTGGCCTTGAGCCGTCTCCAGGTGCGCTCGATGTCGTTCAGGTCGGGGCAATACGGAGGCAGCCATTTGATCTCCAAACGGTTGCGGTGGTCCTTCACGAAGGCGTCCACTTTCAGCGTATGATGGAAGCTGCCGTTGTCGGCGATCATGAGGATCTTCTGGTCGGGATAATCATGCAAGAGCGTTTCCAGATATTCGACAAAATGCGCACCGCTTTTCGTCGCCGCCCAGTGGCTGGTGAGGTGTCCGGTTTTCAGGTTCAGGCCTCCATACAAGACGCGCTTCTGATTCTTCCCCGGCGTGCGCACTTCCGGTTGGGGACTGCCCACCACCGACCAGATCGCCACCAGGTAAGGGTAAAGATGAAATTCGGTTTCGTCCTGGCTGATCACGACGGTCCTTTTCCGCCGCCCCAGATGCTTCTTGAGGGCTTGCAACTCAGTTTTGGCGCGGTCATGGGCGGCCTCATCGCGTTTGCCTTCCAGCACCCGCTTGGGACGTTTCCGGGCAATGCCCATGCGGTGCAGCAGCCGTCCCAGGTAGTGCGGTTGCACCGTTACCCCCGTCTGCCGCTGCAAGAACTCCGCCAGCCTCGGCAAGGTCCAGGCGGTGAAAGCATAACCCAATTTCCGGGGCGAGGTAAGAACCGTTTGCCGCAGCCATTGCAAATGCTCCACCTGCAAGCGGCGCGGTCGTCCGCGGCCATCGTGCTCCGGGCCCCGAAGCCCGGCGAGCCCCCGCTGGCGATAGCGCGCCGCCCAACGCCCGACCGTGGCCGGATGCACGCGCAACTGCTCCCCCACCTGCGGGCGCGTCGCCCCTCGGGCCAGGCTCAGAACGGCGCGACAGGCATCACGAAAATCTGCATCAGGAGAGTCGGCCGCGGCTTCCCGCAACTGGCGCTCGTCCGCTTCCGACAGCTTGAGCAAACTCGGTCGGGCCATACAAGGGATGGTATACCCAAACCGAATTACGCGCAATATTTAGTGTAGTCAACTTAGCTTCGGCTACCAGAGGACAATTATTGGGCACAGAGGGGGCGAGGCTTTCGCGTTCTTCCGGCCCTGAGACCAAACAATTGGAACCGGAGCCCAAGAGGCGCAATCAGACCGTTCGGCAGTCAATGTCTAATGAATACACCCGGCAAGCTGCAGGGGCCGTGCGGCGCGTTGCTTAGGGGAAATGGCCCCAGTCGACTGAGTTTGTCCACGGAAGAGAGAATGGCTAATACCCGAGGTGGAGAGAGGATTGCTGCGACGATCGCAGATACTGGGTCGGCGTGACAAGCCCACCGACGCGGTAGAGGACTATTGCCGGTTGCTAGGCGAGGCCCTGAAGGTGCACGGTGTCGAGTCCAGACTGGCGCGGGTCCAGTGGGACGAGCGGGGCTGGCTGAGGGCGATAACCGACCTGTGGCGGACCAGTCTCAACTGGCAGGGCGATTGGGCCCTGGTCCAGTACACTGCACTGATGTGGTCAGGCCGAGGGTTTCCCTTTCTATTCTTGCCGGTACTCTGTGTGTTGAGGATTCGTGGAGTGCGCACCGGGGTGGTGTTTCATGACACACTGCCCTATCGCGGCAAGCGACTTAGGGACAGGGTGAGGCGCGCTTGCCAGCGCCTCGTCATGCGCTGGGCTTACAGGTTAAGTGACGCCACGATACTCACCGTTCCTCCGGAACACGTCCCCTGGCTTCCAACTAAGCGCTCGAAAGCCAACTTCATCCCTATCGGCGCTAACCTTCCCGCGCTCGCCTTGCCTCGCTTGGCTGCTCGCAATGGGCATGAAGCCAAGACAATTGTCGTATTTGCCGTCACCGACGCTGGGGACATCAGCAAGGAAATATGGAGTATTACTCTTGCCGCCAAGCGGGCGGCAGAGCGTTTGCCCCGCGTCCGGCTGGTGACGGTGGGGCGCGGGTCAGTACCATCGGAATCCAGGTTCCGGGAGGCTCTGAAGGGAAGTTCCGTGGAGTTCAGCGCGCTCGGTGTTCTTCCTGCCGAAGAGGTTTCGCAGGTTCTTGCCTACTCCGATGTTGCGCTCTTCGTGCGGGACCCAATTACTACGCAGAGAGGCAGCGCCATTGCCAGCATCGCCAACGGGGTTCCTCTGGTGGCCTACGCTGAGCCCTGCCTGCCGACTCCTCTTGCCGAGGCTGGCATCGTGGGCGTCCCTTACCTGGACGGCGAGAAATTGGCGGAAGAGACGATTCGAGTCCTTACCGAGCCTCAATTGTGGCGCGACTTGCAAAAGCGGAGCCAATGCGCTTTTGAAAAGTACTTCTCCTGGCAAGCGGTGGCCAGCCGGTTCCTGGAGGTTTTGCATCATGCCTGAGCGTCGGGGCCGCGTTTTACTGGTTTGCACCCATCCGGGGCAACATGCTTCGCCATATTTCGTGCGGACGAAGATGTGGTCTCCGGGCGAGAATATTGAGGCACTTGTGGGCGCCATGGACCAAGCGGTGCAGTTGCCGGGCTGTAGCCCCGTCGGGTCATATGCAGACTAACCCTCTTTCCCCACGTGCCTCAGCGCATCTGGACATGGTTCGTGGCACCGCTGCTTTGGCTGTGATGTTGGGCCACGTACGCGCACTCTTCTTCGTTGACTATTCGCACCTCCTGACAAGAAATTCCCTGGTGGGCGGGGCTTACCTACTGACATCGCTTGGCCACCAAGCGGTGCTCGTTTTCTTCGTTCTCAGTGGGTTTTTCATTTCGCGGAGCGTGCTGGATTCGTTCCGCAAGTCGAGATGGTCCTGGAAAATATTCCTCGTCAATCGCCTCACCAGACTGCTCCTGGTCTTGGTGCCGGGGTTGCTGCTTTGTGCGTTGTGGGACAGGATTGGCATGAAACTGCCGGAGGCGTCGCGGTTTTACTACCACAGCATTCCGGCGTTGGGTGCGGATGCGATTGCTGCGCATTCCTCTGTCAACGTCTTTCTCGGTAATTTGTTCTTTTTGCAGAGCATCTACTTTCCGTCCTTCGGCTCGGACATGCCATTGTGGAGCCTGAGTTACGAGTTCTGGTACTACCTTTTGTTCCCCATCCTGCTCCTCGTTCTAGTTCCGAGCTCGCCCGCAGCAAAGCGGCTGGCCTACGCTCTCGCCGGGTTGGCGATTATCCTGATGGTGGGCAAGGACATCACGCTATTGTTTCTGGTGTGGCTAGCCGGCGCAGGCATCGGGTTGGTGCATGATATGAGGCCGCAATACTCGCAGCGAACATCCGTCTGGTCCACTTACTGTTTCGCCGCGCTCGGCTTGGTGGGTCTGCTGGTGGTAAGAGTGAGCATCACAGCCGGGCTGGCTTCGGATTTCCTGGTCGCGGCTTTCTTCCTGCCCGCGATGCACGTTCTGGTCCAGGTATCCGGTCCGGGGGTCAACCCTGCCTATGCCGCCTTGGCGAAACTGCTTTCCTCATTTTCCTATAGTCTTTACGTTGCACATCTGCCTCTGCTGATTCTCATTCGCACCTGTCTGGGGGGGGCGCGATGGGATTTCGATTTGAAGCACGTTGCTTACGGGGTTGCTTTGGCGAGCTTTGTCGCGGCTTATTCGTTTGGAGTCTCGCGTCTCACCGAAGCCCGAACCGACGTAGTCCGACGTGCTCTACTTGGTCATCGCAACAAGGTTTTATCGTAATCTTGGTCATAGGTCTTCGATATGTCGGGATGCCTTTACAGTTCCATAGGTTCCATGCGATCTATCCTTCTCGGGCTGCTGCTTAGTATGACGTTGATGAGCGCCCGCGCTCGCGCCCAAGCGCCGATCTGTTACGCGGCACCAGGGGGAAATGATTTGAACGACGGCTCATACTGGGCATTTGCCAAGGCAGACGTAATGGCGTGTTATGATGCACTGCCGCCCCGTGGTGGAACCATCTTTGTTGCAGATAACGCTAGCAATCGACGGACGGTTCCGGCTTGCAAGTCCACGGACCCGCCAGGGTGTGGCATCTGGATTTTAGGTCAAGGCGATCCCAACTACGCAACCCTCCCCGCAGGCTGGAGGGTGGCGAAAAACAACGTTAGTATTATCGGCTTTGGAAGTATAGCGGCAAGTTTCGCACATGGCGGGGCAGTGACAATCTCCGGAGGAGGTAGTGACCAGAATCACCCCGTTTTGTGGCTGTTCACTTCGGGAAATACGATGCACTTTACCAACGTCAATTTTAATGGCTGCGCGCCCGCGAAAATAGGAATTGATTCTACGGGGAACCGGGGCAATCTTAAGTCAACCGCATGGGGGTTAGAGTTTGAGAGAGTGAATTTTTCCTCGTATGGGTATGGCGTAGGCTGCGGGCCTGCGGTGGACATCGGGAGCAACTCGAGCTGGAACATT
>CAWELY010000008.1:0-23725 GCA_963810005.1 uncultured Acidobacteriota bacterium
ATGCCCCCGGCGGGAGCTTGCGGAGTCATCTCACCGCGCAAGGCTATTCCCTCGATCTGCTGCGGCGCATCGGCGTGGTTAACGCGCAAGGCCACGAGGCCTTCTACCGGCGAGTAATTTTTCCCTGCTACCAGGAGGGGGGTGTGGTCAACCTCTACGGCCGCAGTCTGGACACCGCCTTCGCCCATCGCTTCCTCCCCGGCTCCAAGGGCGGCTTGTTCGCCTGGGAAGCGGTTCGTCAGTTCCCCCAGCGTGATTCTCGTCGAAGGGATGTTCGATCTGGCGGTGTTGTGGCAGGCCGGTTTCCGCCACACCACCTGTGCGCTGGGCACGCGTCTTTCCCCGGACCAGTTTCGCCAACTGTGCGACCGCCCGCGCACCGTTTATCTCACTTTCGATGTCGACGCCAACGGCAGTGGCCAGCAGGCCGCGCAGGCCTTAGCCCCTGGTCTCCGGGCGCAAGGCATCACCACTCGCCGCGTCATCCTGCCCCTCTGGCCACGATCCTAATTTCTTCTTCGTCCAGGGCGGTGACGCGCGACAGTTCCACTCTCTCTTGGAGGAAGCCCTACCATGAGGTTCCATGTCATCCGCTCTCAGACCCCCAACCCCGCCCAAAGTCCTCTTCGCGTGATCGAGCACGAAAGCGGCCGGGAGGTCGGCTCGGTGAATCGTTACCTCGACCGCGAGTATGTCCGCCGCCTGGCGGACACCACGCTGCGCAGTTGCGCTTACGCTCTGTTGCACTTTGTGCGCTGGTGGGAGAGTCTTCGTCATACCGGCGACGTGCTCGAAGGTGACCTGACGAAGTCGACGCTCCTGGATTATCTGAAGTTCCAATGCAGCCACCAACCTGCGTTTTCCGGTTCCACCATCAATGACCGCATTGCCGTTGCCGAGCGCGCCCTGCGCAACGAGTTCCCCGACGCCCCCGACCCGATGGCACCGGGCTTTCAGCAAGCCTCTCTGCGGCGTGGACCGCTGGGGGTGGGCCGGTCAAGGGTAGCGATAAGCCGGTTGCGAGTCAGAGTGCCCAAACGCCAGATCGTCCCGCTGTCCGTGGAGGAGGTGGCACGTTTTTGGTCCAGCTTCCGTACGGCGCGGGACTTGGCCATCGTGGGCTTGATGCTCCTGCACGGACTGCGGTCCGCCGAAGTCTTGGGTTTGAATGGGGACGACGTGTTGCTCGCCGAAGCCCAGTTGCGCGTGCGCGGCAAAGGTCACAAACTGCGTTTTCTGCCCCTGGCCCCGGAAGCCGTGCAACTCCTCGATCACTATCGGCGGCTGGAGCGGCCTCATCCCTGCACGGCCGCACTCTTCGTCTCGCTCAAGGGACCGGCGCGCGGAACCCGCATGACGCTGCCGGGACTGCGCTCCTTATTCCGCTACCATCGCCAGCGCACCGGCATCAAGCTCGCGAACCCGCATCGCTTCCGACACACCTTTGCCTCGGACATGGTACGCGGCGGCATCAGTCTGCCCGCGCTGATGCAGTTGATGGGTCACGCCGACATCCAAACTACTCTGCGCTATGTGCAGATCACCCCGCAAGACATCTACCAGCAGTACACGCGCGCCGTGGCGCAGCAAGTTCGGCCCCTCCCGAGGCTCTCCTCATGAATCGCGCCCGGCACCCCCCGCTCCTGCATCCGCTGGCCGCCGTCTTCGACCGCGCCGTCGATTCTCTCGGCGCGGCGCTCGGCCCCGAAAGCCATCGTCACTACCGTGGGACCGTCCGCAACTTCCTGCGCTATCTCGGCGCCGCTCACCCCCAGGTGAACTCCCTCGAGCAACTGCGACGGGATCCTCACCTCCTCGGCTGGATGTCCTGCCTGCGCTCCCAGAAGCCGCCGCTCGCCACTTCCTCCTATATCAACCGCCTCATCGCTCTGCGTCCCCTGCTCACCGAATTGGCTTGGACCGAACAGCTTCCGCAGCTCGCCCGTCTGATTCGTCGCGAGGACATCCCCCACCCTCCGCAAAGACTGGCACGCCCGCTCACCGCCCAGCAGGATCAGCTTGTGCAGCAGGAGTTCGTCCGCCGCAACGATCGGGAGAGTAACGCCTTTCTGCTCATCCGCCATACCGGCCTGCGCATTGGCGAGTGCGCCGATTTATCCTTCGATTGCCTGCGCTCGACCGGCCCCCAGCAATGGGCCATTCACGTCCCGCTCGGCAAACTCAAAACCGAGCGGATGGTCCCAGTGGATGCGTTGGTGGTGACGGTCGTTCAACGCTTACGATTCTTCCGCTTCCTCGATCCGCGGCCTCCCGATGGCCAACTCCTGGCCCGGCGCAGCACCCGCGATGCTCTCGTTCGTCAACTCCGCCGCTATCTACACGAGGTCTGTGAATCTCTGGGCCTGTCCACACGCATCGTCCCGCATCAGTTGAGACACACCTATGCCACGGAAATGCTTCGTGCCGGGGTTAGTTTTCCCGCGCTGATGAAACTACTCGGCCACACTTCTCCCGACATGACCATGCTCTATGTGGAAGTAGCGTTGAATGATCTCCAGAGGGAATTCCAACAGGCTCGTTCCAAGCCTCGGCATCTGGTTCCCCAGCCGAAAGCGCCTTTTACCCACTTTCGAACTGGCCTCGATGGAGTTATCGATTCTGTGCTCGCCGCCCAGCATGCCCTGGAGATGTTCCGGCGGTCGCTGGCGGTCGGTCCTACCCGCCGTTGCCTCGACCGGCTCTCCAATCGCCTCACCAAGATCGCCGCCGAAGCCCGCAAACTCCCCACCCCCTGAGAATGGGCAGAGATTGGCCGGTTATGTCGCCAAACCGGACAAGAGCTGGCGGAGAGTGCTGCTCTGCGGTTCAGCGGGCTGCGTTAGCGCTGATCATGCCTACCCCGAACGCCATTTTGCGCGCGGACGGCGGAAGAACAGTGACGAGTGAAAAGTGACGAGTGACGAGCAAGAAAGACGGAAGAATGGTGACAAGCGGGGCGCAGCCTTCGGACCATCCATCGGGCCGCCCACAATCCCCCCATCGGTTATCGGTAGGGCCGGGTTAGAGGATGAAGCAATCTCAAAGGCAGTGACAAGTGACAAGTGACGAGTGACGAGCAAGAAAGGCGGAAGAACAGCGACAAGCGGGGCGCACCCCTCGGACCATCGATCGGGCCGCCCACAATCCCCCGTATCGGTTATCGGGAGTGCCGGGTTAGAGGATGAAGCAATCTCACGGGCAGTGACAAGTGGCGAGTGACGAGTGACGAGCAAGAAAGGCGGAAGAACAGTGACGAGCGGGGCGCACCCCTCGGACCATCCATCGGGCCGCCCACACTCCCCCGCATCGGTTATCGGTAGGGCCGGGTTAGAGGATGAAGCAATCTCAAAGGCAGTGACAAGTGGCGAGTGACGAGTGACGAGCAAGAAAGGCGGAAGAACAGCGACAAGCGGGGCGCACCCCTCGGATCATCCATCGGGCCGCCCACACTCCCCCGCATCGGTTATCGGGAGTGCCGGGTTAGAGGATGAAGCAATCTCACGGGCAGTGACAAGTGGCGAGTGACGAGTGACGAGCAAGAAAGGCGGAAGAACAGTGACGAGCGGGGCGCACCCCTCGGACCATCGATCGGGCCGCCCACACTCCCCCGCATCGGTTATCGGGAGTGCCGGGTTAGAGGATGAAGCAATCTCACGGGCAGTGACAAGTGGCGAGTGACGAGTGACGAGCAAGAAAGGCGGAAGAACAGTGACGAGCGGGGCGCACCCCTCGGACCATCGATTGGGCCGCCCACAATCCCCCGCATCGGTTATCGGTAGGGCCGGGTTAGAGGATGAAGCAATCTCAAAGGCAGTGACAAGTGACAAGTGACGAGTGACGAGCAAGAAAGGCGGAAGAACAGTGACGAGCGGGGCGCAGCCCTCGGACCATCCATCGGGCCGCCCACACTCCCCCGCATCGGTTATCGGTAGGGCCGGGTTAGAGGATGAAGCAATCTCACGGGCAGTGACAAGTGGCGAGTGACGAGTGACGAGCAAGAAAGGCGGAAGAACAGTGACGAGCGGGGCGCAGCCCTCGGACCATCGATCGGGCCGCCCACAATCCCCCGCATCGGTTATCGGTAGGGCCGGCTGAGAAGATGAGTCAATCTCAAGGGCAGTGACAAGTGACGAGTGACAAGTGACGAGTGACAAGGCGCAGAGTCCGAGGTGTACGGCTATTCCTCCGCCCAATTCTCCACCATTAATTGCGGAACTCGGCGAAACTCCCGGGCGTTATTCGTAACCACCGTGAGCCCAAGAGCCAAGGCGTGGGCAGCGATCAAGAGATCGTAGGCGCCAATCGGTGACCCTTTCCTTTCGAGTTCCGCGCGTATCCGGCCATAATGCTCGCCAGTACTCACGTCCAAAGGCAGCACCGGGATCACCCGCTCCAACTCCTGGATGCGCAGAAGGTTCGCTTCGCGGTGCTGGCTCTTCCATGCGCCATAAACCAGCTCTAGATGCGTGATAATGGACATGCCCACATCGCCAGAGCGTAATCGTTCGAGGCGCGCCAGGACGCCGTGGGGTTTTTGCTTGGCGATGTAAATGCAGATGTTCGTGTCGAGGAGGTAGCGCATCAGAGTCCCACGCGCTTGTCCATTTTAGGTTGCCGGCGGCCGCCCTGGAAGAAGTCAGGGGTGAGGCCGGTAAGAAGGTCGAAGGCGCCGGCGAGATTGGCGGGCGGCTCGCGCAGCACAATCTCGTTCCCGCGTTTGGTAATTTCCACCTGGCGGGAGCGGAACTGAAACTGCTTGGGAATCCGCACCGCCTGGCTGTTTCCGCTGCGAAAGACCTTGGTGATGGCCATGGGGAAAGTATATACGACAAGTAGATACGCCACAAGAGGTTAAAAAAGGGGGCGACAACTGATCCAGAATACCGAAGAGAGACTCAGAGTCTCGCTAGCCAGACCCTTGGCGGCGCAATATTGAATCGCGCAATGATTTCCACGCGCGAGCTTTGGATTCTTTGCGTGAGTTCGTCACGCATCTTCGCCAGGTCGGTGTCCATCTGCAGCCTGTTCTTGAATGCGCCGAATAAAGCTCCCTCCATCAACGATGAAGCCATAAGCATTGAGAACAGCGACGTTGCGAGTAGTTTAGGGTCAGCCCCGGTGTAAATTAGCCTCCATTCCGTACCACCCTCAGAACTCTCGCTCTTGAAGCGCTGAGCCATCGAGCCCACCGTGGTGTGAGTACCCCATTCCGAGTACTGTGAGTAGTAGTGGTGGAGCTTATCCAGCCCGTCTTGCGGTGGAAAGAGCGAGGTCTTCTTTTTTCGTTCAAACGCCTCTTTAAATGCTTCTGCCTGTTGCTTCCCTTCATCCTTATCGAGCCAGACCTTTAGCAGGTTCGGCTCTCTAACAATCTTGTGGGCGTGTGCGACAGGCTCAATTGCGCCGCGCAGTGCGTCCCACGCCTCTGCCAGGCAGCATGAAAAACCAAGCTCCATCGCTATCCGAAACTTCGCATGTGCGCTCATGAAGAGCATTCCGGGGAACATCGTGTTCGGATCGGTAACCACATGCATGTCATTAAACTCGTGCGCCCATATCTGGTCAAGACGCTGAAAGCACTCCCACAATTGCGGAAATGATTGGATGGTTGCATAGAAATTCTGGCGCTTGGCCTTGTAATAGTCTTTGTATTCCGAAAAGAAGCTCCGGCTCTCGAAGGCCATCAAGACGTCGCTTTCCTGCGGTTCGCTGCTCATTCTCGCGTCCCCCTTTGGCGCGAAATACCGGAGGGGTTCCAAGAGGACTCGTCCGGCTAAGTAAACAAGAAGGGCGGGGAATCGTTCTCCCCGCCCTTGGTTACTTGTTGCTTACTGCCGAAGAGCCGCAGGGCCGAACCGCGGGCCCTGCGCTATCCGTCTTGGTTCTTACTGTTGACTGTCAGCTATCGACTGTCAACTGTTCTTAGTACATTCCGCCGCCCATGCCGCCTCCCGGAGGTCCGCCGTGGCCGCCGCCGCCTTTATCTTCCTTCTCCGGGAATTCGCTGACCAGCGCCTCGGTGGTGAGCATGAGTGAGGCGATGGAAGCAGCGTTTTGCAGCGCGGTGCGGGTAACCTTGGTCGGGTCGATGACGCCGGCTTCCACCAGGTCGCCATAGGTTTCGGACTGCGCGTCGAAACCAAAGTGCGCGTTGTTGTTGTTGCGGACCTTCTCGACCACCACGGCGCCTTCGTGTCCGGCGTTGGCGGCGATCAGGCGCAGGGGCTCTTCGAGCGCCCGCTTGACGATGTCGATGCCGATCTGCTCATCGCCCGTGGCCTTGAGTTTGTCGAGCGCGGGGATGGCGCGCACCAGCGCCACGCCGCCGCCGGGAACGATGCCTTCCTCGACGGCTGCCTTGGTGGCGTGCATGGCGTCCTCGACGCGAGCTTTCTTTTCCTTCATCTCGGTCTCGGTTGCCGCGCCCACCTTGATCTGAGCGACGCCGCCCACCAGCTTGGCCAGCCGTTCCTGCAGCTTCTCGCGATCGTAGTCGGAAGTGGTTTCGTCGATCTGGGTGCGGATCTGCTTGACGCGCCCTTCGATTTCGCGCCGACTTGCCGCCGCCTTCCACGATGGTGGTGTTGTCCTTGTCCACCGTGATCTTCTTGGCGCGGCCCAGGTCATCGAGCTTCACGTTCTCCAGCTTGATGCCCAGGTCTTCCGTGATCGCCTTGCCGCCGGTGAGGATGGCGATATCCTCCAGCATGGCCTTGCGGCGATCGCCGAAGCCCGGCGCCTTCACCGCGCAGACCTGCAGGGTTCCGCGCAGCTTGTTCACCACCAGGGTCGCCAGGGCTTCGCCCTCGACTTCCTCGGCGATAATCAACAGGGGTTTGCCGCCCTTGGCAATCTGCTCGAGCAAGGGGAGCAGGTCCTTCATGGAGCTGATCTTCTTCTCGTGAATCAGAACCAGCGCGTTTTCCAGCACGCTTCCATGCGCTCGGGGTCGGTGACGAAGTAGGGTGACAGGTAGCCGCGGTCAAACTGCATGCCCTCGACCACTTCCAGCGCGGTCTCCATGGTCTTCGATTCTTCCACCGTGATGACGCCGTCCTTGCCGACTTTCTTCATGGCTTCGGCAATGATGGTGCCGATGGTCGAGTCGTTGTTGGCGGAAACGGCGCCGACTTGCGCGATCATCGCGCCCTCGACGGGCTTGGAGATCTTTTCCAGTTCGCCCTTCACGTGCTTCTTGGAGCCGTCCTTCTGGGTTTCGTCGTAACCGCAAACGGCGCGCACGGCCATCTCAATGCCCCGCTTGATGGCCATGGGATTGGCGCCCGCGGCCACGGTCTTGCAGCCCTCGCGGTAAATCGACTGCGCCAGAACCGTCGCCGTGGTGGTGCCGTCACCGGCCACGTCCGAGGTCTTGGAAGCCACTTCCCGCACCATCTGGGCGCCCATGTTTTCCAGGGGATCCTTCAGTTCGATCTCCTTGGCCACGGTCACGCCGTCCTTGGTGATCAGGGGAGAGCCGAATTTCTTGTCCAGAACCACGTTGCGGCCCTTGGGACCCAACGTAACTTTCACGGCGTCCGCCAGCTTGTTCACGCCCCGGAGAATCGCTTGGCGGCTATCTTCGCCGTGTATAATCTGTTTTGCGTTTGCCATCTTACCTCCCTCCAATTCCTTTCCTCCCCTCCCGATTTAGTGCCTCGGGATGGCGGAGTTGATGAGTTCAAATTTGCCCCCGCGGCGAGCTCCGCGCTTTCCGGAGCGATTCGCCGCATCGATCGCACGGCCGCGCTTACTTCTTGCCCGCTGCCGCTTTCGCGCCTTCGATAACTCCCAGCACTTCGTCTTCGCGCAGGATCAGGTATTCGTGGTCGTCAACCTTGATCTCCGTGCCGGAGTATTTGCCGAACAGGATGCGATCTCCCGCCTTGACGTCCAGGGGGATGATCTTCCCGTCTTCCGTCTTTTTCCCATTGCCCGCAGCGATCACTTCGCCCTCCTGCGGCTTCTCTTTCGCCGAGTCGGGGATGATGATCCCGCCCTTGATCGTTTCTTTTTCTTCTACCCGCTTCACTATCAGTCGGTCATGAAGAGGTCTAACCGTCATAATGAAGTCTCCTTTCCTCCTCAGATTTGCCCGAGACTGGAACCAGCCGAACTTTGGCGGCTTCTGCCCCCGCCCGGAGGCCCCCTCGGGCTAGTGCAATTAGGCCTTAATGGGTTATTTTTCGTGCCGCCCCGCGATTGGATTCGCGACGCTTAGCACTCACCTGTTGCGAGTGCTAATGTATTCCTTATCGGACGGCTTGTCAAGCATCAAAATTCGGCCTGGAATCAATGAATTAGCACTCGTCGCTATTGAGTGCCAATTTGACCTGCAGGAGTCCAATAGATTTTCCTTCAATCATCGTAACAAAATGAAAAAATTGTATGTTAGTATCTCATTTTGAGTCGCCGGAGGGATTTCCCTGCCCGACTCTGGCAGGTTCGGGCCAAATTGCGATACTGCGGCGAATCGTGGATAATCCCCAATTTGTTCTCCGTAGCGGCATCCCATATAATGTCAAGTCACCATGAAATGCCAACGGCATCAGCATCTCCCCTCGTCCGCCCAATTTGCTCGCGCCTTCCGGCTATGGGGATTGGCTCTACCCGCCTGCCTCCTGATGCTTGCAGCCACTGCTTCCGCTCAGGAAGAAGACCAAGAACCTCCCCCGGCTGAGACGCAAGCCAGCCCAGCACGCGCCAGATGCGCTGCTGCCCCAGATCACGGCGGCCATTCAGGGCGTAACCACCCCGGATGTGGCTGCCTTGGCGAAGGCTCTGCACATCGGCGAGACACTGGAAGGCACTGCCCCCGGCGCTCCATCCAACACGCTTGCGCCGGTTGGCGATTGGACGGCGACGGCGTGCCGGAAATGCTCTTGAAGTGGGCGATCCCGGATGTCACCGTGGGGGCGGAGGTGGCGCCCGCTCCCGACTCGCGGCCCCTCTGGGGTGTTTACCTGCTTTCCTGGGACGGCGCGCACTGGAAGGCCTCGCGCTTGGTGACCGGAGTCGAGGACTTCACCCCCATTCTGATCAACCTGGGCCCGCCGGTGGGGCGCGGCTTGGCCGTGGTGATCCAGGAGGGCGACTCCGCAAGTCCGCATACCCGGCCATCTTTCAGGTCAAGGACCATGCGGCGACGCTGCTTTGGGACGCGCAGGCGGACGACAGCCGGTACCAGCCCCTTCTCCGGGCCAGGTGAGTTTCCAGGACCATGCGGATGCGCCCGCGGAGATGATCGAAACCGGTCGAGCCGACCCGGGGTTCCTCCAGGTTGAGCCGCAAGGGCCATCGCGGCTTCCAGGCGCGCGCGGTTTACCATTGGGACGGGAAGGCCTTCATTCCGGCGAAGACCGAGTACACCGCGAACCAGGATTACACGCTCTATCGATTTATTTCGGCGCTCCATTTGCACGATTACCGCTCGGCCTATGCGCTGGTGGTTCCGGCAAAATTCCTGAAGGCGGATTCGCCCACGCTGGATGCGTTCCGCCAATTCATCCAGGACAATTGGCCGGAGTTTCTTCAGGATGAGGTGTTCGAGGCGCCCGAGCTGCCCGCGGGCTCGCCGGACGAACACGTGTTCGTGTTGTCCAAGCCGGATAAGCGCAACGTTTATCACCCGGTTTTTTCCAGCGATGGTAAATTCCTCCTGACCGGCCTGACCCGCACGCAGGAGGAGCTGCCGGCGGAACCTTAGCCGAAACTCGAAATTCGATGAACTCGTAAACGTCGACCCACGCGACATTTCGAGTTTCGAGTTTCGAATTCTCGATTTTCGATGCCCATGACTCTTTCCCACGCGATTCTTCTCTTTGTGGCCGCGGTGCTGGCCGGCGCCATGAATTCCGTCGCCGGGGGCGGCAGTTTCTTCTCTTTTCCCGCCCTCATCTTTACCGGAGTCCTTCCCATTCCCGCCAATGCCACCAACACCGTGGCGGTCTGGCCGGGGTCGGTGGCGAGCGTCTTCTCCTACTGGCATCGCCTGCCGAAATCCCCGCGCGTCATGGCGCCGCTGATTACCATCAGCATCATCGGCGGCGTAGCGGGCGCCGTGGTGCTTCTGCACACGCCGCAGGCTACTTTCATGCGCCTGGTTCCGTACCTGTTCGGAATCGCCACCTTGCTCTTCGCCTTTGGCAAGCGGCTGACCGGGAAACTCGGCCGGGTGATCAAGCGGACCGGGCCTCCCTCCTGGCCCACGCTCGTCGGCCTCACCCTGGTGCAGTTCTTCATTGCCCTTTATGGCGGCTTCTTTGGCGGCGGCATGGGGATCCTGATGCTGGCGATGTTGGAGATGATCCATATCGAAGATATCCACGCCATGAATGGCCTGAAAGCGCTGCTGGGCACGGCCATCAACGGCGCGGCCGTGGTGACGTTCATCATCGCCAGGCAAGTGGAGTGGCCGCAGGGGATTCTGATGATCGTCGGGGCCGTGGCCGGAGGCTATGGCGGCGCCCACTACGCGCAGAAACTCGACCCCCGCTGGGTGCGCGCGACGGTGATCTGCGTCGGCGCCGGAATGACGATCTACTTCCTTTGGCGATACTGAATTGGCGGGATCGGGGACACGGGCCACGGGATTAGGGATTCGGAATTCGCAATTCGGAATCTTCCTGCTTCCCGATCCCCGAACTCGATCCCCCAGCCCCAAGAACGTAACCTACTAAGCAGAATTCCCAGCGCCTGCTGCCCAAGATGAATAAAGGAATTCAACCTGCCTTTGCCGAATTCTGGCGGCTACTCCCTTTCGTGCTTCATAATTCAGAATTCATAATTCATAATTGATTCCGCATGACGGACGAACAGAATCCCGGCCATCGGAAGATCCGTACATCGAGTTTCGCCACGTCTACAAGGCCTTTGAGGAGCAACCGGTGCTTGAAGATGTGAGCTTCGACGTGCGGCGCGGCGAGATGGTGGCGGATACTGGGGCGCAGCGGGGTGGGCAAGAGCGTAACGCTCAAACACATTCTGGGTTTTCTGAAGCCGGACGCCGGGCAGGTGTTTGTGGCGGGCCGCGAGGTTTCCGCCCTGAGCGAAGAAGAACTGATGGACGTCCGCCGGCGCGTGACCATGGTCTTTCAATCCGGCGCGCTTTTCGATTCCCTCACCGTCGGCGAAAATGTTGCCTACCCTTTGCGCGAGCGAGCCCTGCGCGGGTTGGTTGTGAGCGAGGACCGAAATTCAGCAGCGCGTTGACAACCTGCTGGGGCAGGTGGAACTGGAAGGCATGCGTGACCTGATGCCTTCTGACCTGAGCACCGGCATGAAACGCGCCGTGGCGATGGCGCGCGCGCTGGCGGCGGAGCCCGAGTGCATCCTCTACGATGAGCCCACCACCATGGTCGATCCGCTGATGGCGCAGACCCTCAGCGACCTGATCCTGAAGGTCAAGCGGCAAACCGGGCTCACTTCGATCGTGGTGACGCACGATGTGAAACTGGCGCGCAAGCTGGCGGACCGCGTGGTGTTCCTGGTGGACGGCCGTGTGGCGTTTTTTGGCACGATCCCGGAAATGGACCGATCCACCGTGCCCATGGTCCAGGACTTCATTCAGCTTGATGAGGTTTCTTTCCTGAAGTAAGACGCCCGTAGTCCGTGGTCCGTCGTCCGTTGCCCGTTCTCTATTTTCAGTTTTCAGTTACCAATAGACCCTTTGAATGGATGTGGGTGCGTTTTCTTCTGGAGTGCGAATGATTGCCACGGACAAAGGACAACGGACGACGGACGGCCTCGAACCATGAAATCCAAACCGACCATGACCCTCGACCGTGTCCTCTCGCGCTATGGCATCGCTTCGCGCACGATGGCGCGTGAGGCGATTCTGGCGGGCCGGATGAAGGTCAACGGCGGCATCGTGCGTGACCCCGATATTTGGGTTAGTCCCGATCGCGACACTTTTCAATTCGACGGCAATCGACTGAAACCCGCGCGCAAACGCTACTTGCTCTTCTACAAGCCCAAGGGGGTAATTACCAGCCATGGCGATCCCGCCGGCCGCGAGACGATTTACCAATACCTGGACGGGGTTGCGCCGCCCTTTAGGGCGGCACGAAAGCCCGGTGAAAGGCTGAAGTCCAGTGCCGGGCTAAAGCCCGGCGCTACAGCCAAGAATGAATGGGTCGCGCCCGTGGGCCGGCTGGATAAAGATACTTCCGGCCTGCTGCTGCTCACCAACGACACGGCATTCGCCGATTTCATCATGAAACCGGAATCCGGAATCGCGAAGACGTACCTGGTAAAGACCAATACCCTGCTCAGCGATGAAGTCATCGCGCAGCTCAATGCCGGTGTGGAAATGAAGCGTGGCGATTTGGCCGCGCCGCTCAGCGTGCGGCGACGCGAAGATCGCGGCAAGTACACCTGGCTGGATGTCGTTTTGACGGAAGGCAAAAACCGCGAGGTCCGGCGCATGGTCGAGGCGGTGGGGTTCAAAGTCTTGAAACTCGTGCGCACGCGGATCGGACCGCTGACGCTGGAGGGATTGCAAGTGGGAAAGTGGAGGGAACTTACCCCCGGCGAAGTGACCTCGCTTAAGATGAAGGTCTTTTGAATACTTTTCTTTGACACCGGAATCGAAATGTCGTAGAACAAAATGTAATGTAAGCCCTGTGGCAGGGTCCCCGGATGCCCACAGAAATTCCTGCTAGGATTAAGGAGAAACCTCTCATGAGCGGCGTTGCCAAAGCCAGCGGAGCAAATACCCATGCGGAAATCTCTTCCCAGCCGCAATGCTGGAAAGCGTGCTTCCAGGCATTAGCAGAAGACCAGCAGATCACGAAGCTCGCCACGACGTTTCGGCCGGCGAGCGATTGCCTATTCATCGGCTGTGGGTCGAGTTACTACATCTCGCAAGCTGCGGCGGCCAGTTGGGAACTGATTACGGGCAAGCCGGCGCGCGCCATACCGGCTTCCGAACTGCTCCTCTTCCCGGACCTCGTTCTGAACCCCCACCGCAAGTACCAGCCCATCCTGGTTTCGCGCTCGGGGAATACTTCCGAGGTGGTGCGAGCGGCGGAATACCTGGAAAGGCAAAGGGACATCCGCACCCTGGCCATCAGTTGCGGGAAGGATCAGCCGCTGGATAAAATTTCCAGCGACACGCTCTATCTTTTGCCCGCCGACGAAAAGAGCGTGGTCATGACGCGCTCGTTTTCCTCCATGTTGCTGGGGGCGCAAACCCTGGCGGCGCAGGTGGCGAACCGCCCGGAAATAGCGGAAGGCATTCGCCGGATTCCCGATCGCGTACAGGTAATTCTGGATTCCGTCGACGCGAAAATTCAGCACTTCGTGGCAAGCCATACCTTCGCTGACTATGTCTTCCTCGGTCAAGGTCCGCTATTTGGCATTGCCTCGGAAGGCCAACTTAAGATCAAAGAAATGTCCTGCTCTTATGCGCAGGTCTTCCATACCCTGGAATTCCGCCATGGCCCCAAAGCGATAGCGGGACCGGAAACCCTGATTACTTTCCTGCTTTCCGAAACGCGGCTACGAGGAAGAGCGCAAGGTCTTGGAGGAGATGAAATCGTTGGGCGCCACCACGCTGGTAATTGCCAACCAGGCCGACGACGCAGCCCGGCAGAACGCCGACTTCCTGGTGGAGCTCCACCTGGACGCCCCTGAGTGTGTCCGGCAGGTCGGCTATCTGGTGACCTGCCAACTGTTGGGTCTTTACACCGGCCTCAAGAAAGGGTACGACATTGACAGCCCGCGCAATTTGACGCGAGCCGTGATTCTGGAGAAATGAATAAGACGTTCCTGCCATGCCCCATTTTGATGTCACCGTGGTCGGCGAGTTGAATCTCGACCTGATCCTTTATGGATTGCCGCCGCAACTCGAGCCCGAACGCGAGTTGATGGCCGACGGCTTGGCGCTTACCCTGGGCAGTTCTTCTGCGATTTTCGCGCACAACCTGGCGGTGATGGGAAGCAAGGTGGGATTCATCTCCCGCATCGGAGCAGATCCCCTCGGCGAGATCGCCCTCGCGCGCCTGGCGGCGGGCGGCGTGGACGTTTCGCAGGTGCGAAAAGTGGCGGGACCTACAAGCACCGGGCTTACGGTGATCCTGCCCCGGACGGGCTGCCGCAACATCCTGACTTATCCCGGCACCATGCAGGAGATGTGTTTCGAGGACTTGAATTTGGATTACCTCGCCGGGGCAAAGCATTTTCATCTTTCCTCGTTCTTCCTGCATCGCGCTTTGCGGCCGCGCATTGCCGAGCTGTTCCGGCTGATGAAAGCAGCGAGGCCTATCCACCTCGCTCGACACCAACGATGACCCGGAAGATCGCTGGGATGACGACTTGTTGGAGGTCCTGAAATTCGTGGATGTCTTTCTTCCCAACGACCGCGAGGCGAAAAAGATTACGCGCGCTGACAACCTGGATGCAGCCGTCGCCATGCTGAAACAACATGTGCCGGTGCTGGCGGTCAAGTTGGGGGCGGAAGGCGCGATGGCTTGCGGTCCGCAAGGGTCCGTTCGCTGCGCCGCCCGGTCGCGTTGAGGCGATTGATCCCGTAGGCGCGGGCGACAGCTTTGACGCGGGCTTCATTCATGCCTACGTGCGCGGCGCGGATTTGGCGGAATGCCTGGCGCAGGGCAACGCCGCCGGCGCTTTTTCCACCACGCGCCCCGGCGGCACAGAAGCTTTTCGCGACCGCGCGCACTTTGCGCAGTTCTTTTCCCAGTAGGGAGCAGGGGCAAAACGCCATGATTGATTTTCATACTCACCCCGTTCTGATCCGCGAGTTCGCGGAGAAATATCCCGATTACACGCGCATGGCGCGCGAGGTCTTCCAGATTGGCAACAACCTTCAGCCTCTTGGAGACCTTCTTCCTGCAAATGGACGTGGCGGGAATCGAGAAGGCCGTGCTCCTGCCCATCGCCTGCGCGCGGGCGCGAGGGCTGGCCGTCTCCAGCAACGAACAGGTGGCGGAACTGTGCGGCCTCTCGAAACGCTTCATCGGATTTGCCAGCGTCGACCCGTTGCAGCCCGGCGCCGCGAAAGAGCTGGAAGCCGCCGTCCAGGGGATGGGGCTGAAAGGCCTGAAGCTGGACGCGGCACTCCAGGATTTCGACCTCAACGATCCCAAGGTGTTTGAGGTTTACGAAGCGGCCGCCGCGCTGGGCATTCCCGCGCTCATCCACACGGGCATGAGTTGGGCCCCGGGAACGCCTCTTGCACAGGGACAACCGCTTTTGCTGGAACCGGCCATCCGCCGATTTCCCCGGCTGAACTTTGTCCTGGCTCATTGGGGATGGCCTTGGGTGTGGGACGCGAACGCCCTCGCCTTGAAATACCCCAACGTCTATTTGGACACTTCCTGCTTTTACTACGATGGCCCGACGGAGTTCTTCCAGTTCCACTTTCGCCAGCAGATGCCCATCACGCTCCTGGAGCGGAGCCTGCGCAATCAAATCGTCTTCGGCTCCAACTACCCGCGCGTGGAAATCAAGAATATGGTGAAGGCCATCAAGTCGTTGGGGCTGACGGAAGCGTGCCTGGAAAAGATCCTGCGCACCAATGCGGAAAAATTGCTGGGAATTGAAACCCGGCCCGCGCGGTAGGGGAACGATGGGAAACCTGGTAGCGCCGACCTTTAGGTCGGCATTTTCGCAAGTGCCCAACATGCTAACCTAAAGGTCAACGCTACAACGCCGCATCAACCCGGTAGGGGACAGTGCCTATGATCATCAAGCTGGAAAAAGTGAAGGTACAAAGCCGCAAGGCCGAGGAAGCCATCAATATCACCGCGCAGGTCGACGAACTGGTGGCGAAGAGCGGGGTGAAGAACGGGCTGGTCAATGTGATGACCTGCCACACTTCCTCCGGCCTGCTGGTGACGGAAGGGCTTCCCTGCCTGGAGGAAGACATCCTCACTCATTTCGCGCGCCTGCTGCCCGAGGATGAAAACTATCACCATCGGCGCTACTCTGGACTTCGACGGCCGCGTCGGCTTCAATGCCGAAACTCACCTGAAAAGCATTCTGGGCGGAATCCAATGCTCGTTCCCGATTGAGAATGGCAAGGTGGTGCGCGGCTCCCGCCAGACCATCTACTTCATGGAATACGACGGCCCCCTGGAACGAACCTACATGGTGCAGGTGCTGGGGGAATGAAGGGGCCACCCCGTCCGCCGGTATTTTTCTCGTAGTACCCCCGTACTATAGACTTAATCCCTTAATCATATTAAAAGTGGGACTGCTGGTTAAGGCTCTGAGGAGGCTCTATGTCCCCGACTGACGACTTTGGAAATCTGTTTTACAACGCGCTAGGCATGGCTCGGACGATGGGTACTCGTCTTCTCTCTGCCTATGGAGCGTTGATTATTCTTGTCCCATTTATCTATCAATTCGTCCGATGCCGAACTACCACTAAAGCCAAGGAAGACTTGGCAAACCGGCATTTATAGATAGATACCCAAGTCTAGATGAGCCCGTGTGCCAAAAACTCACGACCGAGATTGATGATCCCTGGACGCCTCGGGAGGGAGAGCAATTTCTGGTAAAGCCGCCCCCCCGAGGACCAACACCTCATTCTGCCGCCCAATCCGTAAACGGAAACGGGATGCGCTAAAACCTAACCCAAAGTTGCCGGAAGTCCTGCACCTTGCCTGTGCCAATTGTGTCCATCTGGGCGGACGGTGACGGGCGGTTCTCCTGCGGTCGCGAATACAGCGCCAACAGAGGTTTTCACACGGACCCTTCAAGGCTTGAGGCTGTGACCGCGCCTTGGTTCCCAGGGCGTTATAGCTGTAAAACAATTCCAGGGCGAGCAAAAGCATTTCACGCAAAGGCGCAGAGGGCGCAAAGAAAACAAAGCGGTGTTCTTTGCGAGTCTTTGCGCCTTGGCGTCTCCGATTTCTGGAGTCCGATGGACTCCATCGGAGTCCTGTAATTGGTCTTTGCGTGAGGTTGTTTATTCTTTCAAAGCTTCGTCGCCCGGGGCTGGGAAAGATCGCCTCTTCCGGGCTCATGATCGTCACGCAGCCGCTAAAATTTTTCGTGCTGAAATTTTTCGCTGCCCATTGCCTCATTCGCGAGTATACTTGCCGCCTTGGCGGGCCCCGCCAGCCGAAGGTGTTTAGGCGATGGGCAACGGGTCAATTTGATGTGGCGGCGGTTTTACGCGGCCATTTGGCGAGGTAAACTCGCCGCTTCATCAAATTGACCCACTGCCCGACAACAAGCGTCCAAGCCTTCGTACCTCGCATAAGACGGCCACTGGCCGTAACCTGGAAAGGAATCCGAACTAAAATGGCCCACTTCATAAAACGGCTCAAGGGTATCGAACGCACGATGCTGGCCATCATTCTTGTTTTGGTGGTCAATGGGAATCTGCGCGGGCAATCATCGATTCCGCTCCTGCGCCCGGTCGCCCTGCGGTGTGAATACCTTGTGAACCCTTTGGGGGTTGACACCCCGCAACCTCGCCTCCAGTGGGTGCTGGAATCGCCACCCGGCGAGCGGGGCAAAAAACAGACGGCTTATCAAATTCTCGTGGCCGCGAGTGAAGCCACCCTGCGTACCGGTCATGGCGATCTCTGGGACAGTGGCAAGGCCGATTCAAGTCAATCGGTGCAGGTTCCTTATGGCGGAAAACCACTCTCGTCCCGCCAGCGCTGCTGGTGGAAAGTGCGGGTGTGGGACGAGCACGGAAAGACCTCGGCCTGGAGCGAACCGGCGCAATGGTCCATGGGATTGCTGAGCCCCGGTGATTGGCAAGGGGGTTGGATCGGCAGTGACATCGGCCCGGACGATCCCCATGCCGTTTACTTGCGCCGCGAGATGAAGCTTTCCAAACGCCTCACCCGCGCCACCGCCTACATCTCCGGTTTGGGTTATTACGAGCTTTACCTGAACGGCAAGCGGGTGGGCGACCACGTCCTCGATCCGGGGTTCACCGATTATGACCAACGAGTGCTGTACGTTACCTACGACGTGACCGGCCAACTCCTGACCGGCGCCAATGCGGTGGGGGTGGTTCTCGGTAACGGCTGGTTCCATCCAATCACGCCCGACCTTTTCGGGTTTGAGAAAGCGCCCTGGAGGCAGCCGCCCAAGGCGCTCATCAACATTGATCTGGATTACGCTGACGGCAGCCGCGAGACCGTCGCCTCCGACAATTCCTGGAAATGGTCAACCGGGCCACTGGTCTTTGATTGCATCCGCGCCGGTGTAACATACGACGCGGGGCTCGAGATGCCGCAGTGGAACGAGCCAAACTTCCACGATTCCCTCTGGAAGCCCGCAGTGACCTTGCCGGCGCCAAAAGGACGCTTGAGCGCCCAAATGGAGCCCCCCCTCCGCGTCACCGAAACCCGGAAACCGGTCAAGCTCAGTGAACCGAAACCCGGCGTTTACCTGTATGACCTGGGCGTCAATCTTACCGGCTGGGTCCGTTTCGAGGCGCAAGGCGACCCCCGGCAGAAGATCACGCTCGAGTCCAACGTGGCGCTCAAGCCCGACGGCACGGTGGATTCGACTAATTCCCACAGCCACACTTATGGCCGCTACCAGATCGACAAACTCATCCTGAACGGCCAAGGCAAGGGCGTGATCGAGCCGCGCTTCACCTATCACGGCTTCCGCTACGTGCAAGTGACAGGGCTGAAGAGTAAACCGGCACTTTCGAGCCTGGAAGCGCGCGGCGTGCATACGGATTGGGAATCGGCCGGGGAGTTTTCCTGCTCCAATCCCAAGATCAATAATCTTGAAAAAGCCGTGCGCCGCACGCTGAGCTACTCTGCGCACAGCATGCCCGGCGAGGAGTCGACGCGCGAGAAGATGGGTTGGACCCAGGATGGATTAAATACCATGGAAGCGTCCATCTACAACTTCCGCGCCGCGCCGGTGTACACCAAGTACATGTTCGACATGATCGACGCGCAGGAAGCGAATGGGCATGTGCCGCCGATCGTTCCCACCAATGGCTGGGGGCGCACCCGTCCGGACGGCTCGCCACCCGAGTTCTCTGATCCCTGGTGGGGAGGTACTCTCCCTTACGTGGCGTGGAAACTGTACGAGTATTACGGCGACCAGCGCGCCCTGGAAGAAGCTTACGAACCCATGAAACGCTGGGTGGATTACTTGAGCCGCAATTCCAAGGACTACCTGGTTGACTGGTGGCTGGGCGATTGGTTGGAGGTCGGCGCGCTCGATGCCGGCCGGCCGAAGCGCACGCCGATCATCCAGACCTCCACCGCGGGCTATTATTTCTGCGCCATGGCGGTTGTGCGGGCAGCCGAACTGCTGGATAAAGCTGACGACGCCCAGAAGTACCGGCAATTGGCGGAACACATCAAAACCAGTTTCAACCAGCACTTCTTTGACCCGCAGACCGGACTCTACGCTCCCGAGACGCAAACCGATCAAGTGTTGCCCCTCTATCTCGACATGGTTCCGGAGGGCAAGCGCGACTTGGCGCTCGAGCGCTTAATTGCAGATATCCACCAGCATAAGGACCACATGACCACGGGCTTCGTCGGCGTCATGCCGATGCTTCACAGCCTGCCGGACTGGGGTTACGAAGACCTGGGTTACACCGTCGCCATGCAGGAGGACACGCCGGGCTTCCTCCAGATGATTGCCGATGGGTGGAGCACCCTGGGGGAATCGGTGGAGAACCTTGCGGGAACTGATACGGGCGGGGCCTCGCGCTTTCATCCCTTCGGCGCCTGCATCGGTTCGTTCCTGTTCCGGGAAATTGCCGGGATCCGCACCGACCCTTCGGGGCCGGGGTTTGAGAAAATCATCATCCGTCCAGTGCTCGGAAACCTGGCTTGGGCCCGGGCGAAATATGATTCCATTCGCGGGCCGATAATCAGCGACTGGAAGCGCGCAGCGAATCGGTTCACACTTCACGTGCACATCCCGGCGAACACGACGGCTACGGTCTACCTGCCGGCAAAGAGCCTCGAGGCGATCACGGAGAGTGGGAAGCCTCTCGCTCGAGCGCTTGGCGTGAAGTTTCTGCGAATCGAGGGCAACCACGCCTTGGTGGGCATCGATTCCGGTGAATACTCGTTCCTAGTACAACTCGAAGGAGGAAATCATCATGAGTGAAGAAGACATCCTTAAAGAAACCAAGTGGATCCTTGTGGGTCGCAGGGAATTTCTTAAGCGCGTGTCGACGGCAGGGGTCGGCGCGGTCATCGTGCCTTCACTCCATGTAGGGCCGGCCGGTATGGCCACGGGGCAAGGAGCCGGCGACGCCCTGGAGCGCGCCTTCAAGTCGCCGCCGGATTCAGCCAAAGTGCGCGTGTGGTGGCACTGGATGAGCGGCAACGTGACCAAGGAGGGCATTACTCTCGATCTGGAGTGGATGAAGCGCGTCGGTCTCGGCGGCGTGCAGCATGTGGAGGCCGATCTCGGCACAGCCCAATACGTGGACCAACCGCTGAAGCTATTGAGTCCGGGTTGGAGGGAGGCGTTCCGTTTCGCCGCGGCCGAGTGCGACCGGCTGGGGCTGGACATGACCACCAATATTTCGCCGGGTTGGAGCGAATGCGGAGGCCCCTGGGTGAAACCTGAAGAGGCCATGAAGAAGGCAGTCTGGAGCGAGACGCGCGTGGAAGGTCCGCGCAAGTTCACCGGGAAGCTCAAGCCACCGCCTTCGGTGAATGGCACTTTCCAGAACGTGGAGCGTCCTCGCGAAGTCATTGAGCCGCCGGAAATGGCCGCCGGCGCCAAGCCATGGACGCCGCCGACGCCGGCGCCTTACCCCACCCATTATGCAGACAGCGCGGTCGTCGCTTATCGTCTGCCGGAGGGTGAAGTGCTGATGGCGGATCTCCATCCGCAGGTGACGTCGAGCGCGGGCAATCTCGACTTGGCGACACTGGTGGGTGGCGACCTGAGCAAGACGGTGGCGCTGCCCTTCCCGGCGGATGGCAAACCGGCGTGGATTCAGTTTGAGTTTGCCCAACCCTTCCGGGCGCGGCCTTCTCGATCTCGATTCTACGCGAGGGAGGCAACGACGATACCCAACGGCGAAGTGCAGGCAAGCCAGGACGGCACGAACTTTTTCACCCTCGTGACTCTGCCGGGGCCGGCGCATGAGGCGCCCCCCTGCGCACTTTCTCTTTCCCGCGAGACCTCGGCGCGATTCTATCGCGTGCTGCTGACGCCACCTCCGCCGAGCCCGGCTCCATCCGCCGCTACCGACATTCCCGCTAATCGGGGTCCCCAACCCACCCAAAGAATTCAGAATCGCCGCAAGTGGAGTTCCATTCCGGAGCGCGGGTGCACCGCTGGGAGGAGAAGGCGGGCTTCGGCACCATGTTTGAATATGACTCCGTTCCAACGCCGGCCGTGCCTTCCGCGGCCGCGATTCCCAGCGCCAGCGTTGTCGATTTGACCTCGCTGATGGCCAAAGATGGCAGCCTCGAATGGGACGTGCCCGAGGGGAAGTGGGTAATTCTGCGCTTGGGCTATTCGCTTACCGGGGCGACGATCCACCCGGCTCCGCCCGATGAGACCGGATACGAGGTCGATAAGCTGAGCCGGAAGTACGTCGAGTCCTACCTGCACGGTTGGGTTGATCCGATGGCCGAGACGCTGGGTCCCGAGTTTGGCAAGACTTTCCGATACTTCTTGATGGATAGCTGGGAAGCCGGCCTGCAAAACTGGACCGACGAGATGTTGAAAGAGTTCCGAGCCCGTCGCGGGTACGATCCCGATACCCTACTTGCCGGTGTTGACGGGCCGAGTCGTGGAAAGCGCCGAGGTCAGTGATCGCTTCCTATGGGATCTGCGCCGCACCATCGCCGATCTTGTCGCGGATAGTTTTTACGGCGCGACGGACGAGTTCTTGCACCAGCGAGGCCTGCAAGTTTTTGCGGAGGCAGCGGGCGTAGGCTTCCCGATGATTCAGGACGCGCTTCAGAACAAGGGCCGAGTTGACATCCCCATGGGCGAGTTCTGGACGGTCGAGAAGCCGGGAGTGTACAGCGCCTTGGTACGCCGCCGACATTCGCGAGGCGGCCTCAGCCGTGCATATCTATGGCAAGAACCTGGTCGGGGCCGAGTCCTTCACGGCCGCCCTGACCGACGATTGGGGCCCTCCCTCAACCCTGAAGGAATTGGCGGACTACAATGCTCGCTCTGGGCGTGAACTGTTTCTCCATCGCCAGCTCGGTGCACCAGCCATTCGTGGAGGGTCACAAGCCGGGGTTCACACTTTCGATTTATGGTCAGCATTTCACGCGGAACATCACTTACGCCGAACAGGCGGGCCCGTGGATGTCGTATCTGGCGCGTTGCTCCTACATGCTGCGGCAAGGGTTGTTCGTGGGCGATCTCGCCTACTACTACGGTGAGGGCGCTCCGGTGGCGGTCCCCTATTGGGAAAAGGTGAAGCCGGAGCCGCCGGAGGGCTACGCCTACGACTACCTCAACACGGAGGTGCTGCTCACGCGGATGTCCGTCGAAAACGGGCGGCTGGTGCTGCCCGACGGCATGAGCTACCGAGTGCTGGTGCTGCCGGATACTCTCACCCGGCTCACGCCGCCTGTGCTGCGGAAGATCCGCGATTTCGTGGCGGCGGGCGCGACGGTGGTGGGGCCAAAGCCCACAAGCTTCCCCGAGCCTCACGAACTACCCTTCGGCCGACGAAGAGATCCGGCCTCTGGCAAACGAGGTCTGGGGCGACTGCGACGGCAGGACGATTACCGAACATGCCTGCGGGAAGGGAAAGGTTTACTGGGGCAAGCCGCTGCGCAGAGGTCATGGAGGCAGCTGAAGACCCCGCCGGATTTCGAGTACAACCGGCCGAGGGTCGATACTTTTCTCGTGTCCATCCACCGGCACAGCGCTGATGCGGACATCTACTTTGTGGCGAACCGGCGGGATCGGGTGGAAGATGTGGAAGTCAGCTTCCGCGTGGAAGGGAAGGCGGCAGAACTCTGGCATCCGGATACCGGTGAGATCGAGCCTGCCGAATACCGGATTGCGAACGGCCGGACCACCGTTCCCCTGCGCCTGGACCCCTGGGGATCGGTACTGGTGGTATTCCGGCATCCGGCTGCCGCGCCGTCGCGGACCTTGCCGCATCCTGTCCGCACCGTCTTGACTACGGTCGAAGGGCCCTGGGACGTGAGCTTCCCGCCGAACTGGGGCGCGCCGCCATCCATACACCTTGAGGGCTTGACTTCGTGGACAAAGCACTCCGACGAGGGAGTGAAATACTTTTCCGGGACGGCGACCTACACGAAGGAGATTGAGGCGCGGCGGGAATGGTTCCGCCCGGGCGCGAAGCTGGTGCTGGATCTCGGAGAGGTAAAGGAGATCGCCGAGATTTCAGTGAACGGAAAGCCGCTGGGAATCCTCTGGAAGCCACTCTTCCAGGCGGATGTGACCGCCGCGTTGAAGCCGGGCCGCAATCATCTCGAGATCAAGGTCACCAACCTCTGGCTCAACCGGCTGGTTGGCGACCGGCAACCGTCGGCGGAGAAGAAATACACCTTCATCACGTTCCAACACTATACGAAGGATACGCCGCTGCTCGATTCGGGTCTGCTCGGCCCGGTGAGGTTGCTTGCTGTTACGAGGAAATGAGTCCTAGCCCGGATTTCTCAACACGGAGGGGAAGGGCGGGCACCCTTGAGTGCCCGCCCACTATCACTATCCGATAATCATGCTACAAACAATCCCTCGGCCTACTGGAGATCGATGGCGCGGCTGGGCACCAACCGCACCGGTCCCGTCGGAC
>CAWELY010000009.1:0-95526 GCA_963810005.1 uncultured Acidobacteriota bacterium
GCTCGCTGCCAAGCACTGCGGCGGCGTTGGGAGGAGCACTGCGCGTGGGAAGAGGCGAGGCCTACGCCTAAGGACCCCGATTGGGTGCCCGATCCCTCCACCCTCCGCCGTTGGTCGGTCGGCCTGGACCGCTCCCAGGCAGCGTCTTCGTTTCGACGCCAAACGTTCATCCGTCTGGCGCATTGGTTGGGGTGCGGTGACGCGGCCGATCCTCGGGCTGGTCCGTTATGGCCACTGACCCCAGTTTTATAGACTCCGGCCGCTGCGGCGCTGAGAAGTTTTCTGTTTCCCCCACCATCCTTGCCTGGGAACGCTGCCCCCTTTCTCTTAGGCTCGTCTCCAGAGGCAAAAACAGCGCCATGGGTGAGGATCTCGAAAAACTCAAACAGCGCCTGCCCCTGCTGGAGTATTTACGGCAGCAGCATTGGACCGCTGGGCCGACCAATGACGGCGGCGAGTTCGTGGGACTCTGTCCGTTACACCCGGAGACCCGGCCTTCCTTCTATGTCAACGCCCGCAAAAATCTCTTCTACTGTCATGGCTGCGGCCAGGGCGGCGATCTGATTCGCTTCGTCGAGTTATCCCGCAAGATCTGCCCTTTCACCAAAGCCTCACCTATCTCGAACAGCACAAGGCTGCGGCGAAGGCGGGCGACCGTGCTGAAGGAGACGGCGGCTTTCTATCACCGCCAGTGGCCGCATTACCCGGAAGCCCTCCGTTATCTCCAACACCGAGGAGTGCACGATGCCGCGCTCCTGCAAGAACTGCACATGGGTTATGCCCCCGGCGGGAGCTTGCGGAGTCATCTCACCGCGCAAGGCTATTCCCTCGATCTGCTGCGGCGCATCGGCGTGGTTAACGCGCAAGGCCACGACGCCTTCTACCGGCGAGTAATTTTTCCCTGCTACCAGGAGGGGGGTGTGGTCAACCTCTACGGCCGCAGTCTGGACACCGCCTTCGCCCATCGCTTCCTCCCCGGCTCCAAGGGCGGCTTGTTCGCCTGGGAAGCGGTTCGTCAGTTCCCCAGCGTGATTCTTGTCGAAGGGATGTTCGATCTGGCGGTGTTGTGGCAGGCCGGTTTCCGCCACACCACCTGTGCGCTGGGCACGCATCTTACCCCGGACCAGTTTCGCCAACTGTGCGACCGCCCGCGCACCGTTTATCTCACTTTCGATGTCGACGCCAACGGCAGTGGCCAGCAGGCCGCGCAGGCCTTAGCCCCTCGTCTCCGGGCGCAAGGCATCACCACTCGCCGCGTCATCCTGCCCTCTGGCCACGATCCTAATTTCTTCTTCGTCCAGGGCGGTGACGCGCGACAGTTCCACTCTCTCTTGGAGGAAGCCCTACCATGAGGTTCCATGTCATCCGCTCTCAGACCCCCAACCCCGCCCAAAGTCCTCTTCGCGTGATCGAGCACGAAAGCGGCCGGGAGGTCGGCTGGGTCAATCGTTACCTCGACCGCGAGTATGTCCGCCGCCTGGCGGACACCACGCTGCGCAGTTGCGCTTACGCTCTGTTGCACTTTGTGCGCTGGTGGGAGAGTCTTCGTCATACCGGCGACGTGCTCGAAGGTGACCTGACGAAGTCGACGCTCCTGGATTATCTGAAGTTCCAATGCAGCCACCAACCTGCGTTTTCCGGTTCCACCATCAATGACCGCATTGCCGTTGCCGAGCGCGCCCTGCGCAACGAGTTCCCCGACGCCCCCGACCCGATGGCACCGGGCTTTCAGCAAGCCTATCTGCGGCGTGGACCGCTGGGGGTGGGCCGGTCAAGGGTAGCGATAAGCCGGTTGCGAGTCAGAGTGCCCAAACGCCAGATCGTCCCGCTGTCCGTGGAGGAGGTGGCACGTTTTTGGTCCAGCTTCCGTACGGCGCGGGACTTGGCCATCGTGGGCTTGATGCTCCTGCACGGACTGCGGTCCGCCGAAGTCTTGGGTTTGAATGAGGACGACGTGTTGCTCGCCGAAGCCCAGTTGCGCGTGCGCGGCAAAGGTCACAAACTGCGTTTTCTGCCCCTGGCCCCGGAAGCCGTGCAACTCCTCGATCACTATCGGCGGCTGGAGCGGCCTCATCCCTGCACGGCCGCACTCTTCGTCTCGCTCAAGGGACCGGCGCGCGGAACCCGCATGACGCTGCCGGGACTGCGCTCCTTATTCCGCTACCATCGCCAGCGCACCGGCATCAAGCTCGCGAACCCGCATCGCTTCCGACACACCTTTGCCTCGGACATGGTACGCGGCGGCATCAGTCTGCCCGCGCTGATGCAGTTGATGGGTCACGCCGACATCCAAACTACTCTGCGCTATGTGCAGATCACCCCGCAAGACATCTACCAGCAGTACACGCGCGCCGTGGCGCAGCAAGTTCGGCCCCTCCCGAGGCTCTCCTCATGAATCGCGCCCGGCACCCCCCGCTCCTGCATCCGCTGGCCGCCGTCTTCGACCGCGCCGTCGATTCTCTCGGCGCGGCGCTCGGCCCCGAAAGCCATCGTCACTACCGTGGGACCGTCCGCAACTTCCTGCGCTATCTCGGCGCCGCTCACCCCCAGGTGAACTCCCTCGAGCAACTGCGACGGGATCCTCACCTCCTCGGCTGGATGTCCTGCCTGCGCTCCCAGAAGCCGCCGCTCGCCACTTCCTCCTATATCAACCGCCTCATCGCTCTGCGTCCCCTGCTCACCGAATTGGCTTGGACCGAACAGCTTCCGCAGCTCGCCCGTCTGATTCGTCGCGAGGACATCCCCCACCCTCCGCAAAGACTGGCACGCCCGCTCACCGCCCAGCAGGATCAGCTTGTGCAGCAGGAGTTCGTCCGCCGCAACGATCGGGAGAGTAACGCCTTTCTGCTCATCCGCCATACCGGCCTGCGCATTGGCGAGTGCGCCGATTTATCCTTCGATTGCCTGCGCTCGACCGGCCCCCAGCAATGGGCCATTCACGTCCCGCTCGGCAAACTCAAAACCGAGCGGATGGTCCCAGTGGATGCGTTGGTGGTGACGGTCGTTCAACGCTTACGATTCTTCCGCTTCCTCGATCCGCGGCCTCCCGATGGCCAACTCCTGGCCCGGCGCAGCACCCGCGATGCTCTCGTTCGTCAACTCCGCCGCTATCTACACGAGGTCTGTGAATCTCTGGGCCTGTCCACACGCATCGTCCCGCATCAGTTGAGACACACCTATGCCACGGAAATGCTTCGTGCCGGGGTTAGTTTTCCCGCGCTGATGAAACTACTCGGCCACACTTCTCCCGACATGACCATGCTCTATGTGGAAGTAGCGTTGAATGATCTCCAGAGGGAATTCCAACAGGCTCGTTCCAAGCCTCGGCATCTGGTTCCCCAGCCGAAAGCGCCTTTTACCCACTTTCGAACTGGCCTCGATGGAGTTATCGATTCTGTGCTCGCCGCCCAGCATGCCCTGGAGATGTTCCGGCGGTCGCTGGCGGTCGGTCCTACCCGCCGTTGCCTCGACCGGCTCTCCAATCGCCTCACCAAGATCGCCGCCGAAGCCCGCAAACTCCCCACCCCCTGAGAATGGGCAGAGATTGGCCGGTTATGTTGCGAAACCGGACAAGTGCTGAGGATAATCAACGCCTCAGAGGGCGCAATGGCTCCCCTGAATCGGGGTTCGGGTCTTCAAAGGGGACTCCCGGGGAGTCAGGGGCGGCACTGCTACGACTATCGCAGAGTTAGGCGCGGAGCGCAGCACTTTGCGGCAATCGGCTATCCGCTCATTTTGTGGTGGCACGGCCATCTTGGCCGTGACCGCTTACGGGCGGGACGCCCGTGCCACAGGTAGTTCCCCTTCCGGGCGGGAACCCAATTTTCCGGAATTCCTCTCCGTAGGTTTCACCTACGGCTAATGATGCTGTTCCCCTGCGGGGAACCAGGCTCTAACCCGCGAGCAAGCTCGCAGGAAGGAAATCGGCAGTCCGTCACCTGACGGACCGAACTCCCAAGCGGGCCGCACCCGCCGAAGCTGTGGCGGCGCCCGGAGGGCAGGAATCGGCGTTCAGAGCGCCCGCAGCCAAGCCAGCAGGGCGTCCGCCTGGGCGGCGGGGACGCCCTCCGCCCACACACACTCATCTCCCTCGCGCAGCAGCAGGATCGCCCCGTTGGCCGCCGATCCAATAAACACATCCGTGCCGGAACGGCTGTCGGCGGTGAGTTCGGGATACTTGTGGGCTAGAATCCTGTGGTAATCGCGAAAGAAGGCCAGGGAAGTTTCCGGACTCGTCCAGCGCGTGCGCGCCACCAACGTGTAGTCATTCCCAGCGGAACGCTCGTAGAGCAGATACCGGTCCGCGAGCCACGCTGGGCCGACCGCCTTGGCTTCATCCCCGGAAATGAGTTGCCCGAGGAGCGCGTAGTAACCGAGTTCGCCCATCGCGTTCGCGGTCAGAAACCGGAGGCCGGCCACTCCCTCCAACGCCGGTGGATGCGCCAGCGCAACCTGGGGAAACGCCTGGTGATGGAAATAGGTCGGCGGCTCGAAGATTTGCTTGGTAGCCTCCGGGGGATGCTCGAATAACCCTTGGAGCTCCTTCCAACCGCCGAGTTGCAGGCCGGCCTGGATAAAGCCCATGCCTTGCACGTAAGGGAAGAGAGCCTCCTGGCGGAAAAAGTAGGGCGCATGGGAAAACGCGGGATACTCCTCGAACTGCTGGTGAATCACCATTTCCATGAGCGGAGCGATGGAAGGCAGTTGTCCCAAATCCGCCCCCCGGCGGCTTGTTGCAGCATGGCGGCCGTGGCATATCCCTCCACCACCGCCTGGCGCGCCGCCGTGGCATCATCATCGTCACGGGCGGCGTGCATGTAACTCTCCAGGTCCCAGCTTTGATCCTGTAACGCGTGGGTGAGTTCGTGGGAAAGCACCATGGTCTGCGTTTCCGCCGGAATCCAGTCCGCAATGAACATGGTCTGGCGCTTAGGGTCATAGAAACCCGCCGCTTGCTCCGTGTAAAAGCTGATCAGAAATTTCTCCAGGTTGAAGTCACGCGACACCAGGCCAAAAGCGCGCACTAGGGCCTCCTGCGCGTGGATTTCCGCTGGCGTCATCTCCTCGTGCAGGTTCTGGGTCAGGTATTTTTCAATTTCCGGCCGGCTGACGACCTGCTTCTTGACCGGCGCCTTGATGGGCAAGCCGGTAATCCGGCTCATCTGCTTGAGAACTTCATCGGCCTGGGAAAGAAGGTCCTGACTTGCGGGCTGTTGAGCAACGGCCGCTGCTGCGGACAAAAGTACCAAGCTGAGCGAGATGATCCGGAGAACAGACGGACATTTATACCGAAAGACCCGCTTGTAAAGCTTCATGGTCTTGAACGCCCCCACCTTAAGTGCAGCCTGCAACGTTGGCCATTGGCCCTTTATCCACAATTAAATCCAAATCTGCCCTTGGGTGACCCCCTCACCCGGCTCGCCCCTGAAACCGTGAACCGTTTGACCCGCCCCTTGCATGAGACTATCATGAAACCGGCGCGAGCAAGCCGGGTGATCGCTGCTTCGCCTTAGCGCTCCGCTTTCCGGGGCTGGCAGGGGCGGGGGAGAGGAAAGTCCGAACTCCGCAGGGCAGTGTGCTCGCTAACGGCGAGGGCCGGAGGGGGATTCCCGATTGATCGGGACGTACGCCTCCGGTACGGAAAGTGCCACAGAAAATATACCGCCGTGCCGGCGCTTTCGGGCGGTCCGGCGCGGTAAGGGTGAAAAGGTGCGGTCCCGGGTCGCCGGGAATTAAAGTAAGAGCGCACCGCCCCGGTGGTGACACGGGGGGCATGGTAAACCCCACACGGAGCAAGACCAAATAGGAGGGGAGGGGCGGCCCGTCCCGCTACAACCCTCGGGTAGGTCGCTGGACCCCGCGAGCAATCGCGGGGCTAGAGGAATGATCGCCACCTCGACTTGTCGGGGAACAGAATTCGGCTTACAGGCTTGCTCGCGCATTCCTTCCTTGCTATGGAGTAGGTTACTGAATTTTCACGGTTGAGGGTGATGCCGGGGTGACAGTAATTTTTCCCCAGGCCTTTGCGGCCACCTCCGCGCTCACATTCCTGCGGCTTTACGATAGCGCGCCATATGCTCTTGCAATTCCTTGTTATCGGGCTCGAGCGCCAGCGCTTTTTTCTGGATCTCCACGGCTTGCTGATAATCCCCATTCACAAAGTGCGCTTCCGCCAAGGTATCGATGAAATCCCCCTGTTTCCATTGGGTAAGATCCACGGCGCGCTGAGCGTGGTCCAGGGCGGCCTTGGGGTCGCGAAACTTCTGGTCATCGCACGTGGCATAAAGCCAGGCCAGGTTGTTATGAGCTTCGGCGGAGTCCGGCTCAAGGCGCAGCGCTTCCTGGTAATTCTTGATGGCGTCGCCGTAAAGCTTCTGTTTGGCATAAAGATCCGCCAGCAGCAGTTGGTTAGCGGCGAGCAATTCCTTGACCCTCGGCGGTTTGGGGATTCTTCCCGAGCACCTGCTTCAAAGATCTGTTGCGCCTTCTGGGGATCGCCCTTCAACTGGTAAGCCAATCCGAGTTCCAGCCGGGGGTGGTCATCTCCCTCGGTCAAGCGAATCGCTTCCTGAAACTCCTGAATGGCCTGGTCGTATTTCCTCTGCCGTCAGGTAATACGTGCCCAACTCCTCATGCGGTTGCTCCTCGTGAGGAGCCAGGCGGAGCGCTTGCTGGAAACTCCGGAACTCGCGGTCATACTGTTGGGCAGATTCGAACCGCTCACCTTCTGCCAGGAGGCGGTCCATGGCCTGGATGGTCCGGTAATGGTTTGCCGTTGCGGCCATGGCAAGGATCACCACCGCGAGCGGAAGGGCAACCATGGCCTGCGAGGGAGGTTCAGCAGTTTCGCCATACGGGAGATCGTGCCGGGGAGGCGGAATGACGAAAGCCAGCAGCGCACCGGTTGCTAATCCGCCCAAGTGGCCCCAGTTGTCGATGCCGTGCACCGAAAACCCAAAGGCCAGATTCAGGACGATGAAAGGGATCATTCCCCGTCCGAAGGCACGGCCCCAGCGCGGGGGAATGACGTCGCGGTGAACGTAGCCGGTGACGAGCATCGCGCCGGCAATCCCGAAAATGGCCCCGGAGGCTCCCACCGAAACATTTTTCGAAACCTCCATGGAAAGGAAGGCGCCGCCCATGCCGGCGGCGACGTAAATCGTGAGCGTAGCGGCCATAGCCATACACGCGCTCCAGGATAGGTCCCAGGATATAGAGGCAATAGCTGTTTCCCAGGATATGAAGCCAGCCGCCGTGGAGGAACATCGGCATGACCAGACGCCAGTACTCACCGCGCCGCAGGTAGGGTCCGTAAGCGGCGCCAAGGTTGAGGAGAACTGGGAGGTTATCGGATCCCCCAGCCCATATCTCCAGAGCCGAAAAAGAGAAAATTCAGGGCAAGAAGGACGAGCGTGCGCGACGGCCAGTAGCGGCGAGGGGCGACCTCGTAAGTATTGCGGGCCTGCGGGTAAGGGTAGAGGTTGGTCAGCCATGAGTTAAAGTCGAATGCGAGATTGCGCCCGCAGAACTGCTCCGCAGGTGATTATACCATCCTGGTTGCCGTCGCGAGTTTGGGAGGGGTTGGGGTGCCTCTAGGAAAGATCAGGGAGCACATATCTTGCCTTGGAGATTCCTCGGAGCCAGCAGCCTGAAATCCCGCAGATTGAACGTATAGATGCGGTCCACATTACATTTACCCGCACAGCGCAGCAGGAGCGCGTCATAAATCTTAGCTCCTATCCATGCCCCGTCTTTGACGGTGCGCAAGGCTTCCAGGTAATCCATTTCATCAACGGGAACGGCTTTAAAATGCGGCAAGAGGTTGTCGGTCACAATACGCGCCGCCTCTGTGGGATGAATGCGCGGCTCAACCGGCAGGCGTGTAAGCGATGCATACACCTCGGCAATCGAATGGGCGCTGATGAAGCCTCTGTCCCGACCGGCGGCCACCCGCCGTAACGCAGGAAAGGCTTGGACATGGTGGGGATGGCTCTTGGATGAAGCGGCAACCAGGACGGTGGTATCGAAGAAAATGTCCATTACGCCTTTAGAACGGATTGAATCCGCTCCTCGCGCACATCGTCCAGGACGCGCTCCCAATTCGCGCCGGGTGCAGCCGTGCCTTGATGGACCCAGAGTCCGTCAACCTGCACCATTGAGGGTTGCTGCTCGACGAGGCGCAACAGAACGCCGCCTGCTTCTTCCACCGCCTCTAATTCCATATCCGGCTTAAGCCCCAGCCTTTCCCTGAGACGTTTGGGAAAGACGATCCGCCCCGATTTGTCCATTTTGAGCGTCATGCCATGAGTTATACCATTTGGCATAAATTATGGCAAATTATTCCCGGGCTCAGTACCCCCCGCAGTCGCGCACGGTTTCGTACATCGCCAGGACGTTCTCAATCGGCACGCGCGCCTGCACGTTGTGAATCGAGTTGAAGACGTACCCTCCGCCCTTGCCGAAAATCTTCAGGCGCGAACTTACCTCATTGCGAACATCTTCTACCGTGCCGAAAGGCAGGGTTTTCTGGGTATCGACGCCGCCGCCCCAGAAGGTCACCCGGTCCCCGAACTCCTGCTTCAGTTCCTCCGGCGCCATGCACGACGCGGAGCACTGCACGGGGTTGAGAATGTCAAAGCCCGCGGCAATGAAGTCAGGGAGCAAGGCGCGAACCGATCCGCACGAGTGAATGAAGGTCTTCCAGGTCGTGTTCTTGTGCACCCAGTCGTTCACGGCCTTATTGAAGGGCTGAAAGAGGTCCCGATAAGCCTTGGGCGAGATAAACGGGCCGTTCTGTTGGCCGAAGTCCGTTCCCGAAAGGAAGACCGCCGTAACGCGCTCCCCCACGACGGCGTGAATCTTCTCGAGATTCTTGATGCCGATTTCACACTGGCGCTCGAAAATCTTGTAGACGAAGTCGCGGCGCGTCGCGGTGCTGATGTACCACTCCTCAACGTCGCGGATGCCCTTGGGATGCTTCAGCCAGGGGCCGGGGACCAGCGCGATGTCGCCGAACGCCGTCCCTCCGAAGTTCGCCAGCACGGCTTTGTCGGTTTCGGTCCAGATTCTTTCCGCCTCGCGCCCCAGATACGCCAAGTCCTCGTCGGAAATGGGAGCAAACTCCTCCAGGTTATCTTCGAGCTTCAGATGGTCGTCATCCAGGGGAAGTTGGCGGGGAACCGAGTCAAAATAGAACCCGCCTTTGGGCATGCGGCCGCTGGGAGGCACGGACTTGTCTCCCTCGGGATACATCAGGATGTCGCCGTTCTCGTCCGGATCAGTGTTGAAGCCTTCCGGGACGAGCACCGGGGTGCCGGCAAAGGTCGTCCAGGGCTTCCATCCTTCGTTCTTGAAGCCGAACATGGTGGAAGGTTTTCCGAGGCCGATCACATCAATGCCGAGAGCGTCCATCAGATCGGGTTTGATTTCGCCCAGCATCTGGTAGGGTTCCACCACTTTTACCGGAGTGCCGGGCGCATCCAGGCCCAGCGCCTGGCGAAGTTTGTAAACCGTGTCGACCTGCATCCCCGTCACCGGAGCTCGCGCCGAGGTCCACCGGCACGCGGTCAGATTCCTGATGATTTAATGCGTTATGAACGCGTTCACGTGAAGTCATGGTGAGAGCCTCCGTTTATAACAAGTGACATGTGACGTGTGACGAGCAATCCTAAAAAAAAGCGGACTACGGAGCGGCGTTACTGGCTCTGGTCACTCGTCACTTCTTCAGGCCGCGCTGTCCAGGCGCAAGGGATAGCGGCCATACTCGCGCGCGGTTCGGTACATGGCCAACACGTTTTCCACCGGCACCAGCGCCTGAACGTTATGAACGGCGTTAAAGACGAAGCCTCCCCCGGGGCCGAAGGCTCTGATCCGCTCGCGAACTTCCTCGCGGACCTCTTGGGGTGAGCCGAAGGGAAGGGTGCTTTGAGTGTCCACACCTCCTCCCCAGAAAGTGATCCGGTTCCCGAATTTTCCTTTCAGGTCAAACGGATTCATATGGGCGGCAGAGCACTGGACAGGATTGAGAATGTCAAAGCCTGCCGCGATGAAATCCTCCAGCAGAGCCCAAACGGAACCGCAACTGTGAATGAAGGTCTTCCAAGTTGTGTTGCGGTGTACCCAATCGTTAACCTGTTTGTGGAAAGGCAAAAAGAGATTGCGGTAAGTCTGGGGAGAAACAAACGGCCCATTCTGGGCGCCGAAATCCGTGCCCGTCAGGTACGCAACCGCCGCCCGGTTGCCGACCGCCGCATGGATTTTTTCGAGATTCACCATGTTGATTTCGGTCTGGCGTTCGAAAATCTTGTAGATGTGGTCGCGCCGCGTGCTCAAGCTGATGTACCACTCCTCGACATCGCGAATTCCCCGAGGACACTTCAGTCCCGGCCCCGGGATGCGTGAGATGTTGCCGAGCGATAGCGCCCCCAGGTTCAGCACCAGGGCCTTATCCGTTTGCGTGTAGAGTTCCTCGGCGCGGCGGCGATAATGTTCTATCTCCTGGTCGGAGAGGACGCTGAATTCTTCCAGATTGTCTTCAACCCGCAGGTCCTCATCCTTGAAAGGCTCCTGCCGGACGATGACATCGAAGTAGAATCCCCCCTGCGGCATGCGGCCGGAGGCCGGAGCGGAGCGATCACCTTGCGGGTAAAGAAGCAAGTCGCCGTTCGGCTCAAGTTGGGTATTAAACCCGGCCGGCACCAACGCCGGCGTGCCGCCGAAGGTTTTCCACTCTTTCCATCCTTCCAGCGGGAAGCCGAACGCCGTCCCCGTGCCGCTCACGCGGGCGGTGTCAATGGCCAAAGCGTTAAGGAGATCGGGCTTGATCTCGCCGAGCATCTGGAAAGGCTCGATGATTTTGACGGGCGTGCCCGGCGCATCCAAGTCGAGCGCCTGGCGCAAACGGTAAACGGTATCGACGTGCATACCCGTCACCGTGGTTGCGCCCAGGTCGAGGGGAACGCAGTCCGGTTCCTGGTGCTCCAGGGCGAGGCGAACTCGCTCACGTGAGGTCATCATGGTGAAATCCCTGCCTCCGCGCCGCGGCCCAAAGGGCCGCGGCGCGCTACAGAGTTTATGGGGTGACGGGGCGTTTAGGCCGCCACAAGCTGCCGCGCCAACTCCACGGCCGCCGGAGCGTCTTTGCCGTAGCCGTCGGCGCCGATCGAATGGGCCCAGGCGTCGGTGACGGGCGCTCCGCCTACCATGATTTTTACCTTGTCGCGCAGGCCGGCGGCGGCCAGTGCTTCCACCACACCCTTCATGTTCACCATGGTGGTGGTGAGCAGCGCCGACAGCGCCACGAGATTGGCTTGGTGCTGGCGAACCGCATCGACGATCTTCTCCGCGGTGACATCGACGCCCAGGTCAACAATTTTGAAGCCCGCGCTTTCCAGCATCATGGCCACAATGTTCTTGCCGATATCATGCAGATCGCCTTTTACGGTGCCGCACACGACGGTGCCGGCGGAGCTCGATGGCCTCGTCGCCCACCAGCAGCGGCCGCAGAATGTCGCTGGAGGCGCGCGCCGCGCGCGCCGCAATCAGCACTTCGGGAATGAAGAATTCGCATTCCCGCATGCGGCGCCCCACCTCATCCATGGCGGGAATGATCGCCTTGGGAAAAAATTCGCCAGGGCGAATTCCCTCCTTCAGCATCTTTTCCGTCAGTTCTTTGGACACCGGAGCTTTTCCATCAATAATTGCCTGTTGAAGTTCTTCGAATAGTGTCATACGAGTCTCCCTTTCTAGGTTCTAGGTGCGGGGTTCTGGGTGTTGGGTTCCCGGGGTTTCCCCAGCACCCAGTCCCCAGACCCTAGCACCCATGTTTGGAAATGCCATTTCCTCCACAAAGGTTTCTTGAAAACTTTGATCGGCGTTCAGCGCCACGTGCTCGGTTTGCCGGCGAAGGCGGGCAAAGGAGCCGTCCTCTCCCTCCGGGCGAAAGAGCGCCAGCTTTGCTCCCAGGAGGGCGGTGTTCCCGGCCGCCTCAACCTTTTCCGCCGGGAAGTTGATCAGGCCGATGCGCTGCGCGCTGGCGCGGTTAATATAATTGCCAAAGGCCCCCGCAAGATAGAGTTTTTTTAGGTCGCCGGCCGAGGCGCCGAACCGGTCCAGAAGCATGCGAATGCCGGCGGCGATGGCGCCCTTGGCAAGTTGCAGCTCGCGGATGTCGCTCTGCGTCAGCACCACGGGCGCTGCCAGTTCCCATGCGCCGGCGCCGTCGGTGAAACGTCCGGAGGGCTGAATCCGCCCCAGCTCCAGGCCCGCCGCTACGGCATCCACCAATCCGCTTCCACACAAACCCTGGGGCGGAACGTTGCCCAGGACGCGGCAGTGGATCGCGTGGTCTTCCACCCTCACCTCGGAGATCGCGCCCGTGGCGGCGCGCATGCCCATGGAAATCCGCGCCCCCTCGAAGGCCGGCCCGGCCGCCGTCGAGGCGCACAGCAAGCGCTGGCGATTGCCAATCACGATCTCTCCATTCGTGCCCAAATCCACCAGCCCGTTCAGGTCCTCGCGCTCACTGAGGTTCGTGGCCAGAATGCCGGCCAGAATATCGCTGCCCACGAACCCGCCCAGGCAAGGGAGAAAACGCACCCGCGCCCGGCCGGAGAGCTTCCACCCCAAATCTCCGGCGCGGAAAGTCTGGAGGCCGAGCTGCTCCGACTCGAAAGGGTACCGCGAAAGCGGCTCAACATCCAGCCCGCAAAAAAGGTGGTGCATTACGGTGTTGCCCACCACGACCACATCCGTGATTTCCCCTTCCGGAACCTGGGCGGCAAACACCAATTGCTCGATCAAGCTTCCGATCTGCTGGCGAATCAGATCGCGGAGCTGCTGCGCGCCGCCTTTCGCCACGGCAAACTGCACGCGGCTCATGACGTCGGCCCCAAAGCGCGCCTGGGAGTTCAGCGCCGTGCGCACCGCCAGCACGCGGCCGGTGCGGAGGTCAAGCAACTGTGTGACCAGCGTGGTGGTTCCCAGGTCCACCGCCACGCCCAGGCCGGCGCGCGGCTCGAAAGCAAAGGGCGTCTCATCCACCAGGATGGCCGCATCCCATTGGCGCAACTCGATGACCAGATCGTCCTCGAGCGCGCACTGGCAGGCAAGGCGCCAGCCCTGGGCAAGTTCCTCCGCGCTCAGGCGCTCGCGTTGCGCGTCATTGACGGATGCCTGCCCTTCCAGCACGTGCACACGGCAGCCGCGGCAACGGCCTTGCCCGCCGCAGGGGAATTCTACACCCTGGGCGAAAAGCAGGTCGCGCAAAGCGGTTCCCGCCGGAGCGGTCAACTCCGTCTGCACGGGCCGGAGGGTGATGCGGTATGTCGGTTTGTCAGGCATTCTTCAGAATCTAGAAGCTAGGAGTTAGAAGCTAGAATGGCTCGGCCGTATGAATTCAAGAGCCGACTAACTTCGTCCAATGACTTCATGAGGGCCTCCGTCTCTGCGTAATGGAGATCCCGCGCAAGAAGCAGGTAATAGTGACTCTCTTCAAGGGAACCCTCCGCCGTATTCAAAAACCTCGCCTTATCCGCTTTTCCGCGTTTTCTGAACCCTTCCGCAATATTCGCTGCAATGGACACCGCGGCTCTGCGCATCTGGCTCGACAGACCATATGTTTCATGCTTGGGGAAAGACCCTGTCAATATGTAGACCTGGAATACGAATTCATGAGCTTTCTGCCACACAATAAGATCTTTGAAACTCTTCGCGGGCGCTAGGTTTAGAGGCATTCTAACTCCTATTTTCTAGCTCCTAGCTTCTAATTTCTGGCACCTGACACCTTTTCAAGCCACCGCGTGTTCCCGGGCGTAGCGCCGCATGGCGCGGAGGTTTTCCGGGGGAGTATCGCGCACCACTTCGCAGCCGGCGCTCACGATGAATCGGTCGCCGGCCTGGCGGTGGCATTCGGCCACGGCGGCGTAAACCTCCTCCGGCGTCCCATTGCGCAGCACGCGCACGGGATCGATATTCCCCAGCAGCACCTGGCGCGGCCCCATCGCCGCGCGCCCCTCGTCCAGGGGAGCCAGCGAATCCAGATCGACGATGTCACAACCTAACTTTCCCAATAAGCCGAGAATCGGCCGGGTATTGCCGCAGATGTGCAAGCGCGTTCGCGCTCCCATGGCGCGCAGGCCGTCCATCATGCGCTTTTCGTAAGGCCACACAAACTCCTGGTAAATCTTGGGGCCTACCAGCGAGGCTGCCGCGTCGCCCACGCCGATCAACTCCGCGCCGCTTGCCACCTGCGCCTTGGCAAAAGTGAGTTCGAGCTCCAGGACGAATTCAAATAGCTCGGCGACGAACCCCGGGTCATCGAAGAAATCCATCATCAGGGTGTTGATGCCGCGCAGGTCGGCGGCCTCGGCAACCGGGCCTTCGATCCAGCCTTCAATCAGCTTTTCCTTGTGCACGCGCTGCCGGTAGAGCGCCAGCGCCCGCAAGCGGTTGCCCATGCGGGGGCTGGTGTAGGGGTCCGGCACTTTCAGCCCGCGCAGCTTGCGTTTGTCCGCCAGCAGAGAGTTCGCTTCGTCGAGGGCTGGCGGCTGGTTGGGGAAGTACTTGACGGGCGCACCGCAGTCCGCCGCTTCGCACGCGGGGTCTGACATGATGTTGACGTAATCGAAATCGAACTCGGCCGCGGTGTGGGTCTGCCCTTCCACCAGCACCTGGCAGTCCGTGGCGTAATCGCGGTACTGCGCGCCAATGCGATCGCACGCGAACATCATGGTCATGGGCATGAAGGGCAAGCTATCCACGGGCTTGCCATCGAGCAGAGCGAGAATGCGTTCGCGACCAGTCATGTGAGAAACCTCAAGTGACGAATGACGAGTGACAAGTGACGAGCCAGCAAGGACCGAAATTCGAAGTCGAAACTCGAAAATCGTGGCGAGTTTCGAATTTCGAGTTCCGATTTTCGTCTGGCTCGTCACTCGTCACTTGTCACTCGTCACTTTCTTTTAATACGTCCCCGCAATTCCTTCGCTGTGTCAATCAGCGCACGAACGTTCTCCGGCGGCGTCGTGGGCGGGATGGCGCAGCCCGCGTTCAGAATGAATCGGCCTCCCGGCTTCCAGATGGAGATGAGCTCCGGGTTGCTTCCCGAACCTGCTCCACCGTCCCCCGCGCCAGAGACGCCGCTGGGGTCGATGTTTCCAAACAGCACGTGATGCTTCCCGGCGGTTTGTTTGGCTTTCACGGCGTCGGTTTTGTAATCGAGTTCGAAACCGCAGGGTTCGTATTCTGCCAGCATGTCGAGGATGCGGCTGGTGTCGCCGCAAATGTGAATCACCACGAAGATGCCATCGGCGGCAAGGTCCTTCACCAGGCGTTCCTCGTAAGGGTCGCGCAAAGCGGTCGAACATGCGGGGGGAAGTGACGTCCGGGCCTGCCAGACTATCACCCAGTGAGGTGAGGTGCGCTCCCGGCCTTGGCCAGCGCTCGATGGACGGCGAGATGGCTTTGATAGCAAATCTCCATGAGCTGGGCGATGCGGGGATTGTCCGGCTGCTCGACGAGCTCCATCAGGAATTCCTCGATGCCGCGCACCAGGCAGGCGAGATCGAAAGCGGCTTGGTCGGCGTTGCCCCGAATGGCAATTTCGCTGCCCACTTGTTTGGACATCAAGCGGACGGCCTCGAGCAAAGCGGGAATGCGGCCATCCGTCTCAGGGTTGATCACTTTCAAGCGGTCAACTTCATCGAGGCTGTGGATGAGCAGGCTCCACGATGCGGCCGGGCTCGTTAGGAGCGCATTCTGAGCGGGCTCCCAGGGCTTCGGCCAGCATGGTAGTGTCGGTATCCACCAGAATGCAGTCGTGGCCGTATTTCTCCACCGCCTGGAGGTGCGCGCGGGCAATGGCTTCCGGGTTGACGCGGTAATCTTCCATGCGGACACCCGCTTCGCGCGCGGCCAGCATGAAATTGTGCAGGCACACGGGCACACGATCGGGGATTCCGCCCGCCAGAACCGTCCGCACGCGCTCAAGAGAATTCATGGAATGAAAACTTTCAGAAAGCAGTGACAAGTGACATGTGACAAGTGACGAGCAAGCAACGCAGAAATTCGAAACTCGAAAGTCGCGGCGAGTTTCAGGTTTCGCTTTTCGCTCGCTTGTCACTCGTCACTGCTCCTCCGCTTCAATCGTCAACTCGTCACTTGTCACTCGTCACTGCTTTTATGACTCCGTCGTCGTAGCTCGCCGCAATGCGGTGGCCGGGCGGAACCACCAGGAATTCCTTCGGGTCCCATTCGCCGTTCACCAGGCGCTGGATCAGGCCGATGTCGCCCGCGATCTTTTCGTAGGTCCAGCCGCGCTTGGCCGCTTCGTCGCGCGCGCGCTGCTCGAAGCTGCCGTCGGGTTCGATGCCCATCTCGATAAAGGTAATTTGGCCATAGTGCCGGGCCAGGTTCTTGCCGAACTCTTCCCACAGATATTTCGCGTTCTCCTCCCCGTACTTGGCCACCATTTCTTCGTAGCTCTGCTGCAATCCCAGCTTTTTGCCCAGGGCCAGTTGGCCCAACTCGCCGTCCGCCTCGCCGCGCTCAATCCAGCCGGTGGTCTTGAAATACACGCCGGGATGACTATTGAAATAGTCCATGTAGCGCGCCGCGCTGCCCAGGAAAACCGTGATGCAGTCATGCCCGCGCGGAACCACCAGGGGAATGGACTTGGTGGTCAGGCCCACGATGCCGTTGTTGCAAAGCCCGTAGCCCAGCAGCAAGGCATCGTATTGGCGCTCCTCCACCCGATCGATGGCGGCCTGCAAGCGCGCCCGCATCTCTTCGCACCCGATGTCGTGCAGGCCCTTGGGGAGAAAATCGAAGTCGATGATGTGCGGCGAGCGCGCCACGCAGGCGCAAAACTCGCGGAAGAAGATTTCGCAACTGATAAGTTTTAGACGCATAAGGATATTGCCTACGACCCGCGCAAAGTTGAGCCACGGTAGCGGCGGTATCCTGTGGCCCACGGACTTCGTCAGCCCCGGAGGGGCGGCATCATGTGGCCCACGGCGTAAGCCGTGGGAAACGAGAAGTGGAATTACTTCTCAAGCCCCGGTAAGGGCGACATCACAACGACGGGCCGAGTGGACTTCTGATGTCGCCACTACGTGGCTCACAAGATACTCTGTGCCGCGTATTCCCACGGCTTTCGCCGTGGGCTACAGGATGTCGCCCCTCCGGGGTCCTACCTTCTGCCCCCGCCCATTGACTTACTGCCAACTGCCTACTGCTTTCTGCCTATCGATGCCTACTGCTTTCGTGCTTAATACTGCCTACGGTGCTTTCTGCCTTCTGCCTACTGGCTTTCTGCCTTCTGAACCTACTGCTTTCGGCGCTTGTCTGCCTACTGCTTTCCGCCTTCTGCCTTGCTGCTTTCTGCGCCTACTGCCTTCTGTTTAGCACCGACCCCAGCGCGCGAATAAATTCCGGACTGGTTCCGCAGCAGCCGCCCAGGAAGTTCGCCCCGGCCGCGAGCAAGGCCGGCGCATGACGCGTGAAAGCTTCCGGCGCCGTCTGGTAGCGCGTTCCGCCCTCCACCAGTTCCGGCAGTCCCGCGTTGGGCTTGATCCAAATGGGCAGCGGGGTGGAGTGGTGCAGCCGCTGGCAGAGGGCGGCGTAACTCTCAATGCCTTGCCCGCAGTTGGCCCCGATCACATCGGCGCCCGCGGCGGTGAGTTCGGCGGCGGCCGCCTCCGGCGTGGTTCCCATCATGGTGCGGTCAAGGTTCTTGCCGGAATCGAACGCCAGGGAGACGATCACCGGCAATCCCGTGGCGCGCGCCGCCTGCACTCCGACTTTCGCCTCCGCCAGGTCGCTCATGGTTTCGAAGATCAGAGCGTCCGCGCCGCCTTCGGCCAGGGCTTGGGCTTGTTCGGTGAAAGCCGCGACGCAGTTCGTCTTCGCTCGACCTCTCCCATCATCAGGAGCTTGCCGCTCGGCCCCAGCGAGGCAAAAACGCGGGCGCGTCCGGCGGCGGCGCGCCGGGAAATTTCGACGCCCAGGCGGTTGATCTCCCGCAGGTGCTCAGCCAGTCCGTGGCGCTCCAGCGCGAGGCGATTGGCGCGAAACGTGTTGGTCAGGATCACCTGGCTGCCCGCCTCCACGTAAGCGCGCGCGACTTCTTCCACGCGCTCCGGGTGCGTCAGGTTCCAATGGTCGGGGCATTCACCGGCTTCCAGACCGCGCGCCTGGAATTCCGTCCCCCAAGCGCCGTCGGTGAGGACGGGCCTTGCGAAACGAGTTCTTGAATCAAGGTATGCATAAGAAATTGCCGATTGCCGATTGGTAATTGTCGATGGTCGATTACCGCTTGAAGATTGAAGAGGGACAAATTCCCTTCCTCAATTCGTCAATCGACAATCATCAATCCACAATCCTAGGCTGCTTTGCGTTCCACTAGCTTAGGGCCGCTCCGGTTCGAGAGGGAGAGTTCACGCTGGAAGCAGAAAGAGTACGCCGCGCCCACAAACACCAAGCCCCCCACGATGTTGCCCAAAGTTACCGGCATTAGGTTCCAGATTAAGAACTGTGACCACGTCACACCGGCGCCCAGCATGATCCCTGCCGGTACGAAATACATATTCGCAATACTGTGCTCAAACCCGCAAGCCACAAAAGCCATGATCGGAAACCATATTCCCAGCACCTTGCCGCTGGTGTGCTCTGCGGATAATCCGAGCAGAATCGCCAGGTTAACCAGGATATTACAGGCAATGCCCTTGGCGAAAGCTGCGCGCAACCCCGCCCCCCCCGCGGCGGCGTAAGGCAGAACCTTTAGCTGGGCAATGGCCACGGCACTCTGGCCGAAGGCATTCAGTTCGGCCGTCCCGGGCTTGTGGAAGGGCCCCCAGATCATCAAGTAAGCCCAGAATAGGGAACCCGCGAAATTCCCGGCGTAAACCCAAAGCCAAGCCCAGCCAACCTTTTGCCAGGTTGTCTTTCCCTGAAAGACCGCCACGGGGATCAACATCGTGTCACCCGTGAAGAGCGACATTCCCGTAATCACGATCATGACTAAGCCCACGGGAAAAACGGCCCCCGCAATCATCGCCTTGAAGCCAGGCCCTAGCTGAGTCTCCAGTCCGGTGGAGCAGACGGTGGCAAGAGTCGCTCCCATGGCGATGAACATGCCACCCATGAAGCCCCGCACGAGGAAGTTCGGAACACCCAAGTCCGCCTTGTACCTTCCCGCCTCCCCAGCCAGGGCGACGATTTCTGCGGGTTTAATTGCCATGTTGAATCCGTCCTTCGAATGATTCCGCGCCCTCACTCCGCTGCCCGTCACCATTACAGCTTGGAAGGGAATGCGAAGCTTTGGAGTGCGGCAGCTTGCTGCCGCTTTTCCCCCCGCGAGCTTGCTCACGGGAATTCCACCTGATTGCACAATCCCCAGCCGGCAAGCTGGCTCGAGCCAAAGCGGCAGCAAGCTGCCGCACTCCAAAGCTTCGCATTCCCACTCGATGAGAATAGTGCGGCTTCGTGAGAAATCCGGGCTAAGCGGCGGCCGGCATTTCCAGTTTCCCTTCGCGGAACGCGCGCAGGTAGTTGGCGCAATACTCGTCGCGGCCCAGCAAGGCTTCGGCGGCGCGGATATTGGCCATCAAGTTGCGGGTCGCAGGGATCCACGATTCCGGCATCCAGGCCGCGCGCCATCAGCAGGACAGCGAAGGTCTCATTGAGGAGTTTGCGCAGGGGAAGGCCAAATGACACGTTACTGATGCCGGCGCTCGCGTGCACGCCGGGGTAGCGCGCGGTGATCTGCCCGACGGCATCCAGCAACCCCTTGCCGTGCTCGGGACCGGTGCTGACCGGCAGTACGCAGCCATCCACATAGATGTCGTCGAGCACGTATCCTTCCGCGGTCAGCAGATCCACCAGGTGGCTGGCGTGCGCCACACGCTCCTCGGCCGTATTGGGCGGCCCCGCCTCACCTAAGCACAGGGCAATGATTTTGGGATGGAATTCCTTCAACACCGGCAGCAGCGCGGCGATGCGCGCCGGCTCATTGGTGATGGAATTAATCATGGCGCGTTGCTTGCAGAGCGGCAGCGCGCGGCGCAGGGCTTCCGGGTCGGCGCTATCAAGACAGAGCGGCACGGAAACGGTTTCCTGCACGATGTTCACCAGCCACGGCAGGACTTCCAACTCCTGTCCGGGCAGGCCGCCATTCACGTCGAGCATGTCGGCGCCGGCGTCCACCTGTCTGCGGGCGATTTCCTTGAAGAACTCCACATCGCGAGCCGCCGCCGCCGCCCCGACTTTCTTGCGGGTACAATTGATCAATTCACCGATAATAAGCATGGAATCTAATTTCCCTCCTAACATAGATAGTAGGCAGAAAGCACAATGCTTCCCTACGCCGCCGTTGCCTGCACCTTTCTGCTCACTGCGCTCTGCTTGCTGCTTACTGCTTACTGCCTCCGGTTGGCAACTCGATTCGCTTGGCGAGGTTATCCACCCCCACGAAGCGATTGGCCAGGGCATTGGTGCCGTCCAGGCCCCAGTCGCGGGGTGGGATCAGCTTGTGGGCGAACTTTCTGGGATCGTCTCCCATAGCCAGCGCGCCCCGGTAAATTACATTCCAGATGCAGGCTTGTTCCGGCCGGGCCTCGCAAGTGCCGTCGATTCGCGAGCCGCCGCAGGGACCGTTGCGCAGTTCCTTGTAGCACCAGCGCATGGAGCAGCCGGCGTAATCCAAGTGGTCTTGCAGGCAGTCGCCGCAGTTCTTGCATCCCAGCGTGGCTTGCCGATACAGGCTCGACGGGCCCAACAGCCGGTACCACAGCCCATGACGCCAGGAATTGGATTTGCCGTTGGTCTTCAGGTGGGCGCCGAAAAAGCGCGCGCCCCAGGAACCGTCGGCGATGAAGTGCCGATGCACCTGCTTGGATAGCCACTGCGCAACCGTGGCGTGCGGCTTGGAGCTATTGAGTTGGTATTTGCCGCCGCCGTCACTCAAACCATCCTTGCCCGGGGGCAGCAGGTAGAACTCCTTGGCCACCGGCAGGATCAATTCGTCCATGCGGTTGCGCCAGTCGCTGCCGATCGCCGCGGCGCGCTCGCCAATGGTCATGAAATCCCGGTGCGAAAGGTTGAAGCCGCCGATGTGCGCTCCGGCAAAACCCAGATCTTTCACCGCCGCCACCATCAGCGCGGCCCGCTCCAGGCGTTCAGGTTTCTTTTCCTTTTCCAGCCGCTGGATGAGTTCGTTGGGAATGACACAGCCCGCCACTTCCCCCGCCTGCATCATCTGCGCGATCTTCGCCGTGGGGACATAGACGTTGGCCAGCACCGGAATGTGCCCCACACCTTCGCGGTCCATGTATTGTTTCAGTTCGTAGAGCTTGCGCAGGTTGTATCCCAACTGGGTGATGATGAACTGCGCCCCGGCGGCGATCTTCAGTTGCAGTTTGTAGAACTGCATCATCTGGTCGGCCTCGTGGACCTTGTAAGGGTTCACCACGGCGCCGGCGAAAAAATCGAAAGGCGTGCTGTGGACGGTGCGCGGCCCCAGGTTGTACTCGATGCCTTTCCGCATCGCCTGGAGCAGCCAGAGGATGAGCACGGAATCCAGGTCGTAAACGGGTTTCGACCTGCCGGCGAAGCCCTCTTTCTGCGCGTCGCCGGTCAAAGCCAGGATGTTTTCCACGCCTTGGCGCGCCAGCACATGCAGGCGGCTTTCCAGGGAGGAACGGTTTCCGTCCTTGCCGGTGAGATGCGCGATCGGCGTCAGGCCCTTTTCCTTGATGGCCGCGACAAAAGCCTCCGGCGGCAGCGCCGGATTGCCGCCCGGCAGGTCCGTCACGCTGATCACCTTGATGCCGCTCGGTTCGGCGGCGGCTTCGTTGACGAAGGTCTCCGCCTCTTTAACGTTGTGGTCCCGGCCCAGCACCAGTTCCGCGGTGCAGAAGAACTCTTTCTTCTCCAGCGCCGCCCGCAGGTGATTCCCCGGCCCGGGTTGTATGTTCTCGGTCATTCAAATCTCCTTACGAGTGACAAGCAAAATAGCAGTCCGCAGCCCGAGGTCGGAAGTTCGAAGCCCCCAGACACCGGACTTCGGACTTTCCCTAAAACATTCCGCTTACTTTTCCGGTTTTCACATCCACATCCACGCGGCGGAAACCGGGGTTGGAAGACGTCCCGGGCATCAAGCTGATGGTGCCGGCGCAGGGGCAGAGGAACTTCGCTCCCGAATACACCAGCACATCGCGAATGGGCAGCACCCAGCCTTCCGGAACTCCCTTGAGCGCCGGATCGTGGCTCAAGCTCAGGTGGGTCTTCACCATCATCGTGGCGTAGTCGGCGAACTTGGGGTCCGCCTCCAGTTGCTTGGACTTGGCTTCCGCCTCGGGAGTCCACGCCACGCCATCGGCACCATACACCTCTTTGGCGATCAACTCCACGCGGTCGCGCAATTTCATTTCCAAGGGGTACAGGTAGCGGAAGTTGACTTCTTCCTTGCAGGCGTCGAGCACCGCGTCCGCCAGTTCCAGAGCGCCATCGCCGCCCTTGGCCCAATGCTCGGAAGCTGCGACAGCGCGCGCCCGCGTGCTTCCACCGCCCGCCGCACCAGGGCAAGTTCGTCCTTCGTGTCGGTATGGAAACAGTTGATGCAGACCACCGGATTGATTCCCGACCGGCGAATGATGCCGAGGTGGTGCAGCAGGTTGGGAAGGCCCTTTTCGAGAAGCCGCAGATTTTCCTTGGTGTATTCCTCGGCCAGGGGCAAGCCGGGAGCGACGCGCGGGCCGCCACCGTGCATCTTGAGCGCGCGAATGGTGGTGGTCAGCACCGAGACGTTGGGCTTCAGCCCGCTGCAACGGCACTTGACGTTCCAGAATTTCTCGAAGCCGATGTCCGCCGCGAAGCCGCTTTCGGTGACGTGGTAATCGAACATCTTCAGACCCAGCCGGTCGCCGATGATCGAGGACTGCCCCACGGCGATGTTGGCGAAGGGCCCGGCGTGCACCATGCAGGGCTGATATTCCGCCGTGCTGCACAGGGTGGGATTGATGGTGTTGCGCATCCAGGCGGCCATGGCTCCGGCAACTTCCAGGTCGCCGGTGGTGACGGGTTTGCCCTGCTTGTCGTAGGCGACGGTAATCTCGCCCAGGCGCTTGCGCAGGTCGGCCAGGTCCGTGACGATGGCCAGAATCGCCATCAGTTCCGAGCTGACGGTGATGGCGAACTTGGACTGCATCATGAAGCCGTCCTGCCTGCCGCCGATCCCGATGACGATGTTGCGCAGCGCCTGGGCGCAGAAATCCATCACCCAGCCCATTTCCACGCGCGTGGGGTCAACGTCCAGGCGGCGCATTTTGCTGAGCTTCGCCAGTTGCTCGTCGCCATAATTCCGTTCGTGCTGCATGCGCGCGGTGAGCGCCACCATGGCCAGGTTGTGGGCGTTGGCAATATCGTTGATGTCGCCGGTGAGGCCGAGGGAAAATTCCGTCATGGGAATCAGCAGGGCGTTCCCGCCGCCCGCCGCCGTCCCCTTCACATTCATGGTGGGCCCGCCGGAGGGTTGACGCAGGCAGCCTCCCACATTCTTGCCCCGCTTGCCCAAACCCTCCATCAAACCCAGGGAGGTTGTGCTTTTTCCCTCACCTAAGGGGGTGGGGGTAATGGCGGTAACTTCAATGTATTTCCCGTCCGGGCGGCTCTTTAAGCGCTCAATGATCTTGAGGAAATCCAGCTTGGCCAGCCTGCCCATGGGGATAACTTCATCTTGTTGCAGCCCCAATCTTTCCTGCCATTCGCGAGGGCTCGGCATGTGCTGTTCTGCCGCCTCGGAAATCTGCCAGTCCTGCATCTGTGTCGCGTCGAACGCCATCCGATGGTCCCCCCGATTGGTTGGTACAATCAAGCTAGTAAAGCACTTACGGTGCCATTCCCCGAGATATGTGCAAAAAGTCCGAAATTGCTTCGCAGTCTAATGAAAATAGACATAGAGGCGGTTTTACGCCGCCATCCGGCATCGAGAACATTAGAGACATGGCAGGGTAAACCCGCTGCTACCTCGCGCCAAACAAATGTTTCATCAGCCTGTCAGGACGGAGACTTTGTTTCGTTTGGGCAATCTCAAAAGGTGATAAAGTGTAGTTGTCCGTTCCGCGCCGCCGTTGTTGCCGCACAGACGCCCACACGCCGGCGGGGCACCACCAACGATGAAAATGCGCGAAGCGCCTTGGAGTGCGGTGGCAGCCGCCGCCTTCGGATCATACGGCAAAAGTGCAAGGGACGGAGGAAGAAAGGCGGTAGCTGCTGCTACCGCACTCCAAGGTGCCTTCGGCACAGCTATTTTCACGGCAGCCTTTATGGTCAGTGAAGGCGAGTGCTGCATGAGGTAAAGGGAAAAGGTGAGAATCTGCTGTTTGAAATTGCCGCGGCGAGCTGAAGTTGCCACAACCGCACGGGTTTTGGAGCCGCCCCTACCGAAGCGAAAACAAAGAGTTAGCCGGCAAGAGTTTCGGCAACTCAATTGCAAAATGATTCTGGGCCGGAACAAAATGACGCAGTTGTCCCCAAACCGCTCGTTCGGTTTTTCTGAGCCTTTCAGGCGAAGCGCTGACCTCAGCCGCTGGCTTGAAAGGTCGCGGGGCATTTTTCGCACACCTTCCCCTCAAAAATTGTGCCGCTTGAAGATGGGCTCTTTTTCTTCTTGCGGAAGGGTCACGCTGAAAAAGCGGGGCTGGCGACCGTAAGTGCCTTCCGCACTTATGGAACCAGCCAGGAATACCTTAAGAGAAGGAATGAACCACTATGAGCCTTAGCCAACTTGCCAGATCCATCAGTGAGTCGCCCACTCTGAAGCTGAACGAAACCGCCGCATTGCTCAGGGAAAAAGGGGAGCCCGTGATTCACCTGGGCGGGGGTGAGCCGAAAAGCAAGGCTCCCATCGATGCCATCATCAATTGCACGGCGCTGCTGAACACCGGCGAAGTCCGCTACACGGCGCCCGACGGGATCCCCGCTTTGAAGAAGGCGGTGATTCGTTACACCGAGGAGCACTACCACAAGCTGGTCTCGGCGGACAACGTTTTGGTTTCCGGCGGGGCCAAGCAAGCCCTCATGGTTTTGCTGCATGCGATTCTGGACCCGAAGGAAGAAGTGATATTTCCCGCACCCTACTGGGTGAGCTACCCGGAGATGGTGAAGCTTGCCGGGGGCGTGCCGGTGGTGGTGACGGCCGAGGACGGCACGTTTTACCCCACCGTCCGCGAAATTGCCGAGGCGGTGGGTTCCTACACCAAGGCGATCATTCTGAACAGCCCCAACAATCCCTCCGGCGCCATGTACTCGCGCGAATTCGTGGCGGAGATGGTGGAATTCTGCGAGAAGAAGAGCCTCTACCTGATCATGGACGATATTTACAATCGCCTGGTGTTCAATGGCAAGAGCGCGCCGATCTGCTACGACTCCATGAAGGTCCCGCTGGAGCAATCCAAACTTGTGGTCATTAACGGCGTGTCGAAGACTTACGCCATGACGGGCTTCCGCATCGGCTGGGCCATCGCCAATCGCGAGTTGACGGAAGCGATGGGGAACATCCAATCGCAGCAAACCTCGGGCCCCGCGGCGCCTTCGCAATGGGCGGCGGTGGGAGCGCTGAACGGCGTGCAATCGTCGGTAGAGGCCTTGCGCTTGACGCTCGAGAACAATCGCAACGTCATGCTCGACCGCCTGGAGGCCATCCCCGGCGTGAAAGTGGCGAAACCCGATGGCACGTTCTACTGCTTCCCGGATTTCAGCGCCTACATGAAGGATTCGCAGAAACTGGCGAATTTCCTGCTCCAGAAGGTGCGGGTGGTGGCGGTGCCGGGCAAGGAATTCGGCTTCGAGGGCCACTTGCGCCTCAGCTATTGCGGCGCCATGAAGGACATCACGGAAGGACTGGAGCGCATTCAGTGGGCGCTTGATCCCAACTCGCCCAACGAGCTTTACCTCGGCGACCGGAAGCTGGTGAGGGATTGGATGTAAAGGAATTTGTGATTTAGCGATTGGTGATTTGCGATTTTCAATCACCAACCCCCAATCACTCAATCACCAATGGCTCTAAGGAACTCATATGAACATCTATCTTGACATCGTTTCCCCGGCATCCAAAGAAGCCGGACTTCTGGCGAGTGACTACGGGTTGCAGAACCACGGCCTGGTGAATCTGCGGCGCGTGTACTGGAACCTGAGCACGCGCGGCGCTTTACGAGGAGATTGTGTTTCGCTCCGAGGGCAGCCTGACCCACCTGGGACCCGTGCTCGTGAACACCGGCAAGCACACGGCGCGCGCGGCGGCTGACAAGTTTGTGGTCCGCGAGCAATCCACGGAGGACCGCGTCTGGTGGGGCACCTACAATCGTCCCTTCACCGGCGAGAACTTCGGCTCGCTGTTGACGCGCCTGCAAGGTTACTTGCAGGGCCGCGACGTCTTTGTGCAGGATTGCTATGCCGGCGCCGATCCCGAGTACTCCCTGCCCATCCGCATCATCACCCAGAAGGCCTGGCACAGCCTCTTCGCGCGCACCATGTTCCTGAAGATCCGCAATCAGGACAAGCTGAAGAAGCACGTGCCGGAATTCACCGTGATCGCCGTGCCGGGCTTCCTGGCTTCGCCCATGGTGGACGGCACCCGCACCGACACGTTCATCATCCTCAATTTCCGCGAGCGCCTGGCCATTATCGGCGGCTCGAATTACGCCGGCGAAATCAAGAAGACCATCTTCACCGTGCTCAACTTCCTGCTGCCGCTGGAAGGCGTGCTGTCCATGCACTGCTCGGCCAACGTCGGCAACGACGGCGACGTGGCCATCTTCTTCGGCCTTTCCGGCACCGGCAAGACCACGCTTTCCGCCGACCCCAAGCGCCACCTGATTGGCGACGACGAGCACGGCTGGAGCGACAACGGGGTTTTCAATTTCGAGGACGGCTGCTACGCCAAGGTCATCCGGCTTTCCGAGGACGCCGAGCCGCAAATCTACGCCGTCACCCGCCGCTTTGGCACGATACTGGAAAACGTGGCGTTCGATCCCGTCTCGCGCCACATCGATTTGAACGACGACAAGATCACGGAGAACACGCGCGCCGCTTATCCGCTCGAATACATTGACAATCATCTGCCGGAAAAGCGCGCGGGCCATCCGCAGAACGTCATTTTCCTCACCTGCGACGCTTCCGGCGTGATGCCGCCCATCGCGCGCCTGACTCCCGACCAGGCCATCTACCACTTCATCTCCGGCTATACCAGCAAGATCGCGGGGACGGAAATCGGCCTGGGCATCGAGCCGCAAATCACCTTCAGCACCTGCTTCGGCGGGCCGTTCATGGTGCATCATCCCTACGCTTACGCCGAACTGCTGAAGAAGAAGATCGTGAAGCACCAAGCCGCCGTGTGGCTGGTGAATACCGGTTGGACGGGCGGGCCGTTCGGCGTGGGCAAACGCATCAGCATCGGGCACACCCGCGCGCTGCTGAACGCCGCGCTGAGCGGGAAGCTCCAGAAAGTGGAGTATCACCAGGACCCCGTCTTCGGGTTCGACGTCCCCAAGACCTGTGAGGGCGTGCCCACGGAAATTCTGGACCCCGCCAACACCTGGCCGAGCCGCGACGAGTATTACAAGAAGTACGACGCCCTCGCCGCGCGCTTCATCGAGAACTTCAAACTCATGATGCGCGAGTGCCCCGAACACGTGCTGGAGGCCGGGCCCAAACGCCTTGCCGCCACGCCCGTGCGGTGAGAAGCTGACAGCTAACAGCCCACAGCTCACAGTTCGAGTAGGGCCAAACGGCGTTCGGCCTGAGCGTCGCAAGTGTCGAGGGATCATGGAGGGGCGGTTCGCGAACCGCCGGCGGGAGTTTCTACATTTTTGGTGACGTAGCCCGCAGATTCCCCTGGCAAGCTGCGAAAAAAACCCTTGGTAGGTGAGGTAGCGGCGACTTTACGTCGCCATAACTTCTAACATTGCAACCCGCAGATGGCGGCATAAAGCCGCCGCTACGTCTTATTCCGCAGCCTGTTTAGCCCCGCCGCAGAACTGAAAACGGACGTGGCGTCACCGGGATTCGACCCTTTCAGGGTTGGATGTTTTGGAAGCTATGGCCTTTAGTCTTTGGTATTCCCCCTTTCAAGCTATAAGGCTCCGCTACCAGTCCGCCGATAGTCTCCTCCCGTTCTCTTTGCGCCCTCTGCGCCTTTGCGTGAAATACTTTTGCTCGTTCGGGGATTTTTTCACACCTTCTCAGCCTGTGTTTCAGTTCGTCTTGGGCGGGGGTGCAGTTTCTTCCTGGACGGATTTGATCTTGGAGTTTGCCGCCGGGAGCCTATAATTTGAGTACCGATGTTCGTCGCGAAAGACCTGGCCATTCCACACCGAGGTTACGGTAACTTGAAGGGGAACCCAAAGTGGAGTAGAACCCGCGTCAGAAATATGGACTTCACCGAATTGAATTTCGGTGGTCTGCATTTCGAGTTTGACGTCGAGTCGAGGCTTTAAGAGATCCGCGCGCATTTTCAGTATCTTGTTTGCGGCCATGTCGATCCACACCACCCCTTGCCGCAGCACGATAACGGGGCGACCCTCGGACTGGGCATTTTCCAACCCCCCTCGGACGCTGGACCAACCCGGTATTTGTGCGAAACCAATGACCTGTGCGGGATGCTCACCGGATCGCTGTTGGCCGAGATACCGAAATTTCGACCCCGACTGGTTCCCCGGATAGAAGAGCGCCCACATCGAGGCAAAGCCTTCGGTAAAAGCAGTTCCTGCCACAGAACCTTGAACTGGCTTCCCATCAATGCCAGTTCGGTACTCGCCAATTTGCTCCACTCCGGCCTGGTGGCGGGGGAGTATCAAATAGTTGAAATCTTGATCGATGGTTTTTTTCTGGCGACCGTTAGGACCGCATTGCTGTTGCGTGACATGCTCGCTCGCCACGATTTCGGTAAACCTTTGGTAATCCTCTTCGACGTTCTTCCCCACCTCGCGCAAGATGCGTGGCAATGGTTGCTGGTCGGCAGCAGGCACGAGTCCACGCAGCTCCGGCAGGGCCTCCACCAAATTTTCCGCAGGCAGATTGATAAGGGTGAAAGCGTTTTGATAATAAGCCTGCCCGGTGGTGTCCAAAATTTCTTGGGGCATGAGCCAACCAGCCCAAGTGCCTGCTCCGCAATATAGCGTCGCGGCAGTAATCGCGATCAGGACACCGGCCGCCCACCCAGCGCGATTCAGGAAATGCGAGGACGTCCGACACCCGATTTTCGTGGTGGTTACCGTCAGCCGCATCGAGCCCACTCGAATTCTAACCGGTCGCGGACACTCATCGGCCCCGCGACGCCGGACCTACGGTTAATGACTAAGTTCTTTTATGTCTTTGACCAGTTTGGCAAAGGGGCCTTTCAGCAGCGCCACGCGGTTTGTTGCCTGGCCTTGAGCTTCGGTTCGATAAAGCAATCTTACCGAGGCTCGATCGTAAACGAGCAACACGACCTGGGTCACCGGTTCGTAAAAGTCTCTGGACGTCCCTCCCCCACGCAGGCTGTAATCGCTCTCCGTTACATGACGCTCGCTCGGAGCGAAATATACTCTGATGAAAGCGTCAGCCGCCGCACACTGGTCCGTAAATTCCCAGGTCATGAGCTTCAGCAACTGGCCTGGCTGCTTCTCCCTGGCCACAAACGTCTTGACGTCGGAGGCCACCCCCGCTTCCAAATAACTCGTGTCCACACAGACCGTTCTTACCCGGCGGAGGGCTTCGGGGTGAAACAGTTCGCCACAAGCTTTATTCTCTACTGCCGATCCGCGAAGGAAGGGGATAAGAAGAAGGAAGCAGAACACGATACCGCGAGAAAGGAGCGCCAGGCGGGAGGGCCAGACGGCCCACCGGCATGAAAAATCTCGACAAACTGCGCCGAGAATCATTGCAGGCTCGCCTCGCGATGCAACCGGGATTTCCGTTTTGATTTTCCGACCGACCGGTAATATACACCCGGCCGCCACGAGATGGTAGGTCCAGTCAAGAATCTGTTCCCGCGAGCCCCCCTCACCACATAGGCGCTAGAATAACGGCGAGTGGTGCCCGAAAGCCCGCGTAGCGGGCGGCATCATTGGCCCACGGCGACCAAGCCGTGGGAAAAAATGCAGTGGTAAGGGTTACTCAGCCCCGTAAGGGGCGACCTCTGGCTATTGTTTGAACGATGCCCGCGACGGCGCACCCCGGTAGGTTGTTGCCTGAGAATACCCGGACTCCGCCCCTACCAGGGCTGAGGAATCTCAGAGGCTGTCAGCGTCCCACGGCTGACTCGCCGTGGGCTAAATGACCTCGCCGCTACGCGGGCTGGCTGCCCAGCGTGCTTACCCTAGCGCAATGCCGGAGGGTCCCCGCCACGCTTACCCCTGACTTCTGACAACCCATTCGGATTCAAGTATTTACCACAGGTTGAGATCGCGTTCGAAAAAACCTGCAAAAGGCCGACCCTGAGCGAAGTGATTTGTAATGAATGAGCTGGAGAGAAGCATGGGACCTTGGTCAGAGGGTCGGCGGGGGAGGTTCAAGATCCATCCTCGCACGGTCAGAACCCCCGCATCTTGATTGCCCCCTGGACGGCAGGCCGACCGTCAAACTGACTTATTATCAATAAACTGCATGCCTTTCAGTCCGGCGCCCTGGCAGGGGCCGAAATTAATTAAGATAAGCCTTGCAACCAGCCGAAATGGTCGGTAGCCTTGTAAGGTTGGGCTGGCGCGACCGGCTGGTCCTTCCAGCATCAAATACGATGGAGCGGTCATGGGTAGGGCAAAGGGTGTCGTGATTCAAGGTGTTCGATTCCGTCCCGGAGAAGTTGATTGGGAAGATGCCCATAGCACGACGCGCGGGAAGCTCCCCGACTTTGACGCCATGCGCGAAGGCAACACCTTCGTGGGTTCCAAGATCACTTCCGCCGGCCTCATCGCCAAGATCGGGAAATACCTCTTGATCATCACCGAAAAGGATGAGGCGCTGGAAGAATTTGACTTCACCCTGATTCCCCTCCACGCCAAGATTCAGATCCGCTACCATTAAATGAGTAGTGGACAGTGGACAGTGAACAGTGGAAGGTACCCTACTGCCCCGACGTTGTTGCTGACCACTGGCAACTTTATGACCCCTCTGGTGTTCACTTGACCGACCGCGAAGGCAGCAAATCGGTACTCATTCAGATCATCCACGACGGCATGGGCGCCGCCGATCCTGAATTGCAACACACCTTGCTGCGAAGTACTTGCTTCTGCTTCAGGAAAACAATACTTTGCCGGGCGCGATCTGCTTTTACACTTCCGGGGTCAAGATGGTCGTGGAGGGCTCGCCGGTGCTGGACGTCTTGCAGTCCCTGGAGGCGCGAGGTGTTCGCCTGATTGTCTGCAAGACCTGCCTCGACTACTACGGATTGCTCGAAAAGGTTCGCGTGGGAATCGTCGGCGGCATGGGAGACATCATCGCGGCGCAGTGGTTGGCGGACAAAGTTATTACTCTTTGAGCGAGCGCGTAGCGCGGCCTGTTCGGGAGGTCCGCGGTTCTTCCCCAAATGACCGCCCAAGCCGAAGACCTAAAGAACAGGCGCTACGCTTGCTCCCATACGCTGCGTGTACGGCAATTTCCCCGAGGTTGTGCGGCGGGACAACCCTGCTCGCCCCGCACCGGCCGATTAGCCGACGACTTGAATCTTGATGGCGCACACGCCCTTCTCATTTTGGCCGTGTTCATAGCGAACTTGATCTCCGGTCTTCAATTCGCTGAAATCAGCGTTCATCACCGCCGAGTAGTGAAAGAAGATATTCTGACTCCCGTTGGCAGGAGTGATAAACCCGAAGCCTTCCTTGAGGCTAAAGATCGTTCCTTGGTGCTGCTCCTCCGCGCCCGCCGCGATGCTTGCTGAGGCCGGAACGGCAAGGGACACGCTCGCTCGGGCCGCCACCGCCTCCCGCAATTCCTTGGAGGGCATGAAAATGCCGTTAATGGCGGAATCTTCGCCGGGGGGACAGTCATCGATGAACTTGTGCATCTTAACCAGATACGTGACCTCGTCCAGCAGAGTTTGGGCCGTGCGCGTCTCCCGCTCCTGATTGTTCTGGTCCACCCACTTGAAATCCCAGGCTAACAGCATCACGCGTGTCCCCAAGGTGTTGAGTTTGCGCACCAGCGGCAAAAAATCTCCGTCGCAAACCACCAACACAATCACGTCGAACCGCTTATTGACGGAAAGCTCGTAGGCTTCCAGCGCCAGCCACACGTCGATGCCTTTCTCGCCCTCGGGGCCGAGGGGCAGATAGTGCGTCACCACGCCTTCCCGGACGAGGATGTCATCAAAGATGCGTTCCCGAGCCAAGATGCCGCGCTGTTCCGCATCTTGAGCTCTCGGCCGGCCGCGGAAGTAGTGCGCGTCAACGACCCGGCAATATTTCAGTTCGCAGCCTTCGCTTTTCGACACCTGATCCCGGATGAACTCGTGCAGACCCGAAACACTGATACGAGCTCTTCTTGCGTGGTTATAGTGATAGTAGTTGCTGACATGGAAGAAATAGTTGCCGTCGTAAAAAACGCCGATCCTGGTGATTCTGCTCTCTGAGCTTGACATTTGTCCCTCACTCCTCGCTTATCACATCTCCAATCGACCTGCGCCAGGCTGAAACCCGGCGCCAACACTTCTCACAGATTCCCCTTGAAGAAATCCAAAATGCGCTGGTCGACATAAATTCGTGGCGCGTCTCCCTGGAAGCCATGTTTCTGCCCGGGCTGCAAGTGGAATTCATAGGGCTTGCCGGCGCGGATGAGGGCGTCCAGGAAAGTTGATGGTGTTTTGCAGGTGTACGTTATCATCCGACGTTCCATGGATGATCAACAGTTTGGCCTTGAGATTCGCCGCGGCCTCCAGTGGCGAGGAGCTCTTATAGCCCGCCGGATTCTCGCTGGGCGTGCGCATGTAACGCTCGGTGTAAATGCTGTCGTAGAACTTCCAATCGGTCACCGGCGCTCCCGCCGAGCCGCACTTGAAGACATCCGGCGCGTGGGTGAGCGCGTAAAGCGTCATGTATCCGCCGTAAGACCAGCCGCGAATGCCGAGGCGCGAGCCATCCACGTAGGGCAGCGACTTCAGGTATTCCACGCCCGTCAGTTGATCTTCCAGTTCGTGCTTCCCCATGTTCTCAAAGATGACGGATTCCCACGCGTGGCCGCGTCCCCAGGAGCCGCGATTGTCGAGCGTCCACACCAGAAATCCGTTTTCCGCCAGAAGTTGTTCGTAGAGGCTTCTGCCGTCCCAACGCTTCTGGACAAGCTGGACGTGCGGCCCGCCGTAGACATCGACGATCACCGGATACTTCCGCTGGGGGTCAAAGCCGGCGGGCTTCAGCAGTTGGGCATACAGCGTGGCGCCGTCCGGGGCTTTCAGTTCCAGATATTCCCGCTGCCCAAAGCATAATCCGCCAGGTGGTTGGCGGGGGCATCGATGGTGGCGGCCAGCGTCCCGTCGGAATTCAGCAGGCGGGCCACCGGCGGCGTATCGGGCGTCGAAAAAAGATCGACCAGGAAGCGGCCGTCTGGCGAGAGGTCGAGCGTGTGCGAGCCCGGCTCCGGAGTGATTCGCTCCATGCCACTGCCATCCAGGTGAATGCGATAGAGTCTGCCGTTCGCGCGGGTCGGGGTTGGTCGAGGCAAAGTAAAGCCAGTTTTCCTGCGCGTCCATTGGAAAGGGATCGGTCCTCAAAGATCGGCCGGTCAGCATCCACGCGCCGCGGGTAATCTGCCGCACCAGCTTTCCCTCGGCCGTGTAGAGATAGACGTGCTGCCAGCCGTCGCGCTCGGAAACCCACAGAAAGTCGCCGCCGCCTTTCAAAAAGTGGGGAGGCTCGAGGGAGTTCACCCAGTAAGGGTCGTGTTCCACGAACAGCACGCGGTCGTTCCCGGTCCGTGGCTCCCAGCGGTGCACGGCCACGTCGGTTTGGGGGCGATTGAGCGCCAGGAAGCAGACGGCTTGCCCATCGGGCGTCCAGGTGAAGGTGGGGCCGAAGTATTCCACCTGCTTGGGGTCAAGAGCCAACGCGGCGGGTTTCGCGGAGGGCTCATCCACTGCCACCACGTGCATTGAGGGAAGAGGATTGGGATCGCCCGCCTGCGGAAAGCGCTCGTGAATCAAGCTTACGTGCGTCGAGAGGTAATCGGTGATGGGGTATTCGGGGACGGGGCCATCATCGAGGCGCAAGTAGGCGATGCGTTTGCCGTCCGGCGACCATTCAAAGGCGCGCGCGGTGGAGCGGTTGGCCAGCTCCTCCTCATAGACCCAATCGAGCCGGCCATTGTAGATCGTGTCGCTCCCGTCGTGAGTGAGTTGGCGGATGGCCCCACTCTTCACATCCAGCACGTAGAGGTCGTGCTTCTTCACGAAGGCAATCCGGTCACCCGCCGGAGAGAAAGCCGGGACTTCTTTCGCCTCGCCATCCTGGGTCAGCCGCCGCAATCCCCCGGTTTGGGGATCGAGCAACCACAGATCGTTTTCCCCCTCGAGCAGGATCGCGTCACCGCGGGGAGACCACTGGTAGGAACTGAGGTCGAGCTTTTCCTTCCCGCCGGCGGGATCGAAAAGGACGGTCTCGGCGTGGCTCTCCAAATCGTAGGCGCAGAGCGTGGAGACGCTGCCTTTTTCCTGCGCCGGCGGGCGGATGAAGGTCAACTGCTTGCCACCCGGGCGCCAACTGAGGGCGGTGATTCCCGGCGCCACGATGCTCTCGGGATGGATGACGTCCTGGAGCGTTAAGGGCTTCTTACCGGTTTGGGCATGGAGCGAAGGCAGGCAGAGAAGAAAAATTCCCAGCCGGAAAATTGTGGCGGGTTTCAAAGTAGCTCTCCTTGGATGTAGTCTCGCAAGCATTGGGGGGCAACGCCGCGACCGTGCGCTGCCCATTCTAACCGGGATTTCTCGTCCGTAATCGCTCACTTTCGACCGAAATCATTGCGACGTGGAAGCGCATTACTTTTCAATCACATACTCTGAGGAAAACATTGGTTCCCTTTTTCCACCTCGGCTTTATGCCTCGTTCCTGATCATTTAGAACCTCCGTTATCTCCGCTGCTAAAGGTAAGAAGTCGCCGCCCTGATAATCAAGCCCGCACGTTCACTTCAATCCACTCTATGGGCGAACCCTTCTCATCCTGTTCGCGCAAGGCCAAGCAAAGCGTACCCTCCCGAACTTCCATACGACTTACCTTGGAGTTTCCTCCAAAGTAGTGCTCGATGACGCCGGCTTCGGTAGCTAACTGGTCAGCGCGATGGATGATCACTTGGCCCTGGCCATAAGGAACGACAGCCAGATGGGCGGCCTTGGCGATCCCCTCGTCGGTCTTGGAAGCAATAACCACCGCGGTGGTAGTTTCCACAACGTTGCGGTATTTCACTGGGCCGTCACGCCCATCCAGGCGGTGAGTGCGAAGGGCAACCGCAACCAGTTCATCGCCCTCGAACCGTGCCCAGGAGGGTGAATGGGCGCCCCGCGTCACACTGATATAGTCAGCATCCACGGGCTCAATCGTAAACCGATTGGAATTTCGCACGGCTTCGGAGAGGCCGTTGTATTTGGCAATGAGATCGGGCGTCGGCATCTCGTCCTCTTCATCCCCAACGAAGCTGTTCATCGACCCCAGGGTGCCGATTATTGCCGAGTCAAACCAGATGGCGGGCATCGAAGCCCAGTCGTACCCGCCCGAGCCATAGGTAGGCATCCCAAGCTCACCCAGCAAGCTGCTGAAAAAAACCGCCGGTTGGCTTCAACATCGTACTCCCCCGCCGCCATGCCGAGGTCGTCCGGAGCGTGGAGATCAAAGTACTCAAGGAAGAGCGGCGACAGGCAGTAATACATCACCACGATGTCAGGGTTTGCGTCCCTCATACCCCCCACGACCACCTCGAGTCCTTTCAGCATCAAACGTTCACCCGCCCAACGCAGATCCTTCGGCGCGGCTACCGACAGGGGGGGCAGTTCGTAACCGAAATCGAATTTCACCAGATCCGGCTTATAGCGCTCCACGAATTTCTTTGCCCTCGACCTCAGCACCTTTTCTACCTCCGGCTGGGTGAAATCCAGGATGTAATGCGTCGAGTCGCCACCGGAGTGGTTTCCCGTCTGATAGGTGCAGCATGTGCGAGACATTCAAGCCTATGTCGGTTGGATCCTGGCACCGCATGAAGGCCGCCCACAGGCCGAAGTGCCGGCCGTCAGCTCGAACCTGTTCGCGGAACTCTTCAAAATGCGGGAACCTCTCCGCCGAGTGCTCGAGCTGGCCGTATTTTCCTTCCCACTTATCATCGATAACGAACGTCCGGGCTTTCATGCCCGAGGTTTTCATCCCCTGATAGAAAGAATTCAGGGCGGCCTCGTCCAAATCTGCTCCGGTTTTGTCGATAGCGGCCTCCGCGCCCCAGCAATTAAACTGCGGAGACACGACCACCGAGTTTTTCTTGGCGGAGTTGGTCTTCAATTTAACGATCCCGGCCCGGACGAGCCCCCGGTAGTATGCCCGAATCGCCTGGTAGTAATTCGGCCCGATCGCCCAATAAAGTTTCGCGCCCAAGTCAAGCCGCCCCGGCCCGTGCAGGTGCTGCCAAAGATCGCTTCGGTAGCTCACGATTAAGCTGTGGCGCCCATCGCGAGTTTCCAGGAATTGGTCACCGTTGGGAAGCTCCGCCAGTCCGCAACAAAATGCTTCGGAGAGATACTTGGTTAAGGACGACTCCATAGCTCCCGATTTGTTGCGATGGAACCCGCAGAAGAAATGAGCGGGCAAACCCCATTGCTGCAACAGGCCGGGGGAAGGGTACGAACCTCGTCCCAGCCAACTGGTCAGGTGTAACCCCAAATCCGAGGTTACTATCGGGCTCACACCGGGAGATTCGCTGATTCCAGGGAGAACAAGGTAGAAATTATCAAGCGTGGGGCGAGCGTCATCACCGGTTCCCTGCGCAAAGTAGTGAAGAGCTACGACGTTCTCAGACTCGAAGGATTCGTAAACAATGGGGTCCAGCCAGAGAGCCTTATCCTCGAACCGCCAGGTAAGAGACAATTTCCCACTCCCATTAACACCGGCATAGTCGACGGTGAAGGTGCCGTCTTTGGTGGCGCGGGCGGTCGGCTTTCCGGGAGTGCATTTCCTGGCTGGCTTATTCGTGCCAGGTTGGACGATTACCGCGGGCTGGAGAATCCCGCTGGTCATCACTAGACCTTGCTGGTCCAAAAGCCGAAACCCATCGTCGGCCTGTGACCATTCCCAGCTGTAGTTTTCTCCCTTTACCCGCACACCCTTTGCGCTCTCATCAATCTTTGCCGGATTGCCAGGCGATGCGGAAACCTTGATACTATTCAACCACAATGATGCTGCCGATGCTTGAATGAACTCACGCCGATTAAATCTGATCATTGCCATTGCCTCCCGTTTATTAACTTGTTTTCAGCAGGCAGCCCCCAGTTCTCCCGTGCCCCGCGGGGTCACTATGCGGCTCTTTGTCTTCCGGTGCAATTCTCGAGCGTTTTTCTCCGGGCCTCATGGACCCAACTGCTGATCGGGGGGTGATTATAACCCTGCCGACAAGGGCCGGCGTTTGGAAGTGCCACAGAGTAATCCGGAAGAAGGCGGGATAAGTCTGCAATGTGAGGTCGTAAATTCTCCTTTTTTAGCAAACATTTTGCGCGTTTTGTAGGGGCACCCCTTGAGGTGCCCTGGGGCAGGGCAAGCCCAGCCCCTACAAGACGTGTTTGGTTGCGGCTCCGCCGCGCTGCCCTGCATCTCGTTGGCAGAGCACGTTAGTTGGGGTTGGATTTGAAGGGTGGGTCAAGGTGAAGCGGGTCAACGCTGGCGCCCGCGACGTGGTTGCGTAGATTTTTCAGGTTATCGTCGAAATAGAGCTTGCTCTTTCCATCCATTCCGCCCTGCGTGCCACAACCTTCGCGGGTGGCACACCCTGATGAGCGGGTAGAGACGATAGGAAGAGGGAATGGATTCCTTACTTCGCCAGGACGGAGTTATTCCCCGCCTCTTCTCGCACTTGCATCCAGGTGGCGGGGGGAATCTTGAGGAACAGGTCCACGATATGAGGGTCAAACTGTATTCCGCGGTACCGCTGGATTTCCGTCCTGGCGGCCTCAAAACCCGGGCTTTTGCGATAGAGGCGATCGCTGGTCATGGCATCCAGCGTGTCCGCCACGGCAAATAGCCGCGCCCCAAGGGGATATCGTTGCCTTTCAGGGCGTCGGGGTAGCCCGTCCCGTCAAAGCGTTCGTGGTGGTTCCGCACAACGGCGCTGGCCGGACGCAAAAAAGGAACGCGCTTGAGCATTTCGTCACCGGCGACGGGGTGCTTGCGCATCTCCACCCATTCTTCCGCGGTGAGCTTGGCGGGCTTCAAGAGAATCGCGTCGGCGACGGCGATCTTGCCGATATCGTGCAGTAAGGCGCCCTGTTCGAGCGAAGGCAAAAGCGCGGGCGGGTAACCTCCTCGCCGCGCCAGATAGCGTGTGTAGGCGCGCACCCGAAGGGAATGCGAGAACGTTTCGTGCTCGCGCGCATCGAGCGCCGCCACCAGCGCTTCCAAAGTCATCTGGTAGTTGGATTCCAGTTCGCTCAGCGCCACCTGGAGCTCGCACGTGCGGCGCTGGATGCTGGTTTCAAGCGAGCCCCGGTAAGCCCGTGCCTGCCGCGTCGAGACCAGGCGCTCGAAGGTGCCCGTCACGGAGCGCGTTACTTCTTCTGCCGTCAGGGGTTTGAGCAGGAAGTCAGTCGCTTGCATGCGCAGCGCCGTAATAACCGTCTCCGCCTGAATATCTCCCGTCACGAGAATAAACCCGACGTCCCACCGGGTTTGTTGCGCCATGGAAAGAAGGTCCACCCCAGAGGCGCCGGGCATCCAGACGTCGCACACGATGATGTCGAAGTCACCGCTCTCGATCGATTCCAGGGCGGATGCGGCATCCGCGGCCTCAGCCACATGGGCGGTAATGGGTTTCAGGGCCTCGCGGAAAAACATGCGCACGGCAGGATCATCGTCCACCACGAGGACTTTCGGAAGCAATCGGTTAATCATATGATTTCCAGGCGCACATCTCCCTCGGCTTAGGTCAGTGTGGTGTCCCTGGCCTCAGCGAGAGTATCCCCATAGGGTTGAATCGGCCTTGTCCCCCAATCCCTTTAGCCAGGATTGCACCTCAGCCGAGCTATTCTCATCGAGCCGTCGGAAGGTGGGGGCGAGCGGCGCGCGCTCCTTTTAGGCCTTCTTTGAGATTTCCTCATCCTTTGCTCGCTTTTTGCCGAAATAAGGTGTGATTAATGAAGGCGAGGCCTTCATGTGAGAGTCGAGACCTGAACCGGAACCGGGTTTTGTCTCTCATTGTAACGCTGGTAGGGCCGAACCGCATTCGGCCCTCGGAAAAGGTGAAAAGATGCGAGTCCTCATAGCAGAAGACGACAAACCGGTGGCCAGTTTCGTGCAGAAGGGACTGGAAGCCGAACAATACGCCGTGGACATTGCGCAGGACGGCGATGAAGCGCAGTTCATGGTTGGCCAATTTGAATATGACGTGGCGGTCCTCGACTTGACCCTGCCGCGGGTGGATGGGTTGGATGTGCTCAAGCACATCCGCGAAACCAAGCCGGCATTGCCCGTTCTCATTCTAACCGGCCGCAACCGCGTGGAAGACCGGGTTAAGGGGTTGGACCTGGGAGCCGACGACTACTTGACCAAACCTTTCTCTTTCACCGAACTCTCCGCCCGGGTTCGAGCGCTCTTGCGGCGGGCTTCGATGCCCGCGGAGGTCATGCTGCGGGTGGGCGACCTGGAATTGAACCGCGTGGAACGAATCGTGAAGCGCGCCGGCAAAACCATCGAACTTACCCCCAAAGAATTCTCCTTGCTCGAGTACCTGATGCGCAACGTCGGCCGTTGTGTGACCCGCGCCATGATCATCGAGCACGTCTGGAATCTTTCCTTCGACACCATGACCAACGTTGTGGACGTTTACATCAACTACCTGCGGAAGAAGGTGGATCAGGGCTTCGAGCACAAACTGATTCACACGGTTCGGGGCGTAGGTTATCAAATTGGGGACGAGGCCTGAGGGGGTCAAGAAGGCAGTACGCAGCGGGCAGTAAGCAGCTCATCGGGTGGACATTCTACCGGGCAACGCTTGTGGGGTGGGAAAATGGAAGACAAGCACCAAATGTTGAGTCACGAAAAACCGCTCGTGGATGATGAGCGGGGGGCAGCACGCGGCCTTTCCTGTTCACCCGATCACCCGATCACCGGATCACCCGATCATCCGGTCACCCGATCACCCGATTCCAACAACTGCCGCGAATGCCTTGGGGCGTTGGCGCATCGCCTGGCTCAGCCTATGACCGCACTGCGCGGCGGTATCGAGCTGGGGCTGATGGGAAAACGCTCGACGGCTGATTACCGGGCCCTGCTGGAACAATCGCTGCAACTCGCCGATAACATGGCGCAGTTGATCATATCGCTGCGCGATCTCGGTGAGTCGGGCGCGCCCGGTGGCCCCCCCCAATGCGTCCCCCTGGAAGCGATGGCAACCGAAGTCCTGGCAGAAATGGGGGGCTTAGCGCAATCCCGGGAAATGCGTCTGCAATTAAACGCAGAGGGATCGGTGAGGGTTTGCGCCAACCCAGATCGGCTCCATGAAGCGCTCCAAAGTTTGCTGGCCTGGGTCATCCAGAACAGCGCCGGTGGGGGCATCATCGCCCTACAAATCTCGGCGTCGGAAGGGGAGGCCCGACTGTTTCTGTCGCCCCCACGATTGGACTTGCAGTACCTCCAGGTCAAAATGCTTGAGGATATCACTTGCCCGGGGTTGCTCTTTTCTCATACCGCCAAGAACAGCGACTTGGGCTGGGCTATCAATCAGCGCCTCTTGGATGGGCTGGGGGGCAAACTCGAAATTCTGACCGACGGGCCCCATGCCGGCTGCCTTTGCGTGCGCTTTCCCTTGGCGCCGGCAAGCTGATGTGGGGAATCTTTCATGAAGTTCTTCTTCCCCTAATCGGGATAGCTCGGGCCACGGAGCAGATCGTGGAATTTTGGAGATCCTTCAACCTAGAGGAATTTAATTCTGGCTTAATCCCCATCTAAGAATGCCATGGCTAAAGTAGAACTTATCCATTGAGGAAATGATGACCACCAGTGCCTTCGATGTTGGCCGGAAGACCCACCTTGCCACCATTGTCGCCAGCTCCGACTCCCTCTTCCGCCAGCGCGTCTTACAGCAATTGGCCGCGCGCAACTGCATCGCCGGGGAAGCCTGCGGCGGCGCGGAGGCTCTTGCCTTAATTGAGGAAGGCGTATGCAGAACCCTGCTGCTCGATCAATTCTTGCCTGACTTGGAGGTGGCTGAGCTTGTCGCCATGATCCGCGCTCAGCATCCCCAGGTTGAAATTCTGGTACTCGACTCCCAGGGGGGGAAGGGAGCCGTTGCCGGCGAATTGGGTTTGTTCCCCGACTCGAAAGAACTGTTCCGCCTGCTCCAGGACTCCCGTCAGTCGCGCATTCCCACCGAACTTTCGGACCCGCTTGCGCGTCATGTACAACCCTCCCGGGCGTCCACCCGTGACATTGAAGCCCTGCCCGGCATGACGGGCCACAGCCCGTCGCTACGCCGGGTATACCGTCTGGCCCGGCTGGTGGCCCCGCGGCAAACCACCGTCCTTCTGGACGGGTGAGACCGGAACCGGCAAGGAACTGGTGGCGCGCGCCTTGCACGCGCTGAGCCCGCGGCGGGAGAGGCCGTTCGTGGTCATCAACTGCGCGGCCATTCCTGAGCCTCTGCTGGAGGCCGAACTGTTCGGCTACAACCGCGGGGCGTTCACCGGAGCCATTCCAGTCCCGCGTGGGGCGCATCCAGATGGCGCAAGGCGGCACCGTGCTCCTCGACGAAGTGGGTGACCTTCCGCTCTCGATGCAAGCCAAGTTCCTGCGATTCTTGCAGGAAGGAGAAGTCCAGCGCCTGGGCAGTTCCGATGCGCTGCACGTCGACGCCCGCGTTATCGCCGCCACCAACGCCAACCTTCCTCGCCTGGTTAAGGAACGACGCTTCCGCGACGACCTTTATTACCGCCTTGCGGTGTTTCCCATTGAGATTGATCCCTTGCGCCAGCGCCGCGAAGACATCGCGTCGCTGAGCCCAGAATTTCCTCGATTTCTTCTCCCAGGAAGCGCACGTCCCAGCCAAGACTTTTTCACCCCTGGCGGCACGCGCTCTCGAAGAGTATGCATGGCCCGGAAATGTCCGCGAGTTGCGACAGGTCATCGAGCGGGCGTTCATCCTGGCAGAGGAACAACCAGAACTTCGAGCCCGAACATTTCCCCTGGGTGACGGGAGGATTTTTCTAGTGAGAGAAATCTTAGAAACTATGGCCTGAAGTTGGCACCCTCCGTGCTTCCGAGGGTTTATTGCCATGCAGACTTTGCCCGTTGATCGGCAAAAAAAGCTCGCTCCACCGCTTGGTTCCGCACGCTCGGCACGGCGCGCTTTGGCGGCAGCCTTCGCTTCCTTTACCCAAACGGCCGGGGCTCTCGAAACGACCTACACCAAACTGCAAGCGGAAGTCGGCCGGCTGCGGCACGAACTCGAGAACAAGAATCGCAGCCTGGCGCAAAGCTTGGAAGAGAACCAGCGCATGCGCACTTACTTGGCCAAAATTGTGGAAGGCTTGCCCTGTGGCGTCCTGGTGTTCGACAGTGGAATGAATTTGCGCATGATCAACCCGGCGGCGAGCCGGTTGCTCGATGCCGGCAGCGAAGAGTCTCCCTCGCCGGACGTCTGCCGTCCCTCGCCTATTGGGATCTTTGCTCGAGCGCGCTTCCCAAGGAAGAGTTCAGCCACGAGCAGGAGTGGGTCGTGGAGCGGTCCGCAAGGCCGAACGGACGATCGGGGTGACGCGCGCCTGCATCTCCAGCGAAAGGGTCGGGCGACGACTCCATTCTCATCCTGCGCGACCTGACGGAGGCCAAGCAACTTGAACGCGAACGTGAGGTTTCGCGCCGCACGCAGGCGTTGGCGGAGGTTGCCACCCTGCTCGCCCATGAGATTCGAAACCCCCTGGGCAGTCTGGAGCTCTTTGCCGGCCTCCTGGCGGATGCCTTGGCGAACCAGGCGGAGCTGCAACCCTGGATCAATCACGTCCAGGCAGGCCTGCGGTCGCTTGGCCGCGACGGTGAACAACGTCCTGCATTTTCACAGTCAGCCCGCGGCGCAACTTCTTCCCGTGGATCTCCTCCGGCTGGTGGGGGAGACGGTGGAATTCCTGCGCCCGCTGGCGCGGCAGAAGGAAATGCGGATCGAGTGGCAGGCGCCGCGGGCCACGGTTTCCATTCTCGCCGATCCCTCGCGACTCCAACAGGCGTTCTTCAATCTGGCGCTCAATGCTTTCCGGGCAATGAAACCAGGCGGAACGCTGATCATCAGCGTCTGCCGCGCGAACCGGAAAGTTCCTGCCCCACGGCGACAGTGGCCTTTGCGGATCAGGGAGTCAGGTATTCGCCCGGAGAATTTGGAGAAGATATTTGAGCCGGGATTCACCACCCAATGCGGTAGCCCAGGGTTGGGTTTGGCGGTGACGCGTAAGGTTATCGAGCAACACGGCGGCACGATTCGGGTGGAAAGCCGGGAGGGGAAGGGAACGACGTTCACGCTGACGCTTCCCGCTGGTCGGAAATCAAGAGATCGGGTGATCCGATGATCGGGTGATCGGATGAACAAAGAGCAGCGGTCGGGCAGGGAAGGTCTTCTGTTCTCCCGATCACCGATCCCGATCTCCCGATCGAAAGGTGGAAGGATGAATCAAGTTCTGGTGGTGGACGACGAAGCGGCCATGCGCGCAGCGCTGGAGGCGAATTTCCGCCGGCAGGGATGGAAAGTGACGACGGCGGGCGGAACCAGCGAGGCGCTGGAGCGCTTTCGCCTGGCGCCTTGCCCGCTGGTGGTTACCGACATGCGGATGCCGGATGGCGACGGGCTGCGCGTCATGCAGGGAGTGCGCGCCCTGGCGCCCGGAGACCGCGGTGATTTTTCTGACCGCCTTCGCCAATGTGCCGGAGGCCGTAAATGCCATGCGCGAAGGCGCTTGCGACTACCTGGTGAAGCCGATCTCCTTCGAGCAATTAAAGGAAGCGGCGGCGCGCGTCCTGAGCTCGCGGGTAGAGCAGGAGTCCGGCGCCGAACACCGGGGATTTTATCGGCAGCTCGACGGTTACGCAACGGCTGATCGAGCGCGCCCGGCAAGTGGCGCGCACCGACGCGGACATCCTGATGGAAGCGGAGAGCGGCACGGGCAAGGAACTGCTGGCGCGGCTGGTGCATCGCTCCAGCCCGCGCAGCCATGCGTCCTTTTGTGGCGGTAAACTGCGCGGGATTTCCTGACACGCTGCTGGAGAGCGAGTTGTTCGGGCACGTGCGCGGCGCCTTTACCGGGGCGATGACTTCCAAGGCGGGGAAATTCGAACTGGCCCACACCGGCACGCTGCTGCTCGATGAGATTGGCGAGATGCCCCTCAGCCTGCAGCCGAAACTGTTGCGCGTGCTGCAGGAACGGGAAATCGACCGGCTGGGCGACACTCGCCCCTTGCCCGTCGATGTGCGGGTGATTGCCACCACCAACCGCCCCTTGGGGGCGATGGTGGGGGAAGGGAAATTCCGCGCCGACCTGTTCTTCCGGCTCAATGTAATTCCCCTCCCGCTTCCACCCCTGCGTGAACGCCGCGAAGACATTCCGGATCTGGTCAGCCACTTCGTGCGCAAATACGCACCGGCCTCCCGCTCAAACGTCGTGCGGTTTTCGCCGGAACTCCTGGAGCGACTCCGGATTTACGAATGGCCTGGCAACGTGCGCGAGCTGGAAAACTTTGTGCGCCGCGCTTTGGTGCTGGCTCCCGGTCCGGTGGTGGGACTGGAACTTCTTCCCGAAGCGGGTTTTCAGACCGACGACCCCTCATTGGGGGGAATTGAGCCGGGGCTGACCCTGCGCGAGCTCGAGCGCACTCTTCTGGAGAAAACGCTGGATGCGACCGGAGGCAATCGCACCCGCGCCGCGGGGATGCTGGGCGTCAGCCTGCGCACGGTGCGCAACAAAATTCGCGAATTCGGTCTGCCTCCCCGGAGGACGGCATGAATTGGATTGAAACTCCCACGATGCAACGCGTAGAGCATTTCTTGGATCTGGTGACGTTTCGTCATGAACTGATTTCCAGCAATCTGGCGAACGTCGATACCCCAGGATACCGCACCCAGGATGTCGACTTTGAGGGCGAGATGCGGCGCGCCGAGCAGCGCTTAGAGAGTGCCCCCGGTTTCGCCCCACGTGCAGGAAGTTAAAGGCCTCATCGAGCGCCCAGACGGCAACAATGTGAGTTTGGAGCGCGAGACCTTGGCCCTGGCGCAGGTCCAGCTTCAGTACCGCGCCGGCGTGGAGTTGCTGCGCAACGAAATCCACACGCTCCAGTCGGCAATCAACGAAGGGAAATAAAACCATGAACCTCTTTGGAGTCCTTGATATCAATGCCTCCGCCCTCACCGCCGAGCGCGAACGCGCGGAAGTGGTGGCCAGTAACATGGCCAATGCTGAAACTACGCGTACGCCCGGTGGCGGCCCTTACAAGAAACAGTTGGTGGTGTTTGGAACGGAGCAGCCCGGCCGGGGCAAGTTTGCGCAAACCTTGTCGCGCTTCGGCGATTTGCACGCGCGGGGCGTAAAAGTGGAGAAGGTGGTCCAGGACCAGGCCCCCGCCATTCGCCGGTACGAGCCCGGCCATCCGGATGCGGATGCCGACGGGTACGTCTCCTATCCGGACATCAATCCTGCGGAAGAAATGGTCAACTTGATGGGGGCCGCCCAGGCATACCAGTTGAACGTGTCGGCGGTGCAGGCCACCAAAGCGATGATCTCGGAGACGATTCAAATTCTCACGTAGCGCCGCCCTTTAGGGCGGTATATGCCGGGCTAAAGCCCGGCGCTACCTGGTGATGGCACAGCAGGAGGGACACGGCTGTGGGCAACACAATTTCAGGTCTGCCACAAATCGACTGGGGAAACGTCCAACTGGACGTTCGCCAGCCTTCCAGCGACCGGTCGGAATTCTTCCAGACGCTGGAAGGCGCCATGGATAAGGTCCAAGAGATGCAATCCGGGGCGGACCAGCAGGTGGCAAGCGTCCTGCAAGGGAACGGGCAGGATCTCCACTCGGCCATGGTGGCGGTGGAGAAAGCGGATCTTTCTTTTCAGATGATGATGCAGGTGCGCAACAAGATTGTGCAGGCGTACCAGACAATTTCCCAGATGCAGTTTTAGCATTCAGCTCTAAGCTTTCAGCAATCAGCGAAGGCCACCCGGCTTCTATCATAGGCCAATGCTGAGAGTTGAATGCTGAAAGCTGATAGCTGAGAGCTATAAATGGCTGTGAACGCGGAGCAAGTAACCAATCAAGTCGCGGCCTTCGTGCGGGGCCTCACCTCTCGTCAGAAGATCACGATCGCCCTGGGAGCCGCCGCCGTGGCGGGAACCATCTGGGTGTTCGTCACCTTGCTGGATAAGGCCGACTACAAAACGCTTTATTCCGGACTGTCCTCGAGCGATGCGCAGTCCTTGTCGCATCGGTTGTCGGAAAAGAATATTCCCTATGAGCTGGCGAGCGACGGGACCAGCATTCGCGTCCCCGCCGACCAGCTGGACAAAGCGCGTCTCGATTTGGCGGCGGAAGGGATGCCGCAGACCGGCAGGCTGGGGTTTGAGCTCTTCGACAAGCCGAATTGGGCGGGGAGCGACTTTGCGGAAAAGGTGAACTACCAGCGGGCCCTGGAAGGCGAGCTCGAGCGAACCATTCAAACCCTGGGGGAAATTGAGGCGGCGCGGGTACACCTGGTGCTGCCCCAGGAATCGCTCTTCACGGAGCAGGAACGCGAGGCCAAGGCCTCCGTGGTCATTAAGCTTCGGGGTGGGCGGCTGGGCGACGAAGCTCAGGAAGCGATCACGCACTTGGTGGCCAGTGCGGTGGACAACTTGAAGCCCGAAAACGTGACGTTGATTAACGCGGATGGGGGGATCCCGATCCTGGCGCGGGGCGGCGGCTCAACAGCCGGCCGCGGTCTTGGGCGGAATTTGAAACGGCCCTGGCGCAAAAAGTCGTCGCCACCCTGGAACCCGTCGTGGGACCGGGAAAAGCTCGCGCCAACGTCACCGTGGAGTATGACCTCGCCACCAGCGACAGTATGCAGGAAACCTACGATCCGAACGGCGCTGTGGTCCTGACCTCCCAGATTTCCGAGGAGCGCGTGCGGCGAAACCGATGCGGAAGGCACTCCCGGAACCACCTCCAATGTCCCTGGAAAGCAGCCCACCCCTGCGCCGAAGCCACCCTACCCCCGCCGATTCCGAGTCGCAGGGGCTCCACACCGAAAGCAAGACCTTCGCCGTAAGCAAGACCGTCCGTCACACGGTGCAACCGTCGGGAACTCTCAAACGCATTGCCGCTGCCGTGCTGGTGGACGACGCGACGGAGACCAAGGATGACAATGGCCAGAAAGTGGAAACGCGCCGGAAGCGAACGCCGGAGGAGATGAAGCAGATCGAGGAACTGGTGGCGGCGGCGATCGGGGTCGATGCCACGCGCGGCGACAAAGTGGCGGTGGAAAACCTTTCGTTTCAGACCTTGCCCCTGGAGACCCCCGCTCCCCCCACCCTGACCGAGCGGGTGGTGCCGCATGGTGGATAAGTGGATTAACGTCATCCGCTACGGGGCGCTCGTCCTTCTATTTCTGCTGATTTACATGCTGGTCCTGCGTCCCATCAAGCGCCAAATCGTGACCACCTTCCAAGAGCTTCCTCGACAACTGGGAATGGGCAAAGCTCCTCGGGAGGCTTTGCCGGGGAGTGCGCCCGGTGCTCCTGCCACGAAGGGCGATGATACGTCCAGCCCTGGAGGCTTCGCTCCAGCAGTTGGGGGATTCTCCGACGCGAAGCCAAACAAGCCGTCATGCTGAAGAAGAACCTGCTGGAGAAGGTCAAGAAAGAACCTGCGACCGCCAGCCGCTTGATTCAGAACTGGATGCGGCAGGAGGGTAAATCATGACGGCAGCCGCGGAAACTGCGAAAGCCCCCCCGGCGCAGAACCTGACCGGGATTCGCAAGGCAGCCATTCTCCTTGTCCTTCTGGGCGACGAGGCCGCTAGCTTGGTTTATAGAAACCTGCCGCAAGAAGATTTGCAAATGCTTACGGAGGAGATCTCCGAACTGGAGTACATTTCTCCTGAAACCGGCGCCCAAATCCTTCAGGAATACTATCGCTTGACCGTTACCGAGGAGTATCTCGCGCAAGGCGGGGCCGAATACGCCCGGACACTCCTGGTGAAAGCCTTCGGGGAGGACGGGGCGAAGCACTTGCTCGAACAGGTGGAGAGCTATCAGGAAGCCCGCGCCACAAACCTGGACTCCCTGCAAAGAGCCGATCCGCAACAACTCGTGATGTTCGTGGAAGGCGAGCACCCGCAAACCATTGCGCTTGGTTCTGGCGCACCTGGGGTTGAAGTCGGCGTCAGATATTCTCCTGCTTCTGCCCGAAAAGACGCGCGCGGAAGTGGTGCGACGGCTCGCCGAAATGCATCAGTTTTCGCCGGAAATGGTCCAGAAGATCTCCCTGGTGCTCAACAAGAAACTCAAGGCCTTGGGGGAACAGAACCGCCGCGCTTATGGCGGCATCAAGGCCGTCTCCGAAATGCTCAACCGGGTCGAGCCCGGTACCGTCAAAACCATTCTGGAGGCAATTGAGCAGGATGATCCCAAGCTGGCCCTCAGCATTCGCAATTTGATGTTCACCTTCGAAGATTTCCTTTCCGTCCCGGAGAGCAGCATGCGCGAGCTTTTGAGTCACTTGGACAAGAAGACGCTGGCGCTGGCCCTCAAGGGGTCCTCAGAAGATATGAAGAATCACATTTTCAAGACCATGTCTTCGCGCGCTTCTCAGATGTTAAAGGAGGACATGGAGGCGCTAGGGCCGGTGCGCTCCCGGGAAGTGACCACGGCCCAGCAAGAAATCGTGCAACAGGCACGCAAGCTCGAAGCGGAAGGGAAATTGACTCTGAAGAGCTTTGGGGATGACGCGTATGTTGTCTGATCCTAACCCACCCACCAGCGAAGCTGATCCGCCGGCGCAAGCGTATGTGTACCCGCCTCCCCTGGTTCCCGGGTCCGGGGCGAAGCCGTCTTCGTCCGGCGGCAACCCTTCCACCCTGGAACGCCTCTGGACTCCTGATGCCAAGCCGCTCCGGTCCTCCGCCGGTTAGCGAAGATCAGATTCGAGCGCGGGAAGCGCGCGCCCGAAAGGAGGGCCGGGATGAAGGGATGGCGCAGGGCCGGGCGGAATTTGAGAAAAAGTTGGCAGGCGAGAAGCAAGCGTTGGTTCAGGCGGTTCGCGAGTTCGCCCGCGAGCGCGAAACCTACTTCCAGCGGGTGGAAGCGGAAGTGGTGGGGTTGGCCGTGGCGATTGCCCGCAAGATTTTGCACCGGGAAGCGCAGGTTGACCCCTTGCTTTTGGCGGGAGTCGTGCGCGTCGGGCTCGACAACGTCGCCGCCGGGACGCGTGTCCGGTTGAGAGTTCACCCTGACCAGATTCAGGCTTGGCAAGCGATTCTTCTCCCAACAGCCCGACTTGCAGTCGCTTCCGGAATTGATGGGCGATGCCACGCTCGGGCCGGGGCGCTGCATGCTGGAAACCGAATTGGGCTCGACCGACCTGACACTCGAAACCCAACTCAAGGAAATCGAACAGGGCTTTTTTGACCTGCTGGCCCGAAAAACCGCGAGAAACAAGCCATGAAGAACCCTTCGCTGCTGGCCCCTTACTTCCGCCGCTTGGAGAGCCTCTCCACGGCGCGTTGGTATGGCCGGGTCACCAAGGCGGTGGGACACATTGTGGAATCGGAGGGACCCTTCTGTTCCCTCGGTGAGTGCTGCGAGGTTTTTGGGCCCTACGGGCGAGCCCCATGCCGGAGAAGTGGTGGGTTTCCGCGGCAGCACCGTCCTCTCGATGCCCCTGGAAAGGCTGAGTGGCATTCGCTACGGGGACCGCATCGCCACCTGGGGCGCCAAGGCAACCCTGCGGGTGGGGGAAGAGTTGCTGGGCCGCGTGATTGATGGCCAGGGCAAGCCCCTGGATTCCCGGCCGGACTACCACTGCCCGCGAGGACTGGCCGCTGCACTCTCTCGGCCCCTTGCCGCTGGACCGCCAATCGATTCGTGACCTTTGGGCTGCGGGGTGCGCGCCATCGACGCTTTTCTTACCTGCGGCCGCGGGCAGAGGGTGGGCGTTTTCGGCGGCAGCGGGGTGGGGAAGAGCACGCTGATCGGATTAATGGCCCGCGGGAGCGCCGCAGACGTGACCGTGATGGCGCTGGTGGGAGAGCGCGGCCGCGAAGTGCGAGAGTTTCTGGAAGGGACCCTTGGGGAAGAAGGCAGACGGCGCTCGGTGGTTGTGGTGTCAACGTCGGACCAATCGCCTCTGTTGCGAATCCGCGCGGCGCTGGTGGCGACGACCGTCTCCGAATACTTCGCCATGAGAGGGAAAAACGTCCTGCTGGTCGTCGATTCCTTGACTCGCTTCGCCATGGCTCAACGCGAAATTGGCTTGGCGGCCGGTGAGCCTCCTACGGCAAAAGGCTATACTCCGTCGGTGTTCACCTTGCTGGCGCAGCTCATCGAACGGGCCGGGCACTTCAACGGTGGGAGCATCACCGCCTTTTACACCGTGCTCATGGAAGGGGATGACCAGCAGGACCCCCTCGTGGATGCCGTCCGAGCCCTGCTGGACGGTCACATCGTTCTCGATCGCCGCCTCAGCACCCAAAACCACTACCCTCCTATCTCCATTCTGGACAGCCTGAGCCGGTTGATGCCTGCGGTTTGTCGTCCGGAGCACCTGGAAAAGGCGCGCCGGCTGCGAAAACTCCTGGCCGCCTACACCGCCTCGGAAGATTTGATTCGGGTGGGCGCCTACCAAAAGGGCCTTGACCCGGTTCTGGACCAAGCCATTGAGGTTATCCCGGCGTTAACCAAATTCCTTCAGCAGCGGGGAGATGAAAAAGCACCCCTGGACAGCACCCTGGCGGCCCTCCAGGCGCTGCCCGGCTAGAGGTCCCATGCCCTTCCGCTTTTCCCTACAGGCCGTGCTCCGTTGTCGCGAGAGTTTCGAGCGGCGCGAGCGCCAACGCCTTGAGGTCATCACCCGCGAAATGGTTAAGGCGCAACAGCAGCGGGAGCAAGCGAAACTGGATCGGGCCAATGCTCTGAGGCCAGTTGCAGAAGAAACTCCACCAGGGCATGACCGCTGCGGAAATGCAATTTGAGTTGGCCTGCGACCGGGCGCGCGTCCGGCGAATCGCCGCGTGGAACGACCAGGTTAATAAGCTCGAGGACTTGCGGCGCCGTCAACTCGAGGTTTTTCGCAAAGCCCAGCAGCAGCGCAAAATTCTGGAGAACCTCCGTGACCGCCAGCTTGCCGCTTATCGACTGGTTCAGGCCCGGCGAGCGCAACAGCAGATGGATGATAGGTTTCTCATCACGCGCGCCGGCCACACTTCCAGCTCATAGTTGCCCAGTGAAGAACGGTGCCTTCTCATGGCAGTAGGTATCGGAGCGGGCGCTGCCTTAGTGCCCGGGCCCCTGCTTGCCTTGGTACAGTCCGCCAAGCCTGCACGCTCGTTAGTAACTCAGTTTGCTGTAGCGGTGGTCCGTTTTTTCTGCGGTTCTCATCAGGAATTGCCTAGTCAATCGGCAAACCTTTCCCGGCTCGACACTTTTCCCTCCCTCAACGTTCTCTCCTCTGAGTTCGGCACAGGCCTGAAAAACTTTAATTCCTAAAGGGTTCCGCGTTTTAGGGGTGTTCCCCGCATCAAAGTCGCCTTTGGCGTTGCTCCTGCTCCTTGGTTGGCGACCGACGATTTTATGGAAACTCTTCAGGTCCAATCCGCTGGCGCTGTAGCACCAACGCTACCCGCCTCGACCGTTTCGAGTGGTACGCCCACTGGCGACGACTCATTCGCCTTAACCCTCGGACGGGCTCTCGAGAACATGCCAAGCTCGGTTCAGAATGGATCTTCGACCAGCCCCGAAGCACCCCCAGCGTCTCCGCGCGAAAAAGTGACCGCAGGCGGCAGCACCGATCCCTCCTCGATGGCGGGAGTCCTATTCAACTGCTTCATTGCGAATATCATCCAACCCTCTCCGACCGTCACCCTGAGCACCGAAGCTCCGGAGCCCACGGTTAGCCTTCAGAGCCCGAAACCAACCTTGGGTTCACTGCCCAGTTTCGTTTCCAGTCTCAACGCCACTACAGTGGAGGCGAGCACAAGCACCGGACCACTTTCTATCCCAGTGGCGCTAAGGGACATCGCGGCGCCCGATGCACTGTCTGCGCGTGCGGGCAAAGTCGCCGTGCCGGCGGGAACCGCCCATGCCGCGATAACAAAATCCACCCCGCGCGTGCGAGGGCAAGCCGCCGTTCAGTCCCGCGGTCTTGTCGCGACACCGGGGCAAGACCAATCGGAATCCACGACCAACGTCCAACCCGGAAGCGCACCGGCTTGGTTCCCAGAGCCGCAGGACGATCCCCTTCCTAGCCAGCCTGTTGAACAGCAGGTTGGAGGGGCGCTATCCGAATCGAAGCCTGTGCAAGCCTCAAACCCATTGTCAGCGCAAGAGCCCGGGTCCCGTCAGAAATCGCAGGCTTCGTCCAATTTCACGGATTCATGGCCACAAGTGCAACACGTGGATCCCGCGCAGATGCAAGCCACTCGACAGTCGCCGTCGAACCAGAACTTGCAGGTGGCTACCGATCCCCCGCAGTCTCCAGGACAATCACAACCCGCCACTCCTGGGTTTGGCCCGCAGGCAACCGATTCTTCCACCCCGGTCTCCGCCACCAATTACCCGGAGCTAGCCGAATTTTCAAGCCTGCTGGCAAAGTTTGCCGGAGCAAGCGTGCAGGCTGCTTCCAATCCCCCGCCGTCCACGGGACAAACGCCGGCAGCCGCTCCCGCGTCCGGCCAGGAGGCAAGCGATCGCTCCACCCCGGTCTCCACAACCAATAATCCGGAGCCAGCCGAATTTTCAAGTCTGCCGGGAAGTCTTGCCGGAGCAGAAGTGCAGGCCGCTTCCAATCCCCCGCTTTCCGCAGGACAAACGCAATCCGCCACTCCTGTGTTTGGCCCGCAGACAACCGAATCTTCCACCCCGATCTCCGCAACCGATCATCCGGAAGTTGCCGAATTCTCAAGCCTGCGGGGGAGGTTTGCCGGAGCAAACGTGCAGGCTGCTTCCAATCCCCCGCAGTCCGGGGGACAAACGCCACAAGCCGCCCCGACGTTCGGCTCGGAGGCAAGCGACACTTACACACCGGTCTCCGCAACCGATCATCCGGAGGTGGCCGAATTCTCGAGCCTGCTGGGAAAGTTCGCGGACACAGATTTGCCGGTCGCTTCCAACCCCACGCTGTCTGCGGGCCAAGCTGGCTTAGACGCCGCTGCGCTCCGCCCGGAGCGGCGCGATTCTCCCACATCGGTCTCCGCAACCGATCATCCGGAGGTGGCGAGATTCTCGACCCTGATGGGAGAGCTTGTGGGTGGACAAATTGACCTCAAGGTTTCCGGGAATGTAGTGCAGCCGGCTACGGCAGCGGATAAGTTCACGCCAAAAAGCACTCCCGTGGCGGTGGACACACTCAGTGGTGGTCCGAGCATGACTGCGGTGGAAGCGGTCCAGATTCCGCCCGCTCCCAAAGCCGAAAACTTAGGGGATACTCCGGCGAAGGGAACCGTTCACTCCGCACCGGTTTCTGGTAACGTGGCGGCCGAGGTGGTTGGGCAAGAAGGCACTGACCCGGAGCCCGCAAGCGTGCAAGCCCCGCTTTCATCCTCGGCAAGCCCCGTTGCCCCCTTGCAGCTTAATGCGAATCCGCAACCTGCCCCCCCGGCAACCACTTTGCAGAACGACGCGGCTCCGAAAGGCATTGTTATTCAGCTTGGTGGCACAGCGTATAACAATTCCGGCGAAACTGGGGCTCACGCCAACCTTTCGGACTCATCAACGAGTGGTCAAGGAAAATCCGGGCAACAGAGCGGAACGGCCGCAGGCGATAATCCCGCAATCGTCATACCGACTGCTGCCAGCGTCGCCAACACCCCAGCCGCCGATTCGACCGCAAGTCTCCTCCCACCCCAAGCATCCAGCGTTCCCGTGAGCCACGCTAGCGCCCCGGCTCCGCCGCCCTCGCCGTCTTCTAGCCAGCCGCCCACAACGCTTTCGGCCTGGCAGAATTACGATGGCGGCGCAGGCAACATGGTGAGGTCGGCGTCGCTCAGCGGCTCTGCCAACGGCGCGGAAATGCATGTGGAACTTCGCTCCGGCGCCTTGGGTCCCATGGACGTTCACGCCGTCATGCACGAAGGGTCGGTGGGGGCAGAGATTCATGTCCAGGGTCAAGAAGCCCACACGCTGCTGGCGGCGGGACTGCCTTCGCTCGAACGCGCGCTGGGAGAGCGGAACCTGCGCGTGGAAAACATCTCGGTTTACCAGGATCAAGCGGGGGGCGGAATGAGCGGGGGAGGGAAGCAAGACCCCCACTCGGGCTCTTCCCCATCACCGCAGCACAAAGCTATGCCGTGGGACAACCCGCCGCCGGCCAGCAAATCGGCGAGCGGTTCTTCGGAGGATGAGGAATTAGCAAATCCGGCAGCCGGCCTAAGTGTTCGGGCTTAACCGGGGCCGAAGGAGAATGACATCCATGATGATCAATAGTCTTCACGCGTACGACACGACGACGGGAACCAATAGCACCAGCAGTTCAACGTCGACCAGTTCTTCGAGCTCAACCGACGGTATTGAATCCCAACGACTTCATGACTCTCCTGGTTGCGGAAATCCAAAACCAGGATCCGACGCAACCCATGGATCCGACAACTTTCATGTCGCAGCTTGTCGAATTGAACCAACTCGAACAAGTGACGGATATCAACCAGGTCGTGCAGCAGTACGCACCCTCGTCAACGACTTCGGGTACAACGCCCACAGGTAATTAGGAGGAGAAACATGGGATCTTTTTCCACATCGCTTTCCGGTCTCGATGCCGAGGAGCAAGCCCTCTCGGTTATTTCCAATGATTTGTCCAACCTGAACACCACCGCTTTCAAGACGGGAACACCCGTTTTCAGCGACCTGTTTTACCAGATGTTGGGGTACCGACGGGGCCGGCGACCCGGTGCAAGTGGGGGTAGGCGCCACCATGAGTTCCGTCGACTCGCCGATGACGCAAGGGAGTATCTCCACCACGGGAGTACCCACCGACGTTGCCATCCAGGGGAACGGACTCTTTATCTTGGATCAGGATGGCACGCAGATTTACACCCGCGCCGGTAATTTTAGTTTGAATGCGCAAGGGGATCTTGTGGACAGCAACGGAAACAACGTGATGGGCTACTCCGCCGTAAACGGTGCCATCAGCACCAGCCAGTCCCTTTCCCCCATCGTCATTTCCAGCGGCCAGACCTATCCTCCCAATGCGACTGCCAACATGCAACTGGATATGAACCTGGATGCTTCGGACACATCGCTCGCGCCGGCGATTGGGACCCTCACCGTGCCGCCTCCCGCTCTCCCGACCGCGGGCCAGACCGTCAACCATCGGTGGGACGGTCTACACTTTCGTCACCACCATCACGCCCCAAAGCGCGGCCGACACGGTTCTGATCGGAGCCGACGTCGGATCGACCCTTGCCAACCTGGCGGGCGCCATCAACGCGTCTTCAACCAATGGGCAGGCGGCAGGCACGACCTACGGCACGGGCACCGTCGCCAATGCCTTGGTCAAGGCCACCGGTTCCACGGCCACCTCCCTAAACCTGCAAGCAATGAATACGGGGGCAATTGGCAATTCCGACGCCACCTCGACCGCTTGGACTGCCGGTTCCTTCGGGGCCGCGGACCTGACGGGAGGCGTGAGCGTTCGGCAGGCGAGCGGGACTCTTACCGTGCCGCCGCCGCTCCCGACCGCGGGCCAGACCGTTACCATCGGGGGAACGACCTATACCTTCGCGGCCGCCATCACGGCCCAGAGTGCCGCCGACACCGTTCTGATCGGAGCCGACATCTCGTCGACTCTTGCCAACCTGGCGGGCGCCATCAACGCGGCATCAACGAATGGGCAGGCGGCAGGCACGACCTACGCCACGGGCACCGTCGCCAATGCTACGGTCACCGCCACGGGTTCTACCCCCACCGCGCTCACCCTGCAAGCACTTAATAGTGGGGCGGCTGGCAATTCCGATACCACCACGACCAACTGGGCTGCCGGTTCCTTCGGCGGAGCCGGAGACCTGGTGGGAGGCTTGGACGCTCTGCCCGCAACCGCGACTTTCACGGTGCCGCCGGGGACCCTCCCGAGTGCGGGCGATACCGTTGCCATCGGTGGGACAACTTACACCTTCGTGGGGACCACCGCGGGCCTAACTGCGGCCGGCGACGTTCTGATTGGAGGCAGCGTAACAACGGCCCTTGCCAACTTGGCGGGGGCCATCAACTTGTCTACAACCAATGGGCAGGGGGCAGGCGCTACCTACGGCACGGGCACCGCCGCCAACGCCTCAGTCACTGCCACGGGTTCTACGGCTACCACGGTCACCCTGCAAGCAGCTAGCGGGGGGGCAGTTGGCGATGCCATTCCCACCGCGACAAGCTGGACCGGGGGTCTATTCGCGGTCGCAGACCTGTCGGGAGGCGCGACCGGTGTATCGGCGAGCGCGACTCTCACGGTGCCGCCGGGGACTCTCCCCAACGCCGGTGATACCGTTGATATCGCTGGAACGACTTACACCTTCGTGGGAACCACCGCGGACCTAACCGCGGCCGGCAATGTTCTGATTGGAGGCAGCGCCACAACGACCCTTGCCAACCTGGCGGGGGCCATCAACCTGTCTACAACGAATGGGCAGGGGGTAGGCGCTACCTACGGCACGGGCACCGTCGCCAACGCCTCGGTCACTGCCACGGGTTCTACGGCTACCACGGTCACCCTCCAGGCAATTCAAAGTGGCGCAGGGGGCAATTCCCTTGGCATCTCGACAAGCTGGACCGGGGGTTTATTCGGGGCCGCAGACTTGGCGGGAGGCGCGGACGTTCAGCAGGCGACCGGGACTCTCACGGTACCGCCTCCGCTCCCGACCGCAGGCCAGACCGCTACAGTCGGTGGAACGACCTACACCTTCGTGGCAACAAAGGCTGCTCTAACCGCGGCCGACGACGTGCTGATCGGAGCCGACGTCCCATCGACCCTTGCCAACCTGGCGGGCGCCATCAATCTGTCTACCGCGAATGGGCAGGGGGCAGGTGTTACCTACGGCGCTGGAACCGTCGCCAACGCCTCGGTCACTGCTACGGGTTCTACGGCCACCTCGCTCACCTTGCACGGCCATTCCCATTGGGGCAGCGGGCAACAATTCCATCATCACCACGACCAACTGGACCGGGGGTTCATTCGGGGCCGCAGACCTCGCGGGAGGCGTGGACGCGCAGACGGCGACCGGGGCTTACACGGTGCCGGTTTCGCTCCCGACCGCGGGCCAGACCGTTACCGTCGGCGGAACGACCTACACCTTTGTGGGAAGCGTTGCGGCCCTGACCGCGCCCGACAACGTTCTGATCGGACCCGACGTCACCACGACCCTTGCCAACCTGGCGTCTGCCATCAACGCGACCCCCGCGGGGGCGGGCCTTACCTACGCCACGGGCACCACCGCCAACACCTCGGTCACTGCCACGGGTTCCACATCCACCACACTCACCCTGCAGGCAATTCAAAGTGGTTCAGTTGGCAATTCCACTGCCACCTCGACCACTGGACCAACGGTTCATTCGGGGCCGGAGACCTGACGGGAGGCACCGACGCGGGAACGTTCAGCGACTCCCATAATGGTCTATGATTCCCTCGGCAACAGCCATGTTCTGACCTTCAATTTCACCAAGTCCTCGGCCGGAAATTGGAGCTACCAGATCACCATTCCCGCCGCGGACGTTGGGGCTACGGGCAACCCCCAGGTAGTTGCAACCGGAACATTGCAGTTCGGACCGGACGGGAATTTGATTTCACCCTCCGCGGATGTGCAGGGGATTAGTGTCACGGGGTTGGCGGACGGGGCAAAGACCATGAGCATCAACTGGCAAGCTCTTCAGTTCACCGGGGAATGCCGTCATTACCCAGACGGCCGAACCTTCTGCCCCTTCCGGGACAGTGCAGGATGGCTATAGCGCCGGAACCTTGCAGAGCTACTCTATTGACTCCTCCGGGGTCATCGACGGAGTTCTTTCCAACGACCAAACCGTTGCCCTGGGCCAGATTGCGCTCGCCAACTTCCCCAATTACGACGGCCTGACCAACCTCGGATCAAACGACTACCAAGCGAGCTTGGCATCCGGGGCCGCCAGTATCGGGACACCTGGAAGCGGCGGCAGTGGAACCCTGGACGGGGGCTCGCTAGAGGCATCCAATGTGGACATCGCTACGGCCTTCACCATGCTCATCCAGGCCGAACGCGGATACGAGGCCAATGCCAAGGCGATCACGACGGCCGACGATGTGATGCAGGCCTCTATCAACTTGATTCAGCAGTAATCTTAAGTAAGTTACTCCTTACGTAAGTTGCTACAGGAAACGACGGGGGCGGCGGCAAGAGGCCGCCGCCCCCGAAGGCAAGCCGAGCAGTCGAAGACGGTGGACTCCACGGAGGTAAGGTCGGCGCCAGCCGTCGTTACAGAGGGTCCATTCGAGTCACTCCCCAAAACCCGGTCCCCGGCGTAGCAACGTCGGGGACGGGGTCCACCTTATTGCTCCACCGCGATGTCGTGGTACAGTTTGGATCTTTGTCTGGGGGTGCGGCGGGAGGCCAATAGAGCACCACGGCCTGAAGCTTGGGCGCGTCTGACAAGCTTGCGATTTCCAGCTCATTGTTGCCGAAAAGAAGCGCCTCTTGGTTCCCTTCCGTGGTAAACTTTTGTTCCCTGCCCGACGGGAGATCAATTGTGCCGACAGGCGTCTCATTCCTTTCCTTCGATCCGCACGCCGTCCACGTACACCATAGGTGCCCTTGCCTCGCGGCCCGCCGTGTTCACCCAGGACGGTGATCTTTACCGTGTGCTTACCTGTGGCCGGAAACGTTTTTGAATAAATTCCCACTCCCCATATGTCGTCCGCGGAATACGTATCGACCACCGCCTCGCGTTGGCCGTCGATCGATATTTCCGCCTTGCCGCAATCGTCGCCGAGCTTGGTGAACCAGGTGAACTTCGTGCCTTCGAACCCGAAGGAGAAGTTTGCGCCGGTTTCGTCACTGCGGCTGACTGTTCCCTCGTAGGCGGGCTGGAGATCCGTCTCCCGCTGCCATTTTCCCGCGAACGCGATGGCGGTCTGCGCGTCATCCAGGATGAGAGCCGGCTTCCCTCCCGGTCCCGCCGCGGTGGCAAGCGCTGAACGGAGGCCCGCGCCATTCACGCTGCGGATCTGGTACGTCGCCGCGACGTCTGCGCCGGCGGAATGGTCAAAGATAGAAAGTGCCCTTGGCTACCTTGTCGAGCACCTGGTTATTGCGAAGCACCTCGTAGTAGGAAAGCCAATGATCGTCTTTGCCGGGTTTCCATGTCAGTTCAACTCCGGGGTACCCCATGTTCGCTGCCGCAACCTTCCGTAGGTTGCTGGGTGGCATGGGAGGCGCCTTGTCAAGCGTATTGCCGGGGTGATAAGGCAGGTTCAAGTAGATCAACTCACCGGGCTCCATCTTTTCGAGCTTGATGCCGTTCGCCATGAGGTCGGCGCCGGTGCGAGTCTCGCTGGCCTTGGATTCCTGAAATGAAACCAGGTAGCTTTCGCGGGGGTTCAAACCCTTGGGTCTGATCGTCACGGGACCTAATCGCCGGTCGCTTGGGAATGATGATCCCCCGCTTACCGTCGCGGCTCAGACGCTCGAAATACATCTCCGGCTCGTCACCCGCTACCTGCGGGCGATAGACATGCACCCAGCGGCCGACCACGCCCTGGCTGCCAAGGTAGTGATAGATGTCGATGAGTTCGCGGAGCCCTTCGAGCTTCTTCGGGTCCCACGTGTCTCCGGTCATATCAAAGTTGATGGTCAGCAAACCCCGCCAGAGGGCCTTGTCGTACTGGCCTGGCTGCCAGATATCCGGAATGTCACTGGTCTTATCAGGAGGGAGAAGAAGCGAAGCCCATTGGTTACGAAGGATTCCCACCGCGCCGTCACTGAATGAGACCGTGGAGGCGTAGCGCGCGTAGTCGTAGCCGGCGTCATTGCCGCCGCCATTTACGGCCTGGAAAGCGCTATCGGGGTGCTTGTCGAGAAAGGAGCGAAGGATCTCCCGGAAACCCTGGTCCTGCCCGAGTAGCGGGGTATCGCCGCCATTCGGAACGGTGGGGGTGCTGTCGTTCCGCCATTCGAACGGTCCGAAGCGTTCCCGAAACTCATCGAGTTGGTTCTTGAGATACTCGACCACCTCGGGTTTGGACATGTCGAGCGTCTCGTCAGCCACCCAATCGGGATGCTCACGCGCAACTTTCGACTTCGGGTCGACGGTATAGATGAAGGCGTAAATGAGCTCGCCCATGCCGTATTTGCGCAGATAGGCGCCCATGGTCTTGAAATCGGGACCATTCCAATCACCCGCGCGGTCCCACCAACCCCAATCGCGGTGGTAGACATCCGCGCCCACTTCACGCATGAGGTCCGCAACGCGAAAGACTTTGCGGAAAGCGGAAGCGGCGTCGCCATTTCCGCCATACCCACGTGTTGGAGGGATCCTTCCAGGGCGTGCCCTTCCACCACCAGCCCAACATCCGAATGGCAGGGAACCATCCGGGGCGCGTGTAGTCCCAAAGGTACGCGTATTGCCAATCGAGACATTCGTTGCCTGCTTCGTCCAGGTCCTTCTGAAACAAACCCACAAACGCCAGAGGGGTGGTTAGCGACTCACCGGGCTGGAGCGTCTTGTCGTACCCGGCCACGCGGAACCGGGCGTTCACCGCCCCGTTCTCTGTCAGCGTGAAGTCAGACGCCCAGTGCCCGAAATAGTCCCAGCCCATAAATACGCCCTCGCCCGTGTCCCGGCTCATGCACCGCGTTCCAAGGAGCATAGCTGCTGGAGCCCATATGAAAGCGTGGCGTCTGGCGCCGGGTACAGGCGGATTGCCAACGTTCGTGAGGTCCGCGGTAATCTTGACCCGGCCGGCTTGGGGAGCAACCCAAACCAGCGCCACGTCTTCTGTCTTGCCGGGGTGCATCTCGCCGGCGCCGATGAAAAGTGAATCCTCCTCCTTCTCCCCCGGTTTGGTCCACCGCTGACTGGCATCGCTGTAAGCTAAATCGAGGAACTGCCCCACTTTGGAGTCGTAGAACTCGCCTTGGTCGGCGTACTGGTACTGCCACCCGTTCTTGCCTTGTTCCTTGGAGAACTCCTTTGAGGCGGTGTGAGCTTCATGGTCAGCATAGGTGATCGTTGGGTCGAATGCCGTCGTATCTTTGGCTGCGCTGTCATTTCTATTCAGAATAAACCGCACCTTGTCGCCGGCGACCACATCCACCGAGGTCCGCAGGGGCATGCGCACCGTGGAGTTGGCAACGGCGGTCCACCCGTACGACACCGCGGCCCAATTCTCGTCGTGCCCATCCAGCAAGGGCCAAACTTGCCGATCATTCACCAGTACTTTTGCCAAGACGCCATCGCCGAGGAAATTGCCTTCTGCCGTCCCGCCAAAGGGATCGTAGGAATCAAATTCCCGGATCTTCCCTGCTTTCAGCTTCTCCGTTTTCAGCGTCCACGAACCCGGCTCGTTCACTCCCCCCGTCATCCAGTGGAAGTCCACCGATTCCGGCGGTCCGGGCTTTGTCGTGAGGTTCAGGAACCCAGGCTCACTTACCCGCAATGGCCCTGTGCCTGCGTTCTTGAAGCTAACCCACTCCCGAATGATCGACGATCCCGGATAGACGACGTAGCTTTTCGTCACTTCCAGGCTGTCGCGCCGCAGCGTGAGGTCGAGCTGAATTTCGCCTTGCGGCGAGCGTCCGCTCTTTGGCGTCCAAGAGCTTCCAGCCGCCCGAGGTCCCCCTCGCACCGTCTGCCCATCAATGACCGCGCCCAATTCATCCGAGACCGTCCCCGCAGGAAGCAATTCCCGCCCACTCGCCTTGTCCCTCCAGGTCCTCGTGACGAACTTCCCGTCCGCCAGCCGGAGCGTCCGCTCGACTTTGGCGGTACCCAGCGTCCAAGCGTCACCCTTGCGAATTACATAAGCGTCTTTACTGGTGAGCGACAGTGCCGGAGAAACAATCAGAATCAGCGAGAAAGACAACAAAAGGAGATGCTTCATAACGGCAACCCCCTGTCAGATTTTGCCAGCCTCGAGAGCGACAGCCGACGGTATCGCCAACTCAGAACGCGGCCAGACAATTACCCTCTCGGCACTCGGCTGGGCCGAGAGCTTGGTGCCCGAGACAACCCCTTGGCAATCCTACCCATCACCCCGCCCAGAAACAAGGGCAGCCCTTCGGTAAGCGAGTCCTGTATTTGATTTATCCGGTTCCGATAGATGGTAACCCCTGTTTGAATCGAGTGGCGGCCGCTGCTTGCCCTGCCGAGGCCTTGATCGCCGACTCAATTTCCGCCTGGTGTACGATCACCATCTCGCAATTGAGGCAGAGGCGGCACGTCTTGCGCAGAATCAAAAGCCCCACTCCGTCCACGTGAATGACTAGAGGAATCTTCCGTACCCTGGTTTTGGCTTTGCAGCCAGGACAACTCGTGGCGCGATAATCCGCGTGGGGATTGAGCGCCAGTGAATACCTGGGTGCCAACGCTCCCATGCGAGCTTTCTGCGGTCTTCGAGCTGATGTCATGGCTAAAGTCTCGCTAACTCCCGTTTAGGCTGACCCACGCGAACGGCCAGCCCCCTGTGCCATTCGGTAGCAGGGCAGGCCGGGGCGGCAATCGCTTCGATTATGACGAACTCTGTAACACCCAACAACTATCCTCGCAATAGGGCCGATTTTCAAGTCGGCACATGGAAAGCGCGGAAAGAGCGCTGCCCAACAAAATGCCATCACGGAAATAGGCCAAACTGACCGGCTCCCCAGGGTAGTTCCCCCGTGGTATGCCGAAGCCGGCGGGGATATAATTCCGCGATTGATTCGGGCGCGCGAAGCTTTGGAGTGCGGCAGCTTGCTGCCGCTTTCCTCTCCGCGAGCTTGCTCGCGGGGATTTTAACCGAGACCATAATTCCCCGCCAGCAAGCTGGCTCGAGACAAAGCGGCAGCAAGCTGCCGCACTTCAATGGAGAATCGCACATGCCGCAATACGTTCTGGCGCTGGACCAGGGAACCACGAGTTCGCGGGCCATTCTGTTTGACCACGAGGGCCGCCCGCGCGCTTCCGCCAGCCAGGAATTCAAGCAGTATTATCCGCAACCGGGCTGGGTGGAACACGATGCGGCAGAAATCTGGCAGTCGCAGCTCGCGGTGGCGCAAAAGGTTCTGGCGGAAGCTCAAGCGGGCCCAGGATTTGGCCGCGATCGGCATCACCAATCAACGGGAGACGGTGTTGCTGTGGGATCGCGCCACGGGCGAGCCGCTGCACCACGCGATCGTGTGGCAATGCCGGCGGACGGCGGCGATTTGCGACCGCATCCGCGCCGAGGGTTTCGACCGCACCCTCCGCGAAAAAACCGGCCTGGTAACCGACGCGTATTTTTCCGGAACCAAAATCGCGTGGCTGCTGGAGAACGTCCCGGGCGCCCGCGAGAGGGCGCAGCGCGGCGAGCTTGCCTGCGGGACCATCGACACCTGGCTCGTCTGGCAACTCACGCGCGGGCGCGTGCACGCGACGGACGTTTCCAATGCCTCGCGGACACTGCTCTTCAACCTGCATACGCTGGCTTGGGACCAGCAAATCCTGAACTACTTTGCCATTCCCGCGTCGCTCCTGCCGGAGGTGAAACCCTCGAGCGCCATCTTTGGTGAGACACACTTGTTCGGCGCCCCCGTCCCCATCGCCGGCGTGGTGGGCGACCAACAGGCTTCCCTTTTCGGGCAGCAATGTTTCCGGCACGGCATGGTGAAGAATACCTACGGAACCGGTTGCTTCTTGCTGATGAATACCGGCACGGAAATTCCGCGTTCTGAGTCCGGGCTGCTGGCAACCGTGGCTTGGGGGCTCGAAGGCCGCACGGAATACGCGCTGGAGGGCAGCGTCTTCATTGCCGGGGCGGCCATCCAATGGCTGCGCGATGAAATGAAGCTGCTCAGCGACGCCGCGGAAAGCGAAGCCCTGGCGCGCTCGGTGCCCGACACGCACGGGGTTTACCTGGTTCCCGCTTTCGTGGGCCTGGGCGCGCCGCACTGGGACGCTTACGCGCGCGGGACCATTACCGGCATCACGCGCGGGGCCAACCGAGCGCACTTGGTGCGCGCGGCGCTGGAGTCCATTGCCTATCAGACGCGCGGAGTGGTGGACGCCATGGCGCGCGACTCCGGCTTGCGCCCGGAGGTTCTGCGCGTGGATGGCGGCGCGGCGCGCAACGATTTTCTCTGCCAGTTCCAGGCGGACATTCTGGGAATCCCCGTGGAGCGCCCGGCGACAACGGAATCCACGGCGCTGGGGGCCGCCTACCTGGCAGGCCTCGCCACGGGATTCTGGCAGGATGAGCGGGAACTTGCGGCGCATCTTCGGTTGGGCCGCCGCTTCGAGCCCAGCATGGACGTGGCCCGCCGCGAGGAATTGTACGCGGGCTGGGAACGCGCGGTGGAACGCGCCAAGGGTTGGGCGCATCCACCGTTGCAGTAGGTTGATATTGTGGTAAGCTTTCGCTATGAACTCTCGTGATGTTCTGCAAGCCAAGCGCGACGGATATTCTGCGCAGTCGCTGCTCTCCACGGCGCCTGTAATGTGCGCGTCTTCGGCTCTGCGGCCCGAGGAGATGAGGGGCCTTCCAGTGACGTGGATTTCCTCGTTGAGTTTGAAGAGGGCCGGAGCGTACTTGACTTGGCCGGTTTGTGGCAGGATTTGGAGGAATTGCTGGCACGAAAGGTTGATGTCGCGGAACCCGAAGGCTTGCACTGGTACATTCGGGACCGAGTTCTGAAAGAGGCCGTACCCCTGTGAAGGACGAGCGGCGCTACCTTGACGTCGGATGGTTCAAAGCATGACAGATCTTTTAGAGGAAATTTCCCAACAGCCCGCGGCGCTTTCCGGGTTGCGGAAATTCTACGCCAGCCCGGGGGCGATCCCGGCGAAGGGCTTGCGCAGCCTGGCGCCGCATTGGCCGCCCACGGTGGTATTCACCGGGATGGGCTCGTCGCTCTTCGCGGCGTACCCGGCGCAGGCCTATTTGACGGAACAGGGTGTGCGCGCCCTGGTGTGGGAAACCGCTGAACTGGTGCATCACCACCTGAAGGTCTTGCGGCCCGACACCTTGCTGGTGGTGGTCTCGCAGTCGGGCCAAACCGCCGAGGTGCTGCGCTTGCTGGAGAGTTTGCCCGCCAAGGCTCGCGTGCTGGCGGTGACGAATGTGGAAGCCAGTCCCTTGGCAAAGCGCGCGAACCTGCTTCTGCCCCTGATGGCCGGCGGGCAGGTTGCCGTCAGCACCAAGACTTACACCTGCTCGGTGGCCGTGCTCATGTACCTGGCCTTTGCCATCGCGGGCAAAGCGCCCAGCCCCCTTACCCAGGAAGTGATGCGCGCGGTGGAAGCGCAGGAGACAGATCCTGGAGCGCCGCGAGGTCCTGATGCCACCCATCGTGGAGTTTTTCAATCGGCCCCCTTACGTGGCGCTGATGTCACGCGGGGCGGACCTCGCAACCGCTTACCAGGGAGCGCTGATGCTGAAGGAAGTGGCGCGGCTGGCGGCCGAACCCATCAGCGCGGCACAATTCCGCCACGGACCGATGGAAATCATCAACCCGAATCATCGCTACATCCTTTTTGCCCGCCAGGGAAAAACCGGGAAACTGCTCCTGAAACTCGCCGCGCGACATCCGGAAATCGAGCGGGCGGGTGCTGCTCTTCACCGATATGCCCTTTGACGACCCCATGAACGTGCGACTGGTTCGGCGTGGAACCTCTTCGGCTGGGGTTGGGGACACTGGTGGACAGCGTTTACATCCAACTGCTGGCGCACGATGCGGCGTTGCGGGCGGGATTGCAAACCCGGGAAGTTTGAAATTGCGGAAAACGTGACGCGCGAGGAGTAAGCTTCTCGCGGCGCGTGATTTCATAGGGGACGAAGGGCTCCAACCCGAAGGGGATTCTGGAGCATTTCCCTGAGATGAGGGCACACGTCACACGTTCCGACTCGGCGAGGTGCTGAACGCCGAAGTTGACAGCGCACAGTCCACCTTGCCGAGAAGTTGCCCTCTCGGCAAAGTGAACACGGCTGGCATTTTGGAGACGAAGCCCTTAGTTCCGCGAGCGCAGTTCCTGGCAGGTGACGCAATACCGTGCCCAGGGGATAGCCTTGAGGCGATTGGGGGAAATATCCTCGCCACACGCTTCGCACACGCCGTAAGTTCCACCGGCACAACGCGCAAGCGCTCTCTCAATTTCTTTCAACGTTCGGCTGCGCAGATTGGCAGTAACCACCGTGACATCCTGCTCAACGGTCCTGACGGCAAACTCCACCGCATCAGGAGACTGCACACTGGCAGATAGGGCCTCGGGTTCACTCCGCGTGGAAGCCAGAATCTCGTCGCGCTTCTTCAGCAAGAGACTTCGATATGTCTTTTTTGGAGACTTCACCATTGTACGCATACTCATCCGTCCTTCCCAAATCGTTCTTAGGAGAACCTTTCAATTTAAGGTCTGCCCGTGGATTCGGATGATTCAGATGATACCAAGGTTGCACAATTTTTTGAAGTTTTTTGAGAGATTTTATATTTCCTTATTTTTCAATATGTTACAGGCCATCAGCAGACGTGTTATAATCGCGGTCTGAAAGTTTGGAGTTAGAATTGACAGGCGGAGATCCTGCCTATGGCTACGCGTGAGGAAATGCTGGATCGCGTCCGAAAGGCTCTGGGGCGACCCGATACCGGCTCGCCTGTGACCCCGTTGCCGCCCCTCGACCTTGCGGGGGTCATGCCTCCCTTGGCGCCGGAAGACTATCTGGCCAAATTCGAGGCCGAATGGGAGAAAGTGGCGGGGGTTGCCTATCGCGTGGCGAGCATGGAGGAACTGGAGGCCGTCTTCCAAAAGATCCTGGTGCTGGCGGAAACCCACGCCGTGGTGCTTTCCCGGAACCCTTTGCTGGCCGAATTGGGCATCGCGGACCGGCTCACCGCCCTCGATAAGTTCGTAACCTCCTGGGCTGCCGGCGCGGGAGTTACGGGAGCGAATTCCCTCTCGGACTTCACCAAAGCCAGTTTCGCCGCCGGAGCCGGCATCACCGGGGTCGATTTCGTGCTGGCGGAAAGCGGCACCTTGGTGTTGAGCAGCGCCACGGAAGGAGTCCAGGTGGCCTCGCTCGCGCCGCCCGATCCACATTGCCCTCTACCGGCGGAGCCAACTTGTCGGCTCGCTCGATGAAGTTCTCGCCAAGCTCCCGATTTCGAACTCCCCGGACCGCCCCACCGCCGGCCGCTCCGTGGTGTTCATCACCGGCACCAGCCGGACGGCCGATATCGAGCAAATCCTGATCCGCGGCGTCCACGGCCCCCGCGAAGCCCACGCCATCCTGGTGGAAGATAGCTGCCGGTGATCAGCGCCGGAACGGCCGCGTAGAAAGCACCTTGCCGCCTTCTTCGATGGTATAGGTGTTGTTGGCCTTGAGGTTATTGAGGGTGTCGTGTTGGCCGCTGGGCCAGATAATCTCGACGGATTGGACTTCCGTTGCTTGTCCCAATCCAAACGTCAGGGTCAAGTTCGCTCTGCGAGCAGTAGCTTGAGCCGGAGTGGACGGTCTGCCAGTTATCGCCCGCAGCGGAGTGGACATGCACTTCTGCGCCGATGCCGTCGCGGTTCGAGCGCGTGCCGACGGTCTTGATGCGGATGGCGTTATTGCGGCTGCCGCCGACGTTGTGGAAAAGGTAAGCCGGGCCGCCGTTGGTGGTCAGCAGGATGTCGGGCGCGCCGTCGTTATCGATATCCGCGTGAAGCCGCGCCGCGCGCCACGAATTTCCGCGTAAAGCCCAGACGCCTTGCCGGTTTCCTGAAACCGGTCATTGCCTTCGTTATGGAACACCAGCGGAAGCTGCGCGTAAGCCACCTGCGGCTGGATGCGATTGATGTCGGGCTCGATGTGGCCGTTGGCCACGAAGATATCCTCGCGGCCATCGAGGTCGTAATCAAAGAAGAAAATGCCGAACGAGAGGGAGAGCAGGCTGGCGCGCCCCACGCTGGAAGAAGGCGCGATGTCGATGAAGAAACGGTTCCCCTCGTTGTGGTAGAGGCCGAGCATCTGGTTGGAGAAGTTGCCAATCGCCAGGCTGGGATAACCGGAGTGGTCGAAATCCACGGCGTCGATGCCCATTGCCCCGCGCGCGATGCCGTCTTCGCTGAAGGCGATGCCCGCCTGCACGGCTTGCTCGGTAAAGGTACCGTTGCGGTTGTTGTGGTAGAGCTTGTTACGCTCGGTGTCGTTGGAGACGGCGAGGTCGGGCCAGCCGTCGCGGTCGTAATCGATCACCGCCACGCCCAGCGATTTGCTGGTGGGGTCGTAGATGCCCGCCTTTTGCGTGACGTCCTCAAAGCGGCCGTTGCCCAGGTTGTGGAAGAGGCGGCAAGTATCGCCCTGGTAAGCTTCTGGCGTGCAGTAGGACTTGTGGCGTCCGTCAAGCGTGCAGTACAGGTCGTCCTTCTCTGACCACTTCACGTAATTGGTCACGAAAAGATCGAGCTTGCCGTCCCGGTCGTAATCCACCCAGGCGGCACTGGCTCCAAAGCCCGCGTTGTTTACGCCCGCCGCCTGCGTCACGTCCTTGAAGTGGCCGTGCTCGTTGTGGAAAAGGCGCGCTTCGCCGAGGCCGGTGACGTAAAGATCATCCCACCCGTCGTTGTCGTAATCGCCCACCGCCACGCCCATGCCGTACATTTCCACGTCCAGCCCCGCCTTCGCGGTGACATCCGTAAACGTGCCGTTGCCGTTGTTGCGGTAGAGCTTCAGCGTCGTGCGCCGCGACTTGTGGCCGGGAAAATCCGCACCGTTGATCAGCAGGATGTCAGGGTTGCCGTCGTTGTCGTAGTCGATAAAGGCGCAGCCCGCTCCCATGGTTTCCGGCAGGAACTTTTTGCCGAAGGCGCCAGTGTTATGGACAAAGTTAATTCCGGCTTGCTGGGTGATGTCAACGAAGTGAATCCCTGTTCCGGCATCAGATGCAGGACCCGCCACGGGGGACGCACAAGTGATTCGAAGCACCGCCAGGCAAAGGCTACTGAATACCACCATCCCAATGGCCAAGATACGGTGCGAGGGAGACGAATGGGGAAAGATCATACGCTTATGGGGCCGTGCCCTAAGTTGGGTTTTCCTGCCGCGCCCCAAAACAAACAATTCTTCTTCCCTGGCCCCATTGGGGGAGAGGGGGGACCGCAAGGCGGTGGGTGAGGGGGTCGGCACCAGCGTGGGCCCAACGCCGCGATTAGAAAGAGCAAGTCAAAAGGCAAAATGCAAAAGGCAAAATGCAAAAGTGAAAACCTCTCCCCCAACTATCTTTGCTTTGAAGATAAGAAATTACGAGTTTGGTTTATGCGCCACAGTCTTGACCCCCTCACCCGTCCCGCCCCGGCCGGGGAGAGCGCCGGTTGCGGGCCACCCTCTCCCCCAAGGGGGCGAGGGCTGCAAATTCAAAATAACGCCTGTCTAGCGGGTGGCGCATACATTGCTTTTCATGTATGTCCAGGAGCACACGCAGCCTCTCTTTCCACACGTCCCAACGCTCGCCCGTCCGGGCTACTTAACGGTCGCCGACATAAAAGGCAATGTCGGCGCCACGCCCGCTTGCTGCCTGCTGGCCCCGGCATACTGATCACTGTCCTTTGTTTGCTGCCTACTGCTTCCTACGTACTGCCTTCTCTTCTTCGCTCGGTGCCTACTGCTTACTGCTTGCTGCCTACTGTTCTCCACCGACACGTGCTCGTGTACTGACTGCGCTTCATTATTGTCTTCGGGGTGCGTGAGCTTGAAAGGTCCGGTGATGGCGCGGGAGGCTTCATCGGCTTTGAAGCGCAGGTACAGTCTCTCCTCGCGGGAGGCCAGCGCGTCGTCATTCAGGCCCCGGTAGCAGAGCATGAGATTGTAATGCGCTTCCAGGTCTTCGGGATCGACGGCGAGCGTCTTCTCGAGTTCCACGACGGCCTCGCGGTACTTCCGCTGCAAGAAGAGCATGCGCCCCATCTGGTTCCGCACCACGCGGTCGCGCGGGTATTGCGCGGCGGCCTTCGCGAACTCATCGAAGGCCGGGGGATATTGGCCGTCCGCCTTGAACGCAAGTCCCCGGAAATAGTGCGCGCTGGCCAAGTAAGGATTCACATCAAGGGCGCGTTCCAGCACCGGCTTCGCGGCATCGATGTTGCCTTCCTGTATGCGCGCGCGCGCGATGTTCACCCAACCGTCGGCATACTGGGGATCGAGCTTGGTAACATTCTCGAACGCCCGCTCCGCGCCCTTCAAATCCCCCTGCAACAACAGGCCGATGCCGTAGTCATTCCAGCGCTCGCGGTCTTTGGGGTCAAAGGCCAGATTCTCGGCAAAGGGCGGCGCGTTTTTCACCACCACCGGAATCGTGACGGTGTCTTGGCCCATGACCACCGTGGGCACGTCGGGTATCTGCGGGGGGTTGGCGGAGACGTCCGCGAGGCTGCCTTGAAATACCCAGCGCCCGTCGTCATGGTCCTTGGCGACGTCGGGATGGGGTTGGTTCGGGTCGCGGACGCCGGCAAAGGCCCACTGGGTGTTCCACCAGGAAAACTTGCGATAGTTGAGCTTGGCGGTCAGCGTAATCGCGTCCCCGCAATCCTCGGGAATCTTCAAGCGGTAATGCACGGTGTCGGCGGCGCCGGGAGGAATCAGGTGCGCGTACATGGTAGCGCGCGTCGACCACGCGTTGCGCTTGTTGATGGGGTTGCCGTGCGAATCGAGTTGCAGTGAGCGGTAGAAATGCGCTCCCTCCTCCACCGGGCCGTGGCCGTTGTCCGCGGCCTCCCCGCTCCAAAAAATAATGTGGCCGCGATTATCGCGTGCCGCAAGTTCCACCCAGCAATCGAAAGCATCCACGGTGCCGCCCGGGAAGAAGTGGCCGAGCTTGCGCGTGCGCACCACCACCTCGACGCGCACCGTGTCGCCGCGTCGCACGCTGGCCTGAACCCGTCCCAGCGGCGCGATGAGCGGAGCCACCGGCAGTGCTGTGGCGCCGGCGCCCATCAACCCGGTGGAGGATTCTTCCCCCACCGCGAAGGAGCTGGAAAGTTGTGGACCCTCCGGCCGCCCCGCCGAGGGTCGACCTTCTTCCGCGCTTTCCGTGGGCTCCTGAGCCAGGGCGAAGATATCGACGCTAACCGCGCCTCGCAGAAAATTCTCGACGGCGGCCACTTCCTCGTGGTCGCCGTAGGAAGTCGGCACCGCGGTGTTGGCGGCGGCAAAGCGATGCGAGTGGACGAAGCCGTGGATGTTGCCGAAATCCTTGGAACGCACCTGCGGCATGTGGCAGTCCGCGCACTGTTGCGGTTTGGGGGGATAGTAAAAGGAACGCGCCCCTTGGCCGGAAACGCCGCTGGCCTGCCAGTTGTCGTAGTCGTTAAAGCCGCGCAGCCAGCGGTAGTTGTTGACGGGAACGTCCAGGTGAACCTTGTGGCAGGCCGAACAAAACTCCGGGACTTGCCGCGGATTCGTGTGAAAAGGCTTCAGGAATACATTGCGGTGCGGTTTGGGATTGAGCTTGATGGCGAAGCTGGCGAGAGCCTGCAAATAGGGATTCTTGCTCGAGGCCAGGCGGTCGAGAACCGGGTATTCGATCACGTAGTTGCCCTGACCCATCGTGCTTTTCACTTGCACGATGGCGTGGCACGACATGCAACCGAGGCCCGCTTGCCCCTCCGGCGTGTGCTCAATTTCGCGGATGGGGTGGTTCTGCATCATGCCGGTAAAAACCAGGGCGTGATCGTGGCAGCCTCCGCACCAGAGCGAAGGCTTAATGCCGTTGGTGTCCTGCATGTACTCGATCGCTTTGCGATACCACTGGTTGTTGAACGACGCCATGTGGTGCATCGAGCTCTGCCATTGGTTATAGATGTCGGTGTGGCAGGGCTTGCAGGATTCCGAGTTCAGGAAGAATTCCGCCTTGATCGTCTTGCCATCGGCCGTTTGCGCGGAGCTGGGAAAGACCAGGCTGCCCTCTCCCGCGCCTTCCTGCTCCATGCTCAGCGGAGCGGTGGAAGGGTTGTGGATGATGTACCGCTCGTTGGGAACGGCGCGCTGGTAAATCGCCACCGCGACGTAGAAAGCCGCGGCGCAAGCCACGACCCCGACGCTCCAGCGCCAGGCCCGCCCTACGGCGGCCCCGGCGCCTGCCCGGCGCGCTCGCGCGTGCAAAAGCACCAACAGCAGGAAGAGCCCGGCGACGGAAGCCCCCACGTGCGCGTACAGCGCCATGCTGTGCGGCCGCGTCATTCCTGCGAAGAGAAGGTAAATGCCGAATCCTGCGGCGACTGCCAAGGTCATTCCGGTGATGGGGTCGGCCGCTACAACTCCTGCGCCTGCGAGTAAGTCCCGGTGGCGCATGATGAACACCACCAGGAGAATTCCGGCGATGATCCCGAGTAACGGATGCAGCAAGGCGTTGGCCACATAAAAAAGCGAAGGATCACCGAATGCCGCCAGATAGGCGCTGTTCGCGACCAGAAAGAGGCCGAAGATAAGAAGCCACTTGGCAGCGCCCGACAGGCGCGGATGGTTGTTTTCCATTGGGTTGAACTTGTTAGCCCTGGGTATAAAATTCGTGTTGCCGCGTAGCGCTGACCTTTAGGTCAGCATGTGCCGACCTAAAGGTCGGCGCTACAAATGCATTTCTGACGCACTCTCTAGTTTCATGCGCGCAAGCCGTTTGCCGCAAAGTTTTTTGTATTACTGCCCCAATTTTTTCCAATGATGGGGGGTGGCTCCAGATGGTCGTGGAGCGCGGACCTGTTTTGTAGGTCCGCCGCTTTTCCTTGCCCATCGGGGACGAGCCGCGGACCTACAGAACAGGCCCGCGCTACAACTGCTTCATCGCAATTCACTTCTTTCTTTGCGCCGCCGCGATTTCCTTGAGGTGTTGGCGAATCTGCCCGGCATCGGGAGCGTTGGGGGCGAGTTGGAGGTAGGCCTCAAACTCCTGGCGGGCGCGCTGGAATTGGCCCAGGCCTTCCAGCGTCACAGGCGAGGTTGTGATGGGCGTTGGAATCGTCCGGCCGCAGGCGGATGGCTTCCTCGTATTCCCGGATCGCGCCGCCGGCATCGTTCTTGGCCATGAGGGCGTTGGCCAGGCTCACGTGCGCGCTGAAATCCTGCGGCCGCTGGTTGAGGTAATCACGATAGTCGGAAATGGCTTCGTCCAATTTACCCTGCTGGTGAAGGGCATTGGCCAAGGCCAGGCGGGCATCGGCGTAATCGGGTTTGCCGAGCAGGGCCTCCTGAAATTCCTTAACGGCTTCATCCATCCTGTTGAGGTGAACCCAGTCATTGCCCAGATTGAAATGGGCCTGGGGAAGATTGGGAGTGATGCGCAGCACCGCTTGCGCCTCGGCGGCTGCTTCGGCAAAGTCGCTCTGGCGAGCCAGCATGCTGGAGAGATTCATATGGGCTTCACCCCACTCGGGCCGCGCCTTCGCTGCCGCGCGAAAAGCCTGCGCCGCGTTTTGCCAATCCTCCAACTGGCTGAGGGCCAGGCCCAGGTTCTCCTCGGTTTGCGAGTCTTCCTCCAGCGACAGGCTGGCGCGATAGGCGGCGGCCGCGCCTTTAAAATCACCCCCGCCATAGAGGGTGTTGCCGAGGTCGCGCTGATAGGTGGCGTTGGTGGGATTCAGGCGCACGGCTTCCTGGTCCTCGGCGACGGCGCCCTGCGCATCGCCGTTCGCGCGCAAGGCGGCGGCCAGGCTGACGTGCAGACTGGGATCATCCGGGCGCAGGCGCAAGGCGTCGCGGTAAGTGGGCACGGCTAACGCAAAGTTCTTCCTCGCGGCCAGCAAGTCGCCCAAGGCCACCAAGGCTTCGGCATAGTCGTGCCGCAGTTCGACGGCCTGCTCAAGCTGGGCCTGCGCCTCCGCTTGCTTGCCCAGCGCTTCCAGCACCAGTGCGGTGCGAAAATGAAATTCCGGGCTCTGCGGCTCAAGCTCCAACGCCACACGATATTCCGCGAGTGACTTGGGCAGGTCCGCGGCGGCCTGATAGGCGTTGGCGAGGTGAGCATGGGCATCCGCGTCGTCGGGGCGCAGGCGCACTTCCTCGCCGTATTCCTGCACAAAGCCCGCGACATCGCCGGAAGATTGCAGCGCCTCCGCCAGGTTGCGGTGATAGTCAGCCTCATCGGGAGAAAGGTCGACGGACTTGCGCAGTTCTCGAATCGACTCCGCCAAGTCGCCAGTCTTGCGCAGGACCAGTCCCAACGCTTCGTGCAGCGCCGGGTCACCAGGCTTCAAACGCACCGCTTCGTGGTACTCGCTGACGGCGGCAGGATGATCGCTGATGGAGAGGTAGGCGGCGGCCAGCTCGGCGTGGGCGGCCGCATAATCCGGGCGCATCCCGATGACACGGCGGAACTCCTCGATGGCCCCGCCGTAATCACCCGCTTCGCGCAAAGCGAGCGCTAGGGCATAGCGGTAGTCCACCTGTGTGGGGCGCAGTTGCACCGCCAGCCGGTATTCCTCGATGGCGTGGCTCAAATCATCGGTGGCGCGCAGAGCCGCCGCCAGGCTCATGTGGATATCCGGGTCATTGGGACGCAGGCGAGTGGCGGTGCGATACTCATTGATGCCGCCGGCAAAATCTCCGGCCTGAGTCAGTGCGGCCGCCAGGCCGGCATGCGCGTCGGCATTCTTGGCGTCCAACTCAAGGGCTTGGCGATACTCCGTGCCCGCCCCCTTGGCATCGCCCGATTGCAGCAGCGCGCCGGCCAAGGCCGCGTGAACTTCCCCGTCGCGCGGCGCGAGCTCGAGCGCCGTGCGGTACTCCCCGGCCGCCTCGTTGAAGGCCCGGTTCAAGGACAGGGCGTTGGCCAGATTCACATGCGCGTCAACATTATGGGGGTGCGCGCTGATTTCGGCGCGATATTCGGCGATGGCCTCGGGAATCTGCCCGCCCGCTTCTTCCAGCGCCCCGATGTTCATGTGGACTCCGGGAAAGTCGGGGCGCAGGCGCAGAACTTCCCGATACTCTCTCAGCGCGTCGCCGTTTTTTTGTTCTGCCGCGTAAGCATTGCCGAGATTGTAATGCGCTTCAACATAGCCCGGCCTGAGGGCAAGGGCCTGCTTGAACGCGGCAATCGCCACGTCCCACTTGCCCACACGCGCCGCCGCATTGCCTTGTTGGAAGAAATCCTGTGCCGTAGGCGTCGTGGACTCGGCGGGAATGGCCGGGGTCGTGGTCGTGGTCTGGGGCGCGGGAGATTGCGCCGCCGCCGGGCGAAGATTCAGCAGTAAAACGGCGAATGAAACGGCCAACGGAAGAAGCTCCGTCCCCCTGCGCATTTTCCTTGTGGCCGCCCTGCTGGGTCGCATGCTCATAGAATACACCCAACGGTTTTTCCCTGCGCTCCCGGCCGCTTTGGAATTTCAAATTTGAAATTTAAGATTTGAAATGCGGCCGACGGCCGCGCCGCGCTTGGGGTGAGTTGCTCACCCGGAGACTGCTCGGGAGGGGCGTAAATTGAAATCGCAAATTTGAAATTTGAGATGCGGCCGAAGGCCGTGGGTGGGCCTGAGAAAAACCCGCAGACCGTAAGAGCACATTTGCGTTACACTGCACGCGAGCGTCTGGGAAAATCTTTGCTTCGCGGAGTGACGATTCATACCCATGGAAACCATCCTCCAATTCTTCCGCCGCCGTCCGGAATATCGCACGGCGACGCTTCTCACCGGGAGCCTGTTCTGGCTGGTGGGATTTTTTCTGCTTCCCCTGGCTTACTTGCTGGCGGTCAGCTTTGCGCGGCGCTCACCTTATGGAACGATTGATTGGACCCTGGGCCTCGCTAATTATGCCCGCGCCTTTCAGCCTCTCTACCTGGAGGTCTACTGGCGGTCGTTCTGGATGGGTCTGGTCACCACGGCGCTCTGCGCGCTGCTGGGTTTTCCCGTCGCTTACACGCTGGCGCTGCGAGTTTCGACGCGATGGAAATCCGCGCTTCTGATGCTGGTGGTCATACCCTTTTGGACCAGCTTTCTCATCCGCACCTACGCCTGGATGATCATCCTGCGCAGCGAAGGTGTGGTGAATAATACCCTGCTGGCTTTGCACCTGATCCACGAGCCTTTGCGCCTGCTCTATACGCCTCTGGCGGTGATGATTGGGCTGGTTTACGGCGAATTGCCCTTCATGATTCTGCCGCTTTACGCGGTGCTGCAAAAGCTGGACCCCACACTGCTGGAAGCCGCCGAGGACCTGGGCGCGCCATGGTGGCCCACCTTTTTGCGAGTCACTCTGCCGCTCTCCTCCCCGGGCCTGGTGGCCGGGTCCATTCTGGTTTTCATCGCTTCCGTCGGCGCCTTCGTCACCCCGGATTTGCTGGGTGGCGCTCGCACCATGATGGTCGGCAACCTCATCCAGAACCAATTTGCCGTAGCCCGCGACCAGCCCTTCGGCTCGGCGGTGGCGTTTCTATTGACGTTTGTGGTGCTGGCGCTGGTGGCGGCGGGGTTGCGGAAGAGCGAGCACTCGACCGGGGGGATGTTCTGATGGCAGGCGCGCGCCGCGGCGGCTGGGGACTTTCCATTACCACCACCGCCGTCTACCTGTTTCTTTACGCGCCCATCTTTGTCCTGATGGTTTATTCCTTTAACCGCTCGCGCCTGTCCGCTCACTGGATGGGTTTCACGGGCGAGTGGTATGCCGTCCTCTGGCGCGACGAGCAGATTTTTCAATCGCTGGAGAACAGCTTGGTGGTGGCGGCCGGAGTTACCCTGGCCTGCGTGGTGTTCGGGACCATGTCCGCGCTCATCTTTGCGCAGCCCGAGCGGCGCGCCAAAGCGCTGCTCGACGGCGTGGTGTACCTTCCCCTGGTCATCCCGGAAATCGTGATTGCCGTCGCCACCGTCATCTTTTTCAGCCTGCTGATGCTGAAACTGAGCTTGTGGACCATCATCATCGCCCACATTACGTTTTGCATTTCCTACGTCATCATCGTGGTGGGGGCGCGGTTGACGGGAATGGACCGCTCCCTCCAGGAGGCCGCGCTGGATCTGGGCGCGAACGAGTGGACCACCTTCTTTCGCGTCACGCTGCCGGTTGCCGCTCCGGCGATTCTCTCCGCCGCCCTGCTGGTTTTCACCACATCTTTCGATGACTACCTCATCACTTCGTTTGTGGCCGGCGTTCGCTCTACGACGTTGCCGCTGGAAATCTACTCGCGGCTGAAGCGCGGCATCACGCCGGAGATCAATGCCATTTCGACCATCATCCTCATCACCACGATTCCCCTCGTCCTGGTTGCCCAAAGGTTGGAGCGCGGCTCCATGAAGCTGCGCACGGCACTGGCGAGCGCCGGTGCGATATTTCTTTTGATGGTCACGCCGGTGGTGGCGCGCACCTGGCACGGCGGGCGGGCAACTGCCGCAATTGAACATCTACATCTGGTCGTCTTATATCTCCCCGCGCGTCATTCACGGCTTCGAGCGCGAGTATCACTGCCGGGTAAACTACGACCTCTATGACTCGAATGAAGCGCTGCTGACCAAGTTGCAGGCCGGCAACGTGGACTACGACCTGGTGGTTCCGAGCGATTACATGGTGGAGATTCTGGTGCGGCAGGGCTTGCTGGCCAAGCTTGAAAAAGCGACGCATGCCCAACGCCTGGGCGAATACCGACCCGCGGTTTCTGGGGTTGCCTTTTGACCCGCACGAACGATTATTCCGTGCCCTACGCTTGGGGAACCACCGGACTCGCCTATCGCGCTGACCTGGTCAACGAGAACATCGATAGCTGGAACGCGCTGTTTGACCCGCGCTTTGCCGGACACATTCTGCTGCTCGACGATACGCGCGAAGTCTTTGGCATGGCGCTGAAGAAACTCGGCTACTCGCTGAATTCCACCGACCCTGAGCAGATCCGGCAGGCGCGCGATCTGCTGCTCGGCGAGAAGCCCATGGTGAAGGGTTATAACAGCTCCAACTTTGAGCAGGACCTTGCCGCCGGCGACGCCTGGATCGCCCAAGCCTACAACGGCAACATGACCTTCGTCATGCGCGACGAGCCGCGTATTCGTTACGTTATCCCCAAGGAAGGCTGCACGATTTCCGTCGATTGCGCCTGCATTCCGCGCCACGCTCCGCACCCGCAACTGGCGGAGGAATTCATCAATTACTTCCATCGCCCGGAAGTCGCCGCCCGCTTCGTCAACGACTGCGGCTTCAATACCCCCAACCGTTACGAGCAGCAGGAGATTGACCCCTGGCTCCTCGCCAATCCCGCCGTCTTCCCCGACCCCGCTGCGCTCAACCGCTGCGAGTTCATGCGCGACCTCGGACCGGTTATCGCCCTGTACGACCAATATTGGACTGAGATGAAGGCACGTTAAGGGCGGGTAGAGTCGTCATATTGTCCCAATTTCAAAGACGAAACGGCATTTGGCCTGGGCTGAGTTGCGCCCCCCCAAAATTTTCCCGCCCCGGCAAGCTTGCTATTGAATTTGCCTTGGGCTTGACTTATAGTGACGCCGCCATATTGCCGGGGCTTGCTGTTCAGCCGAAGCTCTGTCGCACGTGAGCAGGGGTCTTGGCAAAGCAAGAGGCGCGGATCGATCGCGCCAGTTCTTCTGTGGCGAAGCGATCCGCACGCAGCCTCTACTCCTCAGGAGGTCTCGGAATGTTTCTTTTGTCTCACTCATTTTCCCCAAGTGTTCGTTTGTTCATTTCGATGGTTGCTGCCGGAGTTATTCTGGTGAGCTGCGGGCCCACTACCACCAACCCTGTCAGCCAGGCCAGCCCCTATGACCGTGCCAAAGACGCTTTCAAGAGCGGTGACCTGGACAAAGCCTTGGACCTGACGGAAAAGCTGGCAACCGTTACGCCGCCCGCCGATTCCACGGATCGCGCACGGGTGCTGCGCGCGGTGATTTTCGCGGGCCAACTTAAAGGCACCAAGGAGTTGGCCGAGGGATACCACAAAGGGGTTGAGAAGACCACGAGCCCCGCAGACCCGGTCCGGGTATCGGCGCTTGCAACACGACATTCTCGTCGGCGCCGCGAAAGCGGCGTTAGGTCTGGCCGGAACGGCGCATCAGATCGCTCCGGACGGCGTGATGGCCAAAGAACTGACTTTGGAGGCAAGCTACCCCGCCATCGAAGGCCCACCCGAAATTAAAGAGCTTATGACCATTGAAGACGGCACTTGGATTGAACCTGACCAGCAAGATAGCGCGTTGGTGGGGGCGCTGCGCAAAGGCGTGGATGACGCGCTTGCCGACGTGGTTGGAGGTGACCGGGCGAAAGCCCGCCAGGCCCTTGCGAGCGGCTCCACCCAACTGGAGGGCGCGTCGTTCGCCATTTTCCTCGCCCGGGAACTTGCCGAAGGCGCCGTTATCTTCGACAGCCACCACAGTCTCGATCCGCAGAAATTAAGAGCCCTCTGCGACGAGGGCGACGAGACCTTGAAAGCTGCCCTGGCGCTCTTGAAAGACACACCCAATAAGGACCAGGAAAAGGAAGTCAAGAAGCTTCAGGACAAGTTCAAGACCATTCGCAAGAGCACGTCGTAAAATTCCCTCCTCCGGCTGCGCGAGGGCCGTTCCCGTGGGGGCGGCCCTCAGCTTTTCCCCGCACGGGAGGAGTGGTGCGCTTGGAGCGAGCGTAGCCCGGACCTCCGTTTTTGAGGTCCGCGGTTCTTACTGCGCAAATTGAGCGAATGTAGCGTGGCGGGAAAAGCAGCACGACGCATACGTCCGCAATGGCCGTCCACGTCCAAGTGGAGAGGAGCGCAGATCCAACCATCCCAGAACCCCGTATCTAGGGAGTTTGAGTACACGGGGCACTTCTACGGTTTCGCGACACGGTCAAGTGGTTGCATGTGGTGGGGCGCAATTTCCGGGCATGCGAGCATGCCCCGACAACCAGCCCTTGGCAGGTCAAGAGACAATCTCGGAAGAGATCGTAAGGTCGTTACTCACTTCTGTGCGGGTTGGTGGGAAGCAGCAGGCTCAGGATCTAAGGGGTTTCAGCTCTCGGACTCCTACCCGCAGAGAGTCGATACTGTGGTTCGGTGGCTCGGCATTTGGTCGGGTCCAGTGGGAAAGCGTTTCCGCAGCGTGGGGGATTAACTTATTCCAATCCTCCCTAGCCTCCGAGTAGTTGGCGCTTTCATTCACATCACGTTCATTAAGACAAAGAATCCATGTCTCAACGTTGCGCTTTGGGACGAGTCGCGCGATTCGCTCACCCCTACTAACCGATGGCTCGCCATTGTCCTTCAACGCCTGATCGAGTTGGTTCCAACGATCCTGCACTGAGCGAGCATCGGCATCGATCATTACGACTAAGGCAGATTCGGCACGGGCCTGACGGCTACGATACGTCCTGGTCTCCAAGGCAAATTTCTTCAACACCCAGTTTTCTGCACTCCCCCGGCCTGCCGGGGAAAGCTGAATCCTCATCTCATGCTGTTGCAATCCGCACTCAACAAGATACCGAAGAATGAGGGCCTTGTGGCGTTCGTCCTCCAGCAGTACGAACACCCGGGATGGATTACTCATCCTCCCACCCACGGGCGATCAATTCGGAGGGCTGTAAATTCCCATCCGGGTCGGCCCTGAATTTCTCCGTCCGGACAAAGCCATTGTCTTCTCGAAAGAAGCGCAATCCATGGCTGGAGGCCCACTGATTCAGAAGCTCAGGGTGATGGGAAATAAGGATAAGTTGCCCGTTATGGTCTTCAACCGCCCGCTCTGCCGCCAGGAGCCACGGCTGTATTTCCCGCAGAGCGATGAAATTATCAGGCTCATCGATAAAAACCGTGTGTCCTCGAGCTATCAGGAAGTGAAGAATCATGTACAGGGCGAGCAGGCAGCGCTGACCTTCTGAAAGTTCGGGGAGCGCATAACTCACATCAGCCTGCTTCGGACCGGCAAAATCGGCCCAGAGCCTCACTCTCCCGTACTCGTTGGGGGAAAATCTAAGCGTTTGAAAGCCCGTCAATGCCTCTTTCATGGCGTTTGTGAAGGCTACATTCTCTTTCGGGTAAGCCTGCAATAAGTACCGGTACCACCCGGCGAGGTTTTGCAGTTCGTAGCCTGGCTCACGTTCCTCCCGGTCGGCACTCTCTTCCATGGCGTCAGGATACTCGTCAATTCGAAAACAATGAACGGAGTCGATCCACTCGACAAATCGACGAACGTGCGAGTTACTCAATTGCGATAGGTGCAACGCGGATTTGGTGGTTTCCAGCGGTACGGTCCTTGCTTGCGCGCCGCTATTAGGGAAGAAGTGAATCTCTCCATTAGCCAGTTCGAATGCCGTTTCGCCGGAGACCTTTAACCGCTCTTCAGCAACTGACAGATTGCCGGACGCAATATCCTGGGATTTAGTCGACCGCGCAAAGCGAAGGAGGGCCCGGTATTCGTATTTCTGCTTCTCTAAGAGGGCTTCAATTTCAAAAACTTGGAGAGGGCGATCCTGCCATCGCGTGCGGCTGGCTTGAGTGAATGGGTTCTCATCGCCCTTAACAAACTGCTTGAGATAGCTAATCGCGGTGAACAGTGATGACTTGCCGCTGCCGTTGGGTCCGAGCAGCAGTTGCTTGCTCTCTGGCCTGTAATCGAAGTTAACGAAGCAGCGGAAATTGTCGATGTGGATCCGCGTCAACATGGTTGCACATTATAATACACGGAAATCAATCCTGGGTGATTGCCAAACCTATGTTAACAGAAAAACCCAGGATTTTCCGCTCGGAAAGGTCGACATCGCAGTCTCTAAATCTGACCTCCTGCCCTCGTGTCAAAGTCGAAATCGCGGACGCTACGGCTGAGGCGGAAATAATCCACTTGGCCTTCAAACGGCCTATTCGCTGAAGTGCAACCCCTAACTCCCCCGGAGTCTTCGGGGCCCCGAACCCCGTATCTCGGGAGTTTGCATGCGAGTGGACACTTCTACGGTTTGACGACAAGAACGGCCAAGTGGAGGAATGAATCCGCAACATAAAGGGCGTTATGTTCGGTTACTGAGGGGGAAGTATAATACTGGCTCGGAAAAGGGGGCGCATGCCAGAAACGACAATAAGTGCAACGGCGGGTTGGTTCCCGGCATTTACGGCCCTCGTTGCATTTGTAACAGGCGCGATTTTGGAGTCGTTGCGAGACCGGCGCACCAGCAAACGGGAGCGCGAAGCCGCGGAAGCAACGAGGGCACGGGAGCGTGAGGCCAGAGAAGCAGCGAGACGGGGGCAACGGTTTGAACGGCGCACCAATTTTCAGCGTCAAACACTGCTGGACTTGCAGGAAGCGGTGATGAAAGTGGTCCGAGTCACCGGGGAAATGAATCAACAGGACGAGATGGCATTTCGAGCGACCGGCGAATGGCAGAAGGAAAAGTTCGGAGAAGAGGTGAGTAATAGGGCTTATGCCGCTAACCGCGAAACTTTGATGTTCGGCGTGCGCGTGCGCGACGAATCCGTGCGGAACTTAGTTAACGAGTTAAGGGATGTATCCACCTCAGTCATGATCTGTGGCAGCCGAGAGAAAGCGGAACGTGCCATGATGAATATGACAACCGTATTTCAGAAATTGAATGAGCGAATAGGAGAGCTTCTCCGCAAACTGGACGATGACGAGGATCGAGAAGACAATCAAATGGCAAGCGCCCGGTAGTGAGGCTGGTATGTTTCCGGTGATCGACGCCCTCTTCGCGCATCGGTCAGGATATGGTATTCGACAGAGCGAGATGCCGAAGACTTTGATCTCCTTACCTGATCAGGGAAGTTAGCTGTTTTTTCTGAACGGACAATGACTATGGAGTTTTGCCTGTGGGCCAATCCGCTTGTGGGCTCGTGGCCCGCGCGGAGAGGCCCGCAGTCAGCCAAAGTGCGGTCAACCATGACTTGGGGCCTGCTTTGGGGCTCGATCTTTGCAACTTGCGCAGTACAAGTGCTTGAACGCGTCGATCAAGCCCCGCACATCTGATGTGACGATTTTGGTCTCGTAGTCAAACTTTTCGCACACACACTTCTGATTCGGCAGAACTCTGTATGCAGTTGCAGGATCTGGCGTTCGTGGCTGCTCCTCCAACACGTCCAGGTGGCGGCACCAATTGCACCTTTCTCGAGCGACCTCCCGGAGGGAATTGCAGCACTGCTCGACAACGCTCAGCCGACTCGGTGGCAGGCCAGAGCTCAGTAGTACGTCTCGGGCAAACCGTTGGACATCCTCGTCACTCTGACCGGCGATGGAAACGTCCTCGTCGGTCTGCTTGAGTCGCGTCGCGTCCCGCTCAACCTGCATCAGCAGCGTCCTGTCCTCCAAAAGCTCCTTTGCCCGCTCCGCAAAACTGGCAAAGCACATTGCATCTGCCTCCGGGTAAATCTGCTCGGCAAGTGTCTTGGCGCCGGCCAGGTCCCCTGCTATCTCCAGGAAATCCATCTTGAGTATGTTTACTCTTAGCCTGCCTTCTACAGCGCCATTGAGGTCGTAGATCGCGAGGGCACTCGTGATACCTTGAAGAACCTTTGATACGGTCTGCTCGGCTACCTTGAATGTTTTGTCATAGAACAGCGCCTCAACCCGCTGACTCATTAGTTCAGCCAAGTAGACGCTTAGCACCACCGCATGCGCTTCGCCGATCAGAATTGGGTGGCCGAGGTCATAGGCTTTTTTGAGAGCCGCGGTTGACGATTTTTCCCAATCTGCCAACCGGCTGATCGCTTGTCGGTAGCCCCCCGGAGAACCCTTTACGTGGCCGGGAAACATACTCGCGCGCATCCGGGACATCCCCAATTGATTCGTCACCTCCATGTTCGCTTCGGTGCCCTGAATGTAAAGGTGGGTTAGATTCGCTCCTAGTTTGACGGCCTCAGTTGCTTCAGGGTGGTTAAGTACCTGGTGGGTGATACCACGAATCCTCTCCGTTAACGTGGCGCGAACAGCGGGATCGCGCTCCCTCAGACACCGGTATTGATACACCTCCAATTGAGCCTCCAGGGATTCCAGGCCGCTAAGCGCCCGGGCACGTTCATCCGTCCGGCGTTGGTATGTTTCCGTGTCAATGATCCCAGCCTTGAGCTCACAGGCATCCCTGAGCCTACTGATGAATACCCTGTCCCGGTTGGACAGGTCCTGGCTCCGGGCCATAGCTTGGCGAAGGTGCCCAAGCGCGTTGTAATGCTTCCCGAGCATGTATTCGGCGTATCCAGCAGTAAGTTGAAGTCGTGGTATGCTCCGGGTTTGAATATCAATAAGGGCGAGAAGCTGAAGTGCTTGTTTTGGGTACCCGCTGGCAACTATGGCGGGACCGCTCGCCATTAAGATAATCCGTGCTTGCGATGGGTCAGTAGTATCAAGAGTGGCTGGATCGATTTGGATGATGACGGGATCGTTGGTGGTTGACCGCGCGATCGAATCGTTGAACTGGCGAATGCTGCGCCCTATCCACAGTATGCGATTGGTGATTTGGCCTAAGGCGTCCAACGTGAGGCGCTGGGTGAATCTGAGCGTAACTTCCCCTTGCTCTCTCCATCCAGGGTTGGCGGCTTCCAATCGCCGATTTTCATCCTGCGCCCACGCGTACCAGAACTCTCTCTTTTTGGCGTCAAATAGAAGATATATGGGGCACGGTCCATTGAGCAGGTAATTTAAATTTGCCGTGTTCACTGAAAGCGATATGCTGCCATCCTGGTTGGCCTGGACGGATGCCGACCCCTTGAGCTGAACCTGTGCCCGGAAATTAGTCATGAAGCCACCCAATTTGAGTTCGAAGGCTCCATCGACGCCATAATCTTCTATGCGTTCATCCCGAAAGAGAATTGTCTCTTGATCCAGGAGCAGCGAATGCAGCGCCTTGATGCTGGTCCGCTGCAGCTCCGCATTATCATCGCATTTCGGGAGAGGGCCTAGGTCGGGAGCGTCCCCAGGGTTAGCCATAGGTTTTGTCCTCCCCTCCAGATTGAGGTTGGTTTCGATTGTACATTAGAACTGTACATCTTGGTCCTGGTCGTCAGTTGACCTAAATGTGCCACTATGGCCTGCGGACCGCACAAAGCTCGGACCGTTAACCATTTGTGATGCATAACTCCCTCCATCGCCGGGGTAATCAATCGACAGCGTAATCTGAAGCCAATCCACTTGGCCGCATTACCTACCCGTAGATGTGCAGCCCCTGGGTCCCAAGAAGTCCCCATGTGGGAAGTTACCGTGCCTGCTTGTGATCACTTGGCTGTGTAGTCCAAACCGTAAGAGTAGTGCCCGCGTTCGCTTGCTGAATCCTTCCGGATCACCCACTCGGAAACCAGGATGAGTGGGTAGTTCCACGGATTCGGCCTGAGACCCCCTTACTGGAAATCGGCCAAACTGCACCCCACCAAAAATCCTTGGGGCTGCGGGTAACCCTGTGTAAAATGGTTCGCTCTCGGGAAGGCAGCTTCATGCAGAATACCGGCGTGATGATGAAGATACTTGTGCTTGCCGCATCCATCCTGGCGTCGAGCCTCGCGGCCGCCCGCCCCGCGCGGGCGGGGCTCAACCACCCCATTGATGAGGACGACCGCCATTACGCCGCGCGGGGTCTCGCGATGATGATGGACGGTGACCTCGACGGCGCCGCCGAAGTCTTCCAGCAGATCGAGCAGAAGGACCCGGAGTCACCCCTGGGCTATGTGCTGGAAGCCAACACGACCTGGTGGAAGATCTATTATGTTTCCGCCAATCTAATCGATCCGGATGTCTTCGACGTCGCCAACATGGAAGCCACGCCCTACGATTCCCACTTCGATGATCTTGATAACGTGGCGATCCGTAAAGCCGAAGCCCGCATTCACCGGCGTCAGGATCTTGCCCGCAGCTATCTCTACGAGGGTTACGCCTATGCCTTGCGTGGCCGCCTGGAAGGCTTGCACGATCGGGACCTGGCCACTGCCCGCGCGGCGAAGAAGATGCGCTCGCACCTCCTCCGGGCGTTGGAGCTCGATCCCAGCCTTACGGATGCTTATCTGGGCATTGGCATTTACAACTATTTCGTCGACACGCTCCCCGGCATCGTTAAATTCCTGAGTATGTTCATCTTGCTCCCGGGTGGCAGCCGCACGGAAGGCCTTCGGCAGCTTCATCTCTGCGCGGAGAAGGGCGAGTTGGGGAGGCCGGAAGCGAAGTTTTATCTCGCCAAGGACTACTCGCGCTCGAGCGAAAATCAGTACGAGAAATCACTGCGCCTCTTCGGGGAGTTGCAACAGGAATTTCCCCACAACTCCCTTTGGCCGATGCTCTTCGGCAGCCTGCATTACCGCTTGGGAAGACCTCAAAAAGGTGAGGAAATCTACCGCGAGGTCTATCAAAGAACCGCGGGGAAAAATTCCGAAGTGGACAAAGCCGTCCACCACGCCGCCAGCCAAGCCCTGGAACGGCAGCACCCGGAGCAGAAATTTCCGTGAAATTATCGGGTCATCGGTCCATCGGCACATCGGTCCATCTGCTCATCTTCCCATCGGCTCATCGGAAAAGCATAAGAGCGGTACGCCAAGGAGCCGATCTCCCTTTCACCCGATGGTTCAATGAACCGATGAGCCGATGGGAAGATGACCCGATTCTTTATTGATCCGATGAACCGATGAGCCGATGAGCCGATTCATCGGCGTGGTAGGAGCTGCGGACCAGCGGGCCGGATTCGATGTGGCGAATGCCGGCACTCTCGCCGTAACGCTTGAGGGAGGCAAATTCTTCCGGTGAGTAAAAGCGCGCCACGGGCAATTGCTCGCCCGAGGGTCGCAGGTATTGGCCGATGGTGACGATTTGGACGCCCACGGCGGCCAAGTCCCTCAGCACCGCGCAGGTTTCATCGAAGGTTTCCCCCAGTCCCACCATCAGCCCGGACTTGGTGGGAATCGTGGGAGCAAATTCACGCGAGCGCCGCAACAAGCGCAGCGACCGCTCGTAGCGCGAGCCGCGCCGCGCCACCGGGTACAGCCGGGGTACGGTTTCAATGTTGTGATTCAGGATGTCGGGCCGGGCGCGCAGCACGGTTTCCAGCGCCGCGTCAGAACCGCGGAAATCCGGAATCAGCACTTCTACCTGGCAGGAGGGGATTCGTTCGCGTAGCGCTTCGATGGTCCGGGCAAAAATCCCCGAGCCGCCGTCTTCCAGGTCGTCGCGGTCCACCGACGTCACCACTACGTATTTCAATCCCATGCCGGCGGCGGCTTCCGCCACGCGCGCCGGTTCCGCCCCGTCGACCTCCCCCGCCGGTTTGCCCTTGGGCACGGCGCAGAAGCCGCACCGCCGCGTGCAGAGTTCACCTAGAATCATGAAAGTCGCGGTGCGATGGCGCCAGCACTCGCCGATATTCGGACAGCGCGCGCTCTCGCAAACCGTGTGCAGCCCCAGACCCCGCATCAGCCGCTTCAGGTCAAAGTAGTTTTCACCCGCCGGCATCCGCACCTTCAGCCATTCGGGCCGGCGCACGGACGCCTGGGGCAAACCGATTTGTACCAAATCGCCCATTCCCTTTATTGTAGCCCGATTGCCCTAGCGGCACAACGGAGACGGAGATTTGGGCGGGAATTAGTTGCGGTGCCGCGGGCTTAGAATGAAGGTGGGCACGGTGTACTGAAAGGTTCAAGCGAGTGCGCACAAGCGACATTATGTCCGTTTTGAGCATGGCGCCGGTGTTTGAGCGGTCGATGATTTCATGACGATTTGTCGCTCCAGCGGCCGAGTTCGACGCCCTTGCCGTAGGGCCTCGTGGCGCTGTTTTGCCCCCTTTCGCGGGCTGTGCTGGGGTATCCACAATCAAAATGGGGGGAACCGGGAAAGAAGCGATAAGAATTCCCTCATCTTCCCCTCCCCATCCGCCGATGATACCTCTGGAAATGCAGATCCATGCAATTACAGGAGGCGTTATGCAATGCAAAATTTTCAGTGTTCCCCTGGAGTCCGAAAATGCGGTCGAGCGGGAGCGGAAGTTGAATGATTTTCTCGGTGCGGCAAACGTGAAGCGCGTTTTTGCCTCTCTTGCCAATCAGCCAGAAGGCGCCATCTGGTCTGTCCTATTCTTCTATGAGGATGGAGCGCAGGTCCCGCAGAAAAGTCCGGCCAGCCCCGGCGCTACGATGGATCCCAGTACTCCCCTCACCGGCGAGCAGGTAAAATCCATCGTTGCCTTAAAAAAGTGGCGGGCGGACCAGGCGGCGCTGGAGAGCGTCCCGCTGTATATGGTGGCACAGAACCGATGGCTGGAAGACATGGTTCGAATGCCGGCGAGGACATTGGATGACCTCAAGAAAATCACGGGATTCGGTGAGTGGCGGGTACAAAAATACGGAGCGAAGATCGTTGAGATTCTGAACACGGCGATGGCAGCCAGACGTTCGTGGCCAGCATCTACTTACGCCGCCGGCCGCGCGTGATGGCGAGACGGACAGGCGTCAGCCATGTTCCCCGAGGGGGGGGCCCGAGGGATTGCCCCGCCCCCGCTTCCCGGTTTGCCGTCTACCGTTGCCTGTCTACAGCACTTTTCTTACGCCCACTTTTTGCCGAGCGCGTCCAAGCCGGCCTTGGCCAAATCCTCGGGGAGCATGGCCGGATGAAACTCGACATCGGCGTTGAACGTGAGGAACCACGGCTCGGCAATCGCCGGAATCTGCGCGGCGTCTTTCATCTGGACAATCAGTATCCCGCTGCGGCGGCCATCGAACTCCGTAAAGTAGGCTGCCTCCGGCTTCAGCTCGTCGAGGATGCGCATCATTTTCGCTGAGACACTGCCCTCCTTTACGAAGGTGTTAAAAGGCTCGATCGGAAACGTGACACGGACAAGTATTCGCATATCTGCCTCCTTCAAGGCGTGAGTTGGTTGCGTGCGTTCGTGGTGAATTGGGATAAAAAGCCCGAACGATGAGTATACCACAGAATGACAGCCTCGGGACTGCCGCGGCGCACGAGGTGCAGGGTTCCGTCAAAGTCCGATGGGCTTCGTATGACTGATGCTTGGGCTTTTTTTGCGGCCAGTCAAAATACTTATTTAATCTTGACATGAATCAAGCAAAAGTAGTAGTTGTTAGCCATAATTCGGACAATAATTGTTGACAAGCAGTCCAAGCATACGGATAATCTGCACCTTCGGGCCTAGGCCCTGGCAATTAACACTAAATCTTCGTAATAACTCTACTCTTAGAGAATCGTCACTTCTGAGGAGGTAACTCATGCGACCGCGCCCAAGTGTTTCCGACCCATGGCAGATTGCGGCGAAGCGCCTTGTGGTCTGCTCCCGATCTGTGTGTCTTTCACTTCTCGCCATCGTGGCCTTTGGTCTTCTTCCGCGGATACAAGCCGCAGAGAAGATTCTCTCTGACCGTCAGGTTTCCACCGCGCCCACGAAAACTCAGCCCGAGCTGGTCGCGAATTACGGCAAGTTGCCTCTCAGTTTTGAGGCCAACCAGGGCCAGGTGAGCGGCCCCGTCCAATTTCTTTCCCGCGGCCTGGGCTACACACTCTTCCTCACCGGCGACGAGGCGGTCCTCTCCTGGGGAAGGCGGCAGGCGTGGCAGATGCCGGACTAAAGTCCGTCGCTACAACATTGCTTGACAAGCCCACAACTGACAACGGGCCCGGGGCCACGGACAGCGTTCTGCGCATGAAACTTGTCGGCGCCAGCGCCAACGCCGCAGTGACGGGCGCGGAGGAACTGCCGGGCAAGAGCAATTACTTCATCGGCAACGATCCCGCGAAGTGGCGCACCAACGTGCCCAACTACGCCAAGGTGAGATACCAGAACGTCTATCCCGGCGTGGATTTGGTTTATTACGGTTCCCAAGGCGGGCAATTGGAATATGACTTTGTCGTCGCGCCCGGCGCCGACCCGCACGCCATCGGATTGAGCTTCCAGGGCGCCGGGCAAATTCGAGTTGATAAAGGGACGGGCGATTTGGTATTGGCCCTGGACGGCAGCGAACTGCGCTTCCGCAAGCCGGTGGTGTATCAGGAAGGGCCGTCCGAGCTCCGAGGTCCGAGGTCCGAAGACCAGGACGAAACGCGAAATCCGAGCAATCGACAATCGACAATCGGCAATCGGCAATTCCTTGACGCCCGGTTCGTCCTCACGGGAAGAAATCAGATCGGCTTCCAAGTAGCCGCCTACGATCATCGTGCTCCACTTATCATCGATCCCGTCCTGATCTACTCCACTTACTTGGGCGGCGGGCAGTATAACGTCGGGTATCGCGTCGCGGTCGATGCTTCCGGCAGCGCTTACGTGGCAGGTGCTACCAATTCCAGTGACTTTCCCAACCACCGCAGGGGTGTATAAGTCCGCGCTGAATGCTGGCGGTTGCGCGATCAGGAGCAATCCCGGTAGCCGAAGAAGACTTTCACTTGCCCTGATGCGTTCGTGACCAAACTGGATCCCACGGGCACCCAATTGGTCTATTCCACTTACCTGGGGGGGAGCGCGTCAGATGGAGCTACGGGTATCTCCGTGGATAGCTCGTTTAACGCGTACGTCACAGGCGCCACGGGTTCGACGGACTTCCCTACCACCTCGGGGGCTTTCCAAACCAGTGCCACGGACTCTAGTGCTAGAACCCATGCCTTCGCGACGAAGCTGAATCCTACCGGTTCTGCTCTCATCTACTCGACTTATCTGGCGGGAACTCATGATGACTTTAGCACCATCTCTGCCCTCGACTCCAGTGGCTATCTGTACGTGGCGGGGGGCACGATCTCGAAGGACTTCCCTACCACCGCGGGGGCCTTTCAACGAACTATCGCCGGTAATTCTTGCCATAATTATGAACAAACATGGCCTTGTCCTGATGGCTTCATTGCAAAACTGAACCTAACGGGCTCGGGTCTAATCTACTCCACATACTTAGGGGGCAGTGACGATGACGTTGTGCTCGGCTTGGCGGTTGACTCCACAGGGAGCGCTTACGTTACCGGTGGGACCGCTTCGAATGACTTCCCCACAGCCAACGCTCTGCAATCCTCATCTGGCACGGCGACCTGCGGCTCCACGCCGGGGGGAAATCCACGGCCGTGCTTCTTCCACGCCTTCGTTACCAAGTTAAATTCTGCGGGAACGGCACTCGCACTACTCCACATACTTGGGAGGGAATGGACACGATGCCGGACTCGGTATAGCCGTAGACGACACCGATGCCGCGTATGTGGCGGGAGCAACAAATTCAACAAATTTTCCCACTACCACCGGCGCGGCACAGGCAAGCTTTGGCGGAGGCACTTGCGGCAAGAAGCCCTCCAACACCTTTGATTGCCCTGACGCCTTCGTGGCCAAGCTGGAGCCATCAGGCACCTCTCTGGCTTATTCTACTTATCTCGGGGGCAACAGTTTCGACTTCGGAATGGGCATCGCTGTGGACAGTGCCTATAATGCCTACGTGGTGGGAGGTACGGACTCGCTGGACTTTCCCACGGACGCTAACACCGGCAACTTTCAAGGTGGCAGTTGCTCAATACCGACTACAGGTATTTTTCAGACTAGTAATGATATTTCAGGTTACAGCTTTAACTGCCCTAACGCTTTTTTGACGGAAGTCGACCCCACGGGATCCACGCTACTCTTCTCAACTTATCTCGGCGGGGCCAGCGGAGACTTTGCCTTTAGTGTTGCCGTAGATGGTTTGGGTGGCACCTACGTGGCGGGATCCACCCTTTCTTCTAACTTTCCAACCCTCAGCGCCTACCAGCCTTCTATGACTGGCTACGCAGACGCATTCATTACCAAGTTTGCTTCACCACCCGGGGTGAACTTCTCGGCGCCGACCCTGCCGTTCGGCTCGCAGAGCGTTGGCACCACCAGTGGGCCCCAAACGGAGACCGTAACCAACAATGGGGCGGCTAACCTCACCATCTCCATGGTCACGATTGGCGGCACGAACGCCAGCGACTTTGCCAACAGCGCCGACACCTGCACGGGAGCCACCGTTACGCCCAACAACACCTGCACGGTCAGCGTGACGTTCACGCCGTCCGGGACGGGGAGCCGCAGCGCCTCGCTGGATTTCACCGACAATGCCTCGAGCAGCCCGCAGACGGTGAACTTGACGGGTACGGGCACGGCAGGCACCGTCAGCCTGAGCACTACAAGTGTGAACTTTGGCAATCAACCTCTGGGGACCACGAGCGCGGCCAGCGCCGTGACGGTGACCAACAGCGGCGCGGCGTCTTTGACCTTCACCAGCATTGCGGCGACGGGGGACTTTGCCGTGGCGGTTAGCGGCACCACCTGTAGCACCAGTACGCCGCTTGCCGCCAGCGGCAATTGCGTGATTAATGTGACGTTCACGCCCACGGCCACGGGCAGCCGCTCGGGTAGCCTTACGCTCGCCGACAACGCCACCGGGAGCACCCAGACTGTCGGCTTGAGTGGAACTGGGACGCAGGCGGCTGTCAGCCTGTCGTCGCCGCTGACCTTCTCAGCTCAGTTGGTAGGAACCACCAGCAGTTCGCAAACCGTTACTCTGACGAACACCGGTAGCACCAACCTGACCTTCACGGCCATTGCCGCTACCGCTCCTTTTGCCATCGCGACTTCCGGGACCACCTGCTCGACCTCGACCCCGGTCGCCGCCGCCGCGACCTGTACGGTGGCGGTCACCTTCACGCCAACGGCCGCAGGCACGGCGTCGGGCAGTCTCTCGTTCAGCGATAATGCCCCCGGCAGCCCTCAGACCCTCGCCCTGAGCGGGACGGGCCAGGACTTCTCGTTTGCCCCACCCTCCGGTTCTTCTACCTCGGCCACCGTCGCGCCCGGTTCACCCGCAAGCTACACTTTGAGTGTGGGCGGTGAAGGGGGATTGTCCGGGACGGTGAGCTTTACCTGCACCGGGGCTCCCTCCGAAGCCACCTGCACGGTTTCGCCCAACCCGGCAACGGCGGGGAGTTCGGCGACCAACGTCACCGTCACGGTTACGACGACTGCCGCCTTCGATCAGCGCGCCACGCTCTCGACCGCTTCCCCCAGCCCCACCGCTATCGCCGGGCCTGAGGGGTTTGTTGATGCTCGCCTTGGTTCTTGCGGCGATGGCATGGGCCATCGCGCGCCGGAACCAACCCGGCGTGAGCCGATGGCAGTCCGCAATGGTCCCGCTCGCCGCGGGATTGTTGCTGACTCTGGCGCTGGCAGGCTGCGGCGGAGGGGGAGGTGGCGGCGGTGGTACGACGTCTAACCCCGGAACACCCGCCGGAACCTACACGCTGACGGTAACGGGCACCGCGGGTTCGGGATCTTCCGCCTTGAGCCATAGCGTGACGCTCACGCTGATCGTGAGTTAGCGAAAGCAAGCCAGCGTATCGCGAACCTCCGTTTTTGAGGTCCGCGGTTCTTCTTTAGATTCGCGCTCCCGAATCCGAGGGCTGGGCCCCGTCGTTGAGATTTGTGGCATTTCCGCCAGAAGAGCCGCAGACCTCAACGGCGGAGGTCGCTATGCCCTATGGCATGGCCGTGGTCTATGCCAACACGCGAAAACCCGACCTGGCGGAGGAGTACTTCGAGAAAGCGCCGGCCACCGCCCACGACCTGCGCATCGTCACCTGGTCGCATATCTACCTGGGTAGGATTGACGATTTGAACGGCAAACGCGATGCCGCCCTGGTGCAGTATCACGCCGCCTTACTAACCGCCGCCGCCTACCCCATGGCCCTCCGCGCCGCCCAAAGCGGAATGGAAACCCCCATCGGCTTACTCCCCAAGCGAGAAGCAAGAAAAACAATAAGAAAGCCCGGCCCCCCAACGTAATGGCAGGCGCCTCCTTTACGCACCAAATGTGTTCGCCATCAAAGAAGGAAGAACCCCCAATCAGAACTGTGCAGACTGTGGCGACCCGTTCGTCTGAGGCCTTCACAAATTCTATGCGCGATCCATTCCTTTTCCAGTAAGAGACAATCCATCCGTGTCCTGCTGCAACTGTACCGCTGCAATTGAACTGCTGCATACTTGCCATTTTGAAGTTGACAACGCTTTTGTCGCGTAGTATGCCTTACCCGCACCGAATTGTGTAGAGCGCAGTTTGATGTTGTGCTGGTTACTGTTGATCCCTGCCCCAGTGGAGGTCCCTCATGTGCTTCCGCCTCAGCATTTCCAAGCAATCACCGACCGAGACAAAGCGCAAAACGCTTTTCTGCGGATGCCTAGGACTCTTAATACTTGCCATCGTAGGGCTTGGTTTTCTTCCGAAGATGCAAGCGGCAGACAGGATTCTCCCGGGCAACCAGGTATCTGCCCCGGCCACGAAAACGCAGCTCAAAGCTTGTCGCTAGCTACGGCAAGCTGCCTCTTAGCTTTGCGGCCAATCAGGGCCAGGTGAGCGGCCCCGCGAAGTTCCTCTCGCGCCGCATGGGATACGAGCTCCTCCTGACCGGCGACGAGGCGGTCCTCTCTCTCGGAAAGGCAGCTCCGGACGCCGCCGACGGTCTGCGCATGAAACTTGTGGGCGCTAACGCCCGCGCCGCAGTAACGGGCGCGGACGAACTCCCCGGCAAGAGCAACTACTTCATCGGCAACGATCCCAAGAAGTGGCGCACCAACGTGCCGAATTACGCCAAGGTGAAATACCAGAACGTCTATCCCGGCGTGGACCTGGTTTATTACGGCAACCAGGGCGGGCAACTGGAATATGATTTTGTGGTGGCCCCCGGCGCCGACCCGCACGCCATTGGATTGAGCTTCCAGGGTGCCGCGCATATGCACCTTGATAAAGCGACGGGGGATCTGGTCTTGGCCGTCGATGGCAACGAACTCCGCTTCCGCAAGCCGGTGGTCTATCAGGACGCGCACTCCGAGGTCCGAGGTCCGAGGTCCCAAATCCAGGACGAGAGCTCGAAATTGGAGCAATCGACAATCGTCAATCGGTAATCGGCAACTCCTCGACGGACGTTTGTCGCACGGGAAAGAACCAGATTGGCTTCCAAGTGGCGGCGTACGATCACCGCGCTCCCCTGGTCATCGATCCAGTACTGGTCTATTCCACCTATTTAGGCGGCAGTGGTAGCGACGCCAGCAACGGCATGGCGGTGGACTATTCCGTTGCAGCGTGTACGTGATCGGGAC
>CAWELY010000010.1:0-48764 GCA_963810005.1 uncultured Acidobacteriota bacterium
TAACCGGCCAGGTGGGTAGTTTGGAATTCGCAGCGCAGCGCTACGTGGCCTTGGAGGCTTGCTGGGGGCGGTTGAGGGCGTCGAGGAAACGGGGGAAGGCCTTGGAGTAGGTCGCGAGATTGTCCGACCCGCGAAAGTCCCCGATCACTTTGCTCACCACATCGGCCTTGCGGGGGTGATCCCATTCGTCGAACAGGTAATCGTCAATGCGGATGGGGAACAACACATTCCTATGTTCGCGGTCTTCCTTCTGCAAGGCACGCTCGATTTCGCGAATGACGGGTTGGCTTTGGAGCGAATGCTGGGAGCAGATCACCACCAGCTTGTCATAATGCCGGATGGCGGTGTCAATCTCACCCCACACCGGCTCACCCCACTTGGCATTTTCGTCAAACTTCTAGCAACGGACGTTCTTCGCCTTTAGGTCAGCGCGCTCAATGACACCCTCACCCACCGCCTTGCGGTCCCCCCTCTCCCTTCGGGCGAGGGCTAAAATCCCTAAATCCCTCTTGTGACCGTGCAGGGATCGTGATAATTGGAGGGTCTTGAAAGCACTTGGAACGCGTTGGAAACCCTTTATTTTCAACGCGGGCAAAAACAGGTGTGTGCAGGGATAGTGAGTACAAACGTGGCCACTTCCGAATTAATCTCGGGCTATGTGACTGAAAGTAGGCGATTCTTAGGCACAAAGTCACTTCCGAATTCGGACATATGGGAGGAGAATTTGGACGCGAGACGCCAAGGCTAATAACATCAATCGATTAGAATTCGGAAGTCGAGAGCATTTTACGTGCAGGGCGGCCACGGACAGAATTCTGTGCTTTTGACGGAAATTTTAGAAGTCGATTCGATTTTGGGGTGCCCTGAGGCGGGATTTGGCGCTAACTTACTGAGGCGAAATAAAATATATTTTTATGCGGCTGGCGAAGCCCTCCGCAAGTTACCTTGCGCGTACTCACGATCCCTGCACATCCCGGACATTTCGGAGAGCGTACTCATGATCCCTGCACGATTCATACTCACGATCCGCGCGCATCTACAAGAGTGAATGGTGAAAGGTGAATTATGAGTTCTGGATAATGAACAGAAACCGGGCCAAAGCGAGTTTGCCCCCAATCGACAACAAAAAGCCGCGGACAGATCCGCGCTACGGTTACTTCCGGGCTGGTTGCCGCGACCGGAGGGCTGCCGGGACGGTGGCAGGCTCTATTTGGGAGGATTCTTCTGGGCATGCGCGGCGCGAATGGCCTTTGCGCGGGCTTCCAATTCTCTGGCCGCCGCGCCGCGCTTCATCTCGCGAAAAAGACGAGCGTAATTCTCAAGACCCATGGCTACGTCGGGGTGCTCGGGGCCAAAAACTTTCTTCAGGATGGCAAGCGCCCGCTGGTGGAGCGGCTCGGCCTGCGCGTACTTTCCTTGGACGCGATAAAATTCCGCCAGGTTATTGAGGCCGATGGCCACGTCGGGGTGCTCCGGCCCCAGGGCTTTTTCCATAATGGCGAGCGCCCGTTTAAGGAGTGGCTCACCCTCGGCGAACTTACCCTGGTCAAAATACAGCCCCGCCAGGTTGTTCAAGCTGGCGGCTACGTCCGGGTGCTCGGGGCCAGCAGCTTTCTCCCGGATGTTGTGCGCCCGCTGGAGGAGCGGTTCAGCCTTCGCGTAGTTGCCCTGCTTCTTGTAGAGTAACGCCAAGTTGTTGAGGCTCGTGGCCGTGTTGGGGTGCTCGGGGCCGAGAGTTTTCTCCCAGATGGCGAGCGCCCGTCGGTAGAGTGGCTCGGCTGGGGCGTACTTGCCTTGGTTACGATACAGCCCCGCTAGGTTGTTCAGGCGGACGGCTAGGTCGGGGTGTTCCGGGCCGAGGGCCTTCTCAGTGATCGGCACCGCCCGCTGGTAGAGCGGCTCGGCCTGCGAGTACTTCCCTTCGGCCCGATAGAGCTCCGCCAAGTTGTTGAGGCGAATACCTACGTCAGGGTGTTCTGGTCCGAGCGCCTTCTCAGTGATAGCGAGCGCCCGTTCGTAGAGCGACTCCGCTTCGGCGTACTTCCCTTGGTCGTAGTAAAGCACCGCCAGATTGTTGAGGCTCGTGGCTACGTTGGGGTCATCTGGTCCGAGGGCCTTCTCGCAAATTGCTAGCGCCCGCTGAAAGAGCGGCTCAGCCTTCGCGTACTTGCCTTGATTCTTGTAGAGCAGGGCCAGGTTGTTGAGGCTCTCGGCCACGTCGGGGTGATCCGGGCACTGGACTCTTTCGCGAATTGCCAGCACCCGCTGGGAGAGCGGTTCGGCTTCAGAAAAACGCCCCCTCTCGTCCAAGTAATGGCTGGCTTGGTTAAGCAATCGCCCCGCCGCTTCGAACTCGAACCTGTAGGCCTCAATGAGCGACGCGCAAGCGAGGGCTTGGGGAAGCAAGCGCTCGCACTGAGCAAAGTTAGCAAACTCAACGGATGGGAATACTTCGTTCACTGCCCGCACGGCGCGCTCCGCCCACTGACGCTTCTCTTCCGCCGTCAGACCATCTTGAATCACTTCCTGCACCAATCGGTGAATGCCCAGAGTATTCGCATCGGCGTCGCGGCGGATGAGCGAAAACTTCAGGATTTCCGCACAGGCAACGTTTAGCTCCAAGGGGTCGGCGGCGATGGGGCTGAGATTCGGTCCGAGCTCCGCCGCACCCTTTGTGAGGATTTCATCTGGAATGATTTCAGGATGGAGGAAAGCGCAGAAATGCAGCAAGTCTGCAGCAGCGGGGCTTGCGCCTGCTACTTTTTCGAAAGAAAGTGTAACTGTGGTGGCGACGGAGTCAAGATGCTCAGAGGCCGTCGCACCGCGCTTTCTGAGCAACTGCGCCGCGTGCTTTGTGTAAAGGTCGAGGTAGCCCGCGACGCCACAGCGGGTTTCATCGATATACGCCCCTGCCTGGTCGAGGGCGAGAGGCAGTCCGCCGAGCTTTGTCGAGATGCGAATGGCCGTGTCGCGGGTGGCGTCGGCAGTCGCGCTAAGCAGCGCATCTGGCTTGATGATCTTGCCGCGACGGAGCAGGAGCGTTGCTCCGTCCTCCGGCAGCATGTCCAGGATTTCAATGGCTTGGACGTCACCGGTGGCCTGAGCCTGGGTGGCTAGCAGAACTCGCCCTTTCCCTGACTGAGGAAGAAATCCGCGCGTGATGGCCAGATCGTTGGCGTTGTCGAAGATCAGCAACCAGCCTCCGTTGGCCGCGAGCCAGCGCTTGACCGCGGCCACCGCCGCCGTTTGGTCTTTCTCATCCTTCTCTGGCAGATTCAACAGGCCAGCGACGGCCGCGAAGTCGGAGACCAGCGTCTCTTGCGAGGCGCCGCTGGCCCAGAGCACGGCGCTGTATTCGTCGCGATGTTCACACGCGAAGTGTGCCGCAATTTGAGTTTTGCCCACTCCGCCCATTCCCGTGAGCGCCACCCGCCCGCCGACGTGCAACTCTTTTTCAACGTCGGCCAAAACCTTCCCGCGTCCGGTGAAGAACGGGTTCTTGGAATAGGGCACGTTCCAGAGCGGCCCGCAGAATTGCTGCTTTCGCTCAAGCGGCGGCATAGATCGAGTCTGCGTCGCTACAGGGGATTTGACGCGTGCGGGCTGGTTGGTGAGGTGCCGAAAGAGGTTGTCGTACGCGTCCGGCGCGCACAGGTCGTAGCGGGTCGCACCCCGCAGTTCTAGGGGAATGTGCTGCGCATCGTCTTGAGTAAACACGACGGGGATAAACTTAACGCTCTTGCTGTCTGCCTCATACAGATCCTGAGTGATAATGAAGCCTTCCCACTTTACGCCTTTGCCTTCACCGGCTGGCTCCTTGCCTTCGTAGCGGCGCCTGTAGGTCTCGGTGCAGACCACGAGAACGAATTGGCACTCCTCAAGCTGATTGCGGCACCAGCGCGGCCAGCCCTCGGGAGGTGAGATCTCATGCTGGTCAATGCGGCAATCAATGCCGTCGTTGCGGAGGCGTTCGCAGAGGTCCCAGACGCGATCTTTGTGCTCCGCCGAATCGTGACTGTAGCTGATGAATGCTCTCACGGTTTTATCTTGTGGCGAATGATAATACTTTTTTCCGGGTGAGGCACGCAGTTTTGGGTTGGGCTTTTTCCCTGGGTTTACGAGCGGCCACACGCTGGCTGGCGCAGACCCTGTTCTTGGGGGTCTGCGCCAGCGCACTGCGAAGCAAGATTCTTAAGAGCCAACGCTGCAAGCCCGTGCGCGTTCGCGATTCAGCGCCAACAGGCGTTCCAGGATTTCGGGATCACTCAGGTCCTCCGGCCAACCATAGGCAGCCAGGACGGCCTTATCGAGCGCCCGGTGGACATCCTCAAGCCACTGTGGACGCTGGTTGTAGAGGTTTGTGAGGGTACGCTTCTTGAGTTCCGGCGCGGGCGTCCCCGGCGGATTCAACCACGCATCGCGCTTCTCAACGAGCTCCTTAGCTGCCGCGGCAACTGCCCGGACGCGCGGGTCCTGTTGCGACTCCTTGCCAGGGGACCAGGGTAGTGGAAATGGTTCAAACGTTGTGGTCGGAGTGTACCTGGGCCGGTCTTCGAGTGCGGTCCCTCTCCGCAAGGCCCAGATCTCATGCAATTTGGAATGCAGTATGCCGAAGAAGTAGTCATCCTCGCGCGCGAAGACAAATAAGGCATGGTCGGGCAACACATTCGTAGGCAACCAGACAAACAACCTGTGTTTGGCAACCGCTACTGTCGCAATGTACCGCGACTTGCCAGAGAGTGCAGCGCGCAGAGCAGGTCGCGGTTCAGCATGAATCCACCACTTTTCGCGATAACTTAGTCGCCGGTTCACGTCCCGTTGGGGTTTGACGTTGGCTCTCGCGAACTGAAACGGAGCCTCGTAGAGTGCCGCCCGAGATTCTGGCATATCAACGCCAAAGTCGATAATCCACATCCCGCGTGACCGCCCCGTAATATCGCTCCCATTCGACCAGGCGCGGACGACGTCACTGTTGGGCCGACCATTTGGATTCAACGGCCCTTTGAGCATTTCGTCCGCGATCGCTTGTGGTATGTCAAAGGGTCCCCCCTTTGTGTCTCCCATGAAGCATAGCCCGGCATTCTCGACAAGTGCCATCGCTGCGGCTATGTTAGACCCTCGTGTTAGGTCCGAATTGATGGACGAAACTTGGGTGCCGTCAAGTGCGCGTTCCTTCTCGGTGCCATCGTCGAACGCAATCATCGAGACATGAACATTCGCACCGTCCAATACCCAATCCCGATCAGAATGTGCCCAGAATATATCCCCCGATGTTTTAATTTGCTCGAGCACTTTTCGGTTTGCTCCACCGCGGATACCTTGGGTCGCTAATAATCCCACACGTTTTGTGCGTTTGTCGGATAGCATGCTCCGCGCCTTCTCGAACCAATACGTCACAAAATCCGCTTCGCGGGGCACCCGCTCGTCATAAAGTTTAAACAAGGCGTCGACATAGTTGCTGCTTAAGTCGGATCGCAACTTCTTGCCACCCAGGAAAGGTGGATTGCCGATGATTACGTCAACTTCGGGCCATTCCGGCTCAATTGGGTTTCCCTGCTGCATCATGCGCAAGCACGGCGTCCATGCGCCGGATGTTGTGGAGGTGTTGAAGAATTGGAGCCGGCGGCACGCCAAAGCCGTTGTCGTGCAGCCATTGGATGTAGCCGATCCACACGACCACGGACGCCAGTTCCTGGGCGTAGACGTTAATCTCAATGCCGTACAACTGCGCCGGGTTCACCTGGTATGGGAGCAGATGAGGAAGCCCGTGGGTGGCTCCGAAGACGCTCACTTCCTTCCACAAGTCCAGCAGCAACTTAAGCGCCACGTATAAGAAGTTTCCGCTGCCACAGGCGGGATCGAGCACGCGAACGTGGGAGAGTTCGTCGCACAAAACCCAGCAACAGGTTCCGCAACGCGGTTTGCAGCTTCTTCCCGGCCGCTTTCCCCGGCTTGGGTCTTTCGAGGAGTTTCTCTGCCTTCGCCTTGACCTCAGCCCAACGGCGGCGCAGGGGAGCCATCAGCACAGGCTCGACAATCAGCAAGATGTCGTCACGGCTCGTGTAGTGCGCGCCTAACTGCGACCGCTTGTCCGGGTCGAGACTGCGTTCAAACAAGCGTGCCGAAGATGGCGGGTTCGATGGCTGACCAATCAAGCTTGCTGACTCGCAGTAGGGTTTCAATATCTTCCGCGGAGAGGTCGAACACTTCTGCGTCCGTAAACAGATCACCATTGAAGTGGGCGATGTCGTCTGCACCGAACGCCCCGCCGGTAGCCATTGCTGCGAACAGTTGAGCCAGCCGCGCTTTGAAATCGGCGGGGCGGTGGCGGGTGCGTTCGAGCAGCACCGAGAACAGCTTGGGAGGCAACAGCCCGATATCCTCGGCGAAAAGGCAGAAGAGCAGCCGCATCAAAAAGTGCGCGGCGCGCTGTGGGTCAACGCCTCTCGCTCGCAAGGAGTCCGCGAGGGTTGCGAACTCAGCGGCGGCCATCTCCGTTACATCCGCCGCGCTGCGATCGGGCCGGAGCCGGGCCGGGTCGGTGAACACGGCGCGAAGAACCTCGATCGGCGGTAGCTTGCAGTCGGCGGTTGCCTGGTTCTTCAGCAGGTCGTCAAGCGAGAAGCGATAGACTTGCTTTGCCGTGCCGGTGAAGTTGGTATGAATCTCGAAGCGCTCAAGGTCACACACCACAAGGAGCGGCGGATTTTCCAGGTCCTCACGATATTTGAGGAGTTGCTGATACGCGACATTAAGGTCCTTGTGCTTGCCCTTGTACTCCCAACCAAAGCAGCCGCGCTTCCAGACATCCGCAAAGCCTTGCTTGCCCTCGATGGTGGTTCCGCCCTTTTCAAACGTGTACGTCGCCCCGGTAAAGTCCTCTGACGCTGGATGCGGCTCGCCCAGCACGTCACAAAGCTCAATAAAATGCATTTGGGCGCCCGCCCGCTCCGTGAGGCCGGCGTTGCGCCACTTGTTGACAAAATCAGGTAAGGTTAGCGTTGGCATCTGAGTAGCAGCAAGACTGTAGCATATTGCTTAAGGCTGTTGAACACTTCTGCCACAATTCCAACCCGGAAGCAGTTCGTTCCGGCCTCTTTCGACGTTCATGTGGGTTATCGGCGGGCGCTCAAAAGTTCATGAATATATTTTAATGTCGTGGGCTGGGGCAGATCTGCTTTGAAGGTCTGCGGTTCGTTCGAATGGACAACGAAAAGCCGCGGAACTACAGGCCAGGTCTGCTACTTGCTCGGGAAGTTCCACTTGGCCGTATACGGCCTTACCATACTCGCGTCCGGCGTCCCCTGCCATCGTGACGATCTGTCACCAGCGCTGGCGAGTCTCGCAGCCCCTTTCCTACGGGCAGGAAATTTGCGGCGGGAATTGTAAAATCCTTTCCTACCGGTAGGAAATTCCGCCAGAATTCTGTTGACAACATACCTTGCCTTTTTGCTAGCCTTCGGGGAGGGAGGAGCGCGGCGCCCCCACGGGGTCACCCGGAGGAAAGGACGAATGCCCAGGCCGAGGCGGAACGTGCAGGACAAATTATCCGGCGTAGGGGAGGTTCCATGGTGGTGGTGGCGGAGGGGAAAGTCGCGTGGGGACCGAACACTGAAAAAAAAGATGTTAATAAATGACGAACGAAGCCGGAATGTGTATGAAAACAAACGAAACAATGACAATTTGCCCGATAAAAAGAGCGACATTTCTACACAACGGAGCGACATTTTCTACCGAAGCACACGTATTTTGCTGAAATCGTCGGCTTTTTTGTCACTTTTCGAGTGCGGGGAAACGAATTTCTCGCTTCAAAATGTGCAAACTCAAGGATACGGCAAGCCGTACCGCTACAGCCTATTAATTTGCCCTGGTGCTGGCGAGTGGAATTGCTATGATATCTTCTCGCAATGTGAGAAACAATTGACGATTGCCGATTCACCATTGTCGATTGCCGATTGACCGCAGAGGAGGATTTCCTTGTTTTCAATCGTCAATCGACCATCGGCAATCGACAATAACTTGAGGGGGAGAGTTTATGTCCTATCCAAAACCCAGCCGGCGTTCGTGGGCGGAGCCCTGGAAGATCAAAATGGTCGAGCCCATTCGCATGACCACGCTTGCCGAACGCGAGAGGTTTATCGCGGAAGCGGGGTACAACACCTTTCTGCTGCGCTCCGAGGACGTCTACATCGACCTGTTGACCGACAGCGGCACCAACGCCATGAGCGACCGCCAGTGGGCGGGCATGATGCTGGGCGACGAAGCCTATGCCGGCAGCAAGAACTTTTACAACTTGTGGGAGGCTGTAACTCAGTATTATGGATATAAGTATCTCGTCCCCACGCATCAGGGGCGCGCCGCCGAGCACATCCTGTCGCGGATCATGATTCACCCCGGCGACATCATTCCCGGCAACATGTACTTCACCACCACGCGCCTGCACCAGGAACTCGCCGGGGGCACGTTCGTCGACGTGATTATCGATGAAGCGCACGACCCCGCGAACCCGCACCCTTTCAAGGGCAACGTGGACCTCGCCAAGCTTGCAGCGCGTCATCCAGGACGCCGGCCCGGGCAAGATTCCCTATGTGTGCATCGCGGGCACGGTGAACATGGCGGGCGGACAGCCGCAGTCGATGGAAAACATGCGCGCCGTCCGCGAGCTGTGCCAGCGCACACAACATTCCCGTCGTGCTTGACGCCACGCGCGCCGTGGAGAACGCCTACTTCATTCAGCAGCGCGAGCCGGGGTACCAGTCCAAGAAAGTGGCCGAGATTCTGAAGGAGTACTGCTCTTATACCGACACGTGCACGATGAGCGCGAAAAAAGACGCGCTGGTGAACATCGGCGGCTGGCTGGCCACCAACGACCAGGGCCTTTACGAGGAGGCGCGCAACCTGGTGGTGGTCTACGAAGGCTTGCACACTTACGGCGGCCTGGCGGGGCGCGACATGGAAGCCATGGCGCGCGGCATCGTGGAAAGCGTCGAAGACGACCACATCCGCACGCGCGTCGGCCAGGTGGAATATCTCGGCAATCACCTGCTCGACTGGGGCATTCCCATCGTCAAGCCCATCGGCGGGCACGCGGTTTTCCTGGACGCCAAGGCGTTCTACCCGCACATCCCGCAGTCGCAGTACCCGGCGCAGGCGCTCGCCTGCGATATCTACATCGACTCGGGCGTGCGCACCATGGAGCGCGGCGCCGTCTCCGCCGGACGCGACGCCAAAACCGGCGAAGAACACTTCCCCAAACTGGAACTGGTGCGCATTACCCTTCCCCGCCGCGTCTACACGCAAGCGCACATGGATGTGGTGGCGGAATCGGTGCTGGAAGTTTACGAGCACCGCGAGCAAGCGCGCGGCCTGCGCATGACCTACGAGCCCAAATATCTGCGCTTCTTCCAGGCGCGGTTTGCGCCGATAACGTAAGCCGGCCCTGGGCGCCCGCGCGCCTACTTCGGACAGCCCAGAGCTTGCTTGAGCGCCTTGAGGGGTGTGGTCCAGCCTCCCACCTTGGTCCAGAGCACTTGGCCGTCCTTGCTACGCAACTCCAGTGCACCACCAGTGAATGCCTCGGGCGTCCACCTGAGAGTGGCATCCGCGGCCTCCGCCGTTTCGACTAATTGTAAGCAGGTGTGCTTTTGAATGGCGATGACCTTTCGTGCGGTCTCGGCGTCATCGTCCAACCATTCAGTCTTTAAGAAGATCTTTCGGATCGTGTGCAAGTCAGGTGCCTTGGCTGGGACTTGGGTCGGCGTTGGCACTACCGGCCCGGCGGGTGAGGTTGGTTTTTGGCTTCCCGCTGCAAGCATCGCATCGAGAACTGGCTGTGGAACACCCTGAGCGTGGAGCGAGATCAAGGCTTGGGGGGATGTGTCGAAAACTGTCAAACTATGTTGAATGGCCAAGACGATGGTGTTCTCCGCCAGCCCGGCCTTGACCATGCTCATCACATCATCATTGGTGAGAGGCTTCTTTTCACCCTTTTGTCCCGGGCCGGCTTGCTCCGTATTCTCCTCCGCCCCTTGGACGGGCCTCCCATCTTGAGCGTTGACAATCAAGCCGCCCAATTCCCGGCCCCAGCCAGCCCGCGTCGGGCCCAGAGACAGCAACAAAGCCACAGATACCGCTAACTTCATGGGGTACGATCCCTCCTCGCATGGACAACGGCCGGGGGTGAACCGGCAAGGCCTTCTTCAAAAGCATAGTCCCCCGAATATCTGCCGTCAATGTGGCGGCAACAATGCCTAATCCCCATTCCCCGCTCCCTGCTCCCGCGTAACAAGTTTTCGGCAGATGCGAATCAAGCGGCTGTGCGGGATCGTCTGATTCGAGTTCAGCATCACCAGTTCACCTTGGCGGAAGCTGCTGTAGTACCAGCGCGCCAGCAGGGTGAGGTGCTCCCACGGGGGAGGGGCCATCCGGCTTGCGTCCGCGCCGAGCGATTCCATCAAGTCGTGGAGCTGGCGGTCGAGCGGCGTGGGATTGGGAACGTTTTCATCGAGTGAAAGCGTTGAGGGGCCGCGAATCTCACCCGCGATGATGCGGAAGAAAACCACCGACTTCGCCTCCGCCCCCGGCAATACCATCACCGCATGGAGGTCGCGAAGATTTCTTACCATGTCGGACCGCTGCCGCAGCAATTCGTTCAGTTTCTCGATCCGGTGGTGAATCTTGGAAGCCTGCTCGAATTCCAGTGACTCGGAAGCCTGGGCTCGCTCCACCTCTAGCGTGCGCAGCAGCGATTTGCCCTGCGAATCCAAGAACTCCACTACCCGCTGGACTTCCCCCTGATATTCCGGATCCGTGCATCCGGCAAAGCAAGGCGCCAGGCACATGTGAAGCTGCGAGTAGATACATCCGGGATGGGAAGGGTCCGGATTCAGCTCCTCCACGCAACGGCGGATTTTGAAGAAGTCCAGAAACTCACCGGCAAAGCGCTCGGCCACGGCCATGGAGGCGAAAGGGCCGTAATAGAGCGAGTTGTCTTTCACCCTTCGCCGCGTCGGGTAGCAGCGCGGGAAGCGGTTCTGCATTTTCAATTTCAAAAGCGCCGGGGGCTTCAGGCGCAGGCGGTCGCGGTACTGCCGGGAAAAGTAGTGCCGGTTCAGCAGGTAGAGAAGCCACGTCCCCTCAAATGCCGAACCCACGGGTTGATATTCAACGCGCGCCGCCAGCTCGCGCAGGTTGAGCATTTTGGAAATTGGCCGCCGGGCGGAGAGCAACCGCGCGAGGCGCCGGCGCAAATCGCGCGTGCGCCCGAGATAAGGCGCGGAAGGAACCCCTTCGCGAGAAGATGGGAACAAGGCGAACACCGCGGGGCAGGAGGGAAGGCCTTCCAGGAAGCCGTCCGCTTCGGCGCCAGCTTCGAACGGAGTGGTAAAACGCAGGTGCATAATCGATATTGACCCACTCCCAAGCGGGATTCTGGTTATTTATGGGGAGCGCGGGAAGAAAGCGACGAGTTTGTCGTAAGTGGCAAGAAGGTCTTCCGGCTGGACGCGCGTTTCTCCCACCACGGTCATGAAGTTTGAGTCCCCCGTCCAACGCGGCAGGAGGTGAAGGTGCAAGTGGTCGGCCACGCCCGCCCCGGCACATTTTCCTAAATTCATGCCAAGGTTATATCCTTCCGGATCATAGCACGCACGCAACGCCGTCTGCAGCCGTTGCGCCAGCGCCATCATCTCCGCCAGGGTTTCCGGGGTCACCTGATCGAGGTTGGCCACATGGGCATAAGGGGTCACCAGCATATGGCCGGTGGTGTAAGGGTAGAGGTTGAGCAGGACAAAGTTGCTCCGCCCGCGATACAGCACCAGATGTTCGCGGTCTTGCGAGGGGTCCAAGCCCACTTTCTGGCAGAACGGGCAACCCTCCCCCTTGCCTGCCTGGCTGACGTATCGATATCTCCAGGGACTCCACAAGTAATCCATAATTTCCGCAAGCCCCGTGATGGGGAAATCGAATTCCTAAGGAGTCGCCGGGTCTGGGGCCGCGGGCGGGACAGGAGTTGAAGGCGCGGAACTCTCCGTGGACGGGTAGGTATTCACCAGGTCTTTCAGTTCCTTGCTGGGTTTAAAGTAGGGAATCTTCTTCGCGGGCACGTCCACGCGCGCGCCGGTCTTGGGATTTCGCCCGATGCGGGGCTTGCGCTGGCGCGTGCGGAAACTCCCAAAGCCGCGAATCTCAATCTTGTCGCCGGCCTTGAGCGACTTCACAATACTGTCAAAAATAGTTTCGACAATGATCTCGGAGTCTTTGCGGCTCATTTCCACGACACGCGAAACATCCTCGATCAATTCTGCTTTCGTCATAGTGATCTCCTGCTGCGAGGTTTTCTGGTATTTTGCCCTGCTGCTCCTGATTATAGAACGATTGCCGCTTTTTCGCGGTATCCATCGCGGGCCAGCCGCAACACCGCCTCATCGGCCTACTCTCCCCCTCTACACTGGCTTACCCATCAGCAGCTTACGTTAATTCGTAAGGAGTGATGCCGGCGGAAGACAACGCTTCCGCCATGGTCGACATGCTTTCGGGTTCTTTCGCTTTGGGAACCACCGGCTCGGGAGGTGGAGGAGGAGGCGCCGGTTCCTTCATGCTCAAGCCAATCTTCCGGTCCGTGGGGTTCAGACGAATAATTCTAAATTCGTGCTCGCTTCTCTCCTCAAGTTTAGCTTTCCCGCTGCCGCCTTGGGCGTTTTCCATTTCCGAGAGATGGCACAGGCCTTCGATACCTTCCGCCAACTCGACGAATACTCCAAAAGAAACCAGCCGGGAGACCTTGCCCCGAACCAAGTCACCGACATGGATCTTGGCGAAGAAAGTCTGGCACGGATCCTCTTCCAGTTGTTTCAGCCCCAGAGCCAGCCGCCGATTCGCGGGGTCCAGGGCCAAGACCACCGCTTCAACCTTTTGCCCTTTCTTCAAAATCTCCGAGGGGTGCTTGATATTGCGATTCCAGGATATGTTGGTCAGATGAATTAAACCATCCACCCCATCTTCGATTTCCACAAAGGCGCCGAAATCCGTCAGGTTCCGCACTCGACCCTGCACCCTGGCTCCCACGGCATACTTCTCGTTCACCTTGGTCCACGGATCCGGCAGGCTGGCTTTAAGACTCAGGGAGATCCGGCGCTTGGCCATATCAACTTCCAGAACCCCCACGTCCACGCGGTCGCCCATGGTGAGAACTTTGGAAGGATGGCGGAGGCGCTTGCTCCAGCTCATTTCCGAGATGTGGACGAGCCCCTCCACTCCGGGCTCAAGCTCCACGAAGGCTCCGTAATCCGTCAGGCTCACGACGCGGCCGGCGACGCGGTCACCCGCATGATAAGTGCGGGGCACCATCTCCCAGGGGTCCGGGGTAAGCTGCTTCAGGCCGAGCGAAACGCGCCCCTTCTCCACATCGTGCTTCAAAACTTTGACCCGGATTTCCTGGCCGACTTGCACGACTTCCGAGGGGTGGCCCACGCGCCCCCAGGCAAGATCGGTAATATGGAGGAGCCCGTCCATCCCGCCCAGGTCCACGAATACGCCATAATCCGCCAGGTTCTTGACCTTCCCCACCACTTCCGCGCCCTCCATCAGGCGCTCTGCCAATTCGGTCCGGCGGCGGTTGGATTCCTCTTCCAAGGCCAACTTGCGGCTGATCACCACGTTGTTCCGCTTGCGGTTGATCTTGATGATCTTGCAGGTGATCTCCTGGCCCTTCAGTTCGTCAACGTTGCGGTGCGCCCGCACATCAGCGTGCGAGGCAGGGAGAAAAGCGGGTACTCCCACATCCACGGTCAAGCCACCCTTGATGCGGTCAATCACTTTCCCGGTGATGTTGGTTTGATCCTGGAAAGCCCGCTCGATATCTTCCCAGACTTTGCGGCGGGCCGCTTTTTGATGCGAGATTTCGACTCGCCCCGTCTCGACATCGTACTTCTCGATCCAAATATCCACCGTGTCGCCCGGCGCGACACTGACTTGACCCTCACTGTTCAGAAATTCGGCGACAGGGGCGGTAGCTTCCGTCTTCAGACCAAGGTCAACGACAACTTCTCCGTCCGCTACCTTAAGAACCTTACCCTGCACAACCTCGCCTGGCGCCAGGGGAGCCGCCGAAAGCGTCTCCATGCCGGCAAGCAAGTTCGACATGTCACTGCTTTCGGGGGTGCCAGAGGTGAGCGTGCTCACTTCCGCGGGTTGTTCAAGATCAGTTCCGGCCTCCTGTGAGCTGCGATTATCCTCCAAGGACATCAACGTGCCTCCCTCCTAATACCCGACGCAGACTAACAGGAAAGGCACATTCTACCCCCGCATCCAAACCGAAGTCAATCGAACCTGCGGAAATACGCGCCTGCGCCGTTGCGGACTGTTTGTCATGTTCTTGGTTGCATGAATGGAAGGCTGTAGCTGAGCGATCGAGGCAGGAGCGCCACGAGGGCGCAACCCAGGTCTTGTTCACCGTGGATGGCTTGGGCGGCGGGAAGGCGGAGATACAAAACCATCAGGGTCATGGCAACGGCGAAAATGCCGTCGCTCGGCGCCGCCAGCCGTTCCACGCTCTGCCCCGCAATGCGGTTGTAAGATATGCCCACCCTCACTCCACGTGAAATTTGTAGCCCGCTTGTTTGATGGCCCTGCGGTAGTCGTCGGAGTTCATTTCCACCAGCTTGCACATCTCATAAAGGCGCGACCGTAATGTGACCCCTAAGCGATTCAGGGTGAACTCCACATCGGGGATGATCTCGCCGGAAGGCTGGCGTCCCTCGCGGCTTCCGGCGCCGGCGCCGAATTGCAGGGTGGTAGTAATGAGCGTAACCTTCTTATAGTTATAACGCGAGTTGATAATATGCTGTAAGGTTTCCTTCACCCAGTCACTGGGGTTGGAACCCGCCAGCTCATCGAGCAACAAAACCTCCGCATCCATGACGGGCTGAAGGACGCTGAGCTCCGTGCTCTGGGTTCCGGGATTGTAGCTGTCGCGGATGGTCTTCAGCAATTCGTGGAAATCGTAGAAAAGGCATTCCACGCCTTTGCGCATCATCAGTTCGCGGAGCACCGCCACCGCCAGGTGCGTCTTCCCCACCCCCGTCGGTCCCACAAACAGCAGGCCAAAATCGGTGGGATACTCCTCCACGAAGCGTTGCGCGCAGATTTTCGCCGCCGTCAAACTGGGGTTGTCCTGGCCGGTGGCCAGGCTCTTGCGCACGTCAAAATTCGCGAGCTCGCAGTGCTCATAACGCGGCGGGATGCGCGCCTGCTTCAGCAGCAGTGCCGAGCGCTCAAGGTTCTGGCAATCGCACGGCGCCACGCGCCGGACGCCGTCTCACCTCGACCGGTTTCCATCCCGTTCCGTCACACTGGGGGCAATCTTTTTGGGCCATGTTCGTAAAAGTGTAAAGGGTAAAGTTTAAAGGGTAAAGGGTAAAGGTTAATGCCAATGTTTCATACTTTATCCTTTACCCTCAAACTTTGCATTTTAGCAGCCCCTGACATCTACTTCGCTCCCCCGCGGGCGCGAATCATCTGCAGCGGGGTGATGCGCACCAGGGCATTCTGAATTCCTTCGCGGTCTTCTCCGAACGCTCCAGAAATTCCTTCTGCACATAGTCGACAAACGCCTGCATTTCTTCCTGCATCAGGCGCATGCGCCGGCGCATGTTCAGGATGATTTCGATCCCGGCCAGATTCACTCCCAGGTCGCGGGTGAGGTTCAGGATGGTTTCAAGCTGCTCCAAATCCTCGGGCGCGTAAAGGCGCGTGTTGCCGTTGGAACGCGACGGGATCAGCAGGCCCTCCCGCTCATACAGGCGTAGCGTCTGGGGATGGATGTTGTACATCTCCGCCACCGCGGAGATCATGTAGCCAGCCTTGCCGCGAGTTTTTCTGCCACGTTTGGCCATAGAAGAATCAGTCGATCCGTTGTCAGTGTAAGCTAGTCAGCTGTTCAGCCATTATTGGAATGACTTCGAGAACGTCGCTGACACTGGCAAAATCGCCAACTCCGCAATTCGAACCACGAACAATCGAAAGCCAGGTGATTTCAATTTCTGAATTTCAGAATTCAGAATTCATAATTCTCCAAGCCTACGGCTTGGACCCTGCCGCCTTCAAATCCTTCCTGGGGTCGTCGGGGTTCAAGCGCGCGAGTTCGCGCAGGATTTCCTTGGTGCGCTCATCGGCGACGCGCGGCACCATCACCTGCACTTCCACAAATTCGTCGCCCCGCAGCTCTCCCGAAGAATCCCGCAGCGACGGCGCACCCTTGCCCCGCAGGCGCAGCTTCTGTCCGCTTTGCGTGCCGGGAGGAATCTTGATGGTGCTCAGGCCGTCGATGGTGGGAACCTCGACCTTGGCTCCCAGGGCCGCCTCGGTAATGGTGACGGGCAGCTTGACGTAAAAGTTGTCGCCTTTGCGCTCGAACACCGGATGCGGCTCCACTTCCGTAACGATGTAGAGATCGCCCGGCGGGCCTCCCTGAATTCCGGCATTGCCTTTTCCCGGAACGCGCACGCGCGAGCCGGTGTCAACCCCGGGAGGAATCCTCACATTCAAGGTTTCGGGCGTATTGAATGGCGCCGGTGCCGTGGCATTTGGGGCAGGGCCGGCGCTGCTTGCCGCTTCCTCCGCATTGCGGGCAAGTCATGTCAAAGCGCATGGCGCCCACCTGCTTGCGTGGTCTTGCCCGTGCCTCCGCAGTCCGCGCAGGTGACCGCCGGTCCAGGGGTTGTGCCGGTTCCATGGCAGGTGCCGCAAGCCTCTTCCCGCGCCACCGTGATGCGCACCTGCGCGCCCCGAATGGCATCCCAAAAACCCAAATGCATTCGGTATTCAATGTCGGAACCTTTTTCCGGCTCCTCGCTCGCCGCCTCGCGTTCGCCGCGCGAAAAAATCTGGGAGAAGATGTCGCGGAAGCCGCCGCCAAACCCGCCCGCCCGCCGTCCGGCTTCGCCGCCGCCATCCTCCATGTTGGAAAAGTCAAAACCGGAAAAATCCACGCCGGGTGGGGGCGAATGGGGGGCGCCAGCGCCGGAACCTAGGGCCGGGACCGTAGCCACCGGGAGGAAGGTTGTCAGAATAGAATCCGTACTGGTCGTAAATCTTGCGCTTTTTCTCGTCGCTCAGGATTTCGTAGGCTTCCGAGAGTTGTTTGAATTTCTCTTCCGCGCCTTTGTTCCCGGGATTGACGTCAGGGTGATGCTTGCGCGCCAGATGGCGGTAAGACTTGCGGATTTCCTCCGGCTTGGCGTCGCGGCTGACGCCGAGCACGGCGTAATAGTCTTTTTGTGTGCCAGTGGGCATTGTGAAAATCCTAGGAGCCAGGAGTCAGAAGTCAGTAGCCGGAATTCAGAAGATCGCTCTCAGCGTGCCAGAATTTCCGTTCCTGTTTTTAGTGCCTCCGTGGCCTCCGTTGCCAGAAAAACGTTCACACAGAGATCACTGAGAGGCCCCGTGCGTTCTGTGTGAGAGGTTTACTGGCGCAGAGGACACAGAGACTCGGTTTAATTGCGACCAACAGCCGCGCTCGACTTGCTCCACCCGCGAATCTGCGATACCTTAAGCCTGGGAGTGGCATATGGGCCAGACGGTCGAAATCCCTGTCGATCTATATAACAAATGGCTTCGCGCCGGTGAAGCGTTGGACGACTGGCACGACGCCTTCGAGGATTTCCTTATCTTGCACAACCCCCGGCCTGCTGCGCAGGCTCCGTAAAGCGCGGCACGAGCAACTGGCTGGCAAGGCCCGCCCCTGGGAAGAGTTCAAGCGCGAATTTACGAACTCGGGCAAGCGCGCACGCTGAACTCTCATTTTTCCACTGTCCGGTCGCCCCGCATCGATCTTGGGAACTCGCCTGCATCCGGTCAACGCGGTTCCTCCGGCGGGACTAGCGGCTCGATCAGCGCGACCAATGCAGCCATGTCCTCCTTTACAACCTCCCAAACTTTGTCCGAATCAACCCGGAAATACTCGTGAATCAAACGGTTCCGCATCCCGACAATTCCCGACCAGGGGATTTCGGGATGACCTGCCTTGAATTCAGTCGAGATGTTTCGAGCCGCCTCTCCGACAATCTCAATCAGCCGAATGACGGCGTGCTGGAGCAGGCGGTTGCGGTCAAATTCCTCAAAGGAGACCCCCTCGGTGTATTTACCCAGTTCCCTCGCCGCCAAAAGCATGTCCAGAAGCCTTGCGTCATCGCGCCACATAAAACGGCTCCGCGGAAGCCAAGATGTGCCGGCGGCGAATGTAATTCTCACTGCGTTCGATGGCGCTTCGCTCGACCAAGTCGACCTTGCGGCCCAAGATTTTCTCCAATTCGTCCTGCATCTCGACCATGGCCATGAGACTCCACCGGGCTGCCGGCGCAAAGCTCACTAACACGTCAATGTCGCTGCTCGACCGGAAGTCTTCCCGTAACACGGAACCAAAAAGGGCAAGCTCCGTAATTTTCCACTTCAGGCAGAAGTCCCGGATTTTGTCCTGACTCACATGTACGCGAATCATTCCCGGCTCCTGACTCCTTTACAATTTACCAGCAAGCAGATTTTCTCCGGTCGAAGAGAAAAGCCTACCGACTCACTTCTGACTCCTGGCTACTTTCTCTCAGTTCTTACTCATCTCCAAAATCGGCCCGAGGTGATCGGGGCAGCGCGAGGCGATCCAGGCCTCCAGGTGCTTGCGCAGTTCCGCCCCTGCCGCCAAATCCCAATCCTCGGCTTCCACTTCCAAAAAGTGCCGCCAATTGCAAACCGGGCATTGGACGGGCACTTGGGCACGATGTTCCATAAGATAGTCCACAGTTTACAGTTAACAGTTCGAGAGTCCGAGAGCTAAAATGCTTCTGCGCTCCGACTGTGAGCTGTTAGCTGTCTGCTGTCAGCTCCTAACTTTCAGCTCTTCTTCTTATCGTCGTCCACAACCTCCGCGTCGATCACTTCTCCTTCGCCCTTGGCTTTGCCCTGCGCGCCGCTGTCGGTGGGACCTTGCTGCGCCCCTGCCGCGCCTGCGCGTCCGCCGACGCCTTGGCGGAAGCCGCTTGCTTGTACATGGCTTCGGCGAGCTTGTGGGAAGCCGTGGTCAACTTCTCGACGGTCGCGTTGATCTTGCCCGTGTCGCCTTCCTGGATGGCCTTCTTCGCCTCTTCCAGCGCCGCTTCGATCGACTTGGCATCGGCCTCGGAGATTTTCTCGCGATTCTCCTTGAGCAGCTTCTCGACCGAGTACACCATCGAATCGGCTTTGTTCTTGACCTCCACTTCCTCTTTGCGCCGCTTGTCTTCCTCGGCGTGGAGCTCGCCTTCCTTGGTCATGCGCTCCACTTCTTCCTTGCTGAGACCGCTGGAAGAGGTGATGGTGATCTTCTGCTCCTTGCCCGTCCCCAGATCCTTGGCGGAGACGTTCAGGATGCCGTTGGCGTCAATGTCGAACGTCACCTCAATCTGCGGTATGCCGCGCGGAGCGGGAGGAATGCCGACCAGATGGAATTTGCCCAGCGTGCGGTTGTCCATTCGCCATCGGCCGCTCGCCCTGCAGGACGTGGATTTCCACCGAGGTCTGGCTGTCCGCCGCCGTGGAAAAGGTCTCGGTCTTGCGCGTGGGAATCGTCGTGTTGCGCTGGATCAGCGGGGTCATGACGCCGCCCAGGGTTTCCACACCCAACGTCAGCGGGGTCACGTCGAGCAGCAGCAGGTCCTTCACCTCGCCGCCCAGCACGCCCGCCTGAATGGCCGCGCCCACCGCCACCACTTCATCCGGATTGACGCCCTTGTGGGGTTCCTTGCCGCCGAAGAGATCCTTGACGATCTGTTGCACGCGCGGGATGCGGATGGAGCCGCCCACCAGCACCACTTCATCGATCTTGTCGGGCGTCACGCCGGCATCCTTCAGCGCCTGCTTCACCGGGCCCACCGAGCGCTGGAAAATGTCCTCGCACATCTGCTCGAAGCGTCCGCGCGTCAGCTTCATGGCCAGGTGCTTGGGGCCGGAAGCGTCCGCGGTAATGAAGGGCAGGTTGATCTCGGTTTCGAGCACCGTGGAGAGTTCCATCTTGGCCTTCTCCGCCGCTTCCTTCAAGCGTTGCAGGGCCATGCGGTCCTTCGCGAGGTCAATGCCCTGGTCCTTGTGAAACTCCTCGACGATCCAGTCCATCACGCGCTTGTCAATGTCGTCGCCGCCCAGGTGCGTGTCGCCGTTGGTGGACTTCACCTCCACCACGCCTTCGCCCACTTCCAGGATGGAAATGTCGAAGGTCCCGCCGCCGAAGTCGTATACGGCAATGGTTTCGTCCTTCTTCTTGTCGAGCCCGTAGGCCAGCGCCGCCGCCGTGGGCTCATTCACGATGCGCAAAACTTCGAGGCCCGCGATCTTGCCCGCATCCTTGGTGGCCTGGCGCTGCGCGTCATTGAAGTAAGCGGGCACCGTGATGACCGCCTGGGTAACCTTTTCGCCCAGATGCTGCTCCGCCGCGTCCTTCATCTTCTGCAAAATCATGGCGGAGATCTCCGGGGGCGAGTACTCCTTGCCCAGCGCTTCCACGCGCACGTCGCCATTGGAGCCCGAGACCACCTTGTAAGGCACGGTCTTGATTTCGCTCTGAACTTCATTGAAGCGGCGTCCCATAAACCGCTTGATGGAATACACGGTATTTTCGGGATTGGTGATCGACTGCCGCTTCGCCACCTGGCCCACCAACCGCTCTCCCGACTTCGTAAACGCCACCACCGACGGGGTCGTGCGACCGCCCTCGGGATTCGTGATCACCGTGGGCTCGCCACCCTCCATAACCGCCACCACCGAATTCGTCGTACCAAGGTCAATTCCTATGATCTTGCCCATAACGCTCAGCTCCCTCCTCAATCGACGGATGACTGCCCGCCTAGTTCAACCCTCTTGCCATGAGCTAATAGATGCATGCCGCAACCCATTAGTCGCCTGTTAGAATAAATGTTGAGCATGTCGTTGTCAATATAAAATTTTCGAAATCATACTAAGTTGCTTTTTATGAATGAGATAGTGTAATGATCGCGGCCTGATACTCTATCATGGCTTGTAATGGCCTATAACGGTTTGTTACTGTTGGGAGACTTCCACTCTGGGCGGCGTCCGAAAGCGTGTAAGCCATCGTTGGGAATCCGCTTGCGGCGAGCGTCCCTGGTCTTCGGCAAACCCTACGGCAGCTGAGCTCGAGGGCAAACCGATAAGACGGAATCTCAATCAGGGTATTGGCAGGTGCAAAGCCGCACCGTTTCAGTTTATTCTGAATGTTTGGGAGGAAACCATGCCACCGAAAGACCCACAAACCTGAATACACGTCCGAACACGCCCGCGGAGGTGTTCACGCCGAACTGCCTGAAATCGAAACCTGGGATAACCAGTACCACGGTTACGAGATCACCATCACCATCCCCGAATTCACTTGCATCTGCCCGCGCACGGGGCTGCCGGATTTTGGAACCATCACGATTCATTATCTTCCCGGCAAGCTTTGCCTGGAATTGAAGTCACTGAAGTCTTACATCGTGGCTTTCCGCAACCTCGGAATCTTCAATGAAAACGCCGTCAACCGCATCCTGGATGACGTGGCGCGCGCCTGCAAGCCGAAGTGGGCCGTGGTGAAAGGAGAGTTCTCCGCGCGCGGCGGCATGCGCACGCTGGTGGAAGCGCGTTACCCGAGAAGGAAGTGATCGGACGCCGACCCTAAACCAACATCCAGAACATGTTCGCAGTCGCACCCCCGTGCGGCCAAAAAGCGAGCGAGTGCTACCGGGAACTGGTTATCAACGAGGAATCTCACGTGGCGTGAAGCACCGAATGGTCGGCTTGGCGAGCGGCATACTCAATAGCGGCAAGAATATCCTCTTTCTCCAGGAAGGGGTAATCAGCGAGAATTTCTTCGAAGGAAGCTCCACCCGCCAGGAGATCCAGGACATCGGAAACTCGCAGACGAAAACCACGAATGCAGGGACTGCCTCCGCACTTTCCTTCTTCCATCGTAATTCTCTTCAGCCGTTCGATGCTCACAGGATTAAAGTCTACGACGGTTTAGGCCAAAGGGCAAGATAGAGTCAGCCCCGCGGATGGCCCTTGCCATCCGTCCCCCCACTTGTGTTAGTCTACTCATGCTGCCCTTTAGTTTATCTGGCCCATGAAAATCTGTCCGCAATGCCACACCACGCACGCTCAGGATTCTTTCGTGTGCCCGAATGACCTCACCGCCCTAGTGGAATGCGAGATTTGGCCTGAGGGTGCCGTGGTACAGGGCAAGTACCGCATTCTCGCCCAGCTCGGCCAGGACATCGCGGGCACGGTTTACAAGGCCCTTCAGCTCAAGCATCAGCAATATTGCACCCTGAAGGTGATGAACCGGGATTTAGCCGCTGACCCGGAGTTCGTCAAACTTTTCACGGCTGATGCCCTCCAGCGGAAGAAGTTGCGGCATACCAACGTGGCGCGTGTCGAGGGCATTGACGAGTCTGACGACGGCCGCCCCTTTATCGTCATGGAATACGTGGAGGGCCGAAACCTGCAGGAAATTATCCAGCAGGATAGCCCGCTCGCGCCCTTGCGTGCCTGCGCCATCGCCAAGCAAGTCGCCGCCGGACTGGAGGCGGCCCACGCACTGGGTGTGGTCCATCGCGATATCAAGCCGGAAAGTATTTTCCTGTTGGGCGGCAACCGCGGCGAAAGCGTCAAGCTCCTGGGGTTTGGCATATCCAAGCTCAAAGAAGCCCTCTTGGGCGACCGTTTCCGCACCTCTCCCGAAGCCGTCATTGGCACGTTCCAGTATTTGTCGCCGGAGCAAGCGCTGGGGAAATTGGGTGATGAAATGGATGGCCGCGCCGACCTCTACTCCCTGGGTGTTATCATGTATCAGATGGCCACCGGCGAACTGCCTTTTCAGGCAAACACCGCGGCCGATTGGATGATCGCCCACATCCAGGGGACTCCCATCCCGATTCGCGTCGCTCATGCCCATTTGGCGATCCCAGACGTCTTTGCCGATCTGGTGGCGCAGTGCTTGCGAAAGAACCCCGAGGAGCGCCCCGCCAGCGCCCGGCACCTTATCCGCGAACTCGAGCTCGTGGAAAAAGAAATTGCGCGCATCGAAAAAGCCAAGCAGACAGCTCCCCAGACGCCTGGACATCACAAGTCCCCCGGCTGGAAATTCTGGAAGAGCTAGCGATGGTCTTGGGGCGAGTACCCCAGCCTTTCCTTCCACCTCACCCAATTCCCCCCACACCGCGCGCGTTTTCGTAAGGGCGGTTCGCGAACCGCCCGGTTCGACGGCATACCCGCTCCGCCTCCTAGCCCGCGTTCCAGGCTACAATCATGGGCAAGCAGGCTCGAAATAGCTCTTGACCATGGGCAGAGATTAGGCTACGCTTACACCGCGTGCGGGCGTCCTGCTGGCGCCACACGCCTCTCGGATTGCCCCTCACGAGAGGACAAAAATACCGGGAGGATGGCTGATCACGGCCGGAGGAGGTCGTCCCGGCACGCCTGGAACGGAGATCGACTTGGTGCCTTGGTGTCTTGGTGGTGATGGTTCTTCCCCCATGGGCGGGAAGGAAAAAACCACCAAGTCACAAAGGCTGAAGGTTCCAGCTTTCGGGAAGTCCGGCGGCTCACCAACCTGCTGCTGAAGATTAAACGCCATGAGCGTCCGATGGCAGCCTTAGAAAAAATCGCGGCTCTCGCGATATACTAGAAACAAAAGGGGTTAGCGTTTTGCGCCAAAATGTCTAACGCTTTATCTCATCCAAATACAAAGGGTTAGCTTGAAAGCCGGGAGTCGGGGCAAAAAAAGGGGCCCGGCTCTCGCGATATACTAGAAAAAAAGGAGGTTAGCGATGAGTAGCGAAATCCTTGAAAAAATCTATATTATTGAAACAAAGATAGTTAATCTATCCTCGGTGGCCGGGGTCGTGAAAAAAAGAGGGACAAAAAAATGGGGTTAAACTTCGTTAAGTTATTGAAAACAAATATAGAAAAAATGTCGATTTATCGCCTTTTCGCGATGTTGATGAAAGCAAACGAGTTAAACTCACTCTCTCGCGATGTTGGTGAAAATAAATGGGAAAGGCATTGGATGGAAAGAAATCGGGCCATTGGTTCATGGAGGCATCGGGCCATTAGGTGATGGAAGAAGATGATTTGGAGACGAAAGACGGAATGCATCATTTATATTTTACACTTTACCCTTTATACTTCCCCCGATTTGCCGACTGCCGGTGAGTCCGCCGACGGAATCTCGCGCTGTCAGATGCGCGTATACTGAGCATCTTATGGATCCCAACCCCGCACCCGCCATTTCTGAGACCCACGCCGCGGCAACACCTTCCTTGCCGGAAGTGCACCGAAGTGTCATTGTCCCTCCCGGCGCCGGTTTTTGGCGAAAGCTTCTGGCCTTTTCCGGGCCGGGATTTCTCGTGGCGGTCGGGTACATGGACCCCGGCAATTGGGCCACCGACATCGCCGGCGGGTCGCGTTTCGCCTATCAACTCATTTCCGTCCTGATGATTTCCAACCTCATTGCAATCCTGGTTCAGGCGCTGGCGGCGCGGCTGGGGATTGCCACGCAGATGGACCTGGCGCAGGCCTGCAAGGCCCACTATTCGCGGCGAACCAGCATCATCCTCTGGGTGCTGTGCGAAATCGCCATCGCCGCGTGCGACCTGGCGGAAGTCATCGGCTCCGCCATCGCCCTCAACCTGCTTTTTCACATTCCCCTGCTGGTGGGAGTCTGCCTGACGGCGCTCGACGTGCTGGCCATTCTCTATCTCCAGAACAAAGGCTTCCGCTATCTGGAAGCCGTGGTGGTCACGCTGATCGGGATCATCGGCGGGTGCTACCTGATTGAACTTCTCCTGGTGCGCCCCAACGTCGTGGCGATCGCCAAGGGGTTTGTACCCACGCCGCAAATCCTCACCAACCCGGAAATGCTCTACATTGCCATCGGCATCCTGGGCGCCACCGTGATGCCGCACAATCTTTATCTGCATTCCTCCCTGGTGCAGACGCGCGCCATTGACCGCACGCCGGAAGGCATGAAGACGGCCATGCGCTACAACTTCCTGGACTATTTCCTCGCCTTGAACTTTGCCTTTCTGATTAATGCCGCTATTCTGATTATGGCCGCGGGAACGTTCTTCCGCGCCGGTTACACGCAAGTGGCGGAAATCCAGGAGGCGTATCACACCCTGACGCCCCTGCTGGGAACGCACATGGCCGCCATCCTGTTTGCGGTGGCCCTGCTCTGTTCCGGGCAGAACTCCACCTTGACCGGAACCCTGGCGGGCCAGATCGTAATGGAGGGATTTCTCAACCTGCGGCTTGTTCCCTGGCTGCGCCGCTTGATCACCCGCCTTCTGGCCATCATCCCCGCCGTGATTGCGGTCATTTTCTTCGGCCAGGCGGGAACGGCCAAGCTCCTGATCTTCAGCCAGGTTATCCTGAGCCTGCAACTTTCTTTCGCCGTCGTGCCCCTGGTGCTGTTTACGGGCGACCGGCGCAAGATGGGTGAATTCGTCAACCCGCGATGGCTGAAAATCCTGGCGTGGATCACAGCCGCGGTCATTGCGATCCTGAATGCCTATCTTTTGGTGGTAACGGTTCGAGACTGGATACAGGTGATCGGGTCATCGAGCCATCGGGTCATCGGGTCATTGAAAGACGAATCGGGTGATCTTGGCGAGCGGCCTGATTGCTCAGCAGCTGAATAATAGCCACCAGCCGCGCGCCTACTGGTTTTCAATGGCTCGATGGCCCGATGACCCGATCACCCGATTACGAGAGGCTGCAATGTTCAAGAAAATTCTTGTGGCACTCGACCACAGCAAGGCCGATTCTTTCCTCTTGCCGCGCAATTAAGGAACTGGCGCGCCTGACCGGCGCCGAGATTGTCCTGCTGCACGTTTCCACCGGGTGGGCGGCGCAATGGCAGGAAAACCTGAATCTTTCCGACTCCCAGGAAATAAAAGAGGACCGGGAGTATTTGGAGAAGGTCAGTGCGGAACTCAGCCGCGAGAATTTTCAGGTCACGGCGCGCCATGCCAGCGGTGAGCCCGCTCGCGCCATCCTGAAAACCGCGGAAGCCGAGCACTGCGACCTGATCGCCATGGCCACGCACGGGCACCGATTGATCTCCGATCTCATCCATGGCACCACCATCACCAAGGTTCGGCACGAAAGCACTGTTCCGCTCTTCTTGGTCAAGGCGGATATGGACTGACAGAGCACGAAACTCGAAAATCGAAACTGGAAAATCGAGAACCGTTGTGAGTCTCGAATTTCAAGTTTCCAATTTCGCGTTTCGATTTTCGAATTTCGAGTTTCGAATTTCGAGTTTCGATTTTCGTGTTAAAGTGAATGCTGGGTTTCGGGGGATTCCCACACATGCTGATTCCGGGCCACGCCACGTCCGAAGGGACGGACCGCTTTCGCCGCCGCTTCGAGGCGAAGTTCCCCGGCCATTTCCGCGAGTTCCAGGGCCTCTGGCTTTCCTCCATCGGGATCGGGACCTACCTGGGCGAACCCACCGCCGCCTATGACGCGCTTTATCGTGAGGCGGTGGCGGAGGCCCTGGAAAGCGGGATCAACGTCATTGATACGGCGGTGAATTACCGCCATCAGCGCAGCGAGCGCGCCATCGCCCAGGCGCTGGCAGCGGTGATCTCCCGCGGCAAGGTCCAGCGCGACGAGGTGATAATCGCGACCAAAGGCGGCTTTCTGAACTTTGACGGCAGCGAGCCCGACGATCCCTCCGATTACTTCCAGCGGACCTTGATCGATCCCGGCCTTCTCCGTCCGGAGGAGGTGGTAGCCGGCTGCCACGTCATGTCGCCAAAGTATCTCGAAAACCAGATCGACGTAAGCCGGCGGAATCTCGGTATCGAAACGCTGGATATTTATTATTTGCACAACCCGGAAACGCAAGCCGCTAACGTGGCGCGCGAGGAATTTGAACGTCGAATGCGCGCGGCCTTCGCCGCCCTGGAGAAAGCCGTGGGCGAAGGCAAAATCCGCATTTATGGCACCGCCACCTGGAATGGCTACCGCGTCGGACTGGATTCGCGCGAGGCCCTTTCGCTCCCGAGCCTTTTGCGCCTGGCGGAGGAGGTGGGCGGCAAAGGCCATCATTTCCGCGCCATCCAACTGCCATACAATCTCGCCATGCCGGAGGCCCTGTCAGCCCGCACGCAACACGTTGACGGCAAGGCCGTCCCGGTTTTGCAGGTGGCGCGCGCCCACGGCATGATGGTTTTCGCCAGCGCCAGCCTGCTGCAGCAGAAGCTGACGGAGAATCTTCCCGAGGAAACCCACACCTGGTTCCCCGGCCTGGAAAAGGACGCGCAAAGGGCTATCCAGTTTGTGCGCTCCACGCCCGGCATTACTTCCGCCCTGGTGGGCATGAGCCGGCGCGAGCACGTCAGCGAGAACCTCGGTACGGCGCGAACGCCGCCGCGCAATTGGAGCGGGTCCGCGCCAAATTCCGCGAACGGACCGGGCGGGAAAAGCGCCGGTTCACGCCGCGTGGATGGAAACAGCAGTGACCAAATCTGAATCCGAAGATCGGCTCGCGCGCGCCCTCCAGGCGCTGGGCCAGGCGGATTTTCCCGCCGCCATCAGCCTGCTGGAAGAGTTCGTGGTGGAAGACCCCGCCAACGCTGATGCCTGGAGCCAACTCGGCGTGTGCTACCTGGAAACCCAGCGGCCTTCCGACGCCGTGGAAGCCTTTTCCCGCGCCGTGCAGGCCGCGCCCATGGACGCCCAGGCGCATTATCTTCTCGGCAACGCCTGCGGAAGCCTGGGCCAGTTGGACCGGGCGGCCGCTTGCTACCGCCGGGCCCTGGAGCTTGACCCGCACCACGCCAAGGCGGAAGAATTTCTGATGAAGGTGGAATCACTGATCGAGAGCCGGGAACATTACCGCAGCGGGCTTGAGCTTGCTCTACTCCCCCAACCCGTCGCTGCGAGGATTTGAACCGCTCCCTTCGCGAACTGATTCTGTCCGTTGCCATTTTCGAGAATTCTCCGGCGCGCGACAACTTGCAGGATTGTGCGCGCCGCTTGCTGGATTTGCAGCAGGAATGGCCGCTCCCCCTGGAGATCACGCCCGAGCTCCAGCCCTGGGCCGCCGCCTGCGAGCGTGGATTTCAATGCATGCGTTTCAAGAACTGGGTCGGCGCCCAGGCGGCTTATGAAGAAGCTCTGACTTACCGCGTCGGGGACGCCTTCGTCCATCAGGCCCTGGGTTTCAGCTTCATCGAACTCGGGGAGATCGATAACGCCGTCCGCGCCTGGCTGCGCGCCCTGGAATTGGACTCCCACTGTGACTTCACGCATCTCGCCCGCATCCAGCGCACGAGCCCGGTGTCGATTTGCTGTCGAGGCGGCGGAACCTGCTTCGATCTAATCGGGACGCCGCAATCTCGTTGCGCGATAAACTCGCCGCTACAGATCTCGCTCGCGGGTGCAAAGAACAGGAGAAGACCTTGGCTCGCAAGCCCATCATTACTTTGATCACGGATTTTGGCACCGACGACCACTTTGTCGGCACGATGAAAGGCGTCATCTACAACATCAATCCCGACGTCGAAATCGTGGACATCACCCACCAAGTGGCTTCCTACGATATCTTCGACGCGGCCTTCACGCTGGCCCAAAGCTATCGCTTTTTTCCCTCCGATACGATTCACCTGGTGGTCGTTGACCCGGGAGTGGGAACAACGCGCCGTCCCCTGCTGGCACGCAGCATGGCTTACAAATTCGTTGCTCCTGATAACGGGGTACTTTCGTTGATCTACGAGCAGGAAGAGAACGTGGAGGTTCGCCACATCACCTCTGACCATTACTTCCTCAATCCCGTCAGCGCCACGTTTCAGGGACGCGACATCTTTGCTCCGGTGGCCGGCTGGCTGAGCAAAGTGGGTGGAAGTCGATAAGTTCGGCGAGCCCATCAGCGATTACACCAAGTTCACCTCACCCAAACCCAAGTGGGTGGGTGACAACCTCATTAAAGGCGTTGTTCTGAAGATCGACAAGTTTGGCAATATTCTCACCAATCTCCGGCCGGAAGACCTTCCCCAACTGTTCGCCGAAAACCCGCCACCCTTCAAGATCATCATCAACCAGCAGGAGATTACTCGTCTGAACTTGGCGTATTCGATGGGCAAGCCGGGGGAGCTGTTCGCCATCGTGGGCAGTTCCGGCTATATCGAAATTTGCACCAACCGGGGTTCGGCCGCGAAAGTCCTGAATGTGAATCGGGGCGTGGAAGTGGGCGTGATGCTGGGAACGCCAGGAGTCAGCGATGCCAGAAGTCAGGAGCCGGAATAGGATCGCGTTTAGTCCCCTGGCTCCTGGCTGCTGGCTCCCGACTGCCTGGGTTTCCGCGGCAGCGTCTCAATGCGGACCTTGGACACTCGGCGGCCTTCCACTTCCAGGACGGTGTAGCGGCGGAATTCAAAAACGAAACTCTCCCCGCCCTGGGGAATGAATCCCAGCCGCGCCAGCACAAACCCCGCCAGCGTTTCGTACCCCGCGCCGCGCGGCAGGACGATATCGCGCTCGCTGGCCAGATCGCGCAGGCTCATCGAGGCGTCCACCACCAGAACGTTTTCCCCCACCTTGCGGATGGCTGCTTCTTCGCGGTCGTACTCATCCTGAATCTCGCCCACGATCTGTTCCAGCACGTCTTCGATGGTCACCAAGCCCACAAAGGTTCCGAACTCGTCCACCACCAGCGCCATTTGCGAATGCCGCCGGCGGGCCTCCTTCAGCATCTGGGTTAACGACATCCCCTCGGGAACAATCATCGGCTGGTGAAGGATCGCGCGCAGGTCAAACCCGGAATCCGCCGGGGTTGCGGCGCGCGCCCTTTCCGCCATCACCGCCAGCAGATCCTTGGTGTACAAAACGCCGACGATCTGGTCAGGCAGGCCGTCATAAACGGGGATGCGGGAGTGTTGGTCCTTTACCACGCGGTCAAGCAGCGTCCGCAGATCCGTTGTGACCGGCAGACAGGTGATGCGATTCCATGGCACCATGATTTCGCGCACGCGGACGCGGTCCAGATCGAAAACGCTGTGAATCATCTCCTCTTGTTCTTCGTCGAGCAGGCCGCGCTTGCGAATCCCGGACACAATCAGTTTCACTTCTTCGGCCGTGGGCAACGGGCCGTGACTTCGACCCGGATGGCGGTGCAGCGAGTGAAGCACCCCGTTGGCCAGGGTATCGAGCAGGCGGACGGGGTAGCGGCTCAGCTTGAGGAAAAGAGACATGGGCCGCGCCACGCCCAACGCGAATCTTTCCGCGTTATCGTAGGCCATGGCTTTGGGGACGAGCTCACCCAACACCATCAGCAGCATGGTGATGAGCAGAAAAGCGATGCCGACGGAAATGGAGTGAGCCACGGCCGCGCGCGCGAACTCGGCCGAGATACCCTTCCAGCGAATGCTCGATGGCGTCGGCCATGATGGCTTCGCCCATCCAGCCCATCAGCAGGCTGATAACGGTAATGCCCAGTTGCGTCCCGGAAAACAGCGCCACCATATCGGAAAGCAAGGTGAGCACCAGCTTCGCCCGGGAATTGCCTTCGTTGGAAAGCTGCTCCAGGCGGGTGCGCCGCACACTCAGCAGGGCGTATTCCGTGGCCACGAAAAAGGCGTTAAGCGCCACCAAACCGATAATCAATGAGGCTTTTAATAAGGCGAACATGGAGCACCCGGAAGCTAAACCATTGTAGGCGACGCTCGCCAAAACTCCAAATCGTGTTCCCTCCCGAGGCGATCCAAGGGTCCTGGCAATAGGAGGAGCGCGAACCTGTGCGGTAGGTCCGCGGCCCGTCCCCTATGGGCAGGGAAAAGCCGCGGACCTACAAAACAGGCGCGCTACACTTTCTTGCTGAGTGTGGGAGACGGGGGATGCGGCGAGGCGAGTCACTAGGGTGGGGTTGACGATGGCGGCCGGCGGGAAAGCTCGGGAGGAGGCGCGTCGTGTCCGGGCACGCGCACGCCCACCAGGCGCGAATAAATTTCGTCGTAGTCCCGAACCGCCCGCCGCATGCGGAGGAATTCCGCTTCGTCGTGCGGCGCGAATTCCGGCGGGGGGAGATTGGGAATGATTTTCTCCAACTGTTTTTGCCGATCAACGGTGCGCGGGTGCGTGGCCAGCAAGCCGCCGGGTTCCCCACCGCTGCGTTCCTGTTCCGCCTGAAGCCGCTGGAAGAATTGCACCGCCGCGTGCGGGTCGTAGCCGGCGCGAACCAGGTACTGAGCCGCCAAGCGGTCGGCCCGCTGCTCCTCTGACCGGCTGGAGCGGGCGCGCGCCGCGTCGCCGCCCAACCACTTCCTGAAGCAATGGCGATCCCCGCCGGCCCTCCCAAAACCACCGCGGGAACCAGGGCGATTAACTCAAACAGATTGCCCTTCCGAGGCGCCGTTCGCCAATCACAGGAGTTCTCATGGGCGATTTCGTGGGACAAGACGGAAGCCAGTTCGGCCTCACTTTCCGCCAGGCTGATCGCTCCGGAATTGATCACAATGTATCCGCCCGGAAACGCCTGCGCGTTAACCTCGGGGTTGTAGAGAACGTAAAAGGCAAAAACCTGCTGGCTTCCGCTGCTCCGCGCCAAGTTCTGTCCTAATCGGTTAACATATTCATTCAGGGACTTATCACCCCATGGCATGCCTGCGGCAAGAACCTGCTGGACCATCGCACTACCTGCCTGGGAGGCTTCCAGCATGGTTTGGGGGCTGCCGCAAACGCCATCCGGCAATGAACTGTCACGCGACGCCCCGCATACCGTCACGGGCAGAAACACTACGAAGCATAGACCGATCAGCTGCCGGCCAAGCGGGCGCAGTCACCTCCACAGGTTTGCCCTCCGCTTATTTCATCGGCACATACCCCGCAAACTTCACGTTCGCTGCCGCCTAGGGCTGCCCATTGGCCGCCAATGAAAAGTGCAGACATTTTTGGACAAACTTGAGTAGTTTGATAAGTGGCGCACGGCGCAGAGCGGGGTCGGGTACTCCCTTGATCTAAAGTGGTGGATACGAGGTGCCGATGGCGCTTCCGACTCGAATACCAGCAGTTGCTCTCTCAGCGCGAGCGAGTCGGTAGGATTGACAATTCAGGATTGGGGATTCAGCCGGAATCTCTTACCGGCCCGCTCCGCTCTCGTCACGCGGTGGGAAGGATGCAACGCCTGAAATCTTACGGAACTTATGGAAAAATTCTTTCGCAGCGCCATTCGCCGCTACTACGAAGTTGAGCTGCCGCGCAACCACGCCCGGCGCAAACGTTGGCCGTTGTTGGTTGCCCTGCACGGTTACGAAGGGAATAAGGATTCCATGATGCGTGTGGCGCAGCACATCGCGGATGGCAACATGGTGGTGATTTCCCTGCAAGGCCCATACCAGTTCTTTCGCCGCTTCGGCAAGAAATCCCAAGAACTTTCGTGTGGGCTTTGGCTGGGGCACAACGTACAAGATGGAGGATTCCATCCACCTTCACCACCGGGACCTGGAAACGATCATCCAGCTTGCCGTGCGGAAATACCACGCCGACCCTCAACGGGTATTCTTGCTGGCTTTTTCGCAGGCCTGCGCCCTCAATTACCGCTATGTATTTACCCACCCGCAGGCGATTCGCGGCGCCGTCAGCGTGTGCGGCGGCGTTCCCGGCGATTGGAATGAGAATCCGCACTACCGGCCCGCCGCCACCCACGTGCTGCACATCGCCGCCCGGCAGGATGAATGGTACTCGCGGGAGAAGAACCTGGAGTATCCGCCGGCAACTGGGGCAGCGCGCCGCCACGCTCGACTTCCGTTTTTACGATTCCCCCCACAAGTTTCCCCGCAGTTCCATTCCCCACATCCGGCGATGGATTGAGAAACACCTGTAAGGCGAAGGTGTCAGGTGTCAGGTGACAGGTGTCAGGGCTGGAGTTTGACCTATTCATCCGTCACCTAACTCCCGATCCAGAGTGACCTGAGATCCCGACACCTGGCACCTGGCTACCTGAAACCTGTGTTAGCATAGTGCCGATGTACGACGAAACCGTGGCGGTCATCGAGAATCGTTCCCTCACCGGCGGCCATTTCCTTTTGAGTTTGGATGCTCCGCGGCAAGCGCCGGCGTGCGGCCGGGCCAGTTTGCCATGGTGCGAATCCTCGGACGGTCTGACGTGCTGCTGCGCCGGCCCATGAGCATCTTTGATGTCCAGGCGCCGGACGGCGGCAAGACCGGCTCTCCCCGGCAGCGCCGGCGCCGCGCATCCTCCAGCTTCTCTACAAAATCGTGGGACGAGGCACGCGCTTGATGGCGGAACTCAAGCCCGGCGACAAGGTGGGGCTGCTCGCGCCCCTCGGCCACGGGTTTTTTGAGGAGGAGTATCTTCCGCGCGCGCACGAATGCGACGAAATTCTGCACGTGGCGGGAGGCATTGGCATCGCCGCGCTGCTGCTTCCGGCAAAACAGTTGGCCGAGGCAGGATTCAAACAGCGGCTTTTCTTCGGGGCGCGAACCAAAGACGACTTGGTGGGCGTGAAGGAATTCAAGCCGCTGGTGCGCGCCATGCTGCTGGCCACGGAAAATGGCTCGGCGGGATATCGCGGCTTTGTGACGCGGCCGCTGGAGGAGTATCTGACCAAGCACACCAACAAGAAAGTTCTTGCTCATGGTGTGCGGTCCGGGGGCGATGCTGCGCGCCACGGTGGAACTGGCCAAGCGCTTTCGCCATCCCTGCCTGGTTTCCATGGAGAATCGCATGGGCTGCGGGCTGGGCGTCTGCCTGGGCTGCTCGATCCGCGTCCAGGGGACGGGCCACGAAGCCTACCAGCGCGTTTGCACGGAAGGGCCGGTGTTTTGGGCGGAGAAAATTGTTTGGGAGACGGAGAAGACGCTCGGGATTCGGGATTAGGGGTTGGGGAACAAAAATTGGGCTGGATTTTTGGTTACTTGCGCACGCGAGGTTATTATGCATTGTGGATAAACCAAGAATCCCCACAATGAGCAACGCGATGAGCAGAGACAGGTACACTGTGAAGGCGAGCGAACACAAAGCGAAACCAGCGCGAGGACGTGTCAAGGGAAACCGCGACCCGGGAACTCGGACATTTTGCCCGAAATGACGGCCGCAACAACCCCCGCGCCGGAATTCACCCCTCAGTTGGAAATCGAGATTGCCGGCGTGCGATTCCAAAACCCCGTGTGGACGGCCAGCGGGACGTTTGGCTACGGGAAGGAATTCGCCCACCTCATCGACCTCAACCAGCTTGGCGCGATTTGTGTAAAGGGCATTTCGCCGGAACCCATGGAGGGCAATCCCCCGCCCCGCATTTACGAAACCGACTCGGGAATGTTGAACGCCATCGGGCTTCAGAACGTGGGCGCGAAGCGGTTCCTGGGCGAGAAACTGCCCTTTCTGCGCACGCTCAAAGCGCGCACCGTGGTGAATGTGTTCGCTTATTCCACGGAAGATTACGTGCGGTGCATTGAAATCCTGAATGAGGGCGAAGGCATTGCGGCCTACGAATTGAATATTTCCTGCCCCAACACGCGCTGTGGCGGCATCGTGTACGGCAGCGACCCGCACCTGACCGAGGAAGTCGTCGCCGCGTCAAAAAAGGCCGCGCGCTATCCGCTCTTCGTCAAGCTCTCGCCCAACGTCACGGACATTGCGCTGTTCGCGCGCGTGGCGGAAGGCGCCGGGCGCGGACGCGCTCTCGCTGGTCAACACCTTTGTGGGAATGGCCATCGACGTCGAAACGCGCACGCCGCGCATCTCCAACGTCACGGCGGGGCTTTCCGGGCCGGGCATCAAGCCCGTGGCGCTGCGCATGGTTTACCAGGCCGCGCGCGCCGTGAAGATCCCCATCATCGGCATCGGCGGCATTGCCCGCGCCGAAGACGCGCTGGAATTCATCATCGCCGGGGCGCGCGCCGTGCAAGTGGGCACCGCAAATTTCTACGACCCCGGAACCTCGTTGCGAATTGTGGAAGGCATCCGCGATTACTGCCGGCGCAAGCGGCTGCACCTCGCGGACCTCGTCGGCTCGCTAACGCTAAGAACTCCGTGACCCTGCGATGGGGCGCTCGGCTTATTCTCCCGCGCGGCTCAAAACCATTTTCAGCCCCTTTAGAACCAGGAACTTAGATGAAGCAGGCGATTCCGTACCGGCGGACCTACCCTGAGTCCGTGGAGCGAGTTCGGCAAGGTCAGCGCCGGCGCCGCAGATCGGTTTTAAACACCCACAGGGTACCCGTCCCTCTCCCGGCCCGCATCCACGATAAGCGGCTACAGGTCAAAGTGAGCACTCGGATTGTTTCCGAGTGGCCGACAATACGCTCGGATCCACCGGACACCACACCCGAGGGTAGGGCGTTACACGGCCTAGTGGCGCTGACTCGAAGTGAAACAGATCACAGGCTTGGAAAAACATTTCACTTAATAACATCGTCGTTTCTTCACGAGAATTTCACTTCACCCACATGAGCATTTAACGCTGAGATTGTCTAATATTTTCGTAACTTTGAGACAATCGGCCAAACTGGCCAAGTAGTCAATTGTCGCCACGCACCCCAACCATGAGCGCGCCGAGGGGGACGTGTAAGAATCCAGGCTTTGCAAATAAAGAGGGGCTTGTATGAGCTCTATCTGTTTGATGCGAAATAACTTGACGACAATTGCGATCGCGGCGGTGCGGAGCGACCACCCCCCTATCTTAATTTTGGAGGATTCACATGAGGCGAGTGTTTTCACGTTTTTGCCGCGCCTATTCTATGGGAGGATCACTCGTGCCCAAGCTGGGGTGGCTCTGTGGCTTTCTACTTTTAACTGCCAACCTATACGGACAAGTTGACCGAGGCGCGTTGACCGGAACCGTAAAGGACGCTTCCGGGCTGGGAGTGCCCGGCGCAACCGTGACGGCATTTCGAGATGCCACGGGATTAACTCGTACGACCGTCAGCTCGAGCACCGGCGCATACAGCATCCCGGAGTTGCCGGTCGGCATGTATACCGCTACGGTGGCCTTAAAGGGTTTCCAGACGGTGAAGTTCGAGAATGTGGATATCGCGCTTGAGCACACGACCACCCTGAATGTAGAGCTGAGGGTTTCCAGCGCCGCCACCGAGCGGGTCGAGGTGGTGGGCAGCACGCAGCAGCTTGATGAAACCTCCAACACGCTGGGCACGAATATTCAACTCAAACAGGTTAAGGAACTTCCCTTAGACGGGCGGGATTGGGCCACCTTGACCACCATGGTTCCGACCGCGGTTGACACCGCCGGCGGACCCGGCGCCGGCAACCAGCGTTCGATTCGCTATGCGGGCAGAGGCCGCGACGATGACAACTATACTTACGACGGCATTGATGCCACCTATGTCATTAATCAGTCCCAGCTCTATTTCGTGCGTCTGGCGGTTCCGCTCGATACCATCGACGAGATCCGCGTCGACCCCATGCTGGCGACGGCGCAGACTGGTGCGACGGCAGGGGCCCAGTTGGCCCTGGCTTCGCCGGGCGGCGCGAACCGGTTCTCTGGGGACGCCTACGAATACTTGCGCAACGACGTTTTCGATGCCCGGGCTCCGCTGGACGCTTTAGATCCGACGCACCGTCCGCCTTTCCGCTTGAATCAGTTCGGAGGGTCTTTGGGCGGACCCATCGAGAAGGATAAGACGTTTTTCTTTGCCGCCTACGAAGGCTACCGGCAAGCCCTCGGTGAGACTCTTATCGGTTATGTACCCAACGCTGCCTTTAGCGCGCAAGTGTTGGCGCAATCGCCCGCGCTTACTCCTGTTATCGACGCCTATCCCCAGGGGCAGATCCCTTCCAGTAAGCCGGACGTTGCCGAATTCGTGGGGCAAGGCCGACAAGAGGGCACGGAAGACTCGGAGATGTTGCGCGTGGATCATCGCTTCTCCGAAGCGACCAATCTTTTCGTGCGGGTCAACAACGACAGAGCCGTCTACTTTCTCCCGTATTCCCCCAGCTCCGGGCAATATCTCAATGAACAAGAGGAAGTTAAGTCCTATCCGGTTAACAGCGTGATCGCCCTATCGCACGTCTTTTCTCCAAGCCTGATCAACGAAGCCAAGTTTGGCTTCAACCGCGGCACGACCGACACCGTCTACCTCAATCAGACCGGATCGCTCGACGCGATCGCCGTAGCGGGCCTCACTACCTTGAACAACGGTCGTGTCAGCGTCGGCGTGGGCAATACGTTTGCCGGAATCGACGATCTGACCTGGGTCAAGGGGAGAAATGTAATCAAGGCCGGAGTCGAGGTCCGCCGCGTGCAAATGAACCAGGGGGGCGGTACCTATGGCACGGTCAGCTTTAAGTCCCTCACCAGCTTTGCCGCCAACCAATCCTATAAGGCCAGCATCACGGGCACATACCCCGTTAACGGCCTGCGAAAGACGGACTTTTCCGGTTACTTCCAGGACGAGTTCAAATGGCAGCCCAATCTCACTCTGAATGTGGGCGTGCGCTACACCATTTTCGGTATCTTCAGTGAAGCATATGGCCGCGGTATTCCTTTCGATCTTGCCACCTGCGGCACTACCAACAACAATCCGTCACCATGGAACACTACGGGCTACTGTAACGTGGGCGCGAGCTTCGGTCCGGGGAATTTTGGCGACGTCGATCCGCGCCTTGCCTTGGCTTGGGCGCCGGCCGTGTTCGGGGGAAAGACCGTCATTCGCAGCGGCTTTGGCATCTATCACGAGGACGGCCAGTTGGACGATCAGAACATCCCCGATAAGAACGAATATGATAGCTATGCGCTTACGCCGAAGAATTGCCCAGGCCTTAGCTTCCCCATACCTGTAGAGGCGAACGGCAGCCCCGTCTGCGGGAATGGCACAATTTCACCCAACTCGGAAGAGCGGGACCGCAAAGATACGTATGCAGACCAGTGGGGCCTTTCGGTTCAGCAGGCGCTGCCCAGCAATTTCCTCGCTACGCTCTCTTATGTAGGGAGCCTCGGCCGCCATCTGCTCCAGGAATCCTATGTTAACGTCGATAACCTTGTCACCGGGCTGCGTCCTTACCCTATCTACTCCCAGATCCCTTGGCGAGGCACCATCGGCGACAGCAATTATGAGGCGCTATCGGTCTCGCTGAAGCGCACCTTCTCTCGCGGTTTGCTGGCTTCGGCCAACTACACCTGGGCCCACGAGATCGACAACGATTCCAACGGAAGCGGCGACGGCGACTCCATTACGCCGCAAAATGTTTCGTGCCAGCCTCCCGGAGCGCCGCCATGCGGTGAGTACGCGAGCGGCGCCTTCGACATCCGCCACGTGTTCAATGCCAATGCCATCTATGAGCTTCCTTTGGGTCCCGGAAAAGCGTTCCTGGATCAGCCGGGAGGGTTGCGCACCATCTTTGGATCGTGGTCGCTCAGTACGACCTTCACCGCCCGTACCGGCTTCCCCGTGGACCTCACGACTAGTGGTACGGGCCCGGACGGAAACACCGACGAGCAGCGTCCCAACCTCGTTCCCGCCCAGCCGCTGTATTTGGCCGGCGGGAATTTCAATCCCGCGGCTTTTTGCACTCCCGGGACTGCCGCCCCGCTTTACCCGGGTGGTGTCTGCCCCCCAGGGCTCGGCATCCCGGGCTTCGGCAATGTCCCCCGCAATTTCTTGCGAGGTCCCGGTGCCTGGCAAATGGATTTGGGGCTTTCCAAACGCATTCCGGTTACCGAACATTTACAACTTCAGTTCCGGGCCGAAGCGTTCAACATTTTCAACAGGGGGATGTATGCTAGCCCAGATGGCCTCATTTCGGCTTCCGACTTCGGCATCATATATTCGCCTTTGAATACTACGCCGGTCGGAATGGGTACGCAGCGTCAGCTCCAATTCATGTTGAAACTGCTGTTTTGATTCCGAAGTCGCACGGCCTGCCAGCCTGGGGAAGCGCGGGGTGGCGGCCGGCGACTATCTCCTAATCGCAGGGGAACATGCAGGGTTCTCTTTTCGTGGCGCCGCCCTTAGGGCGGTTTCACCAATGCCAAGACTTGCCCGTCTAAAGGCGGCCCCTACAAAAACCGTATCGAAGTGAGATTCACGTTACAAGGTGGCTGGTCATGAGAATTCTGGTCATCGAAGATGAAGCCAAGACCGCCAAGTTCCTGAAGAAGGGACTGGGGGAGGCAGGTTTCGTCGTCGATGTCGCCGCAGATGGATTGGATGGGTTGCACCTCGCGCAGGAATTGCAGTTCGATCTCGTCATTCTCGACGTCATGCTCCCCGGGCTGGATGGCTGGCAGGTTCTCACTCGCTTGCGCCAAGAAGGCCGGCGCACACTGGTGCTTATTCTGACCGCTCGCGATGCCGTACACGAGCGGGTACGAGGGTTCGAACTGGGCGCGGACGACTATCTGGTAAAACCGTTCGCCTTTTCCGAATTGCTGGCGCGCGTGCGCTCGCTGCTGCGCCGTGGGCCGGCGCGCGTGCCAGAGACGCTTTGCTTGGCCGACCTGGAAATCGACTTATTGCGCCAGCGCGCTACGCGCGCCGGGCAGCGCTTGGAACTCACTTCCAAAGAGTTCCTGCTTTTATCCCTGCTGGCGCGGCGCGCGGGCGAGGTGCTCTCGCGAACCCTGATCGCCGAATCGGTCTGGGACATGAACTTCGACAGCGACACCAATGTCGTGGACGTCAGTGTGCGAAGGCTGCGCAGCAAGGTGGACGATCCTTTCCCGCTCAAATTGATCCGTACCGTTCGGGGCGCCGGGTATGTCCTGGAATCCGACCAGTAGCCTTGCGCCGCTCTCGCGCTTTTGGGGAGCTTTGGCCTTCCGGTTAACGGCGGGCTATGCGCTGGCCGGCGCGTTTCTGGTGTTCTTCGCCACCGCCAGTCTTTATCTGGTGCTGGTGAACGAACTGGAGAAAAGCACCGATTTGTTCCTCGCGGACAAGGTGCACGTGCTGCGCACCATCTTGCGGGAGAGACCCGGCGACCGGGACGCATTGCGGGAGGAAATTGAGCTGGAATCGTCCGCGCGGCGATACGAGCAGTTCTATGTTCGCCTGCTGGATGAACGAAACACACCCCTGTTGATGACGCCCGGCATGGCGGATCAATTGGACCTGGCGCAACTAGCCCGTCAAACCCAAAGCCGCCCTGATCGCACCCTACGGATGAAGGGCCGGAGCGGCAAAGTCTTTCGCGTGACCAGCGCGCCGGCGCCGGTCGGTTCCCCGACAACTCAAACTGACACCCTTCAGATTGCGATTGATGTCTCGCAAAAAGAGGAGTCGCTGGCACGCTATCGGTTTTGGTTCTGGGTCATTCTGCTGGCGACCTTCGCCATTTTTCCACTGGTCGGGTACCAGATTGCACGGCAGCGGCATTCGTCCGGTGCAGGAAATGGCCACGACCGCGCGCCATATCAGTTCGACCAACCTGCGAGAACGAATTCTTCCGGAAGGATATCCGTTCGAGCTGGCCTCCCTGGCCAATACCTTCAACCAAATGCTGGACGGCCTGGAAGAGTCCTTCGAGCGGATTTCGAGATTTTCGGCGGACATCGCGCACGACCTGCGCACGCCGGTGAATAACATTCGCGGCGAAGCAGAAGTGGCCCTGGCCCGCGCGCGCAGCGCCGACGAATATCGCGAGGTGATCGAGTCCTGCCTCGAAGAAGCCGTGCGACTATCGGATCTCATCGGCGACCTCCTTTTTCTGGCGCGCGCGGACAGCCCCTTGATCCATTTGCGCCGTGAGCGGGTGGATGTGGGCGAATTGCTGGGCGGAGTGCGGGAATATTACGAAGCCTCGGCGGCGGACGGCGGAGTCGCGCTCACCACCGCTGTCGCCAGCGAACCGGTCGTTGCCGAACTGGACCGCACGCTTTTGCAGAGGGCCGTGGGGAACCTGGTCTCGAATGCCTTGGCCCACACGCCTCCTGGCGGAGCCGTCGTGTTGGGGACGCACGCCGATTCCTCCACGATTCGCATCGAGGTCTCCGATACGGGCGTGGGCATTCCCGCGGAAGCCCTGCCGCGGGTTTTTGACCGCTTCTTCCGTGTCGATTCGTCGCGTTCCCAGGGTTTAGGGGGAACCGGCTTGGGACTGGCGATCGTGCAGAGCATTGCGCTGCTCCACGGTGGCAAGGTGGAGATTTCCAGCCAACTGGGACACGGCACCCGCGTCACGCTCCGCATTCCGGTCTCGGATTCAAGATGACAAAAATGTAATCCCCCCGTCATGTTGGCGTTGGCGCTCCGTTGCAAGAATGGAAACGCTGGCGTAGTCCTCAGGGCGCGCCAAGCCTCTGCCACAAATTCAAGGAGGAGAACCGTATATGTCCCGAAAATGCTTTCGAGATAATTCTCTGATCAAGCGTCTGCTTCTGCTCGCCGGCCTGCTGGCGACGGGGCTGAGCTTTGCGGCGCTTGCCGCGGCTCAGTCCGTGCCGTTCCCGACGTACAACCCCGGCCAGAACACGGCCGCGAGCACCGGCCCGACCTACTCGCAGCCTTTGTCCAACCCGTGGGTGGTCAGTGATGGCGCGATCATCACGCCCGCCGGCACCCAGGTCTATCTCGGCACCACGACCCGCGCCAAGGCCATCGCGCTGAACCCCACCGGCAATCACACCGCCGCCGTCCTTCAAATGGGTGCCCCGCAGGCGGTCACGATCTTCAACACCCAGACCGGCGCTATCCTGCAGACCTACACAGCGGCCGGGGGCTCGGATTCAGACGGCAGCACCACCGGCATCACCTATACGCCGGACGGCAAGCACTTGCTGTTCAGCCAGGACGGCAATTACGGCCCTGGCAGCTTTGTTGCCATCGCCAGCGTCAGTCCGGTGGGCTTGCTCTCCGACTACGCCCAAGTTGCCGTTCCGATCGCCGTCAACGCCGACGGCCAACTGACCACTGTCACTTGCTTCCCGAAAAGCCCTGGAGGGACCTCGGGCAGCTTTAATATCCCGTGCGGCTACCCCTATTCGATTTTCTCAGATGACACCTTTACCTCCTATCCCATGGGCATCGCGATCTCGCCGGATGGCAAGACCGCCTACGCCGTTCTGGACGTCAACAATACGCTGACCAAGATCGACCTGACCGCGACGACCCCGACGCAAGGTGCGCAGATCCGCGTCGGTAATGTCCCGCACAGCGTCGTGATCTCGCCGGATGGTGGCCTTTTCCCAGAATGTCCGCTCGGGTCCGATGGCGCTTACCTTGAAGTTACGCACTCGGAATTGGTCAGGGAATGCTTCCGCCACGTAGGGCGTCAGGGTTGCTTCGTCGTTAATTGCCGTATGATCTCATGACTCCAGGCGGGGGCGTGTTTTATTAGTTTGGCGAGTTGTGCGCGGTCGCGAGCGCTCAAGGCGCGGGACAACTGTCGAACCACGAAGTCTTTGTTCGCATGGGGCCCGGCCGCGCGGATCGCCTGGAGAGCCAGCCCCGCCGGCGTGCCTGCTCCGGGGAACCGCGATGGTCTGGCGGGTTTCAACTGAATGGTTTGGGCGCCGATCTTGACGCGATGGGCGGGGCCGTCGGTGAGATACACCAACTGAGCGGGGACTTGGTCGGTGAGCCCCAGCAAGTTCGCCGCGCGCGCGCCCGATATCTGTACCCGGCTTCCCGTCTTCGCCGCCAGTACCGCGGCCACATCATCCGGGTTCGGAGCGAGAATGCCCAGCTTCTTGTGAACGCGGGGATAATCATAAAGACCTTGGGCCAGGCGGCGGATGGTCTTGTCTTGCGTCAACCGCGCTAACGCGCGATCAACCGCCCGGCGCGTGCCCAAAGCGAGGAAGTCCCGAGGCGTAAACACCCACCCGCGCCCATGCACCCGAATTCGCTTGAGAACCGAAGCTGCGACGGAATCCATGCCATCTCCTGGGGGAAATTATATACATGTTTTCCCCCATAATGTCAAGCACATTGTGATAATAATGCTTTTATATTGAGTGGGTTATATCGGGAATTATAGATAGTGCCGCGGAGGAATTCGGCTGGGGGCCAGACACCTCCGCGCTGCCTGCTGGTGCCTATCTCCTGCGGTCCACGCCTGCGGTCAGAAAGGTACTTACGGTAGCTGAATCAGCTCGCCGCTGCCACTAACTGGCAAGAAGTTGGTTGAGTAACCTCTTCCACTCATCTTGAAAAACAACTTCGTAGGTGATCTCTTTCCCTTGCATCGCCGGAACGAGTTCGTTCCACGTCTTGAGCTTCGCGTGCTTGTTGCAAAGCGCAAATACAGATTTCTTATAGTCGGTGTTTTCGTTCTTGAGATGCAATCCCTTCGTCTCCAGCACGAAGACTTTCCGATAATCCTCTTTGGTCTTGCCGGCGCCGTCGGTGGTGAAAATGAAATCGGCATAAATTCGAGATTTCTGCCATCCCTGCACGTAATAGCCGTGGTGGGGAATGTTCCGATACCAGAAGTAAAGCCGGCTTTGCTCGTCCAGGAAGCTTGCCACCTCATGCTCAAGAGAATTCAGCGAATCCGCCGCCATCGGCTCATACAAATTCAGCATGAATTGATTGCCGTCCAGGCGCGTCGCTTTTACAAAAGGCTTCCGAATTTCGACCTTTTCGGGTGGGCGGTTCATCCCCAGGTCATGCAGGACCACCATGAAGCGCATCTTGTCTTCATTCAACATGCTGTTGAACACATCTTCCGCCAGGCGGTCGCGCTCCTGTTCCAGACGTTTCCGGAGTTCTTCAAGAATGAAAACCAGGTTATTGGCAACGACCTTCTCTTTGCCCTTATACTTCGCTCTGCAGCTTAGTGAAGGTCCGCTCGACAAACTCGTACCCGACCCAGGGATTCGGCACGGTATCCAGCAGGTGCGCCGCCGCGTATGCATAGTCAAGCGTTAACTCACCGCCCCCATTTAGACTTTGCTCCGTATTGCGCTGCAACCCGGCAAGGTCCTCGATCCAAACCGGCGCGCAATTCCACGTCGCGCTTTTCCTCCAAGCTCAGCGTCAAGTTGAACAACGGAGAGATGTCTGCTTTGTCCCAGGGCACGCGGGAGAGAATATCCTCCTCATAGCTTACCAGTCGCCAGTCCTTTCCATCGGGGATAAGAAAGGCAGGCAAGACCATGTTGCCCGCAGCAGCCTTGAAAATCTGGCGCGGCCCGACCCTCTCGATCTCCGCAGTCTCAAGGTCCTTCGCGTCCATCACGACACGGCCTTCCAAACCTTGCAAGCCCTCATTGCTGAAACCCTGCCGAATCTCCTCCAACAGTTTGGTGCGCTGGAAGCAAAACACGTAACTCTCATCGAGCGCGGTCACGTTCGTCTTGCGCGCATACGGCTGGCGCAGGATGCGGCCCACCAGTTGGGTCAGCGCCGTCTTGGAATGGGGGTTGGTTAGAATCGTCAGCACGTAGGCAAAGGAGCAATCCCAGCCTTCTTGCAGAGCCTGTTTGGTAATGATGTAGCGAATGGGGCAGTCTCGCGACAGTAGTCCGCCGATGTCCTCAAATTCCTTCAGCTCGTCAATCTCCGCTGACTTTACCGCAATCCAATCCTTCGGGACCCCCTGGCCAATCAGGTACTCGCGCACGTCCTCGGCGTGAATCCAAGGAGCGACTCGTTGTTCTTTTCCGGTTCGCTCGACCTGGACAAGGCAAATGGGCCGGATATAAACGTTCGTGTTGGCCTCGTAGGTGCGCGCTTTCTCCTGCAAGTCATCGCGCCGCTCCATCGCCGCCCGCATCGTGTCCCGCCAGTTGGTGCTGGCCTTGTTGACGACGCGCAGGTCAAGCCTGATCATCTCCTCCTGATGCAGATCGGTGCCGCTGATGGTCACCAGCTTGTTCGACTCCTTCGGCGGCGTGGCCGAAAGCTCCACGATCATGGAAGGGTTCAGATTCCTTAGTGTGTCCTGCGCTTGCGCACTGTAGGCTTTATGCCCTTCGTCAAGGATAATCAGAGGCTCCAGGAGCCGAATGGTGTTTCCCAACGATGTCTTGACTTGGCTTCCCCAAAAGGGGTCCGCCGCATCGAAAGTTTGGAGGTTCGGGACGCGCTCCAGCAGTTTGGCGTGGCCGTCCTTGTCATCTTCGGGAGGGAAAAACGCCTGAAATGCCCCGCTGTCCTTGAACATCCGCAATGCCTCCTTGTTGGCGCGCGCGGCCGAGGGAAGCATCAACATCAGCACGGCAAGATGCTCATCCACATCCTGCGGCGTGAAACCGTCTGCCTTCTCCAGAATCAGCGTCCTGCCCGCTGAAACCATGTCCAGGTGCTGCCGGTAGGGGTCGTCACGGTCTTTCAGGCGCAGCAAGGTCTGCCGGTAAATCTGTAGGGTGGGCACAATCCACACCACCAGCCCGGTCTGCCGCTGGTGGTAGATGTTTTGCACCAGATCGATGGTCTTTACCGCCAAAAGTGTCTTGCCGCCACCCGTCGGAATTTTGAGACAGAACACCGGCAAGGGCCGCCCAAGGCCATCCTTCTTCTTGAGGTACATCCCGCCGATGCGCGCCTTTTCCCAGGCCTTCTCGGCAAAATCGAATAGCCATTCGTCATCTTGGCGCGCCTTGCCGCGCCAGACAATGAGCTGTTCGAGGAAGCGTTTCACTTCCCGCAGCGCTCGTTCCTGATAATCCTTCAGTCTCATCGTTTGGGCTTCGCTGCCTTGTAAATTTCAAAGGGCAACTGGCAAAACTCGATGCGGTGCTCGTCGAGATGGATGCCGTCCAGGTATTTCGTCGGCGCGAACACCAGCCGCTTCTTTCCGCTGCCTTTGGGCAGACTTCGCGCGACATCCAGAGTCAGCGCGGTACTCTTCAGGTAGTCGAGACTTGGCTCGTACAGCAAATAAACGTCGTATTGCGCGCTCTCGCCAATGAATCCCGTTTTTCGGTTGATCCGGCGGGCATCGAAGTCCTCGCCGGTCGCGGTGTAATAGATGTACCCGGCAAGATCCTCATACGAGGGCAACTTTTCAGCCTTGAGCATGGTCTCCAATTGCATCGGATGACCGATCTCGATGAAGGAAAACGACCCACCCAAGCCTTTCTGTAGCGCCTCGTCCTTGGCGTTCGGCACTCCCTTGATGACGCGCCGGATGCGTTCGGCCGTGATGCGTTCCGCATAGTCCTCCATCTCGATGAGGACGAAACGGCGGTTCCCACCGTCTTCTCGATTCAGTTCCAACACAGCCTGCCCTGTTGTGCCAGAGCCAGCTGTACAATCCATGACTATGTCGCCTTTCTCTGATTCTGTGGCGAGGTAAATTAGCCGTTTAACGAGATTTACCGGCTTCGGGAACTGCAGGACAACCTCATCCTCGAAAATTTCGCGAAGGTCGGCGGTGCCCTCCTGCGTATAGATCTTGTCAATAATGGAGAATGGTTTCGCACCGCGTTTTTCACCGAACTCGTCCATCAGGTATTGTTTATACGAGACTGAGTAGCCCCTTTCGGTCTCGGCAAATACAATCTCGTCATTCTTCAGCGCTCCCGCTACCCGGTCCTGACTCCACCACCATTGGCGTTTTGGCTTGATCTTGACACCGCCGGGACCTTCGATGACAAACGTGAGGTTCTCGCGGCGGTCCATGCTTTTGGTGGCTTCCAACGGCTTGATTCTGTAGGGACCACGGTCCTTATACTTCGCATCGCGGTACTTATAGTAGCGCGCTTCGGCGTCTTCGTCCGGAGGCAGCCACAGGTCCGGGAGTTGCTCCTTGTTCCGAGCATACATCAGACAGTATTCGTGCTGGCGAACGATGAATTTCTCCTTCGCGCCACCGCCGTAACTTTTCTTCCAAACGAATTGCTCGACAAAATTCTGCTCGCTGAAGATTTCATCCATCAGACCGCGCAGCCAGTGGACCTCGTTATCGTCAATCGATATGAAAATGACGCCATCATCGGTCAAAAACTCGCGCAGGAGCTTGAGGCGCGGCAACATCATGCAGAGCCATTTGTCATGGCGAGTCAGGTCCTCGCGGTCCACCACCTTGCCCAGCCACTCCTGGATCATGGGCGAACTGACGTTGTCGTTATAGACCCAGTCTTCGTTCCCGGTATTGTAAGGCGGGTCGATATAAATACACTTCACTTTCCCATGGTAATAGGGCAAGAGGGACTTGAGAGCCTTCAGGTTGTCGCCATGGACCACAAGGTTGTCATGCAAGCTCACCTTGGGCGTCAAGCTTTTGGACTTCACCGGCTTCATCTCGTGGTAGGGCACGAGCAGGTGAAAATTCTGCACCAGCGCTTTGCCTTTAAAATTGAGGGACGGCATACGCAGATCATACCACCTCTGGGGATTAGGTCGGCCGATTCAAATCAAGGGAACACCCGCACGGCCAACGCGGAGTCCGGTACGATGCTCGAATGTTCCAACACGTCTGGCCTGAAGACTGAGGACATTCAACACTTCCAAGTCGGTGGCCATCATGTCGAATTGACCAACGATTCTACCCTCTTTATCGGACGAAGCAACCCTCTGCATGAGCAAACAAGTAGTGCGGACCTGCGCGGAAAGCGGGGAGCTCACAGGCGCGCGTATTTTTGCGTTCCTGTGCGGTTTTTCTTCGTGTCCGCGACGAGAAACATCGTAACGCGGCTCGAATTTCGGAGGGTCCGCGCAGGAATCCGTCGGCTGACGGATACCTCCACGCTACCCCTCTTTTGCCCAAGTCAATTCGGTGGAGAAGGCAATTTGGTTGCATGAAATTTCAGACCGCCCCCACGACCTGATGGCGCAAGAACCAGTTCGGAGGGGGATCAATCGGTTTTTGGTGAATGCCCCAACCAGAGCAGCAATCCATCAAATACTTTAGTAAAGGTTTCGGGCCGAAGAGCGCCGAGGCGATGGAGGGCGCGCACGGTGGGGAACGTCGCTACACCTTGGACGAGAAACGCTCCTGGCTTCAGAAAGGAAACCGGAACCGACACCTCGTAGGCCGACCCCCGCAGGCTGGTAGTGTGCGGGACGACAGTAATCAGGGAACGGTCCTGGTCTCCAAAAGGAACGCTGACCACCAGGGCAGGGCGAGTCTTTCCCGCCATACCGAAGTCGATCAGCCAGACCTCACCGCGGCTCGGGATCGCCATCCTCTACCTCGAGGGATTCGAACAGGGCGGCGGAGGCACCGCCGATTTCTTCATCTTCCAGTGGGCCGGACTCGAAGGGCAGGGATCTGCGCAGTACCTCTTCCGTAAACGCGCGCTTTTCTTCCACGGGCAGGTGTTCGAAAGCCTCCAGCAATGCCTGGGTATCGCTGCTCATGAAACCATCATACCAGCACCGCGATCGGCGATAAAGGAGATTGTCCGATTTGGGGGCTGTCCGATTTGGGGGCTGGCGCAGACTCCCTGCTTGTGGGACCCTGCGTTCCCCCCAGAGCGCACAGGTACGCGTATTTTGCGTGCCTGTGCGGCTTTTCACATCGTGTTCGGGACGAGAAACATCGTAACGCCATTGAAGAAGACCGTTGTTTCAGGAATTAGCGGAGCGGCGGCTGGGGGAATGGCTGGCAATCCTTTGGCGGGAGCAGCGGGTGCTATATTCAATCAGGTTGCCGGTGTTATTGGTCATGACGTGCCGGAATTTCGGCTGATTTTGAGACGTGGCGCCTTCGATCTGGCGCGAAGATTGAACCGGGACCTTCGGAACATTCCAAGAATGCCTGAACTCTTGGGTTCCATCCTTACCCGCGCCGAGAATGCTGCCCTAGGCCTGGCCTAGGCCCAGGGCAGCCGCCCGTTCACATGGCCGTACGCGATATGCTCGGATGTGGCGCCCGCTAG
>CAWELY010000011.1:0-445922 GCA_963810005.1 uncultured Acidobacteriota bacterium
GACGGCTCGCAAGCTCGTTATTCTTAAACCGCAGGTTCGCTCCCACCGACTCGAGGCGAGACTGGCGCAGCCTGGGGTAAAAGCTCCGGCTTCCACCCCGGGATGCTCACGTCGGCAGGGGGGCGGACATGCAGCAAGGTGTGCAAGGTCCCCTCGGTCTCGTCCGTCATGAGCAACTCGATCTGCCCCTTGGGTAGATTCTTGATGTGGAAGTCCGCCGCCCGGGTCTCCAGCTGTTCCGTCTCGACCACCCGCCCGGTGCGCTGGTATTTCTCGTACCCAAACATCTGCCAGCCTTCCAGCGTCACGCTTCGCCGGGGCACCCGGTGCAAGGCCGAGGCCTGAAGGAAGTAGTTGGCCGTCTCTTCATTCTGGGTCTTGAAGACAATGGTGGTGTTGGGGGCGGAGGTCACATCCTCCTTGAATCCCCGGCCCACCCTGAGCAACTGCGGGATGCTCTGCATCGAGAAGAGGAAGGCGGTGTTCGTGCCGCGCGCGGTGTTCAGGATGTGGGCGAAGTTCTGGTAGCCGAAGGGAGCGAACTCGTCGAGGATGACGCTGAAGATCGGGCCTCGCGTTTCCCAGTCTTGCTTGCCGGGAATTGCATCGGAAGGCGCCGCCCGCTCGTACCGCTTGCCCACGACGAGCTGGAGGTTTTGCAGCAGCATCTTGCCCAGGGCCCGGACCGGCTCGGTGTTCTTGTTCACGTTCAGGCTGACGAAGAGGATCAGGTCCTGGTCAATGACGTCGTCAATCGATAGCGAGTCCTCGTAGGGACCGGTAATGATCGAGAGCTCGTCGTCAAGAAAGGTCATGCACTCATTCAGCAAACCTTGAATCTTCGGTACCCGCTCCCGGTCGTCCATGGACTTGTAGAGGTTCTTGACCGACATCTCGAAATTGAGCCGGCGCTGGGTCGTGATGGAAGAGTCGCTCGCGATCACGCGTCGAGCCTTTTCGACCTGCTCCTTCAGCACTTCCGCGTCCAGGGCCATGACCAGCACGTCGTAGAAGTTGAACCGCGCCCCGGTGTAGACCAGCACCCGCACGATGTCGGCCAGATAGTTCAACTGGTGCTTGGCAAAAAACTCGTCGTGCAGGTTGAAGGAGCCGAACACCATGTTAACCACGGCCATGTAGTCCTCTTCGGAGCAGTGGAAGGGGTTGTAGAGGACGGAGATGTCGGGGCGGGCGGGATTGAGCACGCGGAGTTGGTGGAGCCTTCCGGCATGGTGGATGTGGGGCAACAGGTCGTTGAAGAATTCCATGTCGCCCTTGCCATCGAAGATGACCATGGGGATGTGGCGGGGGCCGTTCGGGGTCTCAATGGTCCGGGCCAGGTCCTGGCTGATGATGTTTTTGAGCAGGGTGGTCTTTCCCGTACCGGTCATGCCCAGGACGATGCCTTGCATGACCCGGATCCGGTCGGGCCACAGGAACGGCTTACCGTGAATGTCGTAGCCCAAGACGACGGAGTTTTTGGCCCACGCTTTACGGCAATGCTTTTCATCAACGAGGGGTTTCACCACAACCGGGGGATGCGGCCACTGGGTTTCCCGGCGTGATCTCGCCGTCAAGGGGAACCAGCAGGCAAGGAACACGGCGAGCGCCTAAGATAATGATGTAGCCGTCGATCTCGACCATCTGGCGGTTCGTGAAATGCCAGGCATGGACGCCGAGATAGGAGAAGAGTCCTACCACGGCGCAGAAGGCAAAGACGAAAAGAATTTCGGGGGTGAATTCGAGCGGCGGGCGAGCGGGGGGTGCTTCCCATGCGGGTTTCATAGTTCCTCCATGATGGTGTCAATTTAGAATGTTCCAAAAACCGAACCAGGCGGCGGCGAGCAACAAGACCAGCACCGCCGCCAGAAATCCCTTCTTCAATTTCCGGGGCTCCCAGGACTTGAAGGGGTCGCGGGCTTCGAGCGCCACATCGAGCAGCAGCTTCCCGAATCCGATGTCCGGCCGTGACTTGAAGTATTCGACGATGAGCTTGCGGGAATTTTGGGGTTGAGCTTCGATTGCGGATTCTGACTTGGGTTTTCATGATGGCAGGCGCTCCCTAAAGCACGAGCGTCGCGGCCACCGGGCCGCGCCCGTCCTGGGAGAAGTCGATGCGGAGCACGCTGGCTTTTTGTGAAGGAGGCGGCAACTTGACTTCCACCACGCCCACCGTCTCTTCGCCGGGGGCAAGTTGGGCGGACCGCAACTTTCCGTCAACGACGGGCAGGGGTGCCTGGCCGTCCGCCTTCAACCTCTGTGCCTCCGCCTCGCTCAATTGTGAATTTTCCCGGCCGACGAGAGACTGCGAGGAATGAACTCCGTTCAGGGCAAATACCCTGGGCATGCCGGGCACATAGACATTGTTCGAATTGTTGCGAATCTGATAACGGATGAAGAGCGTGTCGTTCTGCTCGAACAGGTCTTTGAGGAAGACATCCACGCCGTGACCGGAAGGCCTGACCAACTCGGAATGCACCGGGCGGCCACCCAGCATGGGCCCAATCTCGTAGGACTTGGTCAGCTGGGTCGCCACCCCCAACGTGGGAGCCGGAAGGATTAGCCACCTTGGCGGCAGGCGGAGGCGGCGTGGGCTTCGGGTAGTCGATGGCAAAATCCATCTTCCCGACTTCGCCGGCGGATTCGAGCTCGTAATTGAGCCGGCTCGAAGCTGTCCAAATAAAAAGGTTCGTCGAGACGCCTGGCTCGGTCGGCTCAATGAAGACCTTGTTGTCGCGCCACTCAACTTTGAAAGCCGCGCTCCCCGCCGCCACGGTGACCACAGGCTCGCCAACTTCAATTACCGTCAGATGGTCGAGCGCCGTGTGGATCGGCACAACGCGGTCGCGGCTGGGCGTCGCCGTCTCAATCTTTTGTGCCCATAGGGGAACTGCCAAAATCAGAACAATCAATCCACTGGTGAAACGCTGCATGGTTTTTTCTCCTTTAATGAAATTCTCACCGCTCACGCGTTAGGTTCCCCAGGAGGCTCAGGGTGAGCCCCCCGGGGGTTGTTACGTTCAATTGACCCTGCGCACCGGTACGGCGGGACGCTGGGCAGTTTCCGGCATGACCAGCATGCCGGCTCGGACCTCGCTGCGGCCGGGAGTGACCTTGAACGGCCGTATCTTTTCGATCAAGACCGGCCTCCCGTGCTTCGAGTCCATGTAAAGGTCGCCCTCCTCGGTGATGTGGCAGTAGAGGATGCGCCTCTCATGGACCTCGCCATCGGGCCCCGTAAACCGGCTGACCAGGAAGACCTCCCCGTCCTGGCCGATTTCAACTTCACCCTCGGCCAAGTCGGGAACCCGGACCAGGATGGGCCGCCCACCGGTGCGTTCCACGATTCCGTTCACCAGTTCCTGCGGGAATGCGTAGAACACGATGGAGCCAACCCCCTGACCCTGGCAGACCTTGCTGTGCAAAGCCTGAAGCCAGCCCTGCCGGTTCTCGGTTTTGCGTTCAGCCCACTTGCGGACAAGACAAATGGCGGTTTTCATCTCCTGGCGGGATTTCTCCCGCTCATAGAAACGCAACGCGCCTCTCGCTTGCTTTAACCGGAAGAGAGCCTCTTTCCGGGCCCGAGCGTTGTCCTTCACCCGCTCGAACGCGGCTTCGGCCTCCTTCGCAGCTTGCTCGTAGGCTTCCTGTTTTTTCCGCATGCGGCCTAGCATGCGGGCGTAGATCCGGTTGATTTTCGTAGCTTCCCGAAACATCTTCTCCTCGAACCTCGCCCCGACGATCAGGCCGCCGAAGGAGGAGATCGGAAGGGTTTCGTCTTTGGAGAGGAAGGAGTGAATTTCTTTCCTCACCGAGTTGTAGAGTTCGCCGACCACGTCGCTCGAAACGATTCCGTCAAAGTGCAGCGGCAGGTCTTCGGTGCGCTTGGCCGTCTTGCATTTCAGCCAAGGCGCCGCCGAGCCGACTTCCTTGCGGATTTGGGTGATGCGCTCGCGATCGGGTTCCGTGCCGTGCTTGAGCTGATCGAGCGCCGCCTGGAGTTCCACGGCCAACTGCTCGGCCAGGTCCGTACGTCCGGCAGCCAGGGCGCTGGTTTTGAGGTCGGTAATCGCGCCAATCGAGTTGCCCTTGGCAGCCATCGCCACCTGGGGGAGGTTCCACCACGGCGAGTGCTTCTTCGTGAGTTTCTGCTTGTGGTTGGAAAGACGCTCCTGGTAGTTGAACCGGTCCTCGACCCAGCGGGGAAATTTCTCCGACTCCACCAGACAGATGTAGTCGAAGTCGTAATCCCCGCCGTTGCGCCGGGCGGTTTCGGAGTGCATCGTCAAGGTTCCGCGCAAGCGCAACTGTGGTTCGATGATTTTGTCGAGAGCCTCCGTCCCGGTCATGGCGCAGCCGGCTTTTGCCAGATGTTCCATGAGGAGGGGAAGCATCTCCGAGGTCGTTAAACGCGTCACGGGCAGAAGGTCTTCCTTGGTCCGAATCGGGTACCGCACCGAGAGCAGGCGATCCGAAGCCAGGTTGACCGACGCCGAATCCAGGGGTATCCAATCCGATCCGGAAAATACTTCTCCGTCTCGTTGCACGAGATACCCGTCGTCGGCCAGAGCGAACGCCGGAAGGCGCAGGCCGCCGGCGGTCGAGACCTTGTAAGCCCATTTGGCGAGCAGGCGGTCAACCTGCGCGTTAATCCACGGGTGCTTGAGCATGTAACCCGTGGGATCGGCTTTGAGCACTGCTTCGACAATGGTGTGCTCAATGCCGGTGTACTCGGGATCGTAGCTTTGGTCGTCATCGACGCCGATAACAGCCTGGGCTTCGGAAGTCCCCAGCAGTTCCAGCAGCGATTCGAACTGCCGCCCCTCAAAAGCCGCCCGTACTTTCTCGATTTCGGCGAGAGCGTAGGGTTTGATCTCGAGTTCCATCGAGTCGGCGGGGGCGTGCTCGACGAGGGTGTAACTTGCCCGGAATTCCAGGGTCCGCGATACATCACGGATACCGAGCACCACTGGACCACGGAAAGTACGGGCAGAGCCGGTGAGCCACTTGAGAAGCGTCGGCTTGCCCTTGTATTCCGGCTTGACCGAGGATGCGGGCAGGATGATGTCCGCATCCAACGTCGCGGCCACCAGGTCCGACATAACTTTGAACGAACCCTTGGCTTGCGTTCGCTCGAAAGCCAAACGGAATTGGTAGAATGCGCCGGTGCGGAATCACCGAGTGGCGAACGTTCCTTTCCGCGGTCAGAGTGGATTTCTGCCGTGGCCAGGTTGGGATGGATTTTCGTGAGACGCTCGATTTCCCGCTTGAGCAGATCACTTTTGTGAGTGGCCTGCAGTTCGCGGAAGAGCGCTTGCGAGATCCAACCCCGGCAGTCGTTGGTTCCGAGTTCGTGGTCCATAACGACCAGCACGCGGCACTCCGGCTTCTGGATACGCACCATGCAGTCCGATACCAGAATGCCGAAGTAGGTCATGGCGGCTTCGGGCCAATTGCCAAAGCGCGAAGCAATCTCCCGCTCACGCTTCGGGTCGACAGCATAGAATTTCCCGTTCTTGGCTGATCCGCTTGCCCCGATCAGCGCGAACTTCTGTCCTTCCCAATCGAGCCGGGCGAGCGCTTGTTCCACCGTCGCACGTTCGAAGGGCGAAAGCTCTTCCTGGGGGACATCCACCGTGGCGACAGCGATGCCAGGGTAGAGACCTTCAAGAAGGGTGTTCGTGAGTTCGTGTTCTCGGTCCAAGGGATTCAACTTCTTTGTAACCTCACCGTTCCGGTTGATTTCCAGGGCGAGCACTGCGGCTGCCCCGTTTGTCGAGTAAGTCATGGCTCTCCTCCTGTTCTGGGTTGGTCGGGCACAGAACAGCCGGGAGGCCGCGGGCGGTCTCTTCGCTGTCCAGTGCCGAAAGGTGGAAATTCTCTCGGCTCTTCCAGCGAAGAACCGGCTTCACGTCATTACCTTCTCCCGGTAATCGGGAGAGAGGTTTTCTGACCCTGCGCGCGAAACGCAGAATCAAAACTCATCCGCGATGGAGCTCGCGGTTAGCCTCGGTTTAAATGAAGCCGGAATGAATCAGGAATTTCTCTTAACTGCCTCCTTCTTAAAGACGGGTTGTTTGCCGCTGCAATCGACGAGAGCGCGGTACTCGCTGACGGCGTAGTAGCTGACACCGGTTTTGAACGCTTCCGCGATCGCCTCGGCCTCGGTCGCACACTCGCGTTCGAGTGCCGGTGTGGCCCCGCTCGCTCCGGGCTTCGCGAGGAAGAACCTCGCCTGCGGCGCGGCTTGCTGCGCTCCTCCGTTTTCTTTCGGCGCGCGAGCGACCGGGTTCGCCGTCTGCGGCCCTCTGCTCCCTGCGAGTTCTGCTGCGGTTCCTGCCATTATTCCTCCTTCGCTTTCGTGTCATCACTGTTGCGGGTCGGGCGCGACGGTTTCGAGATTGCTGTGCTGCTCGAGACCCGTCTCCCGATCGCCGACCATCTGCTGTTCCTTGTACTCACCCACCAGCAACCCGCTCGGGTTGTCGTCTGTCCTGCGGTCTTCCACCAACCGCACCGTGTAACGGCCTACGATGCGGTCGGTCACTTCCGTGCCTTTGCGGACCTGATGGACCTCCTTTACCCCGAAGGCCAGGTAGGTCCACGGCGCCGTCTTTACCTGCTCGATCGATCTGATTTCAAAGTCGGAAATGATGTGGTCTTCCGTGATCTTGCCTACGGTGTCCGAATCCCGGAGTTGATTGAGCGTGTAGGTCCGAAGGTTCTGGGTCATCAGGTTGAGGGCTTCCGAGAGGTTCCGGTCGACCGAATCGGGTGTGTAGCTCAGGTAGCGCTCAAGAAAATGCTTCACCACGGCCCTGCCTTCGAGGTCCGTCGGCGCGGCCTCGGCCGCCGCCTCCGGGGAGAACGAAAACACTCGGGAAGGGCCACGGCGCGCCGCCCCCACAACCGCCGCGTTCCCGTCTTTATCGACACGGATGACCGTGGGCGGTTGCAAGCGCACGTAGATGGCGAAAGCGAGCGAAGTGAGGGCAATCACGCCGAAGATGATGGCCAGCAGCATCGAGCGGTTGGCATAAGCGCGCAGCATCCCGTCGTGTTCGTAATACTTCGTGTACAAGGTCATGTCGGAACCATTCGTCAGTGCGCTCGTTTTTTTCACGTCGATTCATCTCCCCGCCGGTGGAGTTTTTGTTACAGCTTGCCCGCCATCTTCCCGGTCCACGTCGCGGAGCGAAGCAAGACCAGAACCGTCCCTCCCACGTCGCCCTTGACGATGCGGCTGGCCATGAAAGGGATGAAGGCAATGCAGATGGAAAACAGGATGCTCGCGAGAGCGAGCAGCAGATCCTGGCTGGCGTTTTGAAAGAATCCCGCCTACGCCGCCGGAGTTCAGAACGTTATTGACGCTGTTCACATTCAAAACCACCATCAGCGCGCTGAAGATGGCATAGAGCAGTCCCCAGGCTTGGAAGACCAGCATGTTCACGAGATACGTCCGTGCCAGTTGGCCCACAGTATTTGACGGCAGCAACGCCAGCACCAGCGGGCCGGTGACGTAAAGGACCGACCCGTAGAGCGAATAGAACAGGGCGAAAAGCGCGTAGGTGATGGGCATGAGGATGAAGGCCACGAGGATCAGCAGGGTGTCCAAGAACCCCGATACGCTGCCCCCGATGGTGGACCACAGGGACTGGTTCCCATTCGCGGTCCAATACGTCTGCAACTGCGTCATCCAGTTACTGAACATGTCCGTGGCGCTCGCGAGGTTCGTGATCGATTGGGCGACCGAGTTGAACATGCTGTTGACGTCGCGAAAGATCGAGCCGTAATTCGCAAACACCAGCCCCAGGAGCAGGTACTTGATCCCGGCAATCCCCAGCGCCCGCACATCGCCGCCACTGGCGAAACGACTGGTAGGCCGCGTAGAGGAAGCTCACGATCAGGATGGTGTTGGCGATTTGGACGATACCCGACGTGATGTTCTGGCTATCGATCCCGTTCAAGGCGTTCATGAACATCGACTGAAAATAGAACATGGCTTACCTCGGCTGAAGCATCTGTTGGATTTTCTGCTGGAGGCTGGACGCATTCGTTGCCCCCGTCTTGACGCCGGCTCCGGCACTCGCCAGATCCACGGCCTGGACGCGCATCAAATCGGCCAAAGCCGCCTGCGTGTAGGCATTTGACCGCACCAGCCAGGCGTCGGCCTGGGCCTCAATGATCGGAGCGCTGCCGGGCGCGGCGGTCTGGATGCTCTGATTGATCTGGCTCGCCGCTTGCAGCTCAAGATCCGCCAGGTTGTCGATGGAGATGGCCCGCTTCATGGCGTCCTGGGCGACGGCATCGCTCATGTCGATCGTGTTGCGCACGCTCGGCGGGGCGTTGGTCTGGCCCGGGACGAGACCATAGACCGCCGTATAAACCGAAGTTGTATTCGGAATCTGGGCCGCATTGCGGGAGAGCAGGATGGTTTCGAGCTGTTGGGTCGAGGGAAGCGTGGCGCTCGCGACAGGGGTATGGATAAGACTTTCGGTTTGAGAAAAGAGCCCCCGGAGGGTTCCGACCAGCCCCTGTGCCTGGGTAATCGACACTTGCGGCCAGACCACCGTTTGCTGAAAGCTATGGATCCCCTGGTCGGTGGAAAGAACGGAATTGAGCCCTCCGCCGATCACATGGCTGAGGGCGCTCGAAATGCTCGCGAGGCCCGCTTGCATGATGGCGCAGCACGGGTCAAGGAATTGGGTCTTGGCCGGTCGCGGCGCGATCAGCGCGAAGACGACTGCCAGAACTGCAATCCTCAGCTTGTGCGCCCACGCCCACCTGAAGCCCTTGGCCATTGATTGCCGGGCCGACTGTCTGAGTTTTCCAAGTTTCTCTTTCATCTTTTCTATCCTCCTTTTTGTTTACCGGGGTTGCAGCAACTGCTGGATGCTGCCGCCGAATTGGTTGGTGTAGGTTGTCCCTCGCTTCCGCAGGGCATTCGAGTGCGCGAGCCGCCCTGCCACCTGGCGCAGTTCGGCCGCAATCATCTTCTGGGTCAGGGCCTGGTTCTGGATGCTCGTCGCGACCGCGGTAGCGGTGAGAAAGGGCGCCGAGCCGGGCGCTGCCGTGCTCGTCGTGTCCTCGATCTGGTCGGCCGTCGAGAGCATCGTTTGCCCGGCAGCGTCGATTTCCTTGAGCGTCTTCAGGTTGTCTTTGGCAAGCGCATCGTCCATGTCGACCATCGCTTGGTCCTGAGGGCTTGCGGCCGTGGAACTCAGCGGCAAGCCGAAGACACTGTGATAATTGCTGGTCAGGGTATTGAAATCGCCGATCTGCCCGTTGCGCATCACGCTCTCAAGCGCCTGGGTCTCGGGCAGCGTCGCGCTCGTGAGGCTGATATTGAAAATGCTGCGCATGGGATTTCGGAATTGGTTGGTGATTCCAGTCACCTGCGCCCGGGCCTGGTTGATAAGCTGGGTTGGAAAGGCCACGACCTGGTAAAGGTTGCTCATGGCGGTCCGTACGGAGTTGATCCCACTCAGTGCCGTGTGAATGTCGCCGTTGATGAGGTTCAAGATGCTCGTAATCGCCCCGATCATGCCCTGGGCGTAGGTGATCGAGGGCTGGGCCACCACTGCGGCCCCTGTTACCCCCACGAGAGCCAGAGCCAAAACCTGCCGGTGCGATCGGGCTCTTACCATGCCCCACGAAAAGAGAAGAAAGAACACAGCGTTCATCGTCTACTACCTCCGTTTCGATAAAATCACTGGCCGAGCTTCGATCCGTACTCTTCCCCGAGGCCGTCCCTTATCGCGCTGAAACAGCCTCTTGGACTTCCAAAGACTCTTCCGGCAAGGGCGGCACGTCCGCGAGGCCCTGCGGGAACTTCCTGGCCAACTCCTGATAGGACTCGATCAGCGTTCGCCCTTTGCTTTGGGCAAGGAACCGCTGGCGGTATCGCCGCTCTCTTGGGAATGTCGTGCAAATCCAGTAATCGAGCGCCGTCGGCACAAGGCGGATGGTCTGGGTTGTCTCCGCCTTTTCGCCCAGCACCAGCAACGCTTGGGCATACTGCCCCTTGCGCGGCGCGCTGAATTCCTTCACCTGGTTTACGGCGGCGTGATTGAGCGCCAGATGCTTGATCAGGGGGGTTGTGTCCCCCGGCTGTTGCCCGACAATTTTCGTAGTGGCGTTTTTGAGAATTCCAGGGCCGTGCTCGCGGGGCTTGCCCTCGGTTCCCACAAAGTCTTCCGGGGTCTGGCTGATTCCCCAGACGCTTCCATAGCGCTTGCGGGCCGTCCGAAACAGTTGCACCACCTCCGGAGCGAGACTCGGGGAATCAAGAAGCGCCCAGCACTCATCCAGCACCGTGATCGACGGTTGGCCATTCCTGCCCGAGGCTCGCTGCGATACGGCATTCGCAATCACCATGCTCATGGCGGTCTCAAGCATCGGGTCGGCGCTCAACCCTTCGACGTTAAAGAACAGCCAGTTGGAATCGAGGCGCATGGTTGTCTGCTTATCGAAGAGGTTGGCGTAGACTCCCTTCTCGCCCGTCCACGAGCGCAGCTTGATCGAGGCGAGCTTGGCCTCGTCCATCGTCCTTTGCATCCGCTCTTCGTCGCGCCAGTTGGCAAGCTCTTCCTTCAGGTCATTGAAGGTGGGAGTAGGGTTGGAAAAGCGTGAGGCGCACCGTTTGTAGGTGCGCACCAAGGCGTCCCCGAGCAGGTTTGGAAGCAAGGTGTCGTTCGAGCGCTGGTCCTGCCCGATCATGTGGAGCACCAGGTTCTTGAGAAATGCGATCTTGTCCTTGGTGGGCTCGGTTTCGCCCGGGCGGCAGGTCCCAGGGATTGAGGGTCTCCCGCCCTTCGAGGTCAACGGCGATGGAGCGCCCGCCCATCAAATCGACAAGAGGCTGATAGGAATCACCTCTTTCCAGGATGGAAATGAGGGGATTGGCCCGCGCCAGCATGAGCAGGAACATCTGGGCCATGAACGTTTTCCCGCCGCCGCTCTTCGCCATGATCAGCATGTTGGCGTCACCGAGCGAGGGGTCGAAGGGCGAGAAGGGAATCAACTGCCGCTGCGGCGTCTCGAAGAGCATCAACGGCGAGTGCGGGGTGCCTTGCCAGGGGACTTCGAGGGGCAGGAGATCCGCGGCATGGAGTGTGAGCTGGGGAATCTCCCGCTTATTGTCGCTTCCCATGGCGGGGAGGCTCCCGAAATAGAGCCGCTTCTGCGCCAGCATCTCCGGAATGCCCCGTGCCCCATTCATCCGTGCGAGCGCGTGGAGTACGCTTTGCCGACGGTCGGAAAGGGTCCGTTCCGCTTCTTCCCGATCGACGCGGCTCCAGATGGGCTTGGAGGTCCGGACTCCGATGATCAGGCTCGCCTCACAGACCTTGAGCGAGCTCGAAATGACTTTTTTCAAAACCTCGACCAACTGCTCTTCCGCCACCTGGGCGTCCACGTTCAGCCGGAAGCCGCCGTGAATGTCGCGTTGCGCCGCCATCATCTTCCGCAACCGCGATTTGAACTGCTTCTGCACCTTGGCTTGGTCGGGGAGCGTTAGCTCGAGATTCACGACCAGCGGGAAGGGCAGATTCAAAAGCTCGCGCAGCATCCCGGGAAAAGTGGCGTCGGGGAGGTCTTTCAAGCTGATGAGTGAGTACAGCAGGCTGCCGATCTTGAGGTGGTCGTCGGCTTCATCCTCCACATTGACGTTGGCCGCCTGGCTGCGGGCGCTGTCGTACATGAGCTGCTTTTCGGGGGGCATCAGGGGAACGGTGTCTTGGGACAGGGGATTGAGCGCGCGCTTGATTTCAAGGAACAGCTCCTCGATGGGTCATCCGCCGTACCCCCATGCCCGACGAATGCAGGGTCGCTTCAACTCCCGACATCAGGCTGTTGAACTCCGCCAGAAGGTCCTCGTGCTCCCGCCGCGTCCGCTCGATGCACTTGCCGGCCGCGAGACTCCATTTGGCCCCGCCATTCGACTTCATCTTGTGTTTCCACTCGAAGTCGGGAGATTGATGGTGAATGCGGGGATTCCAGATGAAGTAGGCATGCAACAGGTGACGCACATAGTCTCCGGCGCCATCGCGTTTTTGCCAGGCTAGGGCGTGCTCCTGGTCAATGACATGAAGAATCGCGCTCGGGTTCCGCCGCTCCCGGTTGTGACGGTCGAGCAGGTCTCCCACCCCTTCCGTAATCTCAAACCGAATCTGCATGCGCAGGGAGCGCTCCGGAAGCGAACGGATCAGGGCTTCAATCGCCTGCTTGTTGCGGTTACGCTCCTCATCGCTCGCATACAGTGCGGCAAGCCCACTGAGTTCATAGGCCGCCACAAACGATCCATCCACCTGGATCGCCACGTTGTCCAACAGATCGCGGATTCTTAGTTGCTCGCACAGGGCGGGAGCATCGAGAAACCGTTCGTACTCTTCCAAGGTGATGGGCATCATTCATCTCCGTACTTGATGTATGGACTTGCAAGTTGTGTGTCGCGGTCGAGCCCCGAGTAGACATGCGGCTTGGTGTGAAATTGCACCCAATCGAGGAGATACCCTCGCTGCTTGCCGTACTTGAAAAGCATGAGGCCGGGAATGCTCAGTATCGGGACAAGGTATTGAATGACCATATTCATCGGCAGGCCGAACATCTCCCGGTGCAGAAAGCGTCCCAACACGTTCGAGACAACCGCCAGGGCTAAAACTGCGAACAGGTCTTCCGCTTCCAGGCCCAGAAAGGTGACTCGGGTTCTCAGGTTGCGCTGCACGGGAGTGACATCAAGAGCCATAGGTGAGCCTCCAGTTTTGATTGCCTCGTTCGCGAGCGTCCTTGACCCTCTAGGACACTCCCCCCGTCCCGTGGGCGACAAAGTATTCGGCCAGGCGCAGGAGCCCGGAAAGCAGCAGGCACAAGCCTGCCGAAAGAAAGTGCCGCTGCCAGTTGCTGGTGTGGTGAATGCGCATGCCCGACGCTAAGGACACTCCGCCCGCGGCCACTTCGAGAGCCGCATAGAGCGGCATGATGACGTTGGCAATCCAGTTCACCAGCGTTACGAGTGAAACCCAGTACACGTCGGGGTCGTTCCAGCTCCGTTGCCGGGTGAAGGTCTCTAGCGCCCGCACGAGGCCCGACCCCATCAGGCATAGAAACCCTCCGTACATCGATGGGTAGTGGGCGAGGCCGCGCGAGAAGCGCACGACCGCGATGACGAAGAACAATCCCGCGAGCGTGGGCAGGATTACGTTTCCGACCCAGTTGGTCAGGTTCAGGATGCCATTCGAAAAGGACACGTCCGTTCCTCCCCTATTGCGCCATGGCTTGGAGCAAGGCCCACAAGCCCGACACGCACAACAATGCAAGTGACACGCCGACGAGCCGCATCGCCGGTTTTCCCAAAGCAAATTTGATAATCGCCGCGAAGACTCCGAGGCCGGCCGCCGTGGGCATGATGACGCTCGCGAGATAGGTCCAAAGGCTCGCGAGCACGTCCGAGATCGCGTACTGCGTCCCGGTGTTGTACTGCTGGATCAGGGTATAGGTCGTTTGGACTCCGAGCAGGAAGAAAGCCGCCAGGATCGAAGGCAGGGGGCTCTCACCTTCCGCCACGTCCAGAATCGCCCGTAGCCCCATAAACGCAGCCAGGACCAAGGCCATGCGAGCCACGACGAAGTTCTGAACGAAGCCTGACACGCTGGTTTCGAAGCTCGAAAGCCATGCGGAACTGATGCCTCCACCGAGCGAAGGCACGCTCACACCGGAGTTGCTGAACCAGATGAGCAGTCCGGGCAGGGTTACGAAGATCACCGCCCAAAACATCCACTTGGTGAATCCGCCACCCATCGCGAAGTTCACTCGCCGCAGGCTCATTCCCGCCAGTACCAGGCATAAGAGCGCTGCCGAGGGAGCCAGGAGTATCATCACGTTCGCCATGTCGGTAAGGAGTTGTGGTGTCTGCATAGCAAATTTCCTAACCCTTTTTTGGTTGGGGGCAGGCAGCCTGAACCGGGTAACCAGGTCCAGTCCAGGGCTGCCCGCCCGGGTTAACGTTAGAGGGGACTTACGCTCGCGCTAGTGAACCCCGCCCGTGCCGTTCGTGATCCAGAACTCGATCAACCGCGTCACGCCCGACACCGCAAGCAAGGCCGCGGCCGCGAAAAGCCAGCGGCCGAATCCCCGCCCCGTGAGCCAGGAAACGATGGCGCCTACCACGGCGCCACCGGCTGCTACGGGGGCGATGACGTTGCCGATCCAGTTGATGAAGTTCAGAAACGCTCCTTCCGGCTGCGCTCCGGTCTCGCCCTGGACCGCGACGTTGGTCTGCGGAGCTGCGCCCAGGTTTTGGGCTAACGCATAGTTCCCGAGGAGAAGTAGCGCAATCCCCGCCACTGCCAGGGGCCGCCTCCAGCCCGCGACCCGCTGAGCCCTGCTGGTCATGGATGCCTCCTTTCTGGCTGGGCCGCGTGCTGATTTCCCGGCCCAGCCACGGATGTTTTCTAATGAAGAATATTTTCTGTCAAACGGCTGCACAGCTTGGGACAGGGGGATCGACGGGAAAAAAGATGCGCCGAGGACTCTTTTGTCTAACCATGCGACCGGCGTATTTTTTTCGGAGATCCCGGTCGTGTGATGGCTCTGGGGCACTAGAGTGGGGCAATAGCAGCCCCTCTATGCAGGGCGGGTTTTCGAGCCTGGATTGGGTCTGACGTAGCTAAAAACGCAATGTGTGCGAAAAAAACGGTATGGAAAACAAATGGTTCCCCCCAGGGCCAGTTACGGCCCGTTTCGAGGGAACCAGCTAATGGTGGGAAGCAGTGAGGTGGGTGGGTGGTGGTGGGAATCCGGTCTTTCGCCCTATTGCTGCGGGTTGTCGTCCGGCGCGGCTTTCTCGCCCGGTTCCTGCTGGTAGATCTGGCTGAGTTCCTGCCTTAACTGCAACAGTTCCCGCAGTTCCTGTAAGTTGGGGACGGCATGGCTTCCACCGGCAAAGCCCGAGGCAGAGCTCGCGCGCCGAGCGGTTGGTGGCTGGCCGGAGGAATTAGGAGTCTGCTGAACAACGATGTAGAACCGCGTGTTCCCGGGCACGGTCACCATGATGTTCTGGTTGAACGCAACCTGGTTCATCTCACTCTGCCCGGCAATCGCTACGTTGTCGGCAAGACGTTCTCGCAAGAGCGCGCTGTCCGAAATCGGCCCGCTCAAGTTGTTTCCGCCCACAAGGTATGCCGCGACAGTTCCCATTCCGGTCAGGGTTTGCACCAGAAATCGCGTACCGCTTCTCTTGCCTGACACGAGCCCTTTGACCGGGGCAAAGTCTAAACCCATGGAAGTTCCGTCCATCTTCCCCGTCGTCCCGTCCGGGAATTCGATTCGGTCGAAACGCAGTGAAACGTAGCCGGTGGAATTGGCTTGCTCAAGCTTCCCCAGGGCTTTTGATCCCGCCGGCACCACGATCTCCCCGTCCTGCTCGTAGTTGTATTCGATCGCGGCAATGACCGGAGCCGCGACCGCGGTGCTCGCCGGGGATTCGAGCCGTGCCACCAGGCGTGTCCCGGCGGGCAGCAGAGAATCCAGGGATATTCCCTCCGAACCCACAGCGGTATTTACAACCCCGCTGTCTCGACCTGCTAAGCTGCCCGCCGCGTTGGGAATGGTTGTGCTTTCGCTGCTCACAAAAACGAGCGAAGGTTTCTTGAGGTCACTTTCGGTATTCGAAGAGGCAAGCGATCGGGGCGGGACCGTGACCGCGCTCAGCTCCGGGCCTTGCCCGGCATTGGCATATCTCTGCCGCAATTCTGGATCAGAAAAGTCGATGCGGCCGAGAACGTATTGCTGGCTGTTGGGATTCTTCGCACCCGAGGCCTTCCCCGTGGCCTCTTCTGGTGGAACCAAGGTATTGGCTGTAGAGTTCGGCTTTGCAATCACGCTTTGGGAATTTGCGTGGGACATACGATTGATGTCTTCCGGTGTTACCTGGCCGCCCCTTTCGGGTTGTTGGTCACTCGTATCCGCGTTGAGCAACGGGACGGCGGAACCCGCCTGCTTCTGCGCTTGGCCGGGCGTCGTGCGTTGGCCGAGATCAGGCTTGCCCCTGTGGGAAGGCGCCTGTCCCTGATTGGGCTTCTGCGGCGAAGAAAGGTACATCAGAAGAAACAGAATCACGGCGATGCCGGCAGCCACCAATACGTACAGCGATTTTGACTTGTCTTTACCGAGGTCCCGGCGGCCTCCTGAGGCGGGTGGATTCGAAGCTGGCTGGGCCTTCCGGAGGCTTTGAAGTATCCGTTCGAGCGGGGTCGGTGGTTTTTCCGGCTGCTCGTCCTTCGTTAGATCCACATCCTCGACCTGCGTCGTTGCCTTAATTTCCGGGTTTTGTTCTGACATGGTTATCCTCCTCTGCGGTGCTGATTCCAAAGCCGATGGGGGCAAGGGCCGGATGGTCAACCGCGCCCGCTTCCGCCATTTGTAGGAAAAGAGTTTCATTCGACTGCTTGTAGGGGGGTCTCGCGAACAACACGACGCCGTCAGCGCGTTCGCCGGGAGCGAGGCGCCGCTTGTTCAACCGGTAGTCCATCACCGGCATTTGCTCGGCTGTCGTCCACTTGGAATGCTTAACCAGCTTGCCCTGATTCGTTTTGCCTCCCAACTGGATTTGGGGCGGCATCAGCAGGATGTCCTGCTTTTGGGGATTGACCACCGAAAACAGCACGGCCACTTCCTGGCCGCCGTCGATGACTTGCCCAACCCCCGCACGGACCTGGTCCCCTCGCTCGCTCTCACTCTGCGGATGCTCACCGTAAAGGGTGGGCAGGGGCGCTGCCACCTGGCTCTGGAGGAGTTTGTCGAGATTGCCTTGCTGGACGGGGGGCACGGGCTCGGGCGGAGATCCAAGAATCTCTTGCAAAAGGGGTTTAATCGAAGCCGCAGACGAAGCCTGCGTAGAACTTTTCTGGGTTTCCGGGTCCGCGGGATGTGAGGCCGTTACCGGGACTGTCTCTGGGACCACCATCGAACGGGCCGTTGGCTCGATGATGAAGCTCCTTTCCCGCTGATAATTCACCAGGAAGTCGACGGCCGAAGACGCTTCGCCACCCTTGCTGACCACCAGCAAGCTTACCTGGTGTCCCTTGGCCGTCGAGATCAGCACATTCGTTTTCGCGGGATAGGCTGTGAGCACTTTGACAAATAACAATTGGGGCTCTCGTTCCGAGTGCTCAACCTCGAAGAGCGCCGGGTCACCGACAGCCACCGACGATATGGCCTCCGGAAGCCGAATGGCCGTGACAAAGTGCGCGGCCACCTCAACCGTCGTCACTTGGCCGGCCATGCCTTCGCGGGTCACAATTCGAGGCTGGGGCTCAGCCGTTTGTGCCTGTGCGCAGGCCGCCAAAGTGATCAACGCTACCGTACAAAATGCTTGGGTCATGACTTACCTCCTCGTATGGTTCGGATACGCCGCCAGCGGTACTGGCGGGCTACATTCGACACGTATTCATAGACTTCGCGGGAAGAGTACGAGAGCCCTCGCGACAACATGCGGTCCTGGCCCGCGACGTACGCTCCCATCACCAGGCGCAGGTCTCCCCGGAAGAGCTGAATTAACCAGCCGAGATAAGCCACGCCTCCGCGCACGTTGTCTTCGACCTGGAATCGGTTCCTCACCCCGAACTCGAACGCCGTTCCCGGCATCAACTGCATCAACCCCACCGCACCTTTGGGTGAGACCGCATAGGGATTCCAGTTGGACTCGACGTCGATCACGGACTCCACAAGCTCCACGGGAACCTGGTAAATGTGGGCGTAATACTCGGCGCATCGAACTGCGTATTCCCGCGGTGCCGGTGGTCCCTGGGCAGAAGCCTCGGCGCCACAGGCAAGTACGAGCAGGAGAAGAGTTCCCCTTCTCACACCGGCACCTCGCTCTTTAAGTGTCCTGCCTTCATAAGTTGGTCGCGGTGGCGAAGCGAATCGTAGACTAACCCCTCGAATCCGGCGTTCATCGAGAGCCTTCGGCGGTCGCTCGGAGTCTTCGCAAGTAACGGCAGCAGCAAATCGCGGTCTTGGGGATTGATTTCGCCCATTCCCAGAATTTCGAGCGCCCGCGCGAGGTCGAGAATCTCCGCAATCGAAGGCGGCTTCTCCATGTTCCAGGCGCGCAACGCGCAGGCGAGACCCGCCAGTTGACCCTGCACTGTGGAATCCTGCCCCTTGCCCCGGGCGCTGAGGATCTCGACCTCCCGCTCGATGCTGGGATACTCGAATCGCAGGTAAAAACACCGGCGGCGCAACGGGTCGCCGAGCCTGCGCTCTTCATTCGAACTCAACACCACGAAAGGCACCGTCTCGGCCTTAACCGTTCCGAGTTTCGGTACGGTGATTTGCCAGGCGCTGAGCAGCTCCAGCAGCATCGCCTCGAAGGCATGGTCCACCTTATCGAGTTCATCGATCAGCAGGACGCAGGGTTTCTCCTGGTAAAGCAACGCGCGTAATAGGGGGCCGTGGGAGAAGAAATCGAGCGAATGAAGGCGATTGCGGATCGCTTCCCAGTCGTCGCCAAGCTGGCTACCCTCAATACGGAGAAATAGTTCCTGCAAGGCTTCGTCGAACTTCCCGATCGCTTTCTCCTCGGTAATCCCCTCATGACACTGCAGGCGTTCGACCACCGCGCCTGCGGCTGACGCTACGGCGTAGGCCAATTCGGTCTTGCCCGAGCCGGGCGGGCCCTCGACCAGCAGGGGTTTCTGCATCTCGGCCGCGAGATACACGGCTTCGAGCGTCACCGGGTCGATGATGTATTGAGCGTTCCGCAGCCTCACGGCTAGGTCTTCAATCGATGAAAACACGTTGCTCGCCTCTCAGGCGCTCAAGGTAATGGTTTTTTGTTTTCCCTGCATCCGGCTGAACCGCAAAACGGGAACTTAGAAGGTAAGAATCAAGGGGAGGTGGGAATTGCAACTAACCGGGTGAGTCCATGCACCACGTTGCATAACAGGCGGTTGCAGTCATGCGGAGGAATAGCAGGGACGGCTCACATTTTCTGGTCCAAATAAATTTTGCTGGTCGAATGGTTTCTAGTCAGACTCTGTTCGCGGTCAGGCTATCCCAGGAGTCCGGATCATCAGCACTTCTGGTGCCAGAAATATTTTGCTGGTCGAATGGTTTCTAGTCAGACTCTGCTCGCCGGCAGGTTATCCCAGGAGTCCGGATCATCAGCACTTCTGGTGCCAGAAATATTTTGCTGGTCGAATGGTTTCTAGTCAGACTCTGCTCGCCGGCAGGTTATCCCAGGAGCTGCGGATCATCAGCACTTCTGGTGCCAGAAATATTTTGCTGGTCGAATGGTTTCTAGTCAGACTCTGTTCGCGATCAGGCTATCCCAGGACTGCGGATCATCAGCACTTCTGGTGCCAGAAATATTTTGCTGGTCGAATGGTTTCTAGTCAGACTCTGTTCGCGATCAGGCTATCCCAGGACTCCGGATCATTGGCACTTCTGGCGCCAGAAATGTTTCGCTGCTCGACTAGTCTCTCATTCGGTGGAGAACCGCATTGTTGCTGAGAGTACGGTAAGCTAGTTCTTGTGAGTGGGAGGGCCGGGATCCGACTCGCTTTAGATTCCCCGAATGACACAAGTCGTCCACGACACAGTTGTAAACAAGCCCGTGGCCCACGCCCCTTGAGAATTTGCTTGGAACTATGCCATGCTGCGTTATGCCAAGTTAGCTTCGAGCAAGCCATGCGGACTCAAGGCAGAATTCGTTCTCTTAATTCACTCAAGCGGCGAATTGAGAGTGAAACCCGGAGCGAGGCCGAATGGCAAGCTCGGAAGGTCCCGTGGCCTACTCTTTTGGAATACCGGGAACAATATATTAAATGGGAAGCCTTTACGCTCTGGGTACACGCCATTGAGGAAGCGGAACATCAGACTCCTGACTGGCTGCGGCGCGTGGTCGAGCGTCGCTGCGGGGGCATAGAATCTGAGAAGAGCCCAAAGCTCTGGAAGTGCCTGGACACCTGGAAGCACAAAACGGTTTTCGCCAAACCCAATAGGGAAGGCTGGATGCGCGCGGTCAGTTTCTTTGCCGCGCGAGACTTGGCCTATGCACGAAACTGGGCATATTGGGGGTACTGCGAGCGGCAATGGTCAGTGCGGCGCCCGGCTTCTTACCCATCATTCGATGAATGGAAATCCGCCGCAGAAGTCTGTCCAGGCGAAGTCTTGGATTCGAGTGGACTTCGCAAGGAGAGAAAGGCATTGATCAAAGAGGCGGCTCGCTGCGGCAAAGAGCGATTGGAACGTGCAATCGGAACTTATGTTGACCTCGAAACCTTCGCTTACTGGCTCCGCCCGATTGTGGACCACGGTCTGCCGCTCTCTGGCCGCGTGCTTAAAGAGTTCCAGAGCCGCTTTCCCTCTCTCGAAATGTGCGACGACTGGAATTGGGATCAGTTTTGGGCACGTTTGCGGCATTTACATTTTCAAGAAGCGGAGGCACAAGGCTGGCTGGATGCGGTTGTTTACACCGCCGAACTCCACCCGCGGCGAATAAAAGTCATCGATTACTGGTTGCTATACTGGGCTAGTCAATGGCCCAAGGATCAGCCGGCGTTGTACCCTCGGTTTGAGGAATGGCGCTGCAAAGCGGAGAGTTACGTCCCGAATGGCTGTGACCCTGAGGGCGACTCTTCTGTTCCCTTACAGGGTTAAAGCATTCGCCGGTTGTCAGTATCTTTGGTGAGACACGTCCCGCCCTTGGTACAAGCCTTCAAGTGGCGATAGAAGGCGTTACCGTGAACTTTTCGGCCGCACCGGTCGCAGATGTGCACCCTCATGGTTTGCTTCCGGTCCCTAAACCACCGGACCGAATGGATAGCATCCTCATGAAACCCGAGATCGAGCAACCAAAGCCTCACGTCGCTTTCTAAGCGCTTGGCGTCGATCTCGTCGCTGTGGCCTTCCAAAAAGCGCACAAGTGAACGGTCCTTTATTCGGTCTTGATACAGCGTGAGCCAACCCAGGCGTACCCAGCCACGCACTTTGCGCGGTGACACATGAAGCGCTTCCGCGAGCTCTTTCTGCGTGTACCCGTCCTGAAACTTCGCGCTTTCGCGGTATTTCCATAGCAACTGGTACACGGCGCTCTGGGTTCGCTGCAACCGTCGTGCGAGGTCGGCTACCGGAAACTCGCGCGCGTGCTCGAGAACATAGTTTTTTTCCCCGTCCATCCAGGGGTTCTGCCAGCTGCTTAGCTGCAACTCTGCGGTTCGCTTCAGGAGTCTTCTCAGGCTCAGGCTCGGATCCTGTTCCCGGATCTGTTGTATGGATTTGTACAGTCGAGAAGGGCCGCCGGCAGCGCCAGATTTGAGTATTGCGTCGATTGCCCGATTTTGCTTCCTCGAAAGGCCTTGGATGCAAAGCTGAGACACGTTACCCATCAACCTCCTTTCCGGACATCTATGCGGACGCAACCCGTCCACCAAACATCATTTGCGTATTCCCAATGAGCCGGAAGCGGAGCCGAAGGGTGCGAGTTCAGGTCACTCCTTCAGAGATGTGTAGGACCGAAGGTATTGGAATCAGGCCAATTCTTACAGCGATGCCCCGGTCCTCACGGCTTTTGGACAAATACGCCCCCATATTGTAAGAGGCTAAAAAGGCGCAGATACTTAATGGGTAATTTCAATCGGGCTATTTCCGCCGCAAGAGGCAGGGCTTCAGACCCGGGCCAAAAATAAAGTTGCGAGGGTGGGTAAGTTTTTGCGGTTTTTCGGGCTCTTAGTAATAGAGGGCAAATCATCTCGGGTTTTGGCGCGGATAGCCGGACCCGCGGTAATGGGATGAGCGCGCGACTGGATGGCGATTGTGCCCAGAAGCCATTTCAAAACCCTCTAGAGCCCCTTGAAACAAAGGCCGTTGACGTGATCGCACGCGGTTTGGGCGTACTAGGCAGCAAGGTCTTATTGGAAATAAAGGACTTAGCTCCCTGCCCCCGCCCGTCGTTCCAGGTCACTCGGATACGGTTAAGCAATTCAGCAAGTTGCATGGGGTTTTGAAATGGCTTCCAGGGATTTCGAATCCAATCCGCAAGTTCGGGTTTGGCCACGGGATAAGTCTGGCAATGCGATCGAGCAGGACCTCGTAGACGCCGCCGAGCGAAACTGGGCGCGCATCGACGCATACGCCCAGCGCCACCAGCAGGATTCGGCGCGAACTGCCAACCTTCTCGAAGCAACCCTCCTCGCACTCTCCCGCGCCCGGAAGACCAACGGACGGCTCATGCGTCCCATTCGAAACCTCGACAATTATCTCTATTCGGCCTTCATTCGCCGGCTGAACCGGCAATTGGCCAAGGAGCCCAAAATTGAAACCGTCGGCTCCATCCAAGATCTGGATTCCCTTAGTGCCTTTCGGACTAAAGCCGCACCCCCATCCATTGAGCAGGAGCTGCTCGTCAAAGAGGTGATGACTTTCTTGGACGAACGGCCGAGGGAAATCTTCTCCCTGAGACACACCGGTTACTCTTGGAGGGATGTCGCCGGTATTCTGAAAACCACCACCAACAATGCAGAGGTTCGCTTTAATAAAGGACTCCAAAGGGCCCGCAACCGCGTTATGAAACCCAAGGACTCAAGGAATACTTCCGGTAAAGGCGGTGAGACGCATGAGTGATCGAGCGCTTATGCGCAGGGAAGAAGCGAAATTTCTCAAGGCTGCGCAACGCGTCCTGCAGCAAGGCGGGTTTCCGAACCCGGAGCGGACCGGCTGCCCTGACAAATCGACTTTGAAGGCAATCGCCTTCCGTGAGATCAGCCCTGACCAAGTGATGGACTGGATCGATCATCTGGGATTCTGCTCTCCCTGCTATAAGGAATATGCTGTACTCCGGCGGCAGGTTCTAAGCCGGCGATGGATTCGGTTCGCCGCCATCGCAGCTTGCATTACGGTAGGGTTAACTATTGGAATTTGGCTTTGGATTGGGGGATGGCGGCAACATTCGGTTGGAGGAAGAGGTGAAATCGCTCGCCGGGAAGAGTCCGGCTCCTATCAGCCGTATCTTCTCGACCTTAGAAATAGGGTCGTGCTTCGTGGTGAAGAGTCAATCCCTGATGAAACTCCTATAGAGCTTCCTCGGAGGCGCTTGTCACTTTCCATTTATCTCCCCATCGGCAGCGAGGCAGGCAAATATGAATTCGAATTCGCACAAGAACCCGAAAAGCCACTCGTGAGGGCAGAGGATGTTGCGGGGCTGCGCGACGGCATCGCTGCGTTCAACGTAAAGGTAAATCTTGAATCCTTACGTCCCGGGCCGTATTTGGCCTGTATTCGTCGGACAGGCCGGAGTTGGAGATATTATCGTGTGGTTCTGAAGTAGTTATTATGAACTCAGATCCCCTACTTGCTCGAATGGTCTGCTGGCATAGGGCGGACCGCGTGACAGACGACAAGTGGGTATGACTATCCACACTCAGACCTTTGTGGGTCGAGCACAATCAGTTGCGCTGTTCACTCTTGAAAATCGGAGAGAAACGTGTGAGAGCAAAAACTCGATCCTTTGCAAAACCTACCGCGAAAACTCTTGAGAACATTATCCGCCTGGTGGCCCTTACCTGTGTGTTCGGAACAGGGCTCTTGCCACTAAATGCACAGCAGAATCGGCACTCTGCTTCCGAGTTGCTCCACCACGCCCTCTATCTAGCTGATCTATACAACTGGGCGGATGCCGGGCCAGAGTTTAGCCAAGCCGAGAAAATGTTCGTTGCAGCGGGCGATCAACGGAACGCTTTGTATGCCCAACTGGGAAGGATCAGGTCGACGGTGGAACAAGGTAGGTTGCCGGTGATCTCGGCCCAGCTCGGCGAAGAATTGAACACGAGCCCCCTCCTTCTCAACGATAGGCAGCTCCGGCTGTTTTGCTTCATTGTCAAAGGCGATATCGACGCAGAGCTTAATTCTGGTGAGATGCGGGATGACTGGCAACAAGTACAGGCACTGGCACGTGAGCTGGACGATACGAAATGGCAGTACCGCGCCTTGGCTCAGCTAGGTTTGGTGGCCTTCTATGATGGCGATCTGGCGACAGCTCGCAAGAATGTTGGGACCGCTTTAGCTGCTGCAACCGCAGCCGGTGACGCCGGCGCCCAAATCCGCTACCTGACAGAACTCGGGATGGGTTTGGTATTCACAAAGACGTACGAGCAGGCTCTCCCCTATCTAGACAAGGCTTTACAGATCGCCCTCGCCACGCCAGATTCTGGTTATCCATTTCTGACCTACGAGCAGCGCTTGGACGCACTGATCGGCCTTAAGCAGTTCGGGGCCGCGCAAGCTCTCGCCGCAGACATCTTAAAGCACGCCCGAGACCTGCATCGGCCGGCACACGAGTCCCAAGTGTTGATCCAAATCTCGCACCTTGCTTTAGCTCAGGGCCAATACACAACGGCGTTATCCGTCCTTGAACAGTCCCTTCCCTTGTCCCAAAAGGCCGGCTTAGTGCGGCATATGGGTACAGCGCAGTCTCTGCTGGCCGATATATACCGCCAACAGGGGGATCTGCCGAAGGCGGAACATTTCGCTGCCCTCGCGGCCGCATCGATTCAGACGAGTGGTGATATCTCCTCTGTTCCGGAATGTCTACAAACTCTTGCCGAAATTGAGACCAAGCAGGGAGCATATTCCGAAGCCGACCGTACCTATGATCGCGCTGCTGCTTTTGTCGATTCCACCATAGGTAATCTTACCGGTGTTTTGGATAAAACCGCCCTGATCAATGCCTCCAGCGAATTGTACTCCCAACATTTTTGTTTGATCGCGCAGCACTTTAATGACCCGGCGAAAGCTTTTTCGATCATCGAACAAGTTCGCGGCCGCATTACGACCGACCTGCTGCTGGCCGGTGCCGTCACACCGCAAGAGGCAAGGAGGGAGGAGCGCACGATTTCCCAGCTCCAGCTCAAACTAATGGCCGCGCGGTCGACCGCCGAAGTGCGCAACATTCGCGATCAAATCTTCATGGCAGAGCAATCTCGGTGGGTTACCCCGGATGTCAACATCCTGAAGGCTCGGGCCCACGAGACAATCGGGGTGGGGCGTATCGAACGGAGCCTCAGCCCATCGACGTCAATCCTGGTGTACGTTGTGGCGGACCCGCAGTCGTATTGCTTGGTGATTTCCCACGACGGTTCCCGTATCGTTCCCCTACCTAGCAGAGAGCGCATCAATAGGCTCATTGCAATCTATCTGAAGGCTGTCAAAGCGAAACAACCGGCTCGTGACGAGGGTAGTCAACTTTATGATGTTCTGCTTCGACCAGTTGCCGAGGTTGCGCAAAGAGAAACTCTCGTAATCATTCCCGACGGACCGCTGCATCTCGTTCCCTTTGAAGGATTCGTCAATGACTCAGGGCACTACCTTGTCGAAACGCACACTGTCATTTATGAGCCGTCAGCAACCGCTTTCTATCTGCTTACGCAGACTCGGCGCCAGTCGCACACCTTCGCACATGAGTTCTTGGGAGTGGGCGGGATTCCTTACGACCCCACCGAGTTGAAACAGGCCTCGCTCACGCGCGGTTACGATGCCAATGAGCTGTCGAACTTGCCTGCCTCTAAAGACGAGGTGCTTGCTGCGGAGGCAGCGATTCATGACCCGACCGATACTTTATTGCTGGGATCGAAGGCTACCGAATCGGCCTTCAAGCGTGCCGGGCTCGCACAATATCGCATTATCCATTTGGCCGTTCATGGGTTCGCAAGCAATGAAGATCCAAATAACTCAGCGTTGGTTCTTCTGAGCGATCCCGCGGCGGGCGAAGACGGCTTCTTGCATGCGTCGGAAATCGTTCAGCTCCGCCTCAACGCTGATTTAGTCGTCCTGTCGGCTTGCGATACGGCGATCGGACTCCTCGAAGGCGAAGAGGGTGTTGCGGCACTCTCCAGGGCGTTTCTCCTCGCTGGTGCGAAGGCAGTCGTTTCCACTCTGTGGTCCATTAACGACGAATATTCGTTGGTGGTCATGACACACTTCTACGAACACTTGGCTGCACATGAGCCCACGGCTGAGGCGCTCACACACGCAAAACGGGATACCGTGCAGGAATTCGGCCCAACTGTCGCTCCGTACTATTGGGCCGGCTTCATATTCGACGGCGCAGATGATCGCGCCACATCCTCCCATGACGATGAATAACAACATAACAATCTCGCTCAGTCCACAAGCTCGCGCCAGAATCCTAGCTTCCATTAAGAAGATGGTGCTGAACCATCACATCAATGTCGGCGGTGTGAGCTATGACGCGTGGACAGCCTTGGTCGACCAACGAACCCCTGAGCTGCTGGCAGCGGAAACCTCCACATTCGAGAGTGGTGTCAGGCAGCTCCTATCAGAACTCGGCAGCAGCCATACCGCTTTCTATCACGAACACGGAAAGCTGGTTCTTCCCCAACATTCGATCAATGCAACGCTTCGCGGCTTCTCCGTGGCAGGATCCGAGCACTGGTTTTTCTTGGACGTGTTTGAAGGCGGTCCCGCCCACGTTGCGGGAATTAAGCCCGGCGATATGCTGCTCGCCGTGGACGGGACTGAGTGCCTGCCGCCGTCGATGCCGCCGTTCAATGTGGGGCAGACATACACATTGAGGATTGCTGACGCCCATGGCGAAAACGCTCGGCAGGTCGAAGTGGAAGTGCCGAAACGAAAGGGGACAAAAGCGCGCCCGCCAATTGTTGAGCCCAAGGGTCTGTCGCACGCAATTGTTGCCCCCGACATTGGTCTCCTGAAAGTAGTGTATTTTCCGGGCCCAATGGGGTTGCGGTTTGCGAAGGATTTAGATGCGGCCGATCGCAGACCTCAAACAGCACGGCATGAGCCGTCTCATTGTCGATCTCCGAGGAAATATCGGTGGCGGGTTAGGATTGGCAAGGCTTGCGAGCTATATGTGCTCTGGGCAAATACCGATCGGACATAGCCTGACCCCACGTCGTCTTCGCATAGGGTACAAAAGAGGGGACCTCCCACCCGTTCCGATGCCGCGTAGCAGGATTGAACTGTGGTGGACCCTGGCGCGGTTCTTGTTCCGTGACAAGTCCGATTGTTCTCCTCACTCAGGGTTTGGGCCCGCAGCCGTTTCATAACCGCATCGTCCTACTCGTCAATGAATGGACAAATAGCGCCGCAGAAATGGTGGCTGGCTTTGCTGCCGAAAATGGGCTGGCAACTATCGTCGGCACAAAGACAGCCGGAAACGTTCTCGGGGCGGCGAATTTCAGGGTGGGCAGTGGGTACTGGGTGCGGTTGCCAGTTTTTGGCTGGTACACGTCAAAAGGCGATTGCCTCGAAGGCAAAGGAGTCTCACCGGATGTCTTGGTAGAGGTTGACCCGTGCCAATTGAATGCCGGCGTTGATCAGCAGATGAACAAGGCGATCGAAATCCTGAGCGCGGTGGGCGACAGTGACAGGGGACCTACGCCCGGGTCCAGCGGAGATTAGCGGCATTCGGCTGGCACAGCGCCGGCTGGATCGTCAACGGCCCCGACTAACTCCAATCAAAAGCTTGAACCCTTCCCGTAAGGCTCCGGGCGGCCGGACTATTGCGGGGTCGCATCGCGTCTCCCGCGTACGTTTGAAATGCGTAGGTGCGAAAATGCGGTGTGAGACGGCTGTTGCGCGAGAGATCTGACCCTCCGTGGGTTGACTCCGCAGCAAGATTCCTGCCAAACAATTTTCGCTGGTCCAATCATTCTTCGACCTGGTCCAAAGAATTCTCAAGCCGCCGTCCTTCCATGCAGTGGTGGTTGGCAAGCTTAGGTGCCCCCCCACGGAGCTCGTAGGTTCTGCTCCACGTGTTTGTTGCATCGATCACAGTTTCCGTCCTGCCGTATTTGCAGGTTCCAGGATTGCCATTCAGAAACACGCTTTTTCGATTCGGCACCGCCGTCTAAGACAAATCCCCCGGGGCTTTTGACTCAAGATCACGCTAAGTGTAAGACATCAGAGGCATTAGCCTCTCTTCGCACGTTGGTTAAGTTTTGCCGCCCCGGTCGCCCGGACAGTCCCGTCGCAGCCGTTTGACAGAAAAAATAGTTCGGCATATCAAGTTTATTGGATGGCAAGGGCACAGGCACAAAGGAAGAACAGGAATCTGTTCACTGCAGCGACGTAATGATCGGAGTTCTGTGAGCGCGGGTGGACGACTTCAAGGGACTGAGGTCGAGAACGATCGGGATTGGCGTGGATTCGGTTGTGGAGCATCAAACCATTTTATGGGGCACGGACATTGAATTATAGCTGCCCTGAGAGGTTCTGAGCTGTATGTCAGATGGAATTGAGACACTTCTTACCAGCAAGGAAGCATCACAGGTTCTGAAGATTCATCCGAAAGTGCTTGAACGGATGGCGAAGCGCGGCGAAGTGCCAGCGCTAAAGGTTGGTAAGTTCTGGCGGTATCGTGCAACAACGCTGGACGCTTGGATTAACTCAAGGCTACAATCAAGCAGCCAACCGTGCCGCACGGCAACTTCATTCTGATTGGAGGAACTATGCAGGCACGATACCAGTACGGAAATTTGACGATAAGGAAGCGGAAGAAAGGGCCGGATCGTTTGGCAATTCCGCTACTCGGAAGACGGAAGGCTCAAGTCAGTGTTGGTTGGAACGGTTGAAAAACTCCCGACGAAGGCGGACGCGGAAAGGGCAGTTGAATACCTCCGCTCCAAAATCAACGCGCAAAGTCCGCAGAAGCAATTTCACGCCGTTACGGTACAAGCGCTTGTTGACCGCTATACAGCCGAAGAGATGTCAGGCAGTGTGCGGCATGACACCGCAGAAACCTATCGCGGCATTCTCAAGAACTGGATTTGTCCGGCCTGGGGAACCAGAACGCTTGAATCGGTCAAGACGATGGCTATCGAAGGCTGGCTGAAATCCATTCCCCGCTCGCGAGTCACGAGGGCTCATATTCGGAACATGATGCACAGGCTTTTTAACTGTGCCATCCGGTGGGAGATGATCGACAGAAACCCGGTTGATTTGGTTCGGCAATCGAGTAAGCGTACCAAGCTTCCCCGCGTCCTGACGGCGGAGGAATTCAAGAAGCTATTGCCGGAACTCGCGGAGCCGTACCGGACTATGGTGCTTGTGGCCGGATGTCTGGGACTGCGAGTCAGTGAGATTCTGGGTCTCCGGTGGGGTGATATTGATTGGGAAAACCTTGCCGTGTCGGTTCAGCGGAGCGTGGTCGGTGGGAAAGTGTACGACACTAAGACGGAGGCATCATCGAAACCGTTGCCCATTGACCCGGAACTAGGCGAAGCACTTTTGCTTTTCAGGCGGCAGGCCGTGTACGTTACGCCCGCCGATTACGTCTTTGCCGGGGACAGCGGCAAACCGCGCTGGCAGGGGGTCATGCTCACCGACCACATCAAGCCCGCGGCGGTGCGAGCCGGCGTTGGCAAGGTTGGATGGCACACCTTCCGGCACACCTTCTCTTCGATTCTGCACAACGCGGGTACCAACATGGCTGTCCAGAAAGAACTGCTGCGGCACGCGGACATTTCCACTACCATGAACATGTACACACAGGCGGCAAGCCCCGCGAAGCGCGAAGCTGTCCATCAAGTGGCCAGGGTACTCTTGAACGGGGAAAGATCGTGAACTTGTACGAAGTTGTACTTGGCGAATTCGATGTTTCTGGCTAACCCTTAGAAAAGCTGGAGCCGACGACCAGACTTGAACTGGTGACCCTCGGTTTACGAAACCGATGCTCTACCAACTGAGCTACGTCGGCTGAACGATACAAAAATGCTCACCCAGCAGGTCCAGCGTTTCCGCCATTCCAGCGGGTGAGCATTTTCAGAGGAGAATAGAATGACGGACGCGCCCCGCCATCTAAGCTCCTAGCGAGTCTAGAAAAACCCTCAGGCCATGTCAAGGGAATTTTCAGGATTTTTTTAGCTAAGTTAACCCATTTATTTTCTGTGCTTTAGGGGATAGGCCGGGCCTCAAAAAGCAATTCATCAGAAAAGCCCGATAAATCGCGCCCTGGGCACCCATCCATACCAGTAACTATACTGATTATAAATGACTTTACTATGTTTTCAAATTCAGCCGGATAAGCTGGTCTTCATCGGTGCGACCCCATTGCGAGTCCGGGAAGAACTTTGCCGCAATTCGCCGCGAGAGGAAGAAAAGCACTCCCGCAACGACGCATGCTCCGATGAGGATGGCGGTGAGAAGGAGGATGGCAAGGATCATGTGCACCAACTTGCAGGGTGAAAGTTCTTTCGGGATGTATACTTTTGGTCCCAACTTACACTCTCGGTCACTTGGAACTGATCCATCAGCGCGGAGGCCGTTCCCGCATTCCCCGCGTTCAGAACCAGGAACACATACGAGCCTTGACGTCTTCCATAAACGGAATCCTCTCCGTGGTCCTGATTCAATCCCAGGAAATTGGTCAGCGCTCCGAAGCGGACGCGCGCGATTTGCGGCGTGGGATAGCTGATCGACACCAAGGTGGATGTGCTTTTGCCGGTTTGGTACTGGCCCAATTGTACTTCCGCGCCCTGCTCAAATCCGATCAGGTCCGTGCGGAAGGAAGGCAGCACACGTTTGGCCGCCTCCAGTCCCAAGAGATATTTCTCGCTCCCGGGCACCAATCCCTTCGGCGGCATCGGGTGGGGCAAATCCCGGAGCGCGCTTGCCGACGGTTTGCTTCCTCCCACGAAGATCAGCAGCGCTTGGTAGTCGCTTTCGGAGGGAGGCGAGTCCTTGCCGTGCAGGAAGCGGATGAAGTTGTTCCCGCGCGCCATCAACGTTTGGTTGGCATCGCCGACCGCTAATTGGATGCCTTTTTCCGGCGTCATCGCCGGGGTCTGGTAGAAAGTCAGCAGCCCGTAAGCGGAGGTGGCATCCGGCGCGGGTTCCACCACCACCTGCGTCTGCGTTTTGCCCAATTGGTAGGTGCGCAACTCCAGCGCCTTCACCCCATATTCCTGTTCCACTGCCGGGTCGCCGCCGTATTTGCTGACCGCCGCGAGGGGCAAGGGGTGGGAGTCCACTTGGCGCCAATCGGCTGCGGGCACCAGGGGTATGACGGAGGGTTTTTCCTGGGCAGAGCAGAGGAAGGGTAGGGCCGTCAGCACGGCCACCAGCCAGGCGTGCTTTGCGAATGTCCGTGCCATCAGGATTCAGAATATCAGAAATCCGGCCGGGCGGCAGCGGAAGTTTGATCCGATGCGACCCGCTGCACGGTCCTCACTTCGCCGAGGTTTTTCACGTAATCCAAAATCCCCTCGTAGAGCGCATAGGCGATTTTCTCGCGGTAGTCGGACCGTTTCAGGAGGCGCTCATCGCGGGGGTTGGTGAGGAAGGAGATTTCCGCCAGGACGGAAGGCATATTGGCGCCGATCAGAACCACAAAGGGAGCCTTCTTGATGCCGCGATCGCGCTGCGCGCCGCTGACTTTGGTCACGCGGGTATAGACTTCGCGTTGGACCTGCCGGGCAAAATCCTGCGATTCCTCGATCTTTTCCGTCATGGCGATCTTCTTGATCAAGTCCTGGAGTTGGTGCACCGCTTCCTGCGAAGTGGCGTTTTCGCGCGCCGCCACTTCCAAGCGCATCGGGATTCGAGGTGAAATTGAGGTAGTAGGTCTCAATGCCGCGCGCGCTCATCGTCGCGGCTGGCGTTGGCATGAATGGAGATGAACAGATCCGCGCTCTTTTCATTGGCGATGGCGGTGCGTTCTTCCAAGGGGATGAACGTGTCATCGCTGCGCGTCATGACGACCTCGCAACCGGTGTTCTGTTCCAGAAGCTTCTTCAGCTTCAGCCCCACATCCAGCACCACCTCTTTCTCTTCCAATCCGGTGGGTCCGATGGTTCCCGTGTCGTGGCCGCCGTGCCCGGGATCAATGACGATCCGGCCGATTTTCAGTCCCAGCGCGCGCGTCAAAGTGCGCGAGCCGGACTCCGTGGGGGCCGCAGGTTGGATGGCGGGGGAAACTTCCGCCCGAGTGGCGTCGGTCTTTTCCCCTGATTTCTTGCCGCGCTCACTTGCCGGGGGTGGGCTCGCGGAGGCCGAAGCTTCTTCCTTATCCTTATCCTCCGGCGGAGTTGAGATCTCGGGTTCGGTTTTGACGGGGGTGGGGGCCGCGGGCTGGACTTTAGCGGCAGCCTCAACCGGCGCTGTGGGTGCGGGGTTAGGGGCCGCAGGAGGACGAGCTTTTTCCGGCTTTTGACTCTCGGGGGCTGCCGGTGGCGCAGGATTGACGGTCCTGGCAATCTGGGTCGGCGCCGCGCCCTGGACGTCGATCACCAGGCGGAACGGATTGGGGAGAGAGAAAATCGAGTAGGCCTCAATCTTCTCCACGTCCAACACCACGCGCGCCACCTCGGGGGAGAACTGCGCCACCCGAATCTGCCGCAGGAAGCCATCTTCCACCGGAAACGTCTTGCCTCCCAGGTCCGGGCTGAGGCGCGCGGTCTGAAGGTCCACGACAATGCGGTCGGGGTTCGAAAGTCGCACCGATTCGAATTTCGCTTCGCCGTCCACTTCGATCACGATGCGCAAGTAATTCTGCCCCACCCAGCGGCGCACCGCCGTCACTTGCCGCAGCCCCGAAGACCGTTCTTCCGGGACTTTTTCCACCTGCCGTGGTTCCGCTGGCTGTTCTTCCGGGACCTTTTCACCTCACGGGCGGGGGAGCCGAGCGGGCCTTGGCTCTTTCCGCGGCTTGCCGGTCAAGCTGCTCCAGTATTTCCTTGGCCTCGGCCGCCTTATCGGATTTGGGATACATCGCAATGAAATCCTGGAAAGCCTTGCGGGCTTCGTCCGGGATCTTCCAGGTCCTGGCGATAAACCTCCCCGATGGTGAACATGCGCCTCGCGCGAAATGCGGTTTTGCGGATACTGCTTCATGAGGAAGCGGTAGGACTTGATGGATTCCAAGAAGTAAGAGTCCGAGGAAAACTCGCGCCCCATCTCCTGATAGAGTTCCGCAATGGCCGCGAGCGCCACCGGCGCCTTGCTGTAGGCGGGGTTCAGGCGATAGACCTCGTAATAGGCGTCGATGACTTTCTTGTATTCTTCCTTGCTGCGTTTGCCTTCCGGTTGGGCTTCCAGCGTGGCGCGCATTTGCTGGGCTTTATCATAGGCCGCAACGGCGCGCTCGCGGCGGGCCGGCGATACGGTGGCGGAGGCAGCGGCCGCGAACAGCGTCAGACCGGCCAGGATCAGCGCCCCCTCCCATCGCTTTGGTGAAACCATAACCCGCAACTTAAACCTCATGCTGTGGAGCGTTCTTGCTGCAGCTCGAGAAGCTCCGCCCTTCACTTGACGACCTTCTTGTCCGACTGACGCGCCTTTGGCTATTCCACATTCGTGTAATGCACCACCCCGTACTCATCAACGTATCGGATGATGGGAGCCTTGGGCGGCTCCTTGGGAGTGGTCTTTGCCGGCGCCGGGGCGTCCCCTGGCTGATAAATGTTGGTGACTTTGCGCACGTAGTTTTGCGTTTCGGGGATTGCCGGGATGCCTCCCGAACGCTGCACCGTGTGCTCACCGGCGTTGTAAGCTGCCAGTGAAAGCGTCAGGTCGCCTCCGAACAGATCCAACAGGTACTTCAGATAATTGACGCCGCCCTCGAGGTTCTGCTTGGGGTCGAACGGGTTCGCCACGCCGAATCGCTGCGCCGTCGCCGGAATCAATTGCATCAGGCCCATGGCGCCTTTGTTCGAAACGGCTTTGGGATCGTAGCCCGACTCCACGCGAATGATGGCGTGGATCAATTCGGGATCCACTTGATACCGGCTCGCGGTTTGCTCCACCAGTTGATCGATGTTCGCAGGGGCGCGCCCGGAGACGGCGGACGCGCTGGAGCGAAAGCTGTGCGCCATCCAATCCGCGCGCGTTGGGCGTTTCGCCGGTGTTCACGTAAATCTTGTGTCCGTTCTCGTCCACCAACACCACAATCTGGTCGGCTTTGGCGGCAATAGGAAGGAAGGTATAAAACAGAAGCCCGCCTAGCAGGACGACCCGGCATGAATGGAGATAATTACGCATGGAGGTCCCGGCACCGCACCCGCGGCGCCCACTCGAACTCGATCCCCTCCCATTCACCCAAGCCCCGCGCGCCACTTGCAGCGCTCCTCGGCTGTGCCCTTCTCAGGAGCCTTGCCTGGCGCTTTCACTCCCCCAAGGGCTCAGTCCAATCGCGGGCCTTACATTGAGGCCGATTATAACACCGGGCGCAAGTGCAAGCAAACAAGCTTGGCGGAGGAATCGGGCCATCGGCTCATCGGTTCATCGAGCCATCGCCTGTGACAGGTGCTGGATCCGATGAACAGGTGAGCCGACGAACCAATGGGCCGATTTTTCCACTATCTCCTTTCCTTTCAAGAACTAATACCGAAAACTCTTTAACTCGTTTGTTATCAACAAACTATCCAGGAGCACTTTTTTTGCCCCTTTGCTTTCAATAACTCTGCGGAGCAATCTTCATTTTTTACATCTTTTTTGTTCCCCCCCTTTGTTTTCAGTAACTCATCCAGAGCACTCTTTTGTCCCTTGAATTTCTTAGGATTGGCGCCCAATTCCGCACCTTAACCCGAGTATCTTTTGCATGACCCGCAATTTGATGTCCTCCGAAGGTACGTACCGGGGCTTGTAAGGCGCCTCCGCTGCCTACTGCCCTTAGTTTTCCCATCTCCTTCTTCCTGGTTCCTCCATCCCCAATCGCCAATCGACAATTCCTCTCCCGTTACCCCACCGTAACGCCTCTTTAGCGTAACAACCTACGCTATAAATGTCAAGTTAAATTAACAGTTAAATCAACAAGTATGAGAGCCTACCAAATGTCACTGCCGGAAATGGTAGCGCGCCTGTTTTGTAGGTCCCGGCTTTTCCTTATCGAGTTGTCCGCCGCCTGGGTCAAGGCGGCATGGGCACGGTTTTCCTCGCCCAGCAGATTGGGGTGGGAAATCGCCCCGTGGCGCTCAAGGTTTTGAACCGCAAACTTCTCGATGATCCCCAGTTCCTTCTGCGCTTCCAGAACGAGGCGGGTTCCACCGGGCTCATCCATCACGCCAACGTCGTCACCATTTACGAATCGGCCCAGGCCGATGACGGCACGCCCTACATCGCCATGGAATTTCTGGAAGGGGAATCTCTGCGCGAGGTCCTCGAGCGGCGGGGCGCGCTTCCCGTGCCCGAGGTCGCGGAGATACTTCAGCAAGTGGCGCGGGGTTTGAGCGCCGCGCACAGGCTGGGCATCATCCATCGTGACCTCAAACCCGATAACATCTTTCTGACGTATCCGGACGACGTAGGGGCAGGCCTCGTGCCTGCCCTCGCTGTCGGCATTGCCGACACCGGGCGGGCACAAGACCCGCCCCTACGACCCGTCGTGGTCAAGCTCGTGGATTTCGGCATTGCCAAGCTGCGCGAATCCGCCACCCACACGCAGACCGGCATGGTGCTGGGCACGCCCGCGTACATGTCCTACGAGCAGGCTTCCGGCATGAGGAGCGATGAACTCGACGCGCGCTCGGATGTTTACTCGCTGGGCGTGGTGGTGTACGAGATGCTCACCGGGCGCGTGCCCTTCCATTCCGACACGCCGCTCGGATACGTGCGCAAGCACATGATGGAGGAGCCGCCGCCTTTTCGCGCCGTCGCCCCGGGCTTAGGCGTGCCTCCTGCGGTTGAGAGCGCCGTCATGAAGGCGCTGGTGAAAGACCGCGACCAGCGTTATGCCTCCGCGCTCGACTTCGCGCGCGAATTGGTGAGTGCCGCGCAGCGTTCGCCTCGAGCCGAAGCACCGGCGCCAATTCGTCAAACTCCGATTGTGCTGCCCTTAGCGAAGCCGCCGGCAGTTCGGGAACCTGCTGCGCCCATGCCGCGATCCGCGAGCACGCCGGCCCCGGCCGATATTGCCGTTCAAACTCCGCCTCCTACTCCGCTTGAGAGAATTGTGGAAGCTCCGCGTCCGCAGTCGCAAGGGGGCAAGCCCATAGCAGCAACCCGCCCGTCCGCAGTGCCCGAACCTCCGCAGTTCCGGACGGTGCCGGCGTCATCGGGCAAGATGAAGTTCGCTGCCATTCCGGTCATTGCGCTGATTTTGAGTGTTGCCGGGGTCTGGTATTTCTCACAGTCGGCCAATCAGCCGGTGGTGAAACCGCAGGGCGGGGTTGCAACGCCACAGACGGGAGCCGGGCAGCAAGTCCCCGTCGTCGAAACTCCTGCCCCAACGTCACAGAGTCCTACCGCGAGCGAAACGGATGCGGCGGATCGCCGCAAGCAGGTCGAAGCCGCGAAGAGGCAAGGCGACAATTATTATGGCAAGGGTGAGTACGATAAAGCGATCAACGCTTATCAGGGAGGGCTGAAACTGGCCCCGTCAAACCCTCAGCTTCTCCAGGCACTCCAGCGCGCGCAAACCGCCAAAGCGGCGGAGGAGGAGTTTAATCATTAGCCCGCATTTCTCAGCATGTTTTGGCAAGGCGGGGCTGCGGCCCCGCCCTTACAGCGACTTTATGATTATTCCTGTGTCCCGCGCCCCTCGAACAACTGGTGCGGGTGCCGGGAGCTAAGTTTCGGAGTGCGGGAGCTCGCTCCCGCTTTTTCTGCCGATGACTGGTCAGCGGTTGGTCATTCGCCGCGACGAGTCGTGGCGACGGAAAGCGGCGACGAGTCGCCGCACTCCGAAAGGTCAGTTCGTCTGGCCGTGGTGAGAAACCAGGATTATAGGAGGGAACATCATCATGTTGCCGCAGCGAACATTCCGAAGACAGATCGCCGTCCTTGTCGCCCTGGTTCTTGGCTTTTGCGCCGTCAATGTCCATGCCCAGGCGCGGAAACCTTATACCAAAGACGCCATCCTGGGCTTGTTGAAGGGCGAAGTGGCGCCCCAGCGCGTGGCGGTGTTGGCGCGGCAGCGGGGCATCGACTTTCAGATCACGTCTCAGGTGGAAAGCGAGTTGCGCCGGGCGGGAGCGACCCCGGAGCTCCTGGCGACGCTGCGAGAGATCGCGCCTAAGTCCCCCGCGCCCAAGCCGGCGCAAATCGTCATCCAAACTGCGCCGAATGCGCAAGTCTATCTGGACGACGTCTTCAAAGGGCAGTCGAGCCCGGAAGGTCGCCTGGTGATTGACAATGCCAAGCCGGGAGATCATGCCCTGCGGGTTTCGCTTGCGGGAAAACGGAATTATGAGCAGAAGCTTACGGTGATTGCAGGGCAAGTGACCCAAATCACTGCGCTGCTGGCGGACCTCGCTGGGTCTGTGGTGGTCCAGGCTTCCCCGGGGCGGAGGTTTCCCTGGATGGTTCCAGCCGCGGCACGGCGGACGCGAGGGGACGATTAGCTATCCCCGAAGTGGCCGCCGGCTCGCACGAACTGCGAGTTAGTGCGAGTGGAAAAAAGGAATACCGAGAAACCGTCAGGGTAGCGGCAGGACAGGAGAGCGCGGTTGAGGCAACACTGGCGGAAATCGAAACGCCAAAGCCCAAGCCGCCAGTAGAGACGCCCAGGCTGGGCGTCTCCGCGCCCGTTGCCGGAACAGTGAAAGAGAACCCGAAAGACGGGCTCAAGTACGTCTGGATTCCGCCGGGAACGTTCATGATGGGCTGCTCGCCGGGGGACAGCGAATGTGACGATGACGAGAAACCGCCGCACCAAGTGACGATCACGAAGGGTTTCTGGATGGGCCAGACGGAAGTGACGGTGGCGGCGTACAGGAGGTTTGCCGGGAGCACAGGGGCGCAGATGCCGCGCAGCCCCGGATTTCAACGCGGGCTGGAACAACCAGGACATGCCCATCGTGAACGTAAGCTGGGATGACGCGACGGCGTTCTGCGGCTGGGCAGGAGGCCGGCTGCCCACGGAGGCGGAGTGGGAATACGCCGCGCGCGCCGGGAGCACGGAGGCGCGATACGGCCCCATCGATGAGGTTGCCTGGTATTCCAACAACAGCGGCCAAAAGACGCATGAAGTGGCCCAGAAGCGCCCCAACGCTTGGAATCTTTACGACACGCTGGGGAACGTTTGGGAATGGGTGAACGACTGGTATGGAGAGAACTATTACCCCGCCAGCCCGGAGCGCGACCCGCGAGGCCCGGACAGCGGCCAATACCGCGTTCTGCGTGGCGGGTCCTGGTACGTCGTTCCCAGGCACGTTCGCGTTTCGGTCCGCGTCAGGTACAATCCGGCCAGCGAGGGACAGCGACGTCGGGTTCCGTTGTGGCGGGGAAGTGATTCGTTCCTTGACCCTTTTCCCTTTTTCCTTGACGTCTTGTGGAGGGGCGCCGCACCGGATGTAGGGGTACGGCTTGCCGTACCCTCTTCATTTTCATCGCGCGACCGAACCGCGGGTGGCGCACACATTGGTTTGTATGTATGCGCCCCACGATCACGGGCAACATCTCTGTCACCGCGTCCTATCCGTGGCCTGTTCTGGCTTCTTAAACGGTTGCCGACATAAAAGGCGATGTCGGCTCCAGCCGCGAATCCGAAGAGGACGTTCCTGCTTATTTGGGAAAATGGAGCTATAGACATGGCAGCAGGGGGGCGGTAAACTGAGTCGGATCGTGGAAAGTGAAGGAAGGGAACAGCATGGCCATCACTCTGAACCTGCCACCCGAGGTCGAAGCGAGTTTGGCAGCCCAGGCGCGAGCACTCGGCTTGCAACTCAATTCCTATGTCCAAACCTTGCTCGAACAGCAGGCCGGCATGGGGCGTGCGGAGCAAACCACTAAACCTGGAGCAATTTGAGGCCGAACTCGATGCCCTCGCCCAAGGCTCCGATAAACTCCCGTACCTGCCGCCGGCGGCTCTGACCCGTGAGAGCTTCTACCAGGACCACGATTAATGCCCGGCTTACTCTACCTGGCTGATACCAACATCCTGTTACGCCTCATCAAATCGAACGATCCGGAATTTCCGCTGGTTCGCAGGGCCGTCCACGCACTGAAGGCGCGCGGCGAACGACTCTGTTATGTCCCCCAAAACATCGTTGAGTTCTGGAACGTCTGCACCCGGCCACCCGACCGGAACGGATACGGCCTCTTGCCGAGGGAGGCGGATGAACGCGCGCAGCGCGTCGAACGCGCCTTCACCCTGTTACCCGAAAACGAACTCATCCACCCCGAATGGCGGCGACTGGTATTGGGTCATGCGGTCTCCGGAGCGCAGGTGCATGATGCGCGGTTGGTCGCCGCGATGCACGTCCACGGGGTCACGCATCTGCTTACCTTAAACGTCCGCGATTTCGCGCGCTATCCCGGCATCATGGTTGTGCATCCACGGACCCTATTGTAACAGCGGTTGTAAGCAGCGCCCGCGAGTTGCGCATATATTTGTTTGCATGTATGCGCCGATTGATCCGTCGGCTGACGGACGGTGTCCTGGATACCGCAGCGGCTTTTGGGGCGGGCCTGGGGTCACCGGCGTGAAGCGGGATGGGCCGGTCAGACTCGACCACGTTCTGGGGCGCGTCTAGTCCGGGCAGGCCGGTGAACCTCTTCGAATTGGTTGATGCGGACAATCCCATTGGGAAGGATGGCGCGGATATCCAGTTGTCCTCCCATGGCTTCGATGATCTTCCGAAGCGTGCTGATATACATATCGGAGCGGCGCTCTACTTTGGAAATGGCTGCCTGATTAACGTGGAGCAGTTCCGCCAGGTGTTCCTGCGTCAGGTCCAGCGCTCCTCGCAGCTCGTCCAAAGCCATTTCCCGAATCATCTGGTTGGCCTGATCCTCCGAGCGTCCCCTTGCCCCAGGAGACATTTTCGCTTGCAGCGTCTTGAAGTCGTTAGCCATCGGTTAAACCCTCCTTTTCCAATGCGGCCAAATGCTCGTCGTAAAGCCGGTCGGCGATAGGGATGAAAGATGGTTCCACCACGTCTCGAACTCGTGGGTGTACTCGACCTGCCATTCCATGAAGGGAATATAACCCAGAGGGAATAGACGCGGCAAGGGAGAAATGAGGGGACAATACGGATAGCAAGCATAGCGCCTTGATCCACTACACCTTGTTCCACTACACCTTTGACAAAGACCTTGCGTGCTGGTACAGTGCCCGCAACGAGTGTGAGAGGTAATTTCATTGGCAATGTTGATTGACCGTCCACAAACGGTCCCCTACACAAATCGAGGTGTCTATGCAAGGCACAATCAAGCGCGTCATCCGCGACCGCGGATTTGGGTTTATTCGTTCCTACTGATGGCCAAGAGATATTCTTTCATCGCAGCAGCCTTCAACAACTAAACTTCGATGGGTTGAAAGAAGGCGAAGCGGTGGAATTTGAGATGGAGCGCGGCGAAAAAGGACCACGGGCTACCAGCGTCCGGCCTAGCGCGAAGTAAGTTTGTGAGCTTTGCGCTTCCCCACAGTACCTGCGCCTCCCATGCATCCAGGGGTAGTGTCTCTGCCCGCTTGCGGCGATTCTGGCGTGCGCGCCAATCCGGTTCTCGGTTACGGGGATGGCGGACCTGTTTTCAGGCAATCTGCCGAAGGACCTTGCGGGCTAGTTGCGAGATCGCTGCCTGCGGCAGGCGGGCGAGTTCAAACCAGCGCAGGTCTCCCCGCTCGAATCCGGCGCGAGTCTCGACGGGATAAATCTCCCCATGTATGGTTCGAAAGGTGATGGTGTGGCGGAATTCCGCCACTTGCTCCCCCAGGGAAAAAGGGGAGGCAATGAGGCGATGGAGTTTTTCAAGCAACCGCTCGCGGGCCTCTTCCGGAGAGCGCCCGAAGGCGGCGGGGAAATTCCAGAGATCATCGAGCAAGCCCTCGTCGAGCCCGCGCATCATGGCCACGCGCGTTCCGCGGCGGAGAAGGGCCACGGCGAGGTGATGGGATTCCGCCGCGCGGCGAGGGCGGGGAAGCGGGAAGGCCTCCGGATTGCCGGAGCGATACCCGCCACACCATTTCGCCAGCGGGCAAGCGGAGCAGCGCGGCCCGCGCGGCAAGCAGATGGTCTGGCCTAGCTCCATCAGGGCTTGATTGAAGTTTCCGGGTGCGCGGCGCGAAAGAAGCCCGCGAGTTCCGTTTCCACCGACGTGCGGAACTGGGGCTGATGCAGATTCCCGCGCAGACGCCAACAGCCGCGCCACCACCCGCGCCACATTTCCGTCCAGCACCGCATAGGGCTGATTGAAAGCGATGCTCAGCACTGCCTTGGCGGTGTAATCGCCAATGCCGGGGAGAGTGCGCAGGCTCGCATAGTCTTGCGGGAATCTTCCGGCGAATTTTGAGCCACGGCCTGCGCAGCCTGGTGGAGGTGGCGGGCGCGCCGGTAATAACCCAATCCCGACCAGAGCTCCAATACCCGCTCCAGCGGCGCTTGCGCCAGGTGCGAGACGGTCGGGAAGGCTTCGAGAAAGCGTTGGTAGAAAGGCGTCACGGTGGCAATCTGGGTCTGTTGGAGCATGATTTCCGAGACCCAGACGGCGTAGGGGTCGCCCGTCCCTCGCCAAGGAAGCGCGCGCGCGTTGGCGCGAAACCACGCCAGCAGTGCGCGGCGAATGGCGGCAGAAGTGGGACAAGGCGCGCCTGCACGCGCAACCAGGGGGCGTTCGCACCCGGCGGGGACATTTTGTTCGAGTCTTTGGCGGCCACGCCGATTACTCGACTGCGAAATCCGCGCTGCGGACGGTGGAAACGTTGCCCGTCGCGTCGCGCCCCTTGATTTCAAACCGGTAATCTCCCGCCTGGAGCTGGTCCACGGGCAATTTGAAGCCCATGGGCACCAGGGGTTGCCGGGCTTGCGAGAAATCGTTGACCAGAATCGTGTTGGAAGAGAAGACCTGCTGGTTGGTCTTCCGGTCGATGATGTTGAACATCACCCCCACGCGCGGGGGGTTGACGTCTTTCAGCGCCGGATCATAAACTTCCACGTAGACCACCGGCTGGGCGCTCTTGGCAAAACGGCAGCTTGTCGAAGGGGACCAATTCCATATCCTTGAAAACCAGGGGCGTGCGTTCCTCCATCAGGGCGCGTCCATGTTGGCGGTAAGCTGCGAGACAGGGAGCAAACTGATCACCCAAAGCCGGGCCTCCCAGGCTGAGATCGTTGCCGGTGAAGGGTTCCACCACCAAAGGAACTACATATTTGCCGAATTTTTCTCCTCCCGCGCTCAGCACCAACTTCAGCGTGTACGATCCCGGAGCAATGTTGAAGGTATTTTGGTAATCGAAGGAGCCTTTGGCGAAATCTTTGAGTCTCCTTCTTTTGGTAATCCAACTTCACTGTGTCGCTGAATCGCGCGGCGATGGAGCCGTTCTCGCGGTAGGCGATTCCCAGCACGTTCACGTCAGAATGGAAAGCTCCCCTTATCTTTCTCAAAGTCGATGGAGGAACCGGGAACGGACAGGGCCAGGTTCACGCGTGCCACGCCGGGCTCAACGTAGAAGTAAGGGGCGCTGAGAGAGACGGGGATATCGCCGGTCTGCGGGCTCGCGGCGCGCGTCCTCCAGCGCCTTACCTTCGGGTTTCCCTTTCAGCAGGTCAGGGCCCTTGACGTCATAATAGCCGGTGCGGTAGCGCACGACCACGCCGGGGCGATCCACCTTTACATTGATTTTGTGGTAAGCTGCCGTCATGCGTCTGGTGGGTGGCGTATACCCGAGATTGTAATACTCGTTCATCTCCTTGGCGACCTTTTGCAGGCCTTGGAGGAAATCGTTGGTATTGAAGATTTCAAAACCGCCGGTGCCTTTGGCCAAGGCATAAAGGACCTGCTGGTTGGTCGAAACACTGTCCGGAATAATCGGAATGATCTGCCGATTGGCGCAGTTGGGGTTCTGCATTCCACCCATGAGTATTGACGTTCATGCAGTTGCATGGTTGGAGTTGTAGGTTGATTATTGGTTCGTGTGCCGCCGGGGTTAGTGGCATGTGCCACCACCGCCTTTCGTGCCGGAGCCTCCACCGCCTGTCGTGCCGCTACCTCCACCGCCGGTGCCGCCCGAACCGGTGGTGCCACCACCTCCACCCTTGGTACCCCCACCGCCTCCCGATGTTCCGCCTCCTCCGCCTGCTCCGGTCCCCCGCCCCCACCACCGGTACCACCACCTCCGCCTCCATGCTGAGGGTCAGGTACGGGAGGGGCCGCTAAGGCTGCCCACAGACCTGGCAGGTGAGGGAAGGGAGATTCCGGGCTGCGCAGTTCTGAACTCGGCGGGAATCCGCTGGGCCTGCCCGGGGCCCCGTGCTGCCGGGATTGGGAATGCATCAATATCCAGGGTTGGCAGAAGTCGCCAGGCCGCGAACGTCCACGGGATAGACGGCGATGTTAGCCTTATTCAGAGCATCGATGGTGGCGGTGAGCTCCGACTGGCGCTCGGGGGTGAGGGGAAATCCCGAGGAAAACAGGATCAACGTTTTGCGCCCGGGGACATCGCGGAGTATTTTGGCGACTTCGCGCATGGAGAGCAGCACGCTGCGCGCGGCGAAATCCGATTGCGCTTGGCCCAGCGACGGCGCTCCCATGGCCGCAAGTTGCACATTTCCGCTTCCGGCGTTGGGATTCATGGCGGAAAACTTGACGCGTGCTGACGGCGCGCTTCAACAGTTCTCCATCGGCGGTAAAGTTTTGCGCAATCTTTAGGGTCCCGCCGAAATCCACCACCGCCATCATCCGATTGGGAGAAGCGGTGCTTTCCACAAACTTCCCCGCCGCTTCGCGCGCCTGCATTTGCAGGGCCGGGTCCATGGTGGAATCGTCAAAGAAGAGGACCATATAGCGCTGGCGGCCGGGGGCGTTCGGTTGGATGTCCGCTTCGCGCGAGAAGGTGGAGATGGGTTGCTCGGCGTCGTCTTCAAAGACATGGAAATCCTTCTTCTCCAGGTCCTTGATGTAATTCCCCTTCTTGTCGGTGGCGATGACATCCACCAGAACCAGGTTGGTTTCCGCCTTGATCACGACCGGCTCGTTCTGAACCGCCGGCGGCGGGAGGATTTTGCGCGCCCGCCGGGGCGGCCGGGGCCAGGGCTGATTCGAGTCCCAGCCCTCCCAGAGTAACGATGAAGCCCATCGCCAGAAGCCATGGATGTCGCGACATAGGTCGATCTCCTAGTAAGGAATTTCCACCGTGCGATTCAGGCCGGAAATTTGGCCGCTTTCGGAATCCCGGACGATCGCACGCACCAGGTAGGTGCCGGGTTTAACGTCAAAGAGGCTCCGGCTGGAAATGCCGGATTGCATGTATCTTTCCAGGCTGCCGTCACGCAAGTGCAATTCCACCGATTTTTGCTGGCCACTGACCACGTGGCCATCCTGGTCAAACACCACGGTCACGAAAGTCAGGTTGTCGAGGTTGCGGTCCTCTTCCTTGCGGAAGTGCAGTTGGCGCAGGTCGATGCGGGTCAGGACGGCAATGCGCGCGTCGGACTCGCTCTTCATGAAATATTGGGTGTGGACGTCGATGGGAAGCTCATGCGTTTCGTCTTGGGAGAAGACCGCCTCTTGAATTTCTTGCTTCTCCTGCACGGTTGGGTCATTCGGCTTTCGGGGAGCAAAGTAGCCGCGGCGCGCTTGCACCGAGAGCCCCTTCAGCGCCACCAACTTGACCTGTAGGGGGTGGAAAGCGCCGTCGAGTTTAAGATTCTGGGGGGAGAAAGCCAGAACATAGAAGGCTTCGGGAAGGGCAGCAGCCTTACGGAATCCGGCTTCCAGGTCATTGCTGTTGTTGTAAAAGACGCCCCCGGTATCGGCCGCGAGGGTTTGCATGCCGTCGGTTTGCCGTCGGTCGCTCTCCATGAGCATCTGGCTTTTCGATGCGATAACCATGGGGTTTTGGGTGTTGGCGATGGAACCCCGGCTGGCGTCGGGGACCGCAGTGGAGATGTAGAGGCCGCGGGCGTCCACGGCGTTCAGGATGATGCCTCCACGCAAGGCACGGTCGGAAATCTGGCTGATTTCAAAACGCAGGGTATCCGTCTGGAAACCCCCGGAGACAATGACCATGCTGCGTTGCCCGGGGAGCGACGTCATGCGACGAACCAAGGCCTCAATCCCCCGCAAGGCCGCCGTGGCCTGCGTTTCTGAAATCGACAGCGCGTCGGTGGCAACGCTCTGCGCCCTGCCCTGCGCCAGGGTAACGCACTGCTGCTGCTGCGCCGCAGTTTGACTCGGGCAAGGATTACAATTCAGGATTTCATCGGTGGCTACGGCGATGGCCTGGGGGTCCTGGTTGTAGACGATCAGGTACGCCTCGTAGGGCGGGATCCTGAGGCAAGAGTTAATATTCTGTACGATGGGGCGCACCCGAAGGTCGAGGAGCGCTTGATGGACTTGCGCCAGGTTGTCCGTAAAGTCTAATTGCTTCTGCCCGGAGGAGGTGTACAGTGCCACGCGATCCCCGGGTTGGATGGAACTCTTAAGAAAGCGATCCGCGGCGTCGCGCGCCCGCCCCAAGCTTTCAAAAGGGGTATTCACGTCGTCGAAATACAGCGCCACGAAGCGGCGGGCCGCAGCGGTGGACAGGGTCGTTTCATCGGTGTCTTCCGCTTCGGCGGCGGTTTTTTCGGCGGATTTCGGCGCAGGGGCTCGGGGGCTTTCAGCGCCGGTTTCTCCATCGAGAAGTGCAGAATGGTCTGCAATTTGCCGTGATCAAAAAGTTGAAAATCTTCCTGGCGGAGGTGGTCAACGACGGCCCCCTTCGCGTCGCGCACCACCACGCGGACCATCACCAGGTTGCGTTCCGTTTGCAGCTTGAAGGTGGGTTCAACGTCGCGCGAGGAGATTTCTTGCGGGTTCGTCGTCTGTGCTTGGAGTGTGCAGGTTGCCAAGGCCGGGATCAAGGTCAGGATGACCGCCCACAGCCGTGAAGGCAATCGGGGTCTCGGTCGACGCCCGAGAGTAAGCGAAGACAACATAAATCCTGCCCCGGTGTATTCGAACGCAGGGACCCTCCCATTCAGGACACATCAGAAACCGTCGAATGCAGGTCGATGCGTACCGGGTTATGCACTTAGTTTCCGGCGCATGGGGTCGAATGTCAAGACAGAAGAAAATCGGGTGCTGTCCTAATTTGAACGTAGCGCCGCCCTTTAGGGCGGCACGTGCCGGGCTGAAGCCCGGCGCTACACCCGAAATTAGGACAGCACCGAATGTCGGGTAGTAGAGCAGTCGGAATTTGTTTTTGGTAGTGAGTAACTTCCCATAAAGGCGACAGGCGGAAACTGGCCGGGGCGCTATCGGCCACCGGAAAATCACTTGTGGGATGCGGACTTCAGGGGAGTCAGGGGTTGCACTTCTACGAGTGGGCCGTTATATGGCCAAGTGGATTGTTATCGGGTCAGGCGCAGGCCCACTCACTGGCGCGAGGTTTTCCCCAAGCGGGTCGCGAAACCACTGACGATGCTTGCCCCCAAGCCATGAGGACCGGGAACTCTGAAATATGTATTTGACAGAATATGGATTAAATACCATATTATGCGTGTGAGCTGGGTGGTTGAAATCGGCGACGAGTTTGCGCCGGAGTTCGACGCATTGCACGAGGATGTGCAAAGAAAGGCCGATGACCGCCTCGACGCGCATCTGGGGCGGCTGAGAAAGGAGGGGAGGTAACCATGCCGGTGAACGTAAATGACAAAATCCGCGGCTTGCCCGCCCCGCAGCGCCGGAAAGTTGAGGCGCGCGCGGCCGAGTTAATGGCGGAAGAGATGACCTTGCGGGAGCTTCGCAAAGCCCGCAAGCTCACGCAGGTCCGCCTCGCCAAGACCCTGAAAATCAATCAGGATAGCGTCTCGCGGCTGGAGAAGCGCAGCGACCTTTTGCTCTCGACTCTGCGCAAAGCCGTCGAAGCCATGGGCGGCACCCTGTCCCTGGTCGCGGAGTTCCCCGACCGCCGGCCGGTGGTGCTGTCGGCCCTAGGCGAAGACCCGCCGCCTCTCAAAATCGCCGACCGAAAGCCTGCACGTGCCTGATGGGCTGGTAGCGACGACCTAAAAGCATGCTTAGGCCGTTTACCAGCACGGCCCGCCTGCCCCTGAGCACGCTGGAAAGCATGGCCACGCCCTGTTCCATGAAAGCGTAGGGAGGGTACCGCCGGCCGCCCCACTGACTTGAGGTGCCAAATGGGCGCCTTAAGCGTCGATGAAGGGGTTCTTTTCAATCGTGGCGGCAACCGACCCGGCACATTCTGGACACACGTGCGAGAAATGCCCACGGTCAAAACTGCACTGACCGTCGGCTACCGGCTTTCCCGGAAGCAAACATTTCACTTCTCAATCGGAGGGAACAAGATGCATTCTGGATAGCCGTTGACTATTTTATTCGGCCGTAGTATTTAATAGGCCAATTTTGAAAATGCCACAAACCCGACACTCCCACCAATTACAACGGCCGGTGACCGCAACGCAAACCAATTCCACTGCGCCCCCGCAACTGCGCCGCAATTCGCTGGGTCTTACGGAACTGGTGTTCCAGGGCATCACGCACATCGCCCCGGCGGGCAACATCGTGTTCACTTTCCCGATCATCGCCCTCCAGGCGGGACCGGACATGCCGATCTCGTTCCTGCTGTCGACGATCGTCTGCTTCTTTATCGGGAATACGGTGTCGCAGTTCTCCAGGTACATGCCGTCGAGCGGGGGTTACTATTCTTTCGCCACCCGGGGACTCGGGAGCCACAGCGGCTTCATGGCGACCTGGAGCTACCTGATCTACGACATCCTGGGGCCGGCCGGATGCACCGGGTTTCTTGGCTACATGATCTCGGACATACTGCGGACAGAGTTCGGCGTGAACATCCCGTGGTGGCTGGTCGCGCGGAGCGGCGTTTGCCCTTATCTGGGTCGCTCACGCATTACGGGATCCGGCTGTCGATGCGGACCACCGCGCTTCTCGGGCGGCCTCGAGATGTTGATCATGTTGGCCCTCGCGATCACCTTCCTGGTCCATCCGGGGCCCGGTTCCAGCTACGTTGCGCCGCTCAAGCCCTCGTCGTCGCCGCACCACTTCGGTGGCATCCTGGCCGGGATGGTCTTCTCCATCCTCGCGCTGAGCGGCTTCGAGGCTCCGGCGCCGCTCGCCCAGGAAAGCCGCCGGCCGGGCAAGTTCATCGGCCAGGCGGTCAAGCTCTCGCTGGTGGCTATCGGGATCTTCTACGTCTTCACTTCCTATGCGAGCGCAATCGGCTGGGGCACCGGCGACATGGCGGCCTTTGCCTCCAATCCGAATCCCTATTATGCTCTGGGCCACGCGCTGTGGGGGGTAGGATGGTGGTTCGTCGTCCTCGCTTTCATCAACAGCGCGGTCGGCATCGGCATGGCCTGCACGAATGCCGCATCCCGCGTGATGTACACGATGGGCCAGGCGGGCACACTCCCTGTCCGTTTCGGCAAGATTCATCCTGTTCACCAGACGCCTACGTTCGCCATTGCCTTTCTCGCAGCTCTCCGGCATCGTGGCGGTCCTGCTCGTCGGCCTGCTGTTGCGGCCCGCAGATATCTCTCGGATTTCTCGGCACCATTGCTACGCTGGCCGTCATCATCCTCTATTCCATGGCGAACCTGGCCCTGACGTCCTACATCCGCCGCGAGCACCCGGATGACTTCAGCGTCTGGCGGCACGCGGTGATCCCTTGGATCGGGACCTTGGCACTGCTTCCCGTCCTCTTCGTGACCGTCTATCCCGTACCCGCCTGGCCCTACAACATCACGCCGTATTTGTTCGTCGTGACGCTCCTCATCGGCTTTGGCTACATGCAGTGGTGCGAGTCGCGCCATCCCGGAGTGCTCCATCGGGGTGCGACGATGCTGGTGGGGCGCCGCACCGATGCCGAGGGCGACGTGGACTGGGACGCACCCACAGCCCCACCATTTAGCGGGTAGCGGGTAGCGGTCAGTGCCGGTCGGACCGTGGGTTCTTCTGGCGGTGGTCGATTTACCATAATTACGGCTTGGACAAGGCAACGGTAGCTGCTTGCCCGATGCAGAATGATTACGTACGATTGCCGTTGGGGTATCGCGCCGGAGAAAAGCCTACGCAGAAAATCGCTGACCGTGGCTGTCCGCTGCGGCTCCCGGCACACGGCGAAATCCCACGCGCCGAATCCGCTGTAGCGATTCACGGCCCTGAGCTGTGATGTAGACTCTCTCACTTGGATGGGCACATAATCTCGGTCAGGTCAGCACGATCCGACACAAAAGGAGACGGAAAAGATGAGCACTAACGATCAACTCAAGTCTAAGAATGGCCCGACCAGAATGTCACGTCGCGAACTCTTGCGGACGGCTTCGGCGGCGGTGGTGGTTGGCGGGATGAGCAGGTTCTCCTTTGCCCAGTCGGCCGCCGGCAACGCATCGATATCTGCGGACCAGGGCAAGGTTTTTCCGGAGAAGTTCCTGTGGGGATGTGCCACGGCGGCGCACCAGGTGGAAGGCAACAACACCAATAGCGATTTCTGGACGATGGAACATCTGCCCGGGAGCATGTTCAAGGAGCCCTCGGGCGACGCCTGCGATCACTATCACCTCTACCCGCAGGACATCATCATGCTTGCCGACCTGGGGTTTAACACCTACCGCTTCTCGCTGGAGTGGGCCAGAATCGAGCCGGAAGAGGGATTCTTCTCGAACGCTGAACTAGATCACTACCGGCGCATGCTGGCAGCCTGCCATGAGCACCACCTGACCCCGCTCCTGACCTACTACCACTTCTCGCTCCCGCGCTGGTTCGCGATGAAGGGCGGTTGGGAGAGTGCGAAGGCCGCGGACTTGTATGCGCGCTTCTGCGAGAAGGCAACCCGGCGCCTCGGCGATCTGGTTGGATATGCGTCGACCATGAACGAGCCGGATGTCCCGCAACTGCTGAACTGGTTCAACCTGCCCGGCGCGGCGGGAATGAGCATCGCCGAGATGATGCAGGCTGGCTTGGCGAACGTGCGCAAGCAGCTCAATGCGCCGGAGTTCGCCGACTTTTTCCTGGGTGACGGCAAAAAGACGCGCGACGGCTTATTGGCAGCACATGCCCAAGGCAAGGACGCGATGAAGTCAGTGCGACCCGATATGCCGGTGGGATTCAATCTCGCGATGTCAGACGACCAGGTGGCGCCCGAGGACAGCCATCTCGAAGAAAAGCGGGCCGCTGTGTATGGGCCGTGGCTGGAAGCAGCCCGGCACTGCGACTACCTGGGTGTGCAGACGTACTCCCGTTCTATCGTGGGGAGGAGGGATTTGCCTGTGCCGCAGGGGGCAGAACTGACCCAGACCGGCATGGAGTTTTATCCGGAGTGCGTGGAACATGTGGTGCGTTATGCGAGTAAGGAGGCCAAGGTTCCCATCATTGTGACCGAGAACGGTATCGCCACCGACGATGACACCCGTCGTGTGGAGTATTACCAGCGCGCTCTGGCGGGGCTGAAGCGTGCCATCGATGACGGCGTGGATGTGCGCGGTTATATTGCCTGGTCATTGTTGGATAATTTCGAGTGGCAGTCAGGCTACACTCCGAAGTATGGGCTGGTCGCAGTGGACTTGAAGACGCAGAAGAGAACCATCAAGCCGAGTGCGGCCATGCTGGGGAATATAGCCCGGAGGAATGCGTTGTAGCCAGCCCGGCTGTTTCAGTGCGTCATGATCGGCAAACGCCAGGGAAACAGGCCCGACCGCCATTCCCCTTCCGAATGAGTCTTCGTGCGGGCTTAATAGTAACACGCGGGGTAATGCCGACATCGGCTTTCAATGTCGGGGATGAACGGATCATGGTTTGATGGACTTATTTGGCATGCCGCGCATTTCAACTTAAGTTGTACTTGCTAGTTTGATAGCTCTCACACGGTCAGAAACTCGCTGACCGTGACTACCCCGCTCATAGCCAGCCGTTCATGCCAAGGACCAGCGCGACCATGGCCGCCATCAGGATGGCCCCCACCACAATCAAACTCATCGCGGTACGTCGCACATTCTTCTCCAGCGCTCCTTCCGCCTTGTCGGAGATCATGAAGGTGAGTTCGTTTGCGCCCTTCTGGATCATGTTGCGATCATGCTCGTCCATGGGGGCGGGGTTCTCCACGCACGTCCCCAGAATGTTGCATTGCCGGTCCGCGATCAAACACTCCTCGGTGAAGCGGAGCCTTAGGTCGCCGAGCGGCCTGCTGAGTTTGACGCCGCTGGCGGAGACTCCCATGAGCACCTTGGCGGCCGTCTCGCCGGCCGAGTCCGGCATCGCACGGACCGCCGCATTGAGCGCCGGCCGCGCCGTCTGCGCGGCTTCCGAAACCCGCTGAATATAGCCGAGGAGTTCCTGGTTCGAGGGGCCCGCCACGCCCAGAGTCGGATCCACGTGGCGCTTGCCGCGGGCGCCGGGCCCGGTCTCCGCCTGGAATGTGCGGGTCACGTTGAAATCCGCGTTGGATGGATTGACTCTGACCTTGCCGGTGCCATCGTCGAGATAGAACACCCGCGCATCGGCTTCCGTCCGGATCGTCTCCCAGTCCATACTGTCGTCCTTGCCCTTCATGGTCCACAGTTCGACCCACGCCTTGTAATAGTAGCAAGGAGTGCGGGTCAGTGGGCTGGGCAAGAGGTGCTCACCCGTTGATTTGCCTTGCAAATGCACGAGGCCCATGGGGATGCTGCGGACTGGCGCCCTGGGGGTATCCTCAAGGAGCCGGTATTCGCGATACTTCCTGAAGCCAAGCCAAAATAAAAAGCCACCAACGAGGAAAAATAAGAGAAAAAAAAGGTGAGTCATATTCATTCTCCCTTTGCCGTCCTTAATGGGCCGGCGCGGCCTGTCCGGTGCAAGTTATGTTGTAATTCACCTCTCCGGAGCTGATGAGCTGGCGCATGGCCGTCCAAGAGAACTGCGCACTACTATTCATAATCGCGGTTTGGGCCTTCGTCCCGATGGGTCGGGACTAATATGCCCTCGGCTGACTTCTGCCGGGAGGCCAGAACACCTTACCATGTCCTCAGTCACGAAACCGTGACCCCCGGCTGCTGACGGTTGGATAACGACGGCGGGACAGCGCAACAACCGGCCGGCTGCTCAGTATTCGCGCGTGGTCACGATGCCCGGCTGCGGCACGGGATATCTTCCGTTGGCATCCGCAAGGAGTGGAGCGGGGGAATCCATGGTGAACTTGTCCACGTCCGGCGCCATTTCGTGCTCGCAGTTCAGCATCTGGTCAAACGTGATTTCCCGGCCGGTGTGGGCAGCCATGCGGCCCATACTTGAAACCAGGCTCGCTTCCACGCCGCGTTTAACCTCGTTGTAGGGCTTGTCGTCTCGAACGGCATCCACCAAATCGTTCCATTCGTTTTGATAGGGATCCTTCTCGTCCGGGTTCACCTGGGATTCCCAAATCATGTCGGCGGCCGTCATCTGACCCTTGTACAGGCTGGAGGGTTGGCCGCAATCGCCGTGCTTGGAAGCGATCCCCGACCCTTTGGTGCCGTGCAGGTAGCTCGCATAGATCTCCTCGCATCCTGCTATGGTCCGCCCGTCGAAAAAAAACTTCGTGCCATCGGCATACGTATATTCCACCGAATACGTATCGAAATTCTGGTCCACGTACGTGACTCCTTCGGGACTCAGGCGGTAGTGGCGGCCGCCCAGCGCCTGGGCCTTGACCGGCCACTCGTTTTTCATCCATCCGAGATGATCGATGACGTGGATATAGAAGTCGTTGAAGCAGCCGCCGCTGGCCCAGATGAAGCTGTGGAAGCGCTGCACCTGGTAGAGTAGATCGCTGATCCCGGCAGGTTTGGGAAGCGAGGAGAAATATCCGCCGGGCCCATGCATCCGGTAACCCCGTTGGAGGATGATCTGGCCGATCTTGCCGTCATGGACACGCTGGGCCAGTTCCTGGAGCGCCCGGCTGTGGCGCGACATCAATCCTACTCCTACCTTGAGGTTCTTGGCGGAGGCCTCTGGCGCGAGGCTGAACATGCGTTTGCTGGTGGGGCCGTCGACCGTGACCGGCTTCTCCATAAAGACATTGAGGCCCTTCTCGATAGCGTAGGTGAAATGCACCCAGCGAAACGCCGGAGGCGTCGCGAAAATGGCGATATCACCCGGCTTCAAACAATCCATCGCTTTCTTATAGGCGTCGAAGCCAAGGAACTGGCGATCCGGCGGAACGTCCACTTGGCTCGAGAACTTCTGCTGCAAATTGTTCAGGTCTTTATCGAGGCGCTCCGGGAAAATGTCCGCCATGGCGACCAGCTTGATAGGACCGCGCTTGACGGATAGCGCGTTCGCCGCGGCGCCGCCGCCCCGTCCGCCACAGCCGATCAGGGCTACCTGGATCAGGTCGGTGCCCGCAGCGTGGACGGGGGGAATGGCCACGTTGGCCAATGCCGAAACCGCCGCCAATTTGCCGGCGGTGGCAATGAATTTACGGCGGGTAGTCGAGGTTGGAATGGAAAAGTTCATGGCTGTGCAGGCCCTCCCAAATGTGTCGTTGCCTTTTCGCGGGCGGGCAGAAGAAATCCCCGGCGCGCGGCACACAATTCTAGCGTGAGTTCCCCCGACGTCAAGAATAATCTTACCCGGCCGCGAGGCACGTAGCGTGGACCTGTTTTTCAAGGGCCCGCGGATTTTTTAGCCTTTCGAATCCGTGTTCCGCACCTCCGACCGAGCCCCACGCTCCGTCGCGCCGCAGCGTTGCCCGCGATCTGCAGCGGTTGCTTGGAATACGTGGTCTACACCACCGCGTTACTCAGGGTCGATATTGGCCGACGTCCATTTCCCGTGAGGGTGACCAAGCCGAATGCCAAATACGGCGATGTCGGAACCGAAGGTGTGATCTGGTAGTTACTGGACAAAATAAGCCAACCCAGATATGTTTTCGGCTCGAGGACAGGAGGGGCTTGCGGAGTGGAAGGTGATATCTTACGCAGGTCCTCCAACCAGTGAGTTGTGGTGGAGGGAGTCCCGGCTTCCTCTGCCCTGGAAAGATGTTTGCCCGCTTTGAGAATAGGGCCTGATGTTCGCGCAACGTGATTTCCGGCCCAGTTCAAATATGGATGAAGGGGAGGCTCGCCTCACCTTCGAGGGGAGGAACCTATGATCGGCAACAAGTTTGATCGGCGAAATTTCCTGAAGGCTGGCGGTGTGTCGGCACTAGGAACGCAGATAGCGCTTGCCGGCGGCCCTGCCCTGGCGCCAGGCCCAGTGTCTTCCACCCCGCCGCATGAAAAGAGATTCCCGCAGCTCGCGATCATTACTGAGTACTCGCCACAAAAGCTGGCATTTGCCGCGTCAACCGATTATCAAGGCGTAGTGGTCAAGGTGGATCGCTTCTTTAATCCCAGGCTGTCGGACTCGCAGATTGATCAGATTCTCACTGCCGCGCACAAGGCCAATATCCGCATCATCAGTATCGAGTGTATGGATCCCAATCACATCGCCGCCGACCCGGCCAAGCGCCGCGAGGCGATTGCCGACTTCATCCAGAATCTTGAATTTGGGCATCGTCTGGGGTGCAAATTTGTGGGTACTTTCAGCGGAGGAATGGCGGGAGCTTCCATGGAGGATCAAGCGAAGGCGTTGGCCGAAGTCTTCAATGAGAACTACCTGCCGGTCTGCGACAAGCTGGACATCACCATGGGGTGGGAAAACTATCCCTGCGATACCAACTTCGCCACGGTCCCTGGCGCATGGGAGAAGATATTTGATCTCGTTCCCAGCAAGCGTCTCGGCCTCGAATTCGATCCTTCGCATTTGGTACGACAGTACATCGACTACGTCCAAGCGGCTTGGGATTTCAAGGAAAGGATCCTGGGCGTGCATGCGAAGGACACAGAGATCATCGAGCCGGTTTTGCAAAAGGTGGGAATTCATGGTAAGGGGTGGTGGCGTTACCGCATCCCCGGCCAGGGTCTAATCGATTGGCCGAAGTTTATTAATGTTCTCTTGCAGGCAAATTACAGTGGAGGAATAGCGGTTGAGCATGAGGATCCATTCTGGGACGAGCCGACCAGCAACAACTCGCCGGAATTCCCCCAAGCCCGCAAAGATGGATTCATTCTTGCCTCCCGCTTTCTGCGCATGTTTTTGCCGGGGCGTCTGAGCTAATCTTTAAGGGTAGTAGCCAGGAGGCAGCCTAGCCACCGGCGGGGGCCGGAGAAACTTCCGTAGTGGGCATTGCGCCGGCCATCGGCAACGCTATCTTCGCGGCCACCGGTAAACGCCTGCGTGCCTTGCCCATGCCCCCGGAAGGGGTTTAGCTACGTCCTGATCGAGGTCTCCATGCGAAAGAGAGCCGATCATCTTGTTCGTTCTATTCTGATCGTGGCGGCCGGCGTCGCGTTATGGGCCGCAGCTCACATGCCGTACGGGGCGGTTGAGACGGCGTTACCTGGCCTCGAAGCCCTGCCCGACACCACGCTTGAGGCGCAAGCCCACGCCGCAGTCTCCGTCATCAATGGAAAAATCAAACTTGCCGGCCTGCATCATCCCGTAAACGTGCTGCGCGACCACTGGGGAGTGCCTCACATCTACGCCCAAGATCAGCACGACCTGTTTTTCGCCCAGGGATTCGTCGCCTCGCAGGATCGCCTTTTCCAAATGGAACTCTGGAAGCGACTGGGACAAGGGCGGCTGGCGGAAATTTTTGGACCGTCGATGGTCGAACGCGACGTGAACGCGCGGCGCCTGCGCTATCGCGGGGCGATGGCGGCTGAGTATGCCAGTTATTCTCCCGACACTAAGGAGATTCTGGAGGCCTTTACGGAAGGGATCAATGCGAACATCCGATCCCTTACGTTGCCTGGGGGGCCCGGACTCCCGGTGGAATTCCGGCTCGCCGGTTTTTCCCCCGAACCTTGGAAGCCTGAGGACTGCCTTCTGCGCATGGCGGGATTTCCCATGACCGGCAATGCGGCGCGCGAGCTCTTTCATGCTCAACTGGTGGCGCTGGTGGGCGCGCAGGGCGCCGCGCGGTTGCTCGATTTGGATCCCGTGGTGAAGCTCGATCCTGCTCCGGGCCTGGACCTCTCCGGCCTATCCGCTGATATTCTGCACAACCTTCCGGGAAGTGATGATCGATTGGAATTTCCGCCCGAGCCGGGAGTCCAGGGCAGCAACAACTGGACGGTTTCCGGCAAGCTGACCACGACGGGGCGCCCGATGCTGGCCAACGATCCCCACCGCGCGATTGTCTTGCCCTCACTGCGCTACGTCGTGCACCTCGTGGCACCCGGTTGGGATGTCATTGGGGCCGGCGAACCGGCCTTGCCGGGCGTGGCCATTGGGCACAATCAGCACGTCGCTTGGGGCATCACGATCTTTGCCGTGGATCAGCAGGACCTTTACGTCGAGACTACAGATGCCGCTGACCCGCTTCGTTACAAAACCGAAACGGGGTGGGAGCGGATGCGCGTAGAAGAGGAGGAAATCCGCATTAAGGGCAAACCCTCCGTCCGCATGCCGATCAAGTTCACGCGCCATGGCCCGGTGCTGTGGGAGGACCCCGCCCATCACCGCGTCCTGGCCCTGCGTTGGGTGGGAGCGGAACCGGGGACGGCGGGCTACCTGCCTTCGCTCGCCCTCGATCGCGTCCAGAACTGGCAACAATTTGAGGCGGCCATGCCCCGCTGGAAGGTGCCTCCGGAAAATATCGTCTACGCCGACACGGCAGGGAACATTGGCGAGCACTCCATGGGCCTCACGCCCCTGCGCAAAAACTGGTCCGGGCAACTGCCCGTTCCAGGGGACCAGGGTTATGAGTGGTCGGGCTGGATTCCCGCCGCGAAGCTGCCGCACCAGTTCAATCCCGCGGAGGGCTTCGTCGGGACCGCCAACCATCGAATGATTCCGGAGGATTATCCCTACAAGGTCGGAAACGAATGGTCGGCTCCCTACCGCTTCCTGCGTATTCACGAGGTGTTGAGTGATGCCGCCACGCACGGGCAAAAGTTGAGCCTGGAAGATCTGGGCCGCCTGCAAAGTGATGTCGTGTCGCTGCCCGCGCGTGAGCTTCAGCCGCTGCTGGCACACGCCGTGGGCGGCTCGCCTGACGCGCCCGCACACTTGCTTCTTAACTGGAATTGTTCGGTCGATCGCGACTCCGCCGCGGCGGCGCTGTTTGAAATCTGGATTCAGGAAGTCCAGCGCTCTGTGTACCGGCTTTTGGCGCCCCAAAGCGCTTGGGGAATTCTGGAAGGGCATGGGGCGCTGCCCGTCGTCATGCGCCACCTCGAGCATCCTGACGAGGCGACCTTCGGCCCTTCGCCCGAAGCCGCGCGCGACCGCCTGCTCCTCTCGACACTACGTACGGCCGTCGACAAGCTCAGCGCGCTCGAAGGTCCCGAACCTGCACAGTGGTCCTGGGGAAAGATCCATGTGGTGCACTTCCGCCATCCTCTCGATCGCCTGCCGGGCGCCGGGTTTATGGATTTGGGCCCGATGGCAAGGCCGGGTGATGGGTTCTACCGTCTGCGCCACCAGCTATGCCGGAAATAATTACGAGCAGACGCACGGGGCGAGCTTTCGCGAGATCCTTGACGTCGGCAATTGGGATGGGTCGCAAGGGATCAATGTTCCCGGGGAAAGTGGCCAGCCTGGCAGCCCTCATTACGGCGACTTGCTCCCGCTCTGGATTGAGGGGAACTACTTTCCGCTCCTGTATTCGCGCCCCGCCGTGGAAAAGGCAGCCACGGACCGTTTGCTGCTCGAGCCGTGAAAAGGGCGCGCAGCGAGCAGATACGCCCCTCTTGGAGCTCCTCTCGGATGGCCCCCGGGCCTGGCGTTGACTTCCCCAAAGGTGCGACCTAAGACTGCGCCGATGGAGGAATTCGACCTCGGGCAAAACTCACTGTTTGAAACTCAGGGTCGGCGGGGCGGCGAAGGCGAGAGGCAAGACGGCGTTTTTCGACCCAGAATAGACGAAATCACGGGTGTCCCCCAGGAGGGTTGCAAGGAGCGCCCAGGAAGGGTCGCCGAGTCCTTATGATCGGCACGATCGTCTTGCACTACCGCATCATGGAGAAGCTTGGTGGGGGCGGCAGGGGCGTGGTGGACAAGTTGTAGGGAATTATGGGCGCACCGAACCATGGACAATCATGCCGCGTCCCCCATGGGCCTTCATATTATCCAGGGTATCTACGGGCGTGACGGCCACTCGTCACCCACGCTGCGCTCGGGCAAGTCCAGCGTGCTGGGTTGAATTCCAAGGCGTATAATCTCGCCCGTCAGGAAGGGACTTTGTTTGCCCGTTGCCCTGCCGACGAAAGCTCGTCGTCCGCAAAAACTCGGGACGGGCGAAGATGGAAACTGCGGAGACCACCGTAGAGTTACCATGGTAGGAGGAAAAAATGAAGCAGACCCGAAGAGAATTTCTGGCAGAAATGGGAAAGACCGGGGCGTGCATCGGGTTATATGAGACCTCTAGCGTACCGCTCTGGGGAGGAAGGACGGGGCTGCCTTTCTCCGCCGAACCACCCCAGGACCTTTCCGAGCTGATGGCAGGCTGGTTGCGTCCCGCCCGGACTTACCGGCCTCACACCCGTTGGTGGTGGCCCGGCAGTGCCGTCACCACAGATGGAATTACATGGGAGTTGGAGCAGATGAGCGCCCAAGGAATGGGCGGAGTCGAGATCATGGTTCCCTGGGTAATGTATGCCCAGGGGAACATCGAGTATCTTTCCGGTGAGTGGCTACAGATCGTAAAGCATGCCATCCAAGAGGCGGGACGGCTCGATATGGAAGTTGCCATCACCTTCTCCCCAGGATGGTGCTTTGGAGGCTTCTGGGTCCCGCCCACGGAACGTAGCAAGATGTTGACGCGGGCGTGGGTGGACGTGAACGGGCCAGGGGTTTTCAGTCAACAGCTTCCGGCCTATGTCCCGGCGGGGCCTCCGGCTACTCTCGGGAGCTTGCCCAAGTCCATCCCGTCGGACGCGCCTGACGAGGACTCTGTGGTGGCGGTTGTGGCGGGCGAGGTTGCGGGGTCAGGGCTAAATGCGAACACCCTGATCGACCTTGCCAGCCTAGTCGACCAAAACCGTTTGAACTGGCAAATACCTCCCGGCCAATGGCGACTGATGGTCTTCCGCCTGAAGTACACGGGGCAACAGAACTCGACAACCGAGAATTTTATCCGGCGTCAATGGGTGGTCGATCACTTCAGCCAGAAGGCGGTGAGGAACTATTGTGATTACCTGGGAGGTGTGCTTTATCAAGCTTTTGGGGAAGAGTTCGGTAAGACCGTGGACAGCATGTTTTGCGACAGCTTCGAAATCAGTGTTCCTCCCGACACGATTCACTGGAGCAACGCGCTGCTGGAACAATTCAAGACCTACAAGGGCTACGACCTGAGGCGCTATTTGCCAGCCATCTGGTGGGACATTGGGGAGCTGACGCCTAAGGTCCGCTACGACGTGAATGATTTCCTCGGCTGGCTGGGGCTGGATGCGACGTTTGTGACCTTCATCAACTGGTGCGAAGAGCACAAGGTGCAGGCACGCATTCAACCGTATTTCCGATTTACCAACGAGGTCATTCAGGGCGCCGGAATAACGTCGCGGCCCGAGATGGAAGTCACCACAGACCGCTTTGAAGTGGTACTTAACCCCCGCAAAGCGGTTGCGGCAGGAGCGCACCTGTACGGTCAAAGGATTATTTCCGCCGAAGCGTTCACCTATCTTCACACGGAGCGGTATCGCTCGACGCTAGAACAAATGAAGGGTGCCACGGATGCTTTTCTACGCGACGGGGTGACGCAGTTCTATAACCACGGCTACATCTATTCTCCGGAGATGCACGTGGCGCCCTCTCGTGATATGCCTTGGGCAAATCGGATAAGTCATTGGAACACCTGGTGGAAGTACTATCACCATTTGGCGGACTATACCAGCCGCTGTTGTCTTCTCCTGCGGCAGGGTGAGTTTGTCGGCGATGTCCTGATCTACTCGCCCCAATCCACGGTGTGGACCGAGAAAGTCCTATTCGGCACCTACCCGCAATTCATGCCTTACGGCAACCTGGGAAAAACCCTGGTCGCCAACGGCTATGATTTTGACCCGGTCAACGACGATGTTTTGCAAAATCGCGCCCGGGTGGAAGATGGGCACATCAAGGTCCGCGACCTCACCTATCATTTCTTGATCTTGCCCAAAACCACGGCAGTGCCGGTGGGCACCATGGAGTTCATCCGGCGTTTTGCGCTAGGTGGAGGAGTGGTGATTGCTCTGGATGAGCTGCCCTCGACGTCGGTAGGGCTCAAGGACGCCGCCGCGCACGACGCCCGCGTCAAACAGATTGTCAGTGAGTTGTTCGGGCCCGACGGCAAGGGGAAGATTCATCCGGGTGGGGGCCGCACCTACTTCGTTGCCGATTACAAGATTCCACGCTACGACACGACGCAGAGACCTTTCTATATGATTCCCGAGCCCTCCCAGCCCACTCCACCGCTCACGGCGCCACAGCGGGACTTGCTCGGGGCGTTGCGGGAACATCTCGCACCGGACTTTGCGCTGGCAGGAAGCCAGCAAAGCGATGGTCTGACATTTCTGCATCGCCGGCTCGGTGCAGACGACATCTATTTTGTGACCAACCTGCAACCGGAAGCGAGCCAGACGGCGGTGACGTTCCGTGTTACCGGAAAGATTCCGGAGCGATGGGACCCGATGACGGGCGAGATCGCTCCATTGCTTGTTTACAGGACGCAGGCAACGGGAGTGGAGATCCCGATCCGTCTGCCGGCCTATGCCTCGATGTGTATTCTCTTCCGGGCCGGGGAGGCGCAGCCGCATTTGACGGGCGCGAACCTGGAGGAGGTGCGGGACCTGACCGAGCGCGAGGTGAGGGGAATCGTGAGCCGGGATGGCGAGGTGCACGTGACCGCAGTCAAGAACGGGCAGAGCAAGACGGTGCGGGTGACGGTCACGGGCTTGCCGGAGCCGCTCGCAGTGAACGGCACCTGGCGGATGACCATCGAGGGGTATCGCTTTCCGAAGCTCCAGAAAGAGGTCTTGCAACTGCGGTCGTGGGCCGATGATCCACAGACGGAACACTTTTCGGGCACCGGACGCTACGAGCTTGACTTCGAGGTCCCGAGCGAGTACGTGAGCGTCAGCTTGGAAGCCGTGCTGGACCTGGGAAGAGTTGGCGACGTGGCGGAGGTTACCTTGAACGGCCAAGCGGTAGGCGTCGCCTGGATGCAGCCTTACCACCTGGATGTTACGGAAGCAGTCCGCAGCGGCACCAATCATTTGGAACTTCTGGTCACCAATACGCTGATAAATTACGTCTCGGGGCTGTCGACGCTGCCGGATGTGCCGGAGGATCTAGTTCCACATTACGGGACACCCGTGGATCTTTACCGCGAGGGGGCAATGTCCTGGGAACGCTACGAGAAGGGGTTCCATCCCCTACCCCCCTCCGGACTGATAGGGCCGGTCAGGATCATCCCCCACCGCAGGGTGACACTGGAACTATAACGGCAAGAACGGACTTACACCAATTCTTCGTCATGCGTAGAGTTTTGAGCTGCGGGGAGGCGCGCGCATCAACCGCCACATCATGGCCCTCGCCGGAGCGAGTGGGACGGTCGTGCCGATGGCACGCAACCGGCGCAGGGTAGAAGCCGAACGCACATCCCTTACCCGTAGTGTCCAAATATTGGATCCCTTGGGGGCACGGCAGGGGTCTATTTGATGCTTTAGCACCGAGTTTATCCGTCAGCCGAAGGACCCCATGGCGGCGTATGGCCACCGCTACCGGATTTTGAGCGGGAAAGACCGGCTAAAGGGGATTCGCACAGCCAAGACGCTGGCGAGTTCGCCGACCTCTGTCCCCGAGCGGACGGCGAAGCCGGTTTTTCAGCTTGGCCGTGGGCCCCACCAATCTTCAGGGCGTCAAGTCTATTTTCTCGATCAGAGCTTTCGCGTCCTTCGGAGCTTTCGCATCTTTGATGGCGCCTCGTTCTTGCTGGATCTTATCCAGCAATTTGGCGGCTGCATCGTGCTGGGCTTTGGCCGCCGCCACTTGTTCCTTGGGCGCCGTGGTGTCTTGTGCGGCCTTATCGAGGCAGCTCGCGAGCTCGCCCAACATGCTATCGTGGAGGGTGAGCTTGTTCACCGCACTCTTCTGGTGGTTAAGGCGCACAAAATCCGGGAGGCTTTCTTTCTTCACCGTATCCGTGAGCTCCACCAAGGCCTGCTTGGATCCCTCCAGCATGGAGACATCATCCTTGCAGGCCTGTGCCAAAACCTGTTGCGGCGCAAGATAGAGTCCTACGCCGGCCCCTACCAGGAGGGTCATTCCCCATACCCGTCTCATGGCTGCGCCTCCTCGATTCGATTGTGATCTTGCCCCGATGATGCTACCCTCGGGCAGGCCTTTCTGGAATTCACCATTAAGCCTGCCGCTGATGCTAGCACAATCCGAATCTCATTGCTTGACTATCGCCGCGCCCTCAGCGGCTGCGGAATCCTGGCTTACGGAGGGTGATCTATTTCGCCGAGCGCGGCCACCAAGCTGCCGGCTTCCTTCGCGGTAAGGAAGGGCTCCTTTCGAAAATCCGGGGTTAAGTGAGAGGCAAGCTAACCGGATCAGGAGAGGCTGCCGCCACGGCTTTTCCCCGTATTCCGAACTTGGCCAAGCTGCCCTTGGCCAGAGCCGAATCCAGGGCGTCCACGACGATGGGGTCGTATTTGGTCCCCACGTGCTTGCGCAGGATTTCGAGCGCCTTGGGGAAATCCGAACCCGCCTGGTAAGGCCGGTCGGTGGTGATGGCGTCAAAGGTATCCGCCACGGCGATGATGCGCACCATCAGCGGCAGTTCGTCGCCCTTGATGCCATCGGGATAGCCCCGGCCGTTCAGCGCTTCATGGTGCCAGCGGATGCCGGGCAGCATTTCCGTGAGCTGTTTGACCTGGCGCACGATTTCATAGCCCATCACCGTGTGCCGCTTCATGATTTCAAATTCTTCGTTGGTCAGCACGCCCGGCTTCTTGAGGACGCGGTCTTCGATGCCGATCTTGCCGACGTCGTGCAGGGTCGCGGAAATGCGGATCTTGTCGACTTCCTCTTCCGGCAACCCCAATTCTCGCGCCAGGATGACGGAGAATTGCGCCACCCGCCGGGAATGGCCTTTCGTGTACGGGTCCTTGGCGTCGACGGCGGCCGCGATCATTTCAATGGAGTCGATAAATAGTTGGCGGTTCTGCTCCGAAGCCATCTTCAAATTGCCGATGTACCGCTGAATGTCCTCGGCCATTTGATTGAAGGTGGCGGCGAGCTCGCCAATTTCCGTGTGGCTGCGGATCTCCGCGCGCTGCGTGAAGTCACGCTGGGCGATGGAGCGGGCCGTCTGCGTCAGCAAGTCGATGGGATAGGTAATCGCCTTGGCGGCCAGAAAGCCGATCACCATGCAGAGCACCACCAGCAGCAGACCCAACTGGAAGGTCTGGCGGCGCATTTCGGTAACGGTGAAATAGGCGTCGCTGGTTTTCCGTTGGACGATCACACCCCAGCCCAGCTTTTGCGTGGGCGAGTAAGTGCCGAGCATCTGGACCATCTGGTTGCCCTTTTGCAGGGGAAAGAGAGAGGTCTCCGCCACGCGCGCGCGCCCGCCCCAAATGAGGAACTTCTGCACGATGGGGATGGCCACCATATCCATTCCTGCGACCTTGTCGGGGTCGTACGACGTTACCAGGCGCCCGGCATTGTCCACCACATAAGCTTCCAGGCCGGACTGCCCGTTGGTATCCACCAGTTCCTGGGTGATGGGTTGGAGGGTCACGACGGCGGCCACCATTCCCAGGAACTGGTTCTTCTGCCGAATGGGTTCCGCCATCACCATGACCACATCGTTCCCTGCTGGACCCAACACGGTGATGGGATTGCTCCGGTACTCTTGCCCCTGTTGGGCGGCGGTGAAGGCCGCCGCCAGGGACTTGCCCAGAAAGGGGTCGCCCGCGGGGTTGAAGTTTGGCGCCTGCGCCTGCACTAATCGGGCCTGGTCATTCAGTACGGTGGCATCGAGAACCGCCGGCCGGTCCGCCACGAAACGTCCCAGCGCCACGCGCAGGTCCGGGTCGGAGGGGATTTTGCGGCGGGAATGTGCGTCGCCAGCGGCACCACGGTGTCGGAGAGCTCTTTCAATTGCTGATTCAAGTTCTCCATGTAGAGCGAGATGACTTGGGAGAGCGATTGGGAGGTGATCGTCTGGAGAATGCTTTCTTGTGTCTCCAGCCTTTCCCGGTTCATCGACATCATTCTGGATCCGTAGAACCAGAGCGGACCTACCGTGATGCCAATCAGGATCAGCAGGATGACGTATAGGATCCGGACACGCGTTTTCTTCTGTTTCATTGGCGGCCCTGTCAACGTGATATCTTAGGCAATCGCCCCCTTGAAATCAATAGGGTGGGATGGGTCTTGACCAGCCCGGGATCTGCCACTGGCTGCTAACCCTTCGACCTCCCATCCCGGCCCCCACGAGAAGATGGTATAATGAAAATTGGGTTGTTTTCAGGGCAACCAGGACAATTTGCAGGCAAGAAGCGCTCGGCGAACTGCCGTGGTTCGGGATCAGTCTCGAGAAGAGGCAGTCCGAGGCTGGCGCGCCGTGGCAATAAGGAGGCTAAGAATGTACCCAGAAGAATTTGTGCAACCCATGAGGGAAGAACTTACTCGTATTGGCTTTCAGGAATTGCGCACGCCGGCAGAAGTAGATGCTGCTCTTGACCAAGCCCAGCGGCACCGTGCTGGTGGTGGTCAATTCCATTTGCGGTTGCGCGGCGGGACGGGCACGGCCGGCCGTCGCCATGGCGCTCGAGAACAAGGCGCGCCCCGAGGTCTTGGCGACGGTGTTTGCGGGCCAGGATACCGATGCCACCACCCAGGCGCGCAGCTATTTCACCGGCTACCCGCCTTCGTCGCCCTCCGTTGCCTTGCTCCGCGACGGCAAGCTGGTCTTCATGCTGGAGCGGAAAGACATTGAAGGGCGCGATCCTTACGCACATCGCCGAAGACCTGACCAAGGCATTTGATCGCTTCTGCGGTCAAGCCAGCGTCGCCCAGGCGAACTAAGCTGAAACCTTTCTTCACTCTTCTTTCAGCGACCGCTCCATCAGTTCGCGGATGGCCTCGCGGGGGGAAACTTCTCCTTCCAAGATTCTGTGGACCTGGCGGGTGATGGGCATTTCCACCCCCAGTTTCTTTGCCAGCGCCACGGTGGCCTTGGTGGTCTTGACGCCTTCGGCGACCATGCGCATGGACCCGATGATGTCCGCGAGTTTGCGCCCCTTGCCAAGCTCCACGCCCACCGTGCGATTGCGGCTGAGGTCACCGGTGCAGGTCAGGACCAGGTCGCCCATGCCGGCGAGTCCGGCGAGGGTTTCGCGTTTGGCTCCGCAGGCGCAGGCCAGGCGCGTCATCTCCGCGAGCCCGCGCGTAATCAATGCGGCGGTGGGATTGTGCCCAAGCCCCAGCCCTTCCACCACGCCGGCGGCGACGGCAATCACGTTCTTCACTGATCCACCCAGCTCCACTCCCACCACGTCGCTCGAGGTGTAAAGACGCAGCGCCCGCGAAGCAAACTCGCGCTGCACCTGTTTCGCCGCGTCGCGGTCGTCCGATGCCACCACCACGGCGGTGGGATCGCCGCGAATGACTTCTTTGGCAAAGCTGGGTCCGGAGAGAACGCACAGACGAGGTGGGAACGATTCGCCCACCACGCTGCGGATGACTTCACTCATGCGCATCAAGCGGCCGGTGTCCAGGCCCTTGGTGGCGCTCACGAAAATCATCTCGGGCCTCAGGTGCGGAAGCATTTGCTGATAGAGCGTCGCGCAAACATGCGAGGGCATGACCGTAACCACAATTTCCGCGCCCGCCAGGGCCTCCCCCAGATCGCTCGAGGCGGAAAGATTTTCCGGCAGCTTGATTCCGGGCATGAAGAGCTCGTTTTCATGCCGGGAGCGGATGCTCTCCACCACCTCCGCCTCATACGCCCAAAGCGTTACGGCATGGCCCAATTGCGCGAGCGTCGCCGCCAAGGCCGTGCCCCAGTTACCCGCGCCAATGGTCGCAATGTGTTTCATAAAGAACTGTCCGTTGTCAGTTGTCCGTGGCTGAGTGCGCCGCCCGCACCCGCAAAGGAATCGTGAGGTTCTTCGAAATCCATTCTCGCTGCACCAATTATGTGGCCACGGGCAACAGACCACGGACAACGGGCTACTGACAACGGACTACTGACCACTGACTCCTGACTTCTTCCTTCCCACCTTACTTTCCGTCCCGTTCAGCAGCCTGCGAATATTGGCATGGTGCATGGTGATGATAATCAGCGCGCTGCCTGCCGCGCCAAGAACAATCGGCAGAAGGGGGTGTTTCATAAGATAAACGAGGAGTGGAAATGACGCCGTGGCGACGATCGAGCCCAGGGAAATATAACGCCAAATCGCCACCACGATGGCAAAGAGAATCAGCACCAGCGCAACCTGTACGGGAGCGAGCGCGATGAAGACTCCCACGCCCGTGGCCACTCCTTTGCCTCCGCGGAATTTCAGCCAGACGGGGAAGCAGTGGCCCAGAATTGCCGCGACCGACGCGAGGGCAATCCATCGCGGGTCGCCCGAGAGAGGAATCCAGCGCGCATCACCGGAGGTCAGCCGGGATGCCAGCAGTACGGCGAAAGTCCCTTTCCCCAGGTCCAGGATGAAGGTGGCCACAAAGCCGAGGATCCCGAGATTCCGCATCACGTTGGTGGCGCCCGTAGAGCCGCTGCCCGTGCTGCGGACATCAACCCCTTTTTGCCAGCGGACAATGAGGTATCCGAAGGGAATTGACCCGAGCAGGTAGGCGAAGAAAGGAGTGAGAGGGCCGTGCATGGCTTTTCTGGTTCGACCTCAGTGCATTACGGAAATCGAAACTCGAAATGCGAAACTCGGGGCGATTTTCGAGTTTCGATTTTCCAATTTCGGCCTTCAGCTTCTGGGAAAGCGCATCACTTTCCGGTACTGCGCGCCTTGTGGCGACAGTTTACTTTCAAACAGAAAAAATTCCGAGGCGTCGAACTTTCCCAGCGAAGCCGTGGCCCGTGCGGCGACTGCCGCTTCCAGCGCCGGCTGTGGGCGCGGCACTTGAAAGCGTGCCAGAGTGAGGTGCGGCGAAAAGGCGCGGTCCTCGCGCGCAAACCCGATTTTTTCCATGTGGCTCTCGACCTGCGCGGCGAGTTCCTGCGAGCGCCGGCGGCGCCACCACCCCCGCCCAGAACACGCGCGGCCGATGCGCTTGGGGAAAAAATCCGAACCCTTTGACTTCCACGGAGAACGGTTCGAACGGGCTGATTTGCGCCAGCGCTTCCACCACCTGCTTGGTTTGCGCGTCGGAAATTTCGCCGAGAAATTTCAGGGTAAGATGAATGCCCTCCGACCGCGTCCAGCGCGCGTCGCGGCAGGCGCTGCGGAAACCCTGCTGCGCTTCCGCCAACGCGGCATGAAGGGGTTCAGGCAGGTCAATGGCAATAAAGGCGCGCATGGTTGACTCAATCTCGAATTCTCCGCCGCACCATTTCCAGCGCCATCTGCGTGGCCCAGTGGCGCACGCGGTCGCGTGAGCCGGGGAAATTGAAACTCCCGAACTTGTGTTCCGCGCTCGTCGGCGAGGGCGACGAAAACCAATCCTACCGGTTTTTCGTTGGTGCCCCCGGTGGGGCCGGCAATTCCGGTGATTCCCACTCCCATGGACGCCCCCGCGCGCGCGCGCACACCTTCGGCCAGCGCCTGGGCAACAGGTTTGGAAACGGCGCCATGAGCTTTAATCAGGTCCGCCGGAACTCCCGCCCATCGGGTTTTCATTTCATTGGTGTAGCAGACGGCGCCGCCCAGGAAGTAAGCTGGAGCTTCCGGAAATGCGCGTCAGGCGTTCGGCCAGCAAACCGCCCGTGCAGCTTTCCGCCACGGCCAAGGTTTTCTGCCGCATCACCAGATACATGCCCACGACTTCTTCCAAGCTCTCGCCTTTGGTGGAATAGACGTGGTCGCCGAGAGCCAACTCGATTTTGTCGCCGAGTTCGGCCAGCCGTGCTTCCGCTTCCTGGTCCGTCGCGGCCCGGGCGCGCAAGTGGACTTCAATGGTGCCGAGCGAGGCGAGGATGGTGGTGGCGGGGTTTTGGTAAGGGCGATAGAGCGGGGCGATGAGTTGGTCGACTTCCGATTCCGGCAATCCCACCACTTTGTAGACACGTGTTTTGATTCGCGCGCCGGGAGCCACGCGTTCCAGGCGCGGAATACAGGTGGCATCAAACAGGGGTTCAAGTTCGCGCGGTGGGCCGGGCAACAGCACCACGATGTTGTCTTGGTGTTCGATCCAAATTCCCGGCGCCGTGCCGTTGCGGTTTTCCAGCCACTCGCCGCCCTCCGGCACCTGGGCTTGCCGCAGATTGTTTTCCGCCATGGCACGGCCCAGGCGCGCAAAGCGGTCCTGGATGCGCCGGCGCAGTTCCGCGACTTCATGCAAAGGGCGCCCCAGAACTTTCGCCACCACGTCGCGCGTCAGGTCGTCTTCCGTCGGCCCCAGGCCGCCGGTCAACACGACAAGGGGTGACCGCTCCAGCGCCGCCCGCAGTACCACCGCGAGGTCATCTCTTGCGTCCCCCACAATGGTCTTGAATCGCACCAGAATTCCCAAACTGTTGAGTTTTTCCGTGAGGTAAAGGGAGTTGGTATCGGTGTGTTGGGGCGTAAGGAGCTCTGAACCGACGGCAATGATTTCGGCATCCATTTTCAGCTACTTCACCAACGGCATCCCCTCTATGCCCAGGGGGAGATCGACCAGCGAACCATGGGTGGCGAGGATCATCGATCCGTGGCGGCCGAAGGCCAAGCCCACCAGGTCATATCCGGAGACGACCAATTCCGCGTGGGCGTCCAGCGTCAGGCGGACCACACCGCGCCGGCCCTCGAGCGAAGCCGTTACGTAAAGATTCCCCGCAATGTCGAACGCCATTCCCTGCGGCCGCCCCAGGCCTCGATAAAAGGACGAGACGACACCGGCCGGAGAGATGCGCATCACGTGATCGAAACTGGAAGTCGTGGGTCCCGTCACATAAAGGTCGCCCGCGGGGCCGAAGGCCAAATGATAAGCCGCCACGCTGGGCTCGATGGTGGCGAAAACAAAAATCTCGCGATCCGGGCTGATCTTAAAGATCGTGCCGGTGCGGTCACCCACATAGAGATTTTCGTTGCGGTCGAAGGCGATCCCCGTCGCCACGCCCATCCCCTGCGCGTAAGCGGAGCGCTGTCCGCTGGGGGTCACCTTGTAAATTGACCCTTCCAATCGGCTCGACACGTAGAAGTTCCCTTCGTGGTCGAAGGCAACTCCCGTTGCGTTCATGACCTCCTTCAGGAACGGGTGCATGACCCGGTTCAAATCGATTTTGAACACCGAAGTCGTCACCTTCTGCCCGCGCGTGCCGCTGAAGGTGGTGAAAATGTTGCCCAGGGCATCCAAAGCGGGATTGGCCACGGGATGCAGGTCTTGGGCAATGGTCACGCCCACCACCGTGGAGGCAGGCGCACTCAGACCGGCCCCGGTCTCCACCGTCAAGTTGCGGCTGACCACGTCCTCAGGGACGCGAACAATCAGGCGGTTCGATGAACTCAGGAGCACGCTGCCGGGCAGGTCGCCAAATCGCACCAGCGGGCGGCGACCGTCCTCCGTCAGACCGCGGCCCCGGATCATGATCTCTCCCCCCGGAATGGCGGCAAGCGGGCTGACGCCGGTGATTTGCGGTCGGTTCTTTCCTGTGACCGCGGCCTTGTCAACGTGAAGTCCCGGCTTTGCGGTTTCCTTCCCTTCAGGTTTTTCCGCCGGGGATTCTGGCTTTTCAGTTTTTTTCCACAAGCTCATCGGTTAACCAATCCTATGACCGTCAGCACGGCCATGCCGTAAACGCCCGCCACCACATCATCTAACATGATACCCCACCCGCGCGGAATTCGCTCTGCTTGTCGAGCCGGAAATGGTTTTACCATATCGAACGCCCGGAACAAGAGGAAACCTCCCACCAGCCATTTCCAGGTGGCGTGGGGAAGCAGCAGGAATGTCAGCATCTGGCCGACCACTTCATCCACCACCACTTGGCCGGGGTCCGTACGCCCAAAAAACGCTTCCGCTTTTCCCGCCGCCCAAACGCCCAGGGGGAAAAGCGCCAGCGAAGCCGCCGCCAGCACGGCAATCGAGGCCGCGCGGTGCAAGGGCAATTGCCCCAAGCCCACCACCACGGCCACTCCCACCAGGGATCCGGCGGTTCCGGGAGCAATGGGAAAGTAGCCGGCCCCGCCCGCCGTGGCCATCCAAATGGCCGGTCCCGCCCGCCGCTCAGTCACGCTCCCCCTTGGTGTCCGTGGTGCTTTCCGCCGCCGCATTCTCTTCATCGGGATCTAGCGGCGCCGGGACGCGGTAGCGTCCCTCCAACCAATTGTCTAGATCGATCAGCTTACATCGCTCACTACAAAAGGGACGGAACGCATTGCCTTCCCACGCGACGCTCGTCTTGCAGATGGGGCAGCGCATAATACCACGTAGCGCCGGGCCTTAGCCTGGCACGCCGCCCTAAAAGGCGGCGCTACATCAGGGCAACGGCGCAGCGGCGGGCGGTTGAATCTGCACGAGGGCGCCTCCCGCCGGCAACCGGTTTGCCGGTCGCGGCCTCTCGGCAAAAACTTGCCCTTCCAAACGTGCCACCAGATCGTAATCTCCCGCTTGTGTGATGGTGGCCCAGCGAAAATCCCCCGGTTGCGGCGGGGGCCCCTCGATATCATTGATAAGGATGCAGCCGTCGATGCCGGGCGCCTGCCGCTCGCTGCGGCCTTGATACAGCAACTCGGTTTCTTCCGAGGGTCCTTCCACCAGGACCGGAAGCGATTTTCCCACCATGCGCCGCAAGTTGCGCCGCGAAATCTGTCGTTGGAGAGCCATGAGCTGCTTCTGCCGGCGGCGAGCGGTGGGCGCCGGCACTTGATTGGGCAATTCGAAACTCCGGCTGGTTTCTTCGTTGGAATAAAGGAAAACGCCCAAGTGGTCAAACTCCGCCGCCGCGACAAAATCCAGCAGGACCTTGAAATCACCCTCGGTCTCACTGGGAAAGCCGACGATGAACGACGTCCGCAGCGCCACACCAGGGATGGCGGCGCGGATTTTTTCCAGCAGGCGCAGAAACTGCCGGCCATTGGAGCCGCGCTTCATCAGCTTCAGGACGCTTGTGCTCGCGTGTTGCAAGGGAATATCGAAATACTTTGCCACCTTGGGCGATTCCGCCACGGCGGCGATCAGGGCTTCGGTTACCCGGTTGGGGTAGCAGTAGAGAAAGCGCACCCAGACGAGATCCGGAATCTTGCCGAGTTCGCGCAGCAGCGCCAGCAATCCGTCGCGGAGGCCCAGATCTTCGCCGTAGCTGGTGGTGTCCTGCCCGACAATGGTGATTTCCCGCACCCCTTGCTGGGCCAGGTTTTCCGCCTCGCGAATCACCGAGGCAAAGCGCCGGGAGCGAAAAGCGCCACGCATTTGCGGAATCACGCAGAAGGCGCAGGGGTGGTCGCAGCCCTCGGCAATTTTCAGATAGGCGGAATAACCGGGGGTGGAGAGCACGCGCGGGGTGAATTCATGGTACAGGTACGGCTCCGTCGGCGTGCCCGTGGTGGGCGGTTGAGGTTGTTCTGTGCAAGCCACCAGCACGCGTTCCAGCTCATTCGTGCCGATTACATAATCGACTTCCGGAATCTGTTCCAGAATCTCCCGCCGGTAGCGCTCCACCAGGCATCCGGCCACCACCAGTTTCTTGGCGGCGCCGAATTTCTTATACTCGGCCATTTCCAGAATAGTGTTGATGGATTCCTGCTTGGCGGGCTCGATGAAGGCGCAGGTATTGACAATGATGATCTCAGCCTGGTCGGGGTGCGGCGTTAGCTCGTACCCCTGGTGCGCCAGGATTCCCAGCATCACCTCGCTGTCCACAAGATTCTTGGGACAGCCCAGACTCACCATTCCGACTTTGGGCATAAGGTTTCTGCTTCGCGCCAGTTCCTGAAGTGCTTGGTCACAAGAAATTTTAGCACAAGTCGGAAAGACTCGGGACGCGTGTTTCGGGACACGGGATCCGTGACACGGGGCTCGGGAATCGTGTTTCGGGATCCGGGACTCGAGAATCCGAAACTTCCTAACGCCGCGTTGCTTACTCCGAGCAGAGAACCGTTCTCATGCCGAATCCCGGATCCGAATTTCAAATCTCAAATTCCAGATTTCAAATCCACGAATCCCGTGTCCCGAAACACGCGTCCCGAATCCCGTGTCCCGAGCCCCGAATCCTGCGTCCCGAGTCTTTTCAGTCTCCGCCCTGCCGTTGCCAAGTGAGAACCGCGTTTTCCGAGGAGGCGGCGATGAAGCGGCTGTCGGGGGAGAAGGCCACATCCAGCAGCGGTTCCTGACTTTCCTGGAGGGTTTGCAGCAGCGTCCCATCTTCCGCGGACCACACGCGCACCGTTTGGTCCTCACCGGCGGAGGCGATCCACTTGCCATTGGGTGAGAACTCCGCCCGATGCACGGGTCCGTGGTGACCCGCGAGCGTTTCGAGGAGCTTCCAATCGCCGACCGAGAAGACACGCAATTTGCCATCTTCGCACGCGGTCACCACTTTCTTCGTATCGCGGGAGAAGGCCATGCTCAGGACGGTGCCCTCGTGCCCGTGCAGCGAATCCACAAACTTTTGGGTTTTCAATTCCACCACGCTGGGGTCAGCGCTGGAGGTGGTCTGGATCTGCGCCAGGAGCATCCAATGGCCGTCCGGAGAAATCTCGTAGAGATTGGGAATATGGGTCAGGTCGGGGAGGGTCATCTTCCCGCCCTGGCCGGTCCGAGGATTCCACAGCTCGAAGTTGCTATCCTTGTAAAGTGCCAGGTAGCCGATCATGGGAAAGTAGCGCGCCGGACTGAAACCGCCTTTGGCGCCCACGGCGTCCATCTTTCCTTCCAAATGATCTCCATCAATGTTCCACTGGAACGCCAGCAGGGGAGTGGGCGTCACCCGTTGGCCTTTGGCATGGAATACCCCGTTGGCGAGCAGGAAAAGCTGATTGGGCGAGAGGAAATTGGCGGAATGGATCTCCAGGTCTGCGATATCGGGTACGCGTGGTTTCAAAACCTTTTGCACGGAGTTGGCGCGCAGGTTCATGAGCATCACTTTTTCGTCAGCGACCACGGCGAGCAAAGATCCATCGGGTGAAAAGGCGCCGTCCGATGAAGACTTCAAAGTCAGGTGGCCTTCCATGTGGCCAAGGCTGACCCACTGGGCGGGGATGGGAGGCGACTCCACGGTCTCGACTTGCGCGCCCAGAATGGCAGCGGGCAGGATCAAAGCGACCACCAGGAGAAAGGCGAGGCGCACGTTGTTGAGAATCGCGAGATTAGACAAGCTCCCCCTTGGAGAGGCGATGGACCAGTTCGCGGTCCGCTTCCAGAAAGTTGTACTCCGGCAGCTTGGCGCGCGGCGCCCATTCAATGGCCTCAAACACCTGGTTGCGAACCTCGCCGCGATACCCCGCCATCGTGAAAAAAACCACTTCCACATAGCGGTCGGGATAGCGGTGGCGGCGGCGGAAAACTTCCTCGCCAACTTCCGCCTGAATCGCCAGTTCTTCTTCCAGTTCCCGCCGCAGCGCGGCTGGCAGGTCTTCCCCGTTTTCCACCTTGCCGCCGGGGAATTCCCACTGCAGGCCGTAGGCATCGGAGCGCCGCCGCTGGCAAATCAGAATATGGTCGCCTCTACATAGAATGCCGGCGACAACCAGAATGGGTTTCTGCTCGGTCATCAAGGAATGAGATTGTAGCAGAGGAAAGGACGGCGCGAGTGTGTCCTTTGAGACAATAACGTACACCTTGATTGCGCCCACGGCTTCCATAGGATACAATCTGCCCGTTCAGAATGGTTTTCCCCGCACGTTGAGACCATCTCTGATTTCCATCAAGCTAGGATCTATGTTCGCCTACGAGGTCACAAGCACAAGTGGAGCCTGAAAACAAGCAGGAGAGCATGCTCTTCAAGCTCAGCCAACAATTGGCGGCTCTGGAGAAACAGGACTTTGAGCAATGGGTCATCGTTGTCGGCACGGGCATTCTGGTAGGGGCGGGCCTGGTGATGGTTCTTTTCCCCGGAGCCATCATGAATAATGATACGGTGCATTTTGAGATTTCCGTTTCGCGGGAGCTATTCCTGGGATTGGCCGTGCTGCTGGTTCTTTTCAACACCTATATGATTAACAGCCGCCTGAAATTGCGGCGCACGCGGGGAGAAGTGATCTCGACGGCGATTCACAGTGAACTTCTGCGCTGGCATTCCTTCAGCGATCCCCTCACGGACGTGTACAACCGGCGCGCACTTGAGGATATGTTGAAGAAATACATCCTTCGGGCCGAGCGCTTGAGGAAGCCGCTCAGCTTCCTGCTGATCGACGTGGATTTCTTCCGCGATATCAACACCCGTTTTGGCCACACCACCGGCGATTTTGTGCTGCTGGAGGTGGCAACGATTGTCAAATCCGCGGTGCGCGGCTCCGACGCCGTCATCCGTTACGGCGGGGACGAATTTCTGGTCATTCTCGCCGACGCTCCTATGGAAGATACCGCCGTGGTCATGGGGCGGATCGAGAGGTTTGTCCAGGATTGGAATCAAGGCGGGCATTTGAAGGACTTCCAACTGGCCCTCAGCGTGGGCGCTTCCTACTGGGCCTCCGGTAAGACCGCCGAACAAATCATGAACGAAGCCGACCAGCAGATGTACGTTGCCAAAGCCCGCAGCAAGGAAAGCCGCCCCACCTCCGCATGATGACCGCTTCAGACCTTGGCTTTCAGCCGCCAACGTTCAGCTTTCAGCTACGGCGCCAACCACCCCGCCCTGCGGGCTCCCCTCATTAGCGAGGAGGGGACTCCGGGGTGGTGCCGACTGTGGCTGGCCACTAACCACTGTTCACTATTCACTGCCTTACTCCTACCTCAACGCCACCAGGGGAGCGACCTTGTCCAGGTCGCGGTCAAACTCGCGGCGCCTGACCAGCGCTTTCATGCGCAGCCAGAAACCGTGGATGCCTTCGCCGAACATCGGACTCTCGTGGACGGCCACATCAACAGGCTGCGGAAAAACCCGTCGGGACCGAGACGGTTGCTTTTTCGCGCCTGCGACCTAAGGCAACAGGGAGGCCCCACGGCTTTGCCTGGGGATAGTTATTTTCCCTGGAGAATCCGGGCGACGCGCGGGAAGAGGCCGGCGGCTTGCTGGACTTGCGGATCCCCCTTGGTTTCAAGCTCGTCGCCCTGCGCCAATCCATAGACTAGATTAGTAAGCTCTACCTTGAGCCGCAGTTTCAGACGGTCCTGATCCTGTGACCAGTACATATCGGGAACGCGCACGCCGTTGCGTCCCAGCGTGGCCTTAAAGTCCTCCAGCATTTCGGGCGAAACCTCGAAAGGCTCGGCCAATTTGCCGTGCGTGGTCAGATAAGATTCCGCATAACTCGTCGGGTAGCCGCGTTGGTTGACGAAGGCGAGCCAGGGGTCGTCCTGCCGGCCCGCGATGGTTACATCGGGCGCGATGCCGCCGCCGGCAGTGATGGGGCGGCCGTCGTCGGTGTGAAATGTGGCGGCCTCGGGTCCAGCGGGGTCAGCGCCGGCGGCGGTCTTCGCCTCTTTCTCATGGGGTAGGGCGGAGGGACTGAGCGAAGCGAAGGTAAGCGCGGTGCCGGCCAGCGGCCGTTGGATGGATCGTCCGCTGGGCGTAAAATATTGGCCGGACGTAATCGCCAAGCCGGTTTGCTCACTCAGTTCCGTCACCGATTGCACCACGCCCTTGCCGTACGTTGGCAGGCCGGCAATAACCGCCCGGTCGTGTTCCTGGAGCGCGGCGGCCAGGACTTCCGCGGCGCTGGCAGTGTCACTGTTGACCAGCGTTACGATGGGCAAGTCATAGTGCCGGGGCATGGGTGAAACGCGGTAGACCTTTTCCGGCATGGTGCGGGCGCGGGTGGTCAGAACCATGTCGCCCTGTTTCAGGAAGAGGCTCGCCACGGCGGCGGCGGAATCCACGAGGCCGCCGTGATTGTCGCGCAGATCGAGGAGCAACCCCTTCAGGCGGGGCGCGTCCATGCCATCCAGCGCGGTGGCCACCTCCTCCGGGGTTTTCCCCTCAAAGCTCGAGATGTGCAGATAGGCGATGCCCGGCGACCAAAGGAAGGCCTTGTCAACGGAGGGCAGAGCGACCTCCGCGGGGCTCAGGTTGAAGTCCTCCGGCACGAGCCTGCCGGGATGAACGACTCCCAAGCGCACGGGGCGCGAGCGTGAGCTCTTCAAAAGGTCGATCAGCGATTGGAAATCCAGCCGATCGACCCTTTCGCCGTTGATCGCCACGATTTCATCTCCGGGCGCCAAACCGGCTCGAAACGAGGGTGAACCCTGCGCCGTCTGCAAAATAACAACCTTCCTGACCGAAACATAGAGGATCGAGCCAAACCCTATCGATTCCCCGCGCGCCTGCTGCTGCATTAACTCGAATTGGTCCCGGTCGAGAAATGCGCAGAAGGGATCGAGGGTCGACAGCATGCCGCGAATACCACCGTCGAAAATGGCATGGTCGGGATCGACCGGTTCCACGTAATGCTGCTCGATCGCGCTATAGAGGGCCGTGAACTTCACCGCTTGCGCAGCCGCGTCGTCGGGTGGCGCCGCAGGGGTTTGCGGGTATAGCCCAGGGGCGATTAGCAACAGCAGGGCAGCGAGAAGAGCGGTGCATAAAATCAGGGCTGGAACCTTCAAAGACGTGGCAATATCCTCCCTGTTCAGTATAACCCAGATACAGAATTTGAACGGGGGGGCGCCAGGGTCTCTCAGCGCATCCTCGGGGCAGAACTTGGGGGGGTGGCGGTCTCATATCGTGAGTTTGTGCAGATACTCGTAGCTGATCTTCGCGCTTTCGAGGGAGTCCCGATCACATTCGTCCTGCTCCACGTAATAGTGCTTCAGGCCGCCCTGGGGCGCGGCTTTGAAGATCCTGCGCCAGTCGATGATTCCCTGGCCGACCTCGGTGAACGCTCCCGGACGGTCGTCGCCTCCGGTGCTGGGGGGAAAGCCGGGTTTCAAATCCTTGATGTGAAGCTGCAAGAAACGCCCCGGAAAGCGATGGAAATAATCCACCGGATCTTTGCCGGCGCGCACGCACCAAAAGCAGTCGAGTTGGAAATTGGCGAGCTTCGGATCGGTGCGCCGAAGCAGTTCGTCGTACTCGATCACTCCGTCGACGCTGGCAAAATCGAAATTATGGCCGTGGTAAAAGAAATGAGCGCCGGCTTTGTTCGTGGCCTCGCCCACCTGGTTAAACCACTCGGCATCCCGCTTGATGGCGTCGAGCGATTGCCGGTCCTGGTCTTCGAGGCTGGACAGGCCAATGTAGGTGATGCCGCATTCGCGGGCGTCGGCAATGCTTTTCTCGAGATGGGTTTTGAGTTGCTCCGCAGTGAAATGCGTGCTGACCGGGCGGAGGCCATTGTCATTGAGCATGCGTTTGAGTTCGGCCGGCTTTTTTCCGAAAAAGTCGGAGGTCCCGCCGACCTCCACTTCTTTGTATCCAATTTCGGCAATGCGCTTGAATGTGCCCGCCAGATCCTTTTCCAGGTGGTCGCGGACCGTGTAGATCTGTAGTCCGATTGGCAATCCGTAGGGATCGGCGGCAAGTTCGGGCACGCCTGATGCCGCCAGTGCCCCCATACCGAGGGCCGCACGCGCGATAAAGTCTCTTCGATTCATTTTCATTTACCCCGTCGCTGAATTCTCTGAACACCGCTTTGTATCCACAGCGGAACCTCATGTCAAGGAGTATTCCGGGGCCGCGGCGACGCACTTTGTTGGGGCACGGACATCCTGGCCGTGACGGCGCACGTGCGGGACCCCGATGAATGGGGGCAGGCTGCCCGTGCCTGGTGTTTCCACATTTCGGGCCACATCGCCATGCCTGGGGGTTGTTGCCGGTCCCCCACCCCAAACCGCGTGATGTAGGGCCGAACGGCGTTCGGCCCAGGGCCAGCGGCGCAACGCCGAGTTATGCTTGCCTGGCCCTCCAACGCACGTTTGAAGCGGCCGGGGGACAAAAACAGAGCGGTCCTTGGCGCAGGCCCCCTCTCTGTCTTCGACCTTCGGTTTGAGCCAACCCCCTTTCTTTTCATCAACATAATGGATAAAACGATTTAACTGGCTTGTTTTCATCAACATAATGGAAAGGCGAAAAACCGACATTTTTTCTACATGTGTTTTCAATGACTTACAGAATGTCAGCCTCATTTTTTATTCCCCTTTTTTTTCCATGACCTGGGCCAGTGAAAACAAGCTAACTATTTTTATTTCAATAACATAGATTTTTGCGCATTTTTCGCTCATCACGGCTAATTCATTTTGTTTCTAGCACATAATGGAAAGCCGCGCCCGGTTTTTCTCCCCGATTCCCGTATTTCAAGTTAACTGTTTTCATTTGAATGAGATAATGGTTCTGGACATTCTGGCGCTAAACTGCTAACCTCATTGTTTTCTGACACATAATGGAAATGATCGGGTTTTTCTACCGCTTGCATCTGACGCTCATAGCGTTTAATCCTCAGCAGCAGGTTGATGAGGCGGCGGACTTCCCGCATGTTGGCATCCTGCGTTCGGCGCATCAGCAAGGCTTCGGCGTGGCTGGGAGCGATTTCCCATCGGTTTCGAGTTTCCACATTTGGAAGCGAGAGGTTCGTTCCCTAGCGCTCCAACCGTGACAAGAAAACCGATGATTTCAACAAAATGTGTGTGCTTCGGTATGAAATGTCGTTCCATTGTGTAGAAATGTCCCTTTTTCCCTCGGTAAAATCGTCGTCTTTTTGTTTGTTTTCATATACATTCCGGCTTCGTTCGTCATTTATTAACATCTTTTTTTTCAGTGCTCGCCCCCCGCGCCACTTTTCCCCCTCCACCGCGACCATGGAACCTCCCCTGCGTCGGATGATTAGCCCTGCCTTTCCGCGTCGGTCTGGGCATTCGTCCTTTCCTCCGGGCGACCCCGTGGGGGCGCTGCGCTCCCGAAACTTGTCCAAATTACGATCTGCTCACCGAGGAGCGACCTGCGGCTTCGCCGCTTGCCCTGCGGAAAGGCTCCGCCTTTCCGTTGCGGCAGACCACCAATAAACCTGATTCGCGCAAGCCATCGAGGCGGCGCGAACGAGGAGAGAATATGTGCTATGGGCCGGAAAGGCAGAGCCTTTCCCTGGAGTTTATACATTTTCGCCACCCACTCTCGAAAATCTCTGCCCTCGCCCCCTTGGGGGAGAGGGTGGACCGCAACCCGCGCTTTCCCCAGCGGGGGCGGGCCGGGTGAGGGGGTTCAATACCCAACGTGCTCAGCCATAGGCCTCCGGTAATGCAAACGCCAAGCTCAGCACTTTTTGCACGAACAACTGCGGGGCCTGAAGAACCAAACCGTTGGGGACTCGCAGCACGGTGTATCCCAAGGTCTTCCGGTGCACGTCGCGTCTCGCATCGCTCCTCGCTGGGCTCGGCTGTCCATGTACACCGCCGTCGAGCGCGACCATCAGGCGCCGCTCCACACAGCAAAAGTCGGCAAGGTAAGGTCCCACCGGGTGCTGGCGGCGGAACTTGAATCGCTTTAACCTCAGACCACGAAGCAAGGACCATGCGGCTCGTTCCGTCTCCGTCGGTGGGTGACGAAGTTCGCGCGCTCGATCGATGTTTCCCGCCGTGCGTGCCAGGGAGCGCGTCTGGCGATAGGGACGCCGAGTATCCACGGTTTTGACCCCCTCACCCGGCCGGCCCCGGCTGATGAAAACGCCGGTGGCCGGCCACCCTCTCCCCCAAGGGGGCGAGGGAAAGGGTCCTCCCACCACGGAAGTTTTCCCCCCGGCCACCCTCTCCCCCAAGGCGTCGAGGGTGGGGCCTTTGGACCTCACACTGGCTTCCAATCCAATGTTGACGTCATGACAAATGTAGAAACTCCAGGGAAAGGCAGAGCCTTTCCGCAGAGCAGAGGGCGAAGCCCCATCAGACCCGACGATCACGCGCTAATTTGGACAGCCCCGCCGCGCTCCCCACCCCCCAAAGTAAGCCCGAGCCCAGGTGTCTTGTCAACTGAAATCCGGGCGGTTTTCCTACCGGTAGGAAGAAATGTTACAAATGGACCGCCCTTTTTCCTACCGGTAGGAAACCCGGAATTGCGGGTTGCCGATATTCAACTCCCGTGGCGCCCTCTCACCCCCGCCGGCGCCGCGGGGAAAATGTAGAAACGCCAGGGCCGAAGGGCGTTCGACCTGGCGTTTGGGGCAAACAACAGGGTGAATTTCTGACCTTTGCGGTGGTGGGCGGGAAGGGAAGCAGGAATCAGGGTGGAACACTTATCGCGTGACATGGCAACACCTAGGTTCGAACCACCCTGTACTATATACCATAACGATACTTATGTCAAGTAAAAAAACAAGGATTAGAGCCTAGCCCGTATTTGTCGCTCCCGGCATATGGACCGACGTTTCGGAGTGCGGCGACTCGTCGCCGCTTTCCACCGCCGCGACTCGTCGCGGCGATCCGCGAACCGCTGACGAGTCAGCGGTAGAAAAAGCGGCAGCGAACTGCCGCACTCCGAAATTTGGCTCGCCGCGCCCGCCCAAGCTGTTCCCGTCATGCGGCACGCGGAAATAGCCGCCGCGGGCGGGGCAGAAGCCCTGTCACGGGCGACATCATCGCAATGGACTTCGGTGGCTCGATGTGACCTCGGGCTCTGCGCCAGAGCCTTGCGGTGCCCCGGAGAGCCCAAGTCCCGTCCCAGTGCCGATCAAGCTGACGGTCTGCGGGCTGCTGGGATCGCTGTCGTTGATGACCAGGGTAGCGGACCGCGCTCCCGCCGCCGTGGGCTTGAACGTCAGGTTGATCGTACACGTCCCTGCACCCGCTACGCTACTCTCCGCCACACATGTAGAGCTGGGTTGAATGGCGAAATCTCGCGCATTCGTGCCCCAAAGGCTGAGGCTCTCAATCCTCAGCGGCGTTTTGCCCAGGTTGGTCAGCGTGACCGCCTCGGGGGCGCCGGTAGTGCCCACGGGCTGTGGGCGGAGGTCGATGGACGTCTCGGAGAGCCGCACCGCCGTCCCACTGCCCTGCAGGTTGACGGTCTGCGGGCTGCTGGGGTCGCTGTCAGCGACAACAAGGGTAGCGGACTTTACTCCCGCTGAGGTGGGTTTGAACGCCACATTGATCGCGCAGGCCCCTGGCCCGGCTACGCTGCCGCCCGCCACACATGTGGAACTGGGTAGAATCGCGAAGTCTCCTCCCTTCGTGCCAATGGGAGCGAGGGGCAAGAACTCAACTACATTGAGGCCCGAAATGCTCAGCGGGGTGCTGCCCAGGTTCGTCAGCATGACAGTCTCCAGCGAGCTGCTGCCCACGAGGTGTGTACCGAAGCTGAGAGACGCCGGCCAGAGGATCGGCGACGGAAAGACATACCCCGCGCCCTGCCCGGAGTTAGAGCCGATGGTGACAAAAGGCGCGCCGGCCACGACAGCATAGCCGCTGACGCCCACAGAAAAGCCGAATTGGCCGTACCGCAACCCGTCCGAGGCGGTCAGCTTGGCGGTAAAGGAGGAAGTGGTTGCCCAGCCGCCACCGGGTTTGACGAAGACATACGCCGCGCCCCGAAAGGAGTTGAAGCCCCGGGCCCCGGCCACGATGGTGCTGCCATCGCTGCTAACGCCCAAAGAGTAGCCAAACTCGTCATTCCTCATCCCGTCCGAGGCGGTCAGCTTCGCCTGCTGGACGAACGGGTCCAGGACCACGGGATAGCGTGCTCCGGCATCCTCCACCCGCAGCCGCACCTCTTCCCTCCCCAGCTCCAGCCAGGCCACCAGCGCACGTCCGCTGGCGTCGTGGGCGGTAAGGCCGGTATAGCGCAGCACGGCTTGGCCGTGGCCGTCGCGCAGCGTCAATCCCTCCGCCCGCGCATCCCCCTGCCCCTCAGCCGTTGAGTCGGCCGAAACCGTCAGGTCTCCTCCAATCTCAAGTGCAATGGTGAGGGGTGAAGAATTCGGTGTCCCGTGTCCGGTATCCCGTGTCCCGGAAGCCGCGCTTCCCGGTGGCGCGGCGAGTGTAAAGCCCTGCTCCAGCCCCGCCGGCCCGTTCACGTACCACTCCACCAGCGGCCCCCGGCGGTACTCCACCCGATTGGCCCGGCTCTGGGGAACGGCCTCGCGCACCTTCTCCAGACGGTCGCCATAGCCGTAGCCGCCCAGCGCCAGCCGCCAGTGCGTCCCGCCACCGGTACGCACCTCCATGCCCTGCCGGGTAAAAGCCGCCCGCAGCCCCTGGGCGGGGTTTTGGGCGCGTAGAGCGCCTCCTACCGCCGCCACTTGGTAGCGCGCATCCTCCTGCCCCAGCGTGGCGGAGATCACCGGCTGGGCGGCCACCGGCAAATTGGAAAGCCCTTGCCGCGGCTTGAGGGTCTCGCGAGCCGCTTTCGCCGATGGGCTTGGAAGTGAAACCTGCGCTCCCGGAATCAAGGCGCCCATCGGGGTCGCACTGAGAGGCAGCTTGCCGTAATTCGCGGCGAGCCTTGGCGGAATCTTCGTGGGCGCGGCAGAATCCTGATGGTGAGGGAGAGTCTTCTTTGAGGCATCTATCCTCGGAAGAAAACCAACCCCTATAATGGCGAGAAATAAAAAACCAGCACATCCGCAGCAGACCATAAGGCGCCTGGTAACGGTTTTCCGTTGGTTGGCAACGTACAGGCGTGGGGGCATGAGCAACCTCCCCTGGGGCAAGAATCCGAGCGGGCGCGCCAACTCTAATTGTCCAAGGGATTGAATGTCAAGCCTAAAGACTATCTACAGACATAATGTCAAGTTAAGGAAAAGCACACAGCCGGATTGTCCCTTGATGGAAAGCGAGTAGCGCGGACCTGCGGTTTAAGCGGCTAGCCACGGTCAGTGCCGTTCTGACCGTACGTTCTTCTGGTGGGGGTCGAGTTACAACAATTTTGCTTTGGACAAAGCAACCGTAGCTGCCTGCCCCATGCAGATTGATTACGTGCGCTTGCCGTGGGGGTACCGCGCCTGAGAAAAGCCACGGTCAGAACGGCGCTGACCGTGGCTCCCCGCTTGGGCGTTGTCTCTTCCTCACCGCCAGTTGATGCCGTAAAGCCAGATTTTCTACAGATAATTCTTTGATTCCTGCTGGGAAAACAAGACGAAAGAGCGAAAACAACAGCCTGAACATACAAACAAACATCCGGTGTGTTCCGGCGCAAAGTCAATTCTTTTGAGCCGAATGTAATTTGGGTGACCCACAAAAAAGGTTGAGTGCGGCCGCGTGACGGGCTGCCGTCCCCTCCCATTTTCGTGGCGAGGACCGAACCGGGCCAACTGAGGATGACCAGATCTCACCTGAGTAAGAAGGTGGCCGGAGGGATAGAACCTACGGGCCTGCCGCAAGCGCCTTGTGGCATTCGTCGAGCGCTTGGTCCACGCGCACTAGGGCCATATGGCGGTGCCCATGGAAATCTGGGGCCGCCTCGAGCTCTCGCTTGGCTTCCTCCAGGTGATGGATGGCCGCATCAATCCGCGGATGATGCTGCGGGGCCGGACTGGCCGCGGCTGGGCCGGGAGTCGCCGCCGGCGCGCTCGGCCGCGGAGATCCCGGTTGCGCGTGAAAAACTACCGGCAATAAAGTAGCGGCCAGTAAGCCCAGCCCTACCGCGCACGAGATCAGTATTCGTTTGATAGCTCCTCCATGTACTGAAATCTTGCCTGTACCGTAATCGTCGCGTAAGGACGAATCCCTCAACGCGACTTAACCGCGGGGGAAATCAACGCACAGGTCAGGAAGATTTGTGAAGGATAATTGTGTAACTAAACGCCCCTCCCGGACCGAAGATGCTCGCAGATCTAGAGCTGGTAGCGCGGGCCTGCGGTTCAAAGTCCGCAGCTTTTCATCTCTAATGACGCCATGATGAACCGGGGTAGGCTGCCCGTGCCACAGGGGGCAGGATGCCCGCGCTACGTTCGAAGCCGACACGTTCGAGGCCGAGCCTTTACACCCGCGGCTCGGTTGCAGTACACTCGCACCATTTTCAGCGGATTGAATTCGGCACTGCGGATTCCTCTCGCCCCACCTGGCGGGCATTCGGCCGGCGCGGGGGTGGAGGCTCGAGCGGAACCGAAATTGGGGGGATATCCATGTCAAACAATCTGACCCGGCGGCGATTCCTGCGAGCCGGTGTGTCGCAGAGCGCGCTTTTCGCCGCCGCCTTGCCGGGGCGCGGGGGAGCCATCCACTGGTTGCGCGGGGCGGCGGCCGAACCCGCGAAGGCCTTTCCTGCCAGCGAGCAGATCGGTCTGGCCCTGATCGGCGCGGGCGGCCGGGGACAAGACGACACGCAAACCGCCCTCCAGGTTCCCGGCGTCAGGCTGGTCGCCGCCGCCGATTGCTACGACGGGCGGCTGACCCACTGCAAGGAACGCTGGGGCGCGGGCGTCTTCACCACCCGCGATTATCGCGAAATCCTGGCTCGATCCGACGTGGACGCAGTCTTGATTGCCACGTCCGATCACTGGCACAAGCAGGCAGCCGTCGATGCCATGCAGGCGGGCAAGGACGTGTACCTCGAAAAGCCGATGATCCACCTTTACAGCGATGGCCCCGAAATCATCGAGAGCCGCTCGCCGCACCGGGCGCATTCTGCAAGTGGGCAGCCAGCGCGTGAGTTCCATCCTCTACAAGCAGGCCAAGCAATTGCTGGAGTCCGGGGCGATCGGGAAAATCACCGTGGTCAATGCCTGGTGGGACCGCACTCCTAACAACCCCGTGTTAGCCTTCAACTCTTCCATTCCCCCCGATGCTTCGCCCGAGACCATCGATTGGCAGCGCTTTGTCGGCAGCGCCCCGCCCGAACCCTTTAACGCCGAGCATTTTTTCCAATGGAGAAAGTGGAAGGCTTACGGCAGCGGCGTCGCCGGAGATCTCTTCGTGCATCTCTTCAGCGGCACCCACTTCATTACCGGCTCCCACGGCCCCACCCGCGCGGTCGCCATGGGCGGGATTCGCTATTGGAACGACGGCCGCGACCAACCCGATGTGCTGCTAGGACTCTTCGATTACCCCGAGGGATTCAACCTCCATCTCCGGGTGAATTTCGTCAATGGGGGACCGGAGAACGAAGGATTTATTTTCACCGGTTCGGAGGGGACACTCCAAATCGGGGGAGGGGCGGTGACCGTCACCCATGCACCCCGCCAAGCCGTTCCCGATTACAACATCGATTCCTGGGCCCTGGCGACCCAGCAGAAGTTCTTGAGCGAGTTCCAAAAGAAATACCCCGCTGCACACGCCGGCGGCAAACCGGATCTCGCCCAGGAGAGTTACGCGGCGCCCCCCGACTATGACGATACCTACGATCATTTCAAGACTTTCTTCGAAGCCGTGCGGACGCGCAGCGCGGTGGTGGAGGATCCGGTGTTCGGATTCCGCGCCGCCGGCGCCGCCTTGCTGGCAAACCTCAGTTTCGAACGGGGCAGCGTGGTGCAATGGAATCCGGAAGAAACGAGAACGATGTGACATTGAACTTATACACCCGCGAATTTGCACCCTCCCGGGCAATGCGCGGGGCGCTCCGCTGCCTGCTCGGCATTTTCCTGGCGAGCTTGTGCTTGGCGTCCGCGCTCGGACAGGAAGTAAAGGTGGTGGTATTGTCGCAAGCGGGAGACCGCTTGACCGTAAAACCCCCGCTACATTTCCAACCCCCAACGACAAGCAGCGTTCCGGCTTACCACATCGAAACGGGGGTGAGGCTCCAGAGGATGGAGGGATTCGGGGCCTCGTTTCTCGAAGCCGGCATGGTTTGCCTGGGGATCTTCCTCCCGCCGATCAGGAGGCCGTCCTTCGTTCGCTCTTTGATCCGGTCGCAGGGAGCAGGCTTTTCCGCGATGAAGACTCCGATTGCCGGAACGGATTTCATGTCGGCGGGACCGTATTACACCTACGACGACACCCCGGGCGACGTGGAGATGAAACATTTTTCCATTCAACGGGACCTTGGACCGAACGGGGTCATCAACTACATCAAGCGGGCGCGCCGGTATGGGAAATTCGTCCTGCAATCGCCGATGGATTACCCTCCCGACTGGATGCTGATGGATGTGGAGAAGCATCAGGACGTTGACCCGAAGTATTATGACGCCCTCGCTCACTATTACTTGCGCTACCTCCAGGAGTACCAAAAGCAGGGCGTGTTTATTGATTACTGAGTTTGTTTAACGAGCCGCGGATCGATTACGGCGGATATACCACGATTACTTACGCCGAGATACGTGATCTGCTCAAGAACCATGTCGGCCCTATTCTGCAAAAGGCCGGGGTGAAGACCCAGATCATGCTGAGTGAGGCCCCCACGCGGCGGCAGGCTGGCAAATACTATCCGGCAGTTCTGGATGACCCGGAAGCTCGACAATATGTGAAGGCGCTCCCCTATCATGGCTATGATTTTTTGCAGCAGGGAAGCGAATTCGATAAAATCGCGGCGCCTCCACGAAGCCTACCCCGACCTGCCCGTGTGGATGACGGAAGTGTGTTACGTCAACGATGCCGCGGCGCAGCAGACGAGACCTTTACCCCAGTACGACTTCGCCGAGGGAGCGTTCTGGGGCGAACATGATTTTCTCGGACATCCAGGCGGGGGCCTCCGCCTGGGTCTACTGGAATATGATTCTGGACCAACATGGGGGGCCCTGGATGGTGTCCCCCGTCCACCGCGATCCCGACCCCAACGCGCAACAGCCCGTGGTGGTAATTAACCGGGAGACTAAAAAGGTGTATTACACTGGGCTCTATTACTATCTCGCACATTTCAGCAAGTTCGTGCGGCCCGGCGCGGTGCGAGCTCGGATGGATGGTGACTCCCCGGGGGTTCAGGCGGTGGCTTTTCTGTCTCCCGAACCGGAGGGGGGATGGTATTGGGTGGTCCAATGGCTGAATACCCGGCCAACAGACGCCCAGGTGCGTCTGGACTTTGGAGGCCGATCCCTTTCGCTGAGCTTACCCGGCATCTCCATTACCACGTGCCGGTGGAAGCCGTCGGCCGGTTCGGTCGGTAATATGCCTCCACCTTAGGGAGTCCAGAAAAATTAGCTAACAATATCAACGGTTTCATTGCCGACGACACTTTCAGCAGAGACAACGTGAAGTTCGCATGTGATCAGCCACACGAGTCATGTTCCGCTCATTGCTCGCGCCGACCGGCATCCCGGCCGCAGGCGGTGCGCATGGCTTCCTTCAGCATGGGTTTGCTGGTCATTCCCTTCGCAGTAGAAACCCGGGGGCAACTGCTACCTGACGAAGAGCTTCGTAGCAGGTCGTGGATTGTGCCCGGAAAACGACGTTCATCGCCATTCGGTGCTGTCCTAAGTTGAACGTAGCGCCGCCCTTCAGGTCGGCACGTGCCGGGCTGAAGCCCGGCGCTACACCGGAAGTTAGGACAGCACCGCCCTTTTGCTTCGCTCCGAATTACGATAGTGGTACGCTGTTGTGGGGCTTATAACTCTCGACAAAACGAGCAATCATTTTTTTCAAGCAACAAAAGGAAGGTTAACATGGATCTTAACGCCGCTATCCAGTTCGGGCAGCTCGTAGATTACGCTTACGCCCCGGCCCCCACAGACCTTACCGATCGAACCGGTAAGACCCAAAACGCGGGGCTGATCGGCGGGGGCGTTGACTACGAGGTCATCGCTACGATTTATGCCAACGATCTTGCCACGGATATGAATCCGTTGCGAAGCAACGATATTGTTTCGATCGGCCTCGTCTTGCAAGCGCCGGGCACTGGCGACGCGGTCATCGCCATTCGCGGTACCGAAGGCATTCGGGAGTGGGTCCAAGACGCCAAATTCCTCACGGTGCCGTGCCCTTTCCTTCTGGGCGCCGGGAAAACGGAAGACGGCTTTACCGCCATGTACGAATCAATGACCCTTGGCACCGGCGGCGGCTCGCCCTCGGTGGTGAAAGGGCTTTCTAATCTGCCATGCAAGGCGCCTGTCACTTCGTTGACGATCTGCGGACATAGCTTGGGAGGCGGGCTTGCTACGCTCCTCGCATTGGATGCCGCCGCGAACTGCCCTGCACCCTTCAACCACCCTACCGTTTACACCTACGCCAGCCCGAAGGCGGGAGACCCACAGTTCGTTGACACGTACAACCAGGTTGTTCCGAACACTTTCCGGATTGCTAATCGCTTGGATCTTGTTCCCAAGCTGCCATTGCCACCTCTTTACGAGCACGTCCTGGGACTCTTTGAGCTGAACCCGGTTAAACTCGCCCTACCGCCTGAAATACTGGTGAAATTCGATATTGTCTGTGAGCACTCCATCAAAAGCTATCTGCACCTGTTATCCCTGCTGGCAGGTGGAACAGTTCTGCCTCTGGAACCCGCTTGCGTTCCCTAGTCCATCCAACTGGTTTTCTACCGCAGAACCGTCCACTTAGAAAACTCACCGGCGGGCGCCATCCAACCAGTCGAAGACAGCCTCCTCCATTGAGGGCGTAAAGGAATTGAACGCCAGGGGTGTTTGCAACTGGAGCGCGCCTTCATTCCCCAGGCGAGCGTAGACCTTTCTGGCTTGTTCTACCTCGAACTGGACGTCGGCGACCGGCGCATAGCGATCCAGGGTGGGTGCGACGATCAACGTACGCCGCGGTGCAATGGCCGCCAGCACCTCATCAAAGTCAAAGGGCAAGCGGCTTTCCTGGCCCACAAAGAATCCGAGACGAGGGAGCAGCCCGTGCAGGTGAGAATAATGCTGCACGCCTTCGGTTCCTTTCTCCGCCCTGCTCAGGCGCAAGGGGTCGACGCCGCAGACCGCCGCGACGCCTTTGACTCGCTCATCCAAAGCGGCGGTTACCAGTCCCACCTTGGCGCCCAGGGCGTACCCCACCAGGTAAATTCGCGAGGGATCCACCGCCTCGAGCGCGGCAATCGCATCCACCGCGGCACGTGTGTCGGTTACCATTTTTCCCAGCAAGGACCATTTCGGGTAGCGCTGGTAGAAAAAGCGCGCATCGCGCACGCGAGTGCCGAACCCAATTTGGTCAAAGGCGAGAACCGCAAATCCCCGCTTGGTCAAGGAGGCAAAAAACGGCTGAGGTGTCGCGCGAATAGCCGGTAGGGTACGAGTAAGGATGCATCCACACCACCACCGGCCAGTGGCTCCCGCGCGGTGATCCGTCCGCGTCGATGGGGAAATAGAAGTCGGCCTTTAGATCGTCGCCATAGCCCAAACCCACGGCGCCCATTGACGGGTTCTTGAAGGGCCGGCCCAGCAACCCGGAAATCCATCCATCATCCGGCATCACCGTACCTTGGAGCTCGTGGCGGGCGGGGAAGCGAACTCCGGCGGGCTCGTCTCCCATCGCCCAATTGATCTTCTGAAGGATGGCTTGCCGGGTCGCGTCGCTCCATTGCGCGGTGAGTTCACGTTGGCCCACTGCCGGAAACTTCAAGGGGTCAATCGACTCGCCGGAGAGCTTCTTCCACCGCTCAAAAGTGTAGCCGTTCACCCAAACTTCGCGCCGTGGATAAGTCTGGCGGCCGAAGGTGGTGTCGAGGAAGTCACAAAAGATTCCGATGTCTTCTGCGGTGGTGGGGTGTTCACCTTCGCGCAGATTCAACCAAACCTTATCCTCGTGGCCAAGAAATCGATAGACCTTCTCGACGGCTGCGAAAGGCGTGTTCAAAGCCAAAAGGATTCCCTTCGTGCTCCGCGTAAGCCGAGTACATAAAGAGCCCGCGCGGGGCGACCATGGCCATCAGCGCATGTTGGTCCACCGGAAGCTTGTGCTCCCGGCCCACGAAGAAACGCAGGCGCGGGTGAAACCAATGCGGGAAGACACCGGTGATTTGCTCGATACTCTCGTTCACGAACATGTCGGTGGTGTAGCGCCAGGGGTCGCACTCGCCGGTGTTGCCGCTGGACGCGATGACGGCGGCAATGCGGTCGTCGAATGCCGCCGCCAGCAGAGCTTGTTTGCCATTGCGTGAGTGGCCGGTGATGGCGATCTTCTGTTTGTCGACCTCGGGCAGCGTTTGCAAATAGTCGACGGCGCGCATGCCGGCCCACGCCCAGCGAGCCAGGCAGGAGAAGTCATACTCCGGATAGACGTCGATGAATTTATCCGAGTCATCGGCCGGGCCGAAAATTGGATCGGTGGCAAAATAAATACAGCCAATATAGCCGCGCCGTACTGCGGTCGCCACCCATGGCCAGGTTCGCGGGTGGTTGGTGAGGAAGACCGGAAACGGCCCTTTTCCCGGGGGGATGATTAACTGCACGCGCAAGGTTCCGCGGTGATCAGGACCGAACTCCAGGCGCACATTCCTGATGGTCAGCTTCCCATCCGTCTCGGTTCCCGTGATCGCACTGCGAAGGTTGTCAGGCTGGGGCGGCATCTTGCCAAAAACCCACTGCTCAAATTGCGCGCGAATTTGCTGGCGCTTTTGCTTCCATTGTTCGGGAGTCTGTGACGCCTTCGAGCGGGTCAGCGAGGAAAGGCGGTGGACGGCATGGCATCGAAATCCGGCGGGAGCTCGCCCGTGCGCTTCAGCCAGTCTTCCCACGACTTGTCGTAGGCGTTGATCCTTCCGCTGATTTCCACTGGGCGGCGGGGAAGAATCTTGAGGAGCACCTCAAGTGTCTCGCGCCGTTTGTCCAATGCGTCCACGGCAGCCGTCGTGGGCTGGGGATGGGCGTGGACGTCCGTCGCGAGTGCCGAGGCGCCGGCCGCCAGCGTGGCCGTCTGGGTAATGAAATCTCGACGTGTGATTTTTTCCATATCTTGAGTATCTCTTCAACGCTCGACGCCTGGGTTCTCTAGGCTGCGATCCGGGATTTACATTTTGGCATCTTGAGCCACTGCATTATACATCTGGGTGTCGCCGAAAAGACCCCGCACGATAAAACGCGCACTCTTGCCCAGCTTGTGCCCACCACTGGCAACACATTTGGAGCGCACCGCGCAGGCGGGATTTCCCGCAGTGTGACGGAATCCTGACATCGCGTAGCTTCAACCCCTTGGGGTGGCGCGCAGGAAAGCGTTTTTCCATAGCTTTTTATGCCCGCCTTTCCGCCCGCCGCATCCATGCGTGGTGAAAAATGCGGGCAAGGTTGTTAACCAAATCCCTCCCCCAACGTTATACCCGGTGAAGACAGCTCACCAAGGTCAAGATATCCGTGCCGCGGTGGCTCCATGGGCCGGGCAATCAAGGGGGAGGGACAGCAATGGACACTAATGATAAACGATGCAGCGCCATTTGGGCAGTGGTTTTGGCTGGGGCAATTTGGGGCGCGGCGGGGGTTGGGATCGGCACCCGCCTATGCGCAGAAGCCTCCGGCAGTTACCACCGCGGCCAGCCCGTCGGACCAAGAAATCGCGAGCATCGACGCGCAGCGCGGCGCTTTCGACCGTTTCCTGGACGCGCACCCGGAGATCGAGAGCGATGTGGTCGGCAATCCGGCGGCGATGAGCGATCCAAAGTACCTGCACGAGCATCCGGAGCTGCAAGCTTTCCTCGAGAGCCACCCGCTGGTGAAAGCCGACCCGCGCGCCTTCCTCAGTCCGGGAGCATGGAGGTACCAGTCTCGCCGGTCGGGCATCTCGGAGTTTATGGGCGACCTTGCTCCTGTCTTCGGCTGTTCGTCTGCGCCCTGCTGGCGGTCCTCTGGGTGCTCCGCACCTTGCTGGAGAATCGCCGCTGGAACCGGAGCTTCAAGATGCACGAGGACGTACACACCAAGCTGATTGAGAAGTTTGCTTCCGGCCAGGATTTCAGCGCCTACATGCAATCCGACGCCGGCCGCCGGCTACTGGAGTGGACTCCGCCCACGTCTGGACACGCACTTCGCGCGGCCTGCCCAATCCCCTCGGCCGAATCTTCTGGTCGCTGCAAGCCGGGTTGGTCCTGCTCCTGGTAGGGCTCGGCTTGCTCCTGCTCCGTGGCCAGATGGCCGTGAGCGACGCGTCCGCCCTGCTGGTGTTCGGAACCCTGGGCGTGACCCTGGGCGCCGGTTTCATACTTTCGGCCCTGGTTTCCTATGGTCTATCCAAGCACCTCGGCTTGATCGGCGGAGCTGGGCAGGGAAGTGACGCGGTGCGTGAAGCGTTAATGGAGCAGCGGGGCCGACAAGTAAATCCTGAACGCCGGCCCCGTTTCAGTGGCAGAATCTGAGTATGTTCATCCGGGAAATCACCGTGGCGGAGCTGGAAAGTTCGAAGGTCGGAGCGGAGGCAGCCGAGCAAGCTTTCCACATGGACGAGCAGACCTTCCGGGTTTTCTACGAGAGCACGGCGCGCCCCCTGTGGTCCTATCTCTCCCGGATCTTGGGCAGTGCGACGCTGGCCGACGATCTTGCCCAGGAAAGCTACTACCGCTTTCTGCGGGCCACCCTGAAATCGGAGGATGCGGCCTATCAGAAAGCCTACCTTTTCCGCATTGCCACAAATCTGGCGCGCGACCACTGGCGCCGCCTGCCGCGCCAGGAACAAGGGGAGGCCGCCGATCTCGAGCAGGTGCCAGCGGACGATCGCACCGCCGAGCATGTGCAGCAACGATCGGACCTGGGGCGCGTCATGGGACGGCTGAAACCGCGGGAGCGCGAGCTTCTGTGGCTCGCCTACGCGGAGGGCGCAAGCCACAAGGAGATCGCGGACATGTTGGGCCTAAGAGCGGCGAGCGTCCGCCTGCTGCTGTTTCGGGCGCGGCAAAAGATGCTGAAATTGCTCCGCCGGTCGCGGCTAGGGATTCCAACCCAGGCCGACATCAGCGATAGATCATGAAAGATGAGCAAGCACATGAAGCTTCCACAGTGTGATCGGGAACAAGAGGTGGTGGACGCGTTGCGCTCCGGCCGCTGGGCGAGCGGGTGGGGCGAGGAGATCCGGCAGCACGCGGCGGTGTGCGCGGTGTGCGCCGAGGTGGCGTTGGTCGCCCAGGAGTTTCAGCGCGAAGCGGAGCTGGCGCGGGCCGAACTCCAGCAGCCGGGCGCGGGCCTGCCCTCGGCCGGACTGGTTTGGTGGAAGGCCCAGCTGCGCCGCGCGCCGCGCCGCCGAGCAGCGCGCCGCCGAGCCCATGGTGTTGGTCGAGCGCGTAGCATATGCGCTGGGAGCGCTCGCGGCCCTGGGGCTGGGCGTGTGGCAGTGGCCGCGCATCGCGGGCTGGCTTCACCGCGTGCAGACTCCGGCCCTCCTACCGCGCTTCGCGGCGATCGCCCGATTATTCTTCCGGCGGCGACTGGCTCCATCGGCTCGCCCAGGCTTGGCCTGGCCAAACCCCGGCCTTTCTGCTGGCCGCCAGCGCCGCCGCCTTTCTCACCTTGATGGTCTTCGCCGCCTATGTGGTCTGGCGGGAGGATTAAAGCCAGCCAAAGACCAAACACTCTAAAATGGGTAAGCGTCTGATTGCCGCCATAAAGGAAGTTGTCGATCACGTGGAGGGGAGGACGGCCCTTCCCATACGATACGTCGAGGTCCCTGAGGATGTAGATGTGAGGGCGATCCGGTCCAAGCTGGGCCTGTCACAAGCGGAATTCTCACGGCGCTATGCCGTCAGCCCACGCTCGCTCTAGGAATGGGAGCAAGGGCGCAGGCGTCCCGAAGGCGTGGTGCGCGCCTGCTGGACGGTGATGGATAGAAACCCGGAAGCGGGGAAAAAGCCCTCATGAGCAAGTTGTGAGATGTGTAGCACAGGCACTCCTGCCTGTGTCCAGGGCTGATGCATTCCATGCATGGAACACAGGCAAGAGTGCCTGTGCCACTGAAGCCAGAACCGGCCACGGATAGGACGCGGTAACAGAGATGTTGCCCGTGTTCGCGTGGCGCTACGCTTGCTATGGGTTCTCCGGTGGAGGCACCAATGGTGCGATGCACTGGATTAAGGCGGGGAGATGGTTTTGGACGGTGTCCCAAACCACCGCGAGATCCACGTGGTCATATTCATGGATCATCAGATTCCGCATGTAGATCATTGCCGACCAGGGAAGACCAGGCAGCCTGGCTCGCGTTTCCTGCGAGATTCGGCGGGCAGCCTCGCCAATGATTTCCAGGCGCCGGATCACCGCGTCCTGGCACTGGGTATCCAGAATGAATTCTTCCTTGGTTTTTGCGGATACGTAAGTGGCAGCCAGTTTAGCTGCTTCCAGGATGTCCAGCAGATAGGCAACGTCACGCGGCATAGAAAACCCGTGCCGAATCCAATATGGCCTTTCGACGGATGTAATTCCGGCTGTTTTCAAGGCCTCGCCGGCTTACCAAATCCACTTCGCGAGCAAAGATTTCTTTGAGTTCTTCCTCCATCTGGACCAGATCAAAGAGGCTGGGGTGGGAGTCCGGTGCAAAGGTCACAAGCACGTCCACATCGCTCGCGGGGCCAAAGTCCGGCCGCAAGGCCGAGCCGAAAAGGGCGAGCTCGGCAATTTTCCACTTCCGGCAGAATTCGCCCATTCGTGCCGGGTTTACCTCACTGAGAACGCTCATCGCCGCACCCTCCAATTGCCCTATCCGAATAATATCACGCTACGCTCGCTTTTTAACGTCGCCAAGCGGAAGAGTTTGCCTGCCTCTTGTCCCTGGTCACTCGTCACTTATCACTGCTCTTGTGAGCCCGCGCGCGCTCCAGGAGTGGGAGCAAGGGCGCAGGCGTCCGGAAAGCGCGGTGCGCGCCTACTTGACGGTGATCGATCGAAACCCGGAAGCGGGGGAAAAAGCCCTCATGAGCAAGTTGTGAGATGTGGCACAGGCACTCCTGCCTGTGTCTAGGGCTGATGCATTCCATGCATGGAACACAGGCAAGAGTGCCTGTGCTACGAAAGCCAGAAAAGGCCACGGATAGGACGCGGTGAAAGAGACGTTGCCCGTGTTCGTGGGGCGCCCCGAATGTATCGGGGCTGCACCCCGCGCTTGCCAGAAAGCTCTCATGTGACTACAATGTAAGCACGAGGTCATGGACGGCCATGAAGGTTGAACTTGTCCGTGTGGGAAATTCGCGAGGTATCCGAATCCCCAAGCCCATCATCGAACAGTGCGGCTTCGAGGACGCCGTTGAACTTCGGATCGAAAACGATCATCTCGTGATCGCACCGGCCCGTCTGCCGCGCGCAGGGCTGGGAGGAAGCATTCCGCGCCGCCGGCTCTTCCGCCCACGATGAACTGTTGCTCGACATTTCCACGAGTCAGTTCGATCGGGAGGAGTGGCGGTGGTAGGCGACACCGCCACGCTTGGATGAGGTCTGGTTGGTATCTCTGGACCCGACGCAGGGGGCGGAAATCCAGAAAACCCGCCCTTGCCTGGTTGTCTCCCCCGACGAGAGCAACCGCCACCTGCGGACCGTCATTATTGCCCCCATGACCACCGTGGCGAGACCTTACCCGACACGCGTGGCGCTCACCTTTCAGGGTAAGCAAGGGCAGGTGGCGCTTGACCAGCTCCGCGCCATCGACCGGCAACGCTTGGTCCGCAAATTGGGCAGGGTTTCCCCCAAGACAGCAGCCGCAGTTTCCACCGTGCTGGTGGAGATGTTTACTCGCCAGAAAACATAGCCCGCGTCGCGCGGACCGCCGTCTTTGGGGTCCGCGGTTCTTGCGTAGGGAATACCACAAATCTCCAAAAGAGGGTCTGTCCTCGGGTTCGGAAGTGTAAACCTAGGGAAAAACTCGTTCGTCAATCGGCAATCGAAAATCGTCAATCGAAAATTATCTGCGCGCCTGCTTGGCGGTGATGGGTAGAAACCCGGAAGCGGTGGAAAGAGCCCTCATGAACAAGTCGTGAGACGTAGCACAGGCACTCCTGCCTGTGGCTGGGGCTGATGCATCCCATGCATAGCGCACAGGCAAGAGTGCCTGTGTCACTTAAGCCGGAACAGGCCGCGGATAGGACGCGGCGACAGAGAGGTTGCCCGTGTTCGTGGGGCGCCGCACCTGCGCTACGCGCGCTTGACCATCAGTCCGTCAATGCCGTATAATGCAAAAATGAGCGCGGCGATTGCCTACACCAGCGTCTATGCGAAGCGGGTAGAGAAGGTCCTCCGCGCGGATGAGCGAGACGCGATGGAACTCCACGTCGCGGAGAACCCGGAAATACACCCGGTGGTAGCAGGCACCGGTGGGGTTCGAAAAGCGCGGTGGGGCCGCCAAGGAAAGGGAAAACGCGGCGGTGTTCGAGTAATCTACTTTTACCGATCAGCGGCCGATGTGGTCTACTTCCTCGACATCTATGCCAAAGCGGTGAAGGAAGACTTGACCCCGGCCGACAAACAACAATTAAAGGAACTGGTAAATCGTTTGAAGGGTGTCCAATGACAAAGACCAAGCACTCCAAAATGGGTAAGCGTCTGATTGCCGCCATGAAGGAAGTTGTCGATCACGTGGAGGGGAGGACGGCCCTTCCCATGCGATACGTCGAGGTCCCTGAGGATGTGGATGTGAGGGCGATCCGGTCCAAGCTGGGCCTGTCGCAAGCGGAATTCTCACGGCGCTATGCCGTCAGCCCGCGCTCGCTCCAGGAATGGGAGCAAGGGCGCAGGCGTCCGGAAAGCGCGGTGCGCGCCTACTTGACGGTGATTGATAGAAACCCGGAAGCGGTGGAAAAAGCCCTCATGAACAAGTCGTGAGAAGTAGCACAGGCACTCCTGCTTGTGTCCAGGCCTGATGCATTCCATGCATAGAGCACAGGCAAGAGTGCCTCTGTCACTTAAGCCAGAACAGGCCGCGGATAGGACGCGGCGACAAAGAGGTTGCCCGTGTTCGTGGGGCGCCCCGATGCATCGGGGCGCCACGCGCGAGGGCGCCGCTAAGAAAGGGCCAGGAACGCGTGGATGTCATCCTCACAGAATTCCAGGATGCTGGCCTGGTGCTCCCTGAAAACCTTTTCGATATCTGTTGTCGGGCAATTGCCACGGCGAATCCATATCACCTTGGGGGGAAAACCGAGACCGAAACTTCGCTGATGAAAATCGGAATCTTTCGACACGATGATGAAGCCGTAATTACGGGCAAATTCCCAAACCACGGCGTCATCTGCGTCCCGCAGACCCACGAGGCGCACATGCGAAGAACCCGGGTAGATGGCCTCCAGGGTTTTCACCAAGCGCGGCGATAGGTTCTGCTCAAGGAGAAGTTTCACGAAGGAATCGTGATCAGTTTGCGTTCGCGGTCAGCAGCAAAGGCCAGGCAGGCCTTTAGGTCTTCCGCCGTGAGGTCGGGGAAATCGGCCAGAATTTCCGCTTCGGTCATGCCCGAAGCCAGATAGTCGAGGACTTCGTAAACCGTAATGCGCATGCCGCGAATACAGGGTTTCCCCCCGCGCTTCCCCGGCTCGATCGTAATGTATTTCTGGTAATCCACAATTCTCACACTAGACTGTGGATGGGGGAATGTCAATCCGAGGGTGGTCCAGGCACTCCTGCCTGTGTCTAGGGCTGATGCACTCGATGCATAGCACACAGGCAGGAGTGCCTGTGTCACGGAAGCCAGAACCGGCCACGGATAGGACGCGGTGACAGAGATGTTGCCCGTGGTCGTGGGGCGCCACGATTTATCGGGGCGCCACCCTGCCTACTGTCCCGCCTGCTGCTGCGCCCGCATGGAATTTCCGCTCGAACCATGGTATAACTGTTATACCTCATGCGATTCCACTTCGACGCGCGAAAAAGCCGGCGGTTGCGAGCGAATCCCCATCGTGGAATCGGCTTTGAGGAGGCACAGGAAATCTTTTCGCACCCTTATTACCTCGACCAGCGCTCGGATGTTCCGGAACAGTACCGAGCCATCGGCTGGGTGGAAGAACGCCTCTACAGCGTCATTTTCGAGGTGAGGGAAGACCGGGAAGGCGAATATTACCATCTGGTGACTTTGTGGAAAGCCACCCAAGAGGAGCAGCAGCTTTATGAAGCAAACGAGTAAAACCCGTTAAGCTTACCTCCGCCGAGGAGATTGCCCGGCGCGCCGATCGCGGTGAGGATGTTTCGCGTTTTTTCACCAATTCGGGACGGATGATGGAACCGATTCGCAGGGTGAACGTGGATTTTGCCCCTTCCATGCTGAAAGAGCTGGATGGCACCGCGCAAGAGTTGAACATCAGCCGGCAGGCAGTGATCAAGACCCTCATTCGGCAAGCGCTGGATCAGCGTTACCTGGCAAGAAGTGCTCGCCCGCAGGTCGAGGCGGGTAAGCTGAAGAGCTGGGTGGCACAGGCACTCTTGCCTGTGTCCAGGGCTGATGCATTCCATGCATAGTGCACAGGCAAGAGTGCCTGTGCCACTTAAGCCAGAACCGGCCACGGATTGGACGCGGTAACAGAGATGTTGCCCGTGTTCGTGGGGCGCACCCCGCGATCAAGAGGTAGCGCAGGGCCCGCTCTCCGACCCTGCGGCTTTTTCTCCGCGACGTGTATGGGCGCCCGGATCAAGGAAGGTTTTCCGATTGATTGGTTTGAGCCGAAGCCCATTGGCAATTCGGATTATCTTGCAGGCGGCGCGCCCGCCAAACCACGGCACGATTGGAAAGCCGCAGGCCCGGAGAGCAGGCCCTGCGCTACTTCTTCTGGTGGCGCGCCGTCGCGCGGACAGAAATCCGTGTCGCCCGAATACTTTGTCAGGCATGGAGGGGCAGGCGCGCATCGGGCTCCTTGGCAGATCGAAGTAGCTGCCCGGCGCCGCGCATCATAGCTATAGCCGCCAGGACGGGTACAACCGAGCAAGGCCAGTGACGAATGACGACGGGGGCAGCCGCAAGGTGGTCAGTACTCAGGATGATCATGGGGGGGTGGAATGACAGCGCGGCGGCCATGTCAAAAGACGCAGAATTGGACGCGCCCGACATCTAACCCCCGCGTGACACACTTCCCCGTATCGGCTATCGGTTGTGTCCCGCGAGAAGATGAACCAATTTGCTGACTTCGAAAATCACAAATCGCCCAAGGGCAGTGACAAGTGACAAGTGACGAGTGACAAGCAAGATTACCGAATTCGGATAGTCGCAATCTAGCAAGATGCTGAAAAACTCTTTTTTCGGGCTAACTATGTTGGTAGCCTCGTCTGAAAACAAACGACTTGCAGGTACCGAAGTAGGGCAAAACGGGCTTCTTTTCGAGTTTTTCAGCATCCTGCTTGAATCCAAAATGGCTCGATCACCCGATGACCCGAAAAGAGCCCGCTCAGGGCAAAATCGCAAGTTGTGCCTTAGCTGCCATTACCCACAGCGACTGATACTCGGGGTGAGCGGCTTCGGCGAGTTTGAGCGCAATCTTCGAACTGGATGCGGGCGGCTTCCGTTCGTTTGGCCTGAGCGAGGATATATCCGATAATGAAGGGTGGGCCGGGGTGGTCAGGGGCAAGCTCTCCCGCCTTAAGCGCTTCTTGAATGGCGGCTTCCTGATTCTTAGCGGCAATGAAATCCCATGCCTTGTACATGTGGCCGATGGCGCGAAGCCCGGCGCAAATCGATATCTCCCTCGATACACCAAAACGGAGCCGCCGATGTTGGCCGCCGGTTTCGCCATGCAAGAAACGCGCTGTAGGGGTTCGAGTTCGTCCGCACCCCAGTAAGGAGCGGCCAGCTTCCGTGCGCGCTGATCAGGACGACGCCGTGGTAATTCTCCGGTGGCACTTGGATGGGATCATTCCACCACCGCAGGAAGGGATCGGGCAGCGGCTTACAGGGAAGATGGTAGTAGGCGGGGTCAGCGGTGCCGAAGTAGGCGAGCCAGCAATCTTTGATGTTTCGGCGCTCGAGATACTGCCCGGCCTCGCGCAGCCCCTGTCCCCAATCGGCATTGGAATCAGAAAGGGCTCAGATACGTCTCGGACGTTCCCCCGAATAATCTCATTGGAGTAGGCGAGGTAGTCGGGAAGCGTATGGAGGGAGGAGGCAAGGTGGAATGCCACCAGCGCCGCCACGACGATGGCCCAAGCCTGATGCCGACGGGCCAGCGCCCAGGCTCCCGCGGCGGCGGCCAGGATCAGAAAAGGGTAAATCGGCAGGACATGCCGGATGCCCATGTTGGTGCCCGCGGTCAAGGCGACGCCCATGAAAAACACGGGCGGAATCAGGAGGTAGGCCGCCTTGCGGTGGCATTCTCCTGACCAGCGTTTGACCGCGGCCAGCTCCCAGAATCAAGAGCGCCAGGAATCCCAGGGTGGATTTGATCACGAAGGCGACAGGGAAGTAATACCAGATGGCGTGCGGGTAAAGATGGCCCAGGAGAAAGGACAGTCGCGGGCCCGCTGTGACCCAAAGGACATCGATGAGACCGAACAGATAGGACTCCGGCAGCAGCTTGAATCGCGCGGCGCGGTTATCAACCAGGGTGCGAGGTGTCCCTTCAAGAGCGCGGTGTAACCTGGGGAGGGCTCTGCCAAAGCGGCAAGCCGTCGGGACGAGCTGTGATAGCGAAACGCATAGAAGCCCCACAGGACCAGCAGGGCAAGCCCAAAGATGACGATCAGCCTGCCGCTCCAGATGCGAATTTCCCGCGCCAGAGGATTCGCCGTGCGCGTCGGTCCATCCTGCGCCTGCGCTTTTGAGCCCGGCAAGCGATCTCCACGGCGGCCAGCAGCGCCAGGGTGGGAATAACGAGGATGGCGGAATGCTTGGAGGCAAGCGCCAATCCGCGACATCACGCCACACCCGGCCAGGCGAAGGAGGGTGGGCCGCTCCGCCACGCGCCAGAGGGCGTAAACTGCCGCCAAATAAAAACAGGTGAAAGCAAAGTCGGTGGTGACCAACGGTGGAATGGGCCAGCAGGTTCGGCTCAAAGACCGCAAGCACGGCGGCGATCCAAGCCACTCCGGCGCCAAACATCCGATACCCGGCCTCAAACAGAAGCAAAATGAGGAGCAAACCCACCACGGCTTCGGCCAGACGCGCCCGGAGCAGAAGGGCGTCCGCGTCGTTCCCGTAAACAAGCGCCCGGCCTTGAATGATCGGCGGTGGGTTTGGAATCGTCGCGCCCCACCCGGGGGACTTTTAAATGCATGAACAAAAGCGGAAACGCCCCCACCAGTTTTGCCAGAGGCGGGTGCTCGGGATTGATGCCGTAATCACCCGCCTGCCAATAGCGATAACCCGCCAGGATGTGATAGGGCTCGTCCCAAGTGGCGGAAAGATCGCGGGAGGAGAGAGTGACTTCCACTGCGTAAATGCCGAAGAGCGCAGCCACTGCCACCCCCACAAGAAGGCGGCGAGCGGTGGGACTGGGGAGGGAAGGGAATTAAGCCAGGATTTCATGGATAGGTTCTCGATGGCATCGCGCGGCCTCGGTCCGGGCACCTTCCGTGCCGCACAACGCGAACGCGCCAGCGGCACCAAGGCCCCGATGAGAAATCCATACCGTTGAGATTTCTTGCCGGAAAGCCAAGGAATTATGACCTTCCCTTGCAGATGTCAGTCAAATACCTGGAATTCTCCCATTCTGGCCTTTTGCCCGGGGGAGTAAAGGCTCATTTGGTTACGCCGGTGTGAGACATAAGAAGTGAATGCCAATCGCTCGGATGTAACGCGGGCGTCTCGCCCGCTGTCGCGGGAGCGTCCCGCTCCCGCCATGAACGCGCGGGCAGGATGCCCACGCCCCAGCGGGCGAGACGCCCACACTACAAGACCCTACAAGCTTCCCGTCCTGTTCTGCGCGAGAAGCCGGGCCTTCAACTTTTATGTCGCTCACTTGGGGTGGAACTTCCGTCGCCCGCTACCAACCTTCTGTGGTATAGTGCGCCCGCAAGTTCAAGGTGCCGCAAGCTGCTGGCTCGGCGCATTATTCGTATGCTTCTCCCCGCCTGGAGTTCCTGCTCTGCGGTTCACCAAATTCTAACCGCCTTCATGGCAGGAGGTTCTAATGGAAAACTCTAAAATCAGTCGGCGTGACTTCAGCAAATCCGCGGCGCTCGGTGTTGCCAGCCTGGCGATGTCGGCCGGGCCGATGGTCCGCAATGTCATGGGTGCGAACGATCGCATCAGCGTGGGGCTGATCGGGTCGGGAGGGATGGGGCAGGCGGACCTGCGCGATTTTCTGCGCACCGGTCAGGTGGATTGCGTCGCGGTCGCCGATCCCTACGAGCCGAACCGCGACGCTGGCATCATGATGACCAATGGCGCGGCCAAGGGATACAACGATTTTCGCGAGGTTCTCGATCGCAAAGACATCGACGCGGTGATTATCGCCACTCCCGACCACTGGCACGCTATCCCCATGATTATGGCCTGCCAGGCAGGCAAAGATGTTTACATGGAGAAGCCCCTTTCGCACACCCTGGTGGAGGGCCGCCATATGGTGGAAGCCGCGGCGCGCTACAATCGCGTGGTGCAGGTGGGAACGCAACAACGCTCCGGCGAGCATTTCGTCAAAGCGGTGGAGTTGGTGCGCAGTGGCAAGATCGGCAAGGTGACGTTGGCGGAAACCTGGATTCACGGCAACCAATATCCCGAGGGTTTGGCATGCCCGCCCGACACGCCAGCTCCGCCGTGGTTTGATTACGACCTTTGGCTGGGGCCCGCGCCGGCGCGGCCTTACAACCGCGTGCGCACTCTCAACAACTTTCGTTGGTTTTGGGATTATTCCGGCGGCATCCTGACGGATTGGGGAACCCACCTGCTCGACATCGTGAACTGGGCCATGGGGGTGGAAGCTCCGCGCACCATCCATGCCACGGGGGGGAATTTCGTGCTCCAGGATTGCCGCGAAACTCCCGACACCTTGGAAGTGGTGTACGAATATCCCGCCTCGCCCATCAGCGGGAAAGATTCATCGTGCGCTTCTCCAATCGCGTCGCTAACGGACACGGGCCGGACGGCCACGGCTACGGAATCCAGTTCTATGGCACTGATGGCACCCTCTTCGTGGATCGAGACGGCTACACGCTGTGGCCGGAACCGACCCGCGTGGGATTTGAGCGCGTCGCCAATCCCAACGTGATTCACGGAGAAGGCTCGCCGCAGCACTATCCCCACGTTCTCAATTTCCTTGACTGCGTGCGTTCGCGGCAAAAAACGCACTCCGACGTGGCCACCATGCATCGTTCGACGAGCGTAGGCCTGCTGGCGGTCATTTCTTATAAGCTCAAACGCAAACTCACTTGGGACGCCGAACGCGAGCAATTTCCCGATGACGCGGAGGCCAACAAGCTGCTGACCAAAGAGTATCGAAAACCTTGGGGGCTCTTGTGACCTGGGGGTGAGCGCCGAGGTGAAATGAAGTCCGACTTGATGTCACTTGCGAAATCCCAAGACGGAAACCCTCGGCGTTAGGGTACGAGGCGGGCAAGGACAAATTCTGAGTAATTCGTCTCTTGTGGATGACACAATGTCAAATAGGACGCTGGGGCTCGGCGCTGCCCCCACAAAAAGCCGGGCTCCTGCGCTTTCAAATTAATACTATCGGTCGGAAATGTGATGTTAAATTTGTTAACTCTTCGTAAATTGATCCTGCGTGGCCCTATTATTATAAATGAAAATATTTTAAGTGTCCTCTAATCCTTCCTGCCTTCGAAAACTAACGTTCTCGTAATACTTCCGTAACAAATTGATTAAAAAGGGATCATGGTTATTTGGGGTTTGGTGGGACGGCGCGGACGGTAACGTGGTCCGTGGCGAGAAGGTTAGATTAAAACGCTTGACAAAAACCTGAGAGAATTATAATCTCTCCACGAGAATAGATAAGGCCTAAATAAAGCTGCACGCTGGGCGAGAGAAGCAAGTTGCTTCTGGAACCCGAAAAGGAGTCCTTTACGATGAAAAGTACACTAGTACGCCTGACGTTATTTGCGCTCCTCGCGGGGGCGGTGGCAACGGTACCGGCGCTGGCTGGTTCCGCGGTGATCGGCTCGGTGGCGGGCAGCATGAACGCCAGCATCGGCGGCCAGTCGCTTTTGCCGAACACCACGATTTTTAGCGGGGACAGTTTGCAGGTGAAAGACGGTGTGGCGGTCATTGCCGTGGGCAACAGCAGCCGCGTGATTTTCGGGCGCGACACGGTGGCCTCCTTTTTGCGCGACAGCAACGAAGTGACGGTTTTACTGAGCCAAGGCAATGTTTCCATGCTGCACCCGAGCGATGGGACGGCGGTGCGGGTGAAGGCGGGGGAGGTTTCCATCACTCCGGCGGCGGGCTTCAAGACGCTGGGGGAAGTGGCCATGCTGAACGGAGCGGTGGTCATCACCGCCAAGGAAGGGTCGTTGCAAGTGGAGGATCATGGGGCCACGAAGAATGTGGCCAAGGGACAGACGATCGTCATCGCGCCCAAGACGGCGAAGGGTGGAGGGGGTAGCGGTGGTGGGGCGGGCTGGGGTGGCGGCGGCAGCACGGCTCTGGAAGTAGCGGCGGTGGGCGCGGGCGGGGCGGCGGCGATTCTTGCCGGCGTCGCGATGAGCCGTGCCGGCAACTCCACGACGGCGGCGAATGCAGCCACCAGCGCGGCCAACGCGGCAACCTCAGCCGCCAGTGCCGCCAGTGCGGCGGCGGCGGCCGCGGCGGCGGCGGCGGCGCAAGCGCAGTTCCTGGCGGAATGCGCGAACGACTGGGCCCAACAAGGAAACTACGCGAGCGTCGATGCCATCTCCGGGGGCTCGCAATGCCCGACGTATGGCGTTCCCCGAGCTAAGTAAAAGGCCGTAGCCGGTTGAGGGAGCGAGGCGCCGAGGACACGGCGGGTTAAGGATGGAAGGCGAGCGGCATCCGCGAGGGTTGCAGATGCCGCTCGTTTTCTATTTGGGGCCTGCTAATTTTCCCCTCCATCGCGGCAACTCATGTAGGATCGCTAACGGCAGGATTTCAGCCACTCGGCAAATCTGCGAATTCCTTCCTCGAAGCTGACTTTGGGTGAGTAGCCGAGGCCCCGGCGGGCTTTGCTGAGGTCGGCGTGCGTGAGGATCATTTCGCCGGCGGGCGTGGGGATATACTTCTTCCGCGCGGGCTTTCCCAGCGCTCGTCCCAAGGTGTCCACCATTTCGTCAATGCGCACGGGGTGGGAGTTTCCGATATTGTAAACGTCGAATTTGCCCGATGGCATCGAGGGCTCGCAGGATCCCGTCCACGGTGTCGTCGATATAGGTATAGTCCCGCTCCAGGCTGCCGTCTCCGAAGATAGGGACTTCCTTCCCTTCCATAATCATGCCGGCAAATTTGCGGATGGCGAGGTCGGGCCGTTGGCGCGGCCCATAGACGGTGAAGAGGCGCAAGCAAACCACCGGAAGGGCGTAGGCGTGCGAATAGGTGAAGGCCATCGCTTCGCCCGCAACCTTGGTGGCGGCGTAGATGGAAAGGGGATGCGAAATGGCGGCGTCCTCCCGGAATGGCGCGCGGCTCGAATGTCCATAGACCGAGCTGGAGGAAGCAAACACGAGGCGCCGCACGCCGCTTTGGCGGCTGATTTCGAGCACCTGCGTGGTCCCCAGCACGTTGATGGAGGTATACGCCTCCGGTTGCGCGAACGACAGGCGCACTCCCGGGCGCGCCGCCAGGTGAATGACGGCATCGGGTTTGAAGGTGGCAAATACCTGGCGAAGCTTTTCGCCGTCGCGAATATCGGTGGGGAAGAATTGGAACTCTCCGCTCCGCCTTGACTTCGTCCAGGTTGGCGCGCTTCATTTCCGCCGGATAGTAATCATCCAGGTTATCGACGATCGCGAGGCGTTTGCCCTCCCGCAGCAGGCGCTCGGCCAGATGCGATCCGATGAACCCGGCGCCGCCGGTGATAAGAATGTTGTCCATATTAAATCATTTCTTTCGCATCGCCTGAAACTGGGCGTCGGGGGCCGACACCATCTGGAGATGGCCCTGATCGTCAACCCAAAGACTGATTTGGGCCAATTCCGTAGTGAGAAGGAAGCGCCGGAGCGTTCGTTGATTTCCATCGACGGTGACGGGTTCGGGGCCCACGAAATTCAGGGTGATCACTCCCGGCAGCGCTTCCTGGGGAATGAAGGCGCGAAAAGTTGCGTGCCGCCCTTCGCCTGATCGTAGCGGGCGACGGCCAGTTGGTATTGATGGATGGCGTTGTCGTCGAGCACCACGACATCCTTGTCCAGCTTGAAGTCTCGCCGGTCGTCTTGCCCGCTAACCGTTTTATAGCGCACGTGGGCCGGTTGGGTGCGGAAGTCAATGCTGAGTTGAGAGGACTGCGCTCCTTTCTGGCTCCAGGTGTAGGAAAGGGGATCGAGGTGAGGGTCAAGCAACAGGTTCGAGGTGGTTCGGACCTCAATGCTCTTGCCGTTTTGTTCCACCTGCAGATGAACGTTCCCCTGGGCCTCAATCTGGTCCGAGCGGGCGCGAATCTCAAACGTTTCGGTCCCAATGCTTTTCCCGGCGGCAAAGATTTCGAAAGTGCCGTGATCGTTCAGGTCAGGAGGCGCGGTGGGGGGGCTTGCCCCGCGAGCGGACCCGCCGCCGTGACGCCGGCCAGCAGCGCGACAAGCGCCATCGCAAAGCTACCGCGTTTTATCGAGGCCAGGGCAGGCTCCTTTCAGGTCAGAAGACCCGCAAACTCAAGATTTGCTCGACGACCTCTTCCGGCTTACGCCCTTCCGTCGAGATGCGAAAATCCGCCAGGCGGTAATAGGGCAACCGTTCCATGAAAAGCTGCGTAAACGACTGCTCATCGCGAAAGAGCGGGCGGTTCTCCAAGCCTTGGCAACGCGCGCGCAGGATCTCCGGCGGGCAGTCGAGCCAAACCGTCGTGCCCCCCGACTCGCGGATCAAATCCACATTGGGGGGCTGGGCAAATGTGCCGCCGCCCAGGGCGATGACCGCGGGCTCGGCTTTGGAAGCCTCCGCCAGCGCGGCGCGCTCAATTTGGCGAAAAAAGGGCTCGCCGGAGTTTTCGAAAATCTCCCGAATGCTCAAACCCTGCCCGGCTTCGATCACCGTGTCGAGGTCGATCAAAGGCCAGCCGAGCGCACTCGCCAGCAAATTGCCCACCGTGGACTTCCCGCTTCCCATGAAGCCCAAGAGGTAAATCACTTTTCGACGGTGGCGAATCATTCTTCGACGGGGTCCTGCATCAGAAGTGTCCGAGCACGATTATACTTCCAAATCGGGCCACCGAGGGATTGACGATTGTCGATTGCTGATTTTGGATTTTCAGCCTTCAGTTTTCGATCTGAGATTTGCGATTTGAGATTGGTGACGGGCACGGGTGGCGCCTACATTGTTTTTGATATATGCGCACCACCGGGAAGTTGGTTTGGTTGAGCGGGTGTAGCGCGGACCTCCGCCTTTGAGGTCCGCGGCTCGTCTCCGGTAGGCAAGGAAAAGCCGCGGACCTACAGAACAGGCGCGCTACGCTTGCTTAGATTCTGTGGGGGGGCAGAGCTGCTCGCTTATCAAGTTTCTTTTCTCAGAATATCGTGAGAGCCGACCCGCCTCAGGATGAGCTGGTGGCCTATCCATTGAAACGTCATGCGGTAAGACATGGAAATACTTGCTTCCCATAGCAGTGCCCATGCGGGCTTACGATTTCAGGTCCTTGATGAGCTCGTCGACGGAAGCGAATTCCTTGACTCGGCCATGGGCAATATCTTCGTCGGCCTCTCGTTCTTTTTTTCGCCACTCGGGGGTCCAGAACCAGAGTTGGTCCCTGGGAATGATACTTGCAGGCACTAATTCCACGGTTCTACCCACCATGCGTACGAGCATGTGGTCGCCCTTCTTAAGTCGCAATGCCTTGGAAATTCGGTGCGGGATCGTGATCTGGTTCTTAGCTCCCATCCGCACGGCTTCTTCGAGCACGGTCTTGGCCTTGGCCATAAGCCCTGTCCTTCCTCCGCCTTTCCTACATTCTGATTTTCCTACCGAACCGGGCCAGAGTCAAGAAGGGTCACCCTTGGGCTCAAGCAGGCGCAGCGTGGACCTCCGCCATTGTCCGCGGCTCGTCCCCGATGTGCAAGGAAAAGCCGCGGACCTACAAAACAGGTCCGCGCTACGCTTCTAGCCACTACCCACTAGCCACTGTCTTTTAGTACTGCGGGCGAATGCGGATGTTGCCGCTGAAGGAGGTCAGCTCGACGGTGGCCTTGCCGGTGTTGCGCGTTCCCAGCAGGCTATTGGACGCTCCCAAGGGCGAAGCGGACTCGCGCCGGCGGGTCATGGGCATGGTGTTGATCACTTTGCCCTTCAGGGTCTTGGCGCTCAATTCGTAAGAAGCGGAAGGCGGGCAGACGATATCCACGTCGCCGCTGTAGGCGGAGAGAATATAGTCGCCGCGGTCCATAAAATCGCCTTCGTAGAGGATGCGCCCGGAGGTGGTGCTGCCATGCAGCCGGGTGGTGGTGGGCGAAACAAAATGCAGATTGCCGGTGATGGAGTACGCTTCCACGTTGCCGGAGGGCCGAATGACTTCGATATCCCCCGCCACGGAATGGACGGAGAGATGGCCGGAGTAATCGCGGACGGAAATGTCGCCGCCCACCGATTGCACGGTGGCATCCGCCTGCATTCCTTCCACGCGGATTCTTCCCTGCGGGTTGCGGATTTCCAGGCTGGCGCCGACGGGAACATCCAGCGTGTAGTCGGCCATTTGCTCGTCGGCGGGCAGAGCCGGATCCAGAAGGTGAGTGTCGAAATGGATCTTCTCGGCGGGGCCCGTGTCGGGAAGGATTTCGCTATCCACTTCCACGCGCGGGGAAGCCACGGTGTAAACCACGTGGACCTGGGCTTTGTCCCATCCCCGCACCAGGACGTGACCCTTCAGGTTGTTCAAGCTGATGCGCGGTTCACGCGTGGTATCAAAAGTCTTTTCGAGCCGTCCTTCGCCCGCCGCCCACATCATGGCTGCGGGGAGAAGAATAACCACGAGCAGGCGCAGGACTTGCCTGCACCGACTTCAAGCTTACGATAGCCCGGTTCATCAACCCCGTGTCCCTCTCTCAACGCCCTTCGAACTCCAACGCAGAAGACAAGACTTCAGCCTTTCTCGTATACGCCGTCAACAGATAGTCGTGGGCCAGCGTATTTCTGGGCTCGTGTCGCAAGGAGTCCAGACATTCCTGAATTGAACCATCCAGGGAGACCAGGCTCTTTTCGTACGTGGCCTTAAGGTCAGGGGCCATGGATGCTTCGTTCGCTCTAAAACTACTTTCCAAATCAGAAACCACACGGGCTAGAGCGCCGTCCTCGCCCGTGGGCAATGCCGATGCCATCTGAGCGACGGCGGGAGAACTGGCCGCCTCATCCGAGCCGCCCCAGCGCTGGAGGCTGCTCGGAAGGCAGGGTCAGCACTGATCCCAGGAAGACCAAGGCGGCTAGGACTCCCAGAGGGGATGGCGTGGGGAAAAATGCGCCACGCCAGGATCTGACGCCACCCGCTGACGGGCGCGCTCGAAAGCTCCCTCCGCCTCCAGCGTTCGCGCGCACGTTGGCCCAAACCACGCGGGAAGGCTCTTCCTGCGGCAGATCCCGCGCTGCCTGCCGAATCGATTGGAGGTCAGCCAGCAGGGCGCCGCACGGCGCGCAATCCTGTGAGTGCGCGAGCGATGAAGGGCGCGGGCTTCGCCTTCCAAATAAGCTTCCAACTCGGCGTCAAATTGCACGCAAGCGGGCACGCCGAAAGCTCCCTCCGCCGCGAGGCTCGCGCGCACGTTGGCCCAAACCACGCGGGAGGGTTCTTCCTGCGGCAGCTCCCGCGCCGCTCGCGAATCGATTGGAGGTCAGCCAGCAGAGCGCCGCAGGACGGGCAATCCTGCGCGTGGGCGAGAATGAAGGGGCGCGCTTCGCCCTCCAGATAAGCTTCCAGCTCGTCCTCAAACTGCACGCAGCAGGCGGCAAACGCTCCTCTGCTAGTCGCGCTCTCTGTCCAAAATGCGGGGGTCTTCCTGCAACGCGTGCGCCTAGCGAATCGACTGGAGGTCAGCCGTAGCGCGCCGCAGGACACGCATCCTGCGCGTGGGAGTCATGAAGGTCGACTTCGCCCTCCAGATGCTTCCAGCTCGGTCAAATCGCGAGCAAGCCGACCTGTATCGGCTTTCTTCCATAATGCCTCTTACACTTCTTCCACCGGCTCCCCGGCCGGAAGTGATTCATCCGCAGATTTGATGCCGCGATCCTGGCGCAGCCGCTCGCGCAGCTTCATGCGCGCTTTGTGAAGCTGCGACTTGGAATTTCCCACCGAGCATTTCATGATCTCGGCGATCTCATTGTGCTCGTAACCTTCCACGTCGTGCAGCACAAAGACCGTCCGGTAGCCCGGAGGCAAATCCGCAATCGCTTTCTGCAAGCCGATGCGGTCAACCGAGCCGGTCAGCCGCCGGTCATCACTGCCGTAATCGCGCTTCACCGGCTCGTCTTGCGAAGTATCCGTTTCGTCGAGCGAAATCTGTTGCAGTCCCTTCTTGCGCAAGTGCATCAGGACTACGTTTACCGCCAAGCGATGAAGCCATGTCGAGAAGGCTGACTCACCGCGGAAAGTGGAGATCTTGCGAAAGAGCTGGAGAAATGCCTCCTGCGTCAGATCTTCCGCTTCCGCCGTGTTACCCGTCATGCGCAGGCACAGCGAATACACTCGCCGTTTGTGAGCTTCGAACAGCGCCGCGAACGCTTCTTCGTCGCCTCGCTGTGCGCGCGCAATGAGCTGGGCTTCAGACGCAGCCTTCGATGCCGGTGTCTTGTTTGTGCTCAATAAATTTCACTACCGGCCGCACCTCAACTCGTTTGGTGAGATGCGGGGCAAGATTTTCGAGTTGTATTCTTCCTGACGATTACCCCGCCGCGGTGGTTACCGAAGTCTAGCCATTTCGTGCATCACGGATGGGCGGAATCCTTAGGCGCGGTCATCTTGCCATGTCTCGACGCGCTCGCCGCCCAGTCCGGCTTATTGGCTCCCGCGATCCGGATGACCGCCTTTCCCACACCGATATTACCCGAGGTGTCGGAGGCACGCAAAGCCAGGACGTGCTCCCCCGGCGCCAGATGGGTGAGCTTAGCGGTAAAGGTTTCCTTGCGCGAATCCACGATGCCGTCATCGGACAATACGTCGTGCCAATCCTGTCCGTCCAGGGAGGTCTCCGCGCTCCGCAGGGGAGACGTGCTGTCCTCCGCGGAGAATTGCACCTCCGCCGTGAAGCCGGTCACCGTTTGCTTTACAACTTCGACGTCCGGAGGCGTATTGTCAACCCAGAAGGGCGCGCTCAGCAATTCGGATTTTCGCTCCAAGTTGGGAGGATTGGACTCCTCGTCCGACGCTACCAGACGCGCCACATACTTGCCGTCCGCCAAGGTAGTAGGATCAATCGTGTAGTTGGTTTGGTGAATTTTGTCTTTGAGGAGATGCCATTCCCGCTCGTCCGTAGCTTTCACATAAAGCGCGTAAATCAACTGGTCGCCGTTGGGGTCATCGGCCTGCCAGGTCAGGGTGATGGGAGTCTTCCCGGCGGAGGTCGACTGCGGCGTTGCGCCGAAAGCCGCTGAAGGTGAAGCACTTACGGTGATCCCGCCGCCCATCGGCAAATTTGCTGACGTCCCCCGCCGCGCCGGTTCGCTCGCTCGAGGTGCTGACGTTCAGCGAGTGGATTTGCGGTGGCAGGTTTTGGTTCAGATAAGAGATCGTCACTTCGTCCAGGGTGGGGGAGCTCGTTCGCCGAGGAGCGGAGGACAGCCTTCCACTGAAGGTAGCGGGCGGGCGGATTCTTCAACGGCGTCGCCATTGGGGTTGCTGTAGGGCCCTGCCCAATCGCTCCAGGTATTGTCGGGACGGTCGGAATTCCCCGAGCGCGTGTAGAACTGCAGCGTGCAGCCCGCCGGGACATCCCCCCGCCAAGCCAGGACCCCCCAGTGCGAAATGAACTTTGTGTCCTTAACCGGCGATTCGAAGGTGCCCTCGTGGGCGGGGGAAGCCCCAATGCGGAACAATTTGGCCACATTGCTGGTCGCGGCGTAGAGGTCCGCTGCCCCCAAGGAGCAGGCGGGTGGCAAGCGACTCGTGAGTTTCGGTGAGGATCGTCAGTTTCTCGCCGTCGGGTTTGGCATCCAGGTCGAAAATCCGCCCGTTGCTGTCGGTGGTAAACAGCACGTGGTCGTTCCGGACAGCCAGCCCGAAAATGCTCTCGTTGCCGGAACTCCAGATGGTTTCCGCGGTTGAATCCGGGAAAATTTCAATCAAAGCTCCGCGCCCGCCGCCCAACTGCAGGGGAAGCATCGGGGAAGCTGGGGCGTCGACCGATTAAAGCTTGGCGTCTTGGTTTCTGCCGGAGGGGCTTGCCCCTTGGCTGCCGACTCGGGCTCAGCCGAGGCGGTGACGGTGATGGTCGCGACACCGCCGCCTGGACCGCCTTGAGGCGGGGCCAGGAGCAGGTCCGGCGACCCCTTGCTGCCCGCCCCTCCGAGCGTGGCCGCAAAGATGTGGCCTTGCGGGTCAACCGCCAAATCATGAACCTCCGGCAGAGCCGCCTGATAGATGACGAAGGCTTTCCCCTGGGGCGAGATGCGATAAATCAGGCCGTTCGGCACGCTGCCGGCCAGCAGATTCCCCTGGGGGTCGAGCCTCAGGCACATGATGTGCGTCTGCTTGCTGTCAAAGAACACTCTCCCTTGCCGGATGGGTCCACGCGGAAGATCTGTCCCTTATCGCCGGTCGCAACGTACAACCGCCCTTGCGCGTCGAACTGCAACGCCCAGATATACTTCGCCTTGGGATCATAGAAAACGCTGGATTTGCCGTCGGCCGTGACTTTGTAAACCTTGCCCTCCGGGGAGCTGCCCACATAAAGATTCCCGTCCGGGCCGACGGCCAGGGCGAAAATATCCGGCTCATTGGCCGTCAACAGCAGGGTGGATTTTTGGTCGGGGCCCACGCGGAAGACTTTGCCTTGGTGCCCGGTGCCGACATAAAGATTGCCGTGGGAGTCGCGCGCCAGGGACAGGGCCAGAGCTTCTTCCGGGCTGAAGACGGCTTGCGCCTCGGGCGCCAGGGTCAAATCGCCTTCTTTGCTCAAGGAGACTCCGGTAAGCGTTCCCTGAAGGAATTCATCAAAGGAGCCGACCTGCCAGAAGGTTGTTTCCACCGCCGAAGCGCGGGCAGGCGCAATCGCCACGAACAGGATCAGTAGCTGCGAAGGAATCTGCCGAGTTTCATTCCCCAACCTTTCGAAAGCAGTGGTTAGTTGATAGTGGTTAGTGGCTAGCCGCCGGAACCATCATGCCACTCACGACCACTCGCACCAGCCACTAGCCACTGCCTTTTACATTCCCGAGCCCGCCACTTTGAGGATCAGCGTCTTCTGCCCATGGATGGCGTAGGGAGTCGGTTTGGTTTCAAAATCGCCCACCACCGACGTCCCGCTGAAAATCACGTTGGAGGAGGCGGCAGGGTCCGCCATAAAAGTCTGCACGAGGGAAGGCGGAGGAGACGGGTACTCGTCCCCCTGCATCACGAAGGAGCGCTGGGGCGCCATCAGCAGGGCGTAGACGCGATTGTTCCGCCGCATCCGGTTCAGGGCGCGCACCAATTGCTGCGAGTCGCGCGCCGTGCCTCCCAGCGCGGAAAAGCGAAATTCCATGGCATTGATGCTGGCGCCCCCGCCCACCACCAGTGACAGCATCTTGTCCGTGACGCTCGCGGGCACATCCACCGGAATTTTCTCCGTCAGGGTCGCGCCCCAGGGCAGGCGGAGGAGGGCGGTCACTTCCAGGTGGTCTCCGGGCCGCACTTCCGATTTGGTGCTCCACACCTGCTCGATGGTGGCGCTGCGCTTTTCGTCCAGCGAGTCAATGCTGAGGTCGATATCTTGAACCTTAAGGTCGGGAAATCCACTGGACATCAACATGGCCAGCGGCGTGGCCACGGTGGCTCCCACCATGTTGGCCGTCCCCACATCACCGGAGAGAACATCCTCCAGATCCACCGACTGGCCGTCAGCCAAGCGGATCTTGGCTTTGATGTTCAGGGTGGAAGTCCCAATCGAGCGTTCGGTGACGCTCAGCGCGGAAGTCACGGCGAGATTGAGGAGAATGGGGGAAAGGAACGGCTCCTCGATCATTTCGAAGTTGTAATCGGATTTCCGATTGAGCGTCGAATCCAGGTGCACATGGACGGGAATCATGCGGCGGAGTTTTCTCACCCACCTGGCCATAAATGGCATCGAAGCGGTCCTGTTGGATGGTGCCCACGATGGCGCCCGGCGCATCCACCTTGAACGAGGAGGCAATGCTGGGCACCACCACGATGACGTGCGCGGGCGCAAAAGGAAACTGCGCCGGGCCTTCCGCCAGAACCTGGTGGCCACACGCGTAAAGGTTATTTCCTTGCCGAAAGGTGACCGTGCAGTCGATGTTCAGGTCCAGGTCGCCCCGCACCAGCAGCAGGCTGATCATGGAACCCGGTTCGAGGTCGGTGGGGCTCGGCGGCGTGTTCTGCGCGCTCCCGGAAATCACGCCGCCCTGCATGGGCTCCAGCCCCAGGCGGCGGAGCTGCGGCGCAAACAGGTCGACGGCGGCACTGGAAAAGCCCCCGAAGCGCAAGGGAAGCAGCAGGCTGGAAAGGGAAGTGGTTTCTCTGCGCCTCCGGAAGCGGCGAGAGATTTGGGGCGGCGTTTTCATCCACAATCACCCGGCCGAGGTCCGGCGATCCGCCGGAGACGTTGGCAATGCGAAAGCTCTCATCGGGCGACAAGTGCGCCGTGGAAGCCGCCGGGGAGGGCACAACCGTCAGCATTTCCTCGATGGGAGTGATCCCTGCTATCGCCTCCTTGGAAAGCGGAAACGAGCGGGAGACCGCGCCCACCAGCTTGCCGTCCACATAGACCGGGCTCCCGCTCATGCCGGAAATCACGCCGGTCGTGGCGAGAGGGCCACCCGAAAGCCGCGCCAGAATGAGATCCCGTTGGGGGGCAATGGCGTTTTTCAGCACACCCAGGATTTCCACCTGGAATTCCTCGATCTTGTCGCCTTCGAAAATGGTTCGCCCCACGCCTTTCAGGCCCGGGCGGACATCGCTGAGCGGGAAGATCGGTGGGCTCGCCTGGCCCAGCAGGTAGCTAGCAAGAAACAAAACCAACGCGAGGCTGGTAAGCAGTCGCCTTAGTAGCATCATAGCTGGCACAGGCCCATAAGCTCTGGACAAAATTATAGTCTAAGGACAATCAGTTGGTGCGTCAAGCAAAGCCCGCAAGGGGGGTGCGCGACATAGAAGTAACGAATCTTATGGTGGGGTTTATTGTGGCCCGTGTCTTTGTGTATATGAGACACTAAGACTAGGAGGCCACCATGTCGGAACCACTCCCTGCTTTGGAGAAAGACCGTTCGGAGGTCCTGCGTCAGATATCCCATTTAGGTGATCTGCGTCCTGGCTCCATCGTCGAGGTCATGGGACGCTGTGGTAAGCCCAACTGCCATTGTGCCCAGGTCGGCGACCCCGGGCATGGGCCTAACTTCCGCCTCACGCGCAAGGTGCAGGGCAAGACGGTGGCGGAGACGCTTTCCAGTCCGGCGGCTTTGCGCAAGGCGCAGCGCGAGGTGGCGGAGTTTCGCAAGTTTCAGCAATTAAGCGCGCAACTGGTGGAGGTCAATGAAGCCATCTGCCAACAGCGGCCGGTGGAGGAGGAAGGCACGCTCACGGCGGCGGAAAAAAAACAGCGGATGCGATCCATCATGAAGTCGCGCAAGAAGTAGAGCGCCTTCTGCAGGTGATCTTCCGCGATCAGCGCCAGACCGGACGGATCGACTTGGAAGCGGTGGAGATGGCCCTGCGCTCGGCCTTGCATCGGGCCGGCGCCGCCGCCCTGACCGAACTCCTGCGTTTCCCCGCCCCCACCGCCGAGCAGCGCACCCTTCCTTGTGGCTGCGGCCGACCGGCTCGCTACCGGGAGTTGCGCACCAAGCCCGTGCTGACCGCCGTGGGCCCGGTGGAAGTCTCCCGCCCCTACTACTGGTGCCCGGACTGTCACGCCGGCCAATCTCCCGCCGATGTCGAACTGGACATCGAGAACACGGAATTCTCTCCCGGGGTGCGGCGCATGCAGGCGCTGGTGGGCCAGGAGGCTCCCTTCGATCAGGGCCGTGAACAGATGAAAGTTCTCGCGGGCTTGGAGGTGACCGCCAAATCGGTGGAGCGTACGGCGGAGGCCCTCGGCGCCGATATCGCGCAGCGCGAGCGGGAAATCCCGAAAGCCCTGCCGTTGGACCTTCCCGTCGTCGCCGGGGAGCCGATTCCCATCCTGTACGTGCAAATGGATGGGACGGGAGTGCCGGTGGTGAAGAAAGAGACGGTGGGTCGGCAAGGCAAAATCGAGGGTCAACCGGCCCATACGCGGGAAGTCAAGTTGGGGTGCGTCTTCACCCAAACGACGTGGGATCAGGAGGGCTACCCGATCCGCGCTCCCGATTCCACCACCTATACCGGCGCGGTGGAAACCGCCGAGGAGTTCGGCCCACGCCTTTACCGGGAAGCCTGGAAACGGGGCTGGAGCCGCGCCCTCCTCCGGGTGGTGATGGGCGACGGCGCCGAATGGATTTGGAATCTGGCCGCCCTCCATTTTCCCGGCGCGATTCAGATTGTCGATCTTTACCACGCTCGTCAGCATCTGTGGGAGTTGGCGCGCCGACTGTACCCTCAGGACGAAGGGAAGCGGAGGGCCTGGATGAAGGCCCATCAGAAGCGCCTGTTGGACAAGGGGAAAATCGAAAAGCTCGTAGGCGCGCTCCGCGCCATCCCATCCAGCAACCCCGAAGTCGCGGAGAAGATTCGCACCGAGGCAGACTACTTCGAGAGGAATGCCGAGCGCATGCGCTACCCCCAGTTCCGCCGCCAGCACCTCTTCGTGGGCTCGGGCGTCATCGAAGCCGGATGCAAAACCGTGGTCGCTTCCCGTCTCAAACGCTCGGGAATGTTCTGGACTGTCCGCGGCGCCAACGCCATCCTGGCCCTCCGCTGCGCTCGTCTCAATGGCCGCTTTGAGGATTACTGGGAAGACCGCCCGACAGGTTTGGCCGCTTAACGTCAACTTCTATGTCGCACACCCCCGCAAGGGTGTCAAGCCCGCGATGGGCAAAGCCCGCGATGGGCGCACCGCCGGAATGAAACTGCCCGCTCCCTTGGGGAGAGGGTGGCCGACGCAGGAGGCCGGGTGAGGAGTTACCCCCATCGGTGCGACTGCGGTCAGGAAAACCGCCCTTTGCCGGTGATGCTCCTCCGAACCTGTGCAACGGCCTGTCATTAGATGAAAGTCTCGATGCCAGCGTCTCCTCAGATTCAAGCTGAATTACAGGTCCTGCACGGGCAGACCGGAAATGAACCGAGGTGTATACTCGTACTGCCCACAAGGCGAAAATGGAGACCCTGACTTTAGGAGGCATGGTATGGGGATGATCGTGGCCCTTGCTGTCGTTATGGTTTGATTGCCGCGGTGGCCGTGGTTGCTGGCCCGTTCTTATACCTGGCAGCGCCTGCCGGAAGGGGCGCAGATAAACGGCATGTCCCTCGTCAAGGATGGGTTCGTGAGCGCGGCCTAGTGCCCTTAAGCGACCGCGAGGTGGCGCTGATCGATGCCGGCAACGATGTCCAGGGGAAGGCGCTGCTCGCGGAATTGTCCCGCCGCGGTCTCAGCCCCGATGACGTGAAGGTGATTCTGCTGACCCATGGTCATGCCGATCACATCGGGGGGATTCGAAATTCCCCAACGCGCAGGTGATGGCGCTGGCCGCAGAGGTGGATGTAGTGGAAGGACGTTCCTCGGGCGGAGGGCCGATCATGCGTTTCAGGTCTCCGCGGCCTACCGGCATTCACCTCTCCCGTACCCTGCACGATGGCGAGGTCATGCCGTTGGGCCCCTACACGGTCCGCGTTTTCGCCGTGCCGGGCCACACGCCGGGATGCGCTGCTTACGCCATCGGGGAGAACCTGTTCCTGGGTGACAGCGCCAACCAAGGCAAGGACGGTCGCCTCAAAGCGGCGCCGTGGATCTTCACCGCGAGTGCGGCGCAGAACCGGAAATCACTGGTGGAACTCGCGCGCCGCCTGGCTGGCGATACCAGCATCAAGACGCTTGTTTTCTCCCACTCCGCCCCATTGGAGCGAGGGGTGGCACCACTGGTGGAGTTTGCCAGCCGCTAATCGAGAATTCTGAGTTCGAGGCCGCAGACGCATGTGGGACCGCTACCGAGATTGGATGTACGCTTGGGAAACCCGGCTGAACGCCCGCGACAAGAACCGCGTGGTGCGTCCCCTGGAGTGGGGGCTTGACTGGACCGAGCATTGGCCGGTGATGAATGGCACGCGGGAAGCGGCGCAAGCAAATCCTGCGGCATACTTTGCCCAACTGAACCAGCAGATTGTTTCCCGCAGTGATGAATTCTACGCTTACCGAACCCCCTCTGATTTCCGCTTGGAGGGCGACTTCCTGCTCTTCACCTCTCCGGTGCGCACACCCTATGCGGTCAACAATCTGGCGCGGGCGCGTTGGTTCCCTTCCGGGCATCGCCGCGCACTGATCGTGATGCCGCAGTGGAACGCCGACGCCGAAGGCCACAACGGCCTCTGCCGGATTTTCAACATGCTGGGAATTTCCGCGCTGCGCCTGAGCCTGCCTTACCACGACTATCGCAAGCCGGCGGAAACCGAGCGCGCGGATTACGCCGTGTCCGCCAATATCGGGCGCACCATCGACGCCGGGCGCCAGGCCGTCATCGACGCGCGCGCTTGCCTGGATTGGCTGGAAATGCAGGGTTACACGGAGTTCGGAATCGTCGGCACCAGCCTCGGTTCGTGTTACGCCTTCCTGACCAGTTCGCACGACCCGCGTTTGCGGGTGAATCTCTTCAACCATTTTTCCGTGACCTTCGGCGATGTGGTTTGGACGGGCCAGTCCACGCGCCACGTGCGGCAGGGCATCGAGGGCGATATCGATCAGGAAACCCTGCGCCGCGCCATGGATGGCCATCAGTCCCGTTTCTTATGTTGATAAGTACGCGCGCTGGCCCAAGAAAACTCTGCTCATCTACGCGACCTACGACTTAACTTTCCTGCCCGTATTCTCCCACCAACTCCTCGAAGAATTCACCCGCCAGGGACTCGCACATCGCGCCGCCGTTTTGCCCTGCGGCCATTACACCACGGCCGAAACGCCCTTCAAATTTCTCGACGCTTACTACATGGCGTCGTTCCTGCAATCGGCATTCGACTGAAACCGCGCTTTGGTCAAAAATGATGGGATGAACGAAAACGCCGCGGGTAGGCAAAAAGTGGGACGTGGTGCGAAAGGATGCGAAAGCGCGGGGCGGTTGTTAGGGATTGTGACTGTTTGTCATCATGCGCAGACGGACAGCCGAGTTTCAAAACAGGTCAATGTCGCCCGGGTTTAGCCGTTGGCCGGGACCACCGGGCGCCGGCGGGCCAACATGCCAAAGATCCACGCGATCCCTCTACGCCGGCGCCTTCAGCTCCGCCGAGCAGTAAGGGCAAAACGTGGCTCCCACCTCAATGGCTCGATGGCACTGGGGGCAGGCGGGATGAAGAAGGAATTTACACTTCGGGCAGTAGTTGAACGCCCGGATTCACTGTTGCTCCGCATTGTGGGCACGTGCCCATAATGGGTTGGCGGACCACGAAGTAGATGATGAACCCGATGGCGTTGGGGACGAGGATCACCAGAAACGTCCAGAGCACATAGTTCATGCCCCGGCGCTTCGCGTCGCGGTTGACGTAACCAACAAGCAACAGGAAGAAGCCCAGAACGGATCCCGCAAGGAAGGACTAGTACTTGCACGGCCATGGGCGGGGCGTGTGGGTCGTGACGAAACACCACGAGGAAGAGGAGCGCCTGCATCCCCAAGAAGACCAGCGCCGGCCACGCATGGTCATCACCTTGGGGATCAGCCTGAATTCCTCGCGGATATCGAATTTTTCTTCCGCTGTGTGATTCATATCATTTCTCTTCTGGCCGCTCGCGGCAGCCGGCAACTGAATCGAGATTCCTCGTTTCACCGCTCCCATGCTTCAGCGTCTTCCCCAAAGGCGGAAGAACGTGAGTGTCTCCACGCGATGACCGCGCCAACTATGGTGGCCGGGGCAAGCCAGCAGAATGCGAACACCGTTATCCAGATCGCTTACGAAATCTCAAAGCGGCGCCCCAGCCAGGCGATAGCTTCCCAAAGCAAGGGCGCGGTCAGTGTGCCCAGGAGCCAGGAAAGCCCGCACGAAATCCACAAGGCCCGCAGGCGCGCCTGGTTTTCCCGCAGCTCACGAGCTCGCCAGCGTACGCGGGCCTGCGTGGTGCTGACGAGCGCCGGGTCAACGATTACGGAGTTCGACCGCAACACCTGGAGGGCGCGTTCGTTGGCACTCGACCGGGCTTGGCACGCCGCGCAATCCGCCAGGTGCGCCTCCAGCCACTCGCGCTCGGCGTCGGAAATTCCTTCCACCTGCCAAGCGTCGATGAGGCGGCAAGCGCGCTCATGGATTTCGGGATTCATGGTTCCTCCACCAGCTAACAGCCCACAGCTAACAGCCGACAGTGAATGAACAACGTGAGCTGTTAGCTGTCGGCTGTGAGCTGTCAGCCGTCAGTTGTCGGCTGTGAGCTCATCAGAAGATTGCGAAATGCCTCGATCCCGCGATAGAGCCGCGATTTCACTGTCGATAGCGGGGCTCCCACCACTTCCGCAATCTCGTCCAAAGTCCAAGTCTTCCTGAAAGCGCAGCACCAGCACTTCGCGCGCATCGGGCGGGAAGTCGCCGCAGGACGCCCTGGACTTGCTCGGCCTGCTCGACCGCGGCCACGGTTTCAAACGGCGTGGCGGATTCGCGGTCCGGCCACTCACGCGCGGCAGCCTCATCGCCGGGATCGAGCAACGCGTCCAGGCTTTCGGGCTCGCGCCGGCGCAACAGGTCGATGGCGAGGTTGCGCGCAATGGAGAACAGCCAGGTTTCAAACCGCCACCGGGGATTGTACAGGTGGCTTTTTTCCAGGACTCGAATCCAGGTCTCCTGGAAAAGGTCCTCGGCCGTCTCGCGGTTGCCCGTAAGCGTCCAGAGGTATCGGGGCAGCCGGTATTGGTAGCGGCCAATCAACTCGTCCAGCAGGTCAGGATCGCGCCGCCGCAGCCCCTGCGCGATTTCTCGGGTTTCCTCTTCCATCGAATTCATAACGAGGCAAAGGCTGTTTGCCATTCTAGACGCAATACGGATGAGCAGCTAAAAAAGACGCATGACGACGGGTAGCGCGGACCTTTTGGGTAGGTCCGCGGCTCTTCCCGCGAAAAACCTTCAAACCTCGATGAAGGTGGACTGCCCCCGGATTCAGGAGCGTGAACCGAGGGAAGAACCGCAGACCTCAAAGGCGGAGGTGCGCTACGCTTGCTTCCTCAACAAGTGCCGCGCGTCGATGACGAAAATATTCTGATCGATGGTGCGCCAAAAAGCTAATCTCGGCTTATACTTCAGGCAGGGGTTCTAATTATGGGCATGTTTCAGGTCCGCGTGAGGGTGGCAAATCCGAGCGAGCGGTCCCGATTTTTCGAGGAAGATTTTTGGGTTGACACCGGGGCGCTTTATTCCTTCATTCCCGAAGGAAGGCTGAACGAGATTGGGATCCGCCCGCTGCGAACGCGCGAATTGATTCTCGCGGATGGCCGGCGTGATCGGCGATCGCTTGGGGAGGCTGTCTTAACGATTCCCCAGTTGGACGAATCGCTTACGTGCCCCGTCATCTTCGCCCCAGCGGATTCGCTCTACCTGCTCGGCGCGACCGCGCTCGAGAACTTCGGCGTGCAGGCGGACCCGACTACCCAGCAGTTGAAACCGATCGCCGCGGTCATCGGCGGTTTTCTCGCGTCCGCTTCCCGGCGTGGCTGAGGTCGGCATGATACTGTTCGAAGGCCATCTCAAAAGTCGTTAGCGGACCTTCTCAATTCGCTAGTCCCCGCAGACCGCTTGTCACGAGGACAAGGAAAATGGCGAAGAAATCATCCGGGAGAAACGGTGTCAACGGGAGAAACGGCGCAGGTACTTTTTTCTTTCCCTTCTACCTCGTTTAATGATGCGAACGAAAAGCCGCTGCCAGACGCAATGCGGATGAACACCTAAAAGAGACGCATGAGGAAGCGTAGCGCGGACCTTTTTGGTAGGTCCCCGGCTCTTCCTTTCCTAGCGGCCGGCTTCAGCCGGGCACCCGCGGCGGCGGTCCAGTGATCGTCCTTCTCGATGGGCTATAGAGTTGCGTCAAGGCCTCAGGCGAGCAGGGAGGCAGGGTGCAGCGCGGTAACGAAGTCATAGCGCTTGAAGTCAACGCTATTGAAGGAAAGGATGCTCTCCACCGCGTAGACGGTCATGACGGCGACGAGCCGCGCGTCATAGACTTTGACGCCTTGGACTGGGGGATGATTGGGTTGGGCGCTGCGCAGCAGAATATTCGTGTCCACGAGGACACGCATCAGTGCTCACGTCCTTCATACATGTCTTCGCGGCTGACCGCATCGTCAGACAGGGGAGGGGTGGGGCGATGGCGGGCAGACCACGCCTCAAACGCCGCCGCTCGTTCCTCCGGCGACAAACGGTTCTTTACGGCAGGTAGCCCCGTCCCTTCCACTACCGCAAGAACATATTCTTCCACGCTCATTCCGTTCGCCTGCGCCTGGGCCAGTAGCCCGGCTTCAACCTCCGGCTTGAACTTCAGAGTCACCATCATGGGTTCTCTCCATCCCTAAACCCTGATATTACCCTATCGCGAGAGGCCGGGTTTGTCTACGGGAAATCACGTTGGGACACAGACATAAGAACTGGTCGCCACGGACAGTGCTTTCCTGTCCGTAGGCTTTTCTCAGGCGCGATATCCCAAGGGCAATCTTAGGTAATCAATCATGCTCAAAGGCCTTCAAGCACCCGCGACGGCAGCTACAATTGACCGGGAGTTTCGCATCGAGGGAGAAGCCCACGGACAGGAAAGCGCTGTGCGTGGCTAGCAGCTTGGGTCCGAGACATCAAACCCCATGTCTGCGCCGCCCGCGTGTGCGGTCACGATTTCCTTGTGGTTCAACAGAGCCCGAGGTAAGATATTCTTACTATGGAATTGAAGCTTTCTACGAAGGGCCAGATCGTTCTAGCCGGGGCCATTCGCCGCCGACTCGGCCTCCAACCCGGCGACTCGCTCGACGCCAAAGTGCAAGCCGGGCGCGTCGTGTTGACGCCGCGGAAAACGCGCTTCTCCAAGGCGACCCTGCGCGTTGACCCCCTAACCGGTCTCCCGGTTCTCAGCGCTGGGGTGGGCGCGCCGCGTTTCAGCAGCAAGCAGGTTCGCGGGATTTTGGCGGAATTTCCATTCGCATCTCCCCCGTTGGGTCAAGACCGCGAAACAGACCACGGACGGCCACCTGGCGCAACTCGCCAGCGCCAACAGCGCAGTGCTGGCAACGCTGGACAGGGGGATTCCGCGAGCATTTCTGATCCCCGTACGAGGATTATAATGTCTTGATAGGGGGAGCGGGCTCCCCTTCCACTGCCCCCGCACTCTCGGCCCGTATCCGGGCCTTTCTGACCTCGGACTCCGGTCTTGTTCTGCTCTTGAATTTTGAATCTGCCATCCGCAATCCCCCAGCCCCTAACCCCTAAGCCCTGCTCTTCTCGGCTGCCGTGCACCCTTGGGCGCGAGAGGTCGCAACGCGGGGCTTGTGACGCAGACATCAAACCCCATGTCCGCGCCACCCGCGGGCATGAGAAAAGCCCACGGTCAGGACTGCGCTGACCGTGGCTACGCCGCTTTCAATCGCTTCGGAGGCCGATCCGGCAGCGACCAAAATTCGCTTGATTTCCGCCCGCCAAGCCACACCAACTGCGATTCGCCATTACGGGGAGAGTCTTTGAAGGACCAGCTATCGGAAGACGACAGGATTCCAGCGGAGATCGGCTTCCGGAAAGGGGTCCGGGGTTTTCACCACATTCCGCCTGACGCTACTTGCTCTTAGCGCCACACCGGAGGTGGGGAATAAATCACCACCACCGGCGTGGCGCCATTTCGACTCTGTCCGCCGCGATATCCTCCCCTGTTTGGGCCCAGGTTCAGAGCACGTCAGTGATAGGTGTATTCACGGTAATGCGCTTCGCTTTGACTTGGCCGGTGAGGTGGACGAGGTTGTTGCCGCTTGGGTCGTACTGGTCAAGCGTAAATGTCCCCACATAGCTGTTGTGGTCGGGGCTCAGGGTGATCACTTCGCGGATATTGCCAGGCCCCAGCAAAGTCTCGTCGGGGTTCCAACTTATCGTGAAATGATTGAGTTTGTACTGGGATGGACTGGTTTTCTCCCACACTCCCAGGCAGAAGCTTTGGGTGGCAGGCGCCCGCGATGAATTGAGGATTTCTGTTCCATCGCTGTGCCACTGGGAAAATCCCGCATCGAGCACCGTGCCGTCGGGTATGCCAGCATTACCCTCGGAGATGAGGTCCACCCTCCAGAAACCCACGATCATATCTTGGTCGGGCGTCTGGCGATGCTTCCGTATCGCCGTAAGCGGCTAACTTGAACAACGCTGGACTAAACTCACCGGTCCAGGACTGGTTTCGCAGCTTAGATGCGCCCCGTTTGGACACGCCCACATTCATGCATTGGGCATTCGCCAACGAGGCGAAAACTGTCGCGAGGATAGCTACTCCGAGGGTCGCCTTCAACGCTCCGAACATTGTTTTCATAAGATTCTCCTTTTTTGTTGGCCTGGATCTCTCCTGTTGGCATTCCCGAATCAACACGGGATGGCATGCTGGGAACAGGATTGCATCTCCTGGCCTCTATTCAAATTCGCGGCGGTCATTCATTCGGGTCTGTCCTGCTCCCGTTGCCTGGCTCGCTCGCGTGGGGTGGACTATGAGCCGATTGAGAAAGTGCTTCAGCGGAATCGATTATCCCCACGCAATTTCCTCTAAACAGGTGAGTTAGGGCCAAATATCCCCCAGCAGGATTTCGTATTGATTCTGAAATCATGGAGTGTTAGATTTAGTTGGAATGGGTGGTCGCCCCTCCGTGGAACAAGTCAGCAGCTCGGTAGAGGTCATCCGGTTCGGTGTCTTTGAGGCGGATACTCGCACGGGCGAGCTGCGCAAGCACGGCCTGCGAATCAAGCTTCAGGAACAGCCGTTTCAGGTTCTGTCCCTGCTACTCGCCCGGCCGGGCGAACTGGTCACACGCGAGGAGCTGCCGAAGCTCTGGCCTGCGGACACTTTCGTGGACTTCGAGCAGGGCCTGAACAAAGCCATCAATAAACTACGAGAAGCCCTCTGCGACGACCGGGAGACGCCGCGCTATATCGAAACCTTGCCGCGACGTGGCTATCGCTTTATCGGCCCGGCTATCAGCGCCCAGCCGCCATCGGAGCCAGGTGGCCCCCCGGCGGTGTTGGTGGCTCAGCCTGATCCCGTTGTAACCGACAAGCCTTGGACGGCCCGCTGGAAGACGCCCGCCATATTCCTTTTGCTGGGGGTGCTGGCCCTCGTAGTTTCGGCGCTCTGGTATAGCTTGACCCGCAGGCAGGTTTCTCCGGCCGCGGCTACGGCCCCCGCGGCGCCGATCCGCTCGCTGGCCGTCCTGCCGCTCCAGAATCTATCCGGCGATAATGACCAGGAGTACTTCGCGGAAGGAATGACCGAAGAACTAATCACCGACCTCGGACAGATGAGCGCCTTGCGCGTGATCTCCCGTACCTCCGTCATGCAGTACAAGGGAACCGCCAAGACGCTGCCGCAAATCGGGCGGGAACTGGGCGCCGACGCCATCGTGGAGGGCGCCGTTTTCCGCTCGGGCAGCCGGGTGCGCATCACCGCCCAACTGATCGATGCCCGAACCGACCACCACCTCTGGGCGCATGCGTACGAGCGCGACCTGCGGGATGTGCTGATTTTGCAGGACGAAGTGGCGCGCGATATCGCGAATGGAATTCGATTCGAGCTGACGCCCCAGGAGCGAGCGCGCCTGACGGGTTCTCACCCTGTCAACCCGGAGGCGCACGAAGCCTACCTCAAGGGCCGCTATTACTGGAATCAGTTCACCGAGGCAGATGTGAGGAAGAGTCTCGGATTCTTCCAGCAAGCGATCGAAAAGGACCCGAACTATGCCCTGGGCTATTCCGGCTTGGCCGATTACTACGATGTGATGTACGGCGGCATGAGCGCGCTGCCTCGTAACGAAGCGTGTTCGAAAGCGGAGCCTGCCGCGCTCAAAGCCGTCGAGCTTGACGATTCGCTTGCCGAAACTCACACCGCTTGGGTTCCAGGTCCGATTTTTCTGCGACTGGGATTGGCAGGGCGCCGAGAGCGAATTCAAACGGGCCATCCAGCTCAATCCGAGCTATTCTTTGGCGCACCGCATTTACGCCACCTTTTGACATGCTAGCGGCCGAGCAGGGGAAGCCATGGGCGAAATAGATCGGGCGGTGGAAAACGATCCGATGTCGGCCGACCTTTACTTTGCGCTCGGAAGGCGCTATTACGAGACGCGGCAATACGACCAAGCTCTCCAGCAATACCAGAAGGCGCTCGAAATGGATCCGAAGCGGGCTAATCCTCACTACGGCTTCGGTGATGTATACGCCCAGCAGGGGCGGTATAACCTGGCGATCCGGGAGTTTCGGAAGGGCCTCGAGCTTTCCGGCAGGGAGCCTGCGGCGTCACCCGAGCTGGGCTATGTGTATGCCCTCGCAGGGAGACGACCGGAGGCGCTGGAGATACTAAAGCAATTGAACGAGATGTCCAAACATCGGCCGGTCTCGGCACTCGATCGGGCGTTTGTTTATATAGGTTTGGGTAATAAAGAGCAAGCCCTCGCGTTACTCGACAAGGCGTATGAGCAGCACGAGTTGGGGATGATTTATTCTGAAATCGGAGCCGCGGTACGATCCCCTCCGCTCGGATCCGCGCTTCCAGGATTTAATGCGGCGTGTGGGTCTCTGAGCTGGGGCCCGGGGCCCGACAGCAGGGATAGATGCTCCTACAGGCGCAGAGCCGGTTGTTGAATGCTCGGGAAGCAGCGGGCACCGCGGAGGTGGGCGTACTTGGCCCTCCTCCGCGGCACTGGATCGGGAAATGACCGCTGGGGGACGCGGGTGCAAGGCCTGTCTTTGGGAGTGCGGCGACTCGTCGCCGCTTTTGCTCGCCGCGACTCGTCGCGGCGAACCTTTGCACCGGTGACGAGTCACCGGCGGCAAAAAGCGGGACCGAGTTCCCGCACTCCGAAAGCGACGCCACCGGTCAGAGCACCCGCGTTTGATGGCCATGCGAAAGCCGCTACGGACACGGGGCGAATAGACGAGCCGAAGACGAAGGCAAACAACGCCTACATCTGCGTTACCCCCTCTTAGTCAGGCAGTCGCTCGACGGCAGGAGGGGACGAAGACAATCTTCACCTCTCGGCCTAAGGCTGTGGCGATTCGCCGGAGCATCGAAAGGGAATGCCCTTCGTAATCAGCATCCTCAAGGCGGCAAATGACGGAAGCGGTGGTTCCCACCTTGGCGGCGAGTTGGCGTTGGCTAAGACCCGAGCGGCTGCGGAGCTTGTAGATCTGGCTGGCGACATCCGCCGCGGAGAGATCGTCCTCGAACGCCGCACGTAACTCCTGGTCCGCGCCCACGTAACGGCCATACGCAAACTGCAAAGCTGGTGAGTTGAATTGCCGCTTCTTTTTCATCTGTTACCTCCCTGGCTTAAAGGTGTGAGCAGCCGGATTCAGCTCGAAAGTGGACTTGGCTCGGATAGCCTTGTCGATCTCCTGTTTGGGCACTTCCCGTTCCTTCGCCAGACCGTGCGTCACAACTACGGCTTTCCCTCCATGAAAAAAGTACAGCATCCGGTAGTGAACTCCCTGGTAGCTCGCCCGCAACTCGTAGATTCCATCGCGGAGGAAATCCGCCTCGGGACGCCGAAGTTCGTGCCCCAAGTCCTCCAGCCGCTTGAGCCGCACCAGGCATTTAACCCGCGCCTTGGGCGAAAGGGCATCCAGCCACTCGATCAGCCATGGCATTTTGCCCCGCGCGTCCTGGTAGAAGATAAGCTCAACTGCCGGCATATCAACCCCGGCGATGTTCGCATAATTGCGAACGAAAGTCAACCCGGCCTTTCGCCGCCCAAAAAGAAAAGATTCACCACAGAGGTGCAGAGAGCACGGACCAAGCGGCGCCACTAAATCGGGAAATGACCGCTGGGGGACGCGGGTGCAGGGCCTATCATGGGCGGGATGGGGTGTGGCACCGGCACTCTTGCCTGTGTCCAATGTGTGGAAGGCATCCGCCTTGGGCACAGGCAAGAGTGCCTGTGCCACCACGCTACCGACAGAGCCCCGCGTTTGATGGCCAGGCGAAAGCCGCTCCGTACACGGGGCCGGATGACGAGCCGCGGACGACGTTGGGCCGAACGGCGTTCGGCCATGGCCCAGCGCCTCTGGGCCCTACGCGGCGGGTTGCGGTTCTGCCGCGTACCGGCTATGGGGCAAGCAGGCCCTCTGCTTTCGCCAGTTTTCTTTGTTTCTCGTCGAACGTGTAGAAAGTCTCAGTACGCAGGACCAAAGCGGAGGCGACATGCAAGACCTCGAGGGAACGTGTGCCCAGGCGCCGAGTGTGCTTTTCCGCCAGGCGTCTGGCCTCATCAAATGCCCCCGGGGGTAAAGGGCGAAGCACAATGACCCCGTTCGCCATATCCTCCCGGAAGAGTTTTTGCGCAGCCTTCACTTTGGAATGATCAAGCTCTTTCCGAAAAAGCCGGAGCTGGAAGGCATTGGTGATCTCGATCTCGCCCAGGGGGCTCAGCGAGAGCGGCAGGGCGGCACGTTTCATCTGTGCCGCCGCGAGGGCGGAGTTCCCGTCGAGAACGTAAAGGGAGACGAGGAAACTTGTATCGGCGTAGGCGCTCAAGATCTGCCACGCTCGCGGGCAATAAGCTCAGCTCCAGAAACCTTGAGGGGTGTCTTCCCATATACCGCCTGCAAGCGATTGAGAAAATCCGGCCGTCGCGGAGGAGGCGCAGGCGGGCAGGGCATGAGCTTCGCAATCACCCGCCTCCGTTTGGTAATCTGAATTTCCTCACCCTCCCGAAGCAGGTTCTCGACCTCCCGAAAACGATAGCGCAGATCGCGCACGGTGGCTTTTTTCATGTGATGCATTATAGCATCACAACCGGTCACAGATAAGTTTTCTTTTGTAAACACCCTTGCGGCGCAGAGCAGGTGGCGAGGTGGGCGTACTTGGCCCTCCTCCGCGGCACTGGATCGGGAAATGACCGCTGGGGGACGCGGGTGCAAGGCCTGTCTTTGGGAGTGCGGCGACTCGTCGCCGCTTTTGCTCGCCGCGACTCGTCGCGGCGAACCTTTGCACCGGTGACGAGTCACCGGCTGCAAAAAGCGGGACCGAGTTCCCGCACTCCGAAAGCGACGCCACCGATCAGAGCACTGGCGTTGGAGGGCCATGCGAAGGCCGCTACGGACACGGGGCCAGGTGACGAGCCGGGGAGGACGCCAAAGTACGTCCGCCTCCGCGCTGCCTACTGCCTACTGCCTTCTACCAATCGTTCGTAAGCTGCCGGGTCGTCCACATCGAGGAGAATGCCGGGGTCGGTGACTTCCACAAATTGTGTCGCGTTGCGATATTTGCGGATGACCGTGTTGGCGGGTTCTTCGGGAGGGAGCGCCAGCAGCTCGGGAAACAAACTCTGGCGGATGACCACGGGGTGGCCGCGCTCGCCTTTATAGGTGGGAATCAGGACCGGCGGGCGAGTCGATTCGAAACTCTCACTTAATTTCGTAATAACTTCGCTGGAGATGGCGGGATGGTCGACAAGGCAGAGAATTACGGCTTCCGGCAAATCGGTGGCCACCGCCGCCAGCCCCCGTTGCAGTGAAGATGTTTGACCGCGCTGGTAATGGTGGTTGACCACGACGCGCACGGCCTCGAGGTTCACCGCGCCTCGGATGGTTTCCGCGTGATGGCCCAACACCACCGTGACCTTCGCGACCCCGGCGGCGCCAAGCGCATCAATAATGTTTTCCAGGAAGGTGCGCCCGTGGTAGGCGAGCAGGGCCTTGTCGCGCCCCATGCGCCGGGACTGGCCCGCGGCGAGAATCAGGCCGGCCATCATGGGGTGTGCTGGACTTTCGGTTTGTACGCCAGGGAGGGAACGTTGGGCGCGGTGTTGCGCCGCACCGCAATCATCTCCGCCACGATGGCCACCGCGATTTCTTCTGGCGTGAGCGCGCCGATATCGAGCCCGATCGGCGAATGCACGCGCTCGATGCGCTCCGCCGGCACGCCTTCGCGCTCCAGGACCTTGCAAATCTCGATGAACTTGCGCTTGCTGCCGATCATCCCGAGGTAGCGCGCCGGCGTGGTGACGGCCCAGCGCAGACAATCGAGGTCGCCTTTGTGGCCGCGCGTTACCAGGACCAGGTAGGAGTGGTCGTTCACGTTGATCTTGGGGAATACCTCTTCCCACGGCCCGGCGAAGGTCTCGGAGGCTTCGGGAAAGCGTTCTTTGTTGGCAAAGGCTTCGCGATCGTCAGCCACCACCACGTCAAAACCCGCAATTTTCGCCACTTTTGCCACCTGCAGGCCCACGTGCCCGCCGCCCAGAATGAACGCCGTGGGCGTGGCCAGAATGGGCTCAACGAAAATGTCGAGCGAGCCGCCGCAGATCAGCCCGTTGTCATACTCGGGGTTGGCGTTCAGATTGAAGTGCAGGCGCCGGGGCTTCTCCTCGCGCATCACCTCCTGCGCCACCGACCACACTTCCGCTTCCACGCAGCCGCCGCCCACCGTGCCGGCAATCGAGCCATCGTCGCGAATCAGAATCTTGGAGCTTTCGTGGCTGGGGATCGATCCCTGCACCTCGACAATGGTGGCCAGCGCGCCCTTGCGCCCCGCCTTCCGCAGCCGAACGATTTCTTCAAAAATGTCCATGCCCGAATCCTAGATTATGCGCCGCGTGCGGCAATGTCAACGCGCAGTCCGCAGGGGACGAACCCGAAGTTTCTATCCGCCGGTGCGCGTAAAGAGTAAAATCCAGGTTTGGAAGGGCGGCGCTACACCTGCTCCAACTCGAATTTGGATGCTGGCAGTTGAAACCGGTCAGAAGGGAAGGGAACACATCATGAAGGCAATGCGATTTCACCAGCACGGCGGTCCGGAGGTCCTGAGGTACGAGGATGCGCCGGACCCGAAAATATTGGCAAACGAAGTCCTGGTGAAGGTGAAGACCTGCGCGCTGAATCATCTGGACGTCTGGGTACGCGGTGGCGTGCCGGGGTGGCGCATCCCGTTGCCGCACATTGTGGGGGCCGATGTTTCCGGCGAGGTGGCGGAAGTGGGGTCGCTGGTGACGCGCGTAAAACCGGGCGAGCGCGTGCTGCTCTCGCCGGGGGTCAGTTGCGGCCAGTGCGAGATGTGCTTCAAGGGGCTGGACAGCGCCTGCCGCCAGTTTACGGTGATGGGCGTGTTCAATGACGGCGGGTACGCGGAGTACGTGAAATCTGCGGAGATGAACGTGCTTCCCCTTCCCGGTGACCTCAGCTTTGACGAAGCTGCCGCCGTGCCCTTGGTTTTTCTCACCGCCTGGCACATGCTCTTTACGCGCGCGGGGTTGAAGCCGGGCGAGGAGGTGTTGGTGATCGGCGCGGGCTCGGGAGTGGGCAGCGCGGCGATTCAAGTGGCCAAACTCGTAAACGCGCGCGTCATCGCCACGGCAGGCGCGGATTGGAAGCTGGAAAAAGCCCTAGCGCTGGGCGCGGACGAAGTGATCAACCACACGCGGCAGTCGATTGGTGAAGAAGTGAAGCGCCTGACCCGCAAGCGCGGCGTCGACGTGGTCGTCGATCACGTGGGAGCGGCGGTTTGGGAAGCCTGCTTTGATTCGCTCGCCACGTATGGGCGGCTCGTGACCTGCGGCATGACCACCGGCGCCGACCTCAAGCTGAACGGCCAGGGCCTTTTCGGCCGCCAGCGCACGCTTCTCGGGTCGTTCATGGGAGGCAAGGCGGAACTCGTGGACGCCCTCAAGTTTATCGCCCAACGCAAACTGAAAGCGGTGATCGATTCGTCATTCCCCCTCGAAGCAGCGGCCGCCGCGCAGAAAAAGATGGAGGGGCGCGATTTCTTCGGCAAGATTCTGCTGCATCCGTAACCGCGATTTCTGACTGCGCTGGGACGCATTCGGGGAACTGCCGCAAGGCCCGTCCCGACTTGTGGAAACGGGCTACGGAAAAACGCTTTACGGCGGGCATTCGGTGCGAAGCTTTGGAGTGCGGCAGCTTGCTGCCGCTTTGTCCCCAGCCCGCTTGCTGGCGGGGAATTGTGCGCTCGGATGGTTTTCCCGTGAGCAAGCTCGCGGGCAGAAAAGCGGCAGCAAGCTGCCGCACTCCAAAGCTTCGCGCGACCCTATTGGCGCTTGCCGTCCGCCCAACGAGTTTTTCCGCCGCGGGGGAAGCACACAAGAAAGCTGTGGGCGAATGAAGCTCTGGTGTATGATCCATTTCCCCCTAGGTTCTTCGCATGTGGATTGAAATGGTGGCAGCAGACCTGGAAAGACTTTGGCGCGTCGGCCTCAAGCGCGTCCGCCCGGGGGACATCGTGCTTTCCAGCGGGCGCTACCTCTTCGAGACGGAAGTGCACGCCTATGCCTTTTCGATTGCGGCCAACGCCCTTCTTTCCTTTTTCCCCTTCAACCTGATTTTGCTGGCCATCTGCCGGCGCTGGCTGCACTGGGAGAGTGCTTACCAGACGATTCTCCAGCTTTTGAGCGTAAACCTCCCCAACGGGGGGGATTTTGTGATTCGCAATTTGGTGGCCGTGGTTCACGGGCGGCCGCGGTTGCAAATGGTATCCGTGCTCATGCTTTTTTTCACCAGTTCGGGGGTGTTTCTGCCGCTCGAGATCGCCCTCAATAAAGTCTGGGGGTTCCCGCGCAATCGCACTTTCCTGAAGAATCAAGGAATGTCTTTTGTCCTCGCCCTGGTCTCCGGCGTGCTCGCCCTTTGCTTCATCCTGGCGATTACTCCCCTGCGGGCGGCGATAACTTTCTTGATCGGCTGGATACCTTCCCCGAGTTTCCTCACGATGGTGTCGCACCTTGCCCTGGAGATTGCCTCCGTGCCCCTCGTGGCTTCGCTTTATTTCATGATTTACTATTTTCTGCCCAACGGGAAAGTCCCCATGGCGCGGGTTCTCCTCGCCGCCATCGCCGCGGGAATCCTAACGGAGGTGGGGAAGGTGCTCTATATCCTGACCCTCCCGATGTTCCATTTCCGGGAAGTTTACGGACCCTTTGAGACGTCGGTGGCGCTGCTTTTTTGGGCGTATGCGGGCTCCCTGATTCTGCTCTTCGGGGCGCACCTCTCGGCGCACCTGTTTGTGTCGAATGAGGTCACCCGGGAGGTTGAGGCGGTTGGAAGTGAGGAGCTGGAAGAGAGCAGCTAAGTTGACTACACTAAATATTGCGCGTAATTCGGTTTGGGTATACCATCCCTTGTATGGCCCGACCGAGTTTGCTCAAGCTGTCGGAAGCGGACGAGCGCCAGTTGCGGGAAGCCGCGGCCGACTCTCCTGATGCAGATTTTCGTGATGCCTGTCGCGCCGTTCTGAGCCTGGCCCGAGGGGCGACGCGCCCGCAGGTGGGGGAGCAGTTGCGCGTGCATCCGGCCACGGTCGGGCGTTGGGCGGCGCGCTATCGCCAGCGGGGGCTCGCCGGGCTTCGGGGCCCGGAGCACGATGGCCGCGGACGACCGCGCCGCTTGCAGGTGGAGCATTTGCAATGGCTGCGGCAAACGGTTCTTACCTCGCCCCGGAAATTGGGTTATGCTTTCACCGCCTGGACCTTGCCGAGGCTGGCGGAGTTCTTGCAGCGGCAGACGGGGGTAACGGTGCAACCGCACTACCTGGGACGGCTGCTGCACCGCATGGGCATTGCCCGGAAACGTCCCAAGCGGGTGCTGGAAGGCAAACGCGATGAGGCCGCCCATGACCGCGCCAAAACTGAGTTGCAAGCCCTCAAGAAGCATCTGGGGCGGCGGAAAAGGACCGTCGTGATCAGCCAGGACGAAACCGAATTTCATCTTTACCCTTACCTGGTGGCGATCTGGTCGGTGGTGGGCAGTCCCCAACCGGAAGTGCGCACGCCGGGGAAGAATCAGAAGCGCGTCTTGTATGGAGGCCTGAACCTGAAAACCGGACACCTCACCAGCCACTGGGCGGCGACGAAAAGCGGTGCGCATTTTGTCGAATATCTGGAAACGCTCTTGCATGATTATCCCGACCAGAAGATCCTCATGATCGCCGACAACGGCAGCTTCCATCATACGCTGAAAGTGGACGCCTTCGTGAAGGACCACCGCAACCGTTTGGAGATCAAATGGCTGCCTCCGTATTGCCCCGACCTGAACGACATCGAGCGCACCTGGAGACGGCTCAAGGCCAGCCATGCCTCCAACTTCCTGTTTAACTCCCTCGACGAGTTGGTCGATAACGTGCGCCAAGGCATTGGCGAACTGAATTCCACGGTCGCTACCAATTAAGAGCATTATTTAGTGTAGTCAACTTAGAAGCTAGAAGTTAGAATTTAGAAGGTAGAAGTTAGAAGGGAGATGCTAACCTCCTTCCTCCAGCTTCTAGCTTCTAACTCCTAGCTCCTAAATTCTGACTCTGAGGTTGATATTTATGGGAGACCGGCAGGAGATACAAGCAATCCCGGGCGCATTGCGCCTGACGCTGGAGAAGGCCCACGCTGAGTATGGGGCGGTGGCGCGCAAGATCCGGTGGGGTGACGGGCCCGTCTACGTCTGCGGGGCGGGGGAATGCGCCGCCCTGGGCGTGGCGGCTGGCTATGCGTTTGAGTACTTTCTCGGCTTGCCGGTGGTGGCGCGCCCGGTGGAGGTTTTCCAGAACTACAGTCGCTCCCTCCTGCACCCGCGCTCGGTGCTGGTCATGATTTCGGCCAGGGGAGAATGGCCGGAAGCCCAGGAACTTGCCCGCGATGCGCTGGAGCGCGGTTGCACGACGGTGGCGTTGGCCAATACTCCCGACAGCCCGCTGGTGAAATTGGCGGATCATGTTTTCCTCACCCCGGCCGAAGGTGATGCGGAATCGCCCACCGTGATCGGTTTGTATGCACGCCGCCCTCAATTTCCTGGCGTTCGAAGCCATGCGGGTGCTGCAAGAAACCCAAGCCGTGGTGGGACCTGGTGGAAAAGGATTTTGATCAGTTGCCGGAAAAGCTCGAGTGGGTGTTCACGCAGCTTCCGTCGGTGGTCCGCTCGGCGGCGGCCGAGGTGGCGCGGTTTCCCCGCGCTGCGCATCGTGGGGGGAGGTTTTTACCACTATCCCGCTTGGCAGGCGGCGCGGCGAATGAGATTCCTGGCCGGACCTTCCGGTGGAGGCCATCGAGGCCTCGGAGTTGTTGCAGCGGAATTGCCCACTTCGCCCGGCGTGACGACGCGGTCCTGTTTCTTTCCGGCTCGCAATCGAAAATGAAGAAACTCCTCCATCGCTCGGCCGCCCAAGCGCGGGCGAATGGCGCGCGGGTGCTTTCCCTGACCGACAGCAACGATCGCGAACTTGCCGAGGGCTCGGACCTGGGAATCTTGATCCCCTCGCTCCTGGAAGCGCCGGCAAGTACCCTCACGATGTTTATGCTCGAATGGCTGGCGATGGAAGCCCTTCGCGCCAAGGCGCCACAAGAGAAAGTCAAAAGTCAACAGTCAAAAGGCAAAAGTGAAAGGCCGGAAGTCTAAAACGGCCCCGCCCCGTTTCCGCGCTTCCAGCTTCGCCGCGGCTGTTTATTCAAGCAGGCACCGCCCAGTTGGGGAGCGTTGCAAGATGTAAGAATCGGCATTTGAGAGCTATCTTTATCGGAAAGCACAAATCAGGCATCTTAATGGATTATAGTAAGGCGTTAAGATATTAACTTTATATCGTTGACACGGGGTTCTGATTCTGTTCTAATTCAGCTATGGACGTAGGAAAACGATTAAGACAATTGCGTGAAGTTAAAGGTCTCTCGCAAGGCGACATCGAACGGCGGTCTGGTCTCTTGCGCTCGTACATCTCTCGCGTTGAAGGCGGATACACAGCACCCTCGCTCCCAACCCTGGAAAAATTCTCCAAAGCATTGGAAGTCGAACCTTACCAATTGCTTTTCCAGGGTGAGGGAAAACCGTCCGCACCCAAGGTTCCCGATCAGGTGAACCTGGGCAAGCCGGTCAAAAAGCTGATTAAGTCTTTTGAGATGATGTCGAGCACGAACCGCAGGCTGTTGATGTCGATGGCGGATAAGCTCGCCAAGCACTGAGAGCACCCAAACTGTTCTGTACGCGTCGGCAGCGGTTATCCTTCTCGGCTTTTACCGGGAAGGCAAGGGATGAGTGTTGGCAAAAGCGTCAGCGCTATCGTCTCTGCCTTTTGACCCGCAGATGCCGGGAAGCCGGTAATCCCGTGAGGGTGGATGTGTCTCTCGCGTACCTGGACAGAGCCAAGGTCTCGCCTTCTTCCTTCGCAGCTCCAACGCTTCGAAGAGCGAGGCGTTGACCGGTGGCGGAGTCGAGGTGTTTCCATTTCGCGCGTCAGGAAATGGCAGCGGTACCCGCGAGCAGCAATCCTTTGACAAGATACTCTGCCAATTCGGGGGGACTCAAAAAAACCTTCCGCGGAGGTCTGTATGTGTCTTCCGGCTGAGGCAGGCTTTTCCCGGCGAGCAAATTGCAATGACCATATGGGGCTGTTAGAATTGGGCGAGGGTTTCAACGGTAATTCTTGAACGAGAATGATGATCAATTGCAAGCTGTTCACAAATAAGGAGTCAAAACTATGGCAACCCATCTGAAAGGCACGAAGACCCACGAGAATCTGAAGGCAGCATTTGCCGGCGAGTCGCAGGCAAACCGCCGGTATTTGTATTTCTCCAAGCAGGCAGACGTTGAGGGATATCCGGATGTCGCCGGTTTGTTTCGCGACACGGCGGAGGGCGAAACCGGCCACGCTCACGGTCATTTGGATTACCTGAAAGCCGGTGGGTGATCCTGCCACCGACCTGCCCATCGGCGACACCCAGGAAAACCTGAAGGCCGCCATCGCCGGCGAGACCCACGAATATACGGACATGTACCCCGGCATGGCCAAGTCCGCGCGGGAAGAAGGCTTCACCGAAATTGCGGATTGGTTCGAGACCCTGGCCAAGGCGGAGAAATCCCACGCGGGACGCTTCCAAAAAGGTCTGGACAGCATTTCCTAATTTTCCACTGGGTATTTAATTCTCAGGTAGCGACTCAGGTCGAGGAAGGGTAGTGCGGACCTGTTCTGTAGGTCCGCGCTTTCATGCCCATGGAGCGAGCCGTGGACCTGCGGAACCGGTCCGTGCTACACCTGCTACATCTGCTGAGAGAGCTTTGCCGGAGTCGATCCCATGGATATCATCAAAGGCGCGCCCACTGCTGGCATGACATACGATCCGAACAACCCGATTTACTGGGATGCCAAGGGGTTGAAGCAGGAGTTGCGGCGCGTCTTCGAAATCTGCAACGGGTGCCGCCTCTGCTTCAATCTTTGTCCTTCGTTCCCGGACATGTTCAACGCTTTCGACCGCCAGGTGGGTGACCACGTTGAATTGACGCCGCAGGAGACGGACCAGAGTCCTCGACGGCTGCTTTCAATGCAAAATCTGTTACGTTAAGTGCCCCTACACGCCCGGACGACAAGCACGAATTTCAGCTCGACTTTCCGCGCCTGCTCCTGCGTGCCCACGCCGTCCGGCAGAAGGAGCGCGGCATCGGGCTGCGTGACCGCCTTTTGTCGCGGCCGGAGATGATGGGGAAGATGGCCAAGCTCACTCCCGGCCTTGCCAACTGGGCCAACCGTCAACCGCTGCTGCGCGCGGGGCTGCAATGCGGGCTGGGAATCCATAAGGACAAACTCCTTCCGGAATTCCACGGCGAGCTGTTTGAGGAGTGGTACCGCAAGCAACCGCCGCCCGCCGGCGATCCCACCAAAGCCGTGCTCTTCAGTACTTGCTTCGTGAACTACAACCATCCCGACCTGGGCAAGGATCTCATGGAAGTCTTTTCCCGGAATGGCATCGCCCTGGGCCTGCCGAAGCAGAATTGTTGCGGCATGCCGGCGATGGAAGCGGGTGACATCGAGCTGGCCAAGCGGCTGGCGCGGCAAAATGTGGAGGCGTTGCTTCCATACGTGCGGGAAGGGAAGAAGGTTCTGGCGGTCAACCCCACCTGCTCTTACATGATGCGCAAAGAGTATGGCGAACTGGTGGGCACGCCGGAAGCGCGCGAGGTGGCGGCCGCCGCCATGGACCCGTGCGAGTTTCTGTTTCAACTCAAGCAAGAGGGCAAATTCAACCGCGATTTCCGCAGCACTCCCGAACTCGTCGCCTACCACGTGCCCTGCCACCTGCGCGCACAGAACATCGGCTTCCGCTCCCGCGACCTGATGCGCCTGATTCCGGGAACGACGGTGAAGATGGTGGAGCAATGTTGCGGCCACGATGGCACGTGGGCGATGCGCAAGGAATTTTTCCCCCTCTCGCTGCTCACCGGCAAAAAGGCGTTTGACCAGATGCAGGCCGTCCAAGCCAAAGTGATGGCCACCGATTGCCCACTGGCGGCGATTCAATTTCAGCAGGCGATCGGGCAGCGGCCGATTCACCCGATTCAGGTGCTGGCCCGCGCCTACCGCTCCGACGGCTTCCCCAAAGCCATCAATCCACCCGAGGAGAAGAAGGGCCGAGCGGCGCTCGGCCTTCCGGCAATTCGCACCCGTGCTCGATGGAGGTATTAGACCTATGAAGCTGATCGACGTTTCGGAAATCAAACACATTGCCGACTACGAAATCCTGCGTCCCGAGTGGCGGCCGCAAATGATGGCGCTCAAGGACCGGCGGCGCATTCGCGTGGGCGGGCACATGACGTTCCTGTTCGAAAACCGCGACACCGTGCGCTATCAGATTCAGGAGATGATGCGCATCGAGCGGTTGCAAAACCCCCACGAGATCGCTCATGAGGTCAAGACTTACAACGAGCTGATCCCTGCCGCCGGGGAGCTTTCTGCCTGCCTGCTGATTGAGTACGAAACCCCGGCGGAACGCGACGTCTGGCTGCGCAACCTGCTGGGTTTGGAGCATCACATTTGGCTTGAAACCGGCGGCCAGCGGTCGCAGGCGCGGTTTGACGACCGCCAGATCTCGACCGACCGCCTCAGTTCCGTCCAGTACATCAAATTCCAACTCAGCCCTGAGCAGGTGGCGGCGTTTCCTCGAGAGGCCAAGATTGTCATTGACCACCCGAAATACCCGGCCGAACAAAACCTCACCCCGGAACAATTGCAAGAACTGTCGGCGGACTTGAAGTAGCGGGGAATAGCAAGAACGCCGAGGGATGCGGCTGGCGCGCCTGGGGTGGCTCGAACCCGCAAGGGAATTCAGTCTCAACGTTTCGCGACCATGGGCAAGTTCCTCGTATCGCAGACGAACGTGCCGCCTACGCCCCGATTCATCATACCCATCCAGTTTCTTGAGCAGTCCAATGGGCCCGGCGCTTGAGTTGGGTTCGACGAACCCCGTACGAGTGCGACAATGCGATGGCGGCAGAATAACAAGACACGCACGCATAGGCAGGCTTTCGCGGCTCAGGGCCCCGTGGTACGATGCCCGCACGGCGGTGGAGGAATTTACATGAAAAAATTGTGTCTGCTTCTCGGATTGTTCACGGTGTTTGCCGGATTCGCTTGGGCAGGGGAGGACTACCCTTTGGGGCCGGACTCGCAGCGCCAACCGGGGGTGCCGCAAGGCACGGTGACGCATTACACCTGGAACAGCAAGATTTATCCCGGCACGGTGCGCGACTATTGGGTTTATGTGCCGGCCCAATACGCCGCGGAAAAACCTGCGTGCGTGATGGTGTTCGAGGATGGCAAGAGTTATATGAGTGAAGACGGCCGGGCGCGCATCCCGATTGTGTTTGACAATCTCATTGCCAAGCACGACATGCCGGTGACTATCGCGATTCTGATTGATCCGGGTGTCCTGAAAGCGCTCGCCCCGGGCCAGCAAGACCGGGTCAACCGAAGCTACGAGTACGACGGCTTGAGCGACCGTTATGCGCGATTTTTGCTCGACGAGATTCTCCCGGAGGTGGGGAAACACTATAACCTTTCCACGAATCCGAACGACGGGGCGATTTCCGGCGGAAGTTCGGGTGGAATCTGCTCCTTCACCGTTGCCTGGACGCATCCTGAGGCCTTTCGACGCGTGCTGAGCTTTATCGGCAGTTTCACCGATCTGCGCGGCGGCGACATTTATCCGGCGCTCATCCGCAAAACTGAGCCGAAGCCGTTGCGAGTTTTTCTACAGGACGGCAACCATGACCTCAACAACTTCGCGGGCGACTGGTGGATGGCCAATCAATCCATGGCGTCCGCGCTCACCTTCGCCGGATATGACGTCAAGTTTGTGACCGGGGACAAGGATCACGACATGATCCAGGGCGGAGCCATCATGCCGGACGCTTTGCGTTGGCTGTGGCGCGACTATCCCCAGCCGATTGCCAAGGCCGCCATGCATCCCCTGGGCGATTCGCACTCGGGGTTCGTGGAATTTGCTCCGGATTGGGAGGTGGTGAGCTCTGCGAGCCAATATCCGCCTGGAGTCCTTGCTCGTCTAAAACCGAATGGGGTTTGCTTGTCCCCCGACCGATCCATGCTTTACGTCAGTGACCCCGCGGGAAAGTGGGTATGGTCGTATCAAGTGCAAGGCGACGGCACTCTCGCCAACGAGGAGCCCTTCTTTCGTTTGGAGACTCTCGACGAATCTTCGGAAAGTGGCGCCTCCGGCATGGTGATGGATAGCCAGGGTCTTCTTTACGTGGCAACGCTCTTGGGGATTCAGGTTTGCGATCAGCAGGGAAGAGTGGTGGCGATCCTCAATTGGCCGGAGCAGGCCGAGCCGTACATGGGCCCAGTTACCGGAGTCGCATTCGGCGGTCCGGACCATCAATACCTGTACGCTACGGTTGGGAACAAGGTTTTCCGCAAGCATCTGGTGCGGAAGGGCGGTTCGTGAACTGATCCTTTGGCGATAGATTTGCCGCACGCACGTAGGGGCGGTTCGCGAACCGCCCTTACGCTGCAACTACCAGGAGGCCTTTAATTTGAACAGCCGACAGCGGGTTAAATCCGCCATCAACTTTAATCATCCTGATCGTGCGCCCATCTCCCACGCGGTTCTTCCGGCGGCGCAGATCAAGTACGGTAAGGCGCTGGATGAAATCCTCACCGAATTCCGCGAAGATTTCGGCTGGGATTATATGCAGGACCTGCCAGTGGCAGATTTTCCGGCTGTTTACAAGCAGGGCAGGAACACCGACGATTTTGGCACGGTGTGGTTTTCCGAATGGCTGGGGGTTTGCGGCATTCCCATCGGATGGCCGATCCGCGATCTGGAGCACTACGAGGATTACCACTGGCCGGAGGTTTTCACCGCTGGGCCGCCTTCCGGAAGGCTCTACAGCGGCCACATGATGGGCTTTGATGATCGCTGGTACGCCCGCGGCGCGTGGATCACCTTCTTCGAGCAACTCCAGCAGTTGCGCGGTATGGAAAACTTCATGCTGGACATCGCCACCGAGTCCAGGGAGTTTTACCGGCTGCTCGACAACTTGCTGGATTTTCACCTGCGCTGGATCGACAAGTGGACCAGTCTAGAATATGACGGCCTCCATTTTGCCGACGACTGGGGCGGCCAAACCTCGCTGATCATCAAGCCGGAAACGTGGCGGCGGATTTTCAAGCCGCGCTATGCGGAAATGTTCAAGCGGACTCGCGACAAGGGAATGGACGTCTGGTATCACACCGACGGGCAGGTGCGCGACATCTTTGGTGATCTAATCGAAATCGGCGTGCAGGTGATCAATTGCCAGGTGCCGGTGGTGGGGCATGAGTGGATCGCCAGGAACATTCGCGGGCGCGTGGCCATTCGCACCGATATTGACCGTCAGCGCGTCATGCCTTTTGGCTCGACGTCGGAAGTGAAGGAAGAAGTGCACCGGACCTTTGAGGTGTGCGGGTCGTCGAAGGGCGGCATCGTCGCCTGCGGCGAAGTCGGACCCGACGTGCCGCTTGCGAATATCCGCGCCATGTATGAAGCGTTCCGTGAGTATGGAACATACACCTGATGACTCTCACCGCTGAGGCGCGGAGACGCGGAGAAGTAAAAGAAAGTCAAAAGGCAAAGTGCAAAAGTCAAAAGTCAAAAGTGAAAGACCGTGCGTTCCCAAATCCTTTCCTTGAGGCGTGGAGACCGGACTAAAGGTAAGGATTTTGGAACGTCTGGTTTTTACTTTTGCCTTTTGCACTTTGCGTTTTGCCTTTTGACTTGTTCTTGTTCCTCCGTGCCGATGCGTCTCCTCGGTGAGCCGCCCCTACTTCACAAATCGAATCACGCCAAACGACCACGGAGAGTGGAACGTGTGGGTATCACTCTGAACGAAGCTCCAGGAAAGAAAGCGCCGTTGGGTATCGTCTCCCGGACCGTCACAGCGAAAGAAGTTGATTCGCCAGTCGGTATTGGCCTCCAACGGCTTCGTTCCTTTCAAACCGGCTATCGGTATGCGCAGCTCACAAGTCCACACGTGGTTCTTGCCGTCGACGTGCGTCGCGTGCTCGAACCCGGAATCCCAATTAGGATTGCCGAAGGGTTTCTTGTCGAGGTCGATCTCCAGATCGATCCAAAGGTTGTTGGGCGCCACTTCAAACTCGTAGTAGTGTCTCAAGCGTTCGGGTTGGGGATTCAAGAATACCTCCACCACGTCGCGGTCCCAGAGCGTCCAGAAATCCTTGCTGGGATCCTTGCCCTCGTACAAGTTCAAAGTCGTGTATTGGCAGCGGTAGGCGATGTAAACGTAAGCTGGCGTCCAAAGTGAAGCGATCTCGGTGGCGGATTGCGGGAAGGTGACCGGCTTGAAAGCGTCATGCTCAACCTTGACCCAGGACGCGCCGCGCCACACGGGCTTATCGAGATTGCCGTCGGGGACATAATCCTGGACCGTAAATTTGGAGATGAACTGGGAGTTGCTGATATAGGATTGGGGGTCCGAACCAGGAGCTTTCGCAGCTTCCACCATCAGAGTGCCTCCCAAGACAATAATGAGGACAACAAAACCGGCGAACTGTTTTCGACAGGACATCAACAACCTCCTCGGTGGGCTGGATGTGTGCGCAAGAAACCGCCCATTATGGCGGACGGTGCAAGAATTCACAACGGGATTCGACCCTGGACATGGTGCTGCCCTAATTTCGGGCGTAGCGCCGGGCTTCACCCCGGCACGTGCCGTCCTAAAGGGCGGCGCTACGTTCCAATGAGGACACTACCCGGGAAATAAGCGTGTTGACTCTCTGGGGAAGGAAAACTAAGCTGGCACGGTTGCCTTGCGAAGAGGAGGAGAGCATGAGTTTCTGGAGTCGAAGGCAGTGGTTGCGCGGCGCTGTTGCGGCAATGGTGGGAAGCCGCGCGGGTGTGTCGCCCCGGCCGGCGCGGGCGGGGGCAAGCCCCGGGAAATCCGCGGAGGAACGCAAATCGGCGCTGGACCTGAATGATTTCGCGCCCCGGAGCATGCTCCACGTACCGGCGACAAAGGTTCCGCGCTCGAAGTTCCCGGTGATTGACGTTCATACCCACCTGTCCTTCCAGGCCGCAGGCCAGCATGGGGTTGACCTTGGAGAAAAGATGACGTACCCAATGCCGCCGGAGGAAATTTTGGCGGTTATGGATCGCAAAAACCTTCGTACCATGGTGGACCTTACGGGCGGACACGGCCAAGGCTTGGTCGAAGTCATCGCGAAGTGGCAGACCGCCTATCCGGGGCGCTTCCTGGTGTTTACCGAACCGTGGTGGGAGCGGACGAATGAGCCCGGCTACGCCCAATTCCAGGCGGATGAGATCGAGCGTGCCCACCAGGCCGGCGCCAAGGGATTAAAGGTGCTGAAAACGCTGGGGCTGTACTTGCGCGAGAATGTTACCACGGGGAATCTGGTGAAGCTGGACGATCGGCGCTTTGATCCGATGTGGGAAGCCTGTGGCGCGTTCGGCATGCCCGTGTCGATTCACACTTCCGACCCCGACGCGTTTTTCCTGCCCATCGACCGCTTCAATGAGCGGTTCGAAGAGTTGAACAACCATCCCAGTTGGTCGTTCTACGGCCACGACTTTCCCGGCAAAATGGATTTGCTCGAGGCGCGCAACCGCGTGTTTGCCCGCCACCCCAAGACGCAGTTCATTGCCTTGCACGTCGGGAATCGGGGAGAAGACTTGGGCTACGTTTCCGAATGCCTGGACCGCTTGCCCAACATGCACGTCGAGACGGCCGCGCGGCTCAACGAACTCGGCCGGCAGCCGCGCCAGGCGCGCAAATTCTTCGAAAAGTATCAGGACCGCATCATGATGGGAACGGACGCGATTCCGCACGGCATGGAGACTCCGCAGCAGATTTTCGGCGATGAGCTTTACGAGATCTATTTCCGCTTCCTGGAGACGGAAGACGAGTATTTCGACTATGCCCCGGCGCCGGTTCCTCCCCAGGGGCGCTGGAGAATCTCCGGCCTGGGCCTGCCGGACGAAATTCTGCGCAAGGTCTATTACCAAAATGCCGCGCGCCTGCTGAATCTGGGTTCGTGACCCGCAAGCGCTAACTCAATTGAAAAACAGCCAGTTAGGTTGGCTGGGAGGCAGGGATTCGAACCCCGATACGCAGATCCAGAGTCTGCAGTCCTACCGTTAGACGACCTCCCAGTGAGGCGTCATTATAGAAGTAAACGGGCGGCCACGCGCTTGTCAAGGCTTCTTTTCTAAACTCCTTGACGCGCATTGCCGGGCAAGATAGGCAGGGTGCTCAGAACAATCGGAAGCTGACTTCCACCATGACTCGCACCGGCACCGGCGTGCCGTTTCTCAGGGCAGGTTTGAACTTCCACGTCCTTACGGTTTCGACCGCTTTTTCATCCAAGCCGAGACCGAGGGGCTTTACGACTCGGCAATCCGTGACGGCCCCGGAGGCATCGACGATGATCCACAGCACGACCGTGCCCTGGTACTTCGCCTTGCGAGCTTCCTCGGAGTACGCGGGATCGGGCTTGTAAATGGGGATCGGCGCGCTCACGCCGCCCCCCACGCTATAAACTCCGCCGCCCACGCCGCCACCTTCGCCGGGACCAAGGCCGCCGCCTTTGCCGGAACCAATTCCCCCGCCTTCTCCGCTGCCGATGCCGCCGCCAAATCCCGGGCCGTTCGAGGGGGGGCCGACCACTCCGTTGGGATCACCCCAATGGCATGTTGGCAGCTCATTTGCGGGAGCTTCAATTCCGGCGGCCCCAGCAGCGTAGGCGCAACCTGAAGCTGCGGGTTCGGTGTTGGGAATCACCGCCATGGGCGGCGCGAGCTGCATCTTGGCAAACTTGGGAATGGCGCCTTTCGACGCCGGGGTCGGCGAGCGATCTCCACCGCCTCCACCGCCTCCGGCCTTCTTGCCTCTCGGTCGGGAGTCAATCGGCCGAGGTAGGGTGAGATATCCACGACCTCGGTTCTGGTGGCGGCCTTCACGGGCTGCCACATGCGGGAGAGGATGTAGGGCAGCAACAGGAGGGTCAGGGCGATGGTGTGCACCAGCACGGAATTGACCCAGGAGCCGCTTGCATCCGATAGTCGCGCCAAATGTCGGGAGGGTACGGCCGGTTCTTAAAGATCAGCGAGCCCGCCAGTTCGCCCAGGGCAAACCCGGCGATCACTCCCATGAAGCAGGCCGGCGTCTCGCCGCCAGAACCAGCCGCCCGCTCCCAAGACCATGGCAAGCGCGAACGCGACAAAGCGCGCGCTTTTCCTGCTGCCCATAGTTGTAAATTCCGATCGGGTCGCGAGGCTTTTCAAATGCCACCTTGATCTGGGAGGGGAGATCCATGAACCACGGGCGCATGTCCGTGGCCGGCAGCTTGGCTTCGCCGCGATAGTATTGCGCGGGCACCGTCACCTTCGGCTCGCGCAACCAGTCGCGAATCTGCCGGAATGCGGAAACGAAGAGCGAGGGGGGCTCGACAGAGTGTGACTTTGAATCGCGCGTCCACGGCGGGTGCGGTTCTTGGGCGGCATCTTTTCCGGGCCGACTTCAACCTGAAGGTTGCTGGTTGACATTAACCTTTGTTCCCATTCCTCGGGCGAATCTTACGCCCGGGCGCGAGGCTTTGCCTAACCCTTTACATTTACAATTGATGGCGGACGGCGCAACTGGGTTGTATCGACTAGGGCTTCGCTGTTCGTCCGCTACGACCTTTTTTCATACTACCACATCAAGCGCGCGGTGATAAAGCCCAAGGGCCCGATAGGGTGAATCCTGCACCAGACCTTTATTGACTTGCTTGAGATACACGCGCCGACTTGATACACTGTTCATTCGACTTCATTTCAAATTGCGGACGGTCAACCTCTTATGCCAGCACGAGCCAGTTTCCTTGATCCGTTGGAGCCAGCCAATGGCGAGCACGGCAAGCTTTACGTCGTCGGCACTCCGATTGGAAATCTTGAGGACATCACCCTGCGCGCCATTCGTATCCTCAAAGAGGTGGACCTGATTGCCTGCGAGGACACTCGCCGCACGCAGAAACTCCTGAATGCTTACAAGATTCAGACGCGCACCGTGAGTTACCACGAGCACAATGAAATGACGCGCGCGCCCGAGCTGGTTATCCAGATGGAAGAGGGCAGCAGCATTGCCCTGGTCACGGACGCCGGCATGCCCGTGGTGTCAGACCCGGGCTTCCGGCTGGTGCACCTCGCCGTTCGCCATAGCATTCCCGTGATTCCCGTGCCCGGCGCGTCGGCCTTTGTGGCGGCGCTGGCGGCTTCCGGATTGCCCGTGGATAAGTTCCGTTTCCTGGGGTTCCTGCCGAGCAAGAAGGGCGAGCGCCGAAAGGCTTTGGAGGAACTCAAAGACGCCACCCGGACGCTGGTCTTCTACGAGGCGCCGCATCGCTTGCTGGAGATGCTTAAGGACGCGCGGGAAATCCTCGGCGAGCGGGAAATCGTTGTGGCCAGGGAAGTGACCAAGGTCCACGAGGAGTTCCTGCGCGGAACCATCGGCACCACCCTCGAGAATTTGAAGAAGCGGCCGGCGAAGGGCGAAATCACCGTGCTGATTGGCCTGCACGCCGTATCGGAGGCTAACGAAGCCGCCTCGCCGCGCGGCGTCCATCATATCGGAAATCCAGGCGGTCATGGCGGAGCGCAAGGTCGATGAGCGAGCCGCTTTGAAGATTGTGGCCCGCGCCCGCGGCGTCTCCAAGAGCGAAGCCTACCGCCTGCTGCAAGCGGAGAAGAACCGCAAGAAGTAGCCCAGATTCCACATTCCCCGGTAGTAGCGTAGCTTGGTCCGTGATCGCCCGGACGGGCCGCGTATTCCATCCATTTTCGTCCAAAAAACGCCGACTGATCGGTGTACAATTTGCCAGTGTCTCCTGCGTTTTCATGCACATAATCGGTTCATTCTTCATTTTTAACATCTTTTTGTATCGATGCCTGACTTTTGACCTGGCTCGGCCTAACTTCCCTCGGCGCTATACATGGGAAGGGTGGCTCCCATGAAGCGAACTCCTACGCGGTAGAATTCCTCGTTTTCTTTGCTGGCCCGGACGACGGTGGCTTCGGTGAAGAAATCCGTGGGTCCCGCGCTGGGCCGCGTCGGGCCGCGCCCGGGGATAACGATGGTGAGAGCGGCAAAGATGGCCAAATTGCGGTTGGTGAGAAAGGAGAGTCCGCGCCGGCTCACTTCCAGCGAGGTGGTGGCATCGTCGTACTCCCGGCCTAACGCGTCCAGCCCTCGCACCCGGATGGGGATGGCCGCTTCGACCCGGCGCTGACTTCTTCTTTCCTCCTGACGATCTCCATCAAGGTCACCTTGCCTTTTCAGGAGGCGATTGCCGCTTCCGAGCGGCCCGGGTGGGCGGCGAGCGAGGCGAAGAACGCGTCCACGCGCTCTAGCACTTCGCCGGTTTCGCGCGCGCTTTGCACTTGCCGTCGCAATTCCGTTCCGTTGCGCACGCCGTGCGTAAACCAGCTTGCAAATTGCTTCATCTTGCCGATGGCGCCGGGAATTTCCTCGGCGACCAGCATGGAGTAGTAAGTGCGAATCAGTTCGTAGCGGTCGGCGTCGGCCGGTTCGCGGTACGCGCCCGTGGCGAAGAATTCCGCCAGTTGGCGGAAGATCCAGGGATTGGAGGCGGCCGCGCGCCCGATCATCACCGCGTCGCAGCCGGTCTGTTCGTGCAGCGCCAGGGCGTCCTGGGGCTTGAACACGTCGCCGTTGCCGATCACGGGAATGCGCACGGCTTGCTTGACCTGCTGGATGATTTCCCAACGCGCCCGGCCGCTGAAGCCCTGCACGCGGGTGCGCGGATGGATGGCCAAAGCTTCCACGCCGCAGTCCTCCGCCAGGCGCGCCACTTGCAAGGCCACAATTTCCTCATCGCTCCAGCCGGAGCGGAGTTTGATGGTGAAGGGAATCTTGACGGCGGCGCGAATGGCGCGCAGGATTTTTTCCAGCAACGGCAGGTCGCGCAGCAGTCCGGAGCCGCCGCATTTCACCACTTTCTTGGCGGGGCAACCCAGGTTCAGGTCCACCAGGTCAAATCCCAGGTCTTCGATTTGGCGCGCCGCGTCGGCCAGGTGCGCCGGGTCAGCGCCGAAAATCTGCGCGCTGATGGGCCGCTCTTCCTCCGTGTAATACAGATAGCGTTGCGAACGGAAATTCTGGCGAATCATGCCCTCGCTGGAAACAAACTCCGTCATGATCAGCCCGCAACCGCCCAGGCGCTTGATGAAGCGGCGGAAAACCGTGTCGGTAATGCCCGCCATGGGCGCCAGGATGTGCGCCGGCCGGATGACCACGTCGCGAATGTGAAGGTCTTGAAATACCATTTTGTGCTTCCCCGAACCTTGCCGCCGAAATGCGCAACGCGCTGGCGGCCAGATTGCTCGTGCCCCCCCCCCGCAACCTCTAACCTAGCTAGGCTAACCACAGGAAGGCATTAGTCAAGCGAAGCTTCTCGGCGGGGGGGTGGCTGACTCCTCGCTGCCTGCTGACTCAACCCAGCGCGCCGTGAAAGCTCATCCGGCGAAAAGGCGGCGGGCCATGGCTTCACGCTCCTTCAGGCCGGCGCCCTCGAACTCGCTTACCACCTGTTCCAGCAGACTAGGAACATCAAGGCCCTGCGGGCACTTCTGGACGCAATCCCGGCAGTGCGAACACAGCGATGCATAGGCCGGCTGGCCCGCCACATCCCTCCCATGCGCAGTACGTAAAGGAACGCGGCCTGCTGCTTCATGACCGAAGGTGTGAAAGGCGTTGAACAACGAAAAGCATTCGGGGATATTGACGCCCGAGGGGCATGGCTGGCAGTACCCGCAGCCCGTGCAGCCAACCTTCATGATTTCGCGGTATTTCCTGCCCACTCTCGCGATCAGGCCGACATCCGCACCGGTGAGCGAATCCGGGCGGGCGTCCTCCGCGATCTTGAGATTCTCTTCTCACCTGTGCCTCATCGTTCATCCCCGACAGAACTACGGTCACTTCCGGGTGGTTCCAAACCCATCGCAGGGCCCACTCGGCGGGAGTCCGGCGGCTTCGCCGCTTCCTGCCAGAGGGCTTCGATCGGTCAGGTGGTTGGGGAGAAGCGGCCAGCGCGCCGCCGCGCAGGGGCTCCATCACGATCACGCCCAGGCCCTTCGCCGCGGCGTATTTCAGCCCCTCGGTGCCGGCCTGGTTATCCTCGTCGAGGTAGTTATATTGAATCTGGCAGAACTCCCACGGATAGGCGTCAACGATGCGTTTAAAATCCTCCCGGAGCCCGTGGAATGAGAAGCCCGCGTTGGCAATTCGCCCGTCCGCCCGAGCCTGGTCGAGAAACTCCGCAACGCCGAGCGCCGCCACTCGGTCCCAAGTGGTTCCATTCAGCGAGTGGACCAAGTAGTAGTCGAGGCGCGAGGTGGCAAGTTTCTTGAGCTGCGCATCGAGAAAGCGGTCCATGTCGGCACGGTTGCGGACGAGCCAGGCGGGCAGCTTGGTGGCGAGTTTCACCCGCTCGCGATATCCGCCGGCGAGGGCTCGGCCGACAAACGGTTCGCTTTCACCTCCATGATACGGCCAAGCCGTATCGATATAGTTCACTCCGTGATCGATGGCGTAGCGGATCTGGCGTGCCGCCCGCTCTTCGTCGATCCGGTCGTTCTTCTGCGCCAGACGCATGCAGCCGAATCCCAGGATCGACAATTCGTCGCCCGTCTTCGTCACCTTCCTGTAGAGCATCGCTTTTCCTCTCCGTTAAAAGACTCAAATTGATGCCACGGTCCCCCCGCCCCGATATCACATCCTGAAGGCTGGCGATGCCGAAGCGCATTTGGCCCTCGGCCACCAATTCGCCGTCGCGGAAGATGGAGCCGCGCAACTCGCCGAACTGCGCTTTCATCCGCACCACTTCGGCTTCCACGCGCACCGTGTCGCCGGCCTCAATCGGTTTAATAATACGCGCGGAGGGAATGTGCAAGATCATGGCGATCTTGCCGGCCATCTCCGGGCGCTCCATCACCAGGACGGCGCCGACCTGCGTGACCAGTTCCAGAATGACGCCGGTGGGGATGATGGCCACGCCGGGGGGATTCCCGCGCGCGGCCTGATCGTCAATGGAAAAATGCTTCATCGCCACGATGCGCTGCCCGGGCACGAATTCCGCAACCTGGTCGACAAAGAGAAAAGGGTAGCGGTGGGGCAGAATGCGCGCGATGTCGGCGGGAGAGAAAGGATAGTCATGAAAGCTAAAGGATAAAATGTAAATTGTAAATGATGAAATGGTAAAAGCGGAGAGCCAAGTTGATTTACCCAGTTTCAATTTCATACTTTATCATTTTCCTTTCACCCTTCATTCCTTCGGCGGTTTCAGCAGTTCGCGCTTCAGCGCTGGGTTGCGGCTGGTCCAGTCGCCGGGGCGGTCGTGGTCCGTGGCGTACTGCTGGCGCACGGCTTCCAGCTTGGAGTCCATCTCATCCAGGAAACTGACCACCATGGCCTCGGCAAACATCGGTTCCTTGGGCGAGCCGAACTCCAGCTTGCCGTGATGGGAAAGAATAATGTGCTCGAGTTCGTCCTTGAGTTCGGCAGGGAAGTCGGGGATCTGGCTGAATCTTCGCCTGCACCATTTCCAGCGCCATGGTGATATGCCCGATCAGTTGTCCGCGCGTGGAGTAGCGGAAACCGCGGGTGAAACTCAGTTCTTCCGTCTTGCCCATATCGTGGAGCACCAGGCCGGCCACCATCAAGTCGCGCCGCAGCCAGGGATAATGATCCGCCACGCGATCGGCCAGGGCGACGAGCGACGACACATGTTCCAAGAGGCCGCCCAGAAAGGCGTGGTGATAGCTCATCGCCGCGGGCGCCAGCTTGTACTTTTCCGCCATGGGCGGGTCTTCCAGAATGCTCAGCAGCAGAGCGCGCAGCGGACCGTCGCTCATGCGGCGCACGCGCTCCAGCAACGCGGCGTACATCTCCTCCGGGTCGCGCTGGGTGCGGGGAAGATAATCGAACAGGTTCACTTCTTCGGGCGCGCAAAGCGTGATCTTCCGAATGCGAAGTTGCGGCGTGCCGCGATAGCTTTCCACGTGCCCTTCCACCTGCACGATGTCGTCAGCTTCAAAGGCGGAGTGGTGCGTTCGGAGTAGTCCCAGAGCTTGGCGGAAATGACGCCCGTGGTATCTTGCAGGCTGAGGTCCAGATAGGCGGAGCCATTACTGGTGATCTTACGTTCTTTGGATTGGACCAGAAAGGTGCTGCGCACCGGTGAGTCCGGCGTGAGGTCCTTGACAAAGGTCTGCTTCATTGAGTTCTTTTCGGCGGTTAGCGCCGCGCCCGGCGTTATCTTCGCCGGTGTCAATGTATCCCGGCGCCATAAAGATGTAACTGTCTTTGCGAAGTTGGGTCAGATATTCGCGCAGCTTGGGCTCCATGCGCTGGTTGTAGAGCATCTCCTGAACGCGCGATTCAACTTCTTCAAACTTGGGGATGCCGGGGCTGAAACGTTCCAGAAGCCTCAGGATCATGTAGCCGTTCTTGGTTTGAAGCGACGTCGGTATATTCGTTGATATCGAGCTTGCTCGATGGCCGCGAGCGATTGCCGGCGCCACGCGTGCTGGTTTTCATTGGAGCCGATGTCTCCGCCCTGAGTCAACACTAGGCCCGTCGGAATATTTCTTCACCACCTCGCTAAACTTGCGCGCCGCCCTTCAGTTCCGCCTCCGCGTCCTTGGCGCGTTTCTCCGCCTCCTCCGGCTTGTACTTCTCGGTGGAAATCAGGATTTCCGCGAGGTGGACCATGCCCTCCGATTTGAAATCGTCCTTGTGCTGATTGTAATATTTCCGCGCATCTTCCCGCGTCACGACGATGCGGGAGCCGACATCGCGGCTGATGACTTCCTGCATCAGGAGTTGGCGGCGGATCTGGTCTTTGAAGTCCTCCCAATTAACTGCCTTGTTGTTCCGCGTCCTTTTGCAGGTCTTCGATCGTCGCAAGGTTATCCTGCTTGCGCATTTGATCCAGCTTCTTGATGAGTCCGTGTCCACATTGATATCTTCGTCTTTGGCCTTTCTGGACCATCAGCGACTGGTCAATCAGGTTGCGCAGAAGGTTCTTGCTTTCATCATTCAATTTGGCTTCGAGGTCGGCGCCGGAGTATTGCTGGGCAAGCTCGTCGCGAAGCTTGTCTCTTTCCCGTTCAAACTGGCGCTGGGTAATGATTTCAGCTGTTGACGCGCGCGATGATGCGTTCCACCACGTGGGCGGCCCGCAGCCTGGGGCGCCGCAAAAGTTGCCGCCAGGATGGCGATGTGCCAAAATTTTGAGCGTTCGTTTCATGGTTTTCTCCAGCTGACAGCCGACAGCTAACAGCTCCGGCAGCTAACAGCCGACAGTTTACAGCTCGTACAGCCAACAGCTTTATTGAGCCAAGCTCTAGCCAGCCGTTACTGTAAGCTGTCGGCTGTGAGCTGTTAGCGCCAACTTCTAGGCGTATCTTAAGTCTGCCGCGCGTGCAATTCCTGCAAGACGTTTTGGACCTGGGTCAGCAGGTTGCCCTCGCGGTCGCGCCCGCGGAAGCGCAGGACGCGGTCCGGGCGGAAGCTGGCATCGCGCCGCCGCCGCACAAACTGCGCCAGCCGCTGGGGATCAACCGGCGCCTGCTCATGGAACTTGATCCAGATTTCATCCCCTTTGCGCTCAACCGTTTGTACCAGCAAGCGCTCCGCCGCGCTCTTCAGCAAGGCGTAATCAAGCAGGTTGGAAACCGAAGGGGGAATGGGGCCGAAGCGGTCGGCCAGCTCGGCTTCCAGGTCGGCCCGCTCGGTAGGGCGTGGCGGCGCTGGAAATGCGCTTGTACATGCGCAGGCGCTGGTTCTCGTCGGGAATGTAGGAGTCGGGAATTTTGATGTCGAGGCCCAGGTTGAGCGAGGTGCGCACTTCAATCTTGGCTGGGAGCGCCCCGCAATTCCTCCACCGTCTGCTCCAGCATCTTGAGGTAGAGGTCAATGCCCATGGCGTTCAGGTGGCCATGTTGCTCGGCCCCCAACAGATTGCCGGCGCCGCGCAATTCCAGGTCCAGCGCCGCCAGGCGAAAGCCCGCGCCGAGATCGGAGAATTCCTTCATCGCCGCGAGCCGCCGCCGGGCGATGGGCGTCAGGGTGTCTTCCGACCCGATCAGGAAAAAGGCGTAGGCGCGGCGGTTCGAGCGGCCCACGCGCCCGCGAAGCTGGTAGAGGTCGGCAAGGCCGAAGCGGTCGGCGTGATTCACGATGATGGTGTTGGCGCGGGGGATGTCCAGGCCGTTTTCGATGAGCGCCGTGGCCACCAGCACATCGTATTCAGCCGCGCATGAACTTCAGCATCGCCCGCTCGAGGTCTTTCTCGCCCATCTGGCCGTGCGCCACGCCCAGGCGCGCCGTGGGCAGCAGGCGCTGCAAAAGCGCGGCCATCTGGAAAATCGATTCCACCCGGTTGTGCACGAAGAAGACCTGGCCCTGCCGTTGCATCTCCTGCATGATGGCGGACTGGATGAGCGCCTGGTTGAAAGGCGCGACGGTGGTTTGAATGGCCAGGCGGCCGCGGGGCGGGGTCTCGATGACGGAAAGGTCGCGCAATCCGCCGAGCGACATGTGCAGCGTGCGCGGAATGGGCGTTGCCGACATGGTCAGGACATCCACGCCGGATTTTAATTTCTTCAGCTTCTCTTTGGCGGCCACGCCGAAGCGCTGCTCCTCGTCCACAATCAGCAATCCCAGGTCGCGCCAGTGCACATCCTTGGAGAGCAGCCGGTGCGTTCCGATCAGGATGTCCACGCGGCCGGCTTCCGCGTCGGCCATGATTTTCTTCTGCTCCGCCGCCGTGCGAAACCGGCTGAGCATTTCCACGCGCACGGGGAAAGGCGCCATGCGCTGCGCGGAAGGTGGTGAAGTGCTGGAAGGCCAGCACCGTCGTGGGGGCCAGCACCGCCACTTGGCGGCCGTCCTGAATCACTTTGAATGCGGCGCGCATGGCGAGCTCGGTCTTGCCATACCCCACGTCGCCGCAGAGCAGCCGGTCCATGGGCTCGGGGCTTTCCAGGTCGCGCTTGATGTCGGCAAGGGCGGTGAGCTGGTCGGGCGTCTCCTCAAATTCAAACGCGTCTTCGAACTCGCGCTGCCAGGGCGTGTCGGGGGAGGCGGCAACCCCGCCGCGCATTTTGCGTTCGGCGTAAAGTTGCAAAAGCTCCTGCGCCATGTCGCGCAAGGCGCGTTTGACGCGCGTCTTGGTGCGCTCCCAAGTGGCGCCCCCCAGCCGGTCGAGGGGAGGTTTGGCGCCTTCGTGGGAGCGGTACTTTTCCACCAGGTCCAGGCGCTCGAGCGGCACGTACAGCTTGGCCTCGTCCTGAAACGTCAGCAGCATGAAATCGCGCGACGCGCCCGCCACGGAGATTTGCCGCAGACCTTGATAAATGCCGATGCCGTGATCGATGTGGACGACGTAGTCGCCGACTTTCAGATCGCTGAGGTCGGAGATAAAGCTGGAGATCCCGGAACGCTCGCGCCGCCCGCGCGCTGCCCAGTCAAAGCCACCGAACAAGTCCGCGTCCGCCAGCCACAATTGCCTCAGCTCGGGAAAGGCCACGCCTTCGCGAATCTCGCCCCGGGCAATGAGCACACGAGCGGTATCGAGCGATTGGGTGATCGGGTCAATTCTATTGCCGCTTGTCGATTGCCGATTTTCGATTGGTTCAATCGTCAATCGACCATCGGCAATCGACAATGAGCTCCCCGATCTCTCGATCACCCGATCATACGGAATCTCGTAGTCCTTCAAAATCTCCCGCAGACGATCCACCTTGCCACTGGTGGGGACGACGAAAATGACGGACTCGCCGCGCTTCACCCGACTGCGAAGATCTTCGACCAACTCCTTGACCCTCCCTTGATACTTGGGAGGAGGTTGGGTGAGGAGAATCGGGCCATCAGAGGAATCGGGTGATCGGTTGATCGGGTGATCGGGTGAATGAACTGCTCGCTTGTCACTCGTCACTCGCCACTCGTCACTGCTCTCAAGAACTGCTCGCTCATCACTCGTCACTCGCCACTTGTCACTACTTTCACGCCACTCGTCACTGCTCTCAGCGCCTTCGGGCGGGAAGTATAAGTCGCCGCCGATAACCACCGCTTGCGAGCTGGTTTCCGCGGCCGGCGTGACGTTCTCAAGGCCCAATTCTTTGAGCGAAATTTGTGGAACGCTCTGGATGGCTTGAAGGAATTCTGGTTCGGTCAGATAAACTTCCCGGGGTTCTGGGCGGGGCGGAACGATGTCGCGAACTTCCTCGAAGCTTGCCGTCAGGCTCTCGATCGTAGGCGAAATTTGGGCGCGGCGGTCGAGGAGTTCGTCCCAAACCAGCACCGGACGATCCAGGAGGGAAAACAGCGTGTGCGGGTGGGGCTCGACGAGGGGAACAAAAAACTCCCACCCCGGGAAAGTATTGGAATGTTCCGCCGCCCACTCGGGTTCGCGTTCCGGCAGTGATGTTCCTCGCGATTGCGCGTGCTCGCGGGCGCGCAAAGTGAGCACGCGCACCAGCCTTTCGAAGAATTGCGGGGAACGCTGGGCTTCCGAAAGCGGCAGCAGCAGCGCTTTCGGTACGGGTTTGCGCGAGCGTTGCGATGACGGGTCGAATTCCCGCACGGACTCGAGTTGGTCACCAAAAAATTCCAGCCGGAAGGGCCATTCGGCCTCGGGAGGGAAAGCGTCCACAATTCCGCCGCGCACGGAGTATTGACCAACGGCAGCGACGGGCTCCCCCGGCTCGTACCCAACGCTCCGCAGGTGCTCCAGCAGGTCGTCCAGACTCAACTCGTCACCCACCTTGAGTTCGAGTGCGAGGGAGGAGTAGAAGGCGCTTTCGCGGAGCCGCCCCAAGGCGGCGGAAACGGGCGCGAAAATCACGCGCACCCCGCCTCGCGCCAGGCTCCAAAGCGCTACGGCGCGCTGCTCCTGGATTTCCGCGTGCGGCGAGCGGCCTTCGTACGGTGAGCAGTCCAGCCCGGGCAAGATTTGGACCGAACTGCCGGCGCCGGGCTCCAGACCTTCCAGAAATGTCGCTGTCGTTTGCCGGTAGTTCTGCGCCGCCTCATTGTCCTGAGTCAAAACCACCACCGGCCGCTTCACTTGATGCGCCAGCGCCGCTACCACCAACGCCTTGGCCGTGGGCGTCAGGCCGGAGATGGCAATAGGCTGTGTGCCAGGCTCGGCCAGCGCCGCAACCGCCGCGCGCACGCTGGCGTGCGCAAGAAGTGGTCGGAGCAGGGAATGAATATCGGCCATGGGAGCACAACAATTTATGCCGGGCTAGGAGTAATAGGGTCGAAGCCCAACTAGTTTCTCCGGCAGGGCGCAGGACAAGAATTGTAAATGATAAATGGTAAAGTATAAAAGGGATGAACTTGTGATTAACCATTTACAATTTATCATTTACCATTTACACCCTATTTCCATTTGCCCTAAAACCTTGCCGCCTATTGCCTGCTTGCGGGAACATGCAAACGGCGTTCGCTGCCTACTGCTTACTGCCTACTGCTTTCCGCGCAGCCTCGATGATGGCAGTGGTTGAATAGCCGGGAACGATCGGGATGGAAACCACCCGCCCGCCGGCGGCCTCCACTTCGTCGCGGCCGACGATTTGATCGAGAGTGTAATGCCCGCCCTTGACCAAAACATCGGGCAACATGCGTTTCACGACTCCCAGTACCGACGCGTCGTCGAAGATCGTCACATAGTCCACGGCAGCCAGGGCGGCGATGATTTCCGCGCGCTCGGCTTCCGGCTGAAGCGCCCGATTCTTCCCCTTGAGGGTGCAAACGCTGCGGTCGCTATTCATGGCGACGATCAAAACATCGCCCAGCTTGCGCGCCTCGGCAAACAGGCGGGTGTGGCCGGGATGCAGCAGGTCGAAGCATCCGTTGGTCAGGACCACCCGCCGGCCTTGACGTTTGAGCTCGTCAACCTTGCGATAGGCCTGCTCGAGGGGCAGGACCTTTTGGATCCCCATGCGGCTATCCCCCTTCCGGGAATGGTCATTGCGATCACTCTTCCGGCCGGGCAATCTCCTTTCGCGAAAGGCGCGGGCGCCAGATCAAGATACATCATTCTAACCGGTATTTCGCACCGAGCGGAGAGGTTCTCATCGCGTGGCTGCAAAAGGCTAGGGCAAGAAGAGGCGGAAAATCTCCTCCGAGTCCGAGCCGAGCCCGAGCCGCATGACTTTCTGGAGGGCAGTGATATACTGCCGCTATTCTGCGGGGAGGGAATCGCGAGGCGGGGTAAGTCGGCCGGACGTCACCTCCCGGCAGAAGGTCCGACGATGGCAGTTTGCAAGGTGAGCGTGCTTCGGCACCAGCGCATTAATCGATGAGAGGGATGCACCCATGAAAGCAATTCTCTTTGAACAACCCGGCAAGATGAGCCTGGCGGAATTCCCCGATCCTGAGCCGGTGGCCGGTTGGGCGCGGATTCGCGTTCGGGCGGCGGCGATTTGCATGACGGATTTTGAGTTGTTGCGAGGCCGGCTTACCGTGGAGTACCCCCTTACCCCCGGGCACGAGTACTGTGGTGTGGTGGACCAAGTCGGCTCGCCCTCCGACGAGGCATGGGTAGGGCGGAAGGTGGTCGCGGACAACGAGATTACCTGCCTGAAGTGCGGGTTTTGCCGGCGGGGAGAATGGCGGCGCTGCCCGGAATATCGGCAGATTGGGTTCGGCCCTTCGGGAGGTTACGCCGAGTACGTCGTGGCCCCCATTCACAATCTGCATCCGCTCCCGGACTCGATTTCCTTTGAGCAGGGGGCGCTGCTGGAACCGCTGGGTGTGGGCATCGCCGTGGCTTCCATCGCCGGAGCCCACCTGGGATCGACCGCAACGATTCTTGGCATGGGCCCAATCGGATTGAATTGTTTGGCGGTCTTGAAGGCCTCGGGAGCGCGGCGCATTCTCTGCCTGGACAAGCAGCCCAAGCGCTTGGCCTTGGCCAAATCCTGGGGAGCGCAGGAGGTGACCGAGGACGCCGAGCATCTCAAAGCCTTGGCCAAGACGCTGCATCCGGAAGGGACCGACATCGTGATTGAGGCCAGCGGGCATCTTCCCTTGGTTCCGCTGGGGATCAGCCTCACGCGGTTTGGTGGCAGCTTTGTCCTGGCGGGTTACTGCAAGTTTGAGGCGCTGCCGTTTGCGCCGGACTCGGTCCAGGGGCCCAACATCCGCATGCTGGGCGCTGGGAACAATTGCGGATTTATTGAACCTGCCGCCCTGGCCGTGGGTGACGGCGTGCTCAGCACGGAAGGAATGATCACGCACCGTTTTCGGCTCGAAGATTTCCGCCAAGTATTCTCCGACGAGCAGGTGACTGCGAGGGATTACATCAAAGGCGTATTCGTGTTTTGAGCGGCACGGCGGCAGGAGATAGCAGGTGTAGTGCGGACCTGTTTTGTAGGTCCGCGGTTCGTCCACGATGGGCATGGAAAAGCCGCGGACCTACAAAACAGGTCCGCGCTACACTTCTCCCTGCCGAGCCTGTGGTGAGAAATCCAGCCTAAGCGGGGAAGACGCGCCGGCCGCGGGAAATGACGCGCTCAACTTGAAGGGTTTCGGGTTCACGCCGAAATATGACTAAGTTTGCCGGCTGGCCCGCGGCGACTTGCGAACAGACGGTGGGTCGCTTCAGCAAATGGGCGGGATTCGCGGTTGCCGCCTGAATTGCCGCCTCCAGCCTACACTGGGAAGATTTGATGAAGACGGCCACCGCACGATTCATGGTCAGCGCGGAACCGGCCATGGAGACACGATCGGCCCTGACCACCTGACCCGAAGGCAGCAGCTCGATTTCCGTTCCCACCAGCGAATACCTACCGGGAGGCATTTGGGCGACGTGGACGGCGTCGGTAATCAGGATACATTTATCAATCCCCTTGGCAGCGACAATCACTTTGACCACGTCAGGAGGCAGATGAAAACCGTCGCAAATCATGCTGGCGTGCAAGGATTCGGCCGCGAGTTGCGCCCACAGGGGAGCCTTGTGCCGGTGAAGACGCTCCGGGCAGCCGTTCCCCAAATGCGTATTGAGGGTGGCGCCCGCCGCCGCCGCGCGATGGACGTCATCCGCACCCCCGTCCGTGTGGCCGACTGCCACCACTACTCCCGCGCTGTGCGCTTGGCGAATGAACTCCTCCGCGCCGGACAGTTCCGGGGCCAGCGTGACAATTCCAATGCGCCCGCCCGCGGCGCGTTGCAGCTCCAGGAATTCGTCCCAATTGGGATCCCGCATCCACTTGGGATCGTGCGCGCCGTGTGACCCGAAAGGGGACAGGTATGGACCCTCCAGGTGGTAGCAGGGAACCGCATGAGCAAAATCACTGTTCATGCGCGCCGCCTGCTCGAGGATGGCGAAACTCCTCGCCAGTTCGGAAAGCGAATTCGTGATGAGGGTAGGGCAGAAGGTGGTGACGCCGGTGCTCCAGATGGCGGGTAGCACGCTGATCGCTTTCTCTGCGTCCAGGTCCCGGCTGGAGAAATCCACTCCGGCAAAACCGTTTACTTGAATATCGACAAATCCCGGGCTGATAAACGGGAATTCATCGCTCACCGCGCCCCGAATGACGACAGAGGTTATTTGTTCGTCAGTTATTTCGACTTTAGCACAACCAACGCCGGGAATATTTCCTTCCAACTCCATGGGCTTACCCTCGTTTCTTTAAGGACTCCAATTCTTCCAGCGTGCGCGGCCAATCCTGCTTCATCAGTCGTGATAGGGCGCGGTCGGCGAGCAGCTTGCCGCCCGTTTGACACTTGGGGCAGTAGTTGGTTTCGTTGTTGGCGTAGCGAATGCGCTGCACTTTGGTCCCGCAACGTGGGCAGGGCTTGCCATATTTCCCATGCACCGCCATATCTTCACGAAATGCCGTGACATTTTCCGGGAATCCACCTTGGGCCTCGGCGCGCAGCCGGTCAGTCCAGTCGATAAGAGCACTACGTGTGGCGATGTGCAGATGCTCAATTTCATTCATGACCCAATCGCTCGGTCAGCGTGACAGGTGAAAGCTGGGCGCGGTGAAGGATTTCGTCGGAGTAGGCGTTGCCGATGCCGCTGAACAATCGCGGGTCGGTCAAGGCGCGCTTCAGCGTGTGATTGGCGGAGGTCAGGCGCGCCGCAAAGGAATCAAGATCTGCGGTAAGAACTTCCAATCCACCCGGGTCGAGCTCCCGCAAACCGTCTTCGCCTTGAACGACGTGCAGTGACGCGCGGCGCTGCGAGCCTGCTTCGGTCAGGAGCAAGCTGCCGTGGGGAAAATCCATGGCCGCCAGCGCGCGCTTGGGAGTGAGCTTCACACCCGGCTTGCTCCAGTGCAGGCGCCCCGCAATCATCAAGTGCAGCACCAGCCAGAGATCGTCTTCGCAAGCCGATGGCGATGCGCTTGCCAACGCGCCGCAGCTCCCGCACGGATTTTCCTTCCACCGCCTGTAAGCGGCGGCGTGGCGGTGCGGAGCAGGAACGGGCTTGCCACGCGCACGCGCTCCAAGCGGCTGATTCAGGATGCGCGGCTCGAGAGCTTCGATGTATACGACGATGTCGGGAAGTTCCGGCACGATTTCGTCATCTTGACATGAGGTCCTGCGCCCGTAAACCCCCTTGTGGAGTGTCGGCGCCGGTGGCCAGACATCTCTGGTACAAGCCCGGCGGCGGCGGTATAATGATGCGTCGCAATTTGTTGGGGTGATATTGAGACGGTCCATAAGCTTTTGGGGACGGCGCGCCGCCGGCGTAGCGCGGACCTGTTTTGTAGGTCCGCGGCTTGTTCCCTATGGGTAAGGAAATGCCGCGGACCTACAAAACTGGCCCGCGCTACGTTTTCAAGCAGCGGGTAGATTTGCACCGCGAGAGGGATTTCCGAGGAAAACTGAGAGCATCAACAACGAGGAGGATGAAATGAAAAAATTCGCAATCGGATGTGCTGAGTGTGCTGACGGTGGCCTGCTTCGCGGCCGCGGTCTTTTGCGCAGGCTGGCCCCCGAGGCACATCGAGTTTGACCCTCAAGGGGAAAACGGTTTCGGTTGAGTACGGACGGCCCTCACTAAGGGGACGCACCACGGATGCAGCTGCTCGGCAGCTTGCCGGCCGGAGGCTTTTGGCGGTTGGGCTCTAATACTTCCACAACTTTCAAGACCGAGATCGACCTGGCCTTTGGCGACGTTACTGTCCCGGCCGGGAGAATATAGCCTCTGGATGCAGAGGCAAAGTGACAATTCCTGGAAGCTCGTTTTCAATAAGCAGCACGGCCAGTGGGGCACTCAGCATGACGCAGCACAGGATTTGACCTCAGCACCTTTGAAAGAATCCAAGGCGGCTAAGTCCGTGGAGATGGTAACTCTAACCCTCAGTAAAGCGGGCGGCGGTGGGACCCTCACGATCCAGTGGGGCACGCTGGAAGCGGCCGCCAGCTTCACAGCGAAATAAGAAGCAGGTCCGGAGTCCGGTGTCCGAAGTTCGAAGTCCGGACGTTGCGATTCATTGCCGCTCAGGCGCTGAGACGGGGAATAGGTGTCAGGTATCAGGTGTCAGGTGTCAGGTGTCAGGTGTCAGGGTTTTACTGGTACCTGACACCTGACACCTTATTGGACTTCGGACTCCGGGACTCCGGACTTCGGACTCCGGACTTCCATTCCAGGGGACATCCATGCGGACGCGACTATTGGGACGTACGGGTTTAAAAGTTTCGGAAATTTGTTTAGGCACGATGACGTTTGGAAGCTTGCACGGCGGGCGGAGCGCTCCGGGCTGCGATGAAAAGGAATCACTGGCGATTCTGAATGCCTACCTCGAGCAGGGGGGCAATTTTCATTGATACCGCCGACGGTTACGCCGAGGGCCGTTCCGAGGAAATCCTGGGAAGAGGATTGAAGGGCCGTCGCGATGACGTGGTGCTGGCCACCAAGGTTTTCTTCCCCGCCGGCGCGGGAGCGAACCGCAAAGGGCTTTCCCGCAAGCACATTTTCGAGGGGGTTGAGGCGAGCCTGCGGCGCTTGCAAACCGATTACCTCGACCTGTATCAGGTGCATTGCTTTGATTCGCACACGCCGCTGGAAGAGACCCTTTCAGCGCTCGATGCGCTGGTGAGGCAAGGCAAGGTTCGTTACCTCGGGTGCTCGAATTTTTGCGCCTGGCAATTGGCCAAAGCGCTCGGAGTGTCGGCGCTGCACGGTTATGCCCGCTTCGATTGCCTCCAGCCGCAGTACAGCTTGGTGTGCCGGCCGATCGAGCGCGAGATTCTGCCGCTCTGCCGCGCCGAAGGCGTTGGGGTCATTGCCTGGAGCCCCTTGGGCGGTGGCTTTCTGAGCGGAAAATATCGCTCCGGGGAGGGCGCACCGCCGGCGTCGCGTCTGGCGGACTCTGATCCCTCCATGCGCTTTTTGGTGGAGCGGCTTTTCACCGAACGGAATTACCAAATCCTGCGCGCCGTGGAAGAGGCGTCTGTTCGTTTGGGAAAAACCCTCAGCCAGGTGGCCCTCGCGTGGCTGCTGGCCATGCCCGGTGTTACCTCCGCAATTATCGGAGCGCGCAATCTGGCGCAGCTTCACGAGAATATGGGAGCGGGCGGTTGGGATTTCCCTCCGGAAGAATGGAAAAAGCTCGATGACGCGAGCGCACTGCCGGTTGAGTATCCGCAGGATTTTCAGGCTTGGGTGGAGCCGCTGATTCACGGAGACTTGGGCGGGCATTGAGCCCATGCTTTGCGGTTCTGTCTGATTTCATGTAAGCTCAGTTTCGGGAGATCAGTATGAGGCAACCCGTAAGGATTACGACGGACTTTCCCTCCGTGGAAGAAATGGCCCGGGTTGTGGGAGTGCCCCAAGCGCGCGCGAAGGAACTGGTGGAGCTTGCCAGGATGAGCCGCGTGGGATCAAGACGCTCTCCGCAGGGTCCTGCGGCAAGAAAGGGTGCTACTCGACGTGCCCGATCACGTGGTCGCAGATCCTAATCCGACAGCTCTCGGCCTGCCCGGTGCCTTCCTAAACATACCGTACGACAGCGCCTTTCAAAGTCTGTATTTGGCATACATCGCGGGGATTACCGCTTTCGGCTTGGCGCCACGAGCGACGTTAGAGATCCCAGGCGGTGCCCGTCGCCTGGACAGAGTCTTTGATCTCATCAAAAGCTGCCGTTATTCCTTTCACGACCTCTCACGGGTTGAGTTGGACGTGCGGCGGCCCGTCACACCCCGCTTCAATATGCCTTTTGAACTCGGCCTCGCGGTGGCTTGGGACAAGCTGAATGCCGGCCGGCACGTCTGGTTCGTGCTAGAGGCCAAAAGCCGGAGAGTACAAAAGTCCTTGAGCGACCTGGGGGGGGACGGACGCCTATATTCATGGTGGAAAGCCCCAAGGTGTTTTTCGCGAGCTTTGTAATTGCCTTGTCCGGACGGAGCGCCAGCCAACAGTGCAGCAAATGGCCGGCATTTATCGAGGGCTTGTCGAAGTCATACCCGAAATCAAAAGACGCGCCGGAGCCAAATCCGCGTTCGAGGCGCGCGTGTTCGCCGATCTGATTGTCACTTCACTCGCCCTTGCAGATCGCGGTTTGGTTCGGTAAGGATGCGTTTCATCCCATGCCTAAACCTTTTGTTTCATAACCCATAAACTTTTGGAACTTTTGTTCAGCGAGAGGTGTCACTATTTCTGTAAGACTATCTTAGGAGGTTTCATTTAATCCCATGGTCATCATTGCACTGTTCGGTGGTCTCGTTGTCGGTGGAGCGCTTTTTGCTGTGCTCAAGAATAGTGGTAGTAAAGCGTCGGATAGTAAGTACACGAAGTTGAACATTGGGTAGTCACGTTTTCCGGCCCAATCCATCCAGTCCCCAGTAAACCAAACCTTTTCCATGTGCTCAGGAAAGGATGTTGTGGGAACAAGGGTGAAGTGTTGCTGCTCGCGGGCGCCGCACCGGATGCGGCTTTTGCGGGACTGCCCATTCGCGCCAAGGGCGCGCGGCATGAAAGTGAAAGCCGATCCCTCGAACATAGCGCGGGCGTCTCGCCCGCGGTGGCGCGGGCATCCTGCCCGTAGGCGCTAAGAAAACGGTTCGAGACTCCCCTGAAGCCCGCGAAGCGGGTGCTGTCATTTTGGCCCACGGCGAGCCAGCCGTGGGAAAGAACGTAAGAGGAAGGAGTCCCGAGCCCCGCCAGGGGCGACATCGGGTCATCGTTCGAACGGCGCCCGCGAGCGCGCTCGGGCTATGTTCTTGCCTGACCATGCCCGAATGCCGCCCCTACCGGGGCTAGCGAGTCTTGTATGCCATCCGCATCCCACGGCTGGCTCGCCATGGGCTAAATGACCTCGCCCGCTACGCGGGCTGGCTGCCGACGGTGCTTATCTTAACGCTTATGGGCATCCTGCCCGTGCGTTCCTTAGTAGAAGCGAATCTCGTCGATGTCGAGGGTGAAGTCTCCCGGCGGGCCGTCGACGCGGAATTCCAAAACCAGGGGACTTTTGTGAGATGAGGGATTGGGGGCGGCAAGCCATGCTGCCGGCAAGCGAACGCTTTGCCATTGGGAGTCAGGGATAAAAGTGAGAGTGGGTACGGGCAGGGTGGGATCGGGTGGAGTGATCTTGACCAGGAAAAGGCGGCTATCGCCGCGCACTTCCAACTGAACGCCGCGCAACTTTGGACTACCCTCGGGGAGAGTGAAAGGGTAGCGGGCGGTGACGGATCCGCGCTCCGAGCCGGCAGCGGACTCGACGCGCCCTTTGAAGCGCAGCGCGTGCCGTGTGCCGTCGGCGCCGGGCGATATCACTTCGAATTCGCCGAGGGAACGGCCGGGAGCATTCGCCTCCGTCGCGACCTGCCAGCTTTTGAGAATTTCCTCGGACTCCTCCCGACCTTCGAAGTCATTCAGCAAGATGCTATCGCCAGGGGAAATATGTTGCCCTTCCGCGAGAGGTGGATTGCTGGTGAGCGAGAAGGTTTCCTCCCACGTCGCGGCAAGGTTTCCGCGCTCATTCATCCAAATCCCCATGACCAGAAATGGCACAATAAAACTAATGGAGACTAACTTGGCGCGGGGGGAGATTTTCTCCTCTTTTTCCCAGCGGAAGAGTTTCCAGGCAAAAAGCAGGCCGAAGGTCCCGGAGATGAGAAGCACCAGCATTTCCGCCCGGTGGTCGAACAGCGACTGACCACTTACCATGATGGCTTGAATCGAGCTGACCAGATAGGTGGCGGGCAAGAAGGCGGCGAAGCGCTGGATCCAGTGGGGCAACATCGGTAACGGCACGGTGACCCCGGAGAGAAAGACCAGGGTGAACCAAACGACGTTGTTGTAAACCTGCGCCTCCTGCATGGTGTTGGCCACGCTGGCAATGGTGAGTCCAAATCCGGCGAAGGCGAAGGTGCCGACAGTGACCAGGACGAGGAGCGTAAGCGGGGAGACATTGAGCGGCATGTGGAAGAATACCCGGGCGCAGAAAACCAGCATGGCGAGGGTGGGAAGCTCGAGCAGGTAGTTTGCCAGCAGACTACTGAATACCATCGATCCGGGGCCGATGGGGGCCAGACGGTAGCGGCGCAGGCTGCCACGCTCGCGCTGCATCACCGATTGCAAACCCAGCCCCCAGAAGCTGCTCCCCATGATTTGGAGGGTCACTACCGGCCCGAAAAAGTAAACCACCACCCCCGGATTGCCGCGCGCAAAAATGCCCGAGTAAACAAAAAGGAAAATGATGGGAAAGAGGAAGGTGAAGAAAAGCGCGACCTTCGTGCGCATCACCAGCTTGATCGACATCAGCGCGATTCGAATCGAGGGCAGCATAGTACCAGTCGCTCAGTCCGGAGTCCGGCGTCCGGAGTCGGGAAAATAACAACAGGCCTTACTTATCGCATGTCTTATAAATCTCCCGAACGAGTTCACGCGCTTTCCCCCAAGCTTGAAGATCCTCAAAGCGTCGTATGGTTGCCATGTTCTTTCGACTCCGGACCCCGGACTCCGGACCCCGAACTCCAGACAGCAGACTCGGACGGTTACTTCACTCCTCGATTCGCCCCCCGGTCATTTCCACGAACACATCTTCCAGGGTCGGCTGAGCGATGTGGAGGTCGAGCAAGGAGTTGCCTTCTGCCTCCAGAAAGCGCACCAGGGCCGCTACGGCAACTGCGGTCGGTTGCGCGTGGAGAAAATACCTGCCATCAACCTCGAGGCAATCGACCACGGCGTCGAGCTGGATCAAACGGTCGGGTGAAACGGGCTTGGCAAGGGACACCTCGATGCGCGTGCCTTTGCCGGAGCGGAGCACCAACTCGCGTGGCGTCCCCAAGGCGATCAGTTGACCGTGGGCGATGATGGCGACGCGGTCGCACAGGCGCTCGGCCTCCTCGATATAGTGAGTCGTCAGCAAGGTGGTGCGGCGCTCTTCGCGGAAGCGTTCGATGAGGGCGTAGATGTCGCGGCGCAGTTGGGCATCAAGGCCCACCGTGGGTTCGTCGAGCAATACGAGTTCAGGGTTATTCACCATGGCCAGCGCCAAAGCCAGTCGCTGCTTCTGCCCGCCGGAAAGCTTTTCAAAAAACGTCCGCCGCTTTTCCGCCAGGCCAAATCGCTCCAGCAGCATTTCAATGGAGGCCGACTCGAGGTAAAAGCTGGCGAACAAGTCAAGGGCTTCTTCCACTCGAATCTTGTCCGGCAGCACCGTGGCCTGGAGTTGCGCGCCAATGCGCTCCTTGAGCGCAGATTGCTCGCGCCCAGGGTCCATGCCGCACACCGTTACCGTGCCGCCGTCCGGCTGGCGCAGACCTTCCAGGATTTCAATGGTGGTGGTTTTCCCCGCGCCGTTGGGCCCCAGCAAGCCAAAAACTTCGCCGGCCTTGATCTCAAAGGTGATCCCCCGCAGGGCCTCAAGGTCGCCATAACGCTTGCGCAAGCCTTCCACGCGCACCACCACGGAGTTGGGGTCATTCGCCATGATGTGAAGAGTTCATGATATCGGACAAGAATACCCGAGGCAATCAGTATGAACGCCGAGATGACAATATGGCGCAGAGTTTGGCCCCCAATTTGTTGGGAGGAGATGAAAGTGTTATATTGCACTGTCATTTTATTTCGGCTATTTAACCCGTTTGAAGGGGATACAGGGACGATTAACCCCTTTAACCCCTTGTCAAGCCGGTGAAAGGTTCTGGGGTGACCAATGAAGATTTTGGTTTTGAATTGTGGCAGTTCTTCCATCAAGTTTCAGCTCATTGAAACCGACAGTGAGCTGATTGAGTCGAACACCGATCGGTGCATTGCCAAGGGAAGTGTGGATCGCATTGGGACGGACGAAGCGACCTTGAAGGTGTCGGTCCCGCCCAATCCAGCCCGGTCCACGACGGAAGAGATTCTCGACCACCAGACGGCACTGACCCGGGCGATTGCGGTCCTGAAGGAATGCCACGCGGTCGCGGACATTTCGCAGATTCAGGCGGTAGGGCATCGGGTGGTGCACGGGGGTGAGCGCTTTTCTGCTTCGGTGGTCATTGACGAAGGGGTTGAGCAGGAAATCCAAAACTGCGTGGAGTTGGCCCCGCTGCACAATCCGCACAATTTGCGTGGCTATTACGTGGCGCGCAAAGTGATGCCGCAGGTGCCGCAAGTGGCGGTATTCGATACGGCCTTCCACCAAACCATCCCGCCGCACGCTTATCTGTATGGATTGCCTTACTCCTACTACCGGCGCTACCACATCCGGCGTTATGGGTTCCACGGCACCTCCCACCGGTACGTGGCGTTTCGCTACCGAAAGATTTTCGGCAAAGCGCGCGACGAGGCCAACCTCATTACCACGCACTTAGGCAACGGCTGCTCGATCACGGCGATTGACAAAGGCCACTCGATTGACACCTCCATGGGATTCACACCGCAGGAGGGCCTGGTGATGGGGACGCGCTGCGGCGACATTGATCCAGCCGCGCTTTTTTACATCATGTCGAAGGATGAATTGACCCTGCACGACATGTCCACGCTGCTCAATAAATTCTGCGGCCTCTATGGAATCTCCGGCGAGTCGAATGACATGCGCGAGCTGATGACGGCTTCCGCGAAGGGCGACGAGCAGGCGAAACTGGCGATCGAAGTCTTCTGCTATCGCATCAAGAAGTACATTGGCGCGTACAGCGCGGCACTGGGGCACGTGGATGGCGTGGTGTTTACCGGCGGCATCGGGGAAAATTCCCCGGCCATCCGCGCCCTGGCGTGTGCGGGGCTCAGCCTACTGGGAATTGAGATTGACTCGGCTCGCAACGAGGCTATCGTGGGGAAGGAAGGCGAGATCTCCACCGCGGGCAGTCGCGTGCGGGTCATGGTGATTCCCACCAACGAGGAACTCCTGATCGCCCGCGACACTTTCCGTGCCGTGCGCGGCTTGCCGAATCCGCACTAAGGAACAGCTTGGGTGTCAGGTGCAAGGGAAAAGCCATCCCCCTGGCACCTGAAACCCGCTTCTCCCGATCCAGCCGGATCCCGCAAGAAGACGGGCTCACCTTTGGCGGAGCGGCATTCTCAATTTAGTTTGGTTCGAGGGGAAAGACGGCGGTTCCCGTCTCCCGTTTTCCGGCATCGACGCTGAGAACAAACAGTTGCTTATTCAAATTGGCCGTCACGTGCCGGGATTTTGGCGCCGGCAAATACGCTCTTGCCTTGGCAAAAAGAGAATGCAGCGGGGCGGGCCGGGGGTTCCTTTTCGGACGGGAAGCTTTAATACTGCGCGCACCGAACTGGACGATTGCGGCGTGAGGTAGTACACTGCGCGCGGCGCTCGGGAATTTAGCATTTGGGATTTTGACTTGCCGGAGCGTGGTGGGGTGACCGCGGGGCGGCTCCCGAAAGCCCCGATGTCCGCCGTCAGGGCGAAGTCAGCCAGCGGCGATAATACTAGGATGTGTAAATAGTAAAAGGGTTATATTCCTGATGAACATCGATGACTCCATCCTGCCGGAGCAGAGGAAGCCTTTGGCCGGCGCCTGCCACCATCAGTGGCAGAATCAGAAAGGTCCATACGTGGTGGCGCAGGTTTGCGAGGTTTGCAAGCTCTTCCGGTACAAAAGCAGCGTCACGGCGGATTGGGAATATCGCGCGCCCATTCCCTTCGGGCGCGTGCCGGCGGAATGAGGCGCTACGAAACCCGTGATTGGGGGGTTGGGGATGGGGAATTGGGGCGAAAACCGAAGCCCGAGTCCCGCATCCCAGGTTTGGGGCTTGCCCGCTTGCCGCTCTCGAAGTAAACTTTGAGACGCGGTATGTTCGTCAATGCGGTCGGCGACCGTAAGAGGAAAGCTCACCATCGTCATAGAGTTGAACCCTGGGCCACGGCGTGCAAGTGGCTCTTAGATCACAGCCGTACCAGGGCGGAGCAAGTCGATATTCTTCTTGCCAGCTCGTGGTATACTTTGGCAAAGATGAATGTCGACGGGAGCGACATGAAGACCTGCCCAACATGCCAAGGAAGTTATCCAAACAATTACGCCGTTTGCCCGGCGGATGGCAGTCCGCTGGAAGAAGTCGGAACCTGGGCGGATGGAAGTATCATCCGCGGGAAATACCGCCTGCTGGCCAAAGTGGGGCAGGGTGGTATGGGTTCTGTATACAAGGCGCTGCACCTGGCATTTGATGAATTGCGGGCGCTGAAAGTGATTGCCCCGGAGCTCCTCACCGACGATCTTTTCGTCAAGCGATTCAAGCACGAAGCGGTCATTACCCGCCGGCTTCAGCACCCCAACGCCGTGCGCGTGGACGACATTGACGAGGCCGAAGATGGCCGCCCATTCATCGTCATGGAGTTCATCGAAGGGAAGAGCCTGAAGAAGCTCATCCGCGAGGAAGGCCCGCTGCCCGGTCCCGCGCGTGTGTCGATCATCAAGCAAAGCGCGGCGGCGCTGGATGCGGCGCACCGGCTGGGCATGGTTCATCGCGATATCAAGCCGGACAACATTGCGCTGGTGGATGCTCCCGATGGGGAGATGGTCAAGGTTCTCGATTTCGGCATTGCCAAAATGAAAGAGGCGCGCATGGGCGAGGCCGCCGGCCTGACTTTGACGGGCGCCGGCGTGGTGATCGGCACGCCGCAATACATGTCCCCCGAACAGGCCATGGGGAAGCGCGGAGATGAGCTTGATGGCCGCGCTGACCTTTACTCTCTGGGCGTCGTGATGTACCAGATGCTCACCGCGGACCTGCCCTTCAAGGCCGATACGACAATGGAAATGCTGTTGGCCCACATGCAGAAACCGCCTGCGCCCATCGCCGTGTTGCACCCGGAATTGCAAGTGCCGGAGCCTGTGGCCGCCCTCGCCATGCGCTTGCTGGAAAAGAACCGCGACAAGCGTCCGGCTTCCGCCCGCGCGCTGATCCAGGAGATCGAGAAGCTCGAGAAAGACCTGTCTGAGTCCCGGGCAAGACGCGGGTCTTGACGGCGGATGATTTGATCTCGCGCCAGCGAAACCCGGGTTGCAGCCGGGGCCGATCGTGGCGCGGCGGGAAGCGCCGTTCCTCCGCGGCCGCCGCCCCCGCCGGTTCGGCCGGTCGAGCCCCCAGGCCCGCGCAGCCGCCCGTGCGGCCCGGCCGCAGCCGGCGCAGGTTGTGGCGCCGCCGTCGCCATGCGTCCCAAGCCTCCCGAATCCCGCTGGGGAATGTGGGCGGCGCTGATCGTATTGCTGGTGGGTCATCGGCGGTTGGAGGACTTGGATTGGATCGCGCCACGCTACCCGCCATCCGCTGCCCCAGCAGGACTCTGACTGCCACGCTCACCGCCGATCCGACTGCGGTCGAGAAAGGCCAGTCCGTACACCTTGCGCTGGTCTTCGCAGAACGCCACCGACTTGGACTTGGAGCCGGGGGTGGGTAAGGTCAGCCGGAAGGTCCCACGCCGGTCACCCCGCAGGGGTCGATCACGTACACCCTGACCGCCTCGGTCCGGGCGGAACGCAGGCGGCCGCGGCCCACGTTAACGTAACAAATCCGCCTCCGACTCCCTCGATTTATAAACCCAGTTCCGATTTGGGCCAGAAAGGCCATGGGCAAACAACATCCCAAGCCGAAACCCCCGCCACCCACGCCCAAGCCGGAGCCCCCGCCCGCTCCTCCGGCAGTCGACCCAAGGGTCAAGGGGAAGATTACCTTGGGTGATTTCCACTATAAGCGCTGGCGAGTATGATGACGCCATCGCCGCTTACCAGGAAGGCTTGAAACTGGATCCTTCCAACGCCGAACTTCACTCAGAAACTCGATGCAAGCCATTAAAAGCCTGCGTCAGACAGAGAAACAAAAATCTGGGCGAAAGCTTCAAGTGTGGAGGGCCGCTAATGGGCGCGACCTTGCCACGTGATGAATTCCTTCCCGTGGCCTTGACGAGGTTCGCCGATAGCGATATAAAAAGGGCGAGATCAATCCCAGGGGCCAAACGTATGGGTCCGCATCCAGGGGGTAAGCGTATTCCGAGAATTCTCGCGCTGCTGCTGGTGTTGATTGCGGCCATTGCTCTCATTCCCTCACTTGGAAACGCCCAAAAAGCCGCCAAGAAACTCACCAAGCAGGACATCATCGATCTTCTGACCGGCGACGTGTCCAGCGACGATGTGGCGCAGGAGGCGCGGAAATCGGGCATCTCCTTTCAAGTTACCGCCTCCGTGGCGAAGGAAATTCGCGACGCCGGTGGAACGGATGACTTGATTCGCGTGCTGCGAACGCTGGCGCCCCCTGCTCCCGCGCGCCGCTCCGCGGGCACCCCCCACGCCAACGCCCGCTGCCTCTCCCCCCGTTCTGATGATTGAGTCCAGTCCCGGCCAGAGCCAAGTGTACATTGATGATGAACCGGTGGGATCGACCAGCCAGCAGGGCCGCCTGAAGTTGACCCGGCTTGCCGCGGGAGATCACCGCGTGCGCATCTCGCTGAGCGGTTACCAGGATCACGAAGAGACCGTCACCCTCACCGCAGGAGAAGTCACCACCGTCGCCGCCACGCTCCAGCAGCCCGCCGCGCCGCTCGAACCCACCTCCCTGCGTCCCCAGGCGGAAGAGACGCCGACGGCGAACCCGGCCCGGCCAAGCCGGATATCTTGGCGTCCAGCCCATGCAACAACAGCCCGCGGGGGCGCGCGGGGTGGTGATCTCCGGCGCATTGCCCGGCGGCCCGGCTGACCAGGCGGGATTGAAAGCTTACGACACCATCCTGGCCGTCAATGGGCAGCAGGTGACCACACCGCAGGAACTCCGGCGAGCCTTGGCGGCCATCAGGCCGGCGAAGTGGTGCAAGTCACTTGGTACAACGGATCAAGCAACGTCACGCAGGCAAGTCCGGCTGGTGCCTGCCCCCGCGCCAGGCCAGGCCTCGGCGCAGCCCGTTCGCCTTCCACGCTATATGCCGCAAACGGCTCCATGTCATTTCGCGTGGCCCACGACCACGGACTGAGCGGCCAGGATTACTGCGTGGGGTTGATGTCCATCGGCAATGGAATGATCTATTACAAGAGCTGACAATGGCATTCACAATTTTGAAATACCGTTACACTCGATCAAGGAGGCCCGCCGGAACGGGGTGTATCTTGTCGGGTACGGGGCGTTCCATATTCGCACGAAGGGCGGCATCGAATTACAACTTTGCGGCCCTCAACCAACAAGGCGAGCCCGAGCCCCCGGACGCGATTTTAACCGCCATCAATAGCGCCATGGGAAGGTGAGCCGGGTTGGATCCAGCATCTTGCATTTTCGGTGCAAGAGCGCGGACGCCCGCTGGCTCTGCTCAGGCCAATTCTAAAATCCAAAATCAAAGGTCCTACGTCCAGCGGAACCAGCGCAATGCCAGCAGGTAGGAGAGAACTCCCCAGAGGCCCAGCACGAGCAGGCGTGCCGCATTGGTGGGCCAGCGGCGCGCCTTCCAGAATCGCGGCGCGCAGGGCGTCGTTCAGCGCGGTGAGCGGCAGCGCTTTGATCAGCGGGTGAAGGAGGGCGGGGAATCGCTCGTAAGAAAAGAAGACGCCGGACAGAATCCACATGGGCATCATGACGAGGTTGATCAGTCCGCTGACCGTCTCGATTTTTTGCGCGCGGCTGGCGGTGAGCAGCCCCACGCCGCCGAAGCAAAGCGCTCCGAGCGCGCTGATGATCAGGATGGAAGTCCACGAGCCCGCGACGCGCATGTGGAACGCCAGCACGCCGAATCCGAGCAGCAGCGCCAGCTCAATCAGCATCAACACCAAGCGGCTGCTGGCCAGGGCCAGCAGAAAGTCACTGCGGCGCATGGGGCTGGCGACAAATCGCTTGAGCAGCTTGCGCTGGCGCAAGTCCACCAGGGCAAATCCAATTCCCCACATGCCGGAGTTCATCAGGTTCATGCCCAGCAGGCCGGGAATCAGGAAGTCGATGTAGCGCGCCCCGGGCTCGCTGGAGATGCGGCCGGTGGTGGGGACGCTGTTCTTTCTTCCCGCGGCCGCCTGGAGAGCGTCATCGGTGACGCTGCGGGCCAGCACGCTTTCCGGGCGCGCCGGGTCATAGAGGTATTCAAACCCGCCGGCGTGCGGCGTCACCACCAGGTCGTATTTGCCCAGGCGAAACTGGTTGAGCGCTTCGGTGGCAGGGAGCAAATCCACATGCACCGTGCCTGCCGCCGACGCGCGTCGGAACAGTTCCATCGCCTGCGCTGCCTCCGGGCCCTGCCACCAGCGCCACGCGGCTGACGTCGGCAGGCTTGTTGCGGAAGGCAATCCCCAGCCCCAGCGCCAGGAGAATGGGAAAGCCGAATACCCAGAAGATGACTTCCGGCTCGCGGTACATTTCCTTCAGGCGGGCCAGGAGCAGGAGCCCGTAGCTTTTCCAACGGCCGGTAATCGGGCGATCGGGTGACCGGTGATCGGGCGATCGGGACGGCACGGTCATCGGGTGATCCGGTTCGAGCATTGCGAAGCTGCACGGTGATCTCGAGGGTCGTAGATCGTCAAATTTTGGATCCGAACTTTGGCGTTCCGATCTCTCGCATCATAATCGAATCCTCAGATCTCCGATTTCCAGATTCGACGATCGAATCCATCGCCAATCGCCGATCACCCGATCCGCAAATCCCTCACTCCTCCCGCAGGTGCCGTCCCGTGAGGTGCACGAAGACGTCCTCCAGGCTGGCTTGGCGCGTGGTGAGGTGCAGCAAGTGCCCGTTGCGGCTTTGTATGGCCGCGAGCAGGGCGGGGATGGTTTCATGCGGTTCGCGCACGCTCAGCACCACGCGCCCGTCCTCCTCGTGTACGGCTTCGACGCCGGGCAGCGAGCGCCACGCCTCCAGCTCGCCGGGGACATTGCCCGTGGCGTCGAATTCCACCATGTGGTGCCCGCCCAAGCGCTCGATCAGCTCGGAGGGCGTTCCGGAGGCGATGGTGAGGCCGTGGTCGATAATGGCGATGCGATCGCAGAGGCGCTCGGCTTCGTCCATGTAGTGCGTGGTCAGCAGGACGGTGCCGCCGCGCTGCTGGAATTGCCGGATAACTTCCCAAAGCTGGCGCCGGCTTTGCGGATCGAGGCCCGTGGTGGGTTCGTCGAGGAACAGGATTTTGGGATTGGCCACCAGCGCCGTGGCCACCGCCAGCCGCTGTTTTTGCCCGCCGGAAAGTTTGCCCACCCAGGCGTCGGATTTTTCCGTGAGCGCCATCTCCGCCATCACTTCCTCGATCGCGCGCGGGCGGCGATAAAAACTGGCGAACAACTCCAAGGTTTCGCGCACGGTGAGCTTTTCCGCCAGGCGCGTTTCCTGAAGCGAGATTCCCATCAGCTCGCGGAGTTCGCGATTGTGCGTCTGCCAGTTATTGCCCAGAATTTCGATTTCGCCGGAAGTGGGTTCCAGCAATCCTTCCAGGATTTCGATGGTGGTGGTCTTGCCCGCCCCATTGGGGCCCAGCAGGCCGAAGCACTCGCCGGCGTGGATCTCCAGATCGAGCCCGCGAACGGCCTCGACGTTGCCCTCGTAGGTTTTGCGCAGCGCCCGGCAGCGAACGGCGACGTCCATGGTCGGCATCATAGCGGATTGCGGCGCGGGTGTGAACTCACTTGCGCGCGCGGCGAGCCGATCCACCAGGCCGATGCCTAGCTCGCCTACCACAGTAACCACCACCGTGCGCTGGCGTCCGCGCACATCGCATTCGAGGTGGAAGATTTGCTGCCATGTTCCGAGCAGCAGTTTGCCCTCGGCAATGGGCACCGTCAGCGAGGGGCCCAGCAGGGTGGCCTGCAAATGCGAATGGCCGTTGCCGTCGTGCCACGCCTGCTCGTGGCCGTAGTTGCGGCTGGGGGGGATGAGCTTGTTGAGGATGGCCGGCAGGTCCTGCTGTAGCCCGGGCTCAAACTCGATGGTGCCGATTGCCGCCGTGCTGCCGACATTGAAAACGTTGACGGTCCCGGTTTTGATGCTCGACGCGGCGACGGCGGCGGCAACCTGAGAAGTGATGTCGTGCATGTCGCCTTGCCCCGCGGTGCGAAGCGAAAACTGTTGTTGGTGAACCATGTCTCTATATTCCCACGATGCTCGAAATCGTGGAACATATTTTTCTCAGCGCAGAATTATCCCGCGCCCCGCGGGATCCTTTTCACAGGTTCTTACGATCAGGGGTTCACCGTCAGCGTCGGCTGGCGCAGACTCCTGCTCTTTCGGAGTCTGCGATCCCGAAGGGACTTCTCATAAGTTGAACTCAACCCATCCGATCCATGCGGAGAATTGACGCATCCTGCCAATAGTAGAACCTCCAGCTTGACCACGGCCCGTCCCCGGGGGAACTCACCAGCCCGCGCGTCACCGGGTTGTTGTGCAGAACCCAGCCGACGAGCAGAAAGCCATTCCTGCCGCACCTCGTTCAGTTCGTAGCCCGAAGCTGTAGGTCCGGCTCTTTGGACAAAGCCGCGCCGAAAGCGATCGGAGAGGAAAAGGGGCGTGCGGCGATAGGTGCTGGTGGTGATGAATTGGAGTTCGCCGGGACTGTAAACGCGGTGGTAGAAGGGCATGGCGCAGGAGAGTATACTCTCGACGGTGCGGGGCCGGAAGAGAACGTCCCTTCGGGATCGCAGACACCAAACGACGGGTGTCTGCGCCAGCCGGCGAATTCATGAGAGGAAGCCGAATGACGCCTCTGCGTCTTTTCATTTTGTATAACACCGGGATCTTTGCCTACATGGCTTGGCGACTCAATGAAGGCATGCCAGAGGGAAGAGCCATCAAGATGGGCCTTTTGTTAGCCATCCTGGCCAACCTCGGGGTTGTTGTCCAGTGGTTTCACACAAGGGACAGGGCAAAGGGTGTAACGCCGGGACGGTCTTCGTCACGCCCGTGGGGGCACGGCTTGCGTTTTGCCTTGATGGTCTTGATCGTCTGGCGGTTGTCTGGCGCCGCCGACCTCGCCTTCTTTGTGATATATGGATTCGTCATTACAGTAACCTTCTGGCTCTGGGACAGGTTGGCATGACCCCGCTCGATGAATCCGAGCAGTAATCGCCGCAGAGCGAGTGGGAGGCCCCAGTAATCTGCAGGGAGGCATGATGGAACCATGCGGGGAACGGGGAAGCGGCTACGCTCAAAGAACTTGGGCAAAAGGCCGGCTGGCGCAGACACCCGCCTTTTGGTGTCTGCGATCCCGAAGGGACGTTCTCTTCCGGCCCCGCGCCGTCGAGAGTATACTCTCCTGCGCCATGCCCTTCTACCACCGCGTTTACAGTCCCGGTGAACTCCAATTCATCACCACCAGCACCTATCGCCGCACGCCACTTTTCCTCTCGGATCGCTTTCGGCGCTGCTTTGTCCAGAGGCTGGACGAGGTGCGGCAGGAATGGCATTTCCTGCTCGTCGGCTGGGTTCTGATGCCCGAGCATTTTCATATGCTGATCAGGCCCGAGCCCGCCGAAACCACTCCCCTGATTATGAAGGGGCTCAAGGAGGAATCGGCCAAGCGCATCATCAGAACGCTTCGGGAAAACCTTCAGTATCCTTGGTGCCGGAAGACGCTCGCCAGGCTGCGGCTGCCCTCCACGGTTCACGATGAATCCCACTACCGTCTCTGGCAGCGCCGCTTTTACCCCTTCAATGTCTTCTCCGAAAACAAATTCCAGCAGAAATTGGACTACATGCACAACAACCCGGTGACGCGCGGCCTGGTGAGTTCCCCCGGCGACTGGCCGTGGTCAAGCTGGAGGTTCTACTATTGGCAGGATGCGTCAATTCTCCGCATGGATCGGATGCGTTGAGTTCAACTTACGAGAAGTCCCTTCGGGATCGCAGACTCCCAAAGGCAGGAGTCTGCGCCAGCCGGCCCGCTCGGCGAGTCCCTCATCTGGGGGCGTCATCCAATACCTAACTGCCTTGGGGGCAGCAAATTGGATGTTCGATGAGCGGGTAGCGCAGAGTTGGGCGTAGTTTGCCCTACTCTGCGGTTCGTAAATTGGTAATAGCATTTCTGAGGATGTTGTGAAAAGATGAAAGCCGCAGAGTAGTTCCAAAAGGCGGAACAACTCTGCGCTACCCGCTAAGGATGTTGACTTTAATGAGCACAGATTCCGCGCCAATACGAATCTCCACAGCAATATGCATGGTCTTGCTCGCGATGATCTGCATTTGCTGGTCGGCATCAAGATCGAAGCACCGAGTCCAAGCTCTAAACACCATCCCTCTTCAGCGAGCCCCGAATTTTTCGTCTGATCTCATGGACATCAGTAAGCAGGGAACTCTGTTAATCTACCCATGGGGACCGCCGCCGCCGGCCGAGGGTCAGAAAATGGTTTGGGAGCCAAGGCTGCTGCTTTGGGACTATCAACGGCAGCAGGCAGCCTTGGAGTTCCCAAGTAGGGATGATTTTGTAAACTGGATAAATAAGGCGCCAGGGCTGTCACGGGAGGAATGGCAATTCAGGTTCCAAGGGGATGGAAACCGAATTGTGGGCGATCAGACTCCCTGGCTTGTACTGGTCGACCTCAAAACACGAGCCGAAATTGGGCGCGTTCTCCCGTCAGAATCATACCCGTGGAAAGACTCGCCCATACTGCCTGAAGCAGCGCCGGGCATTAGTATCTGTCATCTCGATATCAATCCGCAAAACGGGTTTGTGGCAGCCGTGTACAATGTTGGAAAGGGTACCCATCTTTATGTGTATGACAGCGACCTGAAAAGACAGATTGCGAGTTGGGACTTGCCGCGAATGGTAAGGGACCTCTGTTGGTCCCCGGATGGAAAGAAGCTCGCAGTCCTCTTCCATGGCAGGTTTGACGAAAACAGGAAACAGGTCAGCATCTACTTCACGACCTCGTCCCAGGAGCCAGATGTGTGGGTCATGGATCCGCATTCGAGAGAGCCGCTGGTTAAGTTTCGGACGGGGTCCTGTCAAGACCAAATCGCGTTTAGCAAGGATGGTAGCCTCATCTACGTGATCAATGATTACCTGTATCAGACTAGCGGGCTCATTTACGAGATCAATGATTACCTGCATCGTTCTCGTGGTCACAACGGTGCGATTAGGGTTTTCTCCGCTATTTCCGGTGCGCTCGTACAGACGATTACTGCGGGACCGAAAGGAGTCCACTCTGGCTTCAGGCTCTCTCCTGACGGGAGTCTCATCGCAGCCGATGCCAGCACCTACGTTCCGCTGATTCTGGGATGGAGGGAAATGGAGCAACCCTCTGGGAAAATAGCAAGGGTGGTTCTACTCGATGCCAAAACAGGAGATTTGCTGTTCGAGCATCACGAAAGGAGCGAGGGGGACTTATGGGATCCGCTGGGATTGGCTTTTTCCCCAGACGGTCGGCTTCTCTTTGTAAACTTTCCTGGCGGCGAAAAATATCCTTATCAACGCATTGAAGTCTACTCGATTGATGATGTTAGCGGTCACTGACAGCAGTTCGCCTCAGCGCCGGCGCGGAGATTTCCTTCGATGGCGTACCCAAGCATTCCAAAACGCGTAGCGGCGGTCAGGGAGGTAATAATCGTGCAACCGGCCGAAGCTGAAGGTCCGCCGCACTTAGGACTTGGTGATGGATTCTCGCTTCTGGAGATGATGGCGGTGATCGAAGACCAGTGGCGAGTGATTAGTGGCCAGTGGCGAGCAGGAAAGGCGGAAGAACAGTGGCGATTGACGAGCGGAAAGAGCAGGTCACAGGGAAAAGGTTACGGGGAAGAGAAGCAAGAGAGAATAGTGACAAGTGACGAGCGGAAACCCAAAGCTGAACTACAGTGACGGGTGGCAAGTGACGAGTGACGAGCGGAATGACAACTCGCGTGGCTTCTCGCTTCTGGAGATGATGACGGTGATCGACGCTGATCCTCATCCTGGCGACCTTCGCCATGCCCATTTACCATACGGTGGTCAGTGCGGGCGCGCGAAGCCACGCTGCGCGAGGACCTCTTCACGCATGCGCTCCCAGATCGACCGCTTCACCCACGACAACGAGCGCGGCCCCGCCTCACTCGACGAATTGGTGGATAAGGGTTACATGGGGGCCATCCCCACCGACCCCTTTACCGGCTCGAACGAAACCTGGCAAGTCGAAACCGAGGACACGTCCCTCTCCCTCGATGATTCCGCCCCGCTGGGAATCGTGGACGTCCACAGCGGCTCGCGAGGACAATTCGCTCGACGGCACGCCCTACAGTAGTTGGTAGCGCAGGACCCGCTCTCCGGTCCTGCGGCTTTTCCCGCGGTCCGGGGTCCGAAGTCCGGAGTCGCAAGAACCGGGGCGAGTGGCAAGCAGGAAAGCCAGAAGAACAGGGCCGCGTTCCACGAAAGGGAACTACATCCTTAGCCCGTCAACTGACGGATGAAACCGGAGGAAGCCCGGAAAATCAGGTTCCGGCCCGGAAGGGGCCAAACCGGTGGCACGGGCGTCTCGCCCGCGAAGGGTCACGGCCAGGATGGCCGTGCCACAACATTTCCCCGGTGGCACAGGCGTTCCGCCCGTGAAGGGTCACGGCCAGGGCGGCCGTGGCACAACATTTCCCCGGTGGCACGGGCGTCTCGCCCGCGAGCAGTCACGGCCAGGATGGCCGTGCCACAACATTTCCCCGGTGGCACGGGCGTCTCGCCCGCGAGCAGTCACGGCCAGGATGGCCGTGCCACAACATTTCCCCGGTGGCACGGGCGTCTCGCCCGTGAAGGGTCACGGCCAGGACGGCCGCGCCACAACATTTCCCCGGTGGCACGGGCGTCTCGCCCGTGAAGGGTCACGGCCAGGACGGCCGTGCCACAACATTTCCCCGGTGGCACGGGCGTCCCGCCCGTGAAGGGTCATGGCCAGGACGGCCGTGCCACGTCGGGCAGGGCCCGTCACCCGAGGCTCTTACGGGCACGGGCAGGATGCCCGTGCCACTTCCTCCCGCGTGACACACTTCCCCACATCGGTTATCGACAGTGCGGGGTGAGGAGATGAATCAATTTGCCGGCTTCGAAAGGTTTTCAATGGCCCGATGTCCCGATGAACCGATGGCCCGATCCCCAGACCCGTGACGAGGGGCAAGGGCAGAGGGCAGATTCAAGTCTCTGACCTGTAGGGGCGCTTCGCGAAGCGCCCTGATCACCCCCGGAGCGCATTTTCGCTGAGGTTAAGGTGCGGAAGTTAGCGGGCCTTATTGTCCGAAGATGGAAGGGCGGGGCTTTACAGGGTCCGAAAAAACTCGCCTGCGCCGTGTTTCCGGGCTTTTTGTTCTCAATATTGAGGGAAGCGACATATTATCCCTCGTCCCAATAGGCGGGTACTAAGCACCGATTCGTCCCTTTTCGTGGGCAATCGTGGGTTATCAACCCAAAGGTCCGCTCAAGGGGTGATTGGAATCGCACTTTGGAGCACCGTATTTCACTTTTAGGCCTGCACTCGCTAGAACCGCTTAGCACCCTCTGGCCACCATCTTCGGGCACCTGCCCACTGTCCACTTCCTACTTGCCCTTCGAGTGCGCAATGCGCGTTCCCGCCATTCCCTGCAAGGCTTCAGGAGTCCCTTCCGGGGAGTTTCGGTTATCGTCGGGTTCAGGTGAGATGGCCCGATGACCCGATGGGCCGATTCTCTTCGGCTTCCTTCTGACTATGCAATCCACGGCGAATTGAGTACTCTGAAAGCAGGTGCAGCGCGGACCCGTTTTGCAGGTCCGGGGCTCGTCCGCGATGGGCAAGGAAAAGCCGCGGACTACAGAACCGGTCCGCGCTACCCTTCTCGTGCTTACCATCAGGGGGAATTTCATGTTGCGCATTCACTACTTCCAGCGGCGGGGCCGTTTGTCGAATTTCACCAGGCTTGCTCTGATCACCGGCGTGATTACATTACTGTTCTGCGCTTCACTCGATTCGGCGAGCCCCGGAGCTGAGCAGTCTGCCAACGTTACGCGAGCCACTCTCGCCAACGGACTCCGCGTGGTTATTGTCCGCGACACACTGGCTCCGGTCGTGACCACGGTCATGAACTATCAGGTGGGCTCGAATGAGGCGCCGGCAGGATTTCCGGGCATGGCGCACGCCCAGGAACACATGATGTTTCGCGGGAGCCCGAGCCTGTCGGCAGATCAACTGGCTGATATTTCGGCGGCCATGGGCGGCGATTTTAACGCCGACACGCAGCAAACCGTGACGCAGTATTTCTTTACGGTCCCGGCGGAAGACCTGGATGTTGCCTTGCACCTTGAGGCGATTCGGATGCGCGGTTCTCTCGACACCGAGGACCTTTGGAAGGAGGAGCGTCCCGCCATCGAGCAGGAGGTGGCGGCGGACCTCTCCAATCCGCAATATGTCTTTTACACGCAGTTGCTGGGGGCCATGTTCCAAGGAGCCCCTTACGCCCATGATGCGCTGGGCACGCGCCCGTCTTTTGACCAAACCACCGGGCAAATGCTCCATCAGTTTTATGACGCGTGGTACGCACCCAACAACGCGATTTACGTAATTGCCGGAGATGTGGAACCCGAGCACGTTCTGGCACAAGTCAAGGCGCTTTTTGGCGATATTCCCAAGAAGACTCTTCCCGCCAAGCCCCCGGTCAACCTGGAAGCGGTGAAGGGCAAGGCGCTGGCGCTCCCCACCGACCTTCCTTACGGGCTGGCGGTGGTTTCCTTCCGCATGCCGGGGTCGAACAGCCCGGACTATGCCGCCACCCAATTGCTGGGGGACGTGCTCAGCAGCCAGCGGGGCAGTTTGTATGCTTTGGTTCCGCAAGGGAAGGCGCTCTACGCCGGGTTCTCCCTATCGACGCTGCCCGAGGCAAGCCTGGGCTACGCCTTGGCCGTCTTCCCGCAGGGCGGCAGCGGCGACGATCTGGTCAATGAAATCAAAAAAATCCTGTCCGATGACGTGAAAAGCGGCCTGCCCTCCGATCTGATAGAAGCGGCGCGACGGCACGAGATCGTCGACGCCGAATTCCAAAGAAACTCGGTTTCGGGACTAGCCATGGAGTGGTCGGAAGCGGTCGCGATCGAGGGCCGCGAGTCGCCCGACGAGGATATCCAGGCCATCGCCAAAGCCTCCCCGGAGGATGTGGGGCGCATGGCGCGGCAATACCTGAACTTCGATCAGGCCATAACCGCCGTTCTCACTCCGCAGCCCTCGGGGAAGCCGATTTCTTCCAGTGCCTTCGGCGGCAAGGAGTCCCTGGCGTCCACCCAGACTCACCCGGTCGAACTCCCCGAGTGGGCGGCGAAGGCTCTTAGCCGCCTGTCGGTGCCGGAATCGAGCGTCCGTCCGGTGGTCACAACCTTGTCCAACGGTCTGAGACTTATTATCCAGCCAGAGTCGGTTAGCAACACAGTAAGTGTCTGGGGTCAAATCAAAAACAATTCCAACGTGGAAGCGCCGGAAAGCAAGCAGGGCGTGGGTAGCATTCTCGATCAGCTCTTTGAATATGGAACCACCACGCTCGACCGGCTGGCATTTCAGAAGGCGCTCGATGACATTGGCGCGGAAGAGTCCGCCGGGGCGGGTTTTTCCTTGCAGGTTCTACCCGCGCAGTTCGAGCGGGGCGTGCAGCTTTTGGCGGAAAACGAACTCAACCCGGCCCTGCCGGAAGACGCCTTCAAAACCGTGCAGCGGCGGCTTGCCTCGGCCGTGGCGGGCCAACTGCAAAGCCCCGATTTTCTGACCCATCAAGCGGTGAATACGGCGCTTTTCCCCAAAGATGATCCGAGTTTGCGCCACGCGACGCCCGCCACCGTGCAATCCTTGAGCTTGCAGGACGTCAAGGATTACTACCAACGTACTTTCCGGCCGGATCTGGCCGCCATCGTAGTCATCGGAAACGTTACCCCGGATGAGGCGAAGGCCGTCATCACCAAGTACTTTGCAGACTGGAAAGCAGTGGGCGAAAAGCCGAATACCGATTTTCCGATGCCGCCGCCCAATAAGGCTTCTGCGACGGCGGTCCCCAATGCCAGCCGGGTTCAGGACGAGGTCACGCTGGCGGAGACCCTGGGCCTGAACCGCTTTAATCCCGACTATTACGCCCTCGAACTGGGAAACCACGTTCTGGGAGGTGGCTTCTACGCCACCCGCTATTACCGCGACTTGCGCGAAAAAGGCGGACTGGTTTATTCCGTTTCGTCCTCCTTCAATGTGGGAAAGACTCGCGGGGTTTACGAGGTCCACTACGGTTGTGATTCCCCCAACGTCTCCAAAGCGCACAGCATTGTGGCCCGCGATTTGAAGGACATGCAGACGGCGCCGCCCACGGGCCACGAACTGGAGGAGGCGAAGGCACTCCTGCTGCGGGAGATTCCACTTTCCGAGTCGAGTGTCGACACTATTGCCGGCGGGATGCTTTCCCGGGCCTTACTGGGGCTGCCGCTGGATGAGCCCATCCAGGCCGCGCGCCATTACGTAGCCCTCACGCCAGAGGATGTCCGGGTGGCCTTCGCCAAATGGATTCGGCCGGATGATTTGGTCCAGGTAACGCAGGGCCCCGCGCCGCAGTGAGAGGTGGGAGTGGAAAACCAAGGGTGGCGCAGCGCGGCGGAACCGCAAGAGAAAGTCAAAACGCCAAGCGCAAAAGGCAAAAGTGAAAAGACGCGCCTCCAATGTCCCTTGCCAGCATGGCAACGAGCGGGAGGCCACCCGGGACTTGTTACATTGCCACGAATCGATTGTCGGTGGCTTTCTGGAGCGACTTCGCAAATGTTTCCCAGGGGCAGCCGATACTCGCGGTTGCGAGTTTGCAACCTTCGACCATTACATCTTCTTTTGCGGGCGGCGCGGGCAGGGTGAGGGGGGTGGCGCTGCGCATCTGCTCGAGGGTCTGGGCAAGATACTGGGTTTGCACGAAGTAGTGGCCGGTGCCCGACTGCTGCCACAGGGAAAAGATCAGCGCGCCGCCGGGGGGTGTTTCGTCTGGTGGATAACCCGCCAATCCCCAAGAAAGGCCGAGCATGCCCGAGAGGTTCGCCAGGTTGGTATCGTGGCCCGACAAGATCAAGACCGCAGCTCCGGGAGAGCACAGCGCTCCCGGCGCCGCCTTTCCGGTTTCCGCCTGCTCCATCGATCTCAATACATGATCGAGCAGGTTTGAACCCCTTGTTTGAGCAAGATACAGGGTGCGCCGCGTCAAGTCCGAGGACACCGCGTGGAGTTCGAGGACGCGCGACAATGTGTCCGCATCGAGGCGCCCCAGCCGAGATCCTTGCCTTGCATGCCATCGGTGTATTCGAGCAGTAGATCCGGCCACGGCTCCGCCGCGTACTGATTGAGGCGGTCGGAGGTCCATGTGGGTGAGCGCACTCCGCGCCGGGTGATGATGACCACGTAACGGAGTTGCGCGGGTAGGGCGGCGCCGGCGGCTACATTGCCGACGCCCACCACCCACGTGAACCGGGGACAAAATCACCCTTGGGAAACGGCCCAAGGCAACCCCACTGTCCGGTTGTAGGGGTACGGCTTGCCGTACCCTCTTGGCTTGGTCGCGCGGTAAATGTGAGGAGGGTACGGCAAGCCGTACCCCTACAACCCACTACTTTTCATGATTAAGGCTATAGCGCAGGCCCACGGCTATGGTCGGTTTGTACCCTTCGGTCTGTTGACTTCAACGGCTTCCACGAGATCCGCCGGAATGACGTCGAGCCGTATCTGGCGGACGTCCGCCTCCGGAGAAGGAATCGATATCCCGTCGATCATCGTATTGGTGAGGCGCGGCTCCGTGCCGCGCACCTGGATATACTCACCCTCACCTTCGCTCCGTTGCAGAGCGATGGAAGGCATCCGGCCAAGAGCATCGGCCACATTAGCATTGGGTAGGGAAGTAATGACATCCGCAGGTAGAACTTGAAGACGGATTGATGACAGTTTGCCATGCAGGCTGCCCGTTCGCCGTATTCAGTGGCCGGTGAAGTGGCAGGGAATGTCCGGGAGCGACAGGTGAAGCGCATCTTGCCGAGGTCAGAACTGCACGGATTGCTACCCGCTACTGCTGGCCTCGCGGTGGGCGACACACAAGGAGGAATTCAGCCGTCTTCTTTGCTGGGCGGTATAATCCTCTCGCCACAGGGTCGGCACCCCGGCCGGCCGATCTTTATGGCGACCGGCTTCTTCCTGCCGGCTATGCCTTCGCCGTTATAATGAAGCGGCCACAGTCAGATCTGGACTGACTACTTGCTGCACGCGGCGTTTAAGGTCAATCCCTAGCGCCGGGAGTGCCCTCGGCGCAATGCGCGCCCGTCCGGATCCGGGCGGAGGGGAATCAGTTGACTGGTATCCCCACCGCGACCGGCTGTTTGCTCTTTCCCGATGAGATGCGGACAGATGATCGGAGGTTCAGCCATGGCTTCTCCTCGTCAAATTCGAAAAGTGGTCATAGCACTTCTATTCTTGCAGGTCACCGCTTGCGCTGCGGGCCAAACGGTCGGGCAGTGGGAGGTCTTCGAAATGAGCATGACCGCCCGCACGGCGTACGCCAACGCCTATGTCGATGGCCTTCCAGCGAGCGGCCAGCCGCTGGTGCAGGTTACCTTTTCCGGGATAAGTGGCGAAGCCCAAGGACGGCGCTACACCCTCGCTGGTTTCTGGGATGGAGGCCGGACCTGGAAGGTCCGCTTCGCGCCGCCAGCGCCGGGGGAGTGGTCCTATGTGAGCGCCTCGGCCGACGCTGGACTGAACGGCTTAAAGGGCACGCTCCGCGCGACGCCATGGACGGCTCCCGACCTCGAAGCCAATCCGGCGCGGCATGGATTCGTGCGGGTGGCCCAAGGCGGTCCCCGGCCCGGCCGCTATTTCGAATATGCCGACGGGACGCCATTCTTGTGGGTCGGCGACACCTGGTGGGCCTGGACCAAGAAGGGCATCTTGTTTTCCAGCTTCAAGAAGCTGGCCGACGACCGCGCGGCGAAGGGTTTCTCCGTCGGGCAGATGTATTTCTCCGGCCAGGGGTGGCTGCTGGATGTGGCGCACGAGGTCCCCGACCTGGAGCAGATCCGCCAGGCCGAGCAGTTCATCGCTTATGCCAACAGCAAAGGCATTACCGTCTGGATTCACGCCTGGTGGAGCCGCAAGGGCCTGAACGAGAGCGCCGGGCCGGAGAAGGTCCGCCGCTGGTGGCGTTACGTCATCCACCGGCTAGGCGCGTACAATGTCATCTGGGTGCTCGCGGGCGAATACAACATGGATAACTACGGCGGCCTGGGCCTGCGGTTCTGGAAAGACCTGGGAGCCATGATCCGCCACGAGGACCCCTACCAGCGCCTCATCGGAGCGCACCCCACGCCTCCCAGTTGGCGAGGTGGCGCGGATGCCCCGCAGTGGTCCACCGGTGCGGTGCTCCACAACGAACCGTGGCTCGATTACAACCAGAGCCAGGTCGGCCACGACAAATGGGCGAATGAGCTGATTCCGCTGGTGGTCGCTGCGGACTATGCCCGCACACCCCCCAAACCCATGGTGGTGACGGAGCCGTGGTACGAGTTCACCCGGGGCAATCCGGCGGCGGCGGATATCCGCTTCGGAGCGTGGTCCGCGGTGCTCTCCGGGGCGGCGGGCCACACTTACGGAGGCGGCCACGTATGGTGGGCGGACGTGCCGGAAGCGCCTGCCCAGCAGGACCCCTGGCCGCACGAGGCGGGCTATGAAAACGATACGCTTGACTACCCTGGCGCGGTTTCCATGAGCTTCCTGGCGCATTTCTTGAGGAGCATCCCGTGGTGGACCCTGGAGCCGCATCCGGAACTGCTGGCGGACTACAATCCCAAGTTCTGCGCGGCCGTCCCGGGACAAGAATACGTCGCTTATCTCAGGTGGGGAGGCGATGTGAAAGTGGACCTGCGGCCCTCTCGGGAGAGCGACAAATTTCGTTATACCTGGATCGATCTGGCGGAAGGAAAGGAACGGAGTACCGGCACGGTTCAGGGCGGCGCGCTGCGGGAGTTCCGTACGGACGAGGATTTTCCGAGATTTCCCCACTACAAAGATTGGCTGTTGCACGTTGTGCGTGCGGCGCCTTGACGCCGGGGGGGCGTGCCGCGAGGAGGGACGCCGTGAGCAGCGGGAGGAGGATACCACGTGACGCGTGCCTCCCTCTTGCGATAGAGTCTTGCCGCCGGACAGGAATTTACCTAAGGAGCAATGGAGGAGCTTTCATGCTTAATCGTAAATCAAGATTACCAGCGCCCATTTACAGCATGTTATTGCTGATGGCTTTCGTGCTCCCTTCAACGATTCAAGCCGCTTCTCAAAAGGTATGGCAAATAGGAGCTTTTGATGAATCATCTCAAGAATTCAAGGCGGCAGGGATTGACTACTCTAAATCCTGCGCAAGACCCGGTATTTAACGTGGGCAAGAGTGACCCGGCCAAGGACTGGTACGCTTACCAGCCGGGCTCAGGGAACGGGAGGGCGGGATTTCGTCCGCATCCCTTCACGGTCAAGTTCGATCTTTCCACCGCGCCGCAAGGCGTTTTTTCGCTCAAGGTGGGACTGCTGGCATACATGGCGCGCCTGCCTCGACTGCAAATTGAGATCAACGGGCACCGCGGCTGTTCTACTTACACCCAAAACTCAACTATGCCGGGGGGGATACAAACTCGGTCTTCGTACCCATCTATTCTTACGGGACGATTGCCGCGGAGTTTCCCGCACAGTATCTCGTCAAGGAACGAACAGCTTGGTGTTGACCGCCGTCGATGAGCCCGCACAACGGGATGATTCTCAGTCCGCCGGGATGGGGAATTCCGGACTGATTTATGATGCCCTGCGAACTGGACAACGATCCCGCGGCAAAGTATGCGGCAAACCGCCTAACGGCGGACGTCGTTCCCACCATATTCTACAAATCCCAAAATGGCCAACTGCTGGAACTCATCGATGTATTTCTCCGCGCCGGGGGCCGGCTTGGCCAAGGGCGAGGTGACTCTGGCACTGGGGAAGGGAAAGTACTCGCAAAAGTTTGAATCCGACCGCGAGTTCGGGGAATACCGGGTGGAGCTTGAGGTTCCGGAGTTCAACCAGCCGGCGAAGGGCGAGCTTACGGTCACCTCCCGCGGCCATGCTTCGCGGTTTCCGGTGGAGTTGGTTCCCGGCAAGAAGTGGAATCTTTTCGTCGTGCCCAATGAGCACCTCGACATCGGCTACTCTGATTATCCGACGAAGGTCGCGGAAATTCAGAGTCGCGCCATTGATGAAGCCATCGAGATGATCGGGAAGAATCCGGACTTCCGTTACAGCCCGGACGCTTACTGGTCGGTGGAACAATTCCTGCACGGCCGCAGCCCGGAGCAGCGCCAGAAGCTGTTCGACATGGTCGCGCAGAAGAAGATCTTCGTCCCGGCTCAGTTCGCCTCGAACGTGACAGGTTTTGCGAGCCTCGAAGACACCATCCGGTCGCTCTATCCCAGTTACCAATTTCACCTTAAACATGGCGGCGATTTTGACTACGCCAACATCACCGACGTGCCTTCTTGCACCTGGTCGTATGCCTCGGTGCTGGCCGCCGCAGGTCTGAAGTATTTCGTGGATGCCAGCGACAACTGGCGTGCCCCCATCATCTTGTTTGGCCGGGTCAATGAGCGCTCGCCCTTCTGGTGGGAAGGTCCCGACGGGGGCCGCATCCTGATGTGGGTTTCCCGGCATTATATCCAGGTGGCAAGCCTTTTCGGGCTGCCGCCGCAGGTCAGCGCCGGACGCGATTCGCTTCCCATTTTCCTCCAAGCCTATGACCGCCCGGATTACAAGTCGGACGGCGTCATCGTGTACGGAACCCAGGTGGAAAACACCGATCTCTTCCCGCAGCAGGCTGCCTTGGCCAGCGATTGGGGCAAGGTCTATGCCTTCCCCAAACTGCGCTTCTCGGGGTTCTCGGAGGCTATGCAATATATCAGCGGGCAGCTCGGCGACTCGATTCCCGTCATCCGCGCGGATGGCGGCCCCTACTGGGAAGACGGATTGATCACCGACGCTTACACCACGTCACTGGCGCGCTCCAACGAACAGCGGGCGCTGGCGGCGGAAAAGTTTTCGACCATCAGTTCTCTCATCAATCCCGTCATCCGTCCGGACTCTGAAGCCATGAAGCTGCTTTGGGACAACCTGCGGATGTTCGACGAGCACACCTGGACGTCGGACCGGAGTTGGGAGGATCCCGAACACGCGGAGACATCCGGCAGAGCGCCGTCAAGGAATCCCGTGCCACCAATGGAAAGCTGCTGCTGGAGCAGTTGCTGGACCGCGCCATGGCCTCCATCGCCGATTACATCAACCGCCCCAGCCAAACCCTGGTGGTATTCAACCCGCTGAGCTGGCAGAGGACCCACTTGGTCGAAGTGGACATCAACAAGGGAATCAAGTTGGTGGACCTGGCCACCAAGGAAAGCGTTCCCTACCAGGAAATTTACACTGGCAAGGGCTTCCGGCATGTCCGGTTCCTTGCGCAAAACGTTCCGGCCGTCGGCTATAAGTGCTACGCCTTGGAACCCGACACCAGCGGAGCCTGCCGGCTCCTGGCTCAGACGGATTCGACAACCCTGGAAAACGCCTATTATCGCGTGACGCTGGATCCCGAGACGGGCGCGGTGCGCAGCATCCTGGACAAGGAACTGAATCGGGAACTGGTGGACTCCTCCAGCCCCTACCGGTTCAATCAGTATGTCTACGTGACAGGCGCCGACAAGCCTCGCAACACGGCCCTCGAGTACAAGCCCACTCTGCCCAAACCGGAGCTCGAGCCCCACGGCGCGGGCGGTGGCCGCCTCATTTCCGTGACCAAGACAGCGTTTGGCACGGTGGCGAAAATGGAAAGCTCGGCGGTCAATACGCCTCAAGTCGAAAGCGAGATCGTTTTGTTGGATGGCGAGAAGAAAATCGAGTTTATCAACCGGGTCAAAAAAACCAAGGTTTACACCAAGGAAGCAGCGTACTTCGCTTTCCCCTTCGCCATGGATCATCCGGAGTTTCGTTACGAAATTCAGAACGGCTATGTCAATCCTTCCCGGGACATTATGAAGGGCGGAAACCTGGAGTGGTTCAGCGTCCAGCACTGGGTTGCCGCCGATCAGGACAATGTCAGCGCCGCTCTTGTTCCTGTGGATGCCCACCTGGTGACGCTCGGCGACATCGTGCGCGGTGCGTGGCCGAGGGAGTTTGGCAGCCGCAAGGGAACCATCTTTTCCTACCTGATGAGTAACTACTGGGAAACGAACTGGCCCGCCGGACAGGGTGGTGACTACACCTTCCGGTACGCCGTCACCAGCGGGCGAAACTTGAGCGCGGGAACACTGAGCCGCCTGGGTTGGGAAGAGATGTCCCCGATTGAGGTCGATGAGATCAAGTCACAGGATAAGGCGATTAACTCTCCACGCCCGCTCGACTCCGCGGAAAGCAGCTTCCTGCAAGTTGACCAGCCCAATGCCGTACTGGTCAACTGGAAGCGCGCGGAGGACGATAAAGGCACGATACTGCGCTTTGTGGAGGTGGACGGACAACCCGCCACGGTGGGTATCCAAATGCGGATTCTCAATCTTCAACGCGCCTGGATCTGTAATGCTATGGAGAAGAATCAGCAGGCGATCCCGGTCTCCGGACACCGTCTGGAATTCCCGATCAAACCGTTCGAGATCGTGACGCTCCGAGTTCAGGGGGAAACTAACCTGCAGTTGCCGGAGTGGCGTTGATCTCGCCGGCCAACATTCCACCCAAGGGGATACATTGCGCTTCGCCGTTGCCCAGCCACCCTAACGTGGATTTCTCACCCTCCAGCGCCTTTCTCCCACGGCAGGAACCTTGATTTAATGGGAGGGAATTCATGAATTGGACACGGTTTCAGGTCCATTGGCGGCAATGGTCAGAAGGATTGTTAGCCTTGGCCACGCCGATCGGGTTGCCGCCTGACCCCGCCATCCAAATGGACGCAGAATTGAGCCGGGACCTGTCAGAGGCAGACCGGGCCTGGGCTGACTGGACGGCGTCGCCACCGTTCTGCCCAACCCTGCCTGTCTCGTTTCCCGGTACCCTTGGCTCACTAGCCCAAGTTCGTCACGGTGGGGGCGGTTTTGATGATTTTCGCGACCAGGTGATAGGGTAAGGATTTTGTTTTCAGTCCCGCCGCTTTCAAAAGTCGATGTAGTGTAGACCAACCCCCTTGCGGTGGCGGAGCGCAGCATGGCACGATCGCCTCGATGTATTTGCGACCCAATCTGCGGCACAAAGACGGCAAGGATCATACTTACTGGTCTCTGGTAGAAACGGTTCGAACACCCGACGGGCCGCGCCAGCGCACATTGTGTTACTTGGGCGAGCTGAATGCCTCAGCCCAGGCGCGCTGGCTGAAGACGATCGAGGTTTTCAACGCCCAGGGGGAGAGTCAGCAACTGAAGCTGTTTCCCTCCGACGTGGCAGCGCCCGAAGATGATGCGTCGGTGGCGCGGGTGCGCCTCGACCAGGTACGCTTGGAGCGGTCGCGGCAATTTGGGGATGGGTTCCTGGCGCTGGAGTTGTGGAAGCGTTTGGAGTTGGACCGCTTCTGGGCGGGGCTGCTGGACGGGCCGGAAAATGCCGCCGCCGTACCTTGGTCGCGGATCGCGGCGTTGTTGGCGATCAACCGGCTGTGTGCACCGGGCAGCGAGTTGGCAATCGAAGAGCGCTGGTATCCGGCCACGGCGCTGGACGACGTGCTGGGGATCGAGGCTGGCAAGATCAACGACACGCGTTTGTATCGGTGTCTGGACCGCCTGCTGCCGCACAAGACGCAACTGGAGCGTCATCTGGCGCGTCGCTACGGGGAGTTGTTCGCGGTGGAGTTCGACGTGCTGCTTTACGATTTGACCAGCAGCTACGTGGAGGGGGCGGCGGCGAAAGATCCCATGATGCAGCGCGGCTACTCGCGCGACCATCGGCCCGACTGCAAGCAGGTGGTGATGGCGCTGATTGTCAACGCCGAGGGTTTCCCGCTCAGCTACGAAACCTTCGATGGCAACCGCAGCGACGTGACGACGGTGGAAGCGGTGCTGCGCATGGTGGAGCGCAAGTATGGGAAGGCGCGACGGGTGTGGGTTTTTGACCGCGGCATCGTGAGTGAAGAAAATCTGGAGGCGTTGCGGCGGCGGGGCGGTCAGTATCTGGTGGGCACGCCGCGGGCGAAGCTGAAGCAGTTTGAGCAGGAGTTGTTGGCCGGGGGTTGGGAGCAGGTGCGGCCCGATGTGGAAGTGAAGCTGGTGCCGACGCCGCAGGGAGAGGAGATCTACATCCTCTGCCGCTCGCAGGCGCGGCGGGCGAAAGAACAGGCGATGCGCAGCCGCTTTTCCACGCGGATGGAAAAGGCGCTCGCGGCGCTGGAGAAACGGGTGGGGGCGGGACAGTTGAAAGACCGCCATAAAATCGAGCGCGGCCTGGGGAAAATTCAGGCCCGCCACCCGCAAGTCGCCGATCTGTACGACGTGCAGGTCACCGAAAAGGATGGTGCCGTGACGCTGCAATGGCAAGCCCGCCAGGACCGGCAGAGTTGGCAACAGGCCCGCGAGGGCGCCTACCTGTTGCGGAGTAATCTGCCGCCGGAAAAGCCGGAAGCACTGTGGAAAAGTTACATTCAGCTCACGGAAGCGGAAGCGGCGTTTCGGGTGTTGAAGAGTCCGCTGTCGATCCGGCCCATCTTCCACCAACTGGAGCGGCGGGCCAAAGCCCACATCCTGGTGGCGTTTCTCGGCTATGCCCTCTGGGTCACGCTGAAACACTTGTTGCGAAGGAAAGGCTCGACCCTCTCGCCGAGCAAGGCGCTGGCGTTGCTCGCTACCCTGGTCAGTGCCGACATTGTGCTGCCCACGACCGACGGGCGGGAAATCCGGCTGCGCCGCGTCACCACGCCCGACGCCAAACAGAAAGAACTCCTTGACCAACTCGGGATCACGGTGCCGGACCGCCTCAGCTTTGATCGCCAATGTAGTGTAGACTTGGCAACAGCCTGAACTGATTCCACTCTACTTAGCTAATTTTTCGATGCTCTCGTGACGAACTTGGGCTAGCTCAGAACGGCTTATAACTTCGAGAATTATGTGGGTTGGAACAAACAACCGTCAAGGCTGCTTCTCCCGAAGAAGCATGATCCAGTAGCGTTGCAAAACCGGCCATGAGCACGGGGTTCAAAATCCCATCTTGTGGAACAGCCAACTAAAGAATCGGTTCGCCGCCGTAGGGTTCTCTCCCGCCCGGACGAAGAAGGTGCGGCGTAGCGGGAGGGTCAGCCGGCGGAGGAGCGGCATGTACCACTTTCGCGCCTTGTAATGGAAGTAGCTCCCATCCATCTGCGCTGGTGCGGCATACAATCAGATTGCCAAAATTCCAGTCGGCGTCCACCCCCTCGTTTGTGGAGAGGGCCAGTGCCACAGGGACGTTCAGGCGCGGCCGGTAAGGAGTCGGATTACCCCCAAAGTCTATGCGTGGTTTCCCCAAGGTAAAGGTGTCGATGGCACGGGTAGAAAGAGGGGCAGTGGTGGCGTTTGGGGTTCTTGCCAGAGGCACCGATGGCCCCTTCCGTGGCCCGCAGAAGCTCCTTGCGCTTCCGACCCGACAGATAATTGCGATCTGCGGCGGCCGAGTGTATGTTATCGGTGGGGACTGAGGTCGATTATAGAAGTCTCGGGTTACCGGCGGGAGGGCTACTTTTAGGACACGCCTTTACCCAGCTCGGATTGGGGTGACATCGTGACGGGGAAGAAACCGGGACGACGGCCAGAAGCTGAGAGGGCGATGACCATCAGTCTGGCCTAGCCTTAGGGGACATGGCTGCAGCCATGCTTGTTTATCGGCAAGCCCTCGAGAATCGGGAGGGAATTGTATTGCCGCTCCGAGGCACAACCTTTGTTGACATGGGGAGGAGAACACGATGAGTTGGCTAATCGAAGTGTTCGGAGTCAGCAAGCCGATTATCGCCATGTGTCATATGCCTGCCCTGCCGGGCGACCCGGGTTACAGTTTTGCCCAAGGCGTTGACGGGGTCATCGAATGCACCCGCCGGGACCTCAGAGCCCTGCAGGAAGGGGGCGTGGATGCCGTGATGTTTTCGAACGAGGCGAGCCTGCCCTATCTGACCGAGGTCGAGCCGATTACCTATGTGACCATGGCAAGGGTGATCGGCGAGTTGCGTTGCGAGATCAAGGTGCCTTATGGCGTCAATGTGCTGTGGGATCCCAAGGCCTCCATTGACTTGGCGATGGCCACCGGGGCGCAGTTTGTGCGCGAGATTTTCTCCGGGGTCTACGCCAGCGATTTCGGCCTGTGGAACACGAATTGTGGCCAGGTGGTGCGGCATCAGCACGCCATCCACGCCGAGCACGTCAAGCTTTTATTCAACATCGTTCCGGAAGCGGCTTCCTACTTGGGGAACCGCGACGTTGCTGAAATCGCCCGATCCACGGTTTTCGACCACCGTCCTGATGCGCTCTGTGTCTCCGGGCTGACCGCCGGCGTCGCCGCCTCGACAGATACTCTGCGGCGCGTGAAGGAGGCTATCCCCGATACGCCGGTTTTTGCCAACACGGGGGTTCGCCCGGAGAATATTCACGAGCAGTTAAAGACCGCTGACGGCGCCGTCACGGGCACTGCCTTCAAGCGCGAGGGTTATATTTGGAACGAAGTCGAGGTAGCGCGCGTCCGCCGGTTTATGGACATCGTGCGACAATGCCGCTGAGAGATGGGGAAGCATGTACTCCGCTGACAAGCGCTGGAGGCAGTTGGGAGAATTACTGGTCAATTACTCCGCTGCGGTCAAACCAGGCGAACGCGTCATGATCGCCATGGGGGAACTGGAATCGTTCCCGCTTGTGCAGGCCGTCTATGAGGCGGTTCTCCAGGCGGGCGGGTTCCCCCAGGTGCAGTTCCTTTCCGAGAGGCTTCGCCATAGCGTTCTCAAGTATGGCAACGAGGAACAAATTCGTTGGATACCCGCAATCGAAGCCTATGGCATGGAATGGGCCGACGTCTATTTCGGCTTGCGTGGTGCCTATAACCTGCATGAGCACTGGGATATCCCCACCGATCGGTTGTCCATGAACCAAGCGGCCCAGGGCAAGGTTTCGTCCTTGCGCTGGGAGCAGACACGGTGGTGCCTGGTGCGTGTCCCCAATGCGGATTTCGCCGCGCAGGCGGGGACCGACCTCGAGACCATCACCGATATGTTTTTCCAAGCCTGCCTGCGCGACTGGCAAGCGGAAAGCCCCCATTGGCGTCGCCGGGCTGACCAGTTGGAAAAAACCTCCACGATTCGCCTTGTCGGCCGGGAGACAGATCTCAGCTTCTCCGTGCAGGGACGCAAGTGGATCGTCGGGGATGGCAAGATCAACCTGCCGGACGGCGAAATCTTCACGTCGCCGATTCCAGAGAGCATCGAGGGAGAAATCAGTTTTGAGTTCCCCGGCGTACTGAGCGGGCGCTTGGTACACGACATCCGCTTGCGCTGGAAACAGGGCCGTCTCGCGGAAGCGCGATCATCCTCAAACCAGGAGTTTCTTCAGGCCATCCTTAAGACGGACCCGGCGCCAGTTCCGTAGGCGAGTTCGGGATCGGGACGAACCCCGCCGTGACCATCTTTTGCCAGGACATTCTTATCGACGAGAAGATCGGCGGCACAGCGCATATCGCCCTCGGCCGTGCTTACCCGGAATGTGGGGGGACCAATCAATCGGCCATTCATTGGGATATCATCAAGGACCTGCGTACGGAGGGGGCGGTCTATGCGGACGGGAAGCCAGTGCTGGCGAAAGGCCTGTTTCTGATTTAGGCCTGCGGTGCGCCCGCGAGATGAGTCGGAGCGCAGAGGTCAAGGCCATGAGCCTCACAATTCAGATGCGCCGGTGAATTTCATGAACCCAGGGCCAAACAAGCTCTACCTTCTCGGCATCGATATCGGGACGTATTCCACCAAGGGGGTGCTGGTCAAGGCGAACGGCGAAGTCGTGGCGAGCCGGGCCGTAGAACATGCGCTGGAGACGCCTCACCCCGGCTGGGCAGAGCACGACGCCGAGAGCACCTGGTGGCACGATTTCCTCGAGATCAGTCGTTCCTTGCTCCGTTCCTGCGGCATTTCCCCCCAGCAGATCGCTGGGGTGGGATTTAGCGCCATCTCGCCCGCCGTCCTTCTGGTCGACGTTCAGGGCCGCCCCCTGCGCAAGGCCATTCTCTACGGCATCGATACCCGCGCCACGCGCGAGGTTGCCGAACTCCAGCAGATTATCGATCGGGATCCCTTGCTCCGTGCCTCAGGAGTGCGGCTCTCCTCACAGGCCGCCTCACCCAAGGTCCTGTGGGTCCGCCGCCACGAGCCCGGAGTCTGGGCGCAAACCCATCTCGTCCTGAACGGCAGCGGCTTTCTTCTCTACCGATTGACCGGTGAAGCCACGCTCGATGTGTACGATGCCGGCACCTTTGCGCCCTTCGTCGATTACCAACACTGCGCGTGGACACCGGAAGTTCAGGAGCACGTGGCGCCCATCGAGAAGCTTCCGCGCCTCACCTGGACGTGCGATATTGCGGGCAGGATCTCAGCCGAGGGCGCGCGGCGCAGCGGGTTGGCGGAGGGGACTCCGATCATCACCGGCACAGCCGATGCCGCCGCCGAGGCCATCAGCGCGGGTTTGGCGGACGTGGGCGACATGATGGTGATGTATGGGAGCAGCATCTTCTTCATCCTCCGTACGCCGCGCTTTAACGTCACCCCTTCCTTCTGGGCAGCACACTTTCTGGAAAAGGGAACTTATGTGCTCACCGGAGGCATGTCCACCTCCGGCAGCCTGACCAAATGGTTTCGCGATGAATTCGCCCATCTCGAAGTGCAGGGGGAAAAGGGTGGCGGCGAGAATGCCTATGCGGCGCTGGCACGTCTGGCTGCGACTTCGCCTCAGGGTGCTAACGGCGTTGTCGTGCTGCCCTACTTTTCCGGCGAACGCACACCTCTCCTCGACCCTGCTGCCAAGGGGGTGATCTTCGGTTTGGGACTCCACCATACTCGCGCCGATGTGTACCGCGCCATGCTGGAGTCAGTGGGTTTCGGCATCCGCCACAACATCGACGTGATGAAAGAGCAAGGGGCTGACCCGAAGCGCATCCTGGCGGTGGGCGGCGGTACGCACAATCCATTATGGATGCAAATCGTGAGCGATATCGCCGGCATCGAGCAGCACATTCCCGCCCAACAGATCGGTGCGAGTTACGGCGATGCTTTCTTGGCCGGGGTGGGCGTGGGGCTCTTTTCCGGAACAGCCGAGGCCAGTCGGTGGGTCAAGACTGGGCAGGTGGTCCGGCCCGATTCCGCCGCGCATCGAAGATACGAAGATCATTACCACCTCTATCGCGAGCTTTACACGCGTACCGCGCCTCTTATGCGTCAGGTCAGTGGGCTGCAACGCGGCGGCTGACGGCAGGTTCCTTTAGAGGCGCCAGCCCTTGGGCGCCCGAGGCCGGGGCAATTGGTTGCGCCGAAATCACAAGACGGGCGCTACAAGCCACGCAGCGCCGCTGCCCAGGAGGAATAATCGTGACGGAAAACGGAGCACTCGGAATCCTCCTGATCTTGGCAGCAGGATTCTTCCAGGGCACTTTCATGCTGCCCATGAAATACACCCAGGGATGGAAGTGGGAAAACACCTGGCTGGGCTTCTCCCTCACGGCCTATCTGGTGTGCCCGTGGTTGTTGGCCTTAGTGACCGTCCCACACCTCAAGGAGGTTCTTACGCAGACCAGCAACGCTACATTGGTTCGAACGGTCCTCTGGGGACTGGGGTGGGGACTCGGCGCCTTGACGTTCGGTCTGGGTGTAGATTACCTCGGCTTGGCGCTGGGCTTTGCGATCATCATTGGCCTGACGGCGGCGATCGGCACCGTCGTTCCCTTGCTGGTGCTTTCACAGGTGGAGCCCACCTCGGCGCGTGGAATCATTATCCTGGCGGGAATGGTGATCGTGCTCATTGGCATCAGCGTGTGTTCATGGGCCGGGAAATTGCGAGAGAACGCCTCAAAAGGAAATCCCGCATTATCAAATTCTTCTGAAAGGCGGGCGTATGGCCTCGGCTTGCTGTATTGCATCGCTTCCGGCGTCCTGTGCCCCTGTGGAAATCTTGGCTTCGCGTTCGGATCAGAGGTAACTGCGGTGGCGACCAGGCTTGGTACGGCCGCGCAATACGCGTCCAATCCTCTTTGGGCTATCCTGACCTTGCCATTACTCATTTGCAATACATCCTTTTGTATCTATTTACTCGTGCAGAAACAAAGTCTTCGGAATTTCTTTCTGCCGGGGAAAGGCCGGAACTTTCTGCTGGCCGGAAGTATGGGAGCGATGTGGCTGGCGGGAATGACCCTGTACGGGATGGGAGCCAACCGCCTCGGCAAAATCGGCTCCTCGATCGGCTGGGCGCTGGTGATGTCCCTCATGGTGGTGATGGCGAATCTCTGGGGACTCTCCACCGGCGAATGGCGCGGAGTCGGCCGGAAGCCACTGCGCATCATGAGCGGCGGTATCGCCATACTCGTCGTGGCAATGTTTCTGGTGGGGTTAGGAATCAAATAGTGGAGCGCCCGTTGGCTCATCAGGTAAAAGAAGTGGCGGCGCAGAAAACAGTGCTTACGGTGCGGCCGTTCGATGATTATCAGCCGGAGGCAACTGTCTGGTGGATTACCATTGGCCGGCATTCAAAATTGGTAAGGTCTTCTTCGGCACACGGGGCCGGCGTATCCGCAACTCAAGGACGAGGGTGGAGTACAGCCAGGAGGGTATATGCCAGAATTTCCTAAATTGCGGATCGGACTGGTCGGTTGTGGGGCGTTCGGGGAAAGCCATTTGACGGCCTTCACGAGTATTCCGTTTGTTGAGGTGACGGCTGTAACCGATCTTGTTGCGGAGCGTTCCCGCAAGGTGGCCGCGCGCTACGGGGTTCCTAGGGTCGCCCAAGACTTCAGGGAACTCTGCGCGCTGAATGATGTGGATGCGGTGAGCGTAGTAACCACCGAGGACCAGCATTTGGAGCCGGTTTTAGCCGCACTGGCGAACGGCAAACACGTTTTCGTCGAGAAGCCGATGGCCACCCGGCTCGCCGACGCCGAGAAGATGCTGGCGGCCGCCCGGAAGACGGGTTTGATTTTGATGCCCGGCCACATCCTGCGCTTTGAGACGAAGTATGCCATGGTGAAAGCGCAGCTCGACTCCGGCCGCTTGGGCCGAGTCGTGTCCATCTACACTCGCCGGAACCGTCCGAAGTGGCAGGGGAGAATCTACCAGCGCACACCCCTGGTGCTGGAAACCGCCATCCACGATATCGACACGATGCTTTGGTACACGGGCAAGAAGGTCAAGTCCGTGCGCGGGTATGACGTGTCGGTGGAGCCGGGAGGAGGCGCGGATTTGACCTGGGCGATTTTAAGATTCGAGAACGGGACTTTAGGGGTCTTGGAAACGATGTGGCTGCTGCCGGACAAGACCCCCTTCCTCGACGATTTCGTCCAGGTTGTCGCGACCTCGGGCGTCGCCAACATCGACATGCTTAATTCCGGCTTGACGATCTGGCGCGATGAAGGCGCGGAGATTCCCGACGTTTGCTATGAGCCGCGTATCCGCGGCAGTGCCTATGGCGCTCTGCGCGAGGAACTCAGCGACTTCGCGCTCTGCGTTCTGGAAGGCCGGAAACCCACCGTGCTTGCCGCGGAAGACGGTGTGGAGGCGTTGCGCGTGGGACTGGCCGTAATTGAGTCGGCCCGCTCCGACCGCGAGGTTGAAGTGGCGAGCATTTCTTAGTCCGGAGCGTGGCGTGTTTTCCGCTTGGCAGGGGGGAGCGGGCAAACCCGAGGGTGTATTCCCCTGGGAGGTGGATATGATTTCGCCGAGCGCAAGCGTCCCCGCGGTTAGGTTGGAAGATATTCGCGCGGCGCAGAAGCGGATCGGGTCGGAGATTATCCGCACGCCCTTGGTACTGAGCGATGCGGCCCGCGAGCGAGCCGGCCTTCCGGTCCACTTGAAACTGGAAAACCTGCAGCGAACCGGGGCTTTTAAAGTTCGCGGCGCGCTGAGTAAAATTACGCGGTTCTCTCCCGAGGATCTACGGCAGGGCTTGATTTGTGCAAGCAGTGGCAATCACGGTCTCGGAGTCGCCTATGCCTCGGCGCGTTTTGGCGCTCGGTGCATTGTCGTGCTTCCCGAGAAGGCCAATCCCTACAAGATTTCTCTACTGAAAAAGCTGGGTGCGGAAATCGTCGCCCACGGCACCACCTCCGATGCCCGCCAGCAAAAAGTGGACGAGCTTGCCCGCGAGCATGGGTACAAGCAGGTGCACCCCTTTGCCGATCCGGTGCTGGTGGCGGGCCAGGGGACAATCGGTTTGGAGATCCTGGAAGATTTGCCCGACATTGACGAAGTGTACGTCCCGATTGGGGGTGGCGGGCTGATATCCGGCATCGCGGTGGCCATCAAGGAGCTGCGGCCCTCGGCGCGTGTTTATGGCGTGGAGCCGAGACACTCCAACGCCATGTGGGAGGCGCTGCGCCACCAGGGGCCCTTTGCTCTGTCGCACCTCGAAACCATCGCGGATGGGCTTGCCGCGCGAATTACCGAGGACTTGAACTATTTGATCGTCCGCCAATACGTCGAGGAGGTCATTCTGGTCAGCGATGAGGAGATCCTTGAGGCGACACTTTTCCTGTTGGAACACGCCAAGGTTCTGGCGGAGCCCTCCGGCGCTGCCAGCTTCGCCGGGCTGCTGGCCAATCCGAAGAAGAAAGGGAAAGCCGTTGCCGTGATCAGCGGCGGTAATGTCACTCTGGAACAGATCGAAGCACTCCGCCGTGCCCCGGGAATCTGCGGGCGGGCGCCTAAGCGTGCGGGAACGTGAGGAGGAAGAATGAAGCTCACGGAAAGAATTCACGTCGTGGGGAGTGGGTGGCTAAGGTTGGCCCGCATGGTTCTACCGCCCAACATTATCTAATCTTGCTTGCCCGGAGAAAGAAGCCATGGATCTGAAGTCGACTCTGAATTCCGAAGCGCTCTTCGCCACCTTGGCGGATCTGGTTTCGATTAACAGTGTCAACCCCCAGTATCCCGGCGGCCCCGGAGAAGGAGCTCTGGCCGAATACGTCGCCAACTACTTCCGGGAAAATTCCATCCCTTTTGAATTGCAGAGGGCCTTGGAAGGGCGGAGCAACGTGATCGCCAGGCTCGAGGGGAATCCCAGGGGCCGTACCCTGGTCCTGGAGGCTCACATGGACACGGCCTCCGAACTGGGCATGAGGAGAGATCCTTTTCGGCCGGTGCGGGAAGGCAACAGATTGTATGGCCGGGGGAGTTGCGATACCAAGGCCGGGCTCGCCGCCATGATGCACGCCTTGAAGATTCTGGGCGAGGCGGGTGTTCGACCGGAGGCTTCGGTGTTTCTCGTCGCCGCCGTCGATGAAGAATACGGCTTCCGAGGGGTGGTCAAGTTCCTGGAGAAGGGAATCCACGCCGATGGCGCGATGGTGGCGGAGCCCACGGATTTGGAAACGGTGGTGGCCTCAAAGGGAGCCTTGCGCTGGCGGCTGAGGACTCGCGGCCGGCCGGCCCATAGCTCCAAGCCCCATCTGGGCATTAACGCTGTGAACAAGATGGCAAAGGTCCTCGCGGCCATGGAAGAGAGATTCCCCCCAGTGTTCAAGAAGCGCCAACATCCCCTGCTGGGTTCCCCCACGTTGAATGTGGGCATCATCCAGGGTGGGGTTCAAGTTAACCAGGTGCCGGATTCTTGCACGATTGAGATCGACCGGCGGTTGCTCCCGGGGGAAACGAAAGAATCTGTCTGGAGGGAATTTGAGGGCCTGCTCGCCGACCTGCGCGGGCACGACTCGGAGCTGGAAGTGGAAATGGAACCTCCCATGCTCGAGGACTCTCCTCTTGAGACGCGAGTTTCCGAGAGAATTGTGCAAGTTGTATCGAAGGTTTCGCAAGAGATCATGGGGCACAAGGGAGTCGTGGGAGTTCCCTACGGCTCGGACGCCAGCAAGCTGGCGGGAGCGGGGATTCCCAGCATCGTCCTTGGCCCCGGCAGCATTGATCAGGCCCACGCGGCGGAGGAATATGTGGAGTTGGATCAAGTCGCGATTGCCGCCGAAATCTACGCACGCACCATCCTGGAGTTCTGATCATCACGGGTTAGCTGCATCGCTATCGCTGCCCGAAGGGCAAGTTAAGGAGGACGCTCATGGAACGCCGCGAATTTCTCGGGCAAAGTGTTTTGGGCGCTTTCCTGTTGGCTAATCCGTGGGGGAGAGGGTTTCGCGCGCAGGGGTTGCAGATGGAGCGGGGGGCACCGACACCGGAACCCGTTCCGGAGCCGCATTTCCCGGATCGCCTGCACCTTTTCGTTTGGCGAAACTGGGAACTCGCAAACACCGATCAGATGGCCAAGGTGCTAGGAACGACGCCTGAGAAAGTGCTCGAAGATCGGCGCTTCCATGGGCCTTCCCGCCAAACCTCATCTCACTAAAGATCAACTCCGGCGCGTCTACATCACGGTGATCCGCCAGAACTGGCACGTGCTGCCGGATGATCAGTTAATGGAGCTTCTGGGCTGGGACTCGCCACGCTACGAGTACACGCTCAAAGAGGATGACTTCCTCTGGATCAAGCTTGGTCTACTGAAACCTCGCTGCGGGCGGTTGCGGTACGAAGAGCCATTGGCGGCCGCGCAGCAGCGAGCGGTGGAAATCAAGCGCCAGGTGCTTGCGACCTTCGAGTCCACCCTTGACGACCCCGGGGAGCCGGCGTTTCAGTTCGTGGTCGATTTGAGTAGCGCGAGCATCCTCCCGATGCGGAATCCTGACAGCCAGCCTGCCGAAAACGAAGTGGATTTGAGCCGGGGATGGAGCCTGAGGCAGCCTGGGGAGGGCGTGAAGATTCCGGGCCCGGTGGTGGAGGAGTTCCGGAGCTACATGCAATCGGCGTTTGGGTGTGAAGTGGATTGGGCAGAGGGGAACGCGCCCCATGCCCAGGTGGTGGATGTGGGCGTTGATGCCGGGATGGGGCAGGGGGCAGGGAGCTTTCAGGTCAGCGTGGAGCGGGAGCAGATTCGAGTGGTAGGGCAAGATGTGACGGGGCTTCAGCAGGGTCTTTACTACCTGCAAGAGCAGATGGAAGAGCGGCAGGGGCCTTACCTGCCGATGGGTTCAGTGCAGCGCGCTACCCAAATGGATCCCCGCTACGTCTATTCTTACTTTGCCCTTTACGGGGACCCCCTGATGGAAGCGGACATCGATCCTTTTCCGGAAGGGTTTCTGGAAAAGCTGGCACGGGGGGGCGTAAACGGGGTGTGGTTGCAAGCGGTGCTGCGAACGCTGGCGCCCTCGAAGATTTTCCCGGAATTCGGGGATAGATGGGAGACGCGGCTAAAAAACCTGAGTAAGCTGGTGGAACGCGCGCAGAACTACGGCGTGAAGATCTACCTGTATCTTAACGAGCCGCGGTCGATGCCTGCAGAATTCTTCGAAAAGCACCCGGACACAAAAGGGACCTTTGACGCCCACGACCCGGAATACTTCACCCTATGTACCAGCTCGCCGGAAGTTCGTGGCTGGCTCTCGGAGAGCTTGGCGCACGTATTTTCGCATGTGCCGGACCTGGGTGGGATCTTTTGTATCACCGCATCGGAGAACCTGACCAACTGCTATTCCCACGGCCGAGCCCAGTATTGCCCGCGCTGCTCGAAGCGGACCGGGGCGGAAGTCATTGCGGAGGTGATTCAGACTTTCCGGGACGGCGTGCGTCGTAGCAGTGGCGAGGCCAAGGTCATCGCCTGGGACTGGGGCTGGGGAACGGATTGGATCCGCAACGGTGCGGATTCCACCAGCATCATCGAAAGGTTGCCGAAAGACGTGGCTTTGCTCAGTGTCAGCGAGTGGGATCTACCGGTCGATCGGGGTGGATTTCACACCAAAGTTGGAGAGTATTCCATATCTGTCGTCGGCCCTGGTCCTCGGGCACTGCGCCATTGGAGCCTGGCACGCCAGCGCGGTCTCTCTACCATGGCGAAAGTTCAGTGGAGCGCCACCTGGGAAATCTCGGCGGTCCCTTACATCCCGGTTCCCAACTTGATCGTCCGGCACTGCGAAAACTTGCGGAAGGCAGGCATTCAGGGGCTGATGCTGTCTTGGACCGTGGGCGGCTATCCATCGCCCAATTCTGACGCTGCTAAAGCATTCTACTTCTCTCCTGCGCCTGACCTTAACAGCGCCCTGCGTGGCGCCGCCGAGCGGAAGTACGGTAAGGAGGCGGCGCCGGCGATCCTGGAGGCTTGGACGACTTTCAGCAGGGCCTTCGAAGAGTTCCCTTACGGCTTGGGGATTTACACGATTCCCACCCAGCATGGTTCGGCGAACCCGTTGCGCCTCCATCCCACAGGCTACAAAGCTTCCATGATGCTGTTCCCTTATGACGACTACAAAGCCTGGGTCGGGCCCTACCCTCTGGAGATCGTGGAGAAGCAATTCGGGAAAATGGCCAGGATGTGGGAGCCAGGTCTGGAGAGTTTTCGCGACGCGCTCCGACGTGTGCCCGCCCACAAACAGGCAGCCGCCCAAAAAGATCTCGGCATCGCCGAGACTTGTCTCCTGCACTTCCGAAGCGTCGCGAATCAGCTTCGCTTCTACTCCCTGCGCTCCCAGTGGGGATCAGCAAACTCCCAGGACCGCCCTCGAGTTGCCGCGCTCATGATCAAAATCGCGGAAGATGAAATCCGGTTGGCGCGGCGCCAGTACGCCATTAGCCGACAGGATTCCGCCATCGGTTACGAGGCTTCCAACCAGTACTACTATCGCCCACTGGATCTGGTTGAAAAGGTTCTTAATTGCCAGCAAGTTATGGAAGAGCTACGACTCGAGCTCCAGGACCTGGGCTAGCGTTATCTATAACCAGCGGTCAAAGATTTGGAATGTCTTTTCGCCGTGGAACTGGTGGCCTCCCTCAAAGACGTCCAGCACGATTTTCTCGCTGGCGTTTGCGGCTCGATAAACGGACTCGACGTGTTTGAACGCCAGCTGGGTAAAAGTCGTGGGGACCGCCGTATCCCTGGTCCCGGTTTGAATAACCAGCGGGCGGGGGGGCGGGCTTATGTACTTCTTGGCAGATTATCAGGATGCGCTGAGGTTCCTGCGCCAAGCCGTGCCCCGCTTGCCAAACGGAGCGGAGCCCCACTACTGGTTAGCCAAAGCGCTGATGCGAGTGCAAAGGTTCGATGAGGGCGGAAAAGAACTGGCTCGGGCGCACCAAATCAATTTGGCAAAAGATCGGAAAGCCTCCGAGAACATGAAGCAGGTGCTCGTTCCGGCCGAGACCCAAGAAACCACCACTGCGCATTAGTCCCGGCGACTGCGGGATCGATCCATAGTAGCGCCCCCCGCGGGATGCGATTTTCATTCCGCGCGCGACGGAGGCGATCGAGGTTTGCGGTTGACAAACGAAAGCCCCCGGTTTTGCCGGGGGATACTTACTGGCAGAAAGACTGGCCATGCCGCCACTGCCGCCACTGACAGTGAAGTCCAGCAGATTCGATGCTCCCCCGCCCGGTCCCGGGTTCGTCACCGCCACCGCGTAACTCCCCGGTGTCGTTTGGTCCGCTGCGGCCAGAGAAATCGTCAACTGCGTTGAGCTCACGAACATCGCCGCATGTCCCACCCCGTTGTAGGTGACTGTCGACGTGGAAAGAAAGTTCGTCCCTATCAGGGTCAAGGTCTGCGCCGCCGACCCCACTACTGACGAGGTTGGCGACAGGCTGGTTAGGCTCGGCGCCGCCACGGTGATGGTCAGCGTCAGGGTGGCGTTGCCGGTCCCAGCGCCGTTAGTCGCGCTCAGCGTCACCATCGAGGTTCCCGCCGCCGTGGACGTCCCCGAGATCAGCCCCGTCCCGCTGTTCACCTTTAACCCCGCCGGCAATCCCATCGCCCCGTAACTGCTCGGCGCATTCGTCGCCGTGATCTGATATGGAGAAGGCGCTGCCCACCGTCCCGCTCGCCGTCGGCGCGCTCGTGATCACCGGCGCCGCAATGTAGGCGGAGTTCGCCGAAAGGTTGGCCGTCACCGGGTCGGCGCCCCCCTTGATTCTCTTGGCGTAGTAGACCACGCTCCGGGTGCCACCGGGAGGGGTCAATTGGGTTCCGACCTGGGTAGTAGTAAGCTTCTCCCTAGAGTTGGTGGAGGACAGGAATGGGAATCAGAGAGCTTCTGGAATCGAGACGGAAGGAAAACCTCGACCTTGCGGCCAGGTACGGAGCGAAGATCATTCGTGTCTTTGGTTCGGTGGCCAGGCGCGAAGGTGGGCCGGAGAGCGATCTGGACTTTCTGGTGGATATGGAAAAAGGGCGAAACCTGTTGGATTTGGTCGGGTTCTGGCAAGACTTAGAGGAGTTTGCTTGGTTGTCCTGTGGATGTGATTACGGAGGGAGGGATCAGCCCTTACCTTCGAGAGCGGATTTATGCGGAGGCGCTACCCTTGTGAAAGAGGACCGCATTTATCTTCTGCATATAAGAGACGCGTTAGAGCGTATTCTCGCGTAAACCGCGCAGGGCAAGCAGGCCTTCTTCGGTCGATCCGCGGACGCAAGACGCGGTGATTCGGAATCTCGAGGTGGTTGGGGAAGCGGTCAAGAATCTCTCGGAAAGTCTGAAAGCCCGCCACTCCACTATCCCGTGGAAGCGAATTGCGGGCATGAGAGACAAAATGATTCACGAATACTTCGGGTGTAAATCTGCCTCTGGTGTGGGATGCCATCGAGCAAGAAGTGCCGCGTCTTCAGCAGAAAATCGAAGCGATCCTGCGGGAGTAAGACGAAGAATCCAGGTCAGAGGACTGAGATCTCCGGGGTTCCCCGGCTCCGTGGGTTCGTCCGGGTCCCTTGCGGGCGAGAGCCCGCGGTTGGAATTCTGGAGGGGAGTGATGCACAACCTTCCAGGCTTTTTCCCCTGGACCCATACTTGGTGGAGCTAGCGGACCCTTGGCCGGAAACCGACCACGGGTGGCATTCGGGAAGCGCAGAATGCAGAGGAAGATCAAGCGAATCAAGCTGGGAAAGGGCGTTATCGGGCCGAATCCCTGGAAGAACCCAATCATCCTGGTTTCCGAGCGCGTTATACCTCTTTAAGACGCCAAGTGGCATGATAAACTCCTTTGGCCATGACTCGCGATCTGTACCGAATTCGCCGCGGGCGTGAGGAGGAGTCAATGAATCGCCGAAGCTTTATAAAAGCTGTCGCCGGATCGGCGCCTTATGTAATCACCACAGCCGCTCTCGGGAATGCCCATACGGCAGCCGCAAGCGACCGCATCACCGTGGGCTTCATCGGGACGGGCATTCGCGGGGGCGATGGACTGATCAAGAACTTCCTGCAGCAGGACGATTGCCAATGCGTGGCGGTTTGCGATACATTCCGCGACCGCCGCGAACAGCGCGCAAAACAGATCGACGACTTCTATGCGAGGAAATCCGGCTCGGCGACATACAAGGGTGTGACTAGGATTGCGGATTTCCGCGACCTGCTGCGCCGAGCGGACATCGATGCCGTATGCATTGCCACACCGGATCACTGGCACGTGCCGATCCTGGTCGCCGCGGCGCGCGCGGGCAAAGACGTCTACGTGGAGAAGCCGTTGAGCCCTTCGATCCAGCAGGATTTCCTGGCCCGATCAGTTATCCAGCAGACGAAACGAGTGTTCCAGTACGGCACGCAGCAAAGGGATGGGCTGCACGTGCGCTTCGGTTGCGAGTTGGTTCGAAGCGGACGCATCGGCAACATCCGAGAGGTGGAGGTTATATCGCCCACGGGAGCGCCGGGAGGTTCGACCGCCGCGATGCCGGTGCCCGACGGATTCGACTACGAGATGTGGCAGGGACCTGCCCCGGAACGGCCTTATAACGACGACCGTTGCCTGCGCCCGGGCCACTACCATATTTATGATTACAGTATCGGCTTCCTTGGCGGGTGGGGCGCCCATCCCCTCGACGTGCTGGACTGGGGACTCCCCACACCCATGGTTCCCGTGGAATATGAAGGAACCGGACTGATCCCGGCGGAAGGTTTGTACAACACGGTCATGAATTGGGAGGTCCGCGGCAAATATCAGAACGGCATGACCATGACCTTCAGGACCGGACCGGACTCGACGAAGTTCGTGGGGGCCGACGGGTGGATCATGATCAGCCGCAAGGAAATCAAGTCCGAACCAGCATCCCTGGCAGCCGGCTTCGGACAACCGAGCGGATTTTCCACTATGGAAACCGGTCACGCCCGGAATTTCCTGGATGCCATCAGGAAGCAAGCCGATCCCTCCAGCCCGATCGACTCCGCCGTGAGATCCGACTTGATCAGCCATCTTTCCAATATCGCCGTCCGAACGGGAAGGAGAATCAAGTGGGATCCGGTGAACGAAAAGATCGTTGGTGACAACGAGGCTTCCAAGATGATGGATCGGCCCTCGCGCAAGCCTTGGGACATTGTCTGAAGCCAGGATTGTGGGAAGGGTATTTTCCCATTGTCATGCACGATGCATCGCTGTGGCATCCGCAAAGGGCGTATTTCAGGCCATATCCTGTTTTGGTTGTGCGGAGGCTGCTTTCGCCCTCTACAAAAACAATATTTGCCGGCGAGTAAAGCACTATCCCCCGACTCGGATAGTAGCCCTGGGTGCGCGGGAAACTCGCAGGGCAATTAAATTCGCAGTCCCCCGTCAATTTCCAATATCCTTCCGGTCACAAAATCGTTTTCGATGATGAAGCGGACGGCACTTGAGATCTCTGCCACCTCTCCCAGCCGACGCAGCGGGACTTGGGCGACAATCTTCTCCAGCACAGTCGGGCTGACAGCCGCCACCATCTCTGTACGGGTATAACCGGGTGCGACGGCCGCCACACGGATTTTGTATCTTGCCAACTCCTTGCTCCAGGTTACGGTCATGGCATCAACGCCCGCTTTGGCCGCCGAATAATTCGTCTGGCCGAAATTACCTACGCGCGAAACGGAGGAGATGTTGATTATCACTCCTCCGCCGCCCCGCGCCATGATTGCCGCCGCCTCTCGTGCACACAGGAAAGTGCCTCGCAAGTTGACGGCTATGACCTCCTCGAATTCCCCCAGGGGCATACGAACGACTTCACCATCCTTTACCCTCACCAAGAGTCCGTCTCGCGCAACGCCCGCATTATTCACCAAGACATCCAACCGGTTTTCGGCGCGCCGGATGGACTCGAACCAATTCATGACCGAGCCTTCGTCGCTGACGTCGCACACGGCAAAGGCTAGGTTCCAGCCCGCCTTTTCCCTCACTTGACGGGCGCCGACCAGCTTGTCCTCGTCGACGTCGCAGACGTAGACCTTGGCCCCTTGGCGGGCAAAATCAAAGGCGATCTCCCGGCCAATCCCCCGCCCCGCGCCGGTAACAGCACAGACCCGACCTTCCAGATTCATGTCTGTCCTCCCAAATCGATAAGCGTGCCGGCCTTTAACCAGACATGAGACGCGCCGCCAAAAGCCCCCCATCCTGGCCGGCGCCCCCCACGGTCCGCTACGCATTTGAAGTTGCCTGGCCATCCCGCTGCTGCCCTGGCCGGGCTTGCCGGGGAAGAAAAACCTCTGCCGGCATGACCTTCAGGGGGCGGCGATCACCGGCCGGAAGTCCATGTGGGCCAAGATGTCTCGCTCCAGGTCCATCCCGGGCGCAATCTCAGTCAGTTCGAGCCCCGAAGGGCCCAGGACAAAAACCGCTCGTTCGGTGACATAAAGAACCTTCGTGCCCCTAAGCCGCGCCTGGGAAGCACTAAACGTCAAATGTTCAACCATCTTTACAAACTTCCAGGTTCTACCCTCAGCGACAACGCTCAGTTTGCCGTCGGCAAAAGATGTTTTCAGCCCGCCGGCCGTAAAAGTGCCCACAAGCACGACCTTCTGCGCCGTCTGGGAGATGTTCATGAAGCCGCCGATGCCTGCGATCCGCCCCCCGAACTTGCTGACGTTTACATTCCCCTGTGCGTCACACTCCGCCATTCCCAGAATGGCAACATCCAGACCTCCACCATCATAGAAATCAAACATATACGGCTGGGCAATAATCGCCGAGGGATATGCAGAAGCTCCGAAGCTCAGCCCGCCAGCAGGAATACCGCCGACTGCGCCGGCCTCCACGGTTAAAGTGAATTGGTCCAACCGGTTCTCTTCCTTGGCCATTCCCGCCACGCCCTCCGGTATCCCAATCCCCAAGTTGATCACGTCGCCGATTTGGCATTCCATCAGGGCACGCGCGGCAACGTAACGTCTGGGACCCTCCTCGAGAGAAGGGACCTCAACCCCCATAATATTGCCAGCGGTGATATAGGCGGGATTGAATTGCTCGGCGAATGTCTGCATGTGGTTTTCCTTGCGCGCGAGAACCACGCCATCCACGAAAATGCCCGGGACAATGATGGTTTTTGGGTCACGGGAAAAATCCTCCACCAACCGGGCCACCTGCACAAACGTCATGCCACCGGAGTTCCGGGCGGCTTGGGCGATCGAAAGAACGTCCCCGACCACCGCTTCCCCTTCGAACGAGATGTTACCAAAAGAGTCGCTGGCAGTACCCCGCAAAAGGGCTATGTGAACGGGGAAAGCCTTATACCAAAGCCATTCTTTTCCTTCTAGCTCAATGAGTCGCACCAGGTCTTCACTCGTACGGCGGTTCAGCTTGCCGCCGCCTTGGCGTGGGTCAACAGCGGTCCCTAGCCCGACATGGCTGATGACCCCTGGGCTTCCGGCCGCAATTTCCCGGAAGAGACGACTGATCACACCTTGCGGAAAAGTGTAAGCTTCGATTTTATTTGCCAACGCCAGTTGGCCGAGCTTGGGAGTCAGGTTCCAGTGACCACCAATCACTCGCCGTAGCATTCCTTCCGAGGCCAGGTGATTCAGGCCGCGCGTCTCGCCGTCCCCCTGCCCGGCGGCGTAAACCAGGGTTAGATTGCGGGGCCTGCCCTCTTGTGCGAAGTACACTTCGAGAGCCATCGTCAACTCTTCCGGATGAGCACAACCGACAAAGCCGGAAATGGCGACGGTCGCCCCATCAGGAATCTGGGCTACCGCATCGCTCGGGGAAAGGATCATGACCTTTTTCATGGCAGTCTTGTGGGGAATCGCAAATTCCGTGTCCTCTAACCCTACCACGATCGTTATGGATATGCCGCGAGAATTTAGTGCCGGACGGTTCTGTTTGACCCGCCATGACCGGCCGACAGCCATCGGCGATCTTCTAGCGGCGACATTATCACCCCGAAATCGTGAATTGAGCGCCACTGTTCCATTTTATGGTCTTTCTTTCCCAGCGGCACTCATCATGTTCTTGACCAGTCCAGGACGCGTAAACTGCGCCACCGATTCGCCCGCGAGCACCATCGATGGCTCGCTAAACTTTTCCTCTATGACTCTTTCATTCACTACTCGACGCCGGTTTATCCCGACACTCACCACGAACTGCTAGCCCTGCATGATTCTTGCCTTTTGGAAAGCCTAATCCATCATTCCAGGTTCCACGGCCTTCTGAATCATGACGACAAGTGCGGGGCACGCTCTTTCGGAGGGGCCGTTACGTGTTCGAGTCATCTAGGTGCGATACCTCGCCGACTTCCCGATAGAGTCGAAATGTTTCTGAGGCGGGCTCCCTACATTCGCCGACTCACCACAACAGTTGGATTCCAGATCACGGGATCCGGCACAATATGACCCGAATGTTCCAGGACAAATCGCACGGAGTCGCCTGCCAACACTGATAGACTCTCCAGGCAGCAGTCGATTGTCTTCGAGTAATCGGGCAGGACTTCGGCCCAGCCAGCGGCCGGCCATACCTGCCGGTCGTTATGCCGGATGCACGCGCGGATCAGGTGCCCGTTTTCGGCGCTGGGATCCTTGCGGATGGACCCGGAAATCGTCAGGGATCCATTGGTCGGTGCGATGAATGTGCGCGAGACATCCGACTGGGCACCCGGCTGCATCCAGATCCGGCCGATCGTCGCCAGGCCTGAACCTACCCAGCGCCCCTCGTACCCTCCGTTGTCCCACCGCAGTTCGCGGAATCCCCCACCTTCAACCGACTCCTCATATCTCCATTGCTCGGAGCCCTGGGTTGGACCAAAACCCCCGAGCGCCGTGTAGCTTTCCGGATCACCGGCTACTAGCTCAGCCGCCACCAACCCGCTCCGGTTCCTGTCGCCGTCCACGCTGCGAACCTCGTAGCGAGCCTCCAGGTTTTTCCTCGGAGTGCCCTTGCAGTCAAAGAAGAAGGTGCCTTTGGCAGCCTTGCCGATCACCGCTCCGTCTCGCAGAACTTCGTAGTACGACAGCCAGTTGTTGTCACTCGCGGCCGTCCAAGCAACCTCGACTCCTTGTATGCCGAGATTCGTCCCCACCCGCTTGGTGACCCGCGCCGGAGCGCTGGGCGGCGTCTTATCGGTGCCGGAACCAGGGTGATTGGGCAGGTTTAGGAAGATCAACTCTCCCGGCTCGATCGTCCCCAGTTTGATGCCCGCCTCGATCAGCTCTCTACCTGATCTGATCGCCCGGTAACTCGCCTTCGCGCACCGCACATCGTACTGCGCCTCCGGCTGGAGGCCGCGCGGCTTGATCACGACGCATTGGCCCGGTGCCGGATCAAGGTGCAGCGGGGTCTCGAGCGCCGCATACTTGAATCCCATCGCGTCCACATAGCCCTTGCCGGTATCAAGTTCCGCCGAGGCCAGGACGTTTCCGTCCTCGGCACGAACCACCATCAAAGTATAGACCCCTGCCGCGTTCCCATTGGCGTATTGTCCCAGATGGGTGATGGCGACAGGCTCGCTTCCAGCCTGAATCGCCATGCCAAAGAATTTCCCGTCCACTTTCGGCTGACTGCCAGGCCTGCTGACGGCGGTGACATACGACTTCGACTCGCCGGCACCCGCGTACTTGAAATTCAGCGGACCGTAGGATTCGCCCGGAGTGCCGTAGAAGCGATACTCATGATCCACCAGGTCCTCGTAGATCCCGCAATCAAGCCTCGCCACCTCGCTAGTAGTCAACTTGCACATATCCCCGCGCGTACCGTAATAGGAGTCTTGCTCAGTACGTTCTTTGGGCCTCGAGATGATGTAGTAGGCGGGACCAAGCTTGGCGTGCTTGGTGATAATGATGCCCTTGGCGCCGGCGCGGTCCATCCGCTGGAAGTACCACACCGGATCGTCATTCTCTACCGCGGGACGGAAGACGTGACCCCAGCGGCCGGCTACACCTTGTGCCACGAGGTAGTGGTAAATGTCCCAATCCTGGCGTATTGCCTCAAGGTCGGGACCGTCGCCCGGATCGCGATACCAGCAGGGGTCCAGGCAGAGGTGGGTGCGATCGCTCGCCGCCTTATAGAAGGTGTGGTCGAAATCGACCACGTTGTGGACCTTGTCCGGGGGCACCAGCAGCGACGCGTAGTAAGCACTGTAGGGCCCCACGCCGCCATCGGTTAATTCTCCCGAGTCGGCCAGGCGCGCCATATCATAGCTGATCCAACGACCGCCCCCTGCACAGGCGTCGATGCCGCATGACTTGTGGGCTTCCTTGAAACCTTGCGCGAGACCACGAAAGTTTTGGTCAGAGTCAAGGTACGCCGTGTCGGTGGCACTGGTCCCCTCCGGACCGTCAAAGCGCCACTGGTAATCACCCCAGTCTTCCACACTTTTGTCGAGCATCTGACGCTGCCAGTCGGCCGTAATCTTAATGGACTGCTCGAAGACATCACCTCCTGGAATCAACCAATCCGGGTGGTGCTGCCCAACTTTGGAATCGGGAGTGGCGAAATAGGTGGGAAACCAGAGCGCCCACTTCATGTTGTGCTTTGCCAGGAATTCAGTAGTCAGCCGCCAGTCTGGGCCGCTCCAACTTCCCCACTTGACATACCATCCGGCGTCGTCCCATAAAATGTCACCGCCTGTTTCCCGCATCAGGTCCACATAGCGAAGGTCGAGAGCCAGACGTCTTCCCCAATTATCACTGCTGGGAGTTCCGCCGTTTGGCGCCCAAGGTGAAGGCCAGTCTACCGCCCACCGGGCTTTAGCGAAATAATCGGGATTAGTCAGATCCCATAGGTATTGGTACTGCCAATCGAGAAGCAGGTTCCCCATGGCGTCGAGGTCGCCAGTGAAAGTACCTGTAAAAGCCTTGGGGGTCTCAATGCTCTCGCCGGGCTTAAGCTCCCTCGTATAGCCCGCCACCTGCAGGGAGAAATTCACCGGCCTGCCGTCGTAGTTACCTGCCTTGAAAGTCCAATGGCCCAGGTAATCCCACCCTGCCATTATCCCATCCTTCGCCTCCGCGTCACGCAGCACAAGCAGCGGCAGGTGGGCGCTGTACATCAAACCCCGTGTTGTCCCAAGGTCCGAAGGATCGTACGAGTCGAAAGTGCGTGCATAAGTGGTGTGTACCTTCTCTCGCTTCAGCAACTGGGAACCGTTGAATGCACCCCCGCCGGTCATGTAGAAGAGATCGAGCTTCTCCACATCTGCAGATAGAACGCGGCACTCGAGAAACCCGGGATTGCGGAGGCGGACCGGGTTCACGGAGCCGTTGGAAATACTCAGCCACTCGCGGATTACCGAGGTGCCAGGATAAACGACGTAATGCTTGGTAACGGTCAGCGCTCCGTGGCGCAGTTTCAAGTTGAGTTGCAGCTCGCCTTGCGACAACCGGTGCGACTCTTCGCCCTCCAACACCCAACCACCGCCGCCCCCGGTGATGTCCTGGCCGTCTGCCGCCACGCGAATCTCGTTCGATACTGCACCGCCCGCGATGTACTCGTGACCGGAAATCTTGTTTTTGAACGACGTCAGCGTGAAGCGGCCGTTATTGAGTGCGACAACCTTCTCCACCAGCGACGTGCCCATGACCCAACGACCAACCTCATGCCGGATGTAGCCGTCGCTGCTCTCAAGCACTGGGGTGAGCAATAGGCGTCCAGGAATGCATGGAACGACTCCTCCTGCACCCAGGATAGCCGTACCCAGAAATCGCCGGCGATCCATTAGTCCTCCTGAACAGCTTCGCTTAAGGAAGCATCACTAGCTTCCCGGCCCAGCGTGAGGCACCTTAGTATACGCAAAAAGGGTTGTCAAGTTTTGTTAGGTAACTATGTTGAGTAACTATATTGACTAGCTGAAGCTAATTGACTCATTGGCCCAAGCTCAGAGGAGCCCTCTCGGGCGTGCTCGTTTTGGGTCCCGTGGATGGCCCGTAACTACCCGTAGGTTCCTGCGGGACTTGACGGTCGTGAGCATACGTGTGGCTTCTCCAGCCGGAACTGAATGACCTAAGCGGTCCCGTGCTACCGTCACATTTACCGGGCTGAGGAACGGAAGCAGACGGGCGTTATTTCTCTCGAAACGGAGACCTGTTTTCGTGGAAGACAATTCAACGCGGGAGTTGTGGTCCGCCGGGTGGATCGTGCCCCGGAAGTCGCCAACCCATCAACTGGTCCACTGCTTGTGCTAGATTCTGGCGTGGATATGCGTTTATCGTTCCGAATCCATCGTTTCAGGTTCTGGGGCTTTCTGGAGAGGCCGTTACGCGCTTGAGCGATTTCGCGTCCGTCGCCGCGGCTTTTTCCCCGAACCCCGTTTGGGAACAGCGTCGATGATTGCTGGAGGGAAGGGCGTTATCGACAGCTATTGGTAAACCCTTGGCGACAAGGCAGGGAGCGCCGGGATAAACCGGCATGTTGTAGGGGATGCAAGAGCCCTACAGGAAAGGAGAGAGCGAATACATCCTGACCCTGAGTCTTGCGGGGATCGCTGTGAGGCGATCGTCGAAGCGTAGACAAGGGCATCGGTGGGCCAGGTGATTGAGCTTCGAAAAGTCGCGAGATCGGAGTGCCGACCTTATCCTGTCTCAGGGGAAGGCAACACGGCGGGCCACGATAAATCGCGAGTGGCCAGTCGGCTCCGCGTAGTCTAAGAGCCTGTGCACGCTGAGAAACAACCTGCACGAGAACCGGGAGGCCTCCAGGTTGCCTCGGTCCCACTGGGATCGAGGCCGGTCCGCGAAGGCGACAAGCCAAACGGCGGACCTGCACGTTCTGGAGGAGTCGGACCGCGCCGTACTACCTGTGAACCAGCCGAACAAAGAGGGGCAACCCCCTGCGGAGGTTGGGGAGGGAAGGGCGTGGACCAAGGAGAACATCGTTCGGTCCCACACGAGCCCGACACAGAGCGGGGAACGAGTGTCCCAGGGATTGGACGGGGTGCGGCAAGTAGCTAAGAAAAGGAAGCAGGAACGGTTTACCGCTCTGCCCCACCACCTGAGAGTCGGGTTGCTTCGGGACAGCTTTCACGCCTTACAGCGGAAAGCGGCGCCCGGAGTGGATGGCGTGACGTGGCAGGAGTATGAAACCGGGCTGGAAGGTCGGCTTGCCGAGCTGCACCGTCGGGTCCATCGGGGAGCGTACCAGGCACAGCCCGCACGAAGAGTCTACATTCCGAAGGCCGACGGGCGACAACGCCCGTTGGGCATCGCGGCTGTGGAGGACAAGATTGTTCAACAGGCCGTGGTGACCATGCTCAATCAGATTTGCGAGGTGGACTTTCAGGGCTTTTCGTATGGGTTCCGGTCGGGGGGGGCCGCACCAAGCGCTGGATGCGCTGAGCGTGGCCCTTCTCCGCAGGAAGGTAAACTGGGTGCTTGACGCAGACATCCGTGGGTTTTATGACAACATGAACCACGAGTGGATGATGAAGTTCATCGAGCACCGCGTGGCCGATCGCCGGATTCTTCGCCTGATCCAGAAATGGTTGAAGGCGGGGGTGTCTGAAGACGGCCAGTGGTCGGAAACGAAGGTGGGTACTCCGAAAGGGGCGGTGGTTTCTCCGCTGCTCTCGAACGTGTACCTGCACTATGTTTTCGACCTGTGGGTGGAAGCGTGGCGCAAGAATGTGGCGCAAGGGGACGTCGTAGTCGTCCGCTACGCCGACGATCTTGTGGTGGGTTTCCAGAGCCGAGCGGAGGCCGAGCGGTTCCTGCAAGCATTTCAGGAGCGGCTGGCGAAGTTCGGTTTGGAACTCCATGCGGACAAGACACGGTTGATCGAGTTCGGGCGGTGCGCCGCCCGGGACCGGAAACAACGTGGGGAGAGAAAGCCAGAGACGTTCACCTTCCTGGGCTTTACGCACTACTGCGGCAAGCTTTGGAAGACTGGGGGCTTCACCGTTTGGCGGAAAACAGCCAAGAAGCGGATGGTGGCGAAACTTCGCGCATTAAAGGCGGAGCTTCGTCGTCAGAGGCATCAACCGCTGGCGCTAGTCGGTGCATGGCTGCGTAAGGCCGTCCTTGGTTACTACCAATACCACGCGATTCCGGGAAATCTCGAGCGGCTGTACACCTTTGGGCATCGGTTGCGACGGATCTGGCGGACCATCTTAGTTCGTCGGAGCCAACGTGGGCGCATGTCCTGGGCCCGGCTAACGCCACTTCTGAACCGCTGGATTCCCCCGCCTCGTGTGCTGCACCCTTATCCTGAAGCACGCTTCGCCGCCAGTCATCCAAGGTAAGAGCCGTATGCGTTGAAGCGCTCGTACGGATCTGCGCGGGGGGCGGCCAGCAATGACCGTCCCTACCGCGACAGTTATTTTCCGGAACACCGGTTCGGTGTGCCATGAAATACGATCTGGCTGGGCAAAGCCGTCCGCACGTGGAAGAAAACAGTCTCCCAGACGAATAGCTTCTTTCGGAATGCGGAACGTACGCGTTTTCGAATCACACTATTTCAGTGGCGAGCTCGCGTGTAACTCCGCGTGGTAGAGGCGGATTCGGCCTGACTTTGGAGACAAATTTATGAGACGTGCAATCGATTGCTTTTAGGGGCTTGCGCGTTTGTCTCCAACGTTACTATTTATGAGAAACTAAACCGGCGCTGGTTGCTGCTGGGCTGAGCCGCTTATACCCCGAAGCTTATTCGTGGCTGCCGTGTTGGCGTAGCAATTCCACCACCTCCGAGGTTCGACTAAGAACCGGTGCGATTAAGGCCGAGGCGACTTGGCCGCGTAGTCCCTCCATGGCCATCACCGCCAGGTGCAAAGGGGTCGCGCCGTCGTTGTTCTTGGCATTGACGTTGGCCTTGTCGGCCAGCAGCAATTCCACCAAGTCTCTGTAACCTTTTATCGCTGCTACGTGCAAAGGCATTTGGCCGAGATTACACGAGCGTACTAACATAACCCAAAGAACATCAATCCGATTTCAGTGCTGTCCCAAGAAAGTTGGGGCACTTCGCCGTAACTGCATGATCGAAACGAAGTAAGGGGTCGGGATGTTATTTTTCGATTTCAATTTTCTGCGCCTCTTTTGGCATCATTCTGTTGTTTTCCAGCCCATGCCGGAGGCAGCAGATGAATCTTGGCCGCAGCGTTTTCTCGCAGCTTTTGGATTTCCTCCCGACCTACCAGTTCGAGATTTGCGTCGATCGCTACCAGGGCAATCGTTACGTCAAGGATTTCTCTTGTTGGGATCAGTTCCTCTGCTTGCTGTTCGCTCAACTCACTTATCGCCGCAGCTTGCGCGATATCGAAGCTTGTCTGCGCGCCCAGCAATCCAAACTTTACCATATGGGTTTTCGGGGACAAGTTTCTCGCAACACGCTGGCCCATGCCAACGAGGTTCGCGACTGGCGCATTTACCGCGACTTCGCGCAAGTGTTGATTCACTTCGCGCGCGATCTTTACCGCGACGAATCTTTCGGCGTGGACTTGTCCGAGACCGTGTATGCCTTCGACTCCACCACCATCGATTTGTGCCTCTCGCTGTTTCCCTGGGGAAAATTTCGCCGGCACAAAAGTGCGGTCAAACTGCATACCCTGTTGGACGTGCGCGGCAGCATTCCGACCAGTGTTTATGTGACCGGCGGGCAGGTCCACGATGTCAACCTCCTCGACGAACTGCTGCTGGAACCGGGAGCGTTTTACTTGCTCGACCGCGGTTATGTGGACTTCGCGCGTCTCCATCTGTTCACGCAAGCTTGCGCCTTTTTCGTCACCCGCGCCAAAAAGAACTTGCAGTTCTACCTGCGCACCTCGCGCCCGGTCGATCGCTCCAGTGGCGTGCGCTGCGACCAAATCATTCGCCTCACCGGCATCCGCACGGCGCAACGCTATCCCGACACCTTGCGCCGCATCGTGTACTTCGACGCCGAGAAGGAGTCCCGGCTCACCTTCCTGACCAACAATTTTTCCCTGCTTCCCTTGCTCATCGCCCAACTCTATCGGGTACGTTGGCAGGTGGAATTGTTCTTTCGCTGGATCAAACAGCACCTCCGGATCAAGGCTTTCTACGGCACCTCCGAGAACGCCGTGAAGACGCAAGTGTGGGTCGCCCTGGCGGCCTACGTCCTGGTCGCCATTGCCAAAAAACAACTCGGGCTGGATATGAGTCTCTATCAAATTCTCGAAATTCTCAGCGTCACGATTTTCGAAAAAACCCCAATTTTAGAGGGGTTTTCCAATTTCAACGATCAATCTACCGATGTCGATCCAGGTATCCAGTTGAGCCTGTTCGACTTGTAATGGGACAGCACTGATTTGCGATCATGTGCCTTGAACATCGGACCTCTGTTTTTCTTCACTCGCCATTCGTCACTCGCCACTGATCACTCATCATTTGTATTTTCAATAATTGTCTTTGAGGTAAGCCACTGGTTCGACAAGTGAGACTCGAAGAGGTTTGACCGTTGAAGAGAGTAACATCCTCCTCCGAGGTGGCTTGATGAGAACCCATCCCAAAGGAGGATGTCGTGTCAGACCTTTATCAGAGCCTATCCCCTTCACGATGGGACTGCAAATACCATGTCGGGTTCGGGCCCAAGCGACGGCGCAAGGTGTTGTTCGGAAAGCCCCGCCGACCCTTGGGAGAAATCTTCCACGCTTTGGCCCGGCAGAAAGAGTGCCGGATTTTGGATGGACATTTGATGCCGGACCGTGTCCATATGTGTATCGCGATTCCCCCAAAGCCCCCGGTGGCTTCGGTGATCGGGTTTCTGAAAGGAAAGAGCGCGATCGCTGTAGCCGGAATGTGAGGCAAGGAGCGAAATTTCACGGGCGAGCATTTCTGGGCCCGTGGTTACGCCGTATCCACGGTCGGGTTCGAGTTGGAGCAAGTCCGCCAATACATCCGCGAACAGGAAGAAGCGGATGGGAACGGCGGACAGTTCTGAATCCATAACCAAGGCGCGCTTCAACGCGACGCCTCAACTAACGGGTGACCGCCTTTGAGGCGGCCCCACTCATCAACCCCCCGCTCTGCGGGGGTGTCTTAATCCCTTTGTTTTCATCAAACTACCCTGAGGAAAAATTGTAACTAGTTGTGTTTTCAATAAATTCTGCTCAGGGCTGAAAACTGACATTTTTTCTATACTTGTTTTCAATAACTTCTGCAGACTTACCTTCTCACCCGCCAGGGCTGGATCGCGTGAAGAATCCCTTCCCACGTCGCACCAAAAGTTTTTTTTACGACGTAAGTAGACGATTAGGATAAATAGGTAAGCCACGGCGGAAAGCACCAGATGATGATGAAAGCCTCGCCAAGAACGGCCTTCGAAGTGGTCCAAACCCAAGTCCGCCTTGGAGCGCTGAAAGTATTGTTCGATGTGCCCGCGGGAACGGCTCAGTTTCAGGCAGCGGGCTTGGGTGGGCGGGCGGTGGAGATGGGCCAAGTAATAGTGATAGGGTTCGGGGTCCCCCGCCGGCCAGTCTACCACCCGCCAGACTTTTTCCAGTTTGCCCCCCGCGTGGCGCAAGTCGGGTTGCAGAAAAACCTGGCGCCAAGCCAGTCGCGTGCGCCGGGGTTGCCCGCCCGCCGTCACCCAACCGCACTCCTTCCACTCGTGCTCCGGGATTCTGCAGGTCAACTCCGCCAAGGTGGCGGCGGGAGGTTCTCCCGCACAGACATGCCGCCGGACCTGCTTTACTTCCGTTCCCACCTTGTGATCCCATCCCTTGAGGGCGTGCCCATCGACTTGCAGAAAAAATTCCAGGTCCAAGGCGCGCACCCCGGCGCGAAATTCCGCGTTGTTGCCGTAGGCGCTATCCCCCAAGACCGGCGCCGGAGGGACGCCGTCGTCCTGCGCTTGGCGAAGCATCTCCAGCGCCAGCGCCGGCTTGGTGGCAAACTCCACTTCCGCCGGGATTCCCGCAGCCAGGCAGCGTTCCCGGTCCTCGGTCCAGCTCTCGGGAAGGTACAGCCGCCCGCCCACCGGCGCGGCGATCCCCCCGTCGCTCACCACCACTTCCACACTCACTTGGCAGTTGGCCTGCTTGCCCACCGCCCCACAATATTGATGCGCGACTCCCACCGAGTGGGAGCCCTGCTTGACCCAGCCGGTCTCGTCCACCACCCAAGCCTCCAGCGGTTCCAAGTGAGGAATGATCTCCTGGCGGATCGCCCGCCACAACCCTTCCTCGCTCCAGGGGCTGTCGGTAACGAACTGTTGCAGACTTTGCGAGTCCACGCCCAGCCGCTCCGCCATAGGGATGATCGATTTGCGCTGCCCCGGCATCAGCAGCCCTTCCACGTATCGCGTCGCCGCCACCCGCCGCTCACTTCGGCCCAGCCCGGCAATCAGGGGACGCAGAAACTCATGCAACTGCGTCACGCTTTCTTTCCAAAGCTTGGCGTTCCAGGCAAGGGGCTTCATGCGCCCATGCTATGCCTTCTGGAGGAGAAAGGCAAAGGAAACTTAACATAGTAATACTAGCTGGGTGCGCAACCGGCCGGCGAAGGATGAGGTTTTTTCAAGGGCGGCCGGGTTCACGTCGACCCCGGCAATTGATGCGCCTTTCGAGAGGAGGTGAAGCGTTAGCTCACGTCCAATTCCGCTCCCCGCGCCTGTGACAACGATGACCTCATTTCGAACTTTCAACGTGAACTCCTAGGAGCCTGTCGGAGATAGATTTTGATTCCTACCCGGGAAAGGCTGCGGATTGTTCCGCGCCAGAGGGTTGTTCTTATTGACAGGATGAGTAAGGGTTGTAAGATGAGGTTATGGGAACAAGGTTCAGGAGTTGCGATTTGAATCAAACGTACTTGCTTTCTCCCTCGCTGCAGGATTGGCTGCCGGAGGGCCACCTGGCGCGGTTTGTGGCGGAGGTGGTGGAGGCTTTGGACCTTGCGGCGATCTACGCGAAATACGAAGAGGGGGAGGGGGGAGGGCTGTCGGCATACGATCCGCGGATGATGGTGCGGGTGCTGATTTACGGCTACTGCCGTGGGGTGGCGAGTTCGCGGCGGATCGAGCGGGCGACGTACGAGGACGTGGCGTTCCGCTACCTGGGGGCGGATCAGCATCCGGATCACGACACGATCGCGGCATTCCGGCAGGAGCAGTTGACGGCCTTGGCGCAGTTGTTCGTGCAGGTCTTGCAGTTGTGCCAGCGGGCGGGACTGGTGAAGCTGGGGCACGTGGCGCTGGACGGGACGAAGATCAAGGCCAACGCCTCGAAGCACAAGGCGATGAGCTACGAGCGGATGGAGAAGGCGGAAAAGGAATTAGCCGCGGAAGTGCAGGCGCTGCTGGCGGAGGCGGCGCGGGTGGACGCGGAGGAAGACGGGAAATACGGGAAGGGTAAGCGCGGCGACGAATTGCCGAAAGAACTGGCGCGGCGGGAGAGCCGGTTAGAGAAGATTCGGGAGGCGAAGGCGGCGCTGGAACAAGAGGCGAAAGAGGTGGCGGAAAAGAAGCCGGCGGAGGTCGGGTGGCAATTGCAGGAGCGGGAGAAGCAGGAGCGCGAACGGGGACGGAAGTTGGGGGGGCGACCGCCGCAAGCCCCGGACCCGCAAGAGGCGAAGCCGGAGCCCGAAGCGCAACGGAATTTTACCGACCCGGAATCGCGAATCATGAAGGACGGAGCGACGAAAGAGTTTGTGCAAGCCTATAACGCCCAGGCGGCGGTGGACAGCCACGCGCAAGTGATCGTGGGGGCGGTGGTGACGCAGGAGGCCAACGACAAGAAACCGTTGGTCCCGGTGCTGAACCAAGTGAAAGCGCAGATGGGGCACCCGCCGCGGCAAGCGACGGCGGACAACGGTTATTTCAGTGAAGCCAACGTCACCGATCGCGCAGTTGGGGGAGATCGATCTATTCGTAGCGCCGGACCGGCAGAAGCACAGCGAGACCCCCCCCGCCACGACCGGGCCTCCGCCCTCTGGGGCCAGTGTGGCTGAGCAGATGCGGCACAAGCTGCGCACGGCGGAAGGACAGGCGGTTTATAAACTGCGCAAGGCGGTGGTGGAACCGGTTTTTGGACAGATCAAAGAGGCGCGCGGGTTTCGCAGATTCCTGCTGCGCGGACTGGGGAAAGTGCAGGCGGAATGGCAGATGATCTGTGCCACGCACAACCTGCTGAAGCTCTTCCGCTTCGGATGGAGCCCTCAGAGTGCCTGCAAGACCTGACCCAACTCGGCGTGGTCCTTTTCCCATCGACTTGGCCGGGGCCAAAGGCCCAACATCCGACTCTCGGCGACCGAGAGTCGTCAAAGGGTAAGATTTTAGAGCCCTATCTCCGACGGGCTCCTAGCCATGAACGTTTGGTCGCCTGACCGCTAGAGAAAAATCTGGGACGACCCAGGGAAAAGATGCATCTCGACGCAGAAATGTGACAGTTTTCTCTAGGTTCTGCACCCATTTGTCTGCGATCTCGTATTACGGCTTTGTCTCGGTCACGGCACGACTGTGAGCACTACCGTCGATGTTTCAGCGGAATTGGCGCCCACAAGAACCTCCACTTTCCCAGGCTCCACCGTTCGCTTCATCTGTGCATCAAGAATTGACAATTCCTCTGTACCCACCTCAAACGTGACAGTTGCAGATTCGCCGGCATCAATATGAATCCGCTTGAAACCACGCAAGGCGATCAAAGGTTGAACAACGCTGCTAACCCGATGATGGATATACATTTGAACAACTTCGTCTCCCGCACGCGAACCGGTATTGGTTACGAGGACAGAGACCTTAGCCCTCTCTTTGACGGAGAGCTTTTCGCGGTCAACAGTCGGTTTGCCAAAGCTGAAGGTCGTATAGCTGAGGCCAAATCCGAAGGGGAACAGCGGCGTGTTTTCGTCGAATACATACCCGCGTCGGGCCGCAGGTGTTTTGTAGTAGTACATCGGTAATTGCCCGACGTTACGCGCAATTGTCACGGGAAGGTGCCCTGACGGATTGACGCCGCCGAACAAGACATCGGCTATGGCATTGCCTGTCTCCTGGCCCAGATACCAGCCTTCCACAATCGCAGGAACCTGCAGCACGAGCTTCTCGATCGAATAGGGTCTTCCGTTCAGCATGACTGCTACGACTGGTTTTCCTGACTTGACGATTTCACTCACCAGTTCGTTCTGGCGGCCCGGAAGTTCCAGCGTGTCGGAATCGCCGTACGATGGCGCCATTGTGGGCCCCATGTCTCCGATCGACTCGCGCGAGACGTTCTCGTTCCCACCCAGCACGAGAATGATGCCATCGGCTGAATTGGCTGTATCGACAGCTTCTTTGATTAGCTTGCGATCTGCTTCTTCGCTGGGGGCTTTATAGGCGAAGATGGCGTTCAAGTTCGGCGCACTGTCGGGCTCGGAGATTCTGCAGCCCCTCTGCATATACGACCTTGGTGCCGCTCCCAACCCGATTGCGGATGCCATCAAGCACGGTGACGTAGTACGGCGGAGTGCTGCTGTAGGTGCCAAGGCGCTTTTTCGTTGCGTTGGGACCGATCACGGCCAGAGTCTTGATCTTGTCGGGATCGAGCGGAAGGGTGTTGTCCGAATTCTTCAGCAGCACAATAGCCTCATCCGCAACTTTGCGTGCAAGCTCTCCATGCTTCTTGCTGCCAACGACCTCCGCGGCACGTTCCGGGTCAGAATACGGATGTTCGAATAGGCCGACCCTGAATTTGGCTGTCAGAATGCGCGCAACCGCCTGGTCGAGGTCTGTTGTGTATACCTTGCCCGCTCGAACCGCAGTTGCAAGGTCTGCATAGCCTGATGGGGATGGCAACTCCATGTCTAAGCCGGAGTTGAATGCCAGCACGCCGGCAGCCGGCTTGTCGACTGCGACATGCTGCAGAGTATTGAGCTGTTCCACGGCGAAGTAGTCTGAGACAGTCAGGCCCGTGAACCCCCATTCCTTTCGAAGAATCTGCTTCAGGAGCCAAGGATTCTCGTGCGATGGAATACCGCCGTTGTTTTCGTTGTAAGAGGGCATTACAGCTTCAATATTGGCCTTCTCAACCACCTGTTGGAAAGGATAGAGAAACACCGAGCGCATGGTGCGCTCCGAAAAGTCGTTCGGCCCGACGTTGGTTCCGTTCTCGGGCTGGCCGTGCACAAAGTGTTTCGCCGTGGCGAACACATGTTCCTGATCTAAAACGTTCGCGTCGCCCTGAAGCCCGCGAACCGCGGCCACACCTAACTGACCCACAAGATATGGATCTTCGGAATACATCTCCTCAACTCGTCCATAGCGTGGATCGCGGCTCAAGTCGAGCACAGGAGCAAGAACTAACGAATTCCCGGTGGCCCGAACTTCCTGCGCAATGGTGGTAAACATCTCCTTCAGTAGGTCCGGATCCCAGGTGCTGCCGAGTGCAACGGCCTGCGGGAAGGAAGTTGCCCCCTTCACGGCCGACCCGTGCAGCGCTTCCCCGTGAAACATAATCGGAATCCCGAGTCGGGTGTTCTTCATGACCCACGTTTGAAGCAGATTCCGCCTCTCCGCGCCTTCCCGTGGTCCCCTTGGGTTCATGCTCATAAACTCGTCGAGGAAGGCGTAGGTGCCAAGGCCCTTGCCGAGTGTTTGCTTCGCCACCGCCTCGTTGAGTTGGTCCTTGTTAAAGAGGCCTGAAGCCAGCGGACCAAAGGACGGCATATTTACACCGGATTGCAACTGGGCAACTTTCTCTTCAAGAGTCATTCTTCCGAGCAAGTCTCGGACACGCTCGGGAATAGGTGCTTTCTCATTTTGATATGTCGGCCTGGGCGCTTGCTGGGACAATGCCCCAGTCAATCCGAGTACGAGTAAACTAACGGTGAATAATGCATTCCTCATGAGATCCTTCCTTGAGCAGGCTGATCGAGTCAAGCCCTAGCCCAAGTTCGTCACGAGAGCATCGAAAAATTAGCTAAGTAGAGTGGAATCAGTTCAGGCTGTTGCCAAGTCTACACTACATTGGCGATCAAAGCTGAGGCGGTCCGGCACCGTGATCCCGAGTTGGTCAAGGAGTTCTTTCTGTTTGGCGTCGGGCGTGGTGACGCGGCGCAGCCGGATTTCCCGCCCGTCGGTCGTGGGCAGCACAATGTCGGCACTGACCAGGGTAGCGAGCAACGCCAGCGCCTTGCTCGGCGAGAGGGTCGAGCCTTTCCTTCGCAACAAGTGTTTCAGCGTGACCCAGAGGGCATAGCCGAGAAACGCCACCAGGATGTGGGCTTTGGCCCGCCGCTCCAGTTGGTGGAAGATGGGCCGGATCGACAGCGGACTCTTCAACACCCGAAACGCCGCTTCCGCTTCCGTGAGCTGAATGTAACTTTTCCACAGTGCTTCCGGCTTTTCCGGCGGCAGATTACTCCGCAACAGGTAGGCGCCCTCGCGGGCCTGTTGCCAACTCTGCCGGTCCTGGCGGGCTTGCCATTGCAGCGTCACGGCACCATCCTTTTCGGTGACCTGCACGTCGTACAGATCGGCGACTTGCGGGTGGCGGGCCTGAATTTTCCCCAGGCCGCGCTCGATTTTATGGCGGTCTTTCAACTGTCCCGCCCCCACCCGTTTCTCCAGCGCCGCGAGCGCCTTTTCCATCCGCGTGGAAAAGCGGCTGCGCATCGCCTGTTCTTTCGCCCGCCGCGCCTGCGAGCGGCAGAGGATGTAGATCTCCTCTCCCTGCGGCGTCGGCACCAGCTTCACTTCCACATCGGGCCGCACCTGCTCCCAACCCCCGGCCAACAACTCCTGCTCAAACTGCTTCAGCTTCGCCCGCGGCGTGCCCACCAGATACTGACCGCCCCGCCGCCGCAACGCCTCCAGATTTTCTTCACTCACGATGCCGCGGTCAAAAACCCACACCCGTCGCGCCTTCCCATACTTGCGCTCCACCATGCGCAGCACCGCTTCCACCGTCGTCACGTCGCTGCGGTTGCCATCGAAGGTTTCGTAGCTGAGCGGGAAACCCTCGGCGTTGACAATCAGCGCCATCACCACCTGCTTGCAGTCGGGCCGATGGTCGCGCGAGTAGCCGCGCTGCATCATGGGATCTTTCGCCGCCGCCCCCTCCACGTAGCTGCTGGTCAAATCGTAAAGCAGCACGTCGAACTCCACCGCGAACAACTCCCCGTAGCGACGCGCCAGATGACGCTCCAGTTGCGTCTTGTGCGGCAGCAGGCGGTCCAGACACCGATACAAACGCGTGTCGTTGATCTTGCCAGCCTCGATCCCCAGCACGTCGTCCAGCGCCGTGGCCGGATACCAGCGCTCTTCGATTGCCAACTCGCTGCCCGGTGCACACAGCCGGTTGATCGCCAACAACGCCGCGATCCGCAACCAAGGTACGGCGGCGGCATTTTCCGGCCCGTCCAGCAGCCCCGCCCAGAAGCGGTCCAACTCCAAACGCTTCCACAACTCCAGCGCCAGGAACCCATCCCCAAATTGCCGCGACCGCTCCAAGCGTACCTGGTCGAGGCGCACCCGCGCCACCGACGCATCATCTTCGGGCGCTGCCACGTCGGAGGGAAACAGCTTCAGTTGCTGACTCTCCCCCTGGGCGTTGAAAACCTCGATCGTCTTCAGCCAGCGCGCCTGGGCTGAGGCATTCAGCTCGCCCAAGTAACACAATGTGCGCTGGCGCGGCCCGTCGGGTGTTCGAACCGTTTCTACCAGAGACCAGTAAGTATGATCCTTGCCGTCTTTGTGCCGCAGATTGGGTCGCAAATACATCGAGGCGATCGTGCCATGCTGCGCTCCGCCACCGCAAGGGGGTTGGTCTACACTACATCGACTTTTGAAAGCGGCGGGACTGAAAACAAAATCCTTACCCTATCACCTGGTCGCGAAAATCATCAAAACCGCCCCCACCGTGACGAACTTGGGCTAGCGGTAGTTTACTGCGAAAACGCTAAAAAGAGCGGGATGTGGTTGAATTCTCATGGGGTTAGCATGAGAGGGCTGTATTACCCACGTGGGGTACTACCGAATTGTTGCAAGCCCAGGGTTTCGGCCAGGCCTTTTTGGATGAGGCTCTGGGTGGAGACCACGGTGGCGGTGCGATAAGGACCCGCACCCTGGGCGGGATACAAGAGCACGAACTGCTGGATTTGCTCTAACTCATTCTGCAGCTCTTCGATGGTGATCGAGGGCCAGAAGGCCTGGGCTTGGCGGCGAACGTAGTGCAGCAGGGAGAGACCCAGCAGGCAGTAGAAAGCATGCACGCGGATCTTGCTGTCGGTCCAGTGATACAGGGGTTGCCAGTTGAGCCCGTCGCCTTCCTTGAGGCCCCGAAAAACTTGCTCGATCGCTTGCTGGCCGGCGTAGGCCGCGACAACCTGCTCGGCGGTCCAATCGAGGCGGTTGGTGATGAGCAGCGTGCGGCCCAGGCGATGGGTCACGAGTTCCTGCACCGCGGCGTGATCCACCTGAAAGACCAAGCGTCTTCCGCCGGGCTCGTCCCGAATCTGATAGTGGACCAACGCGGAGAGGAAGGGGGCCGCGAGCCAGCGGTGAATCTTGGCCTCGATCCCTGCCGGGGTGAGGCGATTCCCCGGGCGCGCCATCTCCCCCGCCAGGTGCTTGAGGGCCGTCAGCGCCTTGCTCAACGCGGCCGATACGCTGTGCCGTTGCTCGGCGGCAAAGGTGGCGGAGTATTTCAAGACGCACCGATATTCCTCCCCGCGTACCAGCAACTTTTCCGCCGCTGCTTGCACGCCCGGTTGGGCGCTGCTGCAAGCGGGCAATGCTTCCACCGGACGCTGGCGGAATTCCGCCGGGGCTTGGCTCCAGGGCAGCGCCGAGACCCACCCTAATCCTGCCTCTTTCAGGAGCACGGTATGGGCCAGCGCCGCCGTGCCCTTGTCGAAAACCCAGGTGACGGTCTCGGGGGGAATCGCATGACGAGCGAGCAGCCGCTGGATGCGCTCCAGGGCCACGGGGAATTCTTCGGCGTCAGCGACGTTGCCGGGATAAACGTGATGGCACAAGGACAAGCCGGATTCCCCATCGAGCACGTAGCTCAGGCCCACCTGGCGAAGGTTGTGCCGGCCCTGCTTGTTATGGCCGCGTTGCGCCACCGTATTGCTAGTGTTGGTGGTGGCAATGAAGGTGTGAAAGTTGGTGGTGTCGTAAGCCAGCAAGCGACGGCTCACGAGCTGCTTTTCCTTCCACAGGCCGAGCAGGCGGACTTGCGCTCCCTCCAGCGGGTCCCGTTCTTCGCTTTGCGCCGAAGCTTCTTTCTCCGGCAGGAGTTGCTCGAAGCAGTCCCAGAAGGCTTGGGAGGAGAATGGCTCCGGCTGGAAGCCCCAGAGAGGAGAGAGAATGGTCTGCTGATACCAGTCGGCCACCGTGGTCTTGGGGCCGGGCGAGCAGATGCGGTGCATCGCCGCCAGCAGCAGGTAGTGAGCCGGGGAGGGACCGGAGCGGGGCGGTCCCCAGAGGGACTGCAACAAGGCCAAGACCCCGGATTGCTGGGCGGCTAACCAGAGGGCACCGGGCAGACCCAACTCGCGCCGCGTAGCCGAGAGGGGGAAGGGAGCGGTGCGCTCCTTGAGCAGGGCGGCAACCTTTTCGGCGCTGCCCAGATAGGTTTGGTGGACGATGCGAGGACGGCCCTGGACGCGGGCGCTGTCGACAACGTAGTAGTAAAGTTTGTTCTTTTTGCGCTTGGCGATGAGGGAAGCCATGGCAGGGGAATACATATAACACGAAAAGGCCATTTGTCAAGCAACATGATTGACAAATATTGGATTAAATGGGTTCATGCGTAGGGTAATACACAATTCCCGAAGGCAAATAGAGCCCAAAGTCTTTGATTGGAAAGATTTACGCAGTTAAATGCCCTCGGCGAAACCCCATTCGCAGTAAACTACCGCTCGTTAAGCGGTAATCCCGCAACCACTGCCCCCGATCAAAACAACTTGCCCCTTCAACTTCATGCCGGAGTCGTAGTGTGCCTTCCTGTCATGACGGGCAGGAGGTCTCGTCGGCGGCGTCACACGCGCCTGTAGCGGGCTTACCTCTTACGGTACAGCCACATAGGGCGTGATAGTCAGAGACAAGTCTCGCGTTGTACTGCTGGAAGCACGCCGCTTGGTGGGGTGGCGTTTAGTCTGTCCAGGCCAGATAGCCAGGGACGATCAGGCCCACAACGGGCACGCATACCATTATCCCCCACCAGCTTGGCTTATGGCGGGCTTCCGCGATGGCCATCCACACGATGATGGCAATGACGATGTTCACGAGCGGGATGATCAAAAGGACGATCCACCAGACCGGCTTCCTGGCGATATTCAACATCAGGATCACCTGGATGATGGGGATCCAAGCCCACCAGTCGTTCTCCGTGTTGGTCTTCTTGGCGATGGTCTGGAGTGCCAAGGCAAAATAAACGTAGGCCGCGATCGCGATCACGAACATGACCAGAAACATGACGCCCAATGCCGCGGTCTGGGCCCCACTCGGTGCGTCCGCGAATACGGGGATGGCCGTGAGCAGGGCAAGGCTGGCAAGAACGGATAGAGCAACAACCATTAGGGTCGACCGACGCCGGGGGAGTGTTCTCATGGAGTGTCTCCTTGTTAATTAGGACCACGATCAGAGGCGTTGCGTCCGACCGGAATTTCGCCTGAGATGGTGATCTGGCCCGAGAAGCCCAAGCCGTCTTCCATTTCAATGCCCACCGGCAAGGCAGGCATCGCATGGGAGACACGTCTTTACCTCGACCGCACAATGAAAGAAGTGCCTATCGTCTACACTTCGCGAATTGCGCTATGGACTGAACCTGGGACTAGGGGCTTTATACACCCGTTCCACCTGCAAAGCAAGCGGCAAATAAGCAGGTGGCGAATAAGCAGGCGGCAGGCGCTGGCGAGAATGTTTGCTTTGTCTACGGCCATGTCGATTCCCGCGGCCTTGCCGAAAAGGCCCGAACCCCCTGCACTTTAAATGGGAAATGAGTTGGACTTGGAACCCATTGTGTCGACACTTTGTCTTGGGGGCGAACCGGGCTCTTGGGAATTGGCGGATAGCATCCTTTCAATCGGTGGCGGCTGTGTAGTGATGGGCGATCGGCAAGCGGCTTCTACGGAATGAGGCTGAGAGACTACTGATCCCAAAACAACGCACCATGACCGGAACCCCCATCATGCGAAAGCGAGATTGAGCGTGACCGCATAATCCGACGGCTTTTCTGCCGCCAACTGCACTCTTAGGCCGGTCGCCTCCTGGGTCCAGGTCAGGCGGCCTTGATGGCCCAGCAGTTCCACATTCACGATCTTGCCCGGTGACTGCGGGCTTGCCGTGCCCAGCGCCTGCACCATCGCGTCCTTTTCCGGCCAACCCATGACAAACGCATAGAGTGCATCGCGCTTCGTCGTGATGCGAACATCCTGTGCGGTGAGAGGCTGGCGTTTGTTTTCATTGAACCTGCCGCTGGCTGCTCTGCCAGCGTGCTGGGACCTTCACCATAGATTTTCCACGGCCGCGTCGCGAAACCAATCGGGAACCTGGTATTGCCGCAGCGATTCTCGCGTACCCGCAAAGGGGCCTTTGTGAATCTCCAGCCCGGTCTCAGCACGAAGAGGGCGACCGAGCGCCAAGGCAGGCGCGACGTCTGCCAGCACCTTCATCGCAGTTCGTCATCCTGGATTCGGCAGTTCTGGTCGCCCGATGCACGTGGGGGTTCAGAAATTGGCGGCTGCGGACTGATGAGTTTTGATTTACGACCGCAATAACAATGAATGCTGTAAACTGGTAAGTATGAGCATCAAGACCCTGGGTAGCCGCGAAGTGTACCGTAATCCCTGGCTCCGCGTGCGCGAAGACCAGGTCGAGCGCAGCAACGGCGTTCATGGCATCTATGGCGTGGTGGACAAAGACGACTGTGCCATCATACTGCCGATCCAAGGCGACACCATCTATCTCATCGAGCAGTTCCGCTACACCGTGCAGCAGCGCTGCCTTGAGCTGCCCCAAGGTGGATGGGAAACCCCCGGCGTCGATCCCGAGGAACTGGCGCGTGGAGAACTGCGCGAGGAAACGGGGCTGATCGCCGCCAGCATGACCCGCCTCGGGGCGATATGGATCGCATACGGCTTCGTCCATCAGAAGCAGCACGTTTACCTCGCCACCGGCCTAGTGCCCGCCGACGCTGATCCTGACCCGGAAGAGCACGATCTGGTTCTGCGAGCCGTCCCGATTGCCCAGTTCGAGGAGATGATTCTCCACGGAATCATTCGCGACGGCTGCACCCTTGCCGCCTGGGGCCTCTACAAACTTTGGAAAGAACGGGATGCTTTGAGTACCGGGGCATCCTGCGGGGGCCGCCCCAAGTAGATTGTCACGACAGGCGTGACTCGGGACGCGACTGGTGAGAAAGACTTCGGCCGAATCCCAAAGGTCCGGGGACCCGATTCCGTGAGGGGACACGATGTCATGCGGTAAAGGGCATTAGAAGCCACGAGTTAAGCTGCTGGTGAAATTCGGTAACGCGGAGCCCAGAACAATCGTCGAGGCAGACCTTTGCCCCGACTGCGGCGTCTATGTCACCGCGAAACAACTAGGCTGCAACGACGAAGGCCTTTAAATGATTCCCTCAGCACTCGCAGAGGTCGTTGAGGATTTGCAGATTCGGTTTGTGTCCACTTCTTTCACTTTCGCAAGGCATGGGTCCGCTTTCCCAACTTGACGGATCGGCTTTTTGCGACTCATTGCACCCCCAATCCCGGACGGCTCCTTCGAGTGCGTATTCTTCCATTTCGCTTTGGTTTCGTATGGTCCTTTTGCGCTCACGAGTCAACCTTCAGGGTAGGGATGTCGGGGTCGGCGTCTTTCCAGAGTGGCCGAGCGGTTGGATGCGGACATCACCCTGCCGGCATCCTCGGTGAATCCGGAACACAAGGGCAAGCCGACGCTTCTCAAGTGGTTCGCCGGCTCTGCCCGCCCTTTCCGTGGTCCCGTGGCGCTGGGTATCGGGGATGTATCGCGGTGATAATCTCGGCGGTGTGGCAACGACGCTTTAACTGAGCAGGCGATGGGCGTCGGCGAGTTTGGCGGGAATATTCAGTCCTTGCGGGCAATGCGGCAGGCAGGAGCCGCACACTTGGCAGGCGTCGGCGCGCTTGTCGAGTTGGGCATAAAGCCGGCGCGCGCGCTCACGGTCGCCGTAATCGTCGGCGTAGCGCTCATAGCGCAGGATGTCAGCGATGGCCAGGCCCTCGGCGCAATGGCTCATGCACTCGTTGCACAGGCGGCAGACCTCACGATCCGCGTAAGCCGACATTAGCTCAATGGCGCGAGCATCCGCGGCCCGCAGCGGCTTGCCGGCGCCTGAGTAAGGTATCAGCGAATTCGTCGAGGCTGCGGATCCGAATCACGGCGGCGCTCAGGTCCGTGCTGGTGGTGAGCCAGCGGGCCAGGGCGTGGTGGGGCGTGGTTCCCGGCGGGAATTTGCTCATGAATTCGCCATCGGCCTGCATCCGCGCCGTGCCGGCGGCGGTTTTCATGGCGATGGTCCCGAACCCTCTGCTCTTGGCGAAGCTGACGAACTTGTTGAGGGCTTCCCCCTCGCCGAAGGTAAAGGGAAACTGGGCGTGCTCGTACAAGCCGTCTTCGACGACGGCGGTAAGGACGGCGGCCCGATCCTCTCCGCCGGGCACCCGGGCATTGCCGTTGTAGCTGTGCTGTGAGATGCACAGGTGACGCACCAAGCCTTCCTTCTTCAAGCGCTCGTAGGCGCGAATGGACCCCCGGTTGTCCTTTAGCTCTCGGATGTTGTGATAGCCGAAGTGAGGACAGAGCATGTCGTCGTAGTAGCGCAGGCCGGAGCGCTCGATGGCCTGCTTGACGAACTGGTAGTGGGATTCCTCGTCAATGACTCCGGTTTCGTGATTGCCGTGCATGCGGTCAATGCACACCTCGCAGTAATAGGCTTCGCGATTCTTCCGGATCGCCTGAGGAACTGAGCCGCGGTCCCACTTATCGCTTTTGTGCCAGTAATTGATCCCGCACAAGATGCCGGCTTCCACGACTTCGGGAGCCCAGTCTCCCAGCGCCGATCAGAACACTGACCTTGCGGCCCGAGCGGTCCAAAGCGCGTTGGGGAAGGCGGCCCACTTTGGCGGCGGCCTCTTCAATCTCGCTCATGGGCACGCGCCCGTAGGCACTGCCCAGTCCCGCTGCGAGCGCTCCGGCGGAGGTAGCGATGAATTCTCGACGTCCGATGCGATTTCTGCTGGCCATAGGGCCTCCTTAGAGTGCGGATTAAGCTGCCGGGCCCGCCTGGCTCAAACGGCGGCTGACCGCCTGCGCCAAGGTCGTTCAGGCCCTTGGCGATTTCCGGTGTGTCCTCGTAAACGACGAGGCGAACAAAATACGGTCCCTGGCGAAACGTCAAACTACCCTTGGCATAGCGGCCGGCGTCGCCCATGGTGATGGGCTGGCTTCCTTCCGCCGATTCGGAATCGTAGATTTTCTGCGCGCCAGCAGCGGCACCCATCACGTACACGTCGACAGTGGCATCGGTTTTGCCGTTGAACTTGTAGTCGCTGGTGAGCGTCTTCACCACGCCCGCCTGCACATACTTGTCCGCGTCGCCATCGACGTATTCCCATAAATGGCTGGCTTCAAAGGTCCGCGTATCGCTGGATTTCACCCAACCCGGCACCGAGTTGTTGGCCGGGAAGAAGTCCGCCACGGCCGAAGGCCGTTTGGACCGGCATGCTAGCAGGAGGCCGGAGAGGGCAAGGATCATCGACAGCATAAAGGTTTTCACTTACGGGCTCCTTCGGTTATGAAAAACCCCTTGTGGAGTATAGCGCCATCTGCTCTGTGAAGATAAGGGCGATGCGCGTTTCCGCGTGAAAGCCTTCCATGAAGTGCCAAAAGACGTTTCCGTTGCGCACATCAGAAGTAACCGGAAAAACCCTCAGCGGTCAGAACTTCAAGGTCGCGTTGAACTGTGTGCTTCGTGATACCCATCTCACTTGTGAGCTGGGCAAGGGTCCGGCCGATTCGTCCCGTGAGATTGAGGCGCTTCTTCACTGGGCTGAAAAGGAGGCCCAATGACTACCGGCTGGCCGCCCCCTCCGCAACGGCCACCCCACGAACTACAGTTTCCGGCGAAACGATCGCAGCCCACTCGAGGCCGGGGTCCGGTCGAGTCCCACCTGTCAGCGCGATAGGACGGCAAGCAGTGCCATGTAGTTGTCTACGAGCAGGCCTTCGTAGCCGGTCGGTGTTCCATCCCATCCCTTCCAGTCGTTGGTCTTGCCATTCGCCCCGCGTCCCTGGAAACCTCCCTCTTCATACCCGCGCAGCATAGGGAACAGCATGGCATCCGCTTCCTTGCGGCGGCCCAACTGATATAAGGCCTGGAGCGTGTAGTAAGCAAAGTTTCCGCTGGCGGCCCCGTTCTCGTAAATCTGGAAGCCGTCGGAGCCATCTTCTTTCTCGGAGCCGCCCGCGGAATTTTGCAGATCCGCGTAGTCGTCGCGGCGAACGGGAATCAAGTTGCCGGGCAGCCCGTACTCGAAGTGCGTGAAGCCGACCTCCTTCATTTTGGCCAGGAGGTGGTCCATGATTGAGTTGGCCTTATCGTGCGGAACCAAGCCATAGGTGATGGCCATGCCATTCACGAAGGTGAAGTAGTAATCGTGCAGCTTTCCGTCCGAGCTCTTCCAGCCGGCGAGCACGCCGGTGGCGGGATCGAAGAACGTGTCGTAGTAAACGGCGCGGAGCTTATCGGCGCGCGCGGCATACAGGCTCGCGTCGTCCGGCATATTCGCCTGCCGCGCCATTTCCGCCATTCCCCGCAGGGCCGGGTAAGCGATGGCGTTCGAGTAGGCATCCTGGTGGCCGAAGCCAATCGTGTCCCACCAATTGGCGGGCCGCAGGATCATCCGCGCTGCCCTCCGTCCACGCGCCGGAGTTGCCGCTGGCGGGATATTCCAGCAAGCCTTGGCCGTCGCGATCCATGGCCAGCATCTTGGTAGCCCAGACCTTCAATCCGGGGTAGTTCGTTTGCACCCACGCCTGGTCCTTGCTGCCGCGCACGTAGTCCCAGGCCGCCAACACCAGCGATGGGTAGGTATCCACGAAGTCGTAGGGCAAGGTCGGTTGACTCGGGTCCGCCACGCCATACGCCGCCATACCACCCAGATAACGGTCGAGGGTCTGCCGGATGAGATCGAGCGCGGTCACGCCCGGTGCGAGCGGCGGTGTCCGCTCCGCCACGGCGGAATATTCAAACAGCGTAAAGGCACATACGTCGCTGGCCGCATTGTTGGCCAGCGCGCGGTGCTGGGGACTCAGTTGGAAAATGTTCAGCCAGTTGCGCCGAAAGCCATTGAAGCGGGGATCGTTCGCCAGTTCCCGCGGCCCGGGATAAATGGCCGTTACGTCCAGAGTGTAGTCGACGCGGGGCATGATCGCGGAGGCCGGGGGAAAGGTTACCTTCACGAAATCGTCCGCCTCCTTCGCTCCCTCAAAACGCCGGGCGTGGTAGCCAAGCGACAGCGCCACACTCAGCGCGGTGGGGGAGGTGATGCGCATGGTCCCTTCGTCGGGCAGGTGCAGTACTGCCGGGAAGCGTACGCTTCCATCCTCATTGATGAGACCCAGAAGGGTGGCATGAGTCACGTTGGAGTTGAAGTTCAGCGCTACCGGGGGCGGGGGGCTGGCTGGGGAATAGGAGGAGTAGAGATGGATCTGCTGGGCCGACAGCTCAAAAGTCCATGCCGGCGGCGTATCCGCGGGCGCTCCCACGGGCCGGTATTCGAACCTTCCACCGGCACGCCGCACTTCATAGAGCTTGTCGGGCTTGCCCGGTGCGCGCAAGGGGTTCTTGGCGAGCTTTTTGGTGCCCAACGAATCGATTGCCAGTACGGTGAAGGCAGGCTGGTCCAACGCCAATTCGACCCGCATGAAAGCAGATTGGAGTTGAGGAGCGTCAATGGGCTCCTTGGCTATGCCCAGTGCGAGAATGAATAAGAGGGAGAATAGTAGTGATAGTCGCTTCAGCATAAATCGCTCCATGAAAAATAAAATGCGATGTTGCGGCAAGGATCAATTGGATCGGCCGCAATGGCTGGTGCGGCGGGTAACATCACGACAATATGAATCGGAATTTCCATTATCGACCTCCGGCCCGACCCATAACATACGCCTGACCGCCGCGGAAGGCAATGGTGGCATTTCGGGGGGAGTTAAGGAGTCCTTTGCGGATAGCAGATTCGGCCCATCCTGCTTCTTTAACCGGTTGGTAAGGCCGACCCCTGCAACCCTCATTGCGCGCAGAGGGACACACTTCGACGTTGGCGATAACCTGCGCGCTCAGTCGCGGCTTCCATGGAAAGAGCCTGATTTCTTAACTCCTCCCGGTCTACCCGTCTGACTGGCGCTGAGACGAAGTGGGGGGATACATCTTCTCTCCCTTCTGGAATCTAAGGCCGGGAGCACTCGCTTGCTGAGGTCGAAAATGCGCGGTGATGCACACGAGCCCTTGTCCTGGGCTTATTTTTGGGTCATGTACTGACCTGCCTGTGTCATTTCGAAATCCAAAACTACCACGGGCCGACCTGGACCAAGGAAATAGGTATCCCTCCGGTTAACCCATCTTTCGCGGCTAAAGCTCCCGCCGCTAGTAAAGGACTCTGAATCTGATGGTGCTGGGTATGGCTTGCAACGCGGCGATGAGACCGTCGTCCCACTCATGATTGATGTCCAGGATGGCATACCCGACCGTCCCCTTGGTGTCATAGACTTGTCGTTCCACGTTGATGCCGCGTTCCGCGAACACCCGGTTTATGGCGAGCAACATTCCGGGAATGTTCCTATGAATGTGTACCAGCCTGTGATTCTGGGGGGCGCTCTCGAGTTGGCAGTGGGGCAGATTCACGCTGAGCCTGGTGTTGCCGGTTTGTAAGTAGCGGCACATCTGCGCCGAAACGAATTGTCCAATGCTTTGCTGAGCTTCTTCGGTACTTCCTCCGATGTGCGGCGTCAGAATGACGTTGGGAAGGTTCTGGAGTGAGTTGGAAAAAAGTCCCCCGCTGCCCGGCTCTTCGGGGAAAACATCAATGGCCGCCCCGCTCAGCTTGCCGCTCTTCAGGTTTTCTGCCAGCGCTTCATGATTAACCACGAAACCTCGACTCAAGTTGAGGAAAACCGATCCCCTTTTCATCATCCGGAACTCTTCTTCGCCGAAGAAATTCCTGTTTTGGGGTTTGCCGTCAACGTGAAGGGAAACCACATCCGCTGTTTGAAGCAGCTCCGAAAACGTGCAGTTCTTTGCGTTCCCTCGTGCCAGAACCTCCGCCACATCGCAGAAGACCACTTTCATCCCAACAGCCTCTGCCAATTCAGAAAGTTGAGAGCCAATCTTACCGTAGCCCACGATGCCGAGCGTCAAGCCACGAACTTCATGGCAACCTTTCGCGCTCTTGTGCCAAGCGCCGCGGTGAAGAGCGAGGCTGCTGTGAAAAACCCGCCGCACCAACATGATGATTTCTCCCAAGGCGAGCTCTGCCACGGAACGGGTGTTACTGTGGGGATCATTGAACACTGCGATGCCCTGTTCGGTGCAACTGGCGCAGTCAATTTGCTCGACTCCGATACAATACGCGCCGACCACAAGTAGTTCAGGAGCAGATTCAAGAACAGACTTGGTGATTCTTGTCTTGGACCGGATACCGAGCACGGCTAACATCTCGGATTTCCTGAACCAGTACGGCCGCATCCGGGCTTCCGGGCAGGGTCCTGACATCATAGCCAGCGCGGGAGAATGTCTGCGACTGCATCTTCATGAATGCCTTCAAAGAACAACGCTTTCATCGCCATCTCGCTCCCTGAAAGAAAGTGAAGTGATGCGTTTATAAAATACGCCAGAAAACTGCCTAAATAACAGGATTTTCAAGATGATAGGAGAATATAGCGCACACCTGGTGCGCCATGAATACCGTTGTCTTCATCATGCACTGGCCGGTGCAAGTCCCCCACAAATGAATTACGAATCTCTTGATGTCCTTCTCGGCCCCGAGGAAAGGTGAACTCCTCGCTGCCTCAATCACCCGATAAAGCAGTGACTCAACGCCTTCATGCCGGCAATGGCGCGACAGGGCGCCTATTGCTGCCAGCCGCCACCCAGGGCATTGTAAATCTGCACCAGGGAAAGCATCTCATTCAGCCTCGCCTGGGAAAGACTCAGCTCGTCGGACAGGTAATTGGTTTCATTGGTCAGGACTTCGAGGTAAGTGGTCGAGCCACCATCGTAACGCACGTGCGCCAGCCGCGTGGAGTCCTGCGCGGTGGCGGCCAGGAGTTCTTGTTGTTCTCGCGCCTCGCGGGTCTTTTGGTAGGCCACCAAAGCGTCAGAAACATCTCGGAACGCACTCTGGATCGTCTGCTGGTACGCCAGCAAGGCTTGTTGCTGTTGTGCTTCCGCCAGCCGGACATTGGCCTGCAACTTGCCGGCGGTGAAGAGCGGCTGGGTGACGGAAGCGGCAAAATCCCAAGCGCCGGCAGGCTCTCGTGAACAGGTGGGTCAAGGCAGCGCTCATGAATCCGGCCGTTCCGGTCAGGGAGATGGACGGAAAGTAGGCGGCCCGCGCCACACCGATCTGGGCATTGGCCGCGATCAATTGCTGCTCGGCCTCGTGAATGTCCGGACGGCGTTCGAGCAATTGGGAGGGCAGCCCGGCGGGAACCACGGGGGGCCGCGCCTGTTCGGTCAGGCTGCGCCCCCGGGCGATGGGCCCGGGGTTTTGAGCAAGCAGGAAGCTGAGGTAGTTCTCCTCCTGTTCGATCTGCCGTTCGAGATCCGGGAGGGTGGCAGAGGCCACATAGACAAGTTGCTCCGCCTGCCGTACGTCCACCATGGAAGCAGCCCCGTGATCCGCGAGGAGCTTGGTGAGCCGCAATGATTCCTGCCGGGAGGCGAGGGTGCGCTGGGTGATTTCGAGTTCCAGGTCGAGCGCCCGGAGCCGGAAGTATGCGCTGGCAACATTCGCAACGAGGGTGCTCACCACGGCGCGCTTTCCCCACTCGGTCTGGGCCAGATTGGCGCGAGCAGCCTCAGTGGCCCTTCGGTACTTCCCCCAGAAGTCGATGTCCCACGACGCGCCTCCCCCCACTTGCAGATAATCCCAGCGATAGGAAGGGGAAAAGGGGCTGGAGGGCTCGCGTTCGGTCGTGCCGCCGACACCCACCCCGGCCGACGGGTACTGGTCGGAACGTGCTATTCGGAGTTGCGCCTGCGCCGCCAGTACGCGTTCCGCGGCGATACGCACGTCGTAGTTCTGTTTAAGGGCAGTGCGAATGAGTGACTTGAAGCTGCTCATCCTGGAAAACCGTCCACCACTGGGCATCCCCCAGCGATTCGGAGGAAGCAGCCACCGGGACTGTGGCCGGCACTCCCCGATATCCCCCCGGAATATCAGTTTTGGGACGCTGGTAATTCGGCCCCACCGTGCAGGCACCCAACAGAAGCAACGGAAGCGAAATGGAGAAGCCCCTTGCGAAGCGCATCATGCTAGCGGCCCCCCCTTTGGGTCACCGGATCCAGGTTGCGGATTGGCGTGGTGGCTCAGCCGGGAAGAGAGGCCTTCGACCACCGCGAAAGTAACCGGAATCAGGAAGATTGCGATCAAGGAGGCGGCCGACATGCCCCCGATTACAACGGTTCCCAGAATGCGGCGCCCCACCGCCCCGGACCCTTGTGCGGTCCAGAGCGGCACGCAGCCGAGGATGAAGGCAAACGAAGTCATCAGGATGGGGCGCAGCCTAAGCCATGCCCCGGCCAAGGCAGCCTCCACCGTGTTCTTTCCTTTTTCGTGTTCGATTTTGGCAAATTCCACGATGAGGATGGCGTTCTTAGCGGTCAGGCCGATAAGCATCACCATCCCGATCTGGGTGTAAACGTCGTTTTCGAAGTGCCGCAGCATGAGCGCCAGAAACGCCCCGGCCACGGCGATAGGCGTACCCAGCAAGACGCTGAACGGCAGGGACCAGCTTTCGTACAAGGCCGCCAGGATGAGGAAGACGAACATCAGCGACAGCCCGAAGACGGCCGCCGCCGGAACCCCCTGCGCGGCTTTCTGTTCCTGGAACGACATCCCCATGTAGTCAAAGCCCATTTCGCGCGGCATGGTCTGGGCAAAGACGTCTTCCATGACTTTCATGGCCTGCCCCGAGCTGATTCCCGGAGCGGCGGTGGCGTTGACCTGCGCCGCGTTGTATTCGTTGTAACGCATGAGGAACTCGGGGCCGGTGATGGTGCGCAGGTTGGCCAAGGTGCTGAGCGGAACCCGGTCGCCCCGTGGATTGGTGACATAAAACTGGCCGATGTTGCTGGCATCGGCGCGGTAGCTGCCTTCTGCTTCCAGATAAACCTGCCATTGGCGGCCGAAGCGGTTAAAGTAGTTCACCAGGTAACCGCCCATGAACGTTTCCAGGGTCTGGTACACTTCGGCAATATCCACCTGTTGGCGCAACACTTTCTCCCGGTCCACATCCACGTAGATTTGCGGCACATGGGGGGCGTAGGTGGCGACGACGCGCGCCAGTTCCGGCCGTTTCTGCGCCGCCGCCACAAACCGGTCGAGGTTATCGGCAAAGAAATCCCCCCCCGCGCCCGACCGGTCCTCGAGCACAAAATTCACGCCCCCGGCGGCTCCGATGCCCGGAATGGCAGGCGGCGAGAAGGCAAAGCACGTGCCTTCGCTCACCGCCTGAAGGTCACGATTCAGCCGCTGTTGGATGGCCTGAGCCTGCTGTTCGGGTGCCCGGCGCTCGTCCCAGTCCTTGAAGCGCACGAAAAAGATGGCGTCATAGGTGCTCTGGGTCCCGCTCAGGATGCTGTACCCCATGATGGAGGTAATGGACTGGATTCCCGGCACCTTCTGGACGATGCCTTCGACCTTCTGCACCGCCGCCGAGGTGCGCTGTAGTGACGCGCTGTGCGGCAGCGTTAGAGTGATCATCAGGTAGCCCTGGTCTTCTTCGGGCAAGAAGGAAGTCGGCAGTTTCCTTCCCATGGCCACGCCCACGACGGCCACCAGGGCGAGGAAAAGCAGGCTGAAAGCGGACTTGTGAATGAGCACGCGGGAAAAATTGATGTACCCATTCCGTGACCCCCGAAAACCCGATTAAACCCGCGGAAAAACCATGCCAGCGGACCGTGGGTGTGGCGGCGCGGCTTCAGAATCAGCGCGCAGAGTGCGGGGCTCAAAGTGAGCGCGTTGAAGGCGGAGAAAATCACGGAAATCGCGATGGTCACGGCAAACTGCTGGTAGAGCCGGCCGGTGATGCCGGGAATAAACGCCGTGGGCACGAAGACCGCCGCCAGGATCAGGGCAATGGCGATCACCGGCCCCGAGACCTGTTGCATGGCAAGCAACGTGGCATCCCGCGGCGTCATGCCCTCCTCGATATGGTGCTCCACGGCCTCCACCACCACGATAGCGTCGTCCACGACCAAGCCGATGGCCAGGACCAATCCGAACAATGAGAGCGTATTGATCGAAAACCCCAGCAGCGGGAAGACGACGAAGGTTCCAATGAGCGAGACCGGCACCGCCAGCAAGGGAATCAGCGTCGGCCGCCAACCCTGGAGGAAGATGTAGACGACGAGGATAACCAGCAACAGGGCCTCAAACAGCGTGACGAGAATTTCATGAATTCCGGCGCTCACCGCCTTGGTGGTGTCCACACCAATCTCGTACTCCACGTCTTTGGGCAGTCGCTTCGCCAGTTCGTCCAGCTTGGCGCGAACTCCCGCGGCGGCGGAGAGCGCATTCGAGCCCGGCAGTTGATAAATGCCGATGGCGGCGGCGGGCACGCCGTGGAAACGCGCATCGAAGCCGTAGCTTTGCGCACCCAACTCCAGGCGCGCCACATCCTTGAGCCGCAGGGTTGAGCCGTCCGGATTGGCGCGCAACACGATTTTGCCGAATTCCTCGGGCATCACCAGGCGTCCTTGCGAACGCACGGTGTAGGTGAACTCCTGGCCCGTGGGCACCGGTTCGCCGCCGATTTGCCCCGACGGATTGACGGTGTTTTGCGCTTCCACGGCCGCCGCAATCTGCGGAACCGTGACCCCCAGCTTGGCCAATTGGTCGGGTTTCACCCAAATGCGCATCGCGTAAGGGCCGCCGAACACCTGCACGCGCCCCACGCCCGGGACGCGCGAAAGTTCATCCACGTAATTGATGTAGGCGTAATTAGTAAGAAAGTTCCGGTCGTATGTTGCATGGGGTGAATAGAACGAGATGACCATCATCGCCGCCGCGCGCGACTTCTGCACGACGACCCCCGTCGTATTCACCATGGCCGGCAACTGCGGGGTGGCCTGCGAAACCCGAAGCTGGGTTAAAATCTGGTCGATATTCGGGCTCGTCGTGACGTCGAAATTCACCGTCAGTGTTGAATTGCCCCCGTTGTCGTTGGTGGAGTACATGTAGTTCATGTAGTCCACACCGTTCATCAAACTCTCGAGGGGAGTGGCGACGGACTCCATCATGGTGCGGGCGTCGGCCCCCGGGTAGACGGCGCGCACCTGAATTTCGGGGGGAATAATTTCGGGAAACTGAGAAATCGGCAGGGTCGCCATGGCTACCGCGCCGACGATGACCATCAAGATCGAAATCACCATGGCGACGATGGGGCGGTTGATGAAGAACTTGGACATTAGCGGCTTCCTTCCGGCCCCGGGGTCTCGAGCGTGGGCGCTACCTTCATGCCATCGCTCACTTTCGAAGTGCCCTCCGCCACCACGGCTTCGCCCGCCGCCAGCCCCTCGTTGATGACCCACAAGGTACCCACGCGGTCTCCCACCTTCACCTTGCGAACAGAAACGCTGTTCTGCGGCGTCACCACGGCCACTTCGTAAGTTCCCTGAAGTTCCGTCACGCAGCGTTGCGGAACCAGAACCGCTCCCTGGCGCACACCCAGCAGCGCCCGCACGCGCCCAAACTGCCCGGGGCGAAGAATGTTCCCCGGATTGGGAAACGCTCCCACCACTCGGATCGTGCCGGTCTGCGGATCCATCTGCCGGTCCGTGAAGACCACCTGCCCCTTGTGCGGGTAAGTCGAGCCGTCCGACAGAACCAAGTCCAGCGCCCGCGAATCTGTGGCACTCAGCAAGTCCCGGCCTGAGTTTTTCTTCAGCAGCTCGGAGGTAAATTGCAGGTACTCCTGCTCGCTGATGGGGAAATAGACTTTGATGGGATCGAGTTGCGAAACCGTGGTCAATACGGTGGAAGGCGCAACCAGGTTGCCCATCTGGGTCATGGCCATTCCCGCGATCCCGTCCAGCAGGGAGAGGACGCGGGTGAATCCGAGGTTGAGTTGCGCCTGCTCGACGGCCGCCTCGGCCGCCTGAATCGAGGCTTGCGCCTGCATCTGCGCGGCCGTTTCGGTGTCAAGCTGGCTCTGTGCAATCGCCCGCTCTTTCACCAGGGGTGCATCTCGCTTCACATTGACGTCGGCCAAATAAAGCTGCGCCCGCGCCTGGGCCAGTTGCCCTTTGGCCTGGTCGAGCACCGCCTGGAAGGGCCGGGGGTCGATTTCAAATAGCACATCACCCTTGTGGACGTACGAGCCTTCCTTGTAATCCTGGCTGATGAGATACCCACTCACCTGGGGCTGAATCTGAGCGTTGACGTAGCCATCCAGGGTGGCAACCCATTCGGCGTGAACGGGCACGTCCATTTGGATGGCCTTCACCACCCCCACTGGTGTGGGCGGACTGACGGCGACAACCTGCGGCTTCAGACCGCCGCAACTCAGGCCCGTCAACACCACGGCCGTCAGCGCGGCCAGGATCAGGCCAACGCGTACTCCGGCGGACAGCCTACCGAAGGCCTTGGATCTTGCCGGACCAGAGGCCAGTGGCGACACACGAGAACTGGCTTCTTCTGGCTGGCGCCAAAAAACAAAGTCTATGCGCATCAAATTCAGCACCCTTTCTTGATGACACCTGGGACATCCGACACCCTGACTCCCCTTGCCGCAACGGCATGCACCTGCTCACCGGTATCCAGTAGTCTCACTGCCACCCCATGGCGGCCTCAGCCAAGCCTCTATTTATAAATCATTTGATTGATACAATTCAATCCCTGTCTTATAATCGACGGCGTGCGGTGGGGGATCCCCGTGAAACCAAACCGATTGATGTCCACCAAAACTCGGCCTACCAGTGACCGCGGCGAGGCCACGCGGCAACGCCTCCTCGAGGTGGCTATTCGGGTTTTCGCGGCGCGCGGCTTCGATGGCGCCCGCACCCGGGATATCGCCGAGGCGGCCAAGACGAACCTTATCTCGATTACGTACTATTTTGGGAACAAGCAGGGACTTTACTATGCTGCGGCACAGCACGTGGCAGCCCGCTGGGCTGCCCATGAGAAACCCCTGGTCCAGCAGGCACGGACGTCAATGGCTCGCCCCGGAATCACCCGCCGCGAATTGGTCGGCATACTCTGCACTTTGTTATGCCAATTTGTCCGGCTTATCTTGGGCAACTTTCTACCCGACTGCTACGGAAAGTTTCTCAGTCAGGCGGCCTCTGGCCCGGATCGCGAATCTTCCCTCATCGAGCGGGGTCTTGCGCCACTGCGGGAACATGGTGGCCGAAGCCATCGCCGGACTTACCGGGGAATCCGCAGCCTCGTCTGCCACTCAAGTGCGGGCCCTGTCCATTATCGGGTCGTGTGTTTGCTTCCGCCGCGACCGACCCGCCGTGCTGCGCGCGCTGAAATGGAAGCAGATCGGCGCGAAGGAGCTCAAGGTGATCGAAATGGTCATTCAGACGAATATTCGGGCCATGTTCTCCCGATGAGGCACAGATTCAGTTCGTCCCTCCTTGGGCCGCCTTGGGCATCGGTTCCCTTGTCGCGTTGAATTCCGACCGGCTTTCCAGGTTGGGTAGGCTTTTGCATTTGCGCCGCGTTAGCCGACCTCTCCGAAAAGCTGCCGATCCTCGGCGGCGCCGCGCTGGTCACAGTATGGCTCACCTTGTCGGAGGGGTGGTGGTAATCCTCTGCGGTAAACTTCTCCCCCATCTCCAGCCCCCACCCCTCCGGCTTCCCGACATAATGCACGCCCTCGCTCAGATCCAGTGCCGCCTCCACCAACCCCTCGATGGCCTTCTGCAATTGTTCCCGTAAGTTCTACCGCATTTCCTCAAAGCTGGGCGACGACAACAAGATGAGGGCAAGCAAAGGGAACATCGCCCGCAGAAGGTTCCCCACAAAGACCTCTGGCAGCCTGATCAGGGCAAGCCGGTGACCAAGCTGAAGCCCTCAAATGTGCAGAGAAAGCCCATCCCCGGGTTGACCTCGAGTGGATGCGCATTCGCGACGAGAGGGATCTTAACGTACCTTAGGATCTCGCTTTGCCCCCTTGCGGGCCCTTGCTTCCGGGATTCTCGGGCCAAAAACGAGAGCGGGGAACCGCTTCCGGCTCCCCGTCTCAGGTGTTCGTCGTTTACGCCGTGGCAGCGTCCGCGGGGCGTTGCCAACGGTGCGCACCGCAAGAGCGGTGTAGTCATTCGACTATCGTATGCATGTCCAGGTGGAGTCATACCTCCTCCCGTTAGCATGCTTCCTTCATACTCCTCTGCGCGACCAATTGCAACCCCCCGAAAGTACTAGTCGCCTCGGAGGGCGATTGCGCGAGGGCCGTTGCCAAGCGCTGGTCGAGCGCGACTGAATTCGAGAGCGGTTTCAGGTCTGAATGGAACGCTGGAGCGTGGGGTGGCACGGGGATGAACCCATGCCCAATCCGGAAAGCCGATTTGCCATGACTACCACTGTGCGACATCTTGACACATTGACAAACTGCCGGCGCAGCGGTATTGCTTGGTCGTGAACAGATCTCCGTGGAGCTATCGCTCTCCAGAAGGGCGCCGCGGTGAGTCGCAACCCCGCTTGCGTCAGCAGTTGGGAGACAGCCGGAAGGGGACATGCAGCCATGGACGCGTTTGAGGTATTGAAAACACGCCGCTCGGTCCGCACTTACAAGGGAGAACCGGTGCCAAGAAAGATCATAGAGGACATCGTCGATTGCGGGCGTCTGGCGGCCACGGCCGTCAACATACAACCGTGGGAATTCGTCGTCGTGACCGATACCGGGATGTTGCGCAGAATTGCCATAACCACAGATTATGGGAAGTTCATTGCCGACGCCCCGGTGTGCTTGCTCGTCCTGTGCAGGGATACAAAGTATTACCTCGAAGACGGCAGTGCCGCCACGGAGAATATCCTCCTGGCCGCCCGCGCCCACGGTTTGGGCTCATGCTGGGTCGCCGGGGATAAGAAGCCCTATGCGGCGGAAATCTGCCGCTTGGTGGGAGCACCGCAAGGCTACAAGTTGGTCAGCTTGATTCCCCTTGGCTACCCGGCAGAGAACCCGGAAAAGAGCAAGCGGCCCCTTTCAGACGTGCTGCACTGGGAGAAGTACTGAAAGAGTATCCGCAAAGGAAAGGATGAAGATAATGGGTACAATCATATCAAACAAGCAAGCTGACCTTGCAGGCCCGGGGATTGGCGACTACAACGAATTGGAGAAGATTCTCCCGTCCGACTATCGTTCCCTGTTGACCGAGAAAGAAACCCAGCAAGCGATCTTCCAGGTAAAACGGTACATCGAAGATAACCTCTGTAAAGAACTCAACCTGATGATGGTCGAGGTGCCGCTGATCGTGGACGTGGAAAGCGGTGTGAATGACATGCTGGACCGGGATGGATCGCGCACGCCGGTCTCGTTCCATATTTCCAACGATTACGACAAACACCCCATCGATGCCCAGGTTGTGCAGGCGGCCACGAAGTGGAAGAGAGTCGCGCTGAAACAGTTCCATTGCCAGGGGGGCGAGGGCATTTGCACGGACATGCGAGCCGTCCGCAAGGACTATTTCCTGGACCATGACCACAGCGCCTACGTCGACCAGTGGGACTGGGAGCGAGTCATGACCGCCGAGCAGCGCAACCTGGCCTTTTTGAAAGGAAGTCGTCGGAGGTATCTGGAGAGTGCTGGTGGGCGCGGAACGCTTTGCGCAAGAAATGTTCCCTCAATTGTGCGACGTACGATATCCCAATCTGCCGGAGAAGTTGACCTTCCTGCATGCCGAAGAAATTCTCGACATGTACCCCGATCTGCCGCGCAAGCTGCGGGAGACGAGGGTGCTGCAGGAGTATCCGGCAATCTTCATCATCGGGATTGGCTGGCCTTTGAAAGACGGTTATCCGCACGAGAATCGCGCCGCGGATTACGACGATTGGGTTACGGATACGAGCGCCGAAACCGGCAAGCCCACCCACGGCTTAAATGGCGATATTCTTGTCTGGAACCACGTTACCCAGCGGCGGCATGAACTGACTTCGATGGGCGTCCGCGTGACGGCTGAAACCCTGAAAGTGCAGCTCGAAATGGTCCATCAGCTCGATTTCATGAAGCTGCCGTACCACCAGGGGATCTTGAACAATACCGCATTCCGCTTGTCGATTGGCGGCGGGATCGGCCAATCACGCACGTTGATGTTATTGCTCAGAAAAGCTCACCTGGGTGAGGTCAGCGTAACGGTTTGGCCGAAAGTCCTGAAGGAGATCTGCGCACAGAAGAACATTTTCGTGCTGGAATAGGATAGAGGCCGGCGTCTTTCCTTCTTTGTTCTGCCAGGGTGAGTGGTTGTTCTTGGTGCTTTGCGCCTTCCCGACTTTGCTAAAACACATCGTAAAAGACACGGACAATCCCATGGCCAATTGGAAAATCATTGTGCTGATCAGCGGTAATATCGAAGCTGTTTCGGGCCCGGCTGCTCAAGACCGGCCGGGAACCCACGAATGGCTTGTCTGGGAAGGGGTGTGTCCAGCCAAAGCTGGCAAGTTCAGTGGGAGGTAGTCCCACCAAGGTAAGAGTCAGGAGCCTTGTAGCTTGGGTTGCATCCGTGGAGGAAACGAAGCGGATGGAGCCAACCGACAAAGCCATCCTTGGGATGGTGAGCGAGTCACCGGGCCGCAACGCAAGTGAACCCACAGGTGGCCTCGAAAAGACTGGCTCCGGAGGCCGAGCCCTCTTCTTCCGGGCGAAGGCAGCATGGCAGGTCGCGGGCTGACCGAGGCGACAGGTCACTCCGGCGGGGTGGTAGGGGCAGCACGGTGACAAGGGCATGTCAAGCAACTGGAGAAACCGTCCTCGCCCCATCGAGAAATCGGTGGAGCAGGGTAGGCCGTATAACCGGAGACACCGGGAAATCGGCTGACGGCGAGACGGTGGCGGCTAGGCTCGGAGTAGCAAAGAAATGGGGTAACGCCCATGGAGCGAAGGGGCCTTGCTGCACCGCAAGTCTTGGCCAACACGGGAGGCAGGGGTGAAATGATAAAAGCACCCTTCAAGCGGCAAGACCTGAGGCGAAGACTTTACGTCAAGGCGAAGGCTGAACCGACTTGGCGATTCTGGGGGTTGTATATCCACGTCTGCCAACGAGAAACCCTCTGGGAAGCGTATCAGCTCGCCAAGGAGAACGATGGTGCCCCGGGAGTAGACGGGGTCACGTTCCAGGCGATCGCGGCTGAGGGCCTGGAGAGATTTCTCGATTAGCTTCGCGAGGAGCTGGTGCAGCGGAGATATCGACCTCGACGGCTGCGGAAGGTAGGGATTCCGAAGGAAGGGGGAAAGGTTCGCCAACTTTCGATTCCTCGCCTTCGCGACCGAGTGGTCCAGGGAGCGTTGAAGCTGATCCTGGAACCGATCTTCGAAGCTGATTTCCAACCAGGGTCGTTTGGCTAACGGCCGAAGAAGTCAGCCCACGCTGCGATTCGACGGGTTTCGGAGGCCATGGTGAGACCCATGACCTAGGTCGTTGATCTTGACTTGCGAGCCTACTTGGATCCCGCTTCATACTGCCCCCTGATTCATGAAAGTTGTTTGAATAGCGCTGGTTGGTGATCCACCACTTTGATTCGCAAGCCCTTACGTCGTCCCTGTCTCACCAGCACCGCCTGCAACTCTCCTTGCTTTACACGCTGCAACATGGTTTGTCGCGGAACGCCGAGTTTCAGCGGGGTTTCCAGCATCGGCAAATACTCCGGCGGTGCCGGCGACACGTCCCAATCGTCGCGCATCTTTTCTACCGTTCCCGTCAAGCTCGGGAGCTGCCAGCCAGGCAGGGGGGGTCACAGTACCCTGCCAGCCCAACGCGGAAGAACCCATCTTCGGCTTTCGCGCCGCCGGCGCCGCCCTGCTCAGCAACGTGAGCTACGAAACCGGCAAAGCCGCCCGCTGGGACCCGGACGAAATGAAGCTGCTGTAGGTTTCTATGGGAATTCCGTGGCCGCCGGCCTCGCATGCAATGCCGACAACCTATACCGAAAGCAAAAGCCCCGCACTGCGCGGGGCCCTTCAGGGTTTAGCCCGTCGCAGGTGGAACCTGCTTACGTAAGATAAGCGCCAGCCTGGCGCCAGCACCTTGCGTTTCCACCCTGCCTGGTGTATACCTTCGTCACGTTTATTTTCTGGTAGATACCCTGCGGACGGTCGGGTCGCCGTGCGCGCAGCGGCCCCGTCACCCGCCTCTTGCCCAGGCAAGGAGGAAGCCGTGGACTATAACCTTCTCGAAGAAAAGTGGATTCCCGTTCTGTGGAAAGATGGGCGTAGCAGTCGCGTGGGCATTATTGAGGCGCTTGCCCAAGCTGGCAGCATTCGCCAAATCGCGCTGGCAAGCCCACTCGACCTATTTGCCGTCCATCGGTTCATCCTGACGTTGCTTTACTGGAAAGGACTCTTGGCAGGCGGCATAGAGCAAGCTCGGAAGTCACTACTCGAGGATGGGAAAATACCGGAAGCGGTTGTTGATGGCATAACGAAAGAGGCGCATCGCTTCGACCTTTTGGATGACAAAATGCCATTCATGCAAGACCCCTCTGCCCGCGCAGAGAAGGAAAAGAAGTCGGCGGGCTCTTTCTTCGCGGAATTAGCAGCAGGGACGAACATAGCTCATTTTCATCATGGTGATGATGAGAACCTGCGCCTATGCCTGCCTTGCGCAGCGCTCGGCATTCTCCGCGTCGTCCCTTGGTCTCAATCAGGTGGCGCGGGGCTAACGCCCTCGGTCCACAATGCCCCACCGATAATGTTACTCGCGGCCGGGGATAACTTGGCCGTGACGCTCGGACTGAACCTTGTCCCGCAGGACAGGAGTGCTGGCGAGGCGAAATGGACCGGCCATTTCATTCCGAGCGATTCTGCCGGAGGCATCGCTTATCTCGAAGCGCTTACATGGAATCCCCGCCGGGTCCTGCTTCCGACGCCTGATATGGGCGCTTGCTGGTACTGCGGGCAGAAGGGCGTGCTTACCGTCGGGCCAGGGATCGTGTATCTCAAGAACACCGATACCAAAGCGAATAAGAAAAACGGAAAGGGAGTTCCATTTGTCTGGAGAGATCCTTCCGCCTTCTACCGGGAAGATGATTACAAGACGGTAAAGAGCGTTAGTGAAGACCGAGCGATCGACAATCGGGATTTGGCGTGGCTTGCCGAAGCGAAGTCGTCGGTTGCGATAAGTAACCAAGACCATCACTGCTGGCTGCTCGTCGTTCCCTGCACGAATCCCGCGAACAACAAGACCTTCGACCATCGCCTAATCGAGCTAGCCGGCGTCTCGTCGGACGCAATTAGCGGCTTGCTCCCTGCGGCTCAACCTCCACGCAGCGCAAAGGGCCTGGACGGATGGAACCTTCGCAAACCGCGCCATGCTGGCGGCATCAGGCTCTTTATACAGTCAGCTATCGAGCTTCTTACCGACGCCGACTGGGCGGCTTTGTCCAGTGCTGTCTTCCGGGAAATGCACGATTCCCCAGCGGCATTCGATGTGTTTGCCGGTCTGTACTGGGGACTCCGAGATAACAAATTTGGACGGCTGCCCTCGCGAAACGTGGCTTGGCTGACCCTGAAACTCATGGCTGCCGTGCCTGCTCGCATGCGCGTGCCTCACCCAGCGCGCCAAGTTCTCCCCACTGCACGCGCCTGACGCATTGCCGAAGCGTCAGCCTAAGGAACGTGGCCGCACGTCTCTCTACCCAGTGTCCATTCCGCGCGGCGAACGCTTGGAGGCCGCCCTGCGCCGCGCGCTTGACAGTAATCTGCGTGAGAGAAAACCAGAGCCCGTTGACTGGACAGGGCTCTGCTATGACCTTGACCAATTACTCGACTGAAACAAAAGAAAAGGAGAAGCCACATGTTTATACAAATTCATATGCTCCAGAGCATGCCCCCGGGAAATCTCAACCGAGACGATACCGGTCAGCCGAAGAAATGCATCTTCGGCCGCGTAACGCGCGCCCGCATTAGCAGCCAGTGTCTCAAGCGCAACATCCGCCATTCTGTGCCGTTCAGGGAGGTATTCGGTGACGCTCTCGCCGACAGAACGACCTATTTGCCCCGGATGGTGGCTGACGAACTGAAAAAGTTAAAGGCCGATATTTCCGAGGATGATTTGAACAAGATCAAGGCAGCCTTGGCCAGCAAATTTAAGGCTGAGAAGCGTGGTGCCCAAGAAAGCGCTGAGGAGGAAGGCGAGGACCATTCTCAAGGTGACTCCAGCCCCACCACCACTACAGACCAGACCGGTCAATTGGTTTTCTTCCCCCCGCCCTTTGCGAAACGAGTTGCCAAGCTCATCGTGGAATTTATGAGCAACGAAGCAGGGGCCTGCAAAGCATGGATAAACGGCAAGAAGAAGGACAGAGACAAGTTTAGCAATGAGATTGCGAGATTCGAGGGTGAGGTTTTTAAAGCGAGCAAGTCCCTCACTGTCGATATCGGAATGTTCGGCAGGATGACCACGAGCGACCTGGTTGTGAACGTCGAGGCGGCGTGCCAGGTGGCTCATGCGATCAGCACACACGAGGCATTTATCGAAAGCGACTGGTTCACCGCGATGGACGACAAGAAGGCGGACTTCGCGTCAACTCAGACGGAACTGGCAGGCGCCGGATTTATCGGCTCGGGCGAGTCGGAGACGTTTTTCGACTCAGCCGTTTACTATAAGTATCTCAATCTCGATGTTGACGCCCTTAAGAAACACCTTTCTTGGCAGAACGATGACGCAGCTCGCGCCGCAGGGGTTCTGGTCCGTGCCGCCGTGAGCGCGAATCCCACCGGAAAGCAGAATAGTTTCGCCGCCCACGGAATCCCTCAGCTTATCCTCGTGGAAGCATCTAAGGCGAAGTCCCCCATCAGCTATGCCAACGCTTTTCTCAAGCCGGTCGAAGGCCCCGACCTCATGGCTGAATCGGCAAAAGCCCTGGGCGCGTACGTCGATGCCGTGGCCAAAGCCTTCTCGCCATCAGACATCCGGCGGGTGCTGCTGGCTGTGGGGGCTGCTTCCGCCGATCTCGGAGGGGCTAGCCGCGTTGAGACACTCGATGCACTTGTCGAATCGGTCGCGGAATTGGTAAAGAAGGGGGATGCCGCATGAGCACTGAACATAACACCCTCTTCCTGCGGCTCTCAGGCCTCATGCAATCCTGGGGAACGTCGTCTCGCTTCCAGTTACGACGCACCGACGGGTACCCGAGCAAGTCGGGCATCCTCGGGCTGCTCCTCTGCGCCAAGGGTGTCTGTCGTGAAGATTCATCGCGGGCGCTCGCGGAGCTTACTCCGCTCCTAATGGGCGTCCGCGTCGATCGGAGTGGAACCTTCGATTGGGACTACCACACCGCGGGAGCCAAGATTGGCATCCGACAGGCCAAGGGAGGAATCAAAGAAACCGCATCCACGCATAAACCCGAAACCTTGCTTTCCCGCCGTCAATATCTCTACGATGCGTCGTTTTTGGTCGCCCTCCAAGGTGACAGCGATACCGTGGCCCGCTATGCCGGCCATTTGCAAAATCCCGTCTGGCCGGTATTCCTGGGGCGAAAGTGCTGCGTCCCCGGTGAACCGGTTTTTGCCGGAAGCGGTTATTTCGGGAGCTTGACCGACGCGCTCGCGTCGAGGCACTGGCGACCTCGAATCAATTCCATTGACCGCGACGATTGGGGAACAACGCGAACACTCGCCATTTACACAGAACACCCACCCGGGCCGCCACCGCAAACCACCGCTCGGCTCGTCTATGATGTTCCCAAGGTCTACGGTTACTACAGCCACTTGGCACGATGGGTCGTTGAGGATCATGTGACTGTCACTGTGGGAGACCCCACTCAAATTCTGCCGCCCGCACCCTTTCGGCCTGGGCCTGACTACAGTTCCCCCCAGTGGGAAGCGGCAAGGGCAAGCCGTCAAAAACTCGACCACGGTCTCTGCATCTTCTGCAAGTCGCCCGCCGTGGAAGTGCATCATGTGAGCTATGAAAACGTAGGGCACGAAACTGACGCCGATCTTCGGTCTCTCTGCAAGGTTTGCCACGATGCATGCACAATGCTGGAATATGGTCGCGACATGCAAGCGCACAGGGTTGACCCCGCAGACCCGGACCAACGCCAGACAATACTCGGCCAGATCAATCGCAATCTGGCAGAGCAACGCCTTGGCCAACGCCGCGAATTGCTCAGAACCGCTCGTATAGCCAAAAGCGATTTCTTCGACGCTGCCGCTGGGCCAGTGCCAGATGGAGGGCGCTAACGTGTACCTATCTCGTCTCACGATTGATGTTGGCAGCGATGCCACGCGGGAGCGGCCCGGCCGCTTGTGGCTGCGCAACCTCTATCACGTTCATCAGCGCCTTTGCATGGCGTTTCCCTCCGCAGAACGGACATCCGATGACAAGCACTTCTTAAAGCCCTTCAATCCCGATGATTTTGGCAAGGATCAAGTCCATGTGAAGCGCGCCGATGACTCCGGTTTTCTCTTCCGCATCGACCCTGGACCCGCAGGCCGGGCCGTGATTCTGGTGCAGTCGGCGGTGAAGCCCGACTGGGATTACGCGTTTCAAAATGCCCGGTTTCTGCTGGCCGCTCCCCCCGAAGCAAAGGTGTACGAACCGGCTTTCGCGGCGGGCCAGAGGTTTCGCTTCCGCCTTTTGGCGAATCCCACCAAGAAAATCGGCACCATCCGGCAAGAGGAACGGCAGCGCCACACGAAGGAGGAAATAAGGCAAATCGAGGGGCGGAATGGCAGGCGCGTTCCCGTGCCGAGTTCGGAGGAGCTACGCGCCTGGCGCGAGAAAAATCCAAAAGGCGATGAGCGCACGTTCATCTCCTTGCGGCTCCTCGATTGGCTTGCCGAATGGCGGGTCCGTCCGGATGAATCGCCAGGGTTCTGTATCGACAAGGATTCCACCACCGTTCAAGCGGGCTATATTTATGTAAATAAGGGCTGGGAATGACGGAGGGCAGCGGCTGCGCTCGGTCCGCTACGACGGCATTCTCGAGGTAACGGACCCCGATAAATTCCGTAACACGCTTGTGCGCGGCATCGGGCCCGGGCAAAGCCTTCGGTTTCGGCCTGCTTTCGGTGGCTCCGCGTCCGCCGCTACCCGCGGAAATCTCGTAGGGGCGGTTCGCGAACCGCCCCTACGCGCGTCGATCGGGGATCGACGCAGGGTAACGCCGCCATCCTGGCGGCACCCGAATGCCGGCTGGAAGCCGGCGCTACGGTAGGGGCACGCCATGGCGTGCCCCTACGATCGCCCAGCATCGATCGGAGATCGACGCTACAGCGGTCCGCGGCGCGGCGGGTATAGCATGCGAATCCAAGATCTCCACATTCTTCCCAAGTTCAGTGACGGATGGAGTTATCTCTACGTCGAGCATTGCCGCGTCGATCAGGAGGACCGGGCGATTGCCGTCCACGATGCGTCGGGCAAAGTGCCGGTGCCCTGCGCCAATCTGGCTCTGCTGATGTTGGGTCCGGGCGTCTCGATTACTCACGCCGCCATCTCCGTGCTGGCGGACCATGGGTGCCTGGTGGCGTGGTGCGGGGAGGAGGGAGTCCGCTTCTACGCCCTGGGCATGGGCGAGACGCGCAGCGCGGCCAACTTCCTGCATCAGGCGCGGTTGTGGGCGCACGAGGGTTTCCACATGGAGGTGGTGCGCCGCCTCTACCAATTGCGGTTTTCCGAAAAGTTCGATCCCGCGCTGACCCTCCAGCAAATCCGCGGCATGGAAGGGGTACGCGTGCGCGACGCCTACGCCCGCACCGCCAAGGAAACCGGCGTCACCTGGTCGGGACGAAGCTACAGGCGCGACGAGTGGAGCAAGGCCGACCCGGCCAACCGCGCCCTGTCCGCCGCCAACTCCTGCCTGTACGGAATCTGCCATGCCGCCATCGTCTCGGCGGGCTTCTCCCCGGCGCTGGGATTCATCCATACCGGCAAGATGCTGTCCTTCGTCTACGATGTTGCCGACCTTTACAAGACGGAAATTACCGTCCCCGTTGCCTTTCGCGCCGCCGCCGAACCGCAGGGCTAGCTGGAGCGGCGCGTGCGCATCACCTGCCGCGACCAGTTCGTCTCCACCCGCCTTCTGGAGAGAATTATCCCCGACATCCAGACGGCGCTGATGATGCCCAAGGCCGACGGCCGCCGGCGCGACTTCGACCTGGACGCCGCCGCCCCCGGCTTCCTGTGGGACGATTCGCAAGGGGATGTGGAGGGCGGGCGCTTGCAGCCCTCGAAATTGACGAAACGGAGCCTGACGATGGTGGTCCTGATTCTTGAGCGCGTCCCGCCCGGATTGCGCGGCGAATTGACCCGCTGGTTCCTGGAACCGCAGGCCGGAGTCTTTGTCGGTCGCGTCTCCGCCGCCGTCCGCGACCGCCTCTGGGAGAAAGCTTGCTCGCAGGCCAGAGAAGGTGGCTGCCTGATCATCTATTCGAGCGACAATGAGCAGGGCTATAAAGTCCGCACTTGGGGCCGTACGGCACGGTCCATCGAAGACTTCGAGGGCCTTTTTCTGGTTCGGGTGCCGTAGAATCAACAACTTTTTCAGTATTGTCCCCACGCGCGTGGGGGTGAACCGTAGTCGTAGTGCCTGCTTTGTGGCTCGCGAGTAAGTTGTCCCCACGCGCGTGGGGGTGAACCGAGATATACGACCACGGCGACTGTCACGGCATCAATTGTCCCCACGCGCGTGGGGGTGAACCGTGCCTCGGCATGGTCGACGTGCTGGCAGTACGCATTGTCCCCACGCGCGTGGGGGTGAACCGAGCCGCCATATGGACTGTTCCGTGCCCGCCACGATTGTCCCCACGCGCGTGGGGGTGAACCGCGAACTGGAAGCCGCAGCCGCAGAGCCGGTAGCCATTGTCCCCACGCGCGTGGGGGTGAACCGCCATACTGCGTTCGTCGCGACGGTCTGGTGAGCTGATTGTCCCCACGCGCGTGGGGGTGAACCGGTCAGCGGAGCGGTGGTGGCGGCCGGTGACCGGATTGTCCCCACGCGCGTGGGGGTGAACCGATCATGTTGCCGATTCGAGCTGCCAACTGGCTGATTGTCCCCACGCGCGTGGGGGTGAACCGCATTGCGACGGTCGATGGCAAGTGGCTGCGCATTGTCCCCACGCGCGTGGGGGTGAACCGCAAGCCTTGTATATCCTGAGCGATTCCGCAATTATTGTCCCCACGCGCGTGGGGGTGAACCGCTTGGATTGCTGATCCCGCACGGGACTTATGCATTGTCCCCACGCGCGTGGGGGTGAACCGAACTCGTCGCATTCCGCGACGGTCGCGGTGCAGATTGTCCCCACGCGCGTGGGGGTGAACCGTCGAGGATGCGCATGGAGAGCGGCATCTAGGCAATTGTCCCCACGCGCGTGGGGGTGAACCGTCGTTTGTTTCCAGCGTTTGAGTTTTGGCGCGATTGTCCCCACGCGCGTGGGGGTGAACCGACAAACGCCCTCCGCTTCGTTCGCGGGCCGCGATTGTCCCCACGCGCGTGGGGGTGAACCGGAGCGCGCCAAGGAAATGCACTTGGCGTGGATATTGTCCCCACGCGCGTGGGGGTGAACCGTAATCCCGCCGCGCTTGCAGCGCGGAAGTCCAATTGTCCCCACGCGCGTGGGGGTGAACCGCCGCCTAACGTCCCGCTCCGTCCAGCCCTCGATTGTCCCCACGCGCGTGGGGGTGAACCAGCCCCCGAGCCGTTTTGATTCCCGTCGCCTCCATTGTCCCCACGCGCGTGGGGGTGAACCCCAGGAGCACCCCGACCAATAGTCGCTGACCGTATTGTCCCCACGCGCGTGGGGGTGAACCGTAACTAACGCCTGAATCTGAATCGAGTTCGCAATTGTCCCCACGCGCGTGGGGGTGAACCGTCACCAGCGAGGCACAGAGGCACGGAGGAAATATTGTCCCCACGCGCGTGGGGGTGAACCGCACTTCGTCATAATTTCGCCTCCGCCTGCAAAATTGTCCCCACGCGCGTGGGGGTGAACCGAGCGCGTGCATTTATTAAGGCCGCACGTGGAAATTGTCCCCACGCGCGTGGGGGTGAACCGGTGACGCTGAAGCTGGTGATTTTCGTGAGTGCATTGTCCCCACGCGCGTGGGGGTGAACCGCTTGAAAGAATACGATGAAATCAGAAGAATGAATTGTCCCCACGCGCGTGGGGGTGAACCGGGTCGGAAGAGATTGTGGCGGAAGCGCAATTCATTGTCCCCACGCGCGTGGGGGTGAACCGTCACATCGCGCCGTTTCCAGGAATACTATGCGATTGTCCCCACGCGCGTGGGGGTGAACCAGATGTAGCCCGAATGATACGCCGAGACGAGACATTGTCCCCACGCGCGTGGGGGTGAACCGGGCATTGACAGATAAAAATATTCCCTCGTTCGATTGTCCCCACGCGCGTGGGGGTGAACCGAGAGGTAAAGCATGCTTTTTGGCCGACCCCCGATTGTCCCCACGCGCGTGGGGGTGAACCGTCCTCTACCTCCTGTACATTGAAGTTTGCCTTATTGTCCCCACGCGCGTGGGGGTGAACCGAAATCTCCGCGCGCAAGCTGGTGTGGGGCTCCATTGTCCCCACGCGCGTGGGGGTGAACCGCTCTTTCAGCCTTTCACTTCGACCCGGAACTTATTGTCCCCACGCGCGTGGGGGTGAACCGGCTGTAGCGTCCGAAATCGGGAACGTGAAGGGATTGTCCCCACGCGCGTGGGGGTGAACCGTAATCCCGCGACAGTGGGAGCAGGGCAGAACAATTGTCCCCACGCGCGTGGGGGTGAACCGATGAACCACAGAGATACAGAGGCACAGAGCCTATTGTCCCCACGCGCGTGGGGGTGAACCGGCTTTGAGTTCGAAAGGCTGTGCGCGTCCAGATTGTCCCCACGCGCGTGGGGGTGAACCGAATGTTCACGACTCACCTCCGTGGTATGCCTAATTGTCCCCACGCGCGTGGGGGTGAACCGATTCCCAACCCGAAGTTCTTGCCCGTCCGCTTATTGTCCCCACGCGCGTGGGGGTGAACCGTTCGATTAACGCCCAGCAGTCGATCCCGGGGCATTGTCCCCACGCGCGTGGGGGTGAACCGTTTCAACGCCTCGGCGTACGAAACCTCTACGCATTGTCCCCACGCGCGTGGGGGTGAACCGCTTGCAACAAGGGTTGCTGGCCTTGCGCCTGAATTGTCCCCACGCGCGTGGGGGTGAACCGATAATCTCCCGCACGTGAATCATCAGGAACAAATTGTCCCCACGCGCGTGGGGGTGAACCGGAAAGCGTAATAGACTTTTACTTCAGCATGCGATTGTCCCCACGCGCGTGGGGGTGAACCGTCTGAAACGGCGTAGGGAGGATTTGTCCCAACATTGTCCCCACGCGCGTGGGGGTGAACCGTCTGGGTACAGGTGCGCGTCGCGGGTGAGTTCATTGTCCCCACGCGCGTGGGGGTGAACCGGGGGTGTGGAATTTCACCCCCAAGCAACGGATATTGTCCCCACGCGCGTGGGGGTGAACCGCTTAAAAGGTCGGTTGGGATCGGGGTTTGAAAATTGTCCCCACGCGCGTGGGGGTGAACCGACGTTGCGCTTGCGCTTGGCGTCAAACAGCGTATTGTCCCCACGCGCGTGGGGGTGAACCGTTTTGTACCCGCGTGCGTCCTTTGCGTTCTGAATTGTCCCCACGCGCGTGGGGGTGAACCGATAGATGCCGGACTGAAGGCTATTCCATCCAGATTGTCCCCACGCGCGTGGGGGTGAACCGGTTCCCGCGGTGGGATTGGAGGCGGTCACGGTATTGTCCCCACGCGCGTGGGGGTGAACCGACAATGGCTGGATACGACGGATGGTCTATGAGATTGTCCCCACGCGCGTGGGGGTGAACCGATTGATTCCCTGCCCGGAGCGAAGGGGAGGCTATTGTCCCCACGCGCGTGGGGGTGAACCGCCGCGTGCGTCACATGCACACCGTAAACCGTCATTGTCCCCACGCGCGTGGGGGTGAACCGCTGGGTAAGGGCGACAGCAGCGATCTCGGTCAATTGTCCCCACGCGCGTGGGGGTGAACCGCCACGCCCGCAGAGCCGACACCGGAAGCCGAAATTGTCCCCACGCGCGTGGGGGTGAACCGTGGTCAACATCACGCCCGCCGGCGACATGGTGATTGTCCCCACGCGCGTGGGGGTGAACCGCCCTGCACGCCTATGCCGGTCACATCGACCGCATTGTCCCCACGCGCGTGGGGGTGAACCGAGGGAGGTCGATTGCGAGCACACGACGGTGTGATTGTCCCCACGCGCGTGGGGGTGAACCGGTTTTGCCAAGCACTCCCTGGCGGTGCAGAAATTGTCCCCACGCGCGTGGGGGTGAACCGCCGATATAAGCCGCAGTATTCACGCCGTTGTCATTGTCCCCACGCGCGTGGGGGTGAACCGCCAGCGGCATGACCCAGGCTGCGGGCCTGATGATTGTCCCCACGCGCGTGGGGGTGAACCGTTGCCACCGACTGAAATAAAAGTCGCCACCAGATTGTCCCCACGCGCGTGGGGGTGAACCGAGGGAGGTCGATTGCGAGCACACGACGGTGTGATTGTCCCCACGCGCGTGGGGGTGAACCGGAATGACACGACGAACTACTAATCGGCCTGGGATTGTCCCCACGCGCGTGGGGGTGAACCGTCCGGCGGGTTGTCGGTATCGCCAGTTTCTTCATTGTCCCCACGCGCGTGGGGGTGAACCGAAACTCACTAGAGCGCAATGCTGCCGGTCGCTATTGTCCCCACGCGCGTGGGGGTGAACCGTCTCTCGTGGCATCTCGCGTTGACACAGTGTAATTGTCCCCACGCGCGTGGGGGTGAACCGTAGAGGTTACGTTCCTCGTCGGTCGCATCATCATTGTCCCCACGCGCGTGGGGGTGAACCGGTTGGAGGTAAGCCCGTATGAGAAACCGGCTTATTGACCCGGCCCCGAAGGAATGCTACGCGGCGGCATAGCTCACATCCTGGTGCTGGAAGTAATTCTGGACGCGTTGCGGTTGTTTTTGAATGCTCCGCAAAGCGCGCACAGCGGTTCGCTTGAGAGCCTTTCCGGTTCGGGCCGGAGCGGCCGTGGTGACTCTTTGCTTGAGATCGGCGTTGAGCAATTCGTCCGGATTCAATTCCGGAGAATAGCTGGGCAGATAAAAGACCTCGATCTTGTCGGCGTTCTCTTCCCGCCAGCGCTTGACCAGCTTCGAGTGGTGAACCCGCAAGTTGTCCAGGATCAGAAATATCTTCCTCTGTTGCGGGCGCGTCAGCCGTTCCAGAAAGCCGATCAGTATCTTGGCATTCAGGGCTCCGGAAAAGACCCTCCAGCGCATCTGGCCTTTATTGGTCACCGTCGAAATCACGCTCAGGCCCTCGCGGCAGGCGTTGACCCGCAACACCGGAGTTTGTCCTTTAGGCGCATAGCCGCGTCCGCGCACGTCGTCCGATCTCAACCCCGACTCATCGCCCCATTGGATCTCCGCGCCCTCTTGTTGGGCGCGTGCGGCGATAAGGGGGTACTGCTCGTTAAGCCACCTTCCCACCGCCGCGGGGGACTGCTCGTAGGCCTTCTTCAAGGGCTTCTGCGGCGTGTATCCCCAACGCTTGAGATACTTGCCGACATTCCTGACTTTCAATCGAATCCCGTAACGGGCTTCGATTAACTCCCCGACGGCCTGCCGCGTCCACAAGGCATAACCCATCTTTAACTGGTCCGGCGTCCGGTCCTGAATCAGACCCTGAACTTCCCGCGCTTGCTCCGGCGCCAGCAAACACCCTGAACCCTTGGGACGGTGTCCGTGCTTGACCTTCACCGCCGCCCAGCCGCCACGGCGATAGGCCTGATGCGCTTTCACCACCGTGGTCGCCGACAGTTCGCACTGCCGTGCCGTCTCGCGCACCGAAACTCCCGCCCGACACAGCTTCACAGCTCGCCGCCGCCGCTCGTTCAACGCTGCTTCAGGCAACTTCCGCGAATCGATTCTCTCCATGCGCTGTTAGATGCATGAACACCCGAAAACGTTACATCCGTTTAGGGCCGAATCAGTATTGTCCCCACGCGCGTGGGGGTGAACCGTTCACCAGTTCACCATCGCGGTCGTTGAGCACATTGTCCCCACGCGCGTGGGGGTGAACCGCACTGCAAGCGCCAGGACTCGGGGATTGCCGAATTGTCCCCACGCGCGTGGGGGTGAACCGCTGTGAGACGTGAAGAACGGAGGCTCGCCTGGATTGTCCCCACGCGCGTGGGGGTGAACCGCAGGCACGCTACGTATGAGCCTGACGATCCACATTGTCCCCACGCGCGTGGGGGTGAACCGCTCTCGCGGCATCCGCCGTTCACGCATTGGCGATTGTCCCCACGCGCGTGGGGGTGAACCGAACAACGTGACAACGACGAAGATCACCAACATATTGTCCCCACGCGCGTGGGGGTGAACCGTTTGGGACCGCGTGCAATACTATCCCGAGTCGATTGTCCCCACGCGCGTGGGGGTGAACCGAAATACCCGGCATGTTGTTCGCCGCCGAAGGGATTGTCCCCACGCGCGTGGGGGTGAACCGCCCTGGCGCGGTTCATCGCGAAGGCCATTGAGATTGTCCCCACGCGCGTGGGGGTGAACCGGCTTCCTCCGCCGCGCCCTCGGCAAGTGTGGGATTGTCCCCACGCGCGTGGGGGTGAACCGAAGAAATCTTTTGCTTGGAGGCTTTTCCCCGGATTGTCCCCACGCGCGTGGGGGTGAACCGTTAACCTTGCCTTCGGTGCCGAACTCATGGAAATTGTCCCCACGCGCGTGGGGGTGAACCGATCGCCGCCGGAAAGTTGGTGCCCAAGCGGGTATTGTCCCCACGCGCGTGGGGGTGAACCGGAGTTAGGTGTATTTAGGCATACAAGCGTAGTATTGTCCCCACGCGCGTGGGGGTGAACCGTTACCGGCCAAAGGATTCAAGGAAATGCTACTATTGTCCCCACGCGCGTGGGGGTGAACCTCCGGGGGCGTCCGCAGGTCGTTGGGCAAGGGCATTGTCCCCACGCGCGTGGGGGTGAACCGATCGCCGCCGGAAAGTTGGTGCCCAAGCGGGTATTGTCCCCACGCGCGTGGGGGTGAACCGGAGTTAGGTGTATTTAGGCATACAAGCGTAGTATTGTCCCCACGCGCGTGGGGGTGAACCGTTACCGGCCAAAGGATTCAAGGAAATGCTACTATTGTCCCCACGCGCGTGGGGGTGAACCGTAGCAACCGAGCTCGGCATCGACAAGCTCGCCATTGTCCCCACGCGCGTGGGGGTGAACCGATGGCATCCCAGACTGCCAGCACCTTGACGGCATTGTCCCCACGCGCGTGGGGGTGAACCGCACGAAGGCCGCAAAGCCGCGCGCGATGGTTGATTGTCCCCACGCGCGTGGGGGTGAACCGGAAATGCACCTGGCCTGGATGGAGATGTACACATTGTCCCCACGCGCGTGGGGGTGAACCGGTTTTCACGGAGTTGGGGAATCGCTCGCGTGAATTGTCCCCACGCGCGTGGGGGTGAACCGTTGGGGTAATCGTCCGCGACGCTGCCGCTGATATTGTCCCCACGCGCGTGGGGGTGAACCGCTGGCAAAGGCAGACCGGAAAGCGGCTGCGAAATTGTCCCCACGCGCGTGGGGGTGAACCGAGGTGTGAACGGAAACGCAAAGGGAGGCAACGATTGTCCCCACGCGCGTGGGGGTGAACCGTACGCGCCGATTGTGCGCCGCATTCAGGAAATATTGTCCCCACGCGCGTGGGGGTGAACCGCACTGCAAGCGCCAGGACTCGGGGATTGCCGAATTGTCCCCACGCGCGTGGGGGTGAACCGAACCTTTCATGTTATGTCACTGCGTCGCCGGGATTGTCCCCACGCGCGTGGGGGTGAACCGCTCAGATCACGGTGGCGGCGTGGGGGAAAAGTCGCGTGGGGAGGGAGCACGGAAAAAAAGATTTTGTGCGCCGGGATAAACCGGCAGGAAGCAGAGGATGAAAGATCCTCACGAGAAAGGAGTAGCGATCCACTCGGCCCCGAGTTTTGCGCTGCGCGCCGCGAGGCGCTGCAGTGAAGCGTAAACAGGGGAATAGGTGGGCTGGGTATGGAGCTTCGAAAATTTGCAATCAGGGTGCCGACGCTCTAACATCGGCGGAAGGCCACATGACCCGGGGCGATAGCGCGAGCCCTGGGGCAGCCCTGCGTAGTCGGAGACCCCAGACACGCCTAGACACTTTCTGCACGAGAACCGGGAGACCTCGGGGATGTCCGTCCCGTGACGGACCGGCGGGCGAAGGCTTAGGCCGTGCGGCCCGTATGCACGTCTCCGAGGAGTCGGACAGTGGCGTAGTACCGATGAAACATTCGAACAAGGACAGAAGACCGTCGGCGGAGAGTGCGGAGGGAAGGCCGCTGGTTAAGGAGAACACCTCATTCGCCTCACACGCGCCCGACACCGAGCGGGGATTTTCGCGTGTCCCAGGGGTCCTGGGGCGTGCGGAGAGCGCGACAGCGATTCGCCGCCATTCATCCGAGACAAGAGCCGTAGGCGCTAATGAGCGCACGTACGGATCTGTGCGGGGGGGTACCGGGTAACCGGTATCCCTACCGCGACCAGATGAAGGCGTTAGCTTGAATGTTTATGAAAGTAAATGAGATATAATTTGACTTGGCGCAAATTCGCTCCGAACCTTGAATGTTATAGAAAAATAAACCACTTATCGGTGCGAACCTTGAATGTTATAGAAAGGAAAAGGGTTGGGAGGTTTCGGGGGTCAGGTGCCAGGTGTCAGGGGGGATTGGGATGCAAGCTTCAGGCCGGAAAGGCGGGCATTGCCGTTGGCCAATGGATGGCAGTAATAACGGGCGAGGGACCATTGGCAAGAAACGGAAAAGTCGTGAAGGGAATGTGCCGACGGTGCCGCCTGTTGCGATTGGCCCGGTCGCCCACACTCCCCCGCATCGGTCAACGTCTGGTGCGGTCCGCATGATGCGGGAAGAATGCGGCCTGCGTGGCACGGATTGACACTCAGCTCGCCCGCCCACCCACACTCCCCCGCATCGGCTATCAGCTGGGGCGACCGTGATGATGAGTTAAGAATATGGCCGCAGTGTTGCAGACTGAAGATCAGTTCGGTCGCCCACACTCCCCCGCATCGGTTATCGGCAGGAGCGAACACCAAGATGAGGGAAGAATACCGGCGGAGTGCCGTGGATTGACCATCAACTCGGCTGCCCACACTCCCCCGCATCGGTTATCGGCATTGTCAGGTGAGAAGATGAATCTACTTATTGACTTCGCAAATTGCCAATCACAATTCCCTCTATCACCCGATGGCGCGATGTCCCGATCTTCCCATCATCTGTCCCTAGGGGCAAGGAGAAGCCGCGGACCTACAAAACAGGGCCGCGATACGCTTGCTTTGGCATGGAGTCAGTCTCGGCTAGTCAATCGCAGGATGATTCCGATGAACACGCCGGTAGGCACGCTTAAGGCCAGGAACCACCGGGCCTCTGGAAGCGAAAGCAGAACCATGGCGACCACCCCAACGGTAAAGACAAGCCCCATTGGCCCCTTAACGGGGATCTTGTGCATTGTTATCCCCGGGTGCATGGTTGTCCCTCCTCTCTGGAAGTATTCCGCCTTCTCCCGGGCCAGTCAAGCGAACCTTTTTTCAAACTGCACCGCTAGCCGCCTTGCGGTGCTGTCCTAATCTGAACGTAGCGCCGCCCTTTAGGGCGGCACGTGCCGCGCTGAGTCCCGGCGCTCCACCCGAAATTAGGACAGCACCCGCCGGGCGCGGGCGGCTTGGGGCGGTACCGGAAGCGTGTATAATGGACGGCTGGTCCGGGTGGCGTGACCATCTTGGCCCTGGCGGCTCACGGGCGGGATGCCCGGGCCACCGAATCCGCAACAAGGGAATCTGGTCATGACTGTTTCCACCGTGGCGCGCACGAAATATGAGGCGGTGATTGGCCTCGAGGTCCATTTACAGCTTCTGACGAAATCGAAGATCTTCTGCTCCTGCTCGACGCATTTTGGCGACCCGCCGAATTCCAACGTCTGCCCGGTGTGCCTGGGTCTGCCGGGCGCGCTCCCGGTGTTGAACCAGGAGGCCGTGACGATGGCGATGAAAACGGCTCTGGCGCTGAACTGCGCCATCAATCCCCGGTCGCGTTTTGCGCGGAAGAACTACTTCTATCCCGACCTGCCCAAGGGTTATCAGATTTCGCAATACGACGAACCCGTCGCCTCGGATGGGTGGATCGAAATCGAGGTGGACAAAACCCGGAAGCGCATCGGCGTGACGCGCGTCCATCTGGAAGAGGACGCGGGCAAATCGCTCCACGAAGGGTTCCCGGATTCCGACCGCAAGTCTTACATCGACTTGAACCGCTCGGGAGTGCCGCTGATTGAAATTGTGAGTGAGCCGGACCTGCGGACTCCCGACGAGGCGTTCGAGTACCTGACGCGCCTGAAGACCTTGTTGCTCTATCTCGATGTTTCCAACTGCAACATGGAGGAGGGAAGTCTGCGCTGCGACGCCAACGTGAGCGTGCGCGTGGCGGGCGCCACGGAATTCGGGACCAAGACCGAAGTCAAGAACCTGAACTCCTTCCGCTTCCTGCAAAAGGCCCTGGCGTATGAGATTGACGCGCCAGATTGAAATTCTCGAGGAGGGCGGGACCATTCACCAGGAAACGCGCCTTTGGGACAGCCGCGAGCAACGCACTTACGGAATGCGCTCGAAGGAATTCGCGCATGACTATCGCTACTTTCCGGAGCCTGACCTGCTGCCCTTGGTGATTACGGAAGAGTGGAAAGCGCAAGTGCGGCAGTCGTTGCCGGAATTGCCGGACGCCCGCCGCCAGCGCTTCATCCGGCGAGTACGCGCTGCCGGAGTACGATGCCGGCCAATTGACCCTGTCAAGACCCCTGGCGGATTATTTCGAGGAGGTTGCCAAGGGAAGTGGCGAGCCTAAACTGGCCGCCAACTGGGTGCTGAGTGAACTGCTCCATCTGCTCAACGAAGCGAATCGGGAAATCACCGAGTCGCCGGTGTCCGCCGCCCACCTGGCGGAATTGCTGCGCCTGATCCAGAAAGGATCGGTCTCCGGCAAGATGGCGAAAGAGATCCTGGCGGAGATGTTTTCCACGGGGAAGACCGCCGGCGCGTTGGTGAGTGAAAAAGGCTTGGCGCAAATCACCGACGAGGGCCAGATCGCCGCCGTGGCGCGGCAGGTTATTGCCGCTAATCCCAAGCAAGTGGAGCAATATCGCAGCGGCAAGACGGCCACGCTGGGCTGGCTGGTGGGGCAGGTGATGAAGGCCACGCGCGGCCAGGCCAATCCCCAAATGGTGCAGGAGTTGTTGAAGAGAACGGATAGCGTGGTGTGAGGGCAGATGCAGATGACGATTCGAAACTGGAAACTCGAAAATCGAAGTGCGAGTTGTCGAGGTGATCGAGTTCCGAGTTTCGACGTTTCGATTTCACTCAGGCAACGGACTACGGACCACGGACAACAGACACCTGAAAGGAGTGAACCATGCTCAATATCGGCGACAAAGCGCCGGCCTTTTCATTACCGGCTGACTCCGGCGGAGAAAATCTCACTGGACGCTTTCAAGGGCAAGACTCTCGTCCTTTTCTTTTTCCCCAAAGCGGACACTCCCGGTTGAACGAGCGAGGCGAACCAGTTCCGTGACGCCAAAAAAGAACTGGACAAGCTCGGGGCAAGGGTTCTGGGTGTAAGCGGCGATACCGTGGAACAATTGCAGAAGTTTCGCGACAAGTACAAGCTGAACTTTCCCCTGGCGGGCGATACTTCCCACACCATGCTGGAAGCCTACGGAGTGTGGCAGGAGAAGAACCTTTACGGCCAGAAGTCGATGGGAATCGTGCGCACGACCTACATCATTGATCCGGAAGGGAAGATCCGGAAGGTTTTCCCCAAGGTGAAGGTGGAGGGCCACGCCCAGGAGATTCTGGCGGCGCTGAAATCCTGAAGCCTTCTTTACGGCTGGGACAGCGGCGGAAGCGCCGCACGCGAGTGATGGGCTATGCTTATAGCCCGTCATGGGGATGGTAGCAGTAGATCAGCGTGAAGGGTTCCGGCTGGAGAGAAGGGGGAAGGGGACGTGCTCCTCCGCCCATCCCTGCGGCTTCAGGATCTCCTCAAAGGGTTTGATCTCATCCCCGCGGCGTTCCAGAATGTCTCTTTGGAACTGCTGGTAGGCATCCTCCCCTAAAATCACCACCGTTTGCAGGTTGGGGAACTGTTTCAATTCCTCGCGCAAATGCCGCGCGCAATAGGTCAGGGCCTTTTCCGGGACGTGACCGTGATTGGACGTGGCAGCGCAAGGCGTCGGTCAGCACGAACGCCTGCTTGAAGGTCTGAAAGTCTTCCACCCCCAACAAGGCGTAAAGCGCCGTGGCGAAGCGGGTGGGGCGCTCGGGATGTTTGTAGAGGTAATGGTCGGGATCCATGGGCGCGTCGCGGCCGATCACCACCACACGCACGCGGTTCAAGTCAGGGTAGTCGCGCTTCAGGTACTTGGCCAGGAATTCGCGGGGAGGAATCATCACCGAGGACATCGCGGCGCAATCGCGGCAGGTGGCAATGCGCCGGCACAGCGCTTCGGTTTCCAGGCCGGGGATGCGCGCGCCGGGGTCGATAACCGGGCGCGCGGAAAAGGCCAGTTGCAGGAGAAGTTCCGGGTTCGCTCCGGGCGGGCCAAGAATCAGATTATCAATCAGCCGCACCGAGCCCACCCGAGCCGCGATGAGGGCCACCGTGCCTGCCGACACGCGCTCCACGGGCTCAAGCTGCAAAGGATCGACCAGCGCCAGGTAATCGAGCGCCACCAGGGGTTCTTCCGCCACTACCTGCCGCATGGCTTGCAGCAAATTCTGGGCATGGACTTCCCCCGCCTGAACGAGCGTCTCGCCGCGCCGGAGGCAGCGGTGCAGGACGGTGGCGGCTTGGCGCGCTTCGGGGCTGAGGAGGGCATTGCGGGAACTCAGCGCCAGGCCGTCGGCCTCACGCACGATGGGGCAGATCACCAGCCGCACGTTGAGGTTGAGGTCTTCCACCATCCGGCGGATGATTTGGACCTGCTGAAAATCCTTCTGCCCAAAGTAGGCGACGTCGGGCTGCACCAGGTTGAACAATTTCAGGACAATGGTGGCGACGCCGCGGAAATGGCCGGGCCGCGAGGCGCCTTCGAGGGGCGCGGCGAGCTTGCCCGGCTCGACAAAGGTGTCGAAACCTCGGCGGATAGATATCCTCCGCGGCGAGGAGCAAAAATCCCATCCACGTTGAGAGCGCGGAGGGTCTCGGCATCTTTCTGGAGGTCGCGCGGGTAGCTGGCAAAATCCTCGCCGGAGTTGAACTGCGTGGGATTAACAAAGATGGAAACCAGCACGGCGTCACACTGCTGCTTGGCCCGGCGAATAAGGCTCTGGTGGCCTTCGTGCAACGCTCCCATCGTCGGCACCAGTGCCAGCGACCTGCCGCGCGCGCGCAATTCGCGCACGTAGCTTTGCAGGTCCGGAACCGAGGTAATCAGCCGGGTGTGCATTCTCGTCGAGTTCAGTCGACAACCGCCCGGCGATGCCGTCCGGGAGCGGTCGAGGGAGTGCAGCGCCGTGGCGCTCCGCAAGGGAAGCCGTTCAGGCCGAGCGGGTGGTTTCCTTTTCAAACTGCTCGCGCATCGCGGCGGTCCAGTGATACGACTCGCTGGTCGTCGGGGTAGCGGCCTTCCGCCACGTCGGCGCGAAAACTGATCAATGCCTGGTGAAGCGTTTCGCGAAGGTTGGCGTAGCTGCGCACGAACTTGGCGGGCGGCATGATAACTGAGTCCTACCAGGTCGTGAAACACCAGCACCTGGCCATCGCAGTCGGGGCCCGCGCCGATTCCGATGGTGGGAATTCGCAAGCGGCGGGTGATAATGGCGGCGAGCTCGCGCGGGATTCCTTCCAGGACAAGGGCAAAAGCTCCCGCTTCCTCCAGCGCTTCGGCATCCGCCAGAAGCTCGGTAGCGGAATCAAGGGTTCTGACCTTGCACTCGATAGCCTCCCAGGGCGTGAACGGATTGGGGCGTCAAGCCGATATGCCCCATCACGGGGATTTGCGCTTCCACAAGTTTTCGCACCAGCCGGGCGCGCTTCCGTCCGCCTTCAAGTTTTACGGCCTCCGCGCCGCCTTCCTTGAGGAAGCGAATCGGCGTTGGCCAACGCTTGCTCGTTGCTGACGTGATAGGCGCCGTAAGGCAAATCGACAATCAGCAAGGCCCGGCGAACGCCCCGGCGCACGGCCCTTAAATGATGAAGCATTTCCTCAACGGTGACCGGTACTGTGGAATCATAGCCCAAAACGGTCTGGGCAAGGGAGTCGCCCACGAGAATCATTTCGATTCCCGCTTCGTCCACCAGGCGCGCGGTCGAGTAATCGTAAGCCGTCAGGCAAGTGATCTTCTCTCCTCGCAGCTTCTCGTTCGAGGATGACGGGAACGGTTACTTTGCTCACGGCCTGAGAATTCTGGTCCATGGCGTTACTCCTTGCATTAGATGTCCAAAGTCAATGCGATAGACTAACCGGCTTGTGACAGCCATCGCTATGAACTTCCACAAATAAAAGACCCTCTCGGTCGCAGGAAGTCATTCCGACGCTAAGCGCGTAGCGTCCGGGGGTCCGGGAGGACCTCCACCCGCCTGGACAGAGAGGGTCTTCTAAACTCGAAGCTCGCTCGCTGGCGCGGGCTTTTCACCCCCGCGCCTTGGCGCGAGCCGCCGATTGCACCCGTCTCAGTCCGCCGATGCGGATCCAAGCGGCAAGAAATACTGTGTGCCGGTGACCGGCTGGCTCAAGCGGTGCAGGAGTTCCTGCAAGATCTTCGTTCCGGTCGACAAAATCGATCTCGGACGTTTCAATCACCAGCAAGTCACTGGACTTGTAATGGAAGAAGAAGTGCTCGTAGGCATTCACCACCGCTTGCAAGTAATCGTCGGAAATGCGCGGTTCGAACGGCACGTTCTTCTTCTCGATCCGCTTCCTCAACGCCTCCGGCTTCGCCTGTAAGTATATCACCAAATCCGGGATGGGGACTTGTTCGGCAAACATTTCGTAATACTGATCGTAGACCTTGAGTTCCGCGTCGTTCAGGTTCAGATAGGCAAAGATCTTGTCTTTCTCAAAAATGTAATCGCTGATGATGACGCGGTCGGGTTGCGCCGCCAAGTCGAGGGCATGCCATTGCTTGAAGCGTTGGATGAGGAAGTGGAATTGAGCCTGAAAAGCCGCGCCCGGCTTGTCGCGGTAGAAGGCTTCCAGGAAAGGGTTGTCTTCGTCGTCGCGAATGCGGGAGGCGTGAAGGCGGTCCGCCAGGAGGTCGGCGAGAGTGGTTTTTCCCACCCGAATCGGGCCTTCGATGGCGATGAAGCGCAAGGGCTCGTGTAATTGATTCATTGGATCATTAATTCATTGAATCATATGACTCAACAAGCCACTGAGTTTCTTGCTTTTGAAATGGCTCAATGACTCAAAGATTCAATCACTCAATCTTGTAGCGAACCACCTGGCTCAAATCCGGCGAGTCCTGGAGCATCTCCGTGACGGTCCTTCTGCTGACCGGGTGACGGGCGGCCGGCGCCAACTCCCGCAGCGGGACAAGTACAAATCGCCTTTCGTTCATGCGCTCGTGGGGAATGGTCAAAGCCGCAGTCCGGACCACCACATTCTCGTAGAGCAGGATATCAATGTCAATCGGTCGTGGGCCTTTGCTGCACTCCCGGCCGCCGCCCGAGAGCCCGCTCCACGGATTTGACGGCCTTGAGAAGCTGCATCGGCATGAATTCCGTCGAGGCTTCCACGGCGCAATTCAGGAACCACGCCTGCGGCCCGAAATCGACGGGTTCGGTTTTGTAAAATGACGAAACCCGTTGAACTTTCACCCCGGCTTTGCCGAGTTCCTCCATGGCGCGCCGGAGATTTGCCACTCGGTCTCCGCGATTCGAACCGAGCGAAAGGTAGACCTGCTTGCTCGCCCGTGAGTCAGGGCGAGCGGGCGGCATGGCAGGGTTCGTTTCAGGCAACATGGATACCCCGGTCAGCCGGATGCGCAGCTCAATCAAACAGCGTTCGTGGGCCAGCGCCGGGCAAGGGCAAATTCAAGAGCCGATAGGCCGGCTCGTTGGCTTTCCGTCCTGATTTGGTGCGGCTGACGAAGCCCTGTTGCAGCAGGTAAGGCTCAACCATATCCACGAGCGTATCGACTTCTTCATTCAACGTTGCGGCGATGGCTTCCACCCCGACGGGCCCGCCGTTGTAAATGCGAATGATCGTGGAGAGGAAGTTCCGGTCGAGATCATCCAGGCCATGGTCGTCCACACCTTCGAGCTTCAAGGCCTCGCTCGCAACACCGGAATTGATGGCGCCGTCGGCTTTGACATCGGCGTAGTCGCGAACCCTGCGCAGCAGGCGATTGGCAATCCTCGGCGTGCCGCGCGCGCGGCGGGCGATTTCCGTGGCGCCGGCTTCATCAAGCTGAGCCTTCAGAATTCCCGCGGAGCGGCGAATGATCTTCCGGAGGTCGTCCACCGTGTAGAACTCGAGGTGATAGAAGAGGCCGAAGCGGTTGCGCAGCGGCGCGGAAAGGCTTCCGGCGCGGGTGGTGGCGCCCACCAGCGTAAACCTTTTGAGTGGAACATTGATGGTTTTGGCGAACATCCCTTTGTCGACCACAAAATCCACCTTGTAGTCTTCCATGGCCGGGTAGAGGAATTCCTCAATGTTGGCGGGCAAGCGGTGGATCTCATCGATAAACAGGATGTCGCCCTCGCCGAGATTGGTGAGGATGCCCATCAGGTCGCCGGTTCGCTCCAGGGCAGGCCCCGAAGTCGTGGTGATCTTCGACCCCATGGCGTTGGCAATGATGTAGGCGAGCGTGGTTTTGCCCAAACCGGGCGGGCCAAAGAACAGCACGTGTTCAAGCGATTCGCCGCGCTGCTTCGCCGCCTGCAAAGCGATGGAAAGCTTTTCCACAACCTTCTTCTGCCCCACGTACTCGTCGATGTTGGACGGGCGAAGGGTGCGATTGAAGCTCTCTTCTTCCTTCGAAATCAGTTCCGGCGAAACTAATCGTTCTCTGGGCATAGGAGAAGCCATGTAGCGTCAGGGCTCGCACTCCAGCCCTGCGGTTCTTCTCTCGCGACGCAGTTTAGGTGGCGCGGCAAGACTCGCGCTGTTTGAAAACCCGCAGGGCTGGATTGCGAGCCCTGCGCTACGGTTTGTTCCCCGGGTGCAACTGTTCAAAGACTTTGCGCAGAAATTCCTCGGTCGTTTTCAGGTTCTTGTTCTTGGCGAAGATCTCCTCGACCATGCGCACTGCTTCGCCGCGCGAATACTCCAACTGCTCGAGCACCTGAAGGGCTTCTTGTTTCAATCCCGTGGCGGATTCCTGTTCGACGGAAAGGGGTTCTTCCGTGCGCGCCAAAGCGAACTTGGCCATTTTCCCGCGCAGTTCGGTGATGATTCTTTCCGAAGTCTTGGCGCCGATGAAGGGGAGTTCTTTCAGGAAAGCGGCGTCGCCCCCCTCGATGGCCATGGCGATTTCATTCAGCGGCCGGATGAGGCATTTCAGCGCCCGCATAAAGCCCACGCCCGGCACGGTGGTGAAGGTTTCAAAAAACTCCCGGTCGAGCGGGTCGAGGAACCCCACCAGCTTGGGAGTCAAGTGACCGCCGCCCAGGCCGCCATCGATGTAATAGATCGTGTAAAAGGTCAGCGGGTTGCGGCGCTCGCCTTCCGGCGCGGTGCGAAGGCGCGACGCGATCCCCGAGGGCACGAAGATTTCGTAGCAAATCGCCTGCACACGAATCAGCAGCGAATGGCGTTGAATGCGGTCGTAGAGAACTTCACCGGTTATTTCGGAGATCATGTCTAAGTCCGTGGTCCTTGGTCCGTTGTCAGTTGCCAGGATAAAGACGAAACTCGAAACGCGAAATTCGATCGTTAAGCCGCGATTTTCGAGTTTCGATTCTGATACCTGGCACCTGACACCTATCTTTTCCTCATCGCGTTGACGTAGCAGAGCGCGACGGCCAGCGCATCGGCCACATCGGGCGGATGCGGCGTGCGGTCGAGCGAAAAGTAGTGCTGCACGGCGCGCTGCACCTGGAGCTTCGAGGCATTGCCGTTGCCCGTCACCGACTGCTTCACGCGCTTGGCGGAAAAGCTCAGCACGGGGATTCCCTCCAGCTTTGCCGCCAGGCAGATGACTCCGCGCGCATGGCCCATCAGGATCGCCGTGCGCGGATAATCCGCATGGCTGTAAACTTCTTCCAGGCACATGGCCTGCGGGTTGAACTCCTTCATCACCTGCTGGAGCTCGTGGAAGAGCGATTCCAGCCGCGCGGGAAGATTCTGCCCGTGGCTGGGCGGCAATCGGATCACGCCCGCTTCCAGCAGCTTGACGTCACTCCCGTGGCTCACCACCACGCCGTACCCGGTGATGTTCAGACCCGGGTCGATGCCAATAACGCGTGTTGGCTCCTGGGGCGTGCTGGCCATTCGGAAGGATTGTAACATTCAGCGGGCGGTTGTCAGTAGTCAGTTGTCAGTGGTCAGTCGCCAAGTCCGATCGAAGCTCGAAGATCGAAATTCGAAACTCGCTGCGATTTTCGAGTTTCGATCTTCATATTTCGAGGTTCGGATTTCGTCCTTTAGGCAACTGATAACCAGTCCGGATTTCGCACCAGAATCCGAGGTCACTTGAGGGCCGCAGGCTGGCTCCCAGCAGCAGTGACATTTTTTCCTCTTGGCAAATCTCGGAACCATAGGCTAGAATATAGGTGTGACGGTCGGGGCCAGATTTATCGCCGACCGAGCGGGCAGGAGTGCGCACCTGGCGCAGGGAGCAAAATGGTACTCATGAAGCTCTTCTCCCACCCCCAAATTCTCTCAGGTTCCGCGATGACTTTTTGCCCTATTCTCGGAAAACTCGCAGACCTGGGAACATACTGAAAACAAAGGGTCAGCGGGCCCACTTTTCGTCTCCCAAACCTGAGAACATACTGAAAATAAAGCCAGTTATAGTAATTTTGCGAAAGGCGAAAGTAGCATGACAAATTGCCCGCCAAGAGAGCCGTCACTTCACCGATGGCATACGGTGGAAACGCGGCGAGAAATCCAGCCTAGCCGCTGACCACCAGCCACTAACCACTGCCTTACCGGGGCGTCGAGTCCGGCAGGCCGCCGTCCACGGGAATTGTGGCGCCGGTGGTGGGTGTTTGCCGCGTGGCGAAGAACAGCACCGCTCGCGAAACGTGCTGGGCGGTCACCGCGGCTTTCAGAAGATTGCGCGATTGGTAGTATTGTTCCAGGCCCTTTTCATCCAGGCCGCGCGCGCGCATGCGGTCAGGGCCGACTTCCGCCCACAGTCCGGACCGGCGGCTTCCGTGCGAAAAGACGGCATCCGGGGCGACCATGTTGACGCGCACGCCCAACTCGGCCATTTCCTGGCTGGCGATGCGGCCCAATTGATGCGACGCGGCCTTGGTGGCGCTGTAGGCGCCGAATTTCGCGCCCGGCATGAAGACGTTCTTGGTCGAAACCAGAATGATGTCGCCGCCCGTTCCCTGCACGCGGAAGTGGCGCGCCGCTTGCGCGCAGCAGCAGGAGGGTTCCCTCCGTATTGACCCGCTCGACGCGCTGGAATGCCGCGAGGTCCATCTGCTCCAGCGACGAAACCATGGCGACGCCGGCGTTGACGATCACCAGATCGACGCCGCCCCAGGTTTTGATGACGGCGTCAAATCCTTGCGCCACGGAAGCGGGATCGGTCACATCGAGGGGAGCGGTGATCACGCGCTCGCCGTATTTCTTCTTCAGCTCCTCACCGAGGTTGTCCAAGGCCGCGCCGGGCAAGTCGGTGAGCGCGACGTGGCATCCGTTCTCCAGAAGGCCATCGGCGATCGCCGAGCCAATCGCTCCGGCCGCTCCGGTGACCAGGGCGACCTCGCGTCCGAGCGGCGGTTCATCGGTTCGCAGCTTGGCGTGTTGCAGGGTGAAGTATTCCACTTCGAAGAGATGGTCCTCGGCGAGGCCGCGGTAGGTTCCCATGGCGGCAATGCGCGCTTTGGCGGCGAGCGTTTGCGCGGTGATGTCGTGCGCGATGCGTGCCGCGTGCGCGTCCTTGCCCGCGCACAGCGCTCCCAGGCCGGGCAGCAGAACCACGCGGGGCAGGGAATCGAACGGCTTCATGCCGGGAGGCATCAGCGCGGCATTGCGGGCGAGGTAAGCCTGGTAGTCCGCCGCATAAGCCTCCAATCCCTTCAAAATCTGCTCGCGCAATTTTGCCGGGTTGCTGTAGTCGGGGTCATCAACCCACAGGGGCAGAGCTTTGGTCCGCACCAGGTGGTCGGAGGTCAGCGTGGGCGTCAGGGCCAATTCCTTGCCGCGATCCGAGCCGAGAAAATCCAGGACTTCCTGATTGACCAGGGGCTGGAGGATCATGCGGCGGTAAGGGCGGTCAGGGTTCTCCGCTGGGTTGCGCCAGCAGTCCACGCACCACCGGCGCGACCGTCGCGAGCCGCTTTTCCGCGTCGGCCAGCGACGCCGGCATGACCACCACGAGGGGCTTGGAAGCGCGCCGCGCGGCGAAGTCCTCCGCGCGAGTGACCAGATCGATCATGGCGGAATAGGCTTCGCGCGCCGTCTCGCCCCAGGTCATGATGCCATGCTGCATCCAGACCAGGGCGTGGCATCCGGGGTGCGCATCGTAGGCGGCGATCACCGCCTTGGCCAGCTTGAATCCCGGCTTCACATAATCGACCAGCGCCACGCCCTCGCCCAGCGCTTCGCGAATCAGCTTGTCGCCGTCGGGCTGGTTGGTCAGCACCAGGATGGCGTCGGCGTGGGTATGATCGATGTACTTGGCGGGGAGGTAGGCGTGCGAAAGGGTTTCAATGGAAGGCGCAGCGGCGTTGGGTACGAGCCGATGCATTTGGAACTCGCCCGCCATGGCGTCATCGGAAAGCTCCGGGAGGGCGCACAGCCGCTTCAGATACTCAAGGTCGAGGGGCGTGTGGCCTTCCGGCTCGATCGTTCCCAGATTGAACCCTGAGGCCTTCATGAAAAGCGCGGGAGTTTCCTGGCCAAAGACATTGCGATAGGTTCCTTTGAGGGAAGTGTTGCCGCCGCCGTGAAGCACCAGCGCTTCCTCACTGCCCAGCAGGCGCGTGGTGTAGGTTCGCAGAGCCAGATCGGCTCCCCACTGCGCAGCGTATTGCGCAAGGAATTGATCGGCATCTTGATCAGACCAACGATTTTTCATGGGTGTTCCTGAGTCGTCATGGATTGAGTGTTAATGGATGAGTGTGAGGATGTCGGCTTGGTCTCGATTCGTTTGTGAGTGACCCCCTCACCCGGCCCGCCCCGGCTGGAGAAATCGCCGGTTGCGGTCCACCCTCTCCCCCAAGGGGGCGAGGGTGGCAAATTTAAAACCAAAATTCAAAACCCGAATTTAAAACCCAAATTCAAAACCTAAATTCCAATTACCTCTCCCCTCGCCCCCTTGGGGGAGAGGGGCCGGGGGTGAGGGGGTTCCAGCATCCCTCGGGCACAGTTTTAAGTGGACAGCATTGGGAATTCAAGAACCCATGCCTCCCTGAAGGCGGCCTCCACATTTTCTAGCGCCGACGGCTATTTACCGCCGCCACGGCGTCGAGCATAAATCGCGCGTTGGCTTCCGGCGTCTTGCCGTCGAACACGGCGCTGCCGGTTACGATCAAATCCGCGCCGGTGGCGGCGACCTCCGCGATATTCTCTTTGGTGATGCCGCCGTCGACGCCCAGAATGATGTTCTTGCCGGAGTCCGCAATCATGCGTTGAACGCGGGCGATGCGGGCGGTCGTCGAGGGGATATATTTCTGCCCGCCCCAACCGGGGTTAACGGCAAGGAGCAGGATGAATTCCAGCTCATCCAGAAGCGGTTCGAGCGCTTCCAGCGGCGTGCCCGGATTCAGCGCTACGCCGCGCACGATTCCCCGTTCCGCATCGTTCGCGTTGGTGAGGGTCCCGAGCTTTTGCAGCACCCGATGCACGTGCGAGCAGGCCTCCACGTGAATGGTGACGATGTCCGCGCCGGCGGCGACGTATTCCGCCACCTTTTCCAGCGGCTCCTCGATCATCAAGTGTACGTCTTTGAGCAGGGAAGTCTTGATGGCCTTGATGAACGGGCGGCCCCACGGTCATCATGGGGCAAAAGCAGCCGTCCATCACGTCCACGTGCGCCAGCTTCGCGCCCGTCCGCTCCAGGAGCGCGATTTCCGAGCCCAGCGAGAGCAAGTTGGCGGTGACCACACCGACGCTGACCGTCGGCGCGGCGGCCCGCAGCAATTCGAGACCTTGGAATTTTGCCATGCGTTCCCTCGTGAAATGACGGAGCTCGAAGATCGAAGTTGGAAACTCGAAGACTCGAGGGTCTTAACCTGACATCTGCCCCTGAATTTCGCTTTAGTCCTTCTGGCGAACTCAGGAGAGTTCCGGTTCGCGCGAGTTCGTATTCCGACTCCTGAGTCTGTACTCTGACTCCGAACTCCGAACTCCTGACTTTCGACTCTAGCTCCTGACTCCTGCCACCTCATGCCGCAGCGTCTGATAGAAGTCGAAAGCCTGCTCCGGCTTCATCAGCTCGTGGACCACTTTTCCGACCGCCTGAATCATGGCCGCCGGAGCGTCCGACTGGAAGATGTTGCGGCCCATATCGACGCCCGCGGCGCCTTCGCTGACGGCTCGGTAAGCCATGGTCAGCGCGTCGAGTTCGGGCAGCTTCTTGCCGCCCGCCATCACCACCGGCACGGGGCACGAGGCGGTGATGGTCTCAAACCCTTCCGGCACGTAGTAGGTCTTCACCACCTGCGCGCCCAGTTCAGCGCAGATGCGGCAGGCCAGGCGGAAGTACTTGGCGTTGCGCACCATGTCCTTGCCCACCGCGGTCACGCCCAGCGTGGCGATTCCGTAGCGCAGGCCGGCGTCCACCAGGCGCGTCATGTTGTGAATCGACTGCGTTTCAAATTCGCCGCCCACGAAGACCTGCACGGCCATGGCGGAAACATTCAGCCGCGCCGCGTCTTCGATGTCCACGGCGATCTGCTCGTTGGAAAGTTCCTTCAGGATGCTCGGCCCGCCGCTGGCCCGCAGCACCACGCCGTGGGTGAAACTGGCGGGGATGGTGGTGCGCAGGATGCCGCGCGTCAGCATCAGGGCGTTGGTGTAAGGCAGCAGCGGCACGATGTTCAGGTCGATGCGCTCCAGGCCGGTCGTGGGCCCCTGGAAATATCCGTGATCGATGGCCAGCATCACGGTGCGGCCGGAGGCGGGATTGAAAACCCGCGCCAGCCGGTTCTGCATGCCCCAGTCGAGCGCCCCCGCGCCCTTTAAGAAGAAGGGTTCGTGCTTCGCCGGAATGTCGGCGTAAAATTGCTTGGATTCTTTCTCAGCATCAAATTCTGGCATGGCGCATTAATCCTTTCCGAGAGGTGATGGCGAAAAGCATTTTGCGACCTGTGATTGTCCTTGCTCTCGAATCCTTTGTCAATGCTGGCGGTGCAGTCCTACGCGTAAATCCCGCGCAACTTGATGCAGAACGCCACGCGGTCGATGGCCAGCATGTAGGCGGCGATGCGATTATTGACCTTATGTTTTTCGCCGTAGCGCCACCACGCCGTCGAAGGCGGAGACCATGATCTGTTTCAGCCGGCTCGTTGACCAGTCGCTTCCGGCCAGAAATAGCCCTGGCGGTCCTGCACCCATTCGAAATAGGAAACCGTAACGCCGCCGGCGTTGGCGAGGATATCGGGAACCACGAACACTCCGCGCTCAAACAGGATGTCGTCGGCGGGAGGAGTGGTGGGGCTGTTGGCGCCCTCCACCAGAAGTTTCGCCTTCACCTGGTGCGCATTCTTGCTGGTGATGACGCTTTCCGTGGCGGCGGGCAGCAGGATATCGCATTCCTGCTCCAGGATTTCCTGCGTCCCAATGCTTTCGCCGCCGTCAAAGCCCTGGATCGTCTTGTGCTTCTCGACGTACTCCAGGAGGTGCGGGATATTGATGCCGGAGGTGTTGAATACGCCGCCCGAAATGTCGCCGACGCCGATGATCTTGTAGCCGGCCTCGTACATCAGGCGCGCAGCCTGCGAGCCGACATTGCCAAAACCCTGCACGATCACGCGCGTGCTTTCCCGCTGCCACCGGAAGCGCTTCAGCGCCTCGTCCGCGGTGATCATGCATCCGCGGCCCGTCGCCTCGCGGCGGCCTAGCGATCCCCCCAGGTCGAGCGGTTTGCCGGTCACGCTGCCCGTCACCGTGTGGCGCATGTGCATGGAGTAGGTGTCCATGATCCATGCCATCGTCTGCTCGTTGGTGTTCATGTCGGGCGCCGGCACATCGCGGTCCGGGCCGATGTAGTCCAAAATCTCCGCCGTGTAACGGCGGGTGATGCGTTCCAGTTCACCCATGGAGAGTTTGGAGGGGTCGCAGATAATCCCCCCCTTGGCGCCCCCAAAAGGTATGTTCACCACCGCGCACTTCCACGTCATCTCGGCGGCGAGCCCGCGAATCTCATCCAGCGTGACGTTCGGGGAGTAGCGCAAGCCTCCTTTGCAGGGCCCGCGCGCGATGCTGTGCTGCACGCGATAGCCGTCAAAAACCCTCAGCGTGCCGTCATCCATGGCAACCGGGATGTGAACGATGATTTCGCGATTGGGTGTGCGGAGATAATTCGACAGGCCTTCGTCCAGTCCGAGCTTGCGGGCGGCCACATCGTACCGGGCCGCCATGGATTCATAGACACTCAGTTCCTTCTCTTTTTCCTCAATGCTCATGTTGCCCCCTATTTGACCGGAGATTCCGCCTGCTCCGGGCGGTTCTCCCCACTGGCCTGAGCCCAACGGCTCAGCGAGAGTATAGCAAACGACTTACCACTGTTCTACATGGCTTGATTGGGCAAGAATCTGTGTTTGCGGGACATGAGACATGAAGTGGCGCTCCAGCACCGATTCTGCGCCAATTGGGACAAATAGTCCGACTTGATGCGAGTGCGCTAAGCGCCTGCGGCCGCAAGTTCGGCGGTGGCGGAAATGGGAGTGCTCGAACGCACCGGCGGGCTGGTGGTGAGGGCCCAGCAATCCTTTTGGCGCAGTAACTGGGAAACCAATTGGGCGTGCATGGCGTGGCCGGCCCGGTCGGCAACCACATGGCCGATCAGGGGATGTCCAAACAGGGAAATGTCGCCGATCAGGTCCAGAATCTTGTGGCGGCAGAATTCGTCAGGGAAGCGCAGGCCCTCGGGATTCATCACGCGTTCCTGATCCAGGACCACCACGTTTTCAAGCGAGCCGCCCTTGACCAGCCCGCTCTTCAGCAGCATCTCGACCTCGGCGAGGAAGCCGAAAGTCCGGGCGGGAGCAACATCGTCTTCATACGAACCGGCGCTGGGGGTGAAATCCAGCGATTGCGCGCCGATCACGGGGTGGGGGAAGGCAATCGAATAGCTCACCGCAAAAGTGTCGGAGGGGTAGACCGCAATCTTCTTGGCGCCTTCCGACAACTCCAACGGCTTCAGAATCTTGGCGTAAGTGCGGCGCGCCCGCTGCGGCCGCAGGCCCGCTTGGCGGATCAGCTTCACGAAGGGCAGGGCGCTGCCGTCCACGATGGGGAGTTCCAGGTTGTCGATTTCAACGATGGCGTTGTCCACCCCCAGCCCCGCCAGCGCCGAAAGCAGGTGCTCGGTGGTGGAAATCAGCACGCCCTTCTTCATCAGGCTGGTGGCATAGCTAACGCGGGCGACATGGCGCGATTGCGCCTCGATGGTGAAGCCGTCCAGGTCAGTCCGCTTGAAGACGACTCCGGTGTGGACAGGAGCGGGGCAAAGCCGCAGGTTGACGGTCACCCCCGTGTGCAAACCAATTCCCGAAAGCGATACCTCTGAAGCCAGAGTATGTTGTTGACCCAAAGTTCCTCCCCGACGCAAGTTCACCTATACTGCAGCTAGGGTTCCATGTCGATGTTAAAAGATAACACATTATAGAATCTGTAAGTTGCGGATTATTTGTAAAGTGGTATGACTCGGGTGGATGTGGTAATCGTACAACAGTTCTCAGGATTCAAGTGTCCTCCATGCCGCAAGCCGCAGGCTCCGAGTTCTCGGTGATATCACTTATATCGTCAAGATACACTGCGAGGAATGATCGTGGGCCTATCCGGTAATCGCGTTAGATGGCATGACTTGGACCACACAACCGTGACTCTCATGTGATGCCTCGTGGCAAGCTCCATTCGCGGCAAATCGTGCCAACAGATCTACCGAAGCGTCTCAACGAACGCCGATCCCGGTTGGGGTAAAATGACAAGCTCATCATACTTGAGCGCCAGGAGGATGGTTTGCCCCAAACCGCCAATAAGCTCTTTCTCATCGATGCCATGTCGTTGGTGTTTCGCGCCTTCTTTGCGCCCATGCAAATGGCGCTGGTCTCGCCCAGCGGAATGCCCACCAAGGCCATCTACATCTTCGTCCGCACGCTGCGGAAGCTGCTCAAGGACCATCAGCCCGACCACGTTGCCGTGGCGTTCGATCTGGCTGCCCCCACGTTTCGCGACAAGCTCTTTGAAGAATACAAAGCCAACCGGCCGGCGTTTCCCGAAGAGCTGGCCGTGCAGCTTCCCTACGTCAAGCGATTCTGCCGCGCCCTGGGATTGCCGCTGGTGGAACTCGAAGGCTTTGAAGCCGACGACGTGATTGGCACGCTGGCGCGGGCCGGGTCCGCTCAGGGGGCGGAAGTCTTTATCGTGTCCGGTGACGAAGACCTGTTTCAGTTGGTGAACGACCGCGTCCGGGTGCTGAAGCCTTCGCGAGCGGGGAGCGACGGCGAGACCCTTTGCGATGCGGAAAAGGTGAAGGAGATTATCGGCGTTGAGCCCGCGCAGGTGGTCGACTGGCTGGCGCTCACGGGCGACCCCAGTGACAACATTCCCGGCGCCCGCCCGCTGCCCGGCCACGAGCCGCCGCTTGCGGAAGGCGAGAAGAAGCGCAGCTACATTGGCCCCAAGGGAGCGACGGAGCTGATCCAGCAATTTGGCACGCTGGAGAAAGCGCTGGAAAATTACGAGCAGGTCAAAAAGCAGAGCTACCGCGACGCCCTGCGCGACTTTCGCAAAGAAGCGCTGCTCAGCCGCGAGCTGGCCACGATTCGCACCGACGTTCCGGTGGAAACCTCCCTGGCGCAATTGCAGGTGGCGCCTCTCGATGTCACCGAACTGACGGCGCTCTGCCAGGAATTGGGATTCACTTCGCTCTTGCGCGAGTTTTTGGAAGAAGCGCCCGCGCCGGCGGAAGCCGCGGCCGAATCGGAAGAACTGACCACGCCGCAGGCCGTCGAGCGATGGTTGCAGGCGGCTGACGCGCAGCGCCTCGCTCGCCCTGGCGATGGGTGTGGAGGGCGACGAAGGCTTTGCCGGCCGTCTGACCGGGCTTGGACTCGCGGACGGCAAGCGGCTCGCCACGGTCGCGGTGGGAGGCTTGGGGGATTTGCTCCCCACGCTCGCACCGGCGCTCGGTGACCCCGCGCGCCGCAAGGCCGTGCACAACTCCAAGCTGCTGCAACTGCTGCTGGCGAAGCAGGGAATTGCCCTCGCGGGTGTGGCTGACGACACCATGCTCTATTCCTACTTGCTGGAGCCGCTGGCCTCCAGCCACACGCTCGCCGACGTGGTGTTGCGGCGGCAAGGCCGCAAGATTTCTCCCTCCCTGGCGGAAGCCGCAAATGCGCACGCACGAACTGAGCGAGCTGCTCCGTCCGGAAATCGCGCGCGAGGATTTGCAGAAGCTTTACAGCGAAATTGAGTTGCCGCTCGCCGCGGTGCTGGCGGAGGTGGAAGCTGCGGGCGTGCGCATCGACGCGGAAATCCTGGCGCGAATGTCCGGCGAGTTCGATAAGGAACTGACCACGCTGACGCACGAAATCTACGACCTGGCGGGAGGGGCTTTCGACATCGACTCACCCAAGCAGCTTGGCGAGATCCTGTTCGAAAAGCTCAAGCTTCCGGGCGGCAAGCGCTTGAAGAAGAGCGGGCAGTATTCCACCGACGCCTCGGTGCTGGAAGCGCTCGCCGAAAGGCACGACCTGCCGCGCAAGATCATCGAATACCGCACGCGCGCCAAGCTCAAGTCCACTTACATCGACGCGCTGCCCAAATTCATCCAGCCGGAAACCGGCCGCCTGCACACGACGTTCAACCAAACCGTGGCGCGCACCGGGCGGCTCTCTTCTTCCAATCCCAACCTCCAGAATATTCCCATTGACGATGAGTTCGGAGTGCGCATCCGCTCGGCCTTCGTCGCCGACCCCGGCTGCCAACTGATTTCCGCGGACTACTCGCAGATTGAGCTGCGCGTGCTCGCCCATCTTTCCCAGGACCCGCTGCTGATCGAAGCCTTCACCCGCAACGAGGACATCCACTCCCGCACCGCTCTGGAAATCTTCGGCGTGCCGCCCGGCCTCCAGAACCATGAGCACCGCCGCATGGCGAAAGCCATCAACTACGGGGTGATTTACGGGCTCAGCTCGTTTGGACTGGCGGGCCGCACGGGCACCAGCCGAACCGAAGCGCAGCGTTACATCGATACCTACTTTGAGCGCTACAGCAAGGTGAAAGACTATCTCGACGGCCTGGTGGAGCAGGCGCGCACTACCGGCCGCGTGCGCACGGCGTTCGGCCGATTGCGGCCCATGCCCGAAATCAATAGCGCCGACGTGCAGGCGCGGAATCGCGCCGAACGCGAGGCCATGAACACGCCCCTCCAGGGCACCGCCGCGGACCTGATGAAGCTGGCCATGGTGAAAACCCAGGCGCGCCTGAAGCGGGAACAAATGCAAACGCGCATGATCCTGACCGTACACGATGAACTGGTTTTTGAAGCGCCGAAGGCGGAACTCGACCGGGCCAAGGAAATCGTGCGCGAGGAGATGGAAGGCGCCTACCCCATGCGCGTTCCGTTGAAAGTCGACTTGGGCGTGGGACAGAATTGGAAGGAGGCGAAGTAGGTATCAGGTGCCAGGTATCAGGTGTCAGGTATCACGTCGAGCGAAGCGTTCCAGCAGCTAATTAATGATTGACGAACACAAGACGGTAGATATCGGCACGGCTTTCCGAGCTCGAGGAGAACGCTCCCTCGCAGAAAGAAGATCTCAATGTCCAAAGCTCCCTATGGAAACGACCCGGCAAAAATCGCGAGGTACAAGGATTTTTGGAGTCGGGCGGAGGTCAAACGCCCGCTGGTGGGTTTCAATTTTGTCGGCTGGTTTCCCTTCAGCGAGTTTACGGCCTGCAAGAACTGGGGTTCCTCGAAATACCTTACGCCCGACATGATCGATCCGGCCGCTTTTATGGAGGATCACCTGCGCATGTTGCGGGAGGGAGAGGTTGTCGATGACGATCTCCTGCGGGGCGCGGGCCCCACGCAAGTGGCGGTTCCCTTCCTTCCCGGGGCGCTGGGGTGCAAAGCGCGCATCCTCTCGAACAACGTGATGGGCGAGGAACAGAACCTCTCCTGGGAAGAGGCCTTGCAGGTACGTTTGGACCTTCACAACCCCTGGTTCCGAAAGTATGTGGAATTTGGCCAGGCGCTGGCGGCGGAATCCCGAGGCTGGTTTCCGGTCAGCCACGCAGCCGACTTGGGCCCCACCGATCTGCACGCGGTATTGCGCGGGCACAGCCAAAGCATTCTCGACCTTACCGATGAACCGGAAAAGTCCGCCGAGCTGCTGGCGCGGCTGGGCGACATCTTCCGCGAGTTCACGCAAGAATTCTGGAAGGCCATCCCGCTCTTTCACGGCGGCTATTTCGACGGTCAGTATTCCTTGTGGTCGCCCGGCCCGATCGCGCGGATGCAAGAGGATGCGACCGCGGTGTATTCCCCGGATCTTTATCGCAAGTTCGTCCAGCCGGTGGACCGCAAGCTGGCCAGCCACTTTGCCAGCGCCTTCATTCATCTGCATTCCAGCTCGATGTTCCTGCTGGATGCCTTCCTGGAGATCGAGGAGATCCGGTGTTTCGAAATCAATAACGATGCCTGCGGGCCGCCCATGAAAGATATGGTGGGTTATTTCCAGAAGGTTCAACGAGCCCATCGGCCGCTCTTGATCCGAGGAGCCTTGACCCCTGAAGATGTTGATCTCCTGATGGATTGCCTGGAGCCGCGCGGGCTCTTCCTCAATATCATGGTCAACAGCATGGAAGAAATCGAGAATCTCCGGCCGCGGCTCAACATGTGATCGACGGTGAGTGATAGTGTACAAGTTTGACACCTTCGGGGGTAGGTTTCTTGTGGGATGCCGAGCGTTGGGAAAAGACCCCTCACCCACCGCCTTGCGGTCCCCCCTCTCCCCAAGGGAGAGGGTAATGATTGAAGTGCGCGGAGGCGCACCAAGAAGACCACAGCCCTCTCCGAGGGGAGAGGGTGGCCGAGGGACGAGGTCGGGTGAGGGGTCTCTGCTTGTCCCGGCCCCTTTGAGGGGCCAGATTCATAAAGCCCCCGCTTTGCCGGCGGATAGTTACTCCTGACTGCTTGGTGTAAACTTAAGGCATGACTGCAGAGGAGATCTGTGAAATTTTCGCGAAAACCCTAACCGGCGATTACGAAGATGATGCAGCATGGGATGCAGTGCGAGAGTTGCACCGTATCGGATCGCGGGAGGTTTTCAATCGTGCGGCGGATTGGTGCAAATCTGATAATCCGCTGGTCCGGGCGCGCGGCATTGATGTTTTGTCGCAACTCGGTAAGACGGCTGACCACCCGAATAATAGTTTTCCGGAGGAGTCCTACTCTCTCGTCTCGGATCTCTTGAAGCAGGAGAGAGACGTTCAGCCATTGGCCTCTGCAATCGCCGCTCTCGGACACCTGGACAACCCCCTTGCTATTCCGTTGATCACCGAGCATAGAGCGCATCCGAGTGCGGAGATCAGGTTTCACGTCGCATGCGCGCTGGGATCGTTCCCGAACGATCCTCGAACTACGAGTACTCAGCTTGTGCTCACGGATGACACCGATGAAGATGTGCGGGATTGGGCGACTTTCGGACTTGGCGTTCTGGGCGACTTGGACTCAATTGAGATTCGTGATGCCCTCTTCCAGCGGCTTGGCGATCCGAATGAAGACGTTCGCGAAGAAGCGATGGTGGGTTTGGGCAAAAGACGGGATCACCGGGTACTACCTGCCCTGAAAGCGGCCTTGCGGCGGGCATCTGTTTCGGATAGGGTTATTGAAGCTGCCTACGAAATGCTCAACATGAGAGATGCTTGCAAGGATTGGGGCATAGATGAATACGTTACCGCTCTAAGTGATCGCTTTGGGTGCTGATCCCGCCCACACGAGTTTACCGCTAGACTGTGCGGCCGTTTAACTTCGAATTTCTGTGCTCTTCAGTTGAGGCGCACAAGGGTGGTTCGAGTAAGGTCATTACCGGCGTGGTCGAAGGAGATAACTCCCGAGGCGCCGGCGAAGGCGGTGACTTGACCCAGTGCGTCGCGCAGGCGGGCGCGGTTGGGGCCGGACTGGCGGAGCGACGCGGCGAGAACGCGCACCGCGTCATAAGCCTCGGCCGCGCCGATTCCGGGCTCGGCTCCAAAGCGCTGCCGGTAGCGCTGCGCGAAGGCCTCATGCGATGCGGACTGGGCGTCCGGTGCTTGCGTGGTCCAGATTTCTGCGCCTTGGTGGCTGCACGACTGGCAATGAGGCTGGCTCAAACCGCTCCAGTCGCCTTGTGCTGCCTTGCGGCAAAGGTAGAGCGGCGCGGAAGGCAACACATCTCGCAGGCGTTCCACGAGCAGATTGGCGGTGGTGGCGTCGGTCCAGATGACGACGGCTTGCGGCGCCTTGAAGAACGTAGCGCGGACCTGTTTGGGAGGTCCGCGGCTCTTCACGCTCCGCCGACCGGTAGAGCAGGTCGATGCTACGGGCTTCGGGCTCGACCATCATCCGCGTCGGAGCGGGCGCATTCATCGCGCGTGCGGCCTTCTCAAATTCCTCGCCCCCGACGCGGCCATCGTGGTCGTCCTGGGTGAGCAGCACGACGCGCTGCAGTTTCCTGTTCTGGTAGATATCGCGCGCGAAGGCTTGCGCCTGCATGGCGTCGGTGGGCCCCAGGCGGAAGATCCAGGGCAAATTGATTTCGGTGGTTGTGCTGTCGCTGGAAAGCGTCAGGATGGGCACGCCGATTTTGTTTGCCACTTGCTCGGCCAGGTGCGCCGAGCCTCCCTCCGCCGAGGTGATGAGCGCCACGGCCTGATCGTCGAACACCATGTGCACAATTTGCGCGGAGGCTTGGCCCCACGGGCCGCTCTCGTCGCGGGTGACGAGGGCCAAGCGACGGCCGCCGGGCAGGGAAGCGGCGTTTTCTTCCTCGATGGCCATTTCCGCGGCGCGGCGCAGAGCCTCGCCCTCGGCTTGGCGCGGGCCGGCCAGCGGGGCAAGCAACCCGAGGCGGATTTCCGGTCCCGCCAAATCATGCGCGCCATCGCGTCCGGGCCCGTTGTAGCTGACCGCATCGCGGTTGATGGCGGCGTAGGGCTTCGGCTGCTGCGCGAAGCACGGGACAGAGAAAAGACTCAGAAGGCAGTAGGCAGTGGGCAGTAGGCAGGTGGGGAAGGCAATAGGCAAGAGGCGAAGGACAAATCCGGAAGAACAAGTCAAAATGCAAAAGGCAAAATGCAAAAGGCAAAAGTAGAAAGACAAATACCACCTTTGTGGAGCATGGCAGACCATGCCCTGGCTTTGCCTTTTGACTTGCTCTTCCCGCTCTTTTCGAGCTGGGAACCAAAACTAATCATTGCCCTCCGGCCTGCACTTTTGCCTTTTGCACTTTGCCTTTTGCCTTCGCACTTCCCGGTCTGCCTACTGCCTACTGCCTTGTCCTTCGTGGCCGGCTGGCGCGGCGCGAGCCAGTACTCAAAATTGCCGTCCTTCACGCGCGCCAGATTGACGGGCGCGATGTTGTTCAGCGTGTGGTCAAAGTAATCGGTGCCGGTCACGCCCTGGTAGGTTTTCATCTGGTAGTCGCGCAGGACATCCATGATGCGCCCGCGGTTGAGGCCGGCTTTTTCGATGGCGGCGATCAGGATGTTCATGCCGTCGTAGGCAGAAGCCGCGTAGTCGATCGGCTCCTCATGGAACTTCTGCCGGTAGGCGTCGCGGAAAGCCACCCACTTGGGGTCCTTGCGCGTGGGGTCCATCGCGGAAGTGACGACCAAACCTTCCGCTGCTGGTCCCGCGATCTCGAGCAACCGCGGATACGCCAGGCGGCTGCCGCCGAACACCGGCTGCTTCATGCCCATCTGGCGCATCTGTTTCAGGATCAGGCCGGCTTCCTCCGCCTCGCCCCAGATCACCAGCCCTTCAATCTTGGCGTCCCGCAGCATGCCGAGTTGGTGCGAGAAATCCTTGTCGCCGCGCTCGAACTTAACTTCCAGCATCGGCTGGCGGCCCATGCGGCGCGCTTCGTCGTTGAATTTTTCCACGCCGATGCGCGCGTAGCGCGTCTGGGTGCGCAGCACGCCGATGCGCTTCAGTTTGAGGTTCTTGAAAACGTAATCCGCCAGCGTGTAACCCTGCTGGCGGTCGTCGGGGAAGTTGTGGAGGAGCCACGGAATGCGCGTCTCGGTAACGGTGGGGTCGGTGGTGCCGACGTCCACGATGGGCACTTCCAGTTTCAGGCGTTACGCGCAGCGAGATGTGGCAGTTCTGGCCATCGATGCACCCGACCATGCCCCAGCAGTTTTCGTTGAAAAGCATTTTGACGAGCTCGGCGGAAGACGCTCCCCACAGAGCCGATTCGTTGTGAATTTTGAGCGCGTAAGGCTTGCCTTTGTATCCGCCGCGCGCGTTGGCTTGTTCGATGGCCAGTTGCGCGCCGTGGAGCGCCGGAATGCCGAAAACCATCTCGGGATTGTTCTCGACGGGGCTGAAGAAGCCGATGGCGATTTCGTTCAGTTGGGCGGCGGTCGCCGTCCGGGCGCAGGTCGGCCGCGCCGTTGTATTGGAGGGTGTCCTCGCGCACGAACCAGTCGTAGTAGGGCTTGGTGAAGCGGCGGTAGGGCACGGCCTCATCCGGCATGTTGGCGTAGCGGCCCTCCGGCTTGACCGTTTCGTCGCGCTTGATGACGGCGTCTTTGGGAGTGTCTTCCGTGTCTTTGTACTGAGCCGCTACGGGCAGCGCTACGGCGAGCAGAAGGAGTGCGGATAAGAATGGTCTTTTCATAGGTTCTACCTTGTTCCCGATTCAGAAACCCCTGGGCGGGTTCGCGCTACTCAGGTTCTCCGAATCCAGCGAGAAAAAGATTCACCACAGAGGCACAGAGAGCACAGAGAAAAGCACTTCTGTTGGCGCCGTTAGCGAATACGCTTCCCTGTTTGTTGACCAATACCTCATTCTCCGCCTTTACTCTGTGACCTCTGTGTCTCTGTGGTGAAATCCTCTTTGGAATGCGGCCCGTCCGCGCCAGAATTCTCAAACCGCCGCCTGCGCGACGAGCAACCGTTCATGGCGCTCGCGCGCGAACTTGACGATGCGCGCCAGGGTTTCACCGTTGATCGCCTGGTCGGCGTCGCAGCGCGGCCGCCCGCTGGCGAAGTCGGCAACTTCAATCATCAGGCCATGGCTGCCAAACTCCAGCGCCGCGCGGCTGGCGGGCTCGACCATGGAAGCGACCCCCGTGGCGTGGCTGGGATCGACGATCACGGGCAGGAAAGTGTTCGCCAGCACGGCGGGAATGACATTCAAGTCCAGCACATAGCGCGAGTATTCGCCGGCCGCAAACGCCTTGATGCCGCGCTCGCAGAGAACGATGTTGAGGTTGCCTTGCTTGGCGATGTACTCGGCAGCGCCCAGCCACTCGCAAAGGCTCGCCGCCATGCCGCGCTTCAGCAGCACGGGCTTGCCCGCGCGCCCCACTTCCGCCAGCAGCGGGATAGTTCTGCATGTTGCGCGAGCCGATCTGGAGCATATCGGCGTACTCGGCCACCTGCTCCACCAGGCGCGTGTCCATGACTTCGGTGACGATGGGCAGGCCGGTTTCCTCGCGCGCGATGCGCAGGATGCAGAGTCCCTCCACCCCCGTCCCCTGGAAGTCGTGCGGCGAGGTGCGAGGTTTGTAAGCGCCCCCGCGCAGCATGTCGCCCCCGGCGCGCTTCACGGCGCGGGCCACGGCCAGCGTCTGGTCGTGGCTTTCCACCGCGCACGGCCCGCCGATCACCACCGGGCGGCCATTGCCGAAGCGCACGCCGCGCACTTCCACCACGCGCGTCTGGTCCTCGCCGTAACGCGGGTTGGTTTGGCGGCAGAGGAGTGGGCAGATGCGCGGCAGATCATCCACGGTGAGTTGCCCGGCGATTTTCATGGCTACTCCTTTCGAGCTGTCAGCCATCAGCTTTCAGCTCCAGCGCCGGCTGATAGCTGAGAGCGGTTGTAGCGCGGACCGGTTTTGTAGGTCCGCTGCTTCTCCTTGTCCCTGGGGGGACGAGCCGCGGACCTACAAAACCGGTCCGCCTACAACGCTTACTTCTTCCCGGCGCTGCGGTCGGACTCGAAGATCGCCATCGCTTCCATCTCGATCAGCAGATCCGGGCGGCACAGGATCGCCTGGATGCCGGTAGAGGCGGGCAGCGGGTCGAGTCCCTGCTCCGCGAAAAACTGCGTCCGAATCTCGTTGAAGGCTTCGTAGTCGCGCTCGATGTCGCGCAGATAGCAGGTGGTGCGGACGACGTCTTTCCACGTGGCGCCCTCGGCCTCGAGCAACTTCGTGATGTTCTGGTACGTCCGCCAGGTCTGGGCGCGGAAATCGCCGACGTGGATGGACCTTCCGTACTCATCCACGCTGGCCGTGCCCGAGATCAGCAGGATGGTAATGCCTTTGATGTCCAGCCGCAGTCCGCGCGAGAACGACGATGGCTTGGGATAGTGATAGGCTTCGTTCAGAGTCTCCGGCGCACTAATTGCCTTTTTGGGAATGGCTTGGTGCGACGTTTGCGGTTCTACGAGAGTTTCTTGCGTTGGCATAAAGTTGAGTCTCCTTTTGAGGTTCGCGAATTCCGTGGCTCAGCCCCAGGGCTGTGGCCACCCAGATGTCTTCACCCTGAAAATCCATGTTCAAGATGTAGTTGTGCGCGAGGGCGGTGGGGGTGGAGAGCTTTTCTTTCTTGCCGTCCGGCCAGGTAATTTCGATTTCTCCTTGTCCGGTCTTCTTGTCGGGCCGATAGGTGACCCAGGTGTTGGTTGGGTAATCGAGCATGCTGAGCCCCTTATCCGTGCAGGCCCAGACCTCGTTGCGGCGGGACTTGGGAGCGTTGATGAAGTCGGAAGCGAGGCCGCTGTCTTTGGTCAGATAGTTGTGCCAGTTGCGGCCGTCGTACCCGCTCAAGCCGAAATAGGTGGAGGCCCAAACCATCTTGGTGTCGGGATTCCAGGCGACGCCCGAAACGATGATGTGGATGAGACCCTGGTTCTTGAACAGGACGATTTCCATTTCCTCGTCGGGGTCGGTATAGGGCTTCCAGTAATTGCCTTGCACGTCGTATTCAAGCAACCCGCCGCCCCAGATGGCGAAGTACATCTTGTTTCCCGCGGGAGCGATGCCGTAGGCCCAGGGTTCATGGAACGGCGCATTCTTTTCGCTCCAACTGCTCCACTCTCCGTTGTAGGTGTTGTAGCGGCTGACGCCCGCGGTGGTGGCTACCCAGACGAACTGGTCCACCACGGCGATGCCGTAGCAGATGTCATTCAGCAGGCCGCTGGTGAGGTTGGTGAAATTCTCAAAGTGGCCGCCGGAGAAGTGGCTGACGCCGCCGAAGGTGGCGATCCACAGGTCGCCGGTGTTCTTGTCCACGGCGATGCCCATCACGGCGCGGTGTGCCAGGCCGTCGGCGGGCTTGTAAACTTTCGCCACTTTGCCGTTTTCGATGAGCACCAAGCCGTCTTCCGTGCCCGCCCACACGCGGTTGCCGTCCACCGTGACGCAAAAGACCTTGGCGTCGGGCATGCCGTTGGCGGTGGTGAAGTTTTCCCAGCGCGTAATGAGGTGCGGCCGCTCGGCGGCAGCAGAGAAAGAGCAAGTCAAAAGGCAAAAGGCAAAAGTCAAAAGGCAAAAGTGGGAAAACCCGGAGACGGCAGACGGCATACGGTAGACGGGGAAATCCGTATTCGGCCTACCGTATGCTGTGTTCTGCTTGTTCCCGTTTTGCCTTTCTGCTGTCATGAACTTAGCACTAAATTTAGGAATGGTTCTTCCCTCGCCCCCTTGGGGGAGAGGGGGGACCGCAAGGCGGTGGGTGAGGGGGTCAGTAACAACTTGAATGCCCTGGATCAAGTTTGAATCATGTGCCATGGTTTAGACCTCCTCACCCGTCCCGCCCCGGCTGGAGAAAACGCCGGTTACGTGCCACCCTCTCCCCCAAGGGGGCGAGGGAAGTAAATTCAAATTCCAGGATCAACAAATCACTGATCCAAAATCCAAAATCTCGGATCTCAAATCGCAAATCCGAAAAAACTAAAATCCCAAATCCAAGATTCAAAATCACCAATCACCAATCACCAATGGTCAAAGCGTCTTCAAGAACTCAATAAGGTCGTTCAGCTGCTCCTTGCTCATATCCGAAGTGACTCCGTGCGTGTCCTGGTTGTTGAACACCGTCCAGATTTCCTCCAGCGTCAGCGCCTCGCCATTGTGCAAATAGGGCGCGTCTTCGTAGACGCGGTCGAGTTGGGGGATGTCAAACATTCCGTTGGTGTCGTACTTGGTCGCGGATGTCACGTCGGTGCTGATGCGGGCGGTGTAGTGCGTCTCCGCCGGGATGGCACGTGTCGCAACGGTTCTGCACGGGAATCACGCGCCCATCATTGGTGTACTGGCGGTAGAAAATGGTTTTGCCGCGCTCCTGCGCTTCGGTCAATTGCCCGTCGGGCGCCAGATGCCGGTTGGGCGCGAGCGGAATGTTATTCAAGTAGGTGAGCAGCGCCTCCAGTTCCTGCGTGTTGAATCCCTCCGAGCGGAACAAGATACTTGGCGATGCGTGGGCCGCATTGCGTGGCGAGGTCGGGATTGTGGCCATTCCACTTGTAAGGCGCCGTTTCACGAATTCCCCGCAGGGTGCGATTGGCCACGCGGTCGCGGCCCAGTTGCGGAGTCTCAAGATTCCACGCTAATCCGTCCAGGTGCGAGTTGGGATGGCAGGTGGCGCAGGCGAATTGCCCCTGGAAACAATACTTCGCGGCGTGAAACATTTGCTCGCCGCGCCGCATCAGCGTGATTTCCTTGGGTCCGCCCAGATCGATGGTGGACGCAACCTTCGCTTGCGCCAAGTCCACGACGGTCAGGGAATCATCCAGGCGATTGGCGACGTAAGCCCAGCGGCTGTCGGGTGAGACGACAACCGAGGTGGGATTGTGGCCGGTCGGCAGGCGCTTCACGACGAAGGTGACGGCAGAATCAAGGCGGTTGGCAAGTTCCTCCGCTGGGACTTGCCGCAGGCGCTGCGCGAGACGGGCGGTATCAAGAATGGAAACGATGTCGGCGTCAGAAGAGGTTACCAGCGCGCGGCGGCCGTCGGGCGAAAAGGCTACGCCCGCATTGGTGGCAAAGTAATAATCGATGTCGTCGAGCACAACCTGGGTTACCTTCGATTGCGCTTCGCCCACCGGCGCGTTGCGCGGCGGGACGGACCACCGCCATGCCGTGGGTCATCATCCATCCCTGGCTGACCTGAATGAGCGGGCCCAGGTTTTTCGGGCGCATCAACGGAACCAGGAGGTCTCCACGCCTGTAGCGGCGGTCTCTGACCGCCGATTCGTCGATCGGAGATCGACGCTACAGTGGGCGGCGCTTCGGCGATGTGGCGCAGTTCAATGGCGCCGGGAATCAAAATGCGCTCGGCCACAACTTGCTTGGCCGTGTCGAGCGACGAGCAATTCGGAAACCGGGGGCTGATCGTAAGGCCCCAGGTGCGGCAGGATGTTGGAAACGTAAACCCGCCGGCCATCGCGCGAAAGCGCCACCTGCTCCGGATATCGATGCGTGACGAAGCGCTTGATTTCCGCGCCCGAGGCGAGATCGATCAGCGAGACGCTGTCGGCAATGCTGTTGGCGACGTAAAGGGTTTTGCCCGAGCGGTCGGTGACCAGGCCCACCGGTCCCCAGCCGGTCTTGAGCGTGCGCTTCACCGCAAACGTGGCCGCATCAACTTCGCTGACCGTGTCGCTCCATTCGTTTGAAACGTAAAGGGTCTTGCCGTCCGGGGAAATGGCCAGGCCCTTGGGTTTGTGGCCGACCTTGGCTTTCGCCACTACTTGCCGGGTTTGCGTGTCAACGGCCAGAACCGAATCGCCGTCCTCGCAAACTACAAAAAGCTTCTTCCCGTCCGCGGAGAGCTTTATTTCCACCGGCGTAAGATAGGCGGGTTCTGCGGGGATGCTCTCTTGCGGGCTTGCGGCGCGGCCATCGGGGAGGGAATCGCGTTGCCAGCAGGAATGTACCCAGCACAACACTGGCTACGATGATCCAGCTTCTTCGCGGGTGGCGATTTGTAGTTCTGGTTTCCATTATATTATCGTGCATCGAAGAAAAGATTCACCACAGAGACACAGAGGCTCACGGAGAAAAGACCAAGCAAAAGAGTACTTCTCTGTGACCTCTGTGTCTCTGTGGTGAATCTTTTCTTTGTGAATCTTTTCATAAACTGCCATTGATGAAACGGTGTATGCCGTCCTTTACTGCCGGCACATTGAAATTAATCAACAATCCGAGCTTACATCCCGATAACTTGAGGTAAGTGATGATCTGGGCCTCGTGAATGGGCGCCAGAGCCTCGACTGACTTGATTTCAACCACGACTGAGCCTTCCACAAGAAGATCGATCCTGTATCCACATTCCAGCTTGACCTGCTCATAAACGAGGGGTAGCGGTTTCTGCTGTTCTGCTCTCAGATGCCGTTTCTCCAGCTCAAATGCCAGACAAGCTTCATACGCGGATTCCAGCAAACCAGGACCGAGGGCCCGGTGAATCTGAATGGCCGCCCCGATAATGGTTTCCGTAATGCCGTTTAATCGCTCTCGCTCAGTCATCGGTCAATCCAAGGACGAATTCACCACAGAGACACAGAGAGCACAGAGAAAAGACAAGGCTGAACAGCCCTTCTCTGTGCTCTCTGTGTCTCTGTGGTGAATCCGTTGTTTGCTCGTGTGGCATCATTGCCTTTTTGCTCCCGCTGCTGAGGGGGCAATCGGTTCCTGCACTTTCAAAATCTGGTCCGCCTTGACGTGTTCAAGACTTGCTCCGTTCCGCTCGGCCAATGAATGATGAGCTTGTCCACTAAGGCGTGCTGGCCCAGGCCGAAGTGCGGGCGCGGGTCGCCCTGCGAGAGGTAGCCGTTTTCCGAGGCGGCCTCGATGTACTGGTGCAGGTCGCCGGCGATGGCTTCCAGGCGCGCGCCGAATCCATCGCGATTGCTCTTCGTGCCCACCAGCTTGATGGTCAGCCAGTGATTGCGCGGCCCTGACGCCGGGGGCTTGGCGTGCAGCAGGATGCCTTTGCCGCCCAGCACCATAATGAAGGCGTCCATGTAGCCGTCGTTGTCGTAATCGCCAAAGCAAGCGCCGCGCCCGACTTTCTTGAACTTGAAATAGCTGCCCGCTTGCGATGACACATCCGTGAACGTCGAGTCGCCGTTATTGCGGAGCAGGGAATCTTCCATGGGAATCAGCCAGTGCAGGCCGCCGTTGACGATGAACAGGTCCTTCCAGCCGTCGTTGTCGTAATCGTAGAAGCCGTCGCCCCAGGCCACGTACTGGCCGGAAACCGCCGCCACGCCCGTCTCCACCGTGGTGTCGAGCCAGAAGCCCTTGGGGCCGGGATTGTGAAACAGGCGGTGGTAGCGCATGTCGGAGACGAACAGATCCTGCCAGCCGTCGTTGTCGTAGTCGCCGAAAATGGGATTCATGGCGGAAGTGGCTTCGCCATTGGCGCCGAACGCCGTGTTCACGTCCGCCGCCACGTTGGTGAAAGTGCCGTCGTGATTGTTGTGGTACATGTAGCTTTCCATCGTGTCGTTGGCGATGTAGATGTCGGGCCAGCCGTCGTTGTCGAAGTCGCCGACGGTCACTCCCATGGCGCGGCCCATGGGATTATCGATGCCGGCTTTGTGGGAGACGTCCGTGAACGTGCCGTCGCCATTGTTGTGAAAGAGGCGATCGGCGTCGCCCTCGTAGTCGAGCGGGCCGGGGAAGGCGTCGGCGGTGAAGTACTCGCGCTTGGCGTTGGGGTCAAACTTCAGGTAGTTGCCCACGAAGAGATCGAGCTTGCCGTCGCGGTCGTAGTCGATCCAGGCCGCGCCGGTGCCGAAGTGCGGATTTTCCACGCCCGCTTTGGCCGTCACATCCGTAAAGGTCCCGTTGCCGTTGTTGTGGTAGAGGATCGACGAGCTCCAGTTGGTCACGAAGATGTCTTCGTAGCCGTCGTTGTCGTAGTCGCCCACGGTCACGCCCATGCCGAAGCCTTTGCCGCCCACGCCGGCCTGCGCGGTGACGTCGGTAAAGGTGCCGTCGCCGTTGTTGCGATAGAGATGATTGGTGGCGTCCGCGCCGTCGGGCTTGGAAAACTTGGTGACGCCGTCAATATAGCGGCCGCTGACCACGTAGAGGTCGAGCAGCCCATCATTGTTGTAGTCAATCCAGGCGCAGCCGGAACCCGTGGCCTCCATGATGGAACTGAGCTTCTGCTCGCCGAAAGAGTGCTTGAAGTGAATGCCGGCTTTCTCCGTGACGTCCTCGTAGGTCACGAGCGAGGACGGGGGCGGATTTTTCGGCGCGGGGCTTTGGGCGGGGGCCTGGAGTATCGTGCAGGCCAGGCTGGCGGCGACTGCGGCGAGGACGAATTGTCGAGGGGAAGAGTTTCATAAGCGACCTTGCTTCGGGAAAACAGACAGGTCAAAAGGCAAAATGCAAAAGTCAAAAGGCAAAAGTGAAAAACCTAAAACCAAACCGCATGCCCGGCCGCAGTCCACCTCACCGCTTTGCCTGGGGTATAGCAAGTCGATAGGCATGGCGCAATGGTGATACCGGATGAATTTGCCTTTTGCACTTTGCCTTTTGCTTTTCGTTTCAGTTCATCTCCCCCCTACTGCCTACGGCTTAGCCAAGTCCAGCCGCGTGGGGGTGTCAAAGCGGCGTAACGCCATCGGCCAACGATTTTCCGGAGCCAGGGCGCGATCCTCGTGGCAGCCCACGCAGCCGTGCTCTTCGCCCGAGCGCGACCAGATCCAGCTTCGCTGCGCGCGAACCACATGGCCCGCGGCGTCGAGCACTTCGAACCTCACCGGCTGGTCGGGCGGCACCGCGATGTAAAACGAGCCGTCTTCCTCAATGGGCGCTTCCCCCAGCAGGCGATTTCCTTTTGGGTGGCGGCATCGAGCGTCAGCACGCGAACTCGCGTGAGCTTTGTCGCGATCCGTCCCGTGGGGAACGCCCTCGGCCAGATGACTGTCGAGGCAAACGAAATAGCCCCTCTGAAGCTCGGGGTTCAGCGTGCTCCAGTACCAGCGCGGCGGTTCGTGCGCCGCCACAGGGACGGCTTCCACCGTGGAGAGTCTTCGGGTCCTCGTAAATAGGGTGCGCCGAATTGCCCACGCCGCGTCGAAGGCGTAGAGGGTTAGTTTCTTTCCTGTCGCCGGGCCGGTGGAGGATTCACGCGCCACCAGCAGCTCATCCGCGGCAATGGGCTGCGGCGACGAAGCGAGGATGGGCGGCGCCGTGAGCGGGCGATTGTGCAATGCGCCGCGGCGAATCCAGGCCAGATCGCCACCCAGATTGCGCTGGTGAGCGAAGCCTTCACGAAGACCACCGCGCCGTCGTCGAGTTCTTGCGCTTGGCTGCGAATGGCGGGGTGCTGATGATCGCAGCGCAGTGTTGCCAGAGCCCGTGCCGTCAGGCCGCAAGGTGTAAAGCTCGCGGTCGGCAGGCAGTCCGTTCGAGGGAAGGAGCGGGGAGCGCGCCGTCGCCAGAATCATGCCATTCTTCAAGACCGTTTCCACCTGGAAGTCACCCGGGCCGAAGGTGATGGCGTGGGCGTCAGACCCATCCACTTTGCTGACCCAGAGTTGAGAGGTTGCGCCGGTCGGGGTGGATGCCTGCGTGGGATTGTGGATAAAGGGCGAATCGGCGCCATTGGGGGCTCCGCCGCCGGTCCTCTGAAAGTGCCGTGTAGACGATTTCGCCGCGCGGCAGGTAGGCAGGCTTCAGACAGTCGCCGGGGCAGTGAGTGATTTGCCGGGCGCCCGAGCCATCCACGTTCATTTCCCAGATTTGCCAGGGCGAATCCGCGGTTTTCTTGCCGGCGAATAGCACGCGGGCGCCGTCAAAGGAAGTTCGGGGATCGGCCGCCGCGAAGAAATCCGGAGTCAGGCTGTGGGGAGGTGGTCGGAGGGTGCCAACCTCACCAAACGGCTGCCCTGGGGGAATCGACGGGCAGAGGGGGCCGGAGCGCACCTCGGGCGCCTGGACAATGACCAGGTCAGGCCGCGCTTCAGTGGGATTTGCGCCCGCGCCCTCTGGCGAATTGCCCGGATGCGTGACTTGGACCAAGGCGTCCCCGTGGCTCCCAAGCTTGAAGGGATGCGTTCCTGCCGCGAAGGTCCCTGGTGCAAGCGACAGTCCCAGTCCCACGATGAGAATCAGGTGCCGGGCTCGGATTGGTTTGGTCATCGACAAAATAAGCCTGCTCGGGCGGTACATGGGTAAGGGAGTCGCAGAGCCACTTTGGGTAAGCCGATATTGAGCGCCAACTACCGATTCCGCTGCGGCGAAAATGATCTGCTGCAACCCAATATGAGTTATGACGCTACTCTGGGGAGACATGCATGTCGATGACCGATGCCATAATTTAACCTGACGCAGGTCAATATTTGCGATGTAATTGTTTTATTGTTTTGGACTAATGTCTTGTATTACCAGTAAGATAGAGCAAAACCTGGTGAAGATGGGCGCCTGGCTCTAAGGCCCCAAGGTCAAGACTCCATTTTAGAGGTCCCGTGCGAGTTTTCTGAAGTTATCTAACGGTCTAATGAAAAAGGACGTAGAGGCGGCTTTACGCCGCCATCCGGCATTTAAAACAATGCGATATGGCGGCGTAAACCCGCCGCTACATCGCGCCGAACGACTTTTTCAAGGCCTACTAAATAATGACGAAACCGATCTCTGCTCCCGACAGGTTTTGGAAATTGGCCGAAGGTTTCTGTTGACGTGTCAACATGAATTCAGTGCTCATTTATCCAAGGATACGGCTATAACCCGCACCAAATTGCATCTAATCTATTATAATGGGTTGTCAAGGGTTGGAGGAGCGGACATGCGAAGACACAGGGTTAGGAAACTCTCGACCACGGAACTGGCCTAATGGATAAACACATTCCCCGCGAGCTTGTCGGTGTCTTTGCCGCCTTACCCACGCCTTTTGGGCCGGAAGGGAACCCGCTCATGGAGGCCCTGGAGGCGCTGGTCGATTTTGGTCTCGACCACGGGCTGAAAGGGCTATGCCTGGGGGGAGGCACATCCGAATACGCCGCTTGCAGTGTGGAGCATCGCGTGGAAATTTTTCAGCGCGTAGCCCGCCGGGTGAAAGGCAGGGCGCAATTGATCTGCGCCATCGGGGGCGAACACGCCGGCCAAGTCCGGCAGTTGGCGCGCGCCGCCGCCGATTGCGGAGCCCTGGCGCTGCTGTTTCCGCCGCCCGCCTTTTTGCTTTATGCGCAGGATGATTTGGTGGATTTCATGGGGCAGGTGAGCGCCGATTTACCCTTGCCGGTGTTGCTCTACCACATTCCCCAATGGACGCGTGATTTGGGGATGGCGAACATCCTGCGCCTGATCTCGACGGTTCCCAACATTATCGGCCTCAAAGACAGTTCGGGGCACCCAGCGAACCTGGAGATGATCGGTGAAGCGCGGGCGCAAACGCCGTTGGCCTTTTTTGTGGGCAGCGACGATTTGCTGCTGGAAGCTTTCGAGCATGGGGCGGTGGGCACGATCTCGGGCATCGCCAGCGCCTGCCCGGAGTTGATTCTGCCCGTGTATGAAGCGCTGCGAGCAGGAAAAAAGGAGCAAGCGCGCGCCTTGCAAGCCCGGCTGGACGAGTTCATCCTCCACTTTCGCGAGCTTCCTTCCCCCTGGGCCATAAAACTTGCTTTAAAAGCGCGAGGCCGGGAGATAGGGTCGTTGGCCTGGCCGATGGGCCCCCACCTCAACCAAAAAGCCCGGGATTTCCAGAATTGGGTCGCGGGTCAAATCGCCTCTTACCAAGCTGCCGCCCCCACCCCCGCGGGAGCTTAGGCCAGGGGGAATTGTCGATTGTCTTGAATAAAAACCTAAAAAGGATTTCACCACAGAGACACAGAGGTCGCGGAGAGCCGACCGAGGAAAAACTGAGTGTCAACAAGCCAGGAACCGTAATTCCTTCGCGCGCCGGCAGAAGCGCTTATCTCTGTGGTCTCTGTGCCTCTGTGGTGAGTCTTTTCTTCGCGGTATCTTAGGCCAGGGGGAATTGTCGATTGTCGAAGTCCCCAGATTGATTCATCTCGTCACCGAACCCTGCCGATAAGCGAAGCGGGGAAGTGTGTCACGAAGGGGTTGGGGCGTCGCTGCCCCCCGCCCATGGCGTCGCTTGCGCCCAAAGGGGCGAGCGCTCACCGCCCAGGCCAACGGCCCACAAGCGCTAAGATAATTCTTGAGATCTTTCGGTGAGACCACGCTAAGCCCTCTTGAATAAAAACCTAAAAAGGATTTCACCACAGAGACACAGAGGTCACGGAGAGCCGACCGAGGAAAAACTGAGTGTCAACAAGCCAGGAACCGTAATTCCTTCGCGCGCCGGCAGAAGCGCTTTTCTCTGGGGTCTCTGTGCCTCTGTGGTGAGTCTTTTCTTCGCGGTATCTTAGGCCAGGGGGAATTGTCGATTGTCGAAGTCCCCAGATTGATTCATCTCGTCACCGAACCCTGCCGATAAGCGAAGCGGGGAAGTGTGTCACGAAGGGGTTTGGGCGGCGGCCATGCGCGTCCACGGCATCCAACGTGTTCTTACCTTCAACGAGCGTGACTTTGCTCGCTTTCCTGACCTCCCGGCCGTTCATCCGCGGGCACTTGTGACCAAGAAGCGATAATCTTCCCTCTCCACTTGCTCGGTTGAAGTCGAGCCGCGGAGGAAGGCCAACTACGCCTACCTCGCGCTACCCGCTTGAAGTCATCGGAATGCCGGCGTATAGTGCTGGCTTTGCTACGCGGATCGAGATGGAGCGGTGGCATAGGTAGTCTGGAACTTTGTTCATGGGCAGATCTCGCTGTTCGGCATGGGAGGCCTTCTACGCCTTTTGGGCGGGAGGCAAAGCGCCATCGGACTGCGCCCAGGGCCGTCGAGAAACCCAGCCGGTTGCACCACGGTCTGAAAGGGGAGAAAGAAAGATGTCTACCAGGAGAAGTGTTTCGCTTGCGGTGTTGCTTTTTGCGGCGCTCGCCGCCACTACCCTATTCGTTGCAGTTCCTGTACGAGGGCAGCAGCGGCAGGCGCTACCCACCCGGTTATCAGCGCCTGCGGGCATAAAGGCAGTGGGCCGCCTTCCCGGCTCGAAGCAGTTGAGTCTTGCCCTCACACTGCGGTTGCGTAACCAGGACGGAACTCCTAGGCTTTCTGCGCGATCTCTACGACCCCACCAGCCCCAATTACCGCCATTTCTTGACCGTGGAGGAGTTCACGAGAGCGATTTGGGCCAACCGCGGAGGACTATGAAAGGGTCGCAGAGTTCGCCAGATCCAGCGGTCTGGCGGTGACGCACACGGCCGCCAATCGTCTGGTGCTGGATGTAAGCGGTGCGGTCTCGGATATCGAGCGGGCGTTCCAGGTGACCATGCAGGTTTATCAGCATCCGACGGAGCGGCGCACTTTTTACGCTCCCAATGTGGAGCCTTCCCTGGACCCGAGCGTTCCCGTGCAGGGCGTCGAGGGACTGAACAACTTCTGAGCCACCTCATCCCGCAAGCCTAAAGGTTCCTTTCGCCGGGCGAAATCGCCAACGCGAATTCCACCGGGTCAGGACTAGCCGGTTCGTTCCTAGGGAGTGATCTCCGGGCGGCCTACGCTCCCGGTGTCACGCTCGACGGCAGCGGTCAGGCAGTCGGGCTAGTTGAGTTCGGCAGCTACAACCTCAGCGACGTCCAGAGTTACTTCAGCGAGCGCCAAACAGCCGCTCAACGTCCCAATCGTAAACGTTTTGCTGGACGGGGTCAGCGCAGTATGTGCGGAAGGTTGCGATGATGCGGAAGAGGCCCTCGACATCGAGCACGCCATCTCCATGGCTCCCAACCTGCTCTGCATTGATCGTTTACGAAGGCATTTTTCCCGTGCGACATCCTCAACCAGATGGCTACAGACAATGTCGCCAAGCAATTGAGTTGCTCGTGGTAGTCTGGTACGGACGAATCCGTCGTCGGTAGATCCGATCCTCCAAGAGTTCGCGGCGCAGGGGCAGAATCTATTTGCCTCTTCCGGCGACATCGGCGCTTTAGTCCCCTAGCTACGATCAATTGTGGCGCGATTCCCAGCCGGTGATCCTTACGTTACCGCTGTCGGCGGAACGGTTTTGACTACCAGCGGCCCGGGCGGTACCTGGCAGTCGGAGACAGCCTGGGTTTACAGCAGAGGCGGGGTTACTAGCTTCGCTATTCCCAGCTATCAGGCCCCGCTCATCAACTCCTTGAACCAAGGCTCGACGACTTTTCGCAACGTGCCGGATGTTGCCGCGGAGGCATACGACGACTACTACTGTGCTGACGGCTATTGCGCTACTGGGGGTGCCGGAACAAGCTTATCGTCCCCGGACTGGGCCGGTTTTCTTGCCCTGGCGAATGAGCAGGCCAACGGCGCCTCAATCGGCTTCTTGAACCCGGCCATCTACGCGATCGCCCAGACGTCCAATTACGGGAACGACTTCCACGACATCACCACTGGGAACAACTTCAATAGCGAGAGTCTGGACCTGTTCTCGGCTGTTACCGGCTACGACCTGGTGACCGGCTTAGGCTCGCCGAACGGGGAAAGCCTGCTCACTGCCCTCGGTCCCGCATCAACGGGACCAAATTTTACTATCACTGCGTCGCCAAGCACACTAAGCGTCACGCCCGGCGGCCAGGCAAGCAGCACTATCACGGTCGAGGCCGTGAACGGATTCACCGGTACCGTCAGTTTGACAGCCACCTTCCTCGGCCAGTTGTCAGGAGTGACGGCCAGCTTCAGCGCGGCGACGGTCGCCGGATCAGGGACTTCGACATTAACCATCTCTGCGGCTGACTCCCCGTTAAACCCGAATATCCCCATCGTCGTCACGGGCACGAGCGGAGCCTTGGCTCAAACTGTATACATACCGCTGGCAGTGCTGATGCCGGACCTGGTGGAAACGGCAGTCAGTGCGCCACCGGCCTCGGTGAATGCCGGCGACAGTTTCTCCGTTACCGACACGACCCAGAACATCGGGCAAGCACCGGCGGGTAGCTCCGTTACCGGGTATTACCTCTCGGGCACAACGACCAAGACCATTGACAGCCATCTGCTGGGGAGCCGCACCGTGCCTGCCCTCGCGATCAACGCTGTTTCCGCCGGAACCACGAACGTGACGGTGCCTTCGGGCCTTTGGCCCGACACCTCCTACCACCTGTTGGCTTGCCCCAACGATACGGATACAGTTGTCGAGGCCAGCACCAACAACTGCATCGCCTCTACCGCCACCGCGGTCTCCTACCAGCCAGCGCTACCATCGACAACCACGTTACTGGCAATGTCTTCGGGGGGCGGCGCGGTGACGACAGTCACTTCGGGCAGCGTTGTCACCTTGACAGCGACGGTGGCCAGCGGCAGCGCGGTGGTGCCGACCGGGCAGGTGAACTTCTGCGACGCCTCCGCGACGTACTGCACGGACATCCATCTGCTGGGGACGGCGCAACTTGACGAGCGCCGGGACAGCCGTGCTGGAGTTCCGTCCGGCGATTGGAAGCCACAGCTACAAGGCCGTCTTCAAGGGGACCATCAGCGCTGCGGGTAGTTCCTCCAGCACTTCGGCGCTGACGGTGACCGGCAAGTATCCGACCGAAACGACGATCGCTGCAGAGCGGCAATCCGGGCAACTACACGCTGACGGCGACGGTGGCGGGTTCCGGGCCGGCTTCGCCGACCGGGGAGGTGTCTTTTCTGGATACGAGCAACGGGAACTCTGTGCTGGGCATGGCTGCGCTGGCGGCGGGCATGCCGGTGCTGAACTGGACGAACTCCCAGACGCCGGCAACGGGCGTCCATCCCTGGTCCGTTGCCGTGGGGGACTTCAACGGAGACGGCATCCCCGACCTGGTCATAGTGAACCTTGGTACCGGCTGCGCGGTGACGATACTTCTTGGCAACGGGGACGGAACGTTCCATGCGCCGGCGAGCCTGACGGCAGGATGCTATGATGCCGTAGCCGTGGGCGACTTCAACGGAGACGGGAATGCGGACCTGGCCGTGGTGTGGGACAACGGCGCTAGTCCAGGCGGGGTAAGGATACTTCTCGGCAACGGAGACGGAACATTTACGCCAGCGCCGGTGGAGCCGGCGGCGGGGCTCAATCCTGATTTCGTGGTGGTGGGTGACTTCAATGGGGACGGGAAGGCGGACCTGGCCGTAGCGAACATTGGCTTTGTCAATCCGAGCCCGTTGACGATTCTCCTGGGTAACGGGGACGGAACATTTACCGCGGCGGCGAGCCCTGTGGTGGGTTATTATCCCGATTCTTTGGCGGTGGGGGACTTCAACGGGGATGGTAAGGCGGACTTGGCTATGGGGTACCGATCCGGTAGCCTATTGACGATTCTGCTGGGTAACGGGGACGGAACGTTTACCGCGGCGGCGAGCCCTGTGGTGGGTTATTATCCCGATTCTTTGGTGGTGGGGGACTTCAACGGGGACGGCAAGGCAGACTTGGCCGTAGGTTACTTTTACTTCAGGCGGGTGGACATATTTCTGGGCAACGGGGATGGGACATTCGCACCGGCGACCTCTACCCCGACGATGGGCAACAGCGGGACATACGCCATGGCGGTAGGGGACTTCAACGGGGACGGCGAGGCAGACCTGGCCGTGGCGAACATCGGCAACACGGTGACGGTACTTCTGGGTAACGGCGACGGCACATTCACGCCGGCGACCGCAAGTCCGGCGACGGGCAACTATCCCAATTCCATCGCGGTGGGGGACTTCAACGGGGACGGCAAGCCCGACATGGTCGTAACCAACTCGAGGACACTACGGCGACGATCCTGCTGACGCAATCGACGACGACGGCGACCGCAACCGCAAGCGGCATTTCGCCTCTGGGCTCAGGAACGCACCTGGTTGAGGCAAGCTATCCCGGAGACAGCAACAACAATTCCAGCCGCTCCGGCACGACTGCCATCGAAGCTACGTTGGTGTCTTTCTCCCCGACGAGCCTCACGTTCAACACGCAGAATGTTGGCGCCACCAGCTCGGCCCAAACGGAGACCGTGACCAACCGCGGTACGATACCCTTGACCTTCACGAGCATTGCGGCGTCGGGGGACTTTGCGATCGCGAGTTCCGGGACCACCTGCTTGACCTCGAACCCTGTCGCGGCCGCCGGAACTTGCACCGTGGCAGTCACCTTCACGCCAACAGCCGCCGGCGCGGCGTCAGGCAGCCTCTCGTTCAGCGATAATGCCCCCGGCAGCCCTCAGACCCTGGCCCTGAGTGGAACGGGCCAGGACTTCTCGTTTGCCCCACCCTCCGGTTCTTCCACCTCGGCCACCGTCGCGCCCGGTCAACCCGCAACCTACACTTTAAGTGTGGGCGGTGAAGGGGGATTAACCGGGACGGTGACCTTTGCCTGCACCGGGGCTCCCTCCGAAGCCACCTGCACGGTTGCGCCCAACCCGGTCACGGCGGGGAGTACGGCAACCAATGTCACCGTCACTGTTAATACCACCGCGCCTTCGGTCAGCGCGCCACGCTTTCGACCAATTCCCCCGGTCCCACCCCTATCGCCGGGCCTGAGGGGTTTGTTGATGCTCGCCTTGGTTTTTGCAGCGATGGCATGGGCCATCATTCGCCGGAACCAACCCGGCGTAGGCCGATGGCAGTCCACCATGGTCCCATTCGCGGCGGGCTTGTTGTTGACACTGGCGATTGCCGGATGCGGCGGCGGCGGAGGGGGCGGTGGCGGCGGAGGTACAACGTCTAACCCCGGAACACCCGCCGGAACCTACACGCTGACGGTAACGGGCACGGTGGGTTCGGGCTCTTCTGCCTTGAGCCATAATGTGACGCTCACGCTGACCGTGAGTTAATGTAAAAAGAGGTGGGAACTGGAGCGGGTGGTGGCGGTCAGCGTAGAAGGGAAGATCGGGATAGGGGGAGCGGTTACGCGCTCCCCCTATCCCGATCTCTGCGGCTTTCATCCTTTCACAACATCCGCAAACATATATTACTAATTTACGAACCGCAGGGTAGGGCAAACTATGCCCAAGTTCGCGCTACCCCGCTGGGTCATGGTACAGTTTGAGGATGTAGCGGCGAGTTTATCTCGCCGAATGGCGGCGTAAAGCCGCGTCTACATCAAACTGTACCACTACTTAAGGCGGGTTAGTAGAGACGCAGGAAGCTCTCCCCAGTTATAATGGACCACTGATTTGTGGAAACTCGAAAATGGAAATTCGAAAATCGAAGCTCGAAAATCGAGGGTCGAAAGTCGGCAATCACCAATCACAAATCGACAATCGGCAATCGACAATCGGCAATTACAAATCACCAATCGCAAATCGCAAATGACCGAACCCTTTCGTTGAGGCGAAGATGGCGATCCACAGCATTTATACCCTTTCCCAAGATGACCCCGAAGCCCGCAACTGGCTGAGCTTTTTCCGTCGGCGGGGATACTCGCGCCTGACCAACGTGAGGATTGAGCGAGTGGTTTGGCTGGAAGGGTCCTTTAATCTGGAGCGATTGATGCCCCTGCTCATCAACCCGCTTTACCAGGTTCCGGCGGAAACGTCGCAGCTCGATCCTCGGCAGGGGCCGATCGTGGAGATTGCTTATCGCCCCGCCGTCACCGACCCGGAGACGCCCTCGATCCTCGCCGGGGCGCACGCGCTTGGGGGAAGACGGATTGCAATTCGCCCGCCTGAGCCGGCGATATCAATTCTGCGGGCTCGATGATGCCGAGGCCAAGAGCCTCGCCGCGCGCTTCCTCTACAACAAAATCGTGGAAAGGATTCGCGAGCCGCACGAGGTCGTGACCACGCTTCAGCCCAGTGGAAAGCCTGATCCGGTGGGCACGGTTTCACTTGCGCGGCCTGGGCGATGACGAGCTCGCCGCGCTGTCGCGGGAACGCTCCTGGTATGCCCCGCTTTCGCAGATGAAAGTGATTCAGGCGCACGAGCAAGAGCGCGGCCGGCCTTACACCGATGCGGAAATTGAGATCCTGGTGCAGAGCTGGAGCGATCACTGCTACCACACCACTTGGAAAAGCCTGGGCCTGCTGAAAAAGCTCATGGCCGCCACGCGCGAAATCAATCATCCCCTGGTGGTTTCCTCCTTCACCGATAATGCCGGCGGGATGGATTTTGTGGATGGCTGGGTGGTGACGATCAAAGGCGAGACGCACAATTTCCCCAGCTCCATCGCGCCCTTTGGGGGAATCGCCACCAAACACGGCGGGGTGATTCGCGACACCCTGGGTTTTGGCAAAGGCGCGTATCCGATTGGGGGCACGACCGTCATGGGCACCATGGACCCGCGCTTGCCCGAAAACGAGGTGCCGGCGGGCGCGCTCCATCCGGAATTGATCGTGTCGGAGTCGATCCGCGCCACGGCTTACTACATGAACCCCATGGGCATTCCCATGATGCACCCCATCTACCGGTGCCATCCGGGCTACGCCAAGTGCTTTGCGCTGGGCCACTCGCTGGGCCTCTTGCCGAAGAAGTACGCGCACAAAGACCAACCCCAGCCGGGTGACATTGCGGTGCTGTTTGGCGGCGCCACGGGGCGCGACGGCGTCCACGGCGCCACCGCCAGCTCCGCCGCCATGACCGGCGAGACCCTGGAAAAGGAATCGGCCGCCGTCCAAATCGGCCACCCCATCACCGAGCGGCGCTTCACCACGGCCATTCCCATTCTGCGCGACCACGAATGTATCCGCTCGATTACCGACCTCGGCGCGGGCGGCATTTCCTGCGCCGTGGGCGAAATGGGGGCCGAAACGGGCGTTGAAATCGACCTGGACGCCGTGCCGCTGAAGGACCAGAGCCTGACGGCGTGGGAGATTCTCCTCTCCGAATCGCAGGAACGGATGCTGATGGCCGTGCCGCCGGAAAAGCTGGAAGAGGCGCAGGCGATTTTGCGCCGCTTCGAGGTGGCCTCGTGCGTCCTCGGGCGCTTCACCGACACCGGCCGCTTGCAGGCAAAATGGCAGGGGCGAAATAGTGGTCGACCTGGAGCATGGTCGTTCCTCTGGCGCGCCTGCCCGATCGATTCCACGCCCACGGCCCCGCCGGAGCGCCATCTTGCGCCCTTGAAGATTTCCGAGCCTCAAACCCGCGACGATTGGGGCAGAGCGGTCCGCGGCGTCCTTACCCACTATCACTGCGCCGACCAAAGTCCCGCCGGCACGCGCTATGATTCCACCGTGCAGGGCCGGACCGCCGTGGGGCCTTACGCCGGCAAGAACCATCGCATGCCCACCAACATCTACGTCTCCGCGCCCCTGCGGGGCAAGCCCAACGGGATTATCACCACGCTGGCGTTCAATCCCTTCTACGGTGAGATCGATCCCGCCGCCATGGCGCGCCTCATGATGCTCGAAGCCATTACCAAGGCGGTGGTGGCCGGCGCCGATTACCGCGAAATGGTTCTGTGCGACAACTTCTATACGCCTCGCGTGCGCCCGGAAACGGCCTTCGAGCTGGTGGAGATGGTGGAAACCATCGCCACGCTTTCCGTTGAACTCGGCGTGCCGTTTATCTCCGGCAAGGATTCGAGCTCGGGAACTTTTGAGGCCGGGGGGCGAAGAATCGAAGTGCCTCCCACGCTCGCTGTGGCCACCATGGGCCGCGTCAGCGATGTGAAGGCGATCGTCACCAAGGATTTCAAGCGCGCCGGGAATCGCCTGCTGCTGTTGGGCCGCTACGACGCGGAGGCGCTGGGGGGCACGGTCTATGCCGACTCCTTGGGGCAGCGCGGGGATCGCTTGTTTGACGCCTATGACCCCATTTCCATGAAGGTGCAGTGGGATTACCTGCTGGAACTCCACGCCCGGCGCCGCTATGTCTCCGCCTCCGCCATCGCGGAGGGAGGAATTCTGCTGCGCCTGTTTGAAGCCGCCTTCGGGTCAGGTCTCGGCGCGCGGGTGGATTTCGACGGCATCCCGGCCGCGCGGCGCGACGGCCTGCTTTTCGGTGAGTTCATCGGGTCGTGCTTGCTCGAGGTGCCGCCGGATTTCGAAGTTCCCGCGGACCTTGCCGGAATCCCCCATCAGTTTATCGGCCATGTAACCGCCGAGCCGCGGTTGACGCTTTGCGGACCATGGGGCAGTGATTTGGGAAGAAGCCGTGTCGCACATTAGCTGAGAGTTGGAGCGAAACTTTTCGTGAGGTGGTGAAATGAGCCAGGCGACGAACCGCCATCCTTTATGCTCCCGGAACGAATTGCCACGAAGAGACCGCCGCCGCGATTGAGCTGGCGGGCGGCAAGGCGGAACTGGTCCTGTTGAATGACTTGATCGGCGGCGAAAGCCGGCTCGACGATTATCAAGCGGCGGTGGTTCCGGGCGGGTTCTCCTATGGCGACCATCTGGGCGCGGGAAGGATTTTCGCCACCATGCTTGTGGCCCGGCTGCGCGACCAGTTGGTGCGCTTTCTGGATGCGAAGAAGCCTTTGCTGGGAATCTGCAATGGCTACCAGGTTCTTACCGAAGCCGGGATTCTGCCCGGCCGAACCCCCGGCCAACGAACCATGGCGCTGCTGGAAAATCAATCCGCGCGCTTTGAAGATCGCAAGGTCCGGCTGATTGTTTCCACGCAAAAGTGCGCGTGGACCGAGGGCTTGGCCGGGCAGGTGCTGGAAATGCCTTCCGCGCACGGAGAGGGTCGCCCCTTGCTCTGGCGCTTCCGGTTCGTCACCTGCGACGCGCGCCGTTTTCTATTATGGTGACGAGCAGCGGCCGGCCCACGATGGACTATCCCGAGCAACCCGAACGGCTCGCCCGGCGCCGTTGCCGGCATTACTGATGAAAGCGGGCTCGTGCTCGGCCTGATGCCTCATCCCGAACGCGCCTCGCTTCCCACCCATTATTCCCAAGATGGCTTGAGGATTTTCCAGAACCTGGTCAAATGGCTGAAGCAGTAAACTCGCCCGGGCAAGACCGTCGAAGGACCTGGGGCGGTTGCTAAATGGCTAAGGTGTGGATTCATATTCAGCCTGTGATTCCCGACCAGCGCAAATACCCGTCAAGAAGCCCGCCCCATACAGGCCGGCGTAGATTGCGGCAATTCCCAAAAACGTGCCATACGGCCAGGCATAGCCGCGGAAGCGGGAATTTACGGCACTCAGGCCGAGAGCGAGGACCGATCCTCCCAGCGAGCCCAGGAGAATCGTCATCAGGGTCAGAGGCACGCCGAGGAATGTCCCCACCATCAACATCAGCATGACGTCTCCGAACCCCAGATACTCTTTTTGCTTCCCGCCCAGATGGTAGAAAGCCTCGCCCACAGCGTAGAAAAGCCCGCCCCCCACCAGGGCTCCCGCGACGGCGCCCGCAGCGGAGGCGGGGAATCCTTCCAGATAGAAGCCCCAATGCCGGAGAATCCAACCGAGCGGCCGATCATCCACCGGGATGAAAAAGCTGAACACGAGTCCCAGGCAGATTCCGAAAATAGTTACGGCATGGGGAATGCGCCGATCGAGCAGGTCCGTAAAAATGAGAACGATCAGCAACATGCCGAACAGCGCGTATTTGATGAATTCCGGTCCCAGTCCGTAGGCGTGGAAGGTCAAAACCAGGACCAAGGCCGTCAACGCTTCAACCGTGGGATAAAGCGGCGAAATCAGCGCATGGCAATCGCGGCAACGCGCGCGCAAAACCAGATAACTGATCAGGGGGATATTGTCGTACCAACGGATGGCGTGATTGCAGCGCGGGCAATGCGAGCGGGGGAAGACAATCGATTCCCCCCGCGGCAAGCGCGCGATACAAACATTCAAAAGCTTCCAAAAACTAACCCGAAGAGACCAATCATGATGTACGCAATGATCACGCGATAAAAAGCCTTTCTAGCTAATCAGGCGATGATAGAGAGCTTCGGTGCGGCTGACCATTATACCAGCAGAAAATCCCTCGGCCCGTTTGCGGCCATTGCGGCCGAACTCGATCAGTTTTCCGCGGTCGCGTGAGGCCAGAAAGATGGCATCGGCCAGCGCCTGCGGCGAACCGGGCGGAATCAGCCAGCCGGTCTCATTCTCCACCACAATTTCCGGAAGGCCGCCCACGCGGGTTGCAACTACGGGAAGGCCATAGGCCATTGCCCACAAGGCGGAGGAGCCCAGGCCCTCGGCTTTCGAAGGCATGACGAAGAGGTCGAGGCCGGGGAAAAAACTCCGCGAGATCCTCGATCGGGCCGAGGCGAAGAATCCGATCGCCGCCGGAATTAGCGCCGTGCGTCGACGCGTCACCGGGGCTGGCGGCTTCATCGCCGGCGAGGACCAGCCGTGCCTGGGGCAGTTTCTCGGTGAGCAGCGCCATGGCTGCAAGCGCCACGTCCTGTCCCTTTTCCGGAGTGGATGCGCCCAGCAACCCCACCACGAAATCATCATCCTGCGCATTGCCACGAAGCTCGCAGGCGCAGCCTCTCGGCGGCGCTCGGTAACTCTGCGGGGATTTCAATGCCATCCGGAATCACGGTGATCCGCTCGCGAGGGACGCCGGCCTGCACGGAAAGCTCCCGGATGTTTTCTGAGACGGCGATCACCGCATGGCACGTGCGGCCGTACTTAAGGCGGTAGGTCCAGCGGTCAGAAGGGAAAAAGGTAACGCGCCGGCTGGCAACGCGCCGGACCGGCAATCCCAGAGAAGCGAGCCACGCGAGGGTCTGCCCGCGGCCGTCGTGCGCGTGCAGAATTTGCGGCGCCCAGGTTTTGAGCTGCTGGCGCCAAAGCAAAATCCCGAAAGCGTGCCCCGGATCGTTCGCGGGCAAGGAGAAAACGCGAAAGCCTTCCCGCTGCGCCCGCTCTTCCAGGCCGCTCCCTTCCAGGCACACGATGACCTGCTCGTGCCCGCGCTCGCGCAAGCCCTGCGCCAGCATCAGCATTTGCCGCTGGCCGCCGCGCAGGCTCAGGCCGGTATCGATGTGGGCGATTCGAAGCACGGGAGGTGAATTCATGGGTGTGGGTGCAGGCTCTTTCGCATTTCTTCCAGCTTCGCGTATTTTCTTCGCACGTACCGCGCCGCCATCTTGGCGATCAGGTAGCCCGGCCTGCCATCGAGCATTCCCAAACGAAACAGGTACGAATTCAAGAAAATCCAAGGAGGGCCAGCGTGCGCCGCAGAAAGCTTACGCTCTCGCCCCGCTCAAACATCTCCTTCGCGGCCAGATCCGTGTAGAACTCAATCCGCTGGCGATGTTCCTCCAGAGAATTGCACGTGTAGTGAAGAATCTCCCCCGGCAGCGTCGCAACGGACCCGTCGACCACCACCGACTCATGTACGTAAGCGCCCTCCCAGCGGCCGCGGCGGCGGTCGAAGAGGCGAAGCTTGTAGTCAGGATACCACCCCGAGTGCAGAATCCATCGCCCCAGGTATTGCGCCCGCCGGGCAAACTGGATAGCCCGCGGCAGAGGGATCCGAGCGCTTCCATTCCAGAACCGCGGCCTGCGCCTTGGGGTCCAACTCTTCGTCCGCATCGAGACTCAGGATCCAATCGTGCTGAGCGTGCGTGCTGGCGAAGTTCTTCTGGGCGGCGAAGCCTTCCCAAGCGTGGGTGATAACCCGCGCGCCCAATCCCGCCGCGATCTCGCGGGTGCCGTCGGTGGAATCGGAGTCAATCACCACAATCTCATCGGCGCAGGAAAGCGAGCGGATGGCGCGCGCGATGTTGGCGCTTTCGTTGTGGGTGATGATGGTGGCGGAAATGGCTGGCATGGCGGGTCAGAATTGGCTATCCGGCGCAATGAGGCCGGCAAGCGCGCCCTCCGAAATCAGGCCGGCGATGCGCGCAATGTCAGCGTGCAGGGGCCGGTCTTTGGCGATGTGCGGCGAGACCTTGCGAACCAGTTCCCGGGCTTGCTCCGCCAGCTTGCCTGAGCGGAGCGGCGCGAGCAAATCCAGCGCCTGGCAAGCGCAAAGCAGCTCGATGGCCAGAATGTTTCTCACATTGGCGATGACCGGTTGCAGCTTCAACGCGGCCGCCATTCCCATGCTCACGAAATCTTCCTTGTTCCCGGAAGTCGGGATGGAATCGGCCGATGCCGGATGCGCCAGCACTTTGTTTTCCGAGGCCAACGCGGCAGCGGCGACCTGCGCGATCATAAGTCCCGATTCCAGGCCGGGCGAGTGGGTGAGAAACGCCGGAAGTTCGGAAGTGAGCGGATTCACCATGCGGTCGACGCGCCTTTCCGCGATGCCGCCGAGTTGGGTCAGGGCGATGGCCATAAGGTCAAGCGCCAAGGCCAGCGGCTGGCCATGAAAATTGCCGCCGGAAATGACCTCACCCTCGCTGGCAAAGACCAGGGGATTATCCGTGGCGCTGTTCATTTCGATCTCGAAAACCTGGCGCGCGTAACCCAAGGCGTCGCGCACGGCGCCGTGAACCTGCGGCATGCAGCGCAGGCTGTAAGCGTCCTGCACGCGCGAGCAGCCTTGATGGGATTTGTTGATGGTGCTGCCGCGATTGAGCCGGGCGAGGTTGCGCGCGGAAATGATCTGCCCGGGATGCGGCCGCGCCGCGTGCAAGCGTTCATCAAAGGCGCGCGTGGAGCCGCGCAGGGCATCGAGCGACAGTGCCCCGGCGACGTCCGCCGTGTTGGCGAGAATCTCCGCCTCGCGCAAGGCCAGCAATCCGAGGGAAAGCATGGCCTGCGTGCCGTTCACGAGCGAGAGTCCCTCTTTGGCCTCCAGCGTCAAGGGCTTCATGCCCAGCGATTTGAGCGCCGCCGCCGCGCGCTGCCGCCGGCCACGGAATACGACGTCACCCTCGCCGACCAGCGCCAGGGCCACGTGGGCGAGCGGCGCCAGGTCGCCACTTGCGCCCACGGAGCCACGCCGGGGGACAACCGGATGCACGCCATGGTTCAAGAAGGCGCAAAGCGTTTCGGCAATGAGGGGCCGCACGCCGGAAAGTCCGCGCGCCAGCGTGTTGGCGCGCAACAGCAGCAAGCCGCGCGTCTCCGCCGCGCCCAACGGCTCACCCACGCCGCAGGAGTGGCTGCGGACCACGTTCAGTTGCAGTTCGCGAGCCGCGGCCGGGTCAATGTGTTCGGTGGAGAGGCTCCCCACGCCCGTGGTCACGCCATAGACCACTTGCTTTTCCGCGATGATCTTTTCCACCCAGGCGCGCGATTTCTGCATCGCCGCGCGCGCGCGCGGGGGAAAGGCCCACAGGGTGGTTCCCCAGTACTACGGCGGAGAAATCGCGCCGCGTGAGTCGCTGGCCGTCGAGGAGTATGGTGGGTGGCATGGAATCCTTACTTGGGTCCGGCAACAAACAGATCGCGATATTTGTCGGGCAGGGAACGGGGATGCCCGTCACGGTCGGTGATCACGTGTACGGTTTCCCCCTCCGCCAGAAGTTCGTCGGTGGCTTGGCGGTAGACCTCATAGCCAAAAATCAGAACGCGCCGGCGGGTTCCCTTCAGACAGGTGCGCACCAGGATTTCATCGTCATAGCGCGCGGGAGCTTTGTAGCGGCAGCGCGCCTCCGCCACCATGATGTAAAGACCGTCCTGCTGTTCCATTTCGCGGTAGGCAAAGCCGTGCTTGCGGCAAAAGTCCGTGCGCCCGATTTCGAACCAAACCAGGTAATTGGCGTAGTAGACCACTCCCATCTGGTCCGTTTCCGCGTAACGGACTTGCAGGGTGGTGGCGGTCCAGGCGGGTTCTGTTTTCATATTCACCGGTAGCTCGCGCGCCGCAACGATTTCTTTCTCTTGCAGTCTATAGCAAAATCGGGAATCCGCAAACTGCGGGATGGTGGGTCAACTCCGTGGTGTAGCGGCGAGTTTGCCTCGCCCAATGGCGGCATAAAGCTGCCTCTACACCAATTTAACCCACTATCGATTGCCGCGCGAGATTACAACAGGCTCTCGCCCACGTCATCGACCGGGTTGGCGAGAACGTGACGAAGGCAAGTAAAGAATCCGCGCAGGAGCGTTTCGAAAAAGCGGCGGTGTTCCTGCGCCGGAAGAATCTGAACCTGCACATTGGCGTCGCCGGAGCGGTCGACTTGCTGGAAAAACTCCTCGGCGGTGGGCCACGATAGCGTCACGTCCGGATGCTTGGCCGGCCGCCGCTCCACTTCAAACTTCCCCCGGTGGAGAAACACCGTCCACTCCAGCTCCCAGTCTTCCACAATCCAAAGCGTGGTGATTTCGGCTTCGCGGATTTGCTGCCGTAAGACTTTGTCCTCGCCCCATCAGGACGAAAGCGCGTTGGATGATTCGGCGCGCCGCGCGTTTTGAAAGCGAGGTTGCGGGATCCTGGAGGGGAAGCGTTTCTTCTGGTGGTGGTGTGTTGGGCATGTTGTCGCAGATTCTAACAGTACCACTTATCGGGCATTCTGAATGCGAAAGAACGCTGGAACGAAAATTTAAAGACCGGTGATGTTCTGCCCCAGCGCGATATTGCGCAGTGCCTGCGCGCGCTGGGCCGCGACGTCGAGCAGGTCGCGGGAAGAGGCCAGCGCGTCGACCAGTCCCATGCTCAAAGCTTGGGTGGCCGGAATGCGGTCGGCGGTAAGAAATATTTGCGAGCGCCGCGGCCTTGCCGAGCAGACGCGGCAAGCGCTGGGTGCCGCCCCAGCCGGTCACCAATCCCAGGGCTGCGCCGGGGTGCCCGAATGACGCGTCGTAGGTGGCGACGCGTCCATGACAAGCCAGCGCCAAGTCCAGCCCTCCGCCCAAACAGTAACCACGGATGGCGGCGACCACGGGCAAGGGAAATGCCGCGAGGCGGCGGCAAGTGCTTTGTCCACGTTCGGCAAATTCGCGCGCGCGCAACTCCCTCCACCGCGGCGACTTCTTCAATCTCCGCGCCCGTGGCAAAAGACTTGGCGTTGGCCGCGATCACCACTCCGCTGAACAGGCCGGCACCTTGGATTTCTTCGAGGAGATCATCCAACTCCTCCAGAACCGCCGTGGTCAGGCGCGGATAACCTGCGGTGGGCGGAAACGCCAGCACGGCGACGGAATTATGGCTGGAAAGTTCCATTCAATAATAGCCGACAGCCTACAGCTAATAGCCGACAGTAAGAACGGGAGGTTGTTGGCTGTGAGCTGTTCGCTTATCCGGCGGGGACACCCTTCACATTCTTGCGGATGAACTCGACAATGGTTTGCGTGGAGGCTCCGGGCTGAAAGACCTCGGCGACGCCGGCTTGCTTTAAGCCCGGGATATCCTCATCGGGGATGATGCCGCCCACCACCAGAAGGACATCATCCATGCCCTCGGCGCGCAGCAGTTCGCAAATGCGCGGAATAATGGTGTTGTGCGCGCCCGATAAAATCGAGATGCCGATGGCGTCAACGTCCTCTTGCACCGCCGCGCTCGAAATTTGCTCGGCGGTCTGCCGCAAGCCGGTGTAGATGACTTCCATGCCCGCATCGCGAAGGGCGCGCGCCACGATCTTGGCCCCGCGATCGTGCCCATCCAAGCCGGGTTTGGCAACTAACACGCGAATGCGATGTTCGGTCATAGGGATCAATTCTAAATTATGAAATCTGAATTATGAATTGCTAGTAGCTACGGTATCCCGCCGCGCGGCCTGCTATCCAGCAACCATTCATTGCTGCCCTCACTTTATAATTTATAATTCCGAATTCATAATTCCGAACACTGCCTTCAAATCGAGCGAGAAGCCCGGGAGCAGATCATGGTCTTCGAGTGTTTCATGCTCGCGGCGGACATAGCTCCCACCGTCGGCGCGGAAAACCTGCACGTCTCGGGTCTTGGGGTAGAAGACCCATACCGCCTGAGCCCCGGCGGCAAGATACTGCTTGACCTTCTGCGTCAGCCCCTCCGCGAGATCGGTTGGCGAGACGACTTCGATGGCGAGCGTAGGAGCGCCCTGAATGCGTCTGTCCAGGTCAATTTCACGCATCCGGTCTGCCGGTACGAAGGAGACATCCGGAATTCGCACGGTCTCGGGAGTGAGTTGGTAACCGGTTTCCAGGAAAACTCTGCCGAGCTTTCGTTCTTCGACAAAGTTTCCCGTAAAGTGGGCGATATTGTCGCGCACCAAATTATGTCTCGGCATTGCCTCGGTTATGGTGACAACTTCCCCCTCGCTGAGCTCATAAAGAACTCCTTCCACATCCGGGAGCTGATCGAACTGCTCAATCGTTAGCAGGGTCTTGGTTGCCATGCAAACTCTCCCTTTGATCCTACCCCAGCAGGTGTACCGCGGACCTGCTTTGTAGGTCCGCGGCCCGTCCCCGATGGGCAAGGAAAAGCCGCGGACCTACAAAAGAGGGCGGCGCGGCACTTCCGGCTCTTCTCAATTCATAATTCAGCATTGATAATTCCGAATTCATAATTCCGAATTCATAATTCATAATTGCACTTCATCGAAACGCCGGTTCCTCGTAAGTGCCAAAAACCTTGCGCAGCACGTCGCACATTTCGCCCACGGTGGCGTAGGCGCGCACACATTCCAGGAAATAGGGCATCAAATTCGCGTCGGTCGTGGCGGCGCTTCCCAGCGACTCGAGTGCTCGCTGGACACTGGCATTATCCCGCTTTTCCCGCACTTCCTCCAGCTTTTTGACTTGGTGGCGCGCCACGCTGTCGTCAATAACCAGCAGCTTGATGGGGCGGTCCTCCTCCGTCACGTAATCATTGACGCCCACAACAATCTTTTCCTTGCGCTCGACGGCTTTTTGGTAAGCGTAGGCGGCCTCGTGAATTTCCTTTTGCGGGTATCCGTGCTCGAGGGCGGGCACCATGCCCCCCATGGAATCGATCTTCTGGAAGTAATCATTGCACGCGCGCTCCGTTTCCAGCGTCAACTTTTCGATGAAATAGGAGCCGGCCAGGGGGTCGACGGTTTGGGTCACTCCGCTTTCGTGGGCCAGCACTTGTTGGGTGCGCAGGGCGAGGGTGACGGCCTCTTCGGTCGGCAGCGCCCACGCCTCATCCAGGGAATTCGTGTGCAGCGATTGGGTTCCGCCCAGCACCGCGGCCAGCGCCTGAAGGGTGGTGCGGACAACATTATTGTAAGGCTGCTGCGCCGTAAGCGAACACCCCGCCGTCTGGGTGTGAAAGCGGCAGAGCCAGGAGCGTGGGTTGGTTGAGCCAAACCGCTCGCGCATGACCCGCGCCCAGATTTTACGTGCGGCGCGGTATTTCGCCACTTCCTCAAACAAATCGCTGTGGGCGTTGAAGAAGAAACTCAGACGCGGGGCGAATTCATCCACCGGCATGCCCGCCCGCTGGACCCACTCGACGTATTCGATTCCATCGCGCAGGGTGAAGGCCAACTCCTGCACGGCGGTCGAACCCGCTTCGCGAATGTGATAACCGCTGATGGAGATGGGATTCCAGCGCGGAACCTCGCGCGCCCCGAAGGTAATGGTATCCACGACAAGCCGCATGGAAGGAGCGGGCGGGTAAATGTACTCTTTCTGCGCAATGTATTCTTTCAGGATGTCGTTCTGCGTGGTGCCGGAAATCTTTTTCCAATCCGCCCCGCTTTTCTCCGCGACTACCAGGTACATCGCCCAAATGATGGCGGCGGGCGAATTGATGGTCATGGACGTGGTCACTTGCTCGAGGGGCAAACCCGCCAGCAGGGTTTCCATATCCGCGAGAGAGGAAACGGAAACGCCACACCGGCCCACTTCACCCTCGGCCAGAGGGTGGTCGCTGTCGTATCCCATCAGCGTGGGCAAGTCAAAGGCGATGGAAAGGCCGGTCTGGCCTTGCTTCAGCAAATAATGCAGCCGCTGGTTGGTGTTCTCGGGGCTCCCGAATCCGGAAAATTGGCGCATCGTCCATATCTTGCCGCGATACATGGTGGTATGAATCCCCCGCGTGTAGGGGTACTCACCGGGGTCACCCAGGTCGTGGGAGTAATCGAATTCGGGAAGGTCCGCGGGGGTATAGAGGCGATTGATGGGCACCCCGGAAAGGGTGGTAAACACTTCCTGCCGCTCAGGGGATTTTTCGAGCGAGGGCTTGAGGATTTGTTCCTCCCAGCGCCGTTCACCGGGAGAGGGCTGGCGGTGGGGATGTCCGTTTGCGACTTCCGTGCCCGCCTTGTTTTCTTCCTTCACGTTAATGATCCGCCCAAAGTCATGGTAGAGCAGCGGGACTTTCCAAGTCAAACGAAGGCGGTAAGAGCAATTCTAAATTATAAATTATGAACTAAACTCCAGTCTTCCTTTTTGCGCTGACGATGATGGCTGTGATTACAGCGACAAGTTCCTCCGTTTCCTCGATTAGGGGCTTCAGCTTCGCCATATTGACGATTCCCGATGCGCCCATGAGGGGCAGCCAATAACGACTCTCGCGAGCTTCTTTTTGTGCGATGCCCAATTTATGGATGAAGTCGGAACGGCTCTTGCCCGCCTGAGCCTCTTCAATATTAGCGCCAATGGAAGTTGCACAACGCAGGTACTGCTTCGCGAGAATCCATCCTGCACCATCCTTGTGTCCTCGCAGGAAGCGATAGAGCTTAATTGCGCGCAGAGCGTAAGCCACCGACCGCTTTCGAATATCCCGCGGTTGTTGCTCCACCGAATCCTGGTGCTCCCCTGCCAGTCGGAAAATTGCGCTGGTGGATTGCAGGGTGTATTTCATAATTCATAATTCACAATTTACTATTGTAGTTTAATCGGCCCCGGGGTTTCCGCCGAGCCGGGAATATTGGGAACGTGGGTCACCATCCCTTGTATGGCGTCATTCAATTCCAGGTTGTAGTCGGCAAGGATCGTTCCCACTGCCTGCTGGTACGCGGTAATCGCCTTGGCGTAGGTCGAGTGTGCCGTGACTTCGTTCCCCTCAGCGGTGGCGAAATCGCGCTGCGCCTGAATGACCAGGAAGACCGTGGATTCGCCCAACTGAAATTTCTTCTGTTCGGCGTCGAGGGTTTGGCGCGCGAGGAGGGTGGCCTTCTCGGCGGCATTGATTTGGGCTTTGGCTTGAATGACCCCGATCACCGCGCGTCCGCACCGCCTGGGCAATATTATTCTTCGATTGCTGCAACTGAGTCTCAAGCTGACGCCGCTCCAGGAGCGCGCGGGCCATGTCCGCCTGCGCTTGCCGGTTGCGAATGGGGATGGAGAGATTGACGCCGACAGAATAGTTAGGGTAGTGGCCTTGGAAGGTTTGGGTCAGGGCTTGTGAAACCCCGCCGGTGGATGTTCCGATCGGCGCCAGCCGCGGAACCGTTGGCGTTCGATACAGGTCGGGGAGATAATACCGAGGACTCCGCCGGGCAAAGGACTTGATCGCCGGACAAGCCGGAAGCAATGTAACTGGCAAAGACGTTCAAGGAAGGGAGCAGGCCGTTTCGCCGCAGGGCGATCGTCATGTCCTGATCGCGGAATTTCAATTCCGTCTGCTCGATTTCGGGACGATTGGCGAAGGCCAGCCGCAGCGCCTCATCCAGAGGGGGAATATCGTCCGGCCGGGGTTCGGGAAGCTTGTCCTCGGCATCGATTTGGGCGGCGGCCAAGTCGCGGGCCGACTTGCCGGGCCAATGCCGTCTTGATCAGTTCGGCTTGCTGTTGCAAGGTTGGTCTGGGCCACGATCAGGGCCTGCTGGTCCGTAGGCCACCTCGGATTCCGCCCGCACCACCTCAATCGGCGCCAGGGTGCCAATTTCCACCTGTTTCTTGTTGTCCTCCAGGAGCTTTTGGGAATAAGCCAGCGCCTGCTCCTTCACCCGCACGTTTTCCTTGTCGGAGAGGTAATCCCAATAATCGTTCAGGACCGTCCCCAGCGTGCTGATGACCTGCTGGCGGAAAACGGAATCGGCTACTTTCACATCATTTTTGGCAATGCGGATATACGAGAGAGTTGACGCGCCGGCCGAACCCATTCAGTAAGGGCTGGGTAAAGCCCACTGCCAGCTCCGTGTAGACCTGAAGGGTTAAAGACGTCGGAGTGAGCGACGTGTTTGATCGTATCGCTGGCCTCCTAACACGACTTCATAGCTCGTGCCGGTCTGGAAGTTGCTGGACATGCCGGTAAAGTAACTCGTTCCCTGGATTGTATTCAAAGGGAACCCCGGTGACTACGGTGGTTCCCAAGGGGCGTGAGTATTCCGGTTCCATCCGATCGAGAAGAAGGCGGTTGGGTCAAAGTGGCCGCCTCCCAATTCCGTGGCGCTGGCGCTGCCGGAAGCCCCCCCTGTTCCGCTGCTGACTCCGGAAGAGCTGGCGCTCACGCCGCTTCCCACGGCGCCGGAATATAGGGCCGAGGATGTAAACGATCCGTTGAAGCCGCGCGCGGCGCCGCCCCCTTGCGTGCGGAGAAGGTCGGTGTGCGAATAAGCAATGGTGTAGCGCGCCACGGCGATATCCAGATTGTTCTCGAGCGCCAATTCGACGACATCCTGGAGCGAGAGGTGCAACTTGCCGTCGCTGAGCAAGGAGTGCAAACGCTCCGAATTGCTCATTTTCGATCTCGGGAACATAGGGCGAAAGATACGGGTCCCAGACAGTTCGGAAACCACCGCGTGTTCCCGAAATTCGTGTCGAAGCTTGCGGACGGGCGCGGCGGCGGAGGGGTGAGGCCTCTTGCGCATGAAGGCAAGGCCCGGTTATCAAGCATACTCGCAACGAACATCAAGGCGGCAACGAGGCGTTGATGGTAAGGCTTCATCGAATGTCCTTCTCCCTTAAGACGAATTGTTTCCTTTAGTCATCGGCATTACATCCGGTATTACGCAATGATTGGACGCAAAGTTTCATGGATTGTCATCAGCCGCTGGCATTGATCCCGACTGAAGGTCCCCCGGTGGGGTAGGTTTACGTCCGCCGGCATCGGCGCAGCCACGCTGAAGCAGGAAACGCTGGGCGCTCGCTCGCCGCCGGCATTCCCGGGCTCGCTGGGCCGCTCCCGGAATCCGAGGACGGGAAAATGCGCAGGTCCGGTGACCCGTACGCCCAAATGCAAGGCCAATAAGTTTATCACCCGCTTGCGGGAGTGACAACCTTGGAGCGCGGGAGGCAGCGGCAACGTTTACCGCCGCGGTGGTCTTGCAAGTTTCGGACACGTTGATCCATTTAACTAACCAGATAGTTAAATAACATGACGCCCGCATTCGGGTCAAGGGGAATGTTGCCTGGTTATTTTCTTTGCGCCTTATCGACTTCGCGCCTGGGCGTGAAAGGCTTCGCTTCTCCTGAGGATGGTCGCCCGCTTCTTCCGCCGCGGATACGGTCTTCCCCCTGAGCTGCAGGCTATGATGCTGGGCAAGCATTCTCGAAATGATTCTTGACAAGGGTAAGTGATTAGGCTACGCTCGCTAAACGTGCTGGTATCCAGCCGGTGCGATGCGCCTCTCGGATTCCCCCCAGGAGAGGACAAAATACCGAGAGGATTGCAGCTCACGGCCAGCGGAGTGCATCATGGCATGCTCAGACAGGAGATCGACTGCGTGTCTTAGTGGAGATCACTCTTCCCGCGCGGGCCGGAAGGAAAAAAACACTCAGGCACAAAGCCACCAAGATGGTAGGGTCTAATTTTCGTATCGGTCGTCGGTCCACCTACTCCCGCGGAACTGAACTGTAAACCGGGATCTAAAGGTCGGCGCTGCCCAAAGGCCGCTGAATGCCATGATGTATCAGAAACAAAAGGGGATAGCCGTGGGCGGAGAAGACTTTGAAAATATATGTCACGGAAATTAAAAGACTTAATTCATTCCTGGGATGGCCCGTTAGCAGAGAGATGATGCCAAAATGAAGGGATAACCCGTGATGTTTATGAAAACAAGTAAGATATAAAATTGACTTGGGTCGAATTCACCACTAAGCCGTGATCTCTATCAAAAATAAGCCTCTTATCGCTGCGAACCCGTGATGATGTTGAAAAGAAAAGAGAAAGGCGAACGGTGTCATGCGCAACATTCGATTAATTCTGGCCTATGATGGAACGGACTTTCGCGGCTGGCAACGTCAGCCGGATGCTCCTACCATCCAGGCATGTCTGGAGGATGCGATTCAAAAGCTGACCGGCGCTCCCGCGCAAGTGTGCGGGTCCGGGCGAACGGACGCCGGTGTGCATGCCTCGCATCAGGTGGCGAATTTCCAGACTGGCTCCACCATTCCGTGTGCGAATTTCGTCAAGGCGCTGAATGATTTGCTCCCGCCCACGGTGCGCATCAAGAGTGCGGACGAGGTTGCCGCGACTTTTCACGCCCGCTACGACGTTCGGCGCAAAACTTACCGGTATCGAATCGTGATGACGCCGGATATGCTCACCACTCTTGTGGCGATTTGTTTACCACCATCCCTATCCTTTGGATCGTGCGCGGATGGCGCAGGCGGCGCGGCTTTTTGAAGGTGAGCATGACTTCACCTCATTCGCAGCCGCCGATGGGCAAGAGGACGAGGACACGAAATCCCGAGTGCGCGTTATTCTTCGATCGCGCCTCCTCTGGCGCCCGCGATCCTCAATGCTGGTGTATGAGGTGACAGGGAAGGGCTTCCTTCGCTACATGGTGCGAAATATCGTTGGGACTCTGATCGAGGTGGGAAGGGGCAAGCTTGCCCCCAGCGACATCCCGCGCATACTTGCCGCGCGCGATCGCACCCAAGCCGGCCCCACCGCGCCCGCGCAAGGCCTTTGCCTGATGAATGTGGAGTACGAGAATCCGGTGATCGGGTGAGCAACAAATGTGCCAATTACCGCGTCATCGGGTCGGGCGATGGTAGTGGGTCAATTTAATGTAGAGGCGGCTTTACGCCGCCATTTGGCGAGGTAAACTCGCCGCTACAACATCAAATTGATCCACTACCTGGGCGATCATCCGCTTGGATTTTGGAAAGGGGTTCGAGTAGAATAACCCGACGTGATCGGGGTTTCGCCGTTTGGGCAGTTCGCGTTGGGCTGAGCGAGGGAGCTGCGGGTCGCAGAGTACTTCGCGATCCACAAAGCGCGAGGGAGCCCGAGCGCGGCGGTCCAAAATCCAGTTTTCACGGGAGAGAGACTCAGTGAGCACTGCAACTTTGAAGGTCAAAGACAAGAAGCCTGGCCAGCGCGCCTGTGATGAGAAGGATGCCAAGGGCGAATTGTGCGTCGGGCACCTGAAGCGCTGGTACTACTACCACCCGCTGCGTCTCGCTTTCAGCGAGGAAGAGGAAGCGGCCCGGAAGGAATTCGGCAAGAATGCCGAAATTTACCGCTGCGAACGCTGCCACACCCTCTATCGCCCGGTGGCGGCGGATCTCTCGACGGCAGGCCAAAATTCCAGGTTCGTCCCGTAAATCTTTGGGGCGATTTCTTCGGCAAGAACCCCAAGTAGCTGCGCGGCGCTCCCTACGGTCCGAGACCGCAGCGGGCAGTGAATTCCCCGCTCCGCCATGATTCTGACGCTAAAGAACGAGGTCTCCGGTTTTGAGCCAACGCACGAAAGCTGAACTTCTTCTCGTTGTCACCACCTTCATCTGGGGCTCGACCTTTGTGATCGTCAAAGGCGCGCTAGCCGATGCTTCACCCTTTCCCTTTATTGCCGTGCGCTTCATCCTGGCGGGCCTGCTGATGTTTGGGGTCATGGCGCGTGGCCGCTTGCCCCGCGAAGCGCTGCTGCCGAGCGTGTTGCTGGGAATTTTGCTTTTCACCGGTTACGCCTTTCAAACCTGGGGGCTTATTTTCACGACGCCTTCCAAGAGCGCCTTCATTACGGGTTTCAGCGTGATTCTGGTGCCTTTGATTTCACTTTTTCACGGGTATCCCATGCGCGCCGCGAATGCCGCCGGAGCAGGGTTGGGTTTGCTGGGGCTTTACTTTCTCGTCTTGCCGTCCGGGGTGGGAGCCGTGAATCGCGGTGATTTGCTGACCCTGTTCGGGGCCATGGCTTTCGCCGATTCACATCGTGCTGGTGGGAAATTACACGCGCCGCTTTTCATTCCTGCACCTGGCGCCGGGCCAAATCCTGGTGGTGGGGATCATGGCAACGCTGGCCGTTCCCTTCAGCCCCTCTTGGACTCTGCATTGGACCGGCCGTTTGGTATTCGCCATCGTGGTGACCGCAATCTTCGCCACCGCCTTTGCCTTCGGCACCCAGGTGTGGGCGCAGCAGTACACTCCGCCGGCGCATACCGCCTTGATATTTGCCCTGGAACCCGTGTTCGCCGCCCTGACTTCGCGCGTCGTAACCAAAGAACACCTGGGGGGAAAGGTGCTCCTGGGTTCCGCGCTCATTTTGGCGGGGATGGTCATTTCGGAGGTGTGGGGCGGGGCAGCGCCAGCTCCCGTGGAGGGGTAGGGGGCCCGAGCGCCACGTCTCAGCGCAGTCCTAATTTCGGGTGTAATGCCAGGCTGAGCCCGGCACATGCCGCCCTCAAGGGCGGTGTTACGTTCAAATTAGAAAGGCACCCACTTCTCGATCGTGGAGTGGTGAAACCTGTTCGTGGTGTATACTCTAGAGCGATGGGAAATTAGGGGATTCTCAGGATTGAGGGAGAGGTCAAGATGAGTGCAAGCGGTCGACGGGCTTTGCCCGCGCTGGTCATTGCCGTAACCCTGGGAATTGGAATTCTGATTGGCACGGTGGTTTCCCACGGTGTTCGGGCGGCCAAAGGTTTTCCCGGCGCCGCAGATGCCAAGCCCCTCCCCATGCCCTCTCCCGTCGAACTTTCCAACTCCTTTTCCCAGATTGCCGACAAAGTTGAAGATGCGGTTGTGAACATCAATACCGAAACGACGGTGCGCATCAGCCGCCGGGACCCGCATTCGCCGGATGACTCGCCCTTCGACGACTTTTTCGACCATTTCTTTCAGGGGGGGCCGGGGGAGGGCAGCAGGCCGGGGGAAGGCGACTTCCGCCAGCAAAGCCTGGGGTCGGGTGTGATCCTTGACAAGAATGGATACATCCTCACCAACTACCACGTGATTACCCAAAGTTCCGAAGACCGGGATGGAGAAGATAAGCCGGTTGATCGCATCACGGTTTTCTTGCACGGCGACGATAACCAAGTACAAGGCCCGGGTGGTCGGCTCCGACAAGTGGACGGACCTCGCCGTCATTAAGATCGACGCCGGGAAGCCCCTGCATGCGGCCGAACTCGGCGACTCTGATTCGATGCGGGTGGGTGACTGGGTGCTGGCGATCGGGAGCCCCTTCGGCCTCGATTCCACCGTGACCGCAGGGATCGTCAGCGCCAAAGGCCGCGACATCGAAGGGGGAACTCAGGGCCAGTTCAAGCGCTTCCTGCAAACCGATGCCGCCATCAATCCCGGCAATAGCGGCGGACCTCTGGTGAATCTGGCGGCGCAGGTGATCGGCATTAACACCGCCATTGCCACCCGGCGCGGGAGCTACGACGGAGTGGGGTTCGCCATCCCCTCGAACACCGCCCGCAAGGTTTACAACGCCCTTGTCACCAGCGGCTCGGTCAAGCGCGGCGCCATCGGCGTGCAATTCCAGGCGCAAGCCAACCCCGCCTTGCTGCGCAGTTTCGGCACGGACCATGGCATTGTGGTGGACAGCGTCCAGGCGGATAGTCCTGCCGACCACGCCGGCCTGAAGCGGGGCGACGTGATCCTGAGCGTGAATGGCCAAGCCGTGCACAGTGGTGACGAATTGGTGGCCATTGTTTCCGACACCGATATCGGCAAGAAATTGCGCGTGGAATACCTGCGCGAAGGCAAGACACGCCACCGCCGATGTGGAAGTGGCCGACCGTAACCAGATCATCGGGGAGAACCGCGCCAGCCAGGGAGGAGAAGGTAATCCCGAAGCCAGCCCGGAGGGCGGCGGCGTTCTGGGTATGGCGGTCAAGAACCTGACCCCGGACCAGGCCCAGGAGCTTACCACTCAGCTTCACCTCGAAGCCAAGCAGGGGGTGCTGGTGACCGACGTGCAGGGGAGTGGATTTGCTTCCGATTTGGGCGTGGAGCGCGGCGACGTGATCCTCAGCATCAATCGCCACAACGTGGCTTCCGTGGATGATTACAATAAGCTGCAAGGACAGTTGAAGTCCGGCGCGGACGTTGTATTATTGGTGGCGCGCCGAAACGGCCCGCATAGCTTCACGACGCTATTCCTGGCGGACCGCCTGCCTTAGGAGGTTGATGACAAATATCGGAGCGCCGACCTTTCGAGCCTGCCCTGAGGGGAGCGGAGGGTCGGCAGGTGCTGACCTAAAGGTCCGTGCTGCAACCCGCCATCAACCTGCTTGAGGATGAAAGGAGCGGTTTGAATTCTTCCGGTCACAAAACCAGCGAGCTCGTGCTTGTTCTGTTAACGGGAGTCTGCCTGGCGGCGAACGGTTCATACGCCGCAGAAAGCACGACTGCGAACGGCGCGCCCAAGCCCGTCGCGCCTTCGTCGGCGAGTCAACCCACCCCCCGGCCACCCACACGGTGGCGAAGAAGGCCGGAACCCTTACCACGACGTCACATTACCCTGCCACCCGAAGGGCAACCTCTCACTCCGGCACGGCGCAGTCCGCCGCGAGAAAGACCAGCTCGCACGTGTCCTCTGCATCTGCGGCGAAAACGGCGCCGAATCACACGACGGCTTATGCTATCCCAGCACCAAGGCTCCGCTGCGCGATAATCGACGGGTCCGCCCGCTCACCGGCCAGCAGCGTCTGGCGCGCCTTCATTTGCAACCGGAGCGCGTACAAGAAATTCAGCAGGCGCTGATTCGTGAGGGTTACCTTCAGGGTGATGCGAGCGGCCAATGGGACTCGCGCACCCACGATGCCATGCTGCGCTATCAGACGGACCATGGGTTTCCCCCTACGGGTCTGCCGGAAGCCAAATCGCTGATGAAACTCGGTCTGGGCTCACACCCGCTGCCCTCTGAACTCGATCATGGTCACGGTAGGAGCTGCCAATCCCGGCGCCGCCCCGGGCGATCTTACCGTGACGCCTCCCTCGCCGCCGGTTTCCCAGGCTATCGCCGCCATCATAAGTCTAAGTATCAATCTGCGCCCGCTGGAGCTTGTCGCTGTAATCCACGTAAATGGATTTCCACTCGGAGTAGAAATCGAGGGCGGCGGTGGCGGCTTCGCGGTGGCCGTTGCCGGTCTGTTTGGTTCCGCCGAAGGGCAAGTGGGTTTCCGCGCCGATGGTGGGGGCGTTCACGTAGAAAATGCCGGTTTCCATTTCCCGCATGGCGGTGAAGGCGTTGTTCACATTGCGTGTATAGAGGGAAGAGGAAAGGCCGTAGGCGACGCCGTTGCCGATTTCCATGGCTTGGTCCAGGCTATCGCAGGGGATGACGGAGACGACGGGGCCGAAAATCTCCTCCTGGGCGATGCGCATCTTGGGGTCGCAATCGCCGAAAATGGTGGGAGCATAGAACCAGCCCTGGTCGTAGTCGCCGCCGGTAAGCCGCTGGCCGCCGCACAGGAGTTTGGCGCCCTCATTCTTTCCCACCTCGACGTAGGATTCCACGGTCTGCCGCTGCGCTTCGTTGATGAGCGGCCCCACCTGCACCGTAGCGTCCAGGCCGTTGCCGACCTTCAGGGCGCGCGTGCGTGCCACGAAGCGGTCGACGAAATCCTTGTAAACGCCTTTCTGCACCACCACGCGGCTGGAGGCCGTGCAGCGCTGGCCGGTGGTCCCGAAGCCGCCCCAAAGCGCGCCCTCCACGGCGAGGTCCAGATTGGCGTCGTCCAGCACCATGATGACGTTCTTGCCGCCCATTTCCAGGCAACAGTGCTTGAAGCTGGCGGCGCAGGCTTGGGAAACCTTGCGGCCGATTTCCGTCGAGCCGGTAAAGGAAACCGCGCGCACGTCGTCGTGCCGCATCAAGTGGCTGCCCACATCGCCGCCGGTGCCCGTCACCAGATTCACCACCCCGCGCGGCAAGCCGGCTTCCTCCAGAACCTGCACCAGGTTGTACGAGGAAAGCGGCGTGTCCGTGGCGGGTTTCAGAACCACGGTATTGCCGCAGATCAGCGCCGGCATGATCTTCCAGGAGGGAATGGCCATGGGGAAATTCCACGGCGTGATCAGGCCGCAGACGCCCAGGGGGCTGCGCACCGTCATGCAGAACTTGTTGGGAAGCTCGGAAGTGGTGGTTTGCCCGAAAAGCCGCCGCCCTTCGCCCGCCATGTAAAACGTCATGTCGATGGCTTCCTGCACGTCGCCGCGCGTTTCCTCCAGCACTTTGCCCATCTCGCGCGTCATGGCTTCGGCAAAGCTCTCTTTTCTCTCCTGCAGCAAGGTGGCGGCGCGATACAGGATTTCCCCGCGCTTGGGAGGCGGAGTGTTCTTCCACGATTTGTACGCTTGTTTGGCCGCGGCGACGGCTGCGTCCACGTCCTCGGGTCCGGATTTTTGGAACAATCCGATGAGCTCATTGCGGTTGGCGGGATTTACATTCTCAAACGTCCTGCCGCTGGCCGAAGCCACCCACTGGCCATCGATAAAGTTCGTATAGATTTTTGGTGGAGTCATGATATGAGTGCTCCCGGGGCTCGGCGCGATTCATTCCGCAACCGCGCGAGCGGAATTTGCCCAATCGTTCGGCGAAGGTGAATGAATATAACAAACCACTCCTGGGAAGGGAAGCGGCGGTCCTGGTGGTGTCCATTTGCGGCATTCGGGCGATCCGATTCGGTCATTCATCCGCGAAGGCGGGAATCCACTCCGCAAACGGCATTTCGGCTAACTCCCTTTCTTTTCATCAACATAATGGAGAGAACGAGTTTAACTCGTTTGTTTTCATGAACATCATGGAGAGGCGAAAAACGGGCATTTTTTCTATATGTGTTTTCAATAACTTACGGAATTTTCGCCTCATTTTTAACCCCTTTTTTTTCACGACCCTGCGCCATCGCAGAAATCAGATAAATCTTTTAATTTCAATGACATCGATTTCTGCAAGATTTTCGCGATTCATCGCTAACCCCTTTTGTTTCTAGTACATAATGGAGAGCCGCGCTCCTTTTTTCTCCCCGGCTCCCTGTATTTCAAGCTAACTATCTTTATTTGAATGAGATAAAGCTTTCAGACATTTTTACTCTAAACGACTAACCCCTTTTGTTTCTAGTACATAATGGAGAGCCGCGACGATCGGGTCAGCGGACCATCGGACGATTTTCGATTTTCGATTGCCGATTTTTGATTTCCCGACTCCTGGCTCCTGACTCCTAGCTCCTAGCTTCCGCTCTCATCACCCCACAGTAACACACGGTTAATATATCAACGTACATTATGCAAGTCAAGATAAATCTGCCAGCGCCAGAGGCTACAAAATGTCGTAGCCGGAAAGCAAGCGTAGCGCGGCGGAGCCGCAACCAAATCGTGGCACGGCCATCCTGGCCGTGTCGGTCACGGGCGGGACGCCCGTGCCACAACGTAGGGGCGCCCCTCGTGGGCGCCCGGAAGTCGGCCCTGCCGACGGGGAGGGCAGGCACGAGGCCTGCCCCTACGTCGTGATGGAGTTGCGCAAGGTGTAGGGGGACGGCTGTAGGGGGACGGATTGCCGCCCCCTGGTTCCGCATTCACCCTGCGGGACGCCGGGTAGGGCAAGCCCTACCCCTACGTCTCCAGATTGCATTTATCCATGCGAACGGCGGCTGAGGTTCTGTGACCCGGAGGTCGGCACGCATAAGTTCGTCTTTTGAATTGTCCGTGGGTTCGGCACCGAAGGCAAGGCCTACGGTTGCGAAAGCGGGTAGGCCGGTGGGAGGGGTAGCGGTGGTGATGAGGAAATAGAAGCGCCAGTCGCGGTTTACACGGGCCTGCCAGACGTTGCGGGACTCATCGTATTTCTTGGCGCGGAGCGAGGGGTGGCGGAAGTTCTCCACCAGCAGTTTCACTTGTTTGTCGAATGCTATCTGGACGGCGGGGGGAGCCTCAGTGTAGTCCTTTACAGCGGCGGCCGTCAGTTGGCGCTTCATCGGGCACTGGGTTTAACAGATGTGGTTTTCTTTGGTCGGGCTTTCTTGGCTTCGCCGTGGAGAAACGTGATCATCTCTTCGTGGGTCTCAAAAGGCCCGTACGTTTCGCCTTTTTTCGCCTGTTCCAAGGACTCAGCGAGGCGGGCATCGATGACCCGGCGCTGGGCCGGCGTGTATTCACGGTCAACAATCATTTTTGGGGTGAGAACGATCTTGCCCCTTTCTGCTTTGGCTTCTGCCAAGTCGCCATCATCCAAGCCCACCTGGACACGAAGCCGGATGGGAATGGTCACTTGGCCCTTGCGCTGTACTTTAGCAATAGTGCTCATGGTGATTAATTTGGGGAAGTCGGAAGCCCCAACCTCCTAGAGTGAAGGATACCGGCTCGCCAAAGGGGTGTCAAGGACGGCAATGGTGCCGGACGGCAATGGTGCAGTTTGATGTGGAGACGGCTTTGCGCCGCCATTTGGCGAGGTAAACTCGCCGCTACAACGTCAAACTGCACCACTACCTCAAGGACGGCACCATTGCCTGCGTGGTTAGCCCGTGGTAAGCGTACCGGTAAGCGTACCGGTAAGTCTCGCCCGCTTGTCGCGACTCTGTTAATCTAGCGCCATGAACAAGCGCCTACCCTTACTGTTTCGCCACATCATGTACAACCTGCGGGGCGGTTTTCTGGTGCGCCCCCTGATCATTGCGCTGTCGCTGGGCGGCGCCGGCGCGCTGCTCTCCTGGCTGGAGGAGAGTCGAACCCGCCCTCAGCGCCTGGGTCCCCGCGGTGCTCTTTCCCTCGCATTCTGACCCGCAAGTGGCGCAGGTGATTCTGGGGGGCATTGCCGCCTCCATCATGACGGTGGTGTCGATTGTATTCGCCATTCTGCTGATGACGCTCACCCTGGCGTCGATGCAATTCTCTCCGCGCATCATCGTGAGCTTTGTCCGTGACCGCGTGACGCAATGGACGCTCGGCATCTTTCTCGGCACTTTTTGTTATTGCATGGCGGCGCTTCCGGCGGCGCGCTCCGCGCCCAAACCCTTTGCGCCCGTCGCCACGGTTCTGGGCGCCATGCTGCTCTCGCTCGATTTGCGTGGGCTGGCTCCTTTATTTCATTCATCACATCTCGCAGGCCATCAACGTCAATCAAATCGTGGACCGGATCGCGAACGAGACGGTGGCCATGATCGATGAGATGATGCCTCACCCGCGCCGGTATCCGCGTGTGGACAGCGAGTGACCCCATCGACCCCAGTACTTGGGAAACCACCATCCGGTGCGAGACCTCGGGTTACATCCGCTATATCGACACGCAGCGGCTGCTGGCCACGGCGAAGTCGCACCGCGTGAAGGTCCAGGTCTTAAGACGGGTGGGCCAGTTCGTTCCCGAGGGCGTCCCGCTTCTGCGGGTGTACAAGGGGGAGCGATTGTCTGCGGAAGGAGCGCATGGAGCTTCGCAACGCGTTCGACTTCGGCCCCTCGCGAACCTTGCAGCAGGACATCGAGTTCGGCGTCTTGCAGATTGTGGACATTGCCCTCAAGGCGATTTCCCCGGCCGTCAACGACCCCAGCACGGCGATCACCTGCGTGGACCAACTCAGCCGCGTGTTGATTCGCTTTGCCTCGCGGGAGGGGCCCGAGCCGCTGCTCTGTGATCCGCCCGGCGTGGTGCGCGTCAGCATCATGTGGAGCAACTTCGGACGCATGTTGGATTCGGCGTTCGAGCAAATCCGCCTGTATTCGCAGGCGGATGTGGCGGTGAGCCTGCGCATGATGCGCGCCCTCGGTGACATCGCCGTCACCACGCCGGACCCGGAGGACCGCCGCACCCTGGTGGAGCGGGGAAGGCGAATTGTGGAAGGTTGCGCGGAAAAATTGGGTGAGCAGGAAATGAAGGAATTGCGCGTTCGCTTAGCGGGCCTGGAGCAGCTTGGGGTTGCCCCGGCCGGGCAGTATGTAAAAAAATGACGGAGCCCCGGCCGTCGCCAGGGTAGTGCGTCGCAGATAATGGTACCTGTAGCGCCGCCCTTTAGGGCGGCACATGCCGGGCTAAACAGGCTGCGGAAAAAGGCGTAGCGGCGGCTTTATGCCGCCATCGGCGGGTTGCAGCGGTTGAAGTTATGGCGACGTAAAGTCGCCGCTACCTCACTAACCAAGGGTTTTTCCGCAGCCAGTAAAGCCCGGCGCTACACCCAAAATTAGGACAACCCCCAAGGTCTGCCCATTGCAAACTCATAATTGCTTTTTTAGCCAGGATCACTGGACGTACGGCTTTTCACTTTTGCCCTTTGCCTTTTGGTTTTCTTTTGGTTTGTCTTCACTGTGCTACCCGCCTCAACTCTGGTAATCTAACGCGGAAAATTAGAGCGACCCATTCCCGGAGGTTGGTCATCATGAAAAGGCGAGAATTTCTTTCTACGACGTTGGCGGTGGCTGCGGCTGGACTCGCGCCACGTTCGGCGCGTGCCTCCAACGGTTTAGTGGAAGTTCTGCTCGACGAGCCCATCGGCACCATTGCGCCGGAACTCCAGGGCCATTTTACTGAGCACATCGGCGGGGTGGTTTACAACGGCATCTGGGTGGGCGAGAACTCCAAGATTCCCAACGTGGGCGGCATCCGCAAGGCGCTGGTGGACCACATGCGCCAGTTGCACGCGCCGGTGATTCGCTGGCCGGGGGGCTGCTTTGCCGACAGCTACAATTGGCGCGACGGCGTCGGCCCGCGCACCGCAGCGGCCGGTGCGCACCAACTTTTGGGATAACGACACGCAACTGTGCAAGGCTCCCGACGGCCCGCAGAAATACGACCCCAACACCTTTGGCACGGCGGAATTCATGCGCTTCTGCCAACTCTGCGGCGCCGAGCCCTACGTGGCCGCCAACGTCCGCAGCCTCACGCCGCGCGATTTCGACGAATGGGTGGAGTATTGCAACTCGCCCGCGGGCAGCACCACGCTGGCCCAAACGCGCGCCGGCGACGGCAGCCGCGAACCCTTCAACGTGACTTATTGGGGCATCGGCAATGAGTCCTGGGGTTGCGGGGGCGACTTCCGCCCGGAAGAATACGCCGTGGAGTTTCGCCGCTTCACCTCCTGGGTTCCCGACTATGGATTGCAGTTGCGTTTTGTCGGGTCGGGCCCGGGTGCGAGCGCGAGCGATCCCCAAGTGTCGTGGACGCGCGGCTTCCTGGGAAACCTGGTGGCCACGCGGGCGGACTTGCTGGACCGGCTCTATGGCCTCTCGATGCACTATTACTGCGGGACCTCGGGCAAAGGCAACTCCCTGGAATATAGCGCCGACGAGTGGTACCAGATGCTGTGGCAGGCTGACGTCATGGACTCGCTCGTGGCCCAACACTGGCAGGCCATGGGCGAATACGACAGGGAGCACAAAGTGAAGTTGGTGGTGGACGAATGGGGCGCCTGGCACCGCACCACCCCGCTCGGCCCGGCCTACCTGTTCAGCTACGTTCCCTCGCTGCGGGATGCCCTGGTGAGCGCTATCACCCTCGACGTCTTCAATCGCCACGCCGACAAGCTGGCGATGTGCAATGACGCCCAATTGGTGAACAACATCAACACGCTTTTCCTGGCCAGGGAAGACCGTTTTGTGCCCACCACGATTTTCCATGTCTTTGACATGTACAAGTCGCACCAGGGTGGACGCTCGCTGCGCATGGTTTGCGACGCTCCCGAGATTTCTTACGGAAAAGGCCAACAGCTTTGGGGCCTCGCCGGATCGGCTTCGTTGCACGGGAAAACGCTGGTGGTTACCGTCGTCAACCCCCACTCGAGCGAGCCCCAAGCGGCGGATGTGTCGCTGCGCGGAGGCGAGGCAAAGTCTGCGCAGGTAACGGTGCTCACCGCGCCCGACATCCACGCGCACAATGACTTCGATCATCCCGACGTCGTGGCGCCCAAAACCGAGCCCGCCAGCGTTTCCGGGTCGCGCTTCTCCTGGACCTTCCAGCCGGCGTCCGTGACCAAGCTGGAGATTGAATTGGGCTGAGGAGGAACTTTTGGCAAGAAGCGGCCCGGGCGTGGGGGTATAATGCCACTATGGGTACTGAAGTCATTCCCAAGCTGACTTTCGAGCAATTCCGCGAGCTCCCCAGTGACGGGAAACGCTACGAGCTCGTCCATGGAGAGGTGCATGTGACTCCATCTCCCGCCACGCGGCACCAATTTGTCCTTCAGAATCTCTCGCAAAACTTAGGGACGTACGTCTATAAGAACCACTTGGGCGAGGTCTGCCTGGCGCCTTTGGATGTGCGCCTGGGAGAAGAAACGGTGTTGCAGCCAGATCTTATTTTCATTTCCAACGCGCGCGCCGGGATTATTCAAGAAAATTGGATTGAGGGTGCGCCAGACCTCGCCGTGGAGATACTATCCCCTTCCACGGCTGGACACGACCGCGCCACCAAGCTGCCGATTTATGCGGAGGCGCACGTGCCCGAGGTGTGGTTCATTGATCCCAGGGCCAAGACGGTCGAGGTTCTGAGACTCCAGGGGGCGAAGTATCTCGTGGAAGCGACCTACGCAGGCCATCACGTCCTTACTTCCAACCTCTTCCCCGGTTGGCAACTTTCCCTCGACGACCTCTTTGATTTCCGCGGACGCTTCTAAAGGCAATTCCGGGTGCTGTCCTAATTTCATATGCAGCGCTGGCTTCCGGCGGGCGTTGAACCGCTAAGATGGCGGCGCTACATGTGAAATTAGGACAGCTCCCAACTCCGCCTTGGGTTGCGGTGGGGAACGGGTCTGGGTTCGTTTATCCCCCGCGAAAGCTCTGATTATTGCCCACATCAAAATCACTGTGGCTCGTTGGCGGCACAAGTGAGGATGGAGAATGAAATACCGACCGACTACATTGACCTTTACCAGGTCCACGGTTGGGGCAGCAACACGCCGCTGGAAGAGACCCTGCGAACACTCAACGACTTGGTGCGGCAGGGGAAAGTCCGCTACATCGGGCGGGCCCGGGAAAGACCTTCGCGGGAACCGGTGGTCGGGATAAGAGTTGGAAACCATTCGGACATCGCTTCTGCTGCGGTTCAGATGCGGGTTGGCATGTTGGCGCCGCCCACCCAGCCCTCCCCGCGCGGGTTGTACATAAACCGATTTCGGAGTGCGGCGACTCGTCGCCGCTTTTCCTTGCCGCGACTCGTCGCGGCGAACGGCCAACCGCTGACGAGTCAGCGGGAGAAAAAGCGGGAGCAAGCTCCCGCACTCCGAAATCTTGCCACGCCGGCGCGATGCGGGAATTTGCTAATTTGGACGGCGTTGGTTGGCGCGCCGCCCCTACGACCCGTTCGCAAATCGGCGATCCCGCGCTACGCTTTCCTACCGGTAGGAAATGGGGAAGAAAAATCGGACTTAATACTCTTATTTTAAGCAAATCCACAGGCATCCTCCTCGACTCTGGCCACCAACGTGATAGGCTACATACCGGACCACGGGGTCCGGGTGGAAGTACGCAGCAGGGCGAGGTGTCGGGGCGAGGTGCCGGGTGCCAGTTACCGGGGGCGGGGAAGAACGTCCCGAACCAGGCCCGAGCCCGCGTCCAGCCCCTCATCCCCAGCACCCGACACCTGCCTCTGGGAGGTTTTATGTCCTTAACCGCAAAACGGAAAATGACCGAGAAGAAACCTGAGCGCGCATCGACGGAATGGTCCGCAAATCCCGGGGCGCGGTAACGCCCGCCGGCAAGGCTCGCGCCGCCCAGGCCAATTTGCGTCACGGATTCTATTCCGAGGCGCCGCAAGAGGTTTTGACCGCTCTGGGGGAAGACCAGGCCGAGTACAACCGCCTGCTGAAATCGCTGGAGAGCAATCTGGCCGGAGGTTTGGAAAGCCAGTTGGTGCGAGGCATCGCGCGCACCTTGTGGCGGATGCAGCGCGCCGAGCGGATGCAGGACGGCTTGGCGGTGAAGCGCGTGCAAAGCGGGTTGCAAACAGAAAATCTGACGGTGGCGCCGAGGCTGCTGCGCATTAATGATATCTACGAGGGCTTGTGCGCCATCGGCAGGATGCTCAACCGCCCGGATTCCCCCCCTTGCCCGGGGAAATCGCGGCCTTCGTGAACGCCTTCGGGGCCACCCCACCGGACGACGTCCGCAAACTCTTCCCGCTTCTCCGGTCCTTCGGGGAAGCGGCGTCCGAAGCGCCCGGGCCGACCAACGAAAACGGCGATGCGGGGCCGATCCCTTCGGCCGCCGAGGGCAGGAAAGGGAAGCGGCGCGCCAGAAGCTTTATACCGCGCTGAACGAGACCATGTTCTCCTACCGAAGGGCCTTAGATTCGATCATGGAGGAATCTGACAAGGTCCGGTCACCCGAGAATATCGCCGCCCTCATGGCTCCCCGGGACGAAAAATGCCCTGCTTATGCAAAGGATGGAAGATTCCAACCTGCGCCAACTGTGGCGGCTCACCAATATGCTGGCCAAAGTCCGGAACGGGGCGCTGCACCTAAAAAGATGTTAAAAATGAAGATTGCTCTGGATGAATTATTGAAAACAAAGGGGCAAAAAAAGAGCTCTGGATGAATTGATGAAAATAAACAAGTTATCGCGTTTTTGATATGACTCATTGAAGGGAAAGGAGATAGGGGCAAAGATCGGTTCATCGGCTCATCGGTTCATTGACTCATCGACTGATTCCGGAGTTGGTTTTAGATGGCCCGATGAACCGATGAGCCGATTTTCCCCAGCCGATTTCGCCAATCTTGACACCGCGCGCCGCCGCCGATAGAATGAATTGAGGAGTCGTTAGCCTCGAACTTTCTGATATCTTGTCAGTTAGGGCCAAGATGAAGGGCAAATTGACCTATCCAACTCGCGACCGGGAAATACTGGTGGCCTTGGTTCGCCAGTTCATCGCCAGTGGCTTCCCTGTAGGGTCCAAGGCATTGGCGGCGCAAATGGCGACGCCGATCAGTTCGGCGACGATCCGCTCTGTCCTCGGCGTATTGGAAGAAGACGGTTTCCTGGTGCAGCCGCACGTTTCGGCGGGGCGCGTTCCGACGGAAAAGGCCTATCGCTTTTACGTGGATCGCGTGGTGAGCGGGGCGCGTTTGGCTCCGGACACGGAGCGCTACATTGACCAGACCTTGCGCGGTCCGACGCCGACCGGCTGGAGCGGCTGATGGTGAAGGCTTCCCGCACCCTTTCCGAGGTTTCGCGCAACGTGGGCCTGGTGCTGGCGCCGGCGCTGGAAGAGAAGCTGCTGGAGCACATCAAGTTTATCAACCTTCCTGACCACCGCGTGCTGGTGGTGATCGTTTCCAAGCCCGATTTGGTGGAAAACCGCGTGGTTCGCCTGGAAGACGAATTCACGCAGGAGGAACTTGACCAGGCCGCCAACTTCCTCAACGCGGAGTTCCACGGCTGGTCGCTCGGCACCATTCGCCTGGAAGTTTTCCATCGCATGGAAGCGGACAAGATCCTCTGCGACCGCCTGCTCAAGAATGTTGCCACGCTCTTCATGTGGGGCGCGCTTTCGGAAGAGGAGACGGGCGGGCTGATTGTGGACGGCACGGCCAAGATCCTGGAACGCCCGGAATATGCCGATGTGCAGAAGATCAAACAGTTGGTGAAAACTCTGGAGGAAAAAGCCAAGCTGGCACGGATCCTGGAAGCCTGCCTGCAAACCCCGGAAGCGGGCGTGCGCATCCTGATCGGGCGGGAGAACGCCGAGAAGCAGATGCAGCATTGCACGCTGGTGGTGGCGCCGCTGCACTACCGCAACCGCGCCGTGGGCGCTCTGGGCGTGGTGGGGCCCATGCGCATGGAGTACGACCGCGCCATGAGCACCGTCGAGTATGTGGCCCATTTGTGTAGCCGACTGCTGAGCTCCAATTGAAAGACCGGATTTCCCGCCGCCGGGTTGAGCCGCGCCGGCGGCGCGCCGCGCTCCCGGCGAGGATGGCATGGAATCTATGGATAACGAAAGAGACGAGATGATGACGTCCCAACCCGGCGAAGGCCGGGGAGAACGAATCCGCGTCTGCGACCGAGCGGCGCGGCTGCCGCCGCGCCCGGCGCGCCCGCGCCGGGCTTGGCGGAAGCTTACGAAAAGGCGCTGGCCGAAAAGCAAGAGCCTTTACGACCGCCTGCTGCGCAAGCAGGCGGAGCTGGAGAATTTCCGCAAGCGCACGCAGAAGGAGAAAGAGGATCTGCGCCAGTATGCGGCGGAGGATCTGATTCGCTCCTTGCTGCCCACTCTCGACGGTTTCGAGCGCGCCCTTCAGCACCGCGACGAAAGCGTGCCGGCGGCTTTCTACCAGGGCTGGAACTGATTTACCGTGAACTTGCGCGAGGTGCTGGGCCGCGCCGGACTGTCGCGCGTTCGACACCGCCGGCCAATTGTTTGACCCTTACCTGCATCAGGCGGTCGAAACCGTGAACGCCCCGGGCCGCCGCGAGCATGAGATTGTGGAAGAGTTGCAGCGCGGCTACAAACTGAAGAACAAACTCCTGCGCCCGGCGATTGTCAAGGTGGCGGTGGGAGGCAAGGCCGGGAAAGATACTGGCGGATGAATCCTAGGGCGGGAATGCTGCCCAGGATGAAGAGCAAGTGGCTCTCACCCCACGCTGCCGGCGCTTCAACGGAAGGGACAGAACTCCGGGCGCTCCACATCGATCCGCTGAAAGCGCGCGGCCGGGCACGGCCTTTGTGCCCATCACACGCACCAACTGAGGTTGAGGATTGAATCAGAAGCGTGACTATTACGAGGTCCTGGGCGTAACGCGGGAAGCCTCCGACCAGGAGATCAAAAGCGCCTATCGCCGCCTCGCCTTGCAGCACCACCCCGACCGCAATCCTGACAAGCAAAGAGGAATCGGAGGAGAAGTTCAAGGAGATTACGGAAGCCTACAGCGTGCTGGCCGACCCGCAGAAGCGCGCGGCCTACGACCGCTTCGGACACGCGGCCGTGGGGGGCGGCGGGGGCGGGGCGCCGGATTTCAACTCCACGATCTTTTCCGATTTCGAAGATATCTTCGGCGACTTGTTTGGTTTCGGCGACGTCTTTGGCCGGTCCGGGCCGCGGACGCAGCCGTAGCGCGGGGGGAATTGATCTGCGCTACGATCTGGAAATCAGCCTGGAAGAAGCGGCCACGGGCACTGGAAACCAAAATCAAGATTCCGCGCTGGGAGGCCTGTGCGACCTGCGACGGAACGGGCGCCAAGCCGGGAAGCAAACCCGTGAACTGCCCCACCTGTGGCGGGCGCGGGCAACTTCGGCACCAGCAAGGGTTCTTTACCGTCACCCGCACTTGCCCGCAATGCCAGGGGATGGGCCAGGTGATTCGCGAGATGTGCAGCCACTGCAAAGGCGAAGGCCGCGTGAACGCGGAGCGGGTGTTGGATTTGAGGATTCCGCCCGGCGTCGACGATGGCACCCGCCTGCGCGTGGCCGGCGAAGGGGGCGTGGCCACGCGCGGCAGCGCTCCCGGGGATCTCTACGTCATTCTCAAAATCCGCGAGCACACTTTCTTCGAGCGGCGCGGCAACGACCTCTACTACACCATTCCGATTTCCATTTCCCAGGCCGCGCTGGGCGCGGAAATTATCGTGCCCACCCTCCGCGGCGAGGAGCGCCTGCGCATCCCGGAGGGCACGCAGAGCGGTTCGGTCTTTCGCCTGCGCGGTTTGGGCATGCCGACCCTGGAAGGCCGCGGCCACGGCGACCTCTACATCTCGGTCTTCGTCGTTACCCCCACCCGCCTGTCGCGCGATCATCGGCGCTGGCTGGAAATTCTGGCTCCCTTCGTGCGCGTCGATAATCACCCCCTGGAACGCCGCGCCGCCGAGAAAGTCAAAGACATCTTTGGATGATTTTGGATTTTAGATTTTGGCTTTTGGATTATGGACCACCGCTGCTTCGCGCCTCCCCTCCTTAGGAAAATTGGCCTTTCAATCCAAAATCCAAAATCGAAAATCCAAAATTACCTCGGCCGGCGAAGCCAGCGGAAGCCAATCGTGATCATGCTGCTGTTGAATCCCATGTTGGGAGGAACCAGGTCGGCGTTTGACATGTGCATGGTTCGCCACTCGAACACCAGGGCGCGTTGCGGCCGGACAAAGTATTCCAGGCCGAACCCTCCCTGCGGCGAAAACTGGGTGAATCCATTGACTTCCGGGACGTGTTTGCTCAAAGGAGTGCGCTGCACACCGGCCCCGGCATCGAAGAAGGGAACCCATCGGCCATGCTCCCTTCCATCGAACCGGAAGATCAGCGCATCACCGGCCAGGTAAGCTCCCTGGGATGGACGGCACTGCCGAGAATTCCTTCGTCGATGATCTCGAAGCGCCGCACCGGAGAGCGGCGGAAATCACGCACGATGAAGCCGAGCTGGGGCTGGGCGATGAGCATCTGGATGTGCGAAACCTCGTGCCAATCCAGACCGTACTCCATGGAGTATCCCACCTGCGCGCCGAAATTCCAGTGGCCGCGATTGGCTGAATACGCCGGCGCCTCGGCCATGGCAGGCATTGCCGACGGTGCCTCAGGCGGGAAAGTTTGTGCCCACGGGGCAGCGCGGGGCAGGAAGATGCATCCGGCAAGAAGTGCGTGTGCGAACAACTTTGCCAACGAATGTTGTGAGATCAACCATGCCCCCTTGCGCGTTCGAAGCCAGGCTGAAGGTATGCAACTGCACGCCCATTTTGTTTGTACACAAACAGGTGGGGAAAAGCAAGGGTCGGGAAATTGTGGTGTCGGGAAATTGTGGTAGGGGTACATTTTGTTATAGTGGTGGTCTCTGACCGCCGGAATCTATGGAATCAAAAGCCGGCGGTCAGAGACCGCCGCGACAAGAAGATCGAATTGACCCTCGGTCCGGGCCGTTCAACCCTGGTACGCTACGGCGAATTTATGGTATAAAAATAGGTTGAAGCTTCAGCGGGGCCAGGAGCACATCAAATTGGCGGCGGCTGACGAAAGGGAAGAGACGAGCACTGCGCACAAATGGTTTTTCGAGACTCGCTATTGGCTGCGCGACCTTATTTTGTCGGTGCTTTTGGCCTTTATCGTCATTGTCTTTCTCTACCAGCCCGTGCAGGTGGAGGGCACCAGCATGATGCCCCGCCTGGAAAACCACGAGCGGATTTTCATCAACAAGTTTCTCTACCGCTTCCGGCCCATCGAGCGGGGTGACGTGGTGGTTTTCCGCTATCCCGCTCGATACGTCCAAGTCGTACATCAAGCGAGTGATCGGATTGCCCGGGGACGAGGTGAGCATTCGCGATGGCCACGTGCTGGTAAATGGCAGGCCCCTCAGCGAGCCCTATGTTCCGCCCAGTTACCTCGACGATCAAAGTTACCCCGCGGTGCGCGTTGAGCCGGATCATTACTTTGTGCTGGGCGATCATCGCAGCTCCTCCAATGACAGCCGCGTGTGGGGCACCGTCGATCGCCAGTACATTTACGGCAAGGCGGTTTTTGTTTACTGGCCGCTGAGCCAAATGGGATGGGTGAAGTAATCGGGTGATCGGGCCATCGGGTGATCGGATGAACAAAAAACGTCTCATGCCAAGTTTGTCTTTTGCTCACCCGATCTCCCGATCATCGGATCGACCGATCAAGGAGAGTGAATGGACGCGATTCTCGCCCTAGAGGACGGAAGAATTTTTAGGGGGCGCGGTTTTGGCGCCTCCGGCGAACGTTTTGGCGAGGTCGTTTTCAATACTTCTCTTTCCGGCTACCAGGAAATTCTCACCGACCCTTCGTATTCGGGGCAGATCGTAATCCTTACCTACCCTCACATTGGGAACTACGGGACGAACCTGCTCGATTGTGAATCCGCGCGGCCGTACGCGGAAGGCTTGGTGGTGCGGGAGCTTTCCGAATTGGCCAGCAACTGGCGCTCGGAAGAAGAGGTTTCCGAATTCCTTGCGAACTACGGCATCCCCATCATTTCCCACATTGATACGCGCGCGCTCGTCCGTCACCTGCGCAAGCACGGCGCCATGCGCGGAGTCATCTCCACGATTGACACCGACGAGCAGGCCTTGGTGGCGAAAGCCAAGGCCTCACCGAGCATGGTGGGCCTCGACCTCGCCAGCCACGTCACGGTAAGCTCGCCTTATCATTGGACGGAACCCTCGCGCCACATTATGGCGGGAGAAAGCCACCCGCCCGTTGAGCCGCGATTCCACGTGGTGGCGTATGACTACGGCATCAAGCAGAACATCTTGCGCAGGCTGGTGGATGTCGGCTGCCACGTCACCGTCGTGCCCGCCATGACCACCGCGGCGGAGGTCATGGAACTTGAACCGGATGGGGTGTTCCTTTCCAACGGTCCGGGCGATCCCGAACCCGTCGAGTACGCCGCGCAGGCGGTGCGCGACATGATGGGCCGCGTGCCCATCTTCGGAATCTGCCTCGGCCACCAGATCATCGGCCTTGCCCTGGGAGGGAAGACGTACAAACTCAAGTTCGGCCACCACGGCGGCAATCATCCCATCCTGAACCTGGAAACCCGGAAGGTGGAAATCACCGCGCAGAATCACGGCTTCGCCGTGGACCCGGATTCACTGAAGGCGAGCGAGGTGATTCTGACCCATAAGAACCTGAACGACGATACGCTGGAAGGCCTGCGGCATCGAAACATGCCCTTGTTCAGCGTGCAATATCACCCCGAGGCCTCGCCCGGCCCGCACGACTCGGCGTATTTGTTTGACCGGTTTGTGACGATGATGGAAGAGTTTAAGGAAGGGTGAATGTTAGAGGGTAAAGGGTGAAGATGGTCAGGTCGCGCCTCTGATTCTGCCCAATTCGCACGTGGAACCCCCTCACCCCTAGCCCCTTCTCCCCCAAAGGGGCGAGGGGAAAGGAAATTGAATAGGTTATCTTGGAATCCCCAACCCTCGCCCCCTTGGGGGAGAGGGTGGACGGCAACCGGCGCTTTCGTCAGCCGGGGCCGGCCGGGTGAGGGGGTATTTTCGAACGTATGACACTTGAGGAATTTGACCGCTTGTCGAGGAAGTTCGAGAGCCCATGGATTGCTTTTGCCGCAGAGAACATGGATGCTTTTCGAGAAGAGATTAGACAAATGGGGGACGGCGAGATATTTGAACCTGGAAGCTAATGCCCAAACGAACTGACCTACGCAAGATTCTGATCATCGGTTCCGGCCCGATTATTATCGGCCAGGCGTGCGAGTTTGACTATTCCGGCACGCAAGCCTGCAAGGCTTTGAAGGCGGAGGGCTACGAGGTGGTTTTGGTGAATTCCAACCCCGCCACCATCATGACCGACCCGGAATTCGCGGACGCCACTTACGTCGAGCCGCTCACGGTCGAGTATCTTGAAGCCATCATCGCGCTGGAAAGGCCCGATGCGCTGCTGCCGACCGTCGGCGGGCAGACGGCGCTGAACCTCTCCGTCGAGCTGGCGGAGAGTGGCGTTCTCGACAAATACAACGTGCAATTGATCGGCGCGTCGCTCAAGGCCATCAAAATGGCCGAAGACCGCCTGTGGTTCAAGGACGCCATGTTGCAGGTCGGCCTCGAGGTGCCGAAGAGCGTCCTGGTGAACAAGGTGGAAACCGCGCTGAAGTTCTCCCGCCAAGTGGGATTCCCGCTGATTATCCGTCCGTCATTCACGTTGGGCGGCACGGGCGCGGGCATGGCGTATAACCGCGAGGAGTTGGAAGAGAAGGTGCGTTATGGCCTCGAGCTCAGCCCCGTCCACGAAGCGCTGGTGGAAGAATCCGTGGTCGGTTGGAAGGAATTCGAGCTCGAGGTCATGCGCGACCACGCGGACAACGCCGTGGTGGTTTGCTCGATTGAAAACTTCGATCCCATGGGCGTTCACACCGGCGACTCCATCACCGTGGCTCCCGCGCAAACGCTGACCGACAAGGAATATCAGATCATGCGGGATGCGGCGTTCAAGGTGATCCGCGCCGTGGGAGTGGAGACAGGCGGCTCCAACATCCAATTCGCCGTCAGCCCGGAGACAGGGCCGCATGGTGGTCATTGAAATGAACCCGCGCGTTTCGCGCAGTTCGGCGCTGGCGTCAAAGGCCACGGGCTTTCCCATTGCCAAGATCGCCGCGCGCCTGGCGGTGGGCTATACGCTGGATGAAATCCCCAACGACATCACCAAGAAGACGCCTTCTTGCTTTGAGCCCACCATCGATTACGTGGTCGCCAAGATTCCCAAGTGGGCGCAGGAAAAATTCCCCGATTCCGACCACACGCTGGGGCCGCAGATGAAGTCGGTAGGCGAAGTCATGGCGATCGGGACGCACCTTCAAGGAAGCCTTGATGAAGGGGATCCGCTCGCTTGAAACCGGCCGCAAGACGCCAACCTCGCCCTCGGATCCCGCCGAACTGGAGCGGCGTCTGGCGATTCCGCACCCCGAGCGCCTATGGGACCTCCTGCACGCCTTCGAGATCGGGTACAGCCTCGATTTGTTGTACGAAATCACGCGCATCGACCCGTGGTTTCTGAACCAGCTCCAGCAGATTCTTGAGCTCAAAGGCGAGCTCAAGCGCTTCACGCTGGAAAGCGTTCCCGCCAGCGTGTTGTATCTCGCCAAGCAATATGGATTTTCCGATCCGTACCTCGGGGAAGTCTGGGGAAAGAGCGCGGAGGAAGTGCGGCAGCGCCGCCTGGCGCTCAACGTGCGGCCCGTTTTCAAACGCGTGGATACGTGCGCGGCGGAATTCGAATCCTTTACGCCCTATCTCTATTCGACTTACGAAGAGGAAAACGAGGCCGAGCCCACCACGCGCCGCAAGATCATGATTCTGGGCAGCGGCCCGAACCGCATCGGGCAGGGAATTGAGTTCGATTACTGCTGCGTCCACGCCTCGTACGCCCTCAAGGAAGAGGGCTACGAGACGATCATGGTGAATTGCAACCCGGAGACGGTCTCCACCGATTACGACACTTCCGATCGCCTCTACTTTGAGCCGCTGACTTTCGAAGACGTCATGGCGATTGTGGAAGAGGAAAAGCCCACGGGCGTCATCGTGCAATTCGGCGGGCAAACGCCTTTGAACCTGGCCCGCCAGCTCAAGGCGGCGGGCGTGCCCATTGTGGGCACGACGCCGGAATCGATCGACCTGGCGGAAGACCGCAAGCACTTCGGCAAGTTGCTCGCCGACCTGGGAATCCCGCAGCCCGAAAACGGCGCCGCGATGAACGTGCAGGAGGCGCTCGCGATCGCCGCGCGCATCGGCTATCCCGTGCTGGTGCGGCCTTCCTACGTGCTGGGCGGCCGGGCGATGGTGATCGCTTACGATGAGGCCACGCTGCGCGAATACGTTCTCCGCGCGGAGGAATTGCAACGGGCTTTTCCGATTCTGGTTGACCGCTTTCTTGAAAACGCTACGGAAGTTGATGTGGATGCGCTCGCCGACGGCGCGGACGTGGTGGTGGCGGGCATCATGCAGCACATCGAGGAGGCCGGGATTCACTCCGGTGACAGTTCCTGCGTGCTGCCCGCGGTCAGCATCCCCGAGGATCAGCGCCAGACTCTGCGCGACTACACGGTGCGCCTGGCGCGCGAGCTGAAGGTTGTGGGCCTGATGAACGTGCAGTACGCCATTCAAAATGGCAAGATTTACGTGCTGGAAGTGAACCCGCGCGCCTCCCGCACGGTGCCTTATGTGAGCAAAGCGACGGGCTTCCCTCTGGCCAAAATTGCCTCGCGCCTGATGGTGGGCCGCAAGCTCGCGGAATTCGGCCTGCCGCCGGAGTTGCCCGTCAGCCATTCATTTGTGAAGTCACCCGTTTTCCCGTTCCAGAAACTGCCGGGGGTGGACACGATTCTGGGGCCGGAGATGAAATCCACCGGAGAGGTCATGGGCGTTGCCGACAGCTTCGGATTGGCGTTCGCAAAGGCCCAACTTGGAGCGCGCCAGCGGATTCCCATCAAGGGGCGCGTCTTCATTTCCGTAAACGATCACGACAAACCCGGCGTAATCCCCATTGCGCGCGACTTGGAGAGCCTGGGCTTCACGCTGGTCGCCACCCGGGGCACGGCGGCAGCTCTGCGCGCCGCTGGCATCAAGGTGGAAAAGGTTTTTAAGGTCAACGAGGGGCGGCCCAATGTCGTGGACCGCATTAAGAGCGCCGAGATCGATCTGATTATCAACACGCCTCTGGGGCGCAAGTCGCGCTTCGACGACAAAGCCATCCGGCGCGCGGCCGTGCAGCACGGAGTGACTTGCATCACCACGCTTTCCGCTGCCGACGCGGCGATCCAGGGAATTCGCGCCTGCCAGGAAGGTCAAACTCACGTGGAGAGCTTGCAAAACCTCCATCAAGCGGTCAGCGAACGGTGGCCCGGACATGAACATGACGAGAAATGAAGTTATCAAGAATCTGAAAGGCGTAATCTGCCCCGTCGTCACGCCCTTCAATCGGCGCGGCGATGTGGATGAGGGATTTTTCCGCGAGAACCTGAGCCGGCTCACCGGCATTGGACTGGCGGGAATTCTGGTGGCGGGTTCGACAGGCGAGGCGCCGTACCTTGCGGAAAGTGAGCGCCTGCGCCTGGTCGAGGTCGCCCGAGAAATCGTGAAGCCGCCCGAAATCCTGATGGTGGGTACGGGGTTGGAAAGCACCAGCGCCACCCTCAAGCTCAGCCGCGAAGCCGTGGCACACGGAGCCGACGTGCTCCTGGTGCTCACCCCGAACTACTACAAACCCCGCATGGATTCCGCCGCTCTGGTGGCCCACTACCGTGCGGTGGGTGCTGGGGTCAAGCGCCCGGTCCTGATCTATTCCATCCCGCAGTTCACGGGCCTGATGGTTGACCCGGCGACGATTGTCCAGCTTTCGCGACTGCCCAATGTGGTGGGGCTAAAAGAAAGCTCCGGCAAGCTGGATTTCGTGCGCGCCGTTCTGCGCGATGTTCGCCCGGGATTCCGGGTGATGGTGGGCGCAGCGTCGATCTTTTACGACGCCTTGTGCGATGGGGCGGTGGGAGCGGTGTTGGGCCTGGCCAATTATGCCCCGTCACTTTGCGTGGGTCTTTACCAGGCGTTCCTCCACCGGCGTGCCACGGAAGGGCGCGACTTGCAGCAACGCCTTATGTCGCTGGGGCAGAAAATCAATCTCCCGTATGGGGTGGCGGGGATCAAGGCCGCGCTCGACCTGTGCGGTTACCACGGAGGAACCCCGCGGCTTCCCTTGTTGCCCGTTTCCGCTCAAGCAAAGAAACAAATTGCCGCAGCCCTCCACGAAGCGAATGCCGGGCTGGCCGTCTAAGCGTGGCCCCTGAAAGATCTGCAAGGGTTCCCGCCGATCCCGGAGCCGCCCTTAGCATCTGCGCCGCCGCCTCATCGGGGCCGCGGAATTCGCCGCGCCTTATATGTACACATTGTTATGAATAGGTTACGGTTCTGCACGATTATTAGCCCCGCATCAGGATAGCAAATTAAGAAAATGCCCATCGTTCACAGAACATATTCCCTGCGGGTATTGGTGTCCACTCCGCCACCGAGAATCTGGTGAGTTTCCCTCACTTGTGCGCGATGTATGGCACGCGGTTTGCATAATCCCTCGTGGCTTGCTTGTCCATCCGGCACTTAGCAGTCACGCCCCGGCAAGACTTGCCTAGTGGCTGGATAAATTGGCTGCCAATTGCCCAGTTTTCGTGCGGGAGAGGTCGAATGGGAAAGCCAAATTCCCCCGTGACTAAAGCCCGGGAATGCTCAAGGAAATCACTCCCGCCTGGGTCGGAAACTGGCAGACCGCGCCAAGGCGGTCATGGCCGGCGCTTTGGCGTTTGCGATGTGAGGAGACGATGATTACGAATGAGACGGAAATCCGCATTGCCCTGCAAGCCGTTTTAGTCAGCGTGCTGGCGCTCTACGGTTTTTGGGGATGTGCGTTGGTGGTGCTCGTCATTCTGCTGCCCTGGAAACCCATCTTCGCTGTGGGAGGATATCTAGCTCAGCCCGTGGTCGACTGGCGCGATGCAAAAGGCCCGCGATCGGCACGAGAAAGGGATCGCGCAGATTGAGCAGGAATTGGATGCGCTTCTACGAAAGCCGAGGAAAGAGCCAAGCACCGCTGCGCCGGTCCCGGCGGCGAAGACGGCGGCCCCGGTGAAGCTATCCCATCCTCCATTGCCCCGGCCCCTGGAATCCTTCAAACCGAATCTTGCCTGCCAAGCCTGCTCTCCAGGACATTGCCGGAGACGCGCAGAATCTTTCCGCCACTTTGGCGATTCCGCCGGCCATCAAAGATCACGTGCGAAGCTTGCCGCAGGGTGTCTTCAGTAACATGGATTTAGAAGTAGAAGAGGTTAAATTCCAAGGCGACACGGCTGAGGCCTATGTTAGGTTTCAGAGCCCGAATGTGACAGAACTGATCATTCGTCAGCGCTACGTTTTGCGGAAGTCCGGTGATCACTGGCAAGTAGAATCCCGCCAGCCGGCAAACGGCGGGGGCAAGCCGCCGCTTCCCCCTCTTCCGACGGGGCGCCCATCGATGCGGCTCTGATCGCTGGGGCAAGAACGGGTTCGGCTCTAATGAGGATTCCCTAATTGCGGTCGCGGGGCGAGCGCGCGCTCGCGCCCTCAGCCCGATCTCTTGAACATTCGCTTCCGTAACTCTGTTGAGGTTCGCACATCTAATCCTCATGAATCGTTGTACACGTGTGCTCAAAGGGGTGGCGGTAATTACTGGCGGCTTAATTGCTAAGGCATTGCCGCCGATACGGCAGACCGTGTAGGATAATCAATTCTCATGACCGCGACCTGTATTCCATACACGCACGTTCCTCACTCCAGCGCACTGCTAACGGATTATCTCTACCACTTCGACAGGGTCAGCCACTTTTATAGCGGCTCGCCGTACGATCCCCGAAGCTATCAGGCCGTCGCAGCTCAAATGAGCAAATTCGCATTTGCGCGCGGGGAGATTGCCGAGGTCCTGGCGCGACAGAATCGGGCTTTTGGCTGTTCGGAGCCGACTTTGGCGAACATCCAACGGCTCAGCGAACCGGGAACCTTCGCCGTTGTGACGGGCCAGCAAGTAGGGTTGTTTTCCGGTCCGGCATTCACGCTCTACAAGGCACTCACGACGGTGCGGCTGGCGCAGTCTCTTTCCGAGCAGGGCGTGCCTTGTGTCCCGGTGTTTTGGTTGGCGACCGAGGACCATGACTTGGAGGAGGTTTCGCAGGGAGCAACCTTCGACGAAGAGTACAATCTGCTCCCGCTTCGTGATTCCGGGGACCGCCCTTCGCCACGCTCGCCCGTGGGCGAAGTCCGGCACACGGCGGAGATTTCCGCGGCGCTCAGCCAAATGGAAGCAGTCCTGCCGGAAGGTGAGTCGCGCTCCCGGCTGCTGCAAGACTTGCGGGAGTGCTATGTGCCCGGCGCGACGTGGGGAGAGAGCTTTGCGAGATTCATGACCCGTCTTTTCGGCCGCTGGGGCGTGATTCTGATGGACCCCTTGGATGAATCCGTGCATCGGCTTAGCTCCGGGGTTTATCAGCAGGCGCTGGGGAAGGCGGCGGAACTTCGGGCCGGGGTTTTGGAAAGCTCACACGCCTTGGTGCAGCGCGGCTATCACGCCCAAGTACACGTGGTTGAGGATTCAACGCTGGTATTTGTGGCCCGGCACGGTGACCGGGTAGCGCTGCATCAACGTGACGGCAAGTTCTTCATCGACGGGAGCGAGGAGATCTCGTTATCCCAAGCTTCAATCCTTGCTCGCGGAACGGCCGCTGGACCTTTCCGCCCAACGTGCTGTTGCGCCCGCTGGTTCAGGACTCGCTTCTGCCGACCCTGGCTTATGTGGCGGGCCCTTCCGAGTTGGCCTATCTCGGCCAGGCGCAGTCTCTTTACAAGGCGCTGGGCCGCCCGCAGCCGGTGGTATTTCCGCGCGCGGCATTCACGCTGCTCGACTCGCGGACCGACCGTTTGATGGAAAAGTACAAGCTGAGCCTGGAGGATGTGTGGCAGGGAGACGAGCACCTGAGCCAGAAAATCGCCGCCACCGGATTTGCCGAGGGTTGGTCGGAGCGTTTCGATCAAAGCGAGCGGGAGTTGGAGCAGCTCTTGACCCGCCTTCAAGCCGATATCGAAAAGCTTGACCCCACCTTGCTCGATACCCTCCAACACACCAAAGAGAAGATGAAATACCAAATGGAGCGGCTGCGCGGCAAGCTGACCCGGGCCGCGCTCGGCCGCTCGGATTTGCTTGTCCGTCACGTGCAGGCCCTGTCGCGATTCCTCCTGCCCCACAAGGATTTGCAGGAACGCCGCGTGGGAGGGGCGTACTTCCTGGGTCGTGCCGGCTACGAGTTGCTTGACCGGTTGCTCGCGCAGATTCAAGTCCGCTGTTCGGATCATCAAACCCTCAAGTACTGACGCCCTCCGCGCGTTCGAATACCGGGAGCGTTCGACGGTCTGGTATAATTCCCAGCTGCAACCGAGGGGCAAGCTTATCCAGAGAGGCCATCATGAATGTTCGTTCCGCGCTCGATCTGATCAATCGCGATCGTGCCGTTTATGAGATTTCGGACAGTGGTGGGATCGTTCTAAGAAACCCGCAGAAGTTCATTTCCCAGACCCTGGATTTGCTGGTGTGGAACGCCGTTTTTGGGGAAAATGACGAAGTTCGCAACACGGCCCGCTGGATCATCCGGCGCGCGGGCCTGGAGTTGGGCGTCATTCCCTCATCGATTCAGGGTCTTTATGAAGCTCGGGGAAGAAAAGAGGTCGGTGGCTTTACGGTGCCGGCAATCAACATCCGCGGCCTGAGTTATGATGTGGCCCGAGCGGTTTTCCGCGCCGCGCTGCATTTGAAGGCGGGCGCATTCATTTTTGAACTTTCGCGCAGCGAGAGTAACTATACTGACCAAAAGCCGTCCGAGTATGCGGCCGTCATGGTGGCCGCGGCGCTGAAGGAAGGCTACGAAGGTCCGATCTTCATTCAGGGCGACCATTATCAGGCGAACGCCAACAAATTTGCCAAGGACCCCGAGGCGGAACTACAGGGAATTCGCGACTTCGCTCAGGAATCGATCGTCGGCGGGGTATTACAACATCGACATCGATACCTCCACCTTGGTCGATCTCAGCAAAGCCGGGAGTGCGGGAGCAACAGCGCGGCGAATTTTGAAACCAGCGCGAAGCTTGCCGCCTACGTGCGCTCGATTGAGCCCCAGGGGATCACCATTTCTCTGGGGGGCGAGATCGGGGAAGTGGGAAAACAGAATTCCACGCTGGAGGAGCTGGCGGCGTACATGGACGGTTTCCTTGCCACGCTTTCAAAACACGCCGGCAAGAAGAAAGGGCTTTCCAAGATCAGCGTCCAAACCGGCACCACGCACGGCGGCGTGGTGCTTCCGGATGGAACGGTGGCCCAGGTCGCCATCGATTTCGAAACCTTGCGCAAGCTTTCGGAGGCCGCCCGTGACCGTTACGGCATGGCCGGAGCGGTGCAGCATGGCGCCTCCACCTTGCCCGTCGGACGCCTTCCATAAGTTTGCGGAGTGCGAAGCTGCGGAGGTCCACCTGGCGACGGAGTTCCAGAACTTGATTTACGAGAATCCTGCTTTCCCGCCCGACTTCAAGGATGAGATTTACAAGTACCTGCGAAAGACCTGTGCAGATGAAAAGAAGCCCGGCGATACCGACGAGCAGTTCATTTACAAGACCCGGAAGAAGGCCTTCGGTCCCTTCAAGAGGAAATTTGGGAGCTTGGCGCCGACGTCCGAAACAGGATCGGGGAGGACTTGGAGAGGAAATTCGCATTCCTGTTTGAAAGGTTGAATGTGCGGCGCACAGCGGAACTCGTCAAGAAGACCGTGCCCGTGGTTGCGGTGTATCCTCCCGCTCCGGCGGCCTTGGCGGAGGCTCTCCATCGCGCGCACGCCGCACCTTAAAGCCCCGCGAAGCGTGGGCCATACCCGAGTGATTGAAGAGGCGAGGATTTATGGCATCACCCGAAGCCAGGCAAGGCGATTCCCCCTCAGCGGCACGCGGCCCGCCTGCACACTGCTTATATTGAAACTCACGCGCGGGTTGAATTCAAGGACATCACGGACCTTGTGCAAAAGATCGTGACCGAGTCGGGGGCGCAAAGCGGAGTATGCTTCCTTTTCGTTCCCCACACCACCGCGGCGATTCTGATCAACGAGAATGACGATCCTGCTCTGCAAAAGGACCTCGACAATTTCCTGAAGTCACTGGCGCCCCGTGACAGCAACTATCACCACAACGATGGCAATTGCGATGCGCACCTGAAGGCGGCGGTGATTGGGAACTCGAAGTCGTTGCTCGTCGAAGGCGGGCGCCTGGTCCTGGGCCGGTGGCAGGGAGTTTTCCTGTGCGATTTTGACGGCCCGCGGCGCCGCGAGTTGCGAATCAAAGTGGTGCCGGATTGAAGGCGGCGGCATCCAACGATTGCCCCATCGGAAGTGCGTCAAAGTGAGCGCCGCTCCAAGCATCTGAAATGTCAACCCTCGGCATCTACATCCAGGTCCCGTTTTGCGCGTCCAAGTGCAGCTTTTGCAATTTCAGCTCGCGCGTGGAGCGGAGCACTATTTTCGACCAGTACACGCGTACCCTTCAGCGTGAACTGGAAGGCTGGCAAAGTTTCTTTGCCGCGTACGGCATTCCCCGCGAAGTCCTGTCGCATCCCGTCGATTCGATTTACATCGGCGGCGGTACCCCTACTTTGCTGGGAGAGGAACGTCTGGGTCTTGTCGTCCGCGCCTTGCGGGATCATCTGCGCTGGAGCGAGGACGTCGAATTCACGCTGGAAACGACTCCCGGCTCAGCGACTCCGAGTTTGCTGCGGGCATTGCGAGGCCTGGGCGTGAACCGGCTGAGCATCGGCGCGCAAACGTTTGACGACCGGGAACTCCGTGCTGTCGGCCGCCTGCACTCTGCTGACGACAGCTCCGAGCTTGTGCACCAGGCACGGCAGGCGGGTTTCCAAAACATCAGCCTGGATTTGATTGCCGGACTGCCCTACCAGACGGAGGAGTCGTTTCGCCGCAGCCTGGAGGCCACGGTGAAGCTGCGGCCGGAGCATGTGTCGCTCTACCTTTTTGAGGTGGATGAAAAGAGCCGGCTTGGGAAGGGAAGTGGTCCACGGCGGGAATCGTTATCATGCCGCCGCCGTGCCGGGCGACGAATTCATGGCGGACGCCTACGAATCCGGCTGCGCATTCCTCGCGGGCGAAGGCTACGCCCAATACGAGATTTCCAACTTCGCCCTGCCGGGGTTCGAGTCGCGGCACAATCGAAAGTATTGGCAGCTTGCGCCCTATGTGGGACTGGGCGCGGGGGCGCATTCTTTTGACGGCGTGCGGCGGTGGTCGAATCAGATCGATGTGCAGGGTTACCTGGCGAAGCTGGAGGCGGGGCAGTCACCCATCGACGAGTTTCGCGTCCTTGACGGCGGAAGAACAGGTGGAAGAATTCTTCTTCCTCGGATTGCGGCAGGTGGAAGGCGTCAATTTGAATCTGGCGAGGGAGCGTTGGGGAGCGAGCTGCCTGAAACGTTGGGAAGATAAGATTCAAAATCTCGCGCTGAGGGCTGGGTGGTTTGCCAAGGAGATCGCGTGCGCATGGCTCGCCACGCCTACCTGGTTTCCAATGAGATTTTCCAGGAATTCGTTTCGTTTAGGGGGTGGGCCGTCACTGGCGACAGCGATAATGCTGAACAATGAAATCGGAGCGTGAGAGTCATGCCAGACTTGTGTAGATTTGCGCAGCGATACCGTTACCAAGCCTTCCGCGCGCAATGCGAAAGGCCATGCACGATGCCGAGGTAGGGGATGACGTCTATCGTGAGGATCCTACCGTCAACCGCCTCCAGGATCGGGCGGCGGAAATATTCGGACGTGAAGCGGGCCTGTACGTTGTGTCCGGAACCATGGGGAACCAGACGGCCATCAAGGTCTTGACCCACCATGGACAGGAGGTCATTTGCGAGGACCGCTGCCATATTTACAACTTTGAAATGGGGATGGTCACGGCGTTCTCCGGAGTCGTGCCGCGCACGATTCACGCCGAAGACGGAATCCTGACCTGGGACCTGATTGCTCCGCACGTTCGCAGCCGGAACGACCATCGTGCCCGCACCGGGCTGATCGAACTCGAGAACACTTCCAACCTGGCGGGAGGCTCGGTCTATCCGCTGGCGAATACGAATGACATTGTTGATCATGCGCACGCGGCCGGGTTGCCCGTGCATCTCGATGGTGCGCGAATTTTCAACGCCAGCGTGGCCCTGGGGAAGCCCGTCGTGGAACTCACCAGGAATTTCGACTCGGTGATGTTCTGCCTTTCGAAGGGACTGGGCGCGCCGGTGGGATCCATGCTCGTGGGGAGCAAAGAATTCATCGAGGAGGCGCGCATCGTTCGGAAGATGCTCGGCGGCTCGATGCGTCAAGCCGGCGTGTTGGCAGCCGCCGGCCTTATTGCTTTGGAGGAGGGCCCCAAGCGGCTCCACATCGATCACGCCAATGCCAAGTTTCTGGCCCAAGAGTTGGCGCAAATTCCTGGAATCAAGATTGATGCCGCCAAGGTGGTTACCAATATCTTGTTCTTCGACGTTTCCGGGACAGGGTTGACAGGTTACGAAATCTCGAAGCTGCTGGCTGCGCAAGGCGTCCTGGCGAACGCCACAAACCCGCAAAGCATTCGCATGGTTACCCACCTGGACGTGGATCGGGCCGGATGTGAGCGCGCCTTGAAAGTCCTGCGTGAAGTCGTTGCCCCGCGGAGGGCCGCGGCATCCTGAGGGTGGGGCGCAATCTCTCGGTCGAGCATCCCGGCAGATCTCTGACTTCGCCAAATTTCTCGATGGCTCTCCCGGGAGAATCCCCGCTTCATTTCTTCGCTTCTTGCCGCGCTTGAATCTTCACGAGCGCGTCGAAGTAGTGCGTGCGGTAGGTTGGGTCATCGGGTTCAAGGTGGGTGGCGGTGCGATACTCCTTCACTGCGCCGTCGATGTCCCCGAGTTTTTCCAGCGCATAGCCAAGGCCGTTGTGGGCGTCGGCGTCGGTCTGATCATGCCGGATGGCCTCGATCATTTCCACCCGGGCGCGCTTCCATTCTTTGGCCAGCAAGAAAGTGATTCCCAACTCGCGGTGCAGATCGGAGTTTTCCGGATCCAGCTTCATGGCTTCGCGAAGAGCGGCGACCGCTTCGTCTAACCGTGCTTGCGCGCGCAACTGGACAGCCTGCTGCACCAGCCGCCGCAATTGGATTTTGTCCTCGGCCAGGGCGATAGGATCGCTCCCCGCCGATGAGGCCGGCGCATCCTGTATCGGGCCGATCCGGGCTTCCTCGTTGGCCTTTGGCGAAATGAAGTAGGCCGCCTCAGGGCTTACCCGGGCAGCGCACAGTGGATGTAATGGTCACCCGGGTCGACATCCGCGATGATGAGATTTCCAGCGGCATCGGTGGCGCCCGCCGCGTCCGCGTCTAAATCCACCCGGCACCCTGCCCGACCGGCTTGGACGGCGACCTTCGCGGTTTGTGCTTTGCGCTCGCGCGCCCATGCAACTCCGCAGGTCACGGCCAGAGCCAGAAACCAGCTTAGGTATTTCAGCATCTTCGCCTAGATTTTCATCCTCCGAATTCCACAAGCCCGCCCATCCGCCAGTTCCCAGAATGCGTCCGAGCGTGGTGAGAAATCCCCGCCAGCGCGGGCGTGGAGCGCCCCGCGCTCCTTGCAGGATTACGCCTCATGGCCGATTCCGCGCATTAGCTTAGCACGATTGCGAGGCGGGGACATCGAGTGCGCCGTATCTGGGGGATTTTCTGGGTAGTGACTTATTTTGAGATGGCACGGCCATCTGGGCCGTGGCCGCTCGCGGGCGGGACGCCCGCGCCACTTCCAATTGAGCCACTACCATTTTCTGCGAACGGCCGTTCACGGTCGAGCCCCCTGTGATAAAATTCCTTATCTCCGAATAGATGTTTGCGTCCACCGGGACCTTTCATGACAAAGCCCTCCAAGCCCGCTCCGAAGCACTTTGCCGTCAACCGGCAGGCGCAACATTTGTACCATTTGTTGGAGAGGTTTGAGGCGGGAATGGAGTTGACGGGCACGGAAGTGAAGTCGGTTCGCGACGGGAAAATCAATCTCAAAGACAGTTATGTGGACGTGCAGAAGGGCCAGGCGTGGCTGATTGATTGCCACATCAGCCCCTATACGGCGGGGAGTTACGCCAATCACGATCCGCTTCGCGACCGGCGTCTTCTGCTCCACCGGCAGGAGCTGGATAAATTGGCGGGCCGTGTCCAGGAAAAGGGATTCACGCTCATTCCGACCCGGGTTTATCTGAAGAAGAACCTGATCAAGTGCGAGATTGCCCTGGCGAAGGGCAAGAAGGTTTACGACCACCGCGAGACCTCGCGGCAGCGCACGATCGACCGTGAAGCGCAGCAGGACATACACGAACATCGCCGGCGGCACCAATAAGAGCGAGTGCTAGGAATCAGGGATCAGGGGTTAGGGATTAGGTGCCCGGAATCCGGCATTCCGAGCCCGGGATTTGGATCTGCCATGTTAATCACTATTCGCGACGCCCGAATCCCAAACACCCAATCCCTAATCCCTCGTCTTCCAAGGAGCGTTCAATCGTGAAAATCGAATTCCGGCCCGAACCGTTAGCGCAAATTTCCACCTCAGCTCTCGTCGCTTATTGTTTTGAAGACGCGCCTGCCTCCAGTGGCACCGTGGAGCGATTACCGGCGGAAACGCGCAATCTGTTGCAGCAATTGCAAACCGCGGGCGAACTCACCGGCAAGGCGTTTGAATGCACGCCCCTCCGTTGGCCCGCAGGGGATGGCCGCCTCCAAGCTGCTGGTGGTGGGAGCCGGTAAGCGCGAGAAATTCAACGAGATGCACCTCCGGCATCTGGCGGGAACGGCGGTCAGGCATTTGCGTTCGCGCGGGGTGCGGGAACTGGCCTGGATTCTTGGTTCCACCGAACCGGGCGCGGTGGCAGCCGTCGTGGAAGGCGCTCTGGTGGCCGATTATGACGCCGATCGCTACCGGACCGAGCGCAATGGTGAGAAGGGAATTGACCAGCTTTTGCTGGCGACGGGCGGTGAGGCGCTGCCGGCCGAGGCGGAAGCGGCCCTCGAACGCGGCCGCATTCTTGGCGAGGCCCAAAACTTCACGCGTGAGCTGGTCAATGAACCCTCCAATCACATGACGCCCGACGAAACTGGCGGAGCGCGCCAGCGAGATGGCCGCGCGCTTCGGCCTGAAGTGTGAAGTGCTGGGGCCGCAGGAAATCCAGGAGCTGAAAATGGGCGCATTCTGGGCAGTGGCCCAGGGAAGCCAGCACGAACCGGCCCGACTGATCGTTATCCGCTATTCGCCGGAGGACGCGCCGGAACAGCCCGTGATCGGATTAATCGGGAAGGGAATTACCTTTGATAGCGGCGGCATCTCCATCAAGCCCAGCGAAAACATGCACGAAATGAAAACGGACATGGCGGGCGGCGCCACCATGCTCGGCGTCATGCAGGCGATTGCCCAGCTCAAGCCGCGCGTCCGCGTCACGGCGCTGATTCCGGCAACGGAGAATATGCCCAGCGGCAATGCCTACAAGCCCGGTGATGTCATCACCTCCATGTCGGGAAAGACCATCGAAATCCTCAATACTGATGCCGAGGGCCGCCTGGTGCTGGCCGATGCCCTGACCTACGCCAAGCGGCTGGGCTGCACGGTGCTGATTGACGCCGCCACCCTGACCGGCGCCGTCATGATCGCGCTCGGAACTTTCACCACCGGCGTCTTCGGCTGGAACACAGGAGTGGGTGAATCGCGTGCTGGCCGCTGCCAACGCGGCGGGGGAGAAGATGTGGCAACTGCCCGTCGACGACGATTATCGCGAGCTTGTACAAGAGCTCGATCGCCGATCTTGCCAATACCGGCGGGCGTTACGGCGGAGCGATTACCGGCGCCATGTTCATCGGGGAATTCGCCGGCGACACTCCCTGGGTGCACCTGGATATCGCCGGCACCCGCTGGGCGAACGACGAGAAGCCCTACCGCGCCAAAGGGCCCACGGGCCACGGCGTGCGCACGCTGGTGCAATTGTTGACGGATCTCGCGCCGTAACGGCTATGACTGCTCACTGGCGCTTGTCACTAGCATTCAGTCAGACTCCACACATCCTGATGTGCTTGACTTCACACAATTCATATGTGTAGCATTATACGTGGAGTGAATGATGCCGACGAACCTTGCCATTGATGATCGCCTGATTGAGGAGGCCCGGAAATTGGGCCATCACCGCACCAAGAAGGATACCGTGACTGCGGCACTTGATGAATACATCCAGCGCCGGAAGCAGCAGGGTATTTTATCCCTTTTTGGAACGATTGAGTATGATCAGGCCTACGATTACAAGCGCGAGCGCCGCGGGAAGCGAGCGTGAATACTCTTATTGATACCTCCGTGTGGTCACTTGCGCTGCGCCGTAAGCCCCAGGACTTGAGCGCGAGCGAGCGGTCGGTGGTCACAGAATTGACCGAGGTAATCCAAGAAGGCCGCGGTCGCATCATCGGCCCAGTGCGGCAGGAATTGTTGTCCGGGATCAAAAAATCTGGCGCAATACGATAAACTTCGCCTCACGCTTCGAGCCTTTCCGGATGAACGGATCGACACCTCCGACTACGAATCGGCCGCAAGAGCAGGCAATGACTGCCGGTCAAAGGGAATTGTGGTCTCCACCGTTGACATCCTGATCTGCGCAGTAGCACTTGCCCGCCAGTGGTCAATTTTCACTATGGATCCGGATTTCAAGAATTATGCGCGGGTCCTCCCCATCAAGATCCACTCGTCCCGCAGATGAATTTACCCGATCATCGCTGTGGTGGAAGCGACGCGGTGGCATGGGCATCTTGCCCATGCTTGATCACGGGCAACGCCCGTGCCACTTCGCCCTCACATGCGGTCGGGAATTTCGATGCCCATGTGTTCGGTGGCCAGAGTCAGTGTGCGCTCCGTGAGGTAGACGAGGTACAGCAGGAACTGTTGGCGTGCGGGGTCCGGTTCACTCAGGATGTGGAAGTGATGATAGAAATTGTTGAAGGCTTGGCCGAGGCGGAATGCATACTTGGCCACCACGGCGGGTTCTTCGCTCGCGATCGCTTGCGCCACTGCGGTCTCCAGTTGGCTGGCCAGCAGGGTTAACTCCCAGAACGCCGCGCCATCCTCTCCTTTGAAAAAATCTTGCCGTTGTTCGGTGGTGAGGATGCGGGATAATTGCGCGGCCTCGAATTCCGGGCGTGATTCCTGGAATTTGCGAAAGATATTCCGCGCCCGCACGATGCTGTATTGCAGGTAAGGGCCCGTTTCGCCCTCGAAGGCCAGCGCTTCCTTGAAGTCAAAAGCGATGATGACGCGGCGCGAAAACTTCAGCAGGAAGTAGCGCAGCGCGGCCACGGCGATTTTGCGCGCGTAGTCTTGCACCTCGGCCTGCATCCTGCGCCATGTGGCGCGAACTCACTTCTGCGGCGGCGCGGGCGATCAGGGTATCAATCAGGTCATCGGCTTTGACCCCCTGGCCTTTGCGCCCGGAAACTTCCACGTAAGGACGCTGGCGGTCTTCGTCGCTGAGGGCGATCCCCATCTCCTCGGCGCAGCGCGACGTAAGTCCGACGACTTCATAGGCAAAATGGTGGAGGTTGGCGGCGCGCGCGTGGTAGCCCAGGGTGTGGAACGCTGCCTTGACGATGTTCTGGAGGTAGGATTGGCGCGTATCAATCACCGCGTAGGCCGCGCTCGCCCGGCCAAAGGGTGGGGCGTCGGCCTCTCCGTTTACGGTGGTGCGCCACACGGTGTGGCCGTCCGGATAGCCATGGAAGGGGGAGTAGCCAAAGTCTTTTCCCAGCAGGGCGAACTTCCAGAGATGGTAGGCAATGTCCTTGCCGACGTAGGTCACGGTGCCGTTTGAGCGCACGATGATCTTGATGTCGTCGGCGTCCTCTGATTTCTCGTCTTCGGCAGTAGGGGCGAGCGGCGCTCGCCGCTGGGGCCCAACGCCGTTCGGCCCTACCGTGGAATCACCCGTGAGATCCATGACCCAACAGCCCGCATTCTTGCCGGCGTCTTCGAAGCGAATGGCTTGTTTCTCCTTGAGCAGCTCGAAGGCGGACTTCCAGAAGTCGAGTTTCAGAATCTCGCTTTCCTGGGCCAGCAAGTCATACTCGATGTTCAGACGCAACATCGTTTCCAAATGGGTGCGAACAATGGCGGTGGAAATCAACTCCGCCATCGCCGCAGTTTCGCCGTGGCCTTCTTCGATTTCCTTCAGGGCGTCGGCGCGCCATTTCAGCGTTTCCTTGTCCTCCTCATAGAGCTGGAAGACGCGCGCGTAGAGGTCCCAGCAGTAATAATCAAAGCGCTGTGAGGCGCTATGGACCAAAGCTTCCACTTCTTGCAGCGTCTTCTTTTCCAGGTGGAGAAAGCCCACGACCACGTCCGCCACCTGGACGCCCGTGTTGTCAATGTAGTTCTGCACCTCGACGTTCTCGCCGTTAAAGCGCAGCAGGCGCACAAAAGTGTCGCCCAGGACGGCGTTGCGAAGATGGCCAATGTGCGCCGCCTTGTTGGGATTGATGCTGGTATGTTCCACCAGAATCTTGCCGCGCGCGGTATCTGTAGGGCCGAACGGCGTTCGGCCTTCTGCCACGCCATCCGATGATCCGAGAGGCGTTCGGCCCCCCGTTAAGGCCTCGCGCAGGGCAAAGAGCCGTGCAGCGGTTTGGGCGCGATCCAGGTGAAAATTCAGATAGCCGGCCCCGGCCACAGTGACGCGCTCCACTCCCTCCAGATTGGAGACCAGCGGGACGAGCTGCTCGGCGATTTTGCGGGGTGGCTGGCGCAATTGCTTGGCCAACTCAAAACAGCCTGCCAGAGAGATGTCGCCCATTTCCAGGTTGGGAGGTGAATCCAGCGCCGGTCGGGCAACTTCCAGATGGAACGCCCCGCGCACGGCCTCCACAAACTTGGACTGTATCCTTCGCTGAATTTCCGGTAACAATGGGCACTCCCTGTTCTGCTGTCGTTGGATGCATCTTCGCCGGGCAAGCTGCGCAACGCCCTTACGGAGCAAGCCGTGATTGCTGCGGTAAATATCGAATTATAGCAGAGCCATGTGGGCTGCGGAGAATCCGTTTGGCCTGTGGTAGTGAGTCAATTTGATGTAGAGGCGGCTTTACGCCGCCATTTGGCGAGGTAAACTCGCCGCTACAGCTTGCAAGGCATCGGCTTTTCAACTACCTTTCGTATCCAGTCTCGAGGGAGGCACAATGCTTTGCCCGAAGTGCGAGAGGTTTGTGGATGAGCGGAGCCGCGATTGTCCAAACTGTGGAACGGAGTTGAACACGGGGCAGTTTGAGGAATTCGCCGGTCCCGAGTCCCCGCAGTTTCAAGCGCTCAGAGAAGTGAAGAGCCGTCTGGGGCGACATGCACAAGTGGGGGGCGGTATCGCGCTCTTCATCGGCGTGTTGTTGCGGATCACAGGCGGGCCTGCCAGCGGAAGTCGCGATGTCATTCACAAGATGCCTCTCGCCTTTGTCATGATTGGAGTATTTCTGCTTGTGGTGGGAACCCTCGCGCGCTGGTTCTATCTGGATTAGCGCCGTTCTCGAGGGAATCCCCTTACCACCTTTCCAACAGAAGAAATGAGGCGGCATGATTCGCTTTCATCGCTTATCGGCTTGCGTTCAGGGGAACGGTCGTTTTGAACGGCTCCGGGCAGTGTGGGGGTGGCTCGCCGCTCTTGCCGGGTGGATGATTCTGGCAGCACTGATGGCTGCGTCGCCGGCGTCGCTGGGAGACTTCGAAGGTCAGACCGATGTCGGCGGGCCTCTGCGCGCGGGTTCCGCAACATTTGACGCGGCAACGGGTGAATACCGCCTCACGGGTGGCGGCGCGAATATCTGGAACCAGACGGATGCGTTTCATTTCCTGTGGCGGCAGGCGTCCGGGGATTTGACCTTGACCACCAACGTCCGTTTTCCCCATCCCGGCGGGAACGAGCATAAGAAGGCGGGTTGGATGGTGAGGCAGAGTCTCGACCCAAGCGCACCTTACGCTGACTTGGTTGTGCATGCCAGCGGGCTCACCAGTCTGCAATATCGCCTCACCGAGGGTGACCCCACGCAGGAGATTCAGTCAAAGATCTCCATGCCGGAAATGACAAGGCTGGTGCGCCTGGGGAACACTTTTTCGCTGTGGGCGTCGCGCTCGGGTGGACCCATGGAACTTACCGGGTCCGTGGAAGTCCCCCTGCACGACCCCGTGTATGTGGGCCTGGCAGTGTGCGCTCATGATGCCGAGGCGCTGGAAGAGGCGGCGCTTTCAAACGTGAGCATGCTCGGGGGCAAGACGGAAGCGAGTCAAGACGTGCCCGTGGAAAGCCGCCTGGAAGTGATCTCCCGGGACGGGCGCGAGCGGCGCGTGGTCTATCATGCCGAGGACCGCTTGGAGGCGCCCAACTGGTCCCGAGACGGGAAGTTTCTGCTCTTCAATCGTGGCGGGCGGCTCTACACCTTACCGGCGAAAGGCGGCGAGCCGAAGCTGCTTGCAACCGGCAATGCCACCCACTGCAACAACGACCACGGGTTTTCCCCGGACGGCAAGTGGCTAGCCATCAGCAATACACCCTCCGGGCCTTCCCTGGTTTATGTGCTTCCGGCCGGCGGCGGGATGCCGCGGCAGGTGACGGTGCACGGACCGTCTTACTGGCATGGCTGGTCTCCCGATGGCAAGACGCTGGCGTTTTGCGGCGAGCGGGACAGCAATTTCGATATCTACACAATTCCCGTCGCGGGCGGCGAGGAACAGAGGCTGACCGATGCGCCGGGCCTCGACGACGGTCCGGATTATTCGCCGGATGGCCAATACATTTACTTTAACTCGGAGCGCACCGGCTGGATGCAGATCTGGCGCATGAAGCCGGATGGAACCGCCCAGGAGCAAGTGACCCACGACGACTATAACAACTGGTTCGCTCACCCGTCACCCGATGGGAAGTGGCTGGCGTTCATTTCCTTCGATAAGCACGTGAAAGGGCATCCGCCCAATAAGGACGTCACCCTGCGCCTCATGCCCACCGAAGGTGGCGACCCGCATGTGCTGGTGGAACTCTTCGGAGGGCAGGGAACGATGAACGTGCCGTCCTGGTCACCGGATAGCAAACACCTGGCCTTCGTGAGTTATCGATTGCGTAAGCCCTAGCGGTAGTTTACTGGGGGGCGAAAATAACAACGGACTTACTCAGACATAAAATCCCTTTTTTGAGCAAATCTGCGGGTATCCCCCCCTTGACCCTGGCCACCAACATGATAGGCTACCCTATGAATCACGGTGCCCGGGTGGAAGCGCGCACCACGGCCAGGTGTCGGGGGGAGGTGCTGGGTGCCCGGTACTGGGGATGGGAAAAACCTCCAGAGCCAGGCCCGAGCCCGCGTCCAGCCCCTAACACCCAGCACCCAGCACCTGCCCTTGGAGTTTCGCATGTCCCTGACGAAAAAACGCACGTTGACGGAGAAGAAAATAGCTGCCAATCAGGCGAATCACTACCCCGCTCCTCAAGATCAAACGCCACGCCCGCGAGGAGGCATTGCGAGAAATGTCGGCGCGAACCCGTTAAGTTTATGAAACAAAATCAGGTTAGCGAAGAATTGAGGCATCCCGATGGCCATCGCAGAAAACCAAATGATTGAAAGCAAGGCAGTTAAAGAAACCGTTCATAGGCTAGTAGGAGTAGGGGAGGAATGATGGTAAAATGAAGGGATATCCCTATGGTTTCATGAAAACAAAGGAGATAATAAATTGACTTATATCAAATTCGTCCAGACCCCTAAATGTTGAACAAAAATAAACCACTTATCTCTGAGAGGCCTAAATGTTGTTGAAAGGAAAGGAGAAAGACGGTTGGCGGAAGGCAGGACAAAATCAGGCCATCGGATCATCTGGCCATTAAAAGGCTGTCAGTTGTCCGTGGTCAGTTGTCCGTTGCAAGAGATACGCGGAGATCGAAGGCCTTCAGCCACTGACCACTGACAACGGACCACGGCTGCCTTTAAATGACCCGATGATCCGATGGCCCGATGACCCGATCCGGGCGCCGCCTTGACTTTCCTGGCCTCCTCGTTTAGCATAATGAATGAATTAATGAACAGTATCTCACCTTCCACGATTGCCAACCGGCGGCATTCTGCCGAATCCCGCGCCATGTGCATCCTTTGAAATGGAGGCGTGTCTCACATTTCGAACCCTATGACGGCCAGTGTCAGAATACGAAAGGGAGTGCCTGCGCTCGTCGGCACTTATGATGGAAACCTGAAGCTCTTCGAGCGATGTTTCCAGGTCTCCGCGCACTTGGGTGAGGAGTCGCTGGAGATCGAAGGCGAGGAAGCCAACGTGCGCCGGGCGCAACGCATGGTGGAGGAATACGCGGTGCTGGTGGAGGGTGGGACGCGCTTTGAGAACGCGGAAATCGAAGGCTTTCTGCGCATCATCAGCCAGGATCCGGAAGCCAGCTTGAAGGGTTTGGCGGAAGCGGGCCGGCCGCGGAGCTTCGGGAAGAAATCGATCGCCCCCAAAGGTTTGAACCAGCGCCTTTACGTCGATGCCATGGAACGCCACGACATGGTTTTTGGCATTGGACCGTCGGGCACGGGCAAGACCTATCTGGCGGTGGCAATGGCGGTGGACGCGCTGCTCACCAAAGAGGTCAGCCGCATCATCCTGGCGCGGCCGGCGGTGGAGGCCGGCGAGCGCTTGGGATACTTGCCCGGCACGCTTCAGGAGAAAGTGAATCCCTACCTGCGCCCGCTCTACGACGCCCTCTATGACGTGTTGGACCCGGACCGCGTGGAGCGCTATCTGGAAAAAAGCATCATTGAGATCGCGCCCATCGCCTTCATGCGCGGGCGGACGCTGAACGACGCCTTCGTGATTCTGGACGAAGCCCAGAACACCACGAGCGAGCAGATGAAAATGTTCCTGACGCGCCTGGGCTTTAATTCCAAGGCGGTGGTGACGGGCGACGTTACGCAGATTGATCTTCCCAGCGGGCGGCGCTCGGGGCTGGTGGAAGCGGTGGAAGTGGTGGGCAAGGTGGACGGTATCAGCATCATTTATTTCACGGAGCGCGACGTGGTGCGGCACAGCCTGGTGCAACGGATCATCCGCGCCTACGAAGAGTACGACCAGGTGCGGGCCGCCAAGGCGAATGGCGAGCAGAAATGAGGCGAAAGCACCTGCGTTCCGGGCGTGCGGGGCGTCGTGCTGGTCAATCTTCAGAAACGGTATGTGGTCCGCACCGCCTCCTTGTTGGCATTCGCTGCGGAGCCTGAAGCGGCGGTTGCGGCTGGGGAATCAGAGAGTTCAATATCTGCTTCGTGGATGATAACGCCATTCGCCACCTAAACTCTGCCTATCGCGGCAAGGATAAAGCCACGGATGTCCTTTCCTTTCCCTGGAACGAAGCGCCGGGCGCGCTTCGGCTGAGCCACCTGCGCTTCCCGCCGCCGGGAGCGGGGTGGGATCACGAATTTCCTGGGCGACGTGGTGATTTCCGTGCAGACGGCCCGGCGCAATGCCGCGCGAAGAAGGGCATTCGACGCTCAATGAAATTCGCTGGCTGATTCTGCACGGGGTACTTCACTTGCTAGGTTATGACCACGAACGTGATAGCGGAGAAATGATCGCGCTGGAACTGGCCTTGCGCGAGCAATTGGGCGTGGCGGGCGGCACGCAGGAGAAAGAGCAAGTCAAAAGTCAAAATGCAAAAGTCAAAATGCAAAAGTTCACTCGACCTGGGTTTTGACTTTTGCCTTTTGCGTTTTGACTTTTGACTTGTTCTTCGCTTTGTTTATGGACCAACGATTCTTCCTAACGATCGCGTGGATGGTGTTGCTGGCGGTATTGCTGGTGCTGGGCTCCGTCGCCTCCTACCTGCGGCTCTTGATGCGGCGGCTGACGCCGGTGGGGGCGCGCAAGGTCTTTGGGCCGAGTGAGGACGGGCGCATCCGCCCCAATCGCGAGCGCGTGGGGGTGTCGATTTCCGCCTTGCACGGCGCCGCCATGCACTTGTTCGCGGTGGGATTGACCGGCCTGCTGATCTGGCGGCGGCCGGAGCACCTTTGGAGTGATCTTGGCACCGCGCTCCTCATTGTCCTTGCCGCCGTGGCCATTGCCGATCAATTGATTCCTTTCCTGCTGGTGGTGCGGCACGACGAACCGGAAGTGATTCTGGAGCAATGGGAACCCATGTTGCGGCGGGCGGTTTATTGGGCGCTGCCGCTCACCTTTCCCATCCTGATTTCCACCACCATCGCGCGGCTGCTCGAACCTACCGAACCGGAGCCCGAGCCGCCTTCGCCGCAGGAAAATCTGGAGGAGCTGATTGCGACGGGCGAGCAGGAGGGCTTGATTGAAAAGGGGGAGCGCGAGATGCTGCAATCGGTGGTGAAATTCGGCGATAAGGTGGCCCGCGAGGTCATGACGCCGCGGCCGGAAATCGCCGCCATCGAAATCAATTCTTCCATGGAAGACCTGCGCGCGTTTATTTCGCACGAAGCGATTGACCCGCTACCCGGTTTACTCCGGCCAATTGGATCACATCGAGGGCTTCGTGAGCGTGCGCGACCTGATGGAATTGTCCCCGGAAGAGCAGAAGCGCGCGACGCTCCGCGACCTCGTGCGGCCCGTGCCCTTCGTCCCGGAAACCAAGCCCATCCACGACCTGTTGAAGGAATTGCAGCAGTCCACCACCCAGATGGCGATCGTGATTGATGAATACGGCAGCGTTTCGGGGCTGATTACGATCGAGGACTTGGTGGAGCAGATCGTGGGAGAAATCCGCGATGAAGTGGAGCCCCACGCGCGCGACATCATCAAGGAGTCCGCGTCGACCTACATCCTTTCCGGGCACGCCGAGTTGGCGCAGGTTGCCGATGAGGTGCACGTCCCGCTCGAGGGAGACGATTACTCGACCGTGGCGGGGCTGGTGATGAATCAACTGGGACACGTGCCCGCCGCCGGTGAAAAAGTGGAGAGTCACGGCTTGACGTTCGAAGTGCTGGAGGCAAATCAGCGGACGGTTCTGAAGGTGCGGATGATGATTCCGCCCAGCCCGCCTTCCGCGAATCCTACCCATGTCTGAAACACCCTCGTTCAAATCGGGATTTGTCGCCGTCGTCGGGCGTCCCAACGCCGGAAAAAGCACGCTGGTGAACGCGCTGGTGGAGTCCAAGGTTTCGATTGTGACCCCGGTTCCCCAGACCACGCGCAATCGCATCCTGGGGATTTTGCATCGCCCCGACGCCCAGGTGATTTTCATGGATACCCCGGGTGTCCACAAGCCGCTCTCGCGGTTGAACGAACAGATGATGAACTATGTGCGGCAGGCGCTGGCGGATCGCGACCTGGCCGTGCTGATCGTGGATGCGAGCGAGAAGTACGGGAGGGGCGATGAGTTCGTCATCAACCTTCTGAAGGAATACTCTCCGCGCGCGATTCTGGCGTTGAACAAGGTTGACCGGGTGCACAAGCCCGACCTGTTGCCGCTGATGGATCGCTACTCGAAGCTTTACGGATTTGAGGAGATCTTCCCGATATCCGCCCTGCGCGGGGAGGGGCTGGAGGAATTGCTGGCGGCGATCGTCCAGCGGCTGCCCGAGGGCCCGCAGTACTTTCCCGCCGACGAATACACCGACCAGCCGGAACGGTTCCTGGCGAGCGAAATTATTCGCGAAAAGGTCATCCGCCACACCAAGCACGAGATGCCTTACGTGACGGCGGTGCTGATTGACGGGTTTGAAGAAGGGACGCTGATCACGCGCCTCCACGCCACGATTGTGGTGGAGAAGGACTCGCAAAAACCGATCGTGATTGGGGCAGGCGGGAGCGCGCCTGAAGGAAATCGGCAGCGAGGCGCGGCAGGAATTGGAGAAACTGTTTCCCCCCAGGGTTTATCTGGAACTTTTCGTGAAAGTCCAGCCGCACTGGCGCAATAACAGCGCCGTCATCGCCGAACTGGACTACCGCGGCGAGGGCGGTTCGGCGTAGTTGGCTCCACTCGACGCTGGAGGGGAAGAGCCCGAACCGGTCAAGCTTCGGCCGCTTCGAAGCCCTACTTCGCTGGCGCTTTCGGCATGTCATACACGCGCCGGATGCTGACCGGCCCGGCGAGCGAGGGAGCTTCGAATCGGGTAATGACGAAGAGCTGTTTGCCATCGTCGCTGACGCGGAACGTTTGCGTGAGTTTTTCCGAGTGGGGCAGCTTGGTCTCAGCGATGAAGGCGCCGCCTTCCCACGAGGCCTTGGTCGAGAACTTCTTCCCGTCCGCATCTTTATCGTCATGCTTTTTGCCGTCAGGGTAAAAAGTCTGGGCATGGTCGGTGTCGTCGGTGACCACAATCTGGTCGGAGCGCTGGTCGATCCGCAAGTACTTGGGATTGGCAGCGAGGCGGTCCCACTCCTCGCTGCTGACGGCGTCACCGCGATTCGAGCCTGCCGGCCGCCGCGACCCATGCCGCCCCCCATTCCACCCATTCCGCCCATGCCGCCCATGCCGCCACGTCCCATGCCGCCGCCGCCGGGATAGCCGCCTCCACCACCGGGATAGGTGCCGCCGCCGCTACCGGGATAGTTGCCGCCGTCTGCCATTGCTCGCGCGGATCTTGCTGTTTTGCTGCGCATCTTGAACCTTCTGCTCCGCATCGTCGCTCTGGTCCTGGTTGAAATTCCAGTGGCCGGTCAGTTGCGCCTTGTCTTCGGCGCGCGCCACCGCCACCAGCGAAGCCGCCAGAAAACACGCCGCAATGGGAAATGCTGCCTTTGCTGTAAAGCTGAAAACTTTCGCCATCGTCTCCCACCTTCCTGATTGGATGCCCTTCCTGCTTGCTTTTCTTCGATTCCGCAAGCGCGCGGCTGGTTGTCTCGCTGGCGCCTGCGCTGACGGAAAACGCGGGTGAGGCAAGGTGCCAGGGATTCATCCGGCAAATGTTAACCTGAGTTAACAACCCAGCTCCGACGCCGAAGCGCGCGGATCCGTCCGCCGGAAGACACTTCCATGCTCGGAGCCTACCTGCGAACTGGCTAACTCCCCACGGCAATTCCCAGGGAGCGCATCTTGCGGTACAGGTGGCTGCGCTCGAGGCCCAGGACTTCGGCGGTGCGGCTGACGTTGCCCTGATGCTCATCGAGGGTGCGGAGAATGTAGTCGCGCTCGTAAGCGGTGCGCGCTTCCTGAAGGCTGGAGAATCCCCCGGTGGGGAATTTGGCGGCGGGGCTGGAGCGCGCTCCGTCCTGGTGCAGAGAAGGGGGAAGATGGCGCCGCTCGATGCGCTCGCCGGGAACCATGATGACCAGGCGCTCGACGAGATTCTTCAGTTCGCGCACGTTTCCCGGCCAGCGATAGGCAATCAGCGTTTCCATCGCCGTTTCCGCGAAAGTGCTTGGGGCGGCGTCCATAGGCGCGGGCGAATTCCGCCAGGAAAAAGTTGGCCAGCGTGGGGATGTCCTCCGCGTGCTCGCGCAGCGGCGGGCACGTAGAAGGGAATCACATTCAGGCGGTAGAAGAGATCTTCGCGGAAATTTCCCTTTTGAATTTCGTCTTCGAGGTGCTTGTTGGTGGCGGCAATGATGCGGACATCCACGGTGAGGTTGTTGCCCGAGCCGACCGGCGTGAAGCGCTGCTCCTCAATAACGCGCAGCACTTTGGACTGCGTGCGCAAGCTCATGTCGCCCACTTCGTCGAGGAACAACGAGCCGCCATGGGCCTGTTCGAACTTGCCCGTTTTGTCTTCCAGCGCGCCGGTAAAAGACCCTTTGATGTGCCCGAAAAGCTCACTTTCGATGAGCTCTTCCGGAATGGCGGCGCAGTTGACCTCCACGAAAGGCTGCTCGGCGCGCTGGCTGTGATTGTGCAGGGCGTGGGCTACCAGTTCCTTTCCCGTGCCGCTCTCGCCGTAGATGAGCACGCGGCCATGTGGTGGGGGCGGCGAGCTGCAATTGCTGGCGCAGGGCCTTCATGGGGACGCTCGTCGCCGATGATGCGGTCGCGGCCGCGCAACTCCTCGCGCAACTCGCGGTTTTGCGTCGGCCAGGCGCGACTGCTCCAGCGCGTGGCGAAGCGTCAGCAGGGTCTTGTCAATGGAAAGCGGCTTCTCAATGAAATCGAAGGCCCCGAGCTTGGTGGAGCGGACGGCCGTTTCAATGGTGCCGTGTCCGGAAATCATGATGACCGTGGGAGGCGCTTCCAGGGCTTGGATTTTTTCCAGCACTTGAATGCCGTCCAGGCCCGGCAGCCAGATGTCGAGCAGGACGACGTCAAACTTGCTGGTCTGGAGGGTTTCCAGGCAAGCTTCGCCGCTGCCGACGGATTCCACCCGATAGCCTTCGTCCTCGAGGACATCGGTGAGGGACTCGCGGATGCCGGGTTCGTCATCGACAATGAGGACTGAATGTTTCATGCGTCTCCTACGTTCCAAAAGCCTCTTCCGGCGTTGGCCACCAGGGCGCGGTCGACGGGCAATTCGATCACAAACTTGGTCCCGGTGGGGAAATTCTCCTCCACGCGGATGGAGCCGTGGTGTTCGGCGATGATGCGATTGACAATCGCCAGGCCCAAGCCGGTTCCCGAACGCTTGGTGGAGAAATAGGGGAGGAAGAGCCGTTCCTTGGCCTCCGGAGTGATTCCCGGCCCGCTATCTTCGATGGTAATTTCCACCACATCGCGATCGGGGGCGAGCGCACTGCGCACCCAGATTTCCTTGCGCAGCGACTGCTCCAGCGCTTCGGCGGCATTATCAATGAGATTCACCACCACGCGCTTCATCTGATCCGGGTCAGCCTGCACAATGGGCAAATCGGGAGAGAGATCGCGCTGCAAGGAGATCCCATTCAGTCGCCCGGCGAATACGTTCAGGGCATCTTCCAGAATATCGTTGATTTGCGCGGGGGCCGGCTTGGAGGCAGGGAAGCGCGCGAAGGCGGTGAATTCATCCACCAGCGTTTTCAGAGTGCCCACCTCGCGTCCAATCAGCTTGGCGCTGTCGCCAACCGCCGCCAGCAGATTCGCGCGGAGGCGATTCCGTGTCCATGCGCTCCAGCAGCCGCAGGATGCGCTCGGTGGAAAGCTGGATGGGGGTGAGCGGATTCTTGATTTCGTGGGCGATGCGGCGGGCGACCTCTTGCCAGGCCGCCGAGCGCTGCGAGCGCAGGACCTCCGCCAAGTCTTCCAACACCAGGACGGAACCCACGCGTCCGTGCCGGGCCTGAACGGAAGAGACGGTCAGCGCCATGAAGCGCGCGGCGGCCTCCCAAGTCAAGTTCCATCTGCTGCGTCACCACTCCCTGGCGCGCCGCCCGCCGGAACATGCGGGCAATCTCCCGCGCGTCTTCGGCGGAAAAAAGATCGGTCAGGACGCGCGCGGACTGGGTGCGCGGCCGTCCGAACAGCCGCTCGGCGGTGGAATTCAAGCGCGTGATCTGCCCTTGGGGGTCGAAAGAAATGACCCGGTGGGGATGTTCTCCAGGATGGCTTCAATGGTGTTGCCACGCTCTTCCAATTGGCGGTTGGCTTCCTGGAGTTTCAAGGACGCCTGCTCGATGGCGCGCCGGTTTTCGAGAAGTTGCTGGGTCATCTGATTGAAGGAATGAACCAACACGCCCAGTTCGTCGTCCGCCCGCGCCGAGACTTGGAAACCCAGGTTGCCTTGCGCCACCTCGTGCGTGGCGTTGGCCAGCGCCTGGATGGGAATGGTGACCTGCTTGGAAAAGAAAAGGGCAAACCAGGTGGCGATGAAAAGAATGAGCAGCGTCAGCAGCCAGAGCATCGACACATAGTTGCGCTTCTCGGCTTTGCGCCGATGGCTCAGCTCGTCGTACTTTTGCGTTTCCTGTTGAATCTCGCGGAAATTCGCGTCAGTTTCGAAGGCAGGCGCATGATGCCGGCGATGGTGCCCAGGCGGGCGCCGGAATTATCGAGAATCGGGTCCACGGAGATGAAAAGCTCATATTCGCCCGCGGACCAGTGTCCCATCAGGCCGTCCGCGGGCATCATGCCGCCCAAGATCTGCGGGAAGTAGCGGGCGATCACCGCCGGGTTCGGCCAGGGGTCGCCGGCCTGCGCCAGCAAATGCCCGGAGGAGTCGAAACACATGGCGGCCACGGTCCCAGGGTCGGCCGCCACCTCCTGCGTCACCAAGCGCGCCACCAGTGGGGCTTGATGATTCTCCATGGCCTGGATCATGTCTTCATTCTGCGCGAGATAGCTGGAGATGTGATCGGCGCGTTGCGCGGCTTGCAGTTCGAGCTGGCGGACCAACTCCTCGGAGTCCTGGCGAATCAGGTCGAGCGGCACGCTGAACCACTTGTCGATGGTTCGATTCAACAAACCATAGGCAAAGATGAAAAGGAAGATGACCGGAACCAGCGAGAGGCCGAGGAAGGCCACCACCATTTTCGTCTTGAAGCGCGAACCCAGTTGCTGTTGCTGCCGCTCGAAGTAGAGCTTGAGCAGAATTCGCAGCAGGATGAGGGCAAAGATGACAAAGGCCAGGAAAATGACGGTGGAAAGAGCCAGCAGCAGGATGGTTTCTTCCGAACTACTGGGGCGGATGAAGTTCAGGTTCAGTGACGCCTGGCTCCATCCCAGGAAAAACAGGATCGGAACGAGGATCAGCAGGACAATCAGGAAGATTTTCCGGCGACGGGCAGGGTCAGGGTTCATGTTCGAAACTCGAAGCGAAATTCGAAACTCGAAATTCGAAACTTGAAACTCGATGATCGCGGCACTTCGAGTTTTACCCTCTAGCCAAAACCGAAACTCGGGAATCAGAACCCGAATAGCGCGCCGAGTTTCGAGTTTCGAGTTTCGAGTTTCCATTCGTCCAAGAATTTGCCCAAGGGGCATTCCTCACAGTGCGCCACGTTCCGGTGGCAATAGCGTTTGGCCGCCTCCACCAGCAAGGCGTGAAACTCATTGAACAGCGCTTCGTCCGGCGGCAAATGCTGGTGAAGGAATTGCTGCGCGGAATCGTAATCCGCCGTCGGGGGAAAGAAGCTGGTGGCGCGACAGGACGCGGCGCGTGTAAGCATCCGCAACAAATACCGGGCTGCCGGCCGGAATAGAGCAGAATCGCGTCGGCGGTTTCCGGGCCGATTCCCTTGAGCGCCAGAAGTTGGGCGCGGGCGCGAGCGAGCTCCAGAGAAAAAAGCGAGTCTAAAGAGCCGCCATGCGCCTGCTCGATCCAGTGGGCAAAGTTGTGAAGGGTCTTGGCCTTTTGCCGGTAAAAACCCGCCGGGCCGAATCATCTGCTCCAATTCGCCGCAAAGGGGCTTGCCGCAAGGGTCGCCAAGCGAGAAGGCCCGCCTTGCGGAGATTCTTCAAGGCCAAGGTCGCATTCCGCCACGTGGTATTCTGGGTAAGGATAGCACCCCAGATCACTTCCCAGCGCGTTCGAGCCGGCCACCATCCTTGCGGCCCGAAGCTTTCCAGAAGTGTCGCATAAAAGCGGCGGAGAATTTCACCCGGCGCCGCCTCGCCCTGTTCACTCGCCAAGCGCATATTTTCAAAAACTATACTCGGCTTCCCGCAAAGTCAAGGCAAGCCTCCGCCAAGCCCGTTGGGGTTGCCAGGTTTTTCAGGTGTCTTAGGTCCGCATGTTGCCGTGGATTTCTCACCAGGCTTGGACGCTCGTAAGTGGCTTCCGGAAGGGCAGTGCGGAAGCGTGTGTGGACAAAGGCCCTTTGGCGCTAGGAACATGCCATTCCCATCGGATTTGGATGCGAAGTTTTGGCCTGCGGCAGCTTGCTGCCGCTCTAGGACCAGCCAACTTGCTGGCTGGAAATTGTGAGCTCGGTTGAAATTCCCGCGAGCAAGCTCGCGGGGAGGAAAGCGGCAGCAAGCTGCCGCACTCCAAAGCTTCGCGCCGCGGCGGAATTGTTTGTTGACCCGCTGCCTTAGAAGTGCTAATCAAGACACGGTTATTTTTGAGGTGTCAGTAACCAGGTGTCAGGTGCCAGGTGTCAGGTTCCAGGGGCTCGCAGGTCCCTAGCACCTAACACCTGATACCTGACACCTAAAACTTACTATTCCAGGAGCAGCAGCTATGCGTTCTCATGCGGTCCGTTGGTTGGTTCTTGCGGGTCTGGTTTGCACTGTTTTCGTTGGTGGCCAGGAAGACGGCCGGTCAGTCCTCAACCCCCTGGCCGCCGGATGCTTCCCAACACAAACTGTACATGATCGGAAATGCGCATATTGATATTCCCTGGCTCTGGCCGTGGCCGGAAGCGATGGCGGTGGGGCTCAGCACGTTTCGTGCGGCGCTTGACCGCATGAATGAATTTCCGGATTTCAAATTCACCGCCAGTTCCGCCCAGTTGTATGAGTGGGCTGCGGCCGCCGATCCCAGCATGATGGCGGAGATTCGCAAGCGCGTGGCGGAGGGCCGATGGGACGTCGTCGGCGGATGGTGGATTGAGCCCGACGTCAACATCCCCAACGGCGAGTCGCTGATTCGCCAGGGGCTTTACGGCCAACGGATCTTCCAGCAATTGCTGGGGCGCACGGCGCGGGTGGGTTACAACCCCGACTCGTTTGGCCATCCCGGCACGCTGCCCCAGATTCTGAAGCTTCAGGGGATGCACGCGTACGTGTTTATGCGCCCGGCCGCCCATGAAAAGAAGTTGCCCGCCGATGTGTTCTGGTGGCAGGGCGCGGACGGGACGCGCGTGTTGACCTATCGAATTCCTTACAGCTATGGAATAACGACGTGATATCCAAGAGCCATGCACGATTTCGTGACCAAGCTTCAGGAACCCACCAAGGACATGATGGTCTTCTACGGTGCGGGGGATCACGGCGGGGGACCCGCCAAGGAAACCATCCATGCAATCCTGGATGCCCAGAAGCAGCCCGGCGCGCCCAAGATTATTTTCAGCACTCCCGACAGCTATTTTGACGATATCGCAAGACCACGTCCGAGGTCCGAGGTCCGAAGTCCGATGGATTCGTCTCCCGTTCCCGTGGTGGACGACGATTTGCAGCACCACTCGGTGGGCTGCTACACCGCGGTGTCGGAAATCAAGAAGGATAATCGCACGGCGGAAGCGGCCTTGATGACGGGCGAGAAGATGGCCGCACTGGCGAACGTGCTGGTGGGTTTCCCTTACCCCAAGAGCGATTTCACCGCTTCCTGGAAGAAAGTGCTCTTGATGCAGTTCCACGACAGCATGGCGGGGACGGCGCTTCCCGAAGCAGTACGTCGTTTCGCACGATGCCTACGGATTCGCCGAGGAAGTGGCCAATCAAGCCATCTACCGCGCGGCGGAGAAGATTGCCTGGCAGATTCCCACCACCGACCCTGCCTCGGAGTACCTGGTGGTTTTCAATCCTCACGCCTGGGCGGCGAAGCTGAACGTTCAATATGATTTGAGCTGGGGATTTGACTGACCAGGAGGGGACGCAAAGCAACTCGCGCCTGGAAGATGAGCAGGGCAACGCCATTCCGCATCAGTGGACGGCGGGCCAGACGGTGGCGGGCGACCGGAAAGGGTTGGTGTTCCAGGCGCCCGTGCCGGCTTTCGGCTACCGGCAGTTTCGTTTGCGCAAGGTCGAGCCTGTCGCCGCTCCTGCATCCACCGTGCACGCCACCGAGAAGGGCCTGGAGAATGAACATCTCCGCGTGACCTTTGCGGACGATGGAACGATCTCCATGTACGACAAAGATGCCGGAGCGGAGGTCTTTCGCGGGGGCGCCGGCGGGGCGCGCGCCGTGGTGATTGACGATCCCAGCGATACCTGGAGCCACGATGTTCGCGCCTATACACAAGGAAATCGGGGCGTTCGGGAGCGCGAGTTTCCGCGTGCTGGAGAATGGCCCGGTGCGGGCCACCGTGCGCGTGCGGACGGGCTATGGCGCTTCCTTCATGCGCACGGACTGGATGCTTTACGCCGGCGCGCGCACGCTGGAAGCGCGCGTGTCTCTGGATTGGCACGAGCACCAGAAGATCCTGAAATTCTCCTTCCCGGTGGACGTGCAGAATCCCGTGCCCACTTACGAAATCGCTTACGGCTTCAAGGTGCGCAAGGCGAATGGCGACGAAGATCCGGGGCAGAGGTGGATTGACGTTTCCGGCGAGCGGAATGGCAAAGCGTACGGCCTGACGGTTCTGAACGATGCCAAGTACGGTTACAGCGTGCAGGATAACGACCTGCGGGTTTCCATCGTGCGCGGCGCGGCGTACGCGCAGCATCAGCCCCGCCAGATCGACCCGAACGGCGAGTACATTTGGCAAGACCAGGGCATCCAGACGTTCCGCATGGTGCTGGCCCCCCATGCGGGCGCCTGGCAGGACGCCGGCGTCGTCCACATGGCGGAGGAATTGACTGGCGCCCGTGCCGGTTCTCTACCAGGGAATCCATCAGGGCACACGCGCGCAGTCTGCTTCCTTCCTCTCCGTGGATGTGCCGGACGTTGTCGTGTCGGACGTCAAGCAAGCCGAGGATGGAAATGACCTCATCATCCGGTGCTACGAAACGGCGGGGCGAGCCACCAAGGCATCGCTGGATTTGGGGCTGGTGCACCGCCACTGGACCGGTGAGTTCCACCCGCTGGAGATCAAGACCCTGCGCGTGCCCCTGGCGGCGGCAGGGAAGATTCGCGAAGTTAACGCGCTGGAACAGTAAAGTAATCGGGTGATCGGGAGATCGGGTGATCGGATCACCAGGTTCTGGAGATTCTACATTCATTTTGGCCCTGCCCTGACGCCCGCAAGCCGACACCGCAGGGCACATCCGTACGGTTAGGCGACATAACCGGCCAATCTCTGCCCATTCTCAGGGGGTGGGGAGTTTGCGGGCTTCGGCGGCGATCTTGGTGAGGCGATTGGAGAGCCGGTCGAGGCAACGGCGGGTAGGACCGACCGCCAGCGACCGCCGGAACATCTCCAGGGCATGCTGGGCGGCGAGCACAGAATCGATAACTCCATCGAGGCCAGTTCGAAAGTGGGTAAAAGGCGCTTTCGGCTGGGGAACCAGATGCCGAGGCTTGGAACGAGCCTGTTGGAATTCCCTCTGGAGATCATTCAACGCTACTTCCACATAGAGCATGGTCATGTCGGGAGAAGTGTGGCCGAGTAGTTTCATCAGCGCGGGAAAACTAACCCCGGCACGAAGCATTTCCGTGGCATAGGTGTGTCTCAACTGATGCGGGACGATGCGTGTGGACAGGCCCAGAGATTCACAGACCTCGTGTAGATAGCGGCGGAGTTGACGAACGAGAGCATCGCGGGTGCTGCGCCGGGCCAGGAGTTGGCCATCGGGAGGCCGCGGATCGAGGAAGCGGAAGAATCGTAAGCGTTGAACGACCGTCACCACCAACGCATCCACTGGGACCATCCGCTCGGTTTTGAGTTTGCCGAGCGGGACGTGAATGGCCCATTGCTGGGGGCCGGTCGAGCGCAGGCAATCGAAGGATAAATCGGCGCACTCGCCAATGCGCAGGCCGGTATGGCGGATGAGCAGAAAGGCGTTACTCTCCCGATCGTTGCGGCGGACGAACTCCTGCTGCACAAGCTGATCCTGCTGGGCGGTGAGCGGGCGTGCCAGTCTTTGCGGAGGGTGGGGGATGTCCTCGCGACGAATCAGACGGGCGAGCTGCGGAAGCTGTTCGGTCCAAGCCAATTCGGTGAGCAGGGGACGCAGAGCGATGAGGCGGTTGATATAGGAGGAAGTGGCGAGCGGCGGCTTCTGGGAGCGCAGGCAGGACATCCAGCCGAGGAGGTGAGGATCCCGTCGCAGTTGCTCGAGGGAGTTCACCTGGGGGTGAGCGGCGCCGAGATAGCGCAGGAAGTTGCGGACGGTCCCACGGTAGTGACGATGGCTTTCGGGGCCGAGCGCCGCGCCGAGAGAATCGACGGCGCGGTCGAAGACGGCGGCCAGCGGATGCAGGAGCGGGGGGTGCCGGGCGCGATTCATGAGGAGAGCCTCGGGAGGGGCCGAACTTGCTGCGCCACGGCGCGCGTGTACTGCTGGTAGATGTCTTGCGGGGTGATCTGCACATAGCGCAGAGTAGTTTGGATGTCGGCGTGACCCATCAACTGCATCAGCGCGGGCAGACTGATGCCGCCGCGTACCATGTCCGAGGCAAAGGTGTGTCGGAAGCGATGCGGGTTCGCGAGCTTGATGCCGGTGCGCTGGCGATGGTAGCGGAATAAGGAGCGCAGTCCCGGCAGCGTCATGCGGGTTCCGCGCGCCGGTCCCTTGAGCGAGACGAAGAGTGCGGCCGTGCAGGGATGAGGCCGCTCCAGCCGCCGATAGTGATCGAGGAGTTGCACGGCTTCCGGGGCCAGGGGCAGAAAACGCAGTTTGTGACCTTTGCCGCGCACGCGCAACTGGGCTTCGGCGAGCAACACGTCGTCCTCGATTCAAACCCAAGACTTCGGCGGACCGCAGTCCGTGCAGGAGCATCAAGCCCACGATGGCCAAGTCCCGCGCCGTACGGAAGCTGGACCAAAAACGTGCCACCTCCTCCACGGACAGCGGGACGATCTGGCGTTTGGGCACTCTGACTCGCAACCGGCTTATCGCTACCCTTGACCGGCCCACCCCCAGCGGTCCACGCCGCAGATAGGCTTGCTGAAAGCCCGGTGCCATCGGGTCGGGGGCGTCGGGGAACTCGTTGCGCAGGGCGCGCTCGGCAACGGCAATGCGGTCATTGATGGTGGAACCGGAAAACGCAGGTTGGTGGCTGCATTGGAACTTCAGATAATCCAGGAGCGTCGACTTCGTCAGGTCACCTTCGAGCACGTCGCCGGTATGACGAAGACTCTCCCACCAGCGCACAAAGTGCAACAGAGCGTAAGCGCAACTGCGCAGCGTGGTGTCCGCCAGGCGGCGGACATACTCGCGGTCGAGGTAACGATTGACCCAGCCGACCTCCCGGCCGCTTTCGTGCTCGATCACGCGAAGAGGACTTTGGGCGGGGTTGGGGGTCTGAGAGCGGATGACATGGAACCTCATGGTAGGGCTTCCTCCAAGAGAGAGTGGAACTGTCGCGCGTCACCGCCCTGGACGAAGAAGAAATTAGGATCGTGGCCAGAGGGCAGGATGACGCGGCGAGTGGTGATGCCTTGCGCCCGGAGACGAGGGGCTAAGGCCTGCGCGGCCTGCTGGCCACTGCCGTTGGCGTCGACATCGAAAGTGAGATAAACGGTGCGCGGGCGGTCGCACAGTTGGCGAAACTGGTCCGGGGTAAGATGCGTGCCCAGCGCACAGGTGGTGTGGCGGAAACCGGCCTGCCACAACACCGCCAGATCGAACATCCCTTCGACGAGAATCACGCTGGGGAACTGACGAACCGCTTCCCAGGCGAACAAGCCGCCCTTGGAGCCGGGGAGGAAGCGATGGGCGAAGGCGGTGTCCAGACTGCGGCCGTAGAGGTTGACCACACCCCCCTCCTGGTAGCAGGGAAAAATTACTCGCCGGTAGAAGGCGTCGTGGCCTTGCGCGTTAACCACGCCGATGCGCCGCAGCAGATCGAGGGAATAGCCTTGCGCGGTGAGATGACTCCGCAAGCTCCCGCCGGGGGCATAACCCATGTGCAGTTCTTGCAGGAGCGCGGCATCGTGCACTCCTCGGTGTTGGAGATAACGGAGGGCTTCCGGGTAATGCGGCCACTGGCGGTGATAGAAAGCCGCCGTCTCCTTCAGCATGGTGCCCGCCTTCGCCGCAGCCTTGTGCTGTTCGAGATAGGTGAGGCTTTGGTGAAAGGACAAGTGTTGGGATAACTCGACGAAGCGAATCAGATCGCCGCCCTGGCCGCAGCCATGACAGTAGAAGAGATTTTTGCGGGCGTTGACATAGAAGGAAGGCCGGGTCTCCGGGTGTAACGGACAGAGTCCCACGAACTCGCCGCCGTGACCGGTCGGCCGAGCGGTCCAATGCTGCTGCCGTAAATACTCCAGCAGGGGCAGGCGCTGTTTGAGTTTTTCGAGATCCTCACCCATGGCGCTGTTTTTGCCTCTGGAGACGAGCCTAAGAGAAAGGGGGCAGCGTTCCCAGGCAAGGATGGTGGGGGAAACAGAAAACTTCTCAGCGCCGCAGCGGCCAGAGAATCTGCAGAACTGGGGTCAGTGGCCATAACGGACCAGCCCGAGGATCGGCCGCGTCACCGCACCCCAACCAATGCGCCAGACGGATGAACGTTTGGCGTCGAAACGAAGACGCTGCCTGGGAGCGGTCCAGGCCGACCGACCAACGGCGGAGGGTGGAGGGATCGGGCACCCGATCGGGGTCCTTCAGCGTAGGCCTCGCCTCTTCCCACGCGCAGTGCTCCTCCCAACGCCGCCGCAGTGCTTGGCAGCGAGCCAGCAAGCTGTAGTGGGTGTAGGGGAGAGAGAGCAGGGGAAGCAGGGTGAAAGTCTTTCCGCAAACCTGGCAAAGGCCGCGTCGAATCCCAATCCAGTCATGGTGTTCATCGTGTGCCTGCTTGCGACGGCGACCGTGACCAATGATGGAATCGCGCTCGCAAACCGGACATCGCCGCAGCAGGACGTTCTCGCTGTCGCGAGCCCAATCGGTTTCGATCTTGTCTGGCGGGGCAGAAAGTGGGATAAAAAGAATCGTAGTTCATGGGGGCTCCCTCCTGGTGTTGACCCGCCAAGATCGCAGCCGGAAGCGGAGCCCCTCCTCCTGAACAGAAAAAACCCAACTGGAGAAGAATAACGCTTCTCAGCTTCAGCTCTTACAGGCCTCATTCAAAAGATTGGCCGGTTAATTTCGACAAACCGTCAAGTGGCGGCGGGCGATTCGGAATCGGAGCAATGAATCCGCCAAGGACAGGGCGGACCGGACGGAATGACCGCGGGAAGGTTGCCATGTCATCAAGCGGTCGGGTAGAAGGAGGGCCGCATTTTACCAGGGCTTATCTGGAAGTCAGGCGCAAGGCTAGTGCAAGGCGTGATCTGTCGCGTCCTTTTCCCCCTGTTCCCGAGGGTAGCGGTTTCCCCACCCCTGCCTCCCGGGCTACCCTGTCGACGCGTTTCCTGTGGCATCATCGCGCCAAATACAGACGTTTGAGAGACCGCATCCCGGCGATGCCCTTCTGAAAACGAGCTAAAGGCACAAGGAGATTTACTCAAGAAGGGGAAGGAAGTCGGTGATGAGCTTGTCGATAAAATCCACCAATCGGTGAAGCGCTGGGAGAAGCGGCTCAACTTCAAAATCCGCCGACTTCCCGGGCGTTTTCTGTAGGGCGAGTTGAGGATTCTTGTCCGTTTCAGCCGGATAAAGTCCATTGAAGTGTGGGTCGTCAGTTATGACCCAAAACTCTCCATTGAATCCAACGCCCCGCATCAAGTAATCGCTTCCAATCGTGAGGAGAGCTCTGTGCTTATCGATATTGTTGAACTTGTGGAGCTTCCACAATGCATCATTCCCACCTTTATAGGGTTTGACACTGTTGATTTTCTTAATCGCATCGGGCCGCATTGCCTTTAGTTTCCGCCCCTTCGCGGATTCGTAAATCTCGGCGCTAGCACAAATCGGAAAGCCAACCTCCTGGCTGGGCTCGACTCCCGGACTGCCTATGAGCACAAGTTGATATGCTAGATGACCGAGGGCACTTCGAAGGTTTTGGATAACATCTCCAGCAATGGCAATCAGAGTGAACGAGGCAACGGGAACCTTAACAAGAAGGATATCAATACGGCGCTTCCCCGTCTTAGGATCTCTCTTGGGTCCGACTACATGCGAATAGGTCTCCCGGAATTTCGAAGCCTCGGCTTCAAATTCAGCAAGATGCTTTTTGGCCCTATCGACCTTCACCCTAATAGGAATCAGTCGTTCGTTGGCTGTCAAGGACATGGCGTTTGAATGATACCATTTATGCAGTGGGGGCCGATTCTTTCACGGAAAGGCAGGCTGGCGCAGGGCGGGCCCAGCCCCGCGATTCTGGTTGGATTAGGTGACTTGAATCGCAGATCTGGGCTCGCTCTGCGCCAGCCGCCAAGGGTTTAGGAATTGTCCTGAGTTACGCCACGCCGGGCACTTTGACCATAAACGCCCTAACCGCGATTGTGCGTGGCGGGCAGTTGGTCATCGAGTGCACGGAAGTGACCCCTCATCCGGCCCGCGACGGCTGGTGAGAACGCCTGTCGCGGTCCACCTTCTCCCCTCGGAGAAGGTGGTAATCATCGCGGGGCGCGAACGCGCACGCCGAGAACAACATCCCTCTCCCCGCGGGAGGGGAAAAATCAGCGCACGCACCGGCGCGCTGAAAATTGGTTTTCCCTCTCCCCGGGGAGAGGGTGGACCGCGCCGCGCGCTTTCACCAGCGGGGGCGGGACGGGTGAGGGGTCACTTCCTCGCCTTTTCCGCCACCGCCCCCATCGCGCCCACAACCGTCCGCACGAACTCGTCCGGGTGCTCCAGCACCATCGCATTCGGAATGCGCAACAATCGAATGCCAAGCGTGCGCAAATAATCTTCTTTGGCGGCATCTTTGCGCATCTGGTCGATCTGAGCGTGGACGCCGCCATCGAGTTCAATGGCCAGCCGATGTTCGAAGCAGTAAAAATCGAGGACGCCGTTTTCGATGCGGAATTGACGGCGAAATTTCGCGCCCAATCGACGATCACGGAGCAGGTTCCACGCGGCCTTTTCCGCCTCCGTGGGGCTCGCTCGCAACTCGCGAAGGCGCGCGGTGGGGATACGCATCGGCTGATTATACCAGCGCATGTGCCAAACGGCGGGTGACCAGTGGGGGAACCGAGAGGCAGAGAAAGTCACCTCCGACACAAATCACATTGACCATAAACGGTCATACCCACACATCTGGCGCGGGCGAGGAACGCGGGTTGGGGCGATGGAATCGGCGAAGCCTCGGACGTCTTGTCCCAGCTTGGGCCATTCCGAAAACGGAAATTCCGGCCGGTAGGAAATTGGGGGCGGGATTTGTAAAATCTTTTCCTGCCGGCAGGAAATTGCGCCAGAATTTACTTGACAACATAGCTGGGCTCTTGCTAGCCTCGTGGTGAAGGCAGTGGGCGGGTCGCTCCTGCCCCTCGCCGGCTGTCCCCAGAAAGGGGTTTGCATGTCGCGTGACCAAAAAACGGGAAGCATGAATGTGCGGCAAGTGAACCAGCCCTCCGCGCCCGGGCGATCGGACACAGGCAGGAGTCCCTGTGCCACCGAAGACGACTCCTTCGCCCGGATCGTCGAAGGCGAATGCGGAACCCGGGAGATGCCCCACAAAAAAGATCTTTCGCCCGCCATGAAGGACTTAACCCGGATCTGCCGCCTTATCAATGCCTTCGGGAAGGTTCGCCGGGGAATACAGAAAAAAAAGATGTTAGAAAAATACGAACGAAGCCGGTATATGTATGAAAACAAATAAATCTCGGACAAAGTGCCCGTGAAAAAAGTCGGCCATTTATGTCTAAGATTCGGACATTTGCGTCGAACTGACGTGCATTTTGCAAGAAATACCGGCTTTGGGACAGATAAAATGCCCAAGAATGCAGGTCGCCACCCTCTACAGAACGACATAAGTTCTTGGGCATTGCCCTGTAGTCGGCGCTGTGAGCGCGCCGGGATTGTAGCGTCGATCTCCGATCGACGACGGCGGTCGGAGACCGCCGCTACAGCCGAATGTGCAAACATTTCGGATCAGCCGATTTTAGAGGCTTAGCCTATGACCTCAAAGCAACGTGTCCATGCCGCCCTAAGACGGGAGCCTGTTGATCGGCTGCCCGTCTTCATGTGGTTCCATCCGCAAACTGCCCAGCGGCTTGCCCGACTGCTGGAAATTCCAACATCCCGCGTGGCCGAGGCCATGGGAGATGACGTGCGGCAGACCTGGGTGAACAACAACTACGCCATGGAAGGGATCGTTCATGAGCACGAGGGCGATTCGCACGTGGACCTTTGGGGCGTGCAATGGACCAAGCAATACGGGTTCAACCAGATTACCGGATTTCCACTCGCCGGGGCGAGTCGAGAGGAGGTCCTTCGCTATCAATTCCCCCTCGAGCACCTGGAGGAATTGATGGGGCTGATGCTGCCGGTCGTCGCTCATCAGCGGGATTACTTCATCGGCTGCGACGTCTCTCCCTGCGTTTACGAAATGTACTGGCGGCTGCGTGGGATCGAAATGGCGCTGCTGGATATGGTGGAAGATCCGGACTTCGCGAACGAAATGCTCAAACGCTGCGCCGACTTCTCGTTGGAGCTCTCGTGGGCCGCCTTGGAGCGGTTTGAACTGGATTGGCTGTGGACGGGTGATGACGTCAGCTCACAGGTTTCGATGCTGATGAGCCCGGCGACTTGGCGCGCGCTGATTAAACCGCATTTGGCGCGCATCACAGCGGTGGGGAAGGCGAGGGGATTGTGGGTGGCCTACCATTGCTGCGGCGCCCTGCGGCCCATCATTCCCGACCTGATCGAAATCGGTATCGACGTGCTCAACCCCGTGCAGTGCAATTGCCCGGGGATGGACCCGCTGGAATTGAAGGCGGAATTTGGCGACAAGATGGCCTTTATGGGTGGAGTGGATACCCAAGGTGTCCTTCCCACCGGCACGGTCGATGACGTGCGGCGAGCGTCGGCCCGCTTGATCGAGGGCATGACGCGCGATGGAGGCGGCTACATCCTGGCGGCTTCGCACACCATCCCCCCGGAAACACCTAATGAAAACATTTTCGCCATGTACCATGAGGCGGGGATCAGCCGGGAAGAGATCTTCGACCGCGCAGCGCAAATCCGTCAGGAAGGGTAGCGCGGACCGGTTTTGTAGGGCCGCGGCTTTTCCTTGCCCCTGAGGGTCGAGCCGTGGGCCTACAGAACAGGTCCGAGTTACACCTGCTCAATCAACCTTGGTTAGGATGATGAATGATTGCAACCGTCACCTTGAACCCGGCGATCGACAAGAGCGTGACCGTTCGAGGTTTTGAAATCGGGAAAACCAACCGTGGCGAAGTGACTCGCGTGGACGCTGGCGGGAAGGGAATCAACGTGGCGAAAGCCCTCAAGCGGTTGGGCTCCGCGGTTTGCGCGCTGGGATTGGTGGCGGGCAGCAATGGCCGCTTCATCCTGGACGCCCTCAGCGCCGAGGGAATTCCCGCGGACTTCGTCAATGTCCCCGGCGAGACGCGCGTCAACCTGAAGATCCATGATCCCGAGAAGGGAACGGAGACCGAGCTGAATGAGCCCGGCTTTCGAGTCACCGCTGAACACTTGGAGGAATTGCGGCGGAAGATTGAAGCGCATGCGCCGCATTGCGAAGTGATGGTTTTTTCCGGAAGCCTGCCGCCCGATGCGCCGCCGGAGATCTTTGCGGATTTGATTCGCACTGCCAAGGCGCATGGCGCCAAGTGTTTTTTGGACACCGCCGGGCCGGGGCTGAAACATGGACTTGCCGCCGGGCCGTATCTTGATCAAACCCAACCGCGCGGAAGTGGAAGACCTTCTGAAGAGCACCTTGCGAACTCGCCGCGAACTGGTGGAAGCAGCTCGGGCCTTAATGAGGATGGGAAGCGAGCAGGTTTTGATCTCGCTGGGGGCGGAGGGCGCCGTGGGCGTGGCCGGGAAGGATGCCCTGTTCGCCCCGCCGCCGGCCGTCAAGGTGCGAAGCAGCGTGGGGGCGGGCGATACGATGGTGGCGGCCATGGCTTACGCCGCCGTCGAGGGCCTGCCTTTCCGCCAAGCTTTCCGCATGGCCGTCGCCGCGAGCGCCGCAACCGTGGCCATGGAAGGAACCAAAGTGGCGGATTTGGCCGCCGTGCAAGAGTTGATCCCGCAGGTTAGGTTGGAAGATGCCGACGGGTAAGGCGAGGAATCCATCGCGGCACGGTCTTGCAATAAGTCCTCGTACTCCTGCCCGAATCTCTTTCGCAGGCCGGGCTCTTCCGCGAAGACCACGAAGGTGTGAATAAGTAGAAATGCCACCACTGCGATACAAAGCCATCGCGACGGAGGTGAGGTAGAAGGCCCATCCGAGCAGCATCGAGACGCCGCCGATATACATGGGATTTCGGACAAGTCTATAAGGGCCGTGCGGAACGAATCTTTTCGGGGGATCAAACACCGCCGGCGTGCCGCGGCCTTCGAAGATGAAGAAAACTATCGTGGTGAGGGCGAGGGCGGCGCCCGCCAGGAACAGCACGACACCCGGAGCAATTAACCAGCCAGGGATCCGGAGCGGAATGTACTTGTCGAAGGCACGACACATCAGCGCGACCCATCCCCATGCCGCCAGGAACAACGTCACATAAACAATTGACCGCAGTGCTATCCAAAGCCGGCTCATCAGTTTTCTCCTTGAATGGCTCGCTTCCTTGGGAAGAACCTCGATCCTTGGGAGGGTCATAAACAGGAACTCCACGCGGATCTCTTTTGGACATGAGTGTACACCTGTTTTTCTCCCTTCGATCTCCTTTCCTATTCTGCACGCCTCCCGCCTTCACTCAGGGGAAACTCGTTGACAGGTCGTACCCGCAAAGCCAAACTAGAGAGATGAAGTCGGCACTCCAAGGCGGTGAGGGAAGTATGGACGAAGAAGGGCGCGTTTCGCGTCGGCCTCTTGAGCAGGAGTTGGTTTCGCGCGGGGTGCGGATGACGCACCAGCGTCGCCTGTTAGTCCAGATCATTCAAGGGGCAGCGGGCCATTTGGACGCGGTGGGCCTTTGGCAGCGCGCCAAGGAGCAGGACCCCACAATCAATAAAGTCACCGTTTATCGAACCCTGGCCATGCTGAAGAAGCACGGTTTGGTGGATGAACTGGACCTGATGCACCTGGAAGGCGGGAAGCATTACTATGAAGCGAAAACGACGCGCGACCACATCCACCTGGCCTGCGTGAAGTGTGGGCGCATTCAGGAGTTTGAGAGTTCCCTGTTCGAAAAGTTGAAAGGCCAGATCGAGCGCGAGCGGCAATTCCGCATCGACACGGTGCGCGTGGAAGCGGGCGGTCTGTGCGACCACTGCAAGTAAGGCAGGTATCAAGTGTCAGGTATCAGGGTTCTGCTGGCACTGGCACCTGACACCTGATTACTGACACCTGATACCTGACACCTATTCCTTGTTTCCTTGCGAGCATAGGCGCTCGTAGGCCTTCTGGTAGTTGGCATTCTTGGGATTGAGTTCATAGGCGGTGCGATATTCCTGCAACGCGGCCTGGCGGTTGCCCTGGTGTTCGTACGCCGTGCCCAGGCTATAATGCGCGGCGCAATTGTTGGAGTTCAAATGCACCGCTTCGCTCATATTCCGCCATGGCGCCATCCCAATCATTCTTGTGCGAAAGCCTATTCCCCAGATTGATGTGGGCCTGCTGCATTGCTTGGGTTCAGACGGATGGCCTCGCGATACTCCGCAATCGCTCCGTCCTGATCGTCTTTCTGTGAAAGCGCCACGCCGAGGCTGACATGGGTCGGTCATTGTTGGGGTTCACCCGGAGGGCCTCGTCGATATTCCGCGATGGCGCCGTCCCAATCCTTGTTGTGCATCTAAAGTACTCGCCAGTTGAGATGCGCTTGCTCATTCTTGGGATTCAGGCGGACTGCCTCGTGATATTCGGCGCTGGCGCCATCCCAATCGCCCTTGATGCGCAAGCCGATTCCCCAGGTTGATGTGCGCCAGGTCATTGTTGGGGTTCAAGCGAATGGCTTCGCGATATTCTGCAATGGCTCCCTCCTGATCGTCCTTGTTGCGAAAGCGCCACGCCCAGGTTCAGGTGAGCGCGATCGTTATTGGGGTTCAGGCGCAAGGCCTCGCGCTCCTCCGCGATCTGCCCATCCCAATCTCCCTTGTGCCCCAGGGTGATTCCCAGGCTGACGTGCAGGTCGGCGTTCTGAGGATCCAGTTGAAGCGCGGCACGATACTCGGTTTCGGCGTCGGCGTATTGCTGCTTCTTCAGGAGTTCCGCTCCGCGCGCGGTGTGTTGCCGGATTTCCGCCTGGCGGGCCTGAAGGGTAGGGTCGACACTTTCGGGCTTCGTCACATTGGCGTTTTTGAGCGCGTCAACGAGCTCGTCGTCGCCGCCGGCGAGTCGGAGTTCGCGGAAAAAATCGTCGCCGGGATCAAAATCGATGCCGCGGTCTTGCACCAGCAGGGCGACGCGATGGTTGGGAACTTCCCCGGCAACCAGGGAGAGGACCTGAACCTGGGTCAGGGGCTTTGTGGCTGCGCTACCCGCCGCCTCGGGGGGCTTCGCCGCACGCAAAGCTTCGCAGGAATGCATCGCTTGCGCCCGCCGACTTGAGGATTTGAAGGAAGCTGTCCGTGGGCACAAAGTCAATGCCTCGCTGGGCGATAAGCTTGGCGCCGGCCTCGTCCCCGAGTCCATCGCGTACCAAGCCTTGCACTTGTTCCTGGGTAAAGGGTTTCTGCTGCGCTCCTGCGGGCGCCGCAAGAACCAGAACGAGGATCAGCATCAAGATAGATTTTAGCGGCCGGTGGCGCATAGACACCTTCCCCTTGCAGAGTTAGTACCAATGGATTGGGTCTATTGTAGCATGGGGAACAAAGCAGCCAAGTCCCCTCATGGTGCGTTGGTTGTCGGAGCGGCGCCCGGAACCTGTCCCGATAGGGGCGGGAGGGCGGCAGTCCTTTCTTGCCAAGCAGCCTGGAAAGCCAGCCGCTACGAAAAGCTGCCCGCCTAAAGGCGGCCTCCCAATTTTCCCGTCGCGCCGGGACTCGCAATAGTCGCTCGCTGCCTACGGCTTATCGGCCTTAGCGGGTGCGGGGGTGAGTCCAAAAAGCTTGTGGATTTTGTCGAAAATGCTTTGCTGTTGCCCGTGCATCATGGCGGCGCGGGCGGCGGCATCCAAGTCGTGGCGAACCGCTTCGATTTCAACTTTCCGGCGCGCGAGCAATTCTGAGAGGTAATGGGCGATTTCCGGGCGGCCATGCAAGATGTCGTCAAACGCCTGCCGGTCCAAGCGATAGCACTCGGAATCTTCCAGCGCCTTAAGCGACGCGCTGCGAGGTTCACCCGTGAGCAGCGACATTTCGCCGAAGAAGTCGCCCGCGCGCAGGATGTTAACTGACTTGTGCACGCCGGCGTCGGTGGAGACAATCACTTCGGCCGATCCTTTGGTGAGGAGGTACAGCCAGTGAGCCTCCGCACCCTGCCGCGTCATCAATTCCCCCTTCATAAAGGGGGCGTAGCGCAGGCGCTCCGCCAGCACGTGCCGCTCATCATCGTTCATTTCGCGGAATAGCTCAACCCGCGCCAGGTCCAGGGCGCTGAGCCGTTGCGCGATCTCGTGCTCGTGGTGAAGCTTCTGCGCGCTCCTGGTCCCGCGATTCCACAAAAGCGGTTAGAGCGGGAACCGAAAGCGGGATGCCCGCGCGCTGGAGGGCGAAATAAATGCGGCAGCGCACCAGCGAGTCCGTGGGGTCGTCTTTTAACAAGTCGGTGAGCCAGTAGCGGGCCGCGTACAAGCAGTAGCTCTCTTTGAAATCCATCAAGACGCAGTTGGGTGGAGGGTCCACGGCGGAGCCTTCCACGGGCTCGGTCACCAGGGCATCGGTCACCACGCGGATGACCTCGGTGGGCGGCACACGGAAATCCACATTGAAATAGACCCAACGGCGCTCCTGAAGCGGCTGCCCGGAGCGCTGCCCTTGTATTAAGACCTGGGATTTGATCAGTACGCTGTTGGGGATAATGACGGTGTCCCAATTACGTGTCTCAATGGCGACGTGGCGCCAGGTAATCTCCTTGACCTTGCCCGCAGTCTGCTCGATTTTCACCCAATCGCCCACCGCGAAGCTCTCATCAATTTGCAGCACCAGCCCGCCCAAAATGTTGGAGAGGCTGTCTTGCAGCGAAAAAACGATGACTCCGGTCATGACCGCGGAAGTGGCCACGATGCCGGAGAGGGTCACGCCGTTGCGCGAGAGCAGCCACAGTCCTACGCCCGTGTAACCTCCTGCCACTAGGAGGTCGCGCAGCACTTGGGGCGGGGAAAGGGGAGTGAGGCACAGGACGACGTCAAAGATGATGATGCTGGCGAGCTTCACCAGCGTAAAGCCCACCAATAAGAGTCCGGCGGCGTGCAGGGCATTGGACGCCGGCAGCCATCCGAGCCCCGCCGGGATGGCGGAAAAAACGATGAGGAATAGCGCCAGGGCGAACATCACCAGCGCGGCGTGAACATGCACGCGCTGGCGGCGTGAGAGTAGGGCCAGCACCGCCGCCGTTCCCACAATGACGATGGTGATTGCAAGCAAGTCGTCGCGGTGGGCAGTGAGCTGGAAACTTCGCCAGACGTCAAGCAACGGATTCGCTCCCAGCCAGATTGCCGGGAAAACCCAGGTGTTCATAAGGGTCACTCATCCTTGATGGCGGCTTTGACCATCGCCAGGATAGAGGGCGGAATCATCGCGGCGGAGATGCCGTGATCTTTCTCCGCGTGCTCGGCGGCAAGCTTCAACAGTTCCTCTTCGTTTTCGGCACGCATTTCTTTGGGGCAGTCCATTCCTACATCACGACAGCGCAAAACCTTGGCCATGGAAGTTTCCTCTCCGTTGAAAGATTGGCGGCTATCATATCACCAGTCCTGTGACCGCCTAAAGAGGTTCCCCGCGTATTTTGCCCGCCCGGTGGCAGCGGCTGGCTTTCCTCACCCCTTAGCCGTAGCGGCGGGTTCACCAGACGCTCCGCTGCACGCCCGCAATGGAAGTGCGAGTAACCGGCCACATGGGGTCTATGGAAGAAATGCTTCACGCTGTCGAATCAAACTGAGAAGGTACTCGATACAAGATATTGGGGTTGGTTGCGAAGCGCCCACTAGATGGGGGGAGTAGACAAAAAGGACACCACAGGCTGTGGCTTACACTTGACGTGACAGGAAGTCCGTGTTAGGCTTTCGCGGATTGCATTTTGTGCAACCCCTGCTATGATATTTGAGCCACAAAAGACATCAGGTCACACGTGAAGATGGTCAATCAACTCGTCAGATTGGTGTTCGGTGTTGCCGTAAGAGTTTTGGTTGCGGTCGAGAATATCTCATCGGCCCCACCGGTTCCGACAATATATAAGGCAATGGGTTACTGGTAAAAGGCCAGGGGACAGCTTGCAGCAATTATTTTGCAAGAAAACGAAGTCGACGTCGTTCCTATCTATGATCTCCTCGCGGGCCGGTTCCGAGTCAGGAAGTTTTGTCCTGACTCAGTCGAGCCCATCGATAGAGACCCTGGTGCAATTCCCAACGGCTAAACCTGGCGGCGCCGAATCCTCGCCGCCCCCAAGGAAGGGTCTTATGAAGATACGTGTAAAGGTTCTTGCCCTGGGATTCGCGCTCGCCTGTCTGGCCGCTGGGATTTGTTACGCGCCGCGGATATCAGAAGCCAACGAAACCTCCTTGGGTGAAATCGCCCGCCAGCTCAAAGCGCAGAGGGCCAAAGCGCGCAAGCCGGTATGGGTGGTTACCAACGATAACATAGCGGGTCTCATCGATGCGGTGTCCGGATTTGGCGCAGCTCGAAGGGGATAAGATCCGCTGATTCCGCTGAGTTGGCTGCGCGCGCCGTCCCACCGCCTCAGAATCCGCCAGGGACTTCCGTTTCGGCTCAACCCGGCACTCGCTCTAGCTCCGCGTGGGAAAATCCAAGTGCGCCACCGCCAGGCGCTAACCCGGGTGCAGATTCTTTGGGGTTTGTGCAGATGGCGGACGGCAAGGTTGAAACCGTGGTGGCGGATGGGGAGTCGGTGCGCTTGGTCCCACAGACTCCTACGGTAACCATGGCCCAAGTCGCTCTTCCTGGCGATTCTCCGGCAGGGGCATCACCTCCCCAGATTTCGACCATCCCTGCGGCAGCGGTCATCTCGACCCGGGGAGTAACGCCCGACATTCCGGTTCATCCTAGGGAAAGATCAACGCCGCCTCTATCTACGGCCATCGCTCACGCATCGTATCAGGTTCCGAATCCCTGCCCCCGGTCCAGCCGAGGCTTCGGCACTTGGCCGGCTAGGACTGGGGTTGGCTGGCCCAGCCGCTGGATCAATGAACGGGGCAACCAATTCGGCCGCACCTACCATTGCGCAGAAGCCCAGTGGGTCAACTGATCGCTTGACCAAACACTCGGTATCGATCAAACCCCTTGGTTTCGTCGTAAAAGGCAATGGGGAAATCGCGGCAGTTCTTTCTCAGGACGACGAAATTTATATTGTCCGACAAGGTGACCGTTTCGCCGGGCGTTACCGCGCGGTGAGCGTTTCCGCCGACGCCGTGGAAGCGGTGGAGGAGCTGCCGACGCAGGCGCCTCCGCCTTCGTTCGCAGCACCGCCAGGCTTGCTTTCAGCTTCAGCACAGCCAGGGCACCCTGAGGTTTCAAACGCGGACTGTTTTGTTTGCAATTCCAATGAGTCTGGCCAAGTGTCTCAGAAGCTGCCTGACGACGTTCCATCTGAATTGGTGTCGTACCCCCCCAAAAACCCGAAAGCCCGACAAGCGCAAGCCCATTCGATAAGATGGCCCTGGCAGAGGTCCGCTCATTCCTTTAAGCAAACCACAGCTACAGCCGATAACAACACGGTTGTTTTCCAGACGCTTGGCTACGTCGAGACACAGGATGGGGATTTGCAAGCCGTTGTAGCAGAGGGGAACGAAGTGTACTTAGTGAAACAGGGGGACACGTTTGCGGACGAGTATCGGGCCACCAGTGTCGATCCCCTATTGGTTCTGGCGGTGAAGGTGTCCCCGGGTCAGCACGCAGGAAACTTCCTTTCTGCCCAGACAGAATCCGGCGGCAAACCTGCATCCAACAAGTTGTATGGATACTTGCATTATCCCGTACTGGGGTGGGCAAAAGCACAAACCTTCCATGAGGCGGATGCATCAGGCAGTTCGGTTCTCACGGACCTGGGCGTGAATCTGCTCAAATCGCCGCTGGCCGGGTATGACTTTTAGACAGGTTGATGAAAAACATGGCCGCGTCGATCTCTAGCAGAATGCTGAAAAGCTTTTTTTCGGGCTAACTATAACGCTAGCCTTGTCTGAAAACAAAGGACTTGCAGGTGCCGAAGTAGAGCAAAACGGGCTTATTTTCGAGTTTTTCCGCATCCTGCTAGAGCGTGCCCTGAGCGGAGCGAAGAGTCGGCACGAATGGGAACAAGCGCTGACCGGAACCTGTCCCGACATCGCCGGGAGGTCGGCAGGGGCTGAGCTAGAGCCCAGTGCCACAGCGTGCCATTGATGTTTTGGTCACATTTTTTTGACGGCCGATAGTCCCAGAGTTGGGTTTTGATACGGGCCACGGGAGTGAGGGATGCTCAACAAAGTAATCCAGCTAATAGGGGTGTTGGCATTATTCACCTCATGCCTGAGCTGCGGAGGCGGTTCCAGCGTCGCTTACAATCAAGGTCGCAAGGCTGAGGACCGGAGGGATTGGGACACGGCATTGGTGAACTACGAGAAGGCGAGACAGGCTGACCCGGAAAACACCTTGTATATCCTCCATGAGAAAAATGCTCGCATCAATTCCAGCCTTCTCCACCTCAAGAACGGTCGCCAAATGCTAAAAGAAGGTCGGGTGGATGACGCGGCAGGAGAATTTCAAAAGGCTGCCCGCATTGACCCGACCAATCAGGCTGCGGCTCAGGAGCTTGAGAGGGTTCTGGCCATGCAGGCGAGGACAAAAAAGGCACATACCGAGGCACTTCAAGGCGCTTTGAAGGCACGCGAAGAAGCTGCCCAGCCCCCCGCGGTAAAGCTGCAACCCATTTCCCAAGACCCTCTTACGCACTTTCATCTTTCCGCGCCCGCCGATAAGATTTTCCAGACCCTGGGGAAGCTTGCCGGAATAAACGTCGTTTTCACGCCAGACTTTCACCCGGGGGGGGCTATCAACGAAGACCTCAGCGGTATCAAAATCGAAGATGCGTTGAAACTCGTAGCGATGCAGAGCAAATCGTTTTGGAAGGTGGTTACTCCCAACACGATCCTGATCATTCCCGATAACCCCAACAATCGGAGGGACTACGACGAGGAGGTGTTGAAAACGATCCACCTTTCCAACCCCCTGGCGGCAGCCGACCGCACCGCCATTACTACTGCCCTCAAGCAAGTGTTGGGTTTGCAGAGAATCATGGACAATCCCGATTCCAATGCCATCATCATTCGGGATACACCGGCGAAAGTGGCGGCGGCGGAACAGCTCGTGCGGGAGTTGGATCGGTCCAAAGCGGAAATAATGATCGACATTAGTATCGTGGAAGCTGACCGCGACCGAGTTCGCGATTTGGGCCTGACACCGGCCACGATTAGCTCCAGCGGGACGCCAACGCCGGGACTTCAGGCAGGGGCGGGCTTTGCGCCCACCACGAGCGCTTCGGGCACCACGACTAGCCTCTCCTCTGCCGCAATCAACACCTTGACGTATAAGGATTACGCCGTGGTTCTTCCTGGGGCGACGGCCTCGGCGGTCTTGAGCGATTCGAAAACTCATATTCTGCAGAACCCGAGCATTCGGGTTACCGATGGCCAAACTGCCAAGTTGAATATCGGCAGCCGTATCCCATACGCTACCGGCAGTTTTCTGCCTTCGCTGGGGGGAACGACCAGTTCGTCAGGAAGTGTTGGCTTGCTGGCCAGCACGCAGTTCCAGTTTCAGGATATTGGCGTGAACCTGGAGCTGACCCCCCATTTACTCGAAACCGGAGAGGTTGCAATTCACGCGAAGATTGAGATTTCCTCCCTGGGGGCGTCCATTTCCGTGGGCGGGATCACAGAGCCTACTTTCGGTCAGCGCAAAATCGAAGATGACTTCCGCTTGGAGGAAGGAGAAGTAAATCTGTTGGGTGGTTTAATTCAAAGGACTTTGACCAATGCGGTGCAAGGGGTTCCCGGCCTGGGCGACATTCCATTGATACGTTATCTTTTTTCCCAGGAAAACAAAGAAGTGAATGACCAGGAGGTGCTCGTTATGCTGACGCCGCGGGTGATCCGCCTTCCCGAACCGGCTGCAACCGCGGGGTCTGCCGTCTCCGTGGGCTCCCTGGGGGGGGGCGCGGAGCGCCCCGGAGGCGCTGAGGGCGCACGTCCCTTGGAGACTCCATCCCCGCGAGCCCCAACAGCCCTGATGTGGCCCGTATGGGCCGGATAGTTGGCCATGACTGCCCCCGGGCGAAAGGAATGCCCGGCTGCCGGCTCAAGTAAGAGTCGGCGCGCCGAACTAGGGAAGATGATGAAAAGGGCCAAGCAGTTTTCGGACAAAGCCTTCATGCTGATCGAACTGATCGCGGCGATCGCGATTCTGTTGGTGCTGACGACCATGGCCTTGCCGTTGGCGCGCAATCAGATCATCCGCGCCCGGGAGACGCGGCTCCACGAGGATTTGCGCATGATGCGCGAGGCGATTGATCGTTACAAGGGTGATTCGGACCAAGGTAAGATTCCCATCAAAGTGGACAGCTACGGTTATCCCCCCGACCTCCAGACCTTGGTCGAAGGGGTGGCGGTCAAAGGGACTGCCAAGGGAAAGTACAAGTACCTTCGCAAGATTCCCGTGGACCCCATGACGGGGAAAGATGATTGGGGTTTGCGCGCCATGCAAGATGATCCCGACTCCAAAAGCTGGGGTGGACAGAACGTTTTTGACGTGTACTCGAAGAGTCAAGCAACCGCTTTAGATGGGACGCAGTATGGGGATTGGTAAGAACATAGGTGTCAGGTGCCAGGTGTCGGGTGTCAGGTCTCGTCACTCGTCACTTGTCACTCGTCACTGCTCTTGGGGCTTCACTATCATCGAATTGATGGTGGTGATCACCATTATTTTGATCCTGGCGACGTTTGCCATGCCCATGTACCACCTTGCCGTCGTTCATGCCCGCGAAGCCGTGCTCCGCGATGACTTGTTTACGATGCGTAAGCTGATCGACGAATATACCATTGACAAGCAGCACCCTCCCTCTTCGCTTGATGACTTGGTGGACGCGGGTTATCTGCGGGGGGGAATTCCGGTTGACCCGTTTACGGGTTCAAACCAAACATGGAAGACTGATATTGAAGATGTGCCCATCAGTCCGGATCAGGCAACCGCAGGGATTGTGGATGTGCACAGCGGAGCAGAGGATGAGTCCCTTGATGGCACGGCCTACAGTAGTTGGTGATAAGAACAGTTGATAGTCGATAGTTGATAGTTGCGAGATGAAAACTGAGAGTCGAAAATCGATAGTTGAGAGTTGAAAGTCAGAAAAAATTGATAGTCAGCAGTTAGTGGTTGGAAAATGCAGGCATTTTGGTTTTGAGCTTTCAACTGTCAACTATCCACTATCGACTATCAACTTTGAAGTCTCGCTGGTCGCTGGTGAATTCACTATGGCCGAGTTTGTTTGTAAATTAGGGACGGACTCCGGACGTGTATTAACCCAGACAGAGGAGGCGCGCTCCGAGGAGGAGCTCCGCCAGCGGCTGCGGGCGCAAGGTTTTCTGATTTTTTCGATACGCTCCAAAGAGATTTTGAATTTTCAAATGCGGACGTCGCGTCCGGGAAAAATCCGTCCGGACGATTTCTTGATTTTTAACCAGCAGTTCCTGACCCTTTCCAAATCCGGATTGCCCTTGCAGAAATCACTGGACCTGTTGGCGCACCAGACCCGGAGCGATACCTTGCGCCTGGCCATTGAGGCGGTCCGGGACAAAGTGCGTGCCGGGGCATTGCTCTCCGAAGCTTTTGAGTCCACCGGTTGCTTTCCTAAGATCTACTGCGCCACCGTGCGCGCGGGCGAGCGCAGCGGGAGTCTGGACAAGGTGTTGAGCCAATACCTGAGTTACCAGAAGCAGTCGCGGGGATTCCGCAAGAAATTCATTTCGGCCTTAATCTACCCCACCTTTCTTTTGGTTTTCCTGGGCGGCCTGATTGCTTTTGTGATCGAATTCATTGTGCCGCAATTCGCTAAGCTTTATGCCGACATGGACGTGCAATTGCCGGCCTTGACGACCTTTGTTTTGTCCTTCGCCATGCAAGTGAAGCACTACTCCCTGCTCATTATTCTGGGGTTGGTGGGTGTGGGCCTGGTCCTGAAGACGGCGGCCCGGTCCGAGCGGGCCCGCTTGGCCTGGGAGCGGGTGAAATTCCGGTTGCCCTTGGTGGGAAGCCTCCTGCTGAAGTTTTCCGTCGCCGAGTTTGCTCGCACCTTGGCGGTGCTCTTGCAAGGGGGCACGCCTATTATTCCCGCGCTTGATACTGCCAAGGAATCGGTCAGCAGTCCCTGGCTGTCCCGGGCGATTGCGCAAGCGCGGACGGAAGTGGCAGCGGGGAAAGAACTCAGCGCCTGCTTGCGCACCAGCGGCTTCTTCCCTTCCATCGCCCTTGATATGATGGAAGTGGGCGAGAGCACCGGCGCCATGTCCAGCATGCTGGAAGCGCTGGCGGAGTTTTTTGAAGAGGACGTCAATATCGATCTTGAAACCAGGCTTTCCTTGGTGGGGCCGGTGATGATTGCCCTGATCGCCGTGGTCGTGGCGTTCGTACTGATCGCATTTTATCTCCCGCTGTTTTCCATGGCGGCGATGGTGCACTAGCAGGATCGGGAGATCGGGTGATCGGGAGATCGGGTGAGCAGAGAGCGACGAGCGTGGGAGTGGTTTTCTGTTCACCCGATCTCCCGATCATCGGATCACCCGATTGTTGATTCCGGAGGATTTCTTTGACAGAAGCAGTCGTTGACGCAAATGAAATGAATGCCGCACGAAAGCTGGCGACGCGTTATCAATTCGAATTTGTGGATCTTCGTGATTCGCGTCCGGACAGCGAATTGCTGCGCACGATCCCCCTGGAACTGATGCTGCACTATGAGTTTCTGCCTCTGCAAGAGAGTGATCACGACTTGGTGATTGTGGTGGCGGACCCCACCAACCTGACCCGCTTGGATGAACTGGAAGCCAAACTGGACCGGAAGTTGTTGGTGCGGGTGGCGGCGCCCAGCCAGGTGCGTGATTTTCTGAAGAAAACCGAACCCTCGCAACGTGTCCTGGATGATGCCACGGAAGACTTTCGCCTGGACGTGATACGCGAGGAGGAAGCCGCGGGCGAAGGCCTCTCGCTCGAGCACTTGGTGGAGGAGCACGACATCAGCCCCATGATCCGGCTGGTGGACTCGATCATTTTCGCGGGGCTGGAACGGCGAGCGAGCGACATTCACATTGAGAGCCGTGACAACTCCGTGGTGGTGAAGTACCGCATTGACGGAGTGTTACAGCAGGCCATGGCGCCCTTGGCGCGGGAGTTTCAGTCCAACCTCATTACCCGTATCAAGGTAATGTCCGAACTCGACATTGCCGAGCGCCGCGTTCCCCAGGACGGCCGTTTTCGCGTCCGCTATCGCGGCCGCCTCATTGACTTTCGCGTCTCCATCATGCCCTCGATTCACGGCGAGGACGCGGTGCTCCGCATTCTCGACAAGGAATCTCTGCACGAGAAATTTCACTCCTTGCGCCTGGAAGTATTGGGATTGGCCGACCGGGAAATCCGGCGGCTGCGGCGCTTTATCCGCGAGCCCTACGGCATGGTGTTGGTGACGGGCCCCACCGGCAGCGGCAAGACCACCACCCTTTACGCCGCACTCTCCGAAATCAAGTCCGATGAAGACAAGATCATTACCATTGAGGACCCGGTGGAGTATCAGCTTCGCGGCGTCACGCAAATTCCGGTGAACGAAAAACGCGGACTGACCTTCGCGCGCGGACTGCGCTCCATCTTGCGGCACGATCCGGACAAAATCATGGTGGGCGAAATCCGCGATAATGAGACCGCCCAAATCGCCATCCAATCGGCGCTGACCGGCCACCTGGTCTTCACTACTGTGCATGCTAACAACGTGGTCGACGTGCTCGGACGCTTTCTGAATATGGGTGTCGAGCCCTACAATTTTGTTTCGGCGCTCAACTGCATCCTGGCGCAGCGGCTGGTGCGTACGATTTGTGAAGCGTGCAAGCGACCCGCGCAAGTGCCCGTCGAGGTGCTGGAGGAATCCGGCCTGAAACTCGAGCAGTGGAAAAACGTTCAGTACTTCGAAGGGGCAGGTTGTCAGGAGTGCAACGAAACGGGGTTCCGCGGCCGGACGGCGATTGGCGAACTCCTGGCAGTAACGGATAGTATTCGCGAAATTATCTTAGGAAAGCGGCCCTCCTCGGAAATTCGCCGCGCTGCGCACGACGAGGGAATGCGCTCGCTGCGGGAATCGGCGCTCGAAAAAGTCCAGTTGGGACTGACAACCTTGCGGGAGATCAATAAGGTTACGTTTGTGGAGTAAGAACCGAGGTTAGGGATTCGGGGTTAGGGATAGGTGGTCCGGAATCCGGAATTGGGAATCCGGAATTTGGGGATGTAAATGGATTGGAAAAGTTGGAAAAAGCGGTTGGGACTCGACGGGCACATTCACACCGGGCGCTTTGTGGCGCCGACTTTCGCCCTGGACCTGGAACCGGGTTTTGTGGCGGCCGCGCGCCTGAACTCCTCCAAACGCCAGGTGCAAAGCTTCGTAATGGCCGAACTTCCGGCAGGGGTGCTGGCGCCTTCCGCCAACAAGTCCAATGTAACCGATAGCGCCGCGCTCCGGCGCACGGTTGCCGAGGTCAGCGCCAGGGTGGGGAACGGAGGAGGCAAGCTTGGCCTGTTGATTCCCGATGTGGCGGCGCGCGTGGCCCTGCTGCAGTTTGAAACCCTTCCCGAGGATCACGGGGAGGCTGAGACCTTGGTGCTTTGGCGGATGCGCGAGTTTCTGCCCTATGCCCCGGAGGAAGCTCGCCTGAGTTACCAGGTGCTGGCGAAGCAGGCGGGTGCGGTGGAGGTTTTGGCTGTGGCCGTGCGGGGCTCAGTGCTCGCCGAATACGAAGCGGCCATGGAAGGTATCAACGGCGGACCCGCGTTGGTCTTGCCGGCAAGCATGGCGTTGCTGCCCCTGCTTCCTGATGAGGAGGGTGGGCAACTCCTGTTGCATCTCTGCCCGGGGGCATTGACCGCCTTGGTGATGGCGTCAAACCGCGTGCGCTACTGGAGAACGCGGCCGCTGGAAGGAAACGCGGCAAGCAATCCCGAGGAAGTGGGGCGCGAGGCCGCCCGCGTTTTAGCGACTTGCCAGGACAATCTTAGCATGCAAGTACAAAATGTCTGGTTTTGTGCGCGTCCCCCGGCGGAGCAGGAAGTGGAGGTAGCTCTCTCGAAGGCATTAGGGCCCCGCTGCGGCGTCTCTTGGCGCACCACATCCCACCTGCCGGGCTACCCTCGGGGCAACACGAATTTTTTGACCATTTCGGAATGCCCTTTGCCGGGTTAGTGGCAAACCTGAGTTAACGACGATGAGAATTACCCTCAACCTTTCCCCTTCGGCGAGCTTGCGGGACAGTTATGCGCTGGCGTGGGCGGTTCCTGCGACCCTCGTGGGATTGGCGGCGTTCGTCCTTTTGGGTCGCGCCTCGCTCCGCGAATATCGCGACTACCGGGGGATGCAACACCAACTTTCAGAAATCCAGGCGCGCGCGGATGATTTCCACAACCAGGAAGCGGCCATCCGCAAGAAGCTTGAGTACCCGGCTTACCGCGAGTTGTATCGGCAGGCCCGGTTTGTTAACAAGCTCATTGACCAAAGGGAGCTTTCCCTAACGGAACTGAGCGCGAGGCTGGCAGACCTTCTGCCGGATGACGCTCACCTGACGGGTTTAACGCTAACCTCTTCCAAGAAGCCGGGAGATGATTATGAAGTACGGATGGGTATTAGCGCCAAAAGCGAGGACGCCATCGAAACGTTTATGAACGATCTGGAAGACTGCCCTGACTTCAAGGATGTGTCCATTACTAACCAGGGATTTCAGGAAGAAAGCTCGCAACCCGAGCAGGTAAACATCATTTGTGAAGCGCGCTACCTGCCGGGGGCTGGGGAGAAGTTAGAAGACAGCAGCCAGGAGCCAGAAGCCGGGAGTCAGAAGGTAGAAACCGGGAGGCAGAAGTCAGAAGTTGGAAATCAAGCGGCGGGAGCCAAGAGTCAGAAAGCAGGGGGCAAGACTCAGGAGCCCAAAGCCGGAAGCCAGAAGTCAGAAAAAGGAGTAGAGCACTCACGTGCGGAAGAGTCGACGCCAAATAGTAAATCGAATCGTTGAAGCTGCCGGTGTGGGGGTGGTGGCTTTGGATTTGCTGGTTTTCTTTGCGGTCTACCGGCCCCTGGGAAACAAGCTGGTGGTGGAGTCGCGCCGCCACGAGGAATTGCGGCAAACGGTGCGGGATCAGCAAGCTCGGCGTCGATCTGTTGAAGAAGTTTGAAGCGGCCCTGCCTCAAGCAGGGAAGGGGCTGGAGGATTTCACCGCCAATCGTATTCCCCCGCGCCGGGAGGCCTTTTCTACTGCTGCCCATTTGATTCATAAGGTGGCGGATGCAGCGGGCGTAAAGCTTTCCAGCACGGCGTATCGCCTCGACACGGAGCACCACGATCCCCTGGAGCGATTGGCGATCGACATTAATGCGCAAGGATCATATACGGGCTTGCTGAAATTCTCCCACGCCCTGGAAACGGCGAATGATTTCATTCTGGTTCGCGATTTCAACATTGGCCCAGGAGATAATGGGGCACTCAGTCTGCGGCTGGATGCTGACCTTTACCTAACGCCATGAAACTACCGGCCGGAATCAATAAATGGGGAGTCGTCGTGCTGGGTGTGGTGTGCTTGCTCCTCGGGGTAAATCTGGTGACGCAATATCGAGCCATGCAGCCGGGGAAATCCGCGGCCCATCCCGCCCCGGCGAGCGCGTCACCCGCGCGGGCGGAGAAGGGCTCCTCCCATGCTGCCGATGACCTTGCCCAGTACGATCCGAACATTCACTTCGATACCCTTGAAGAAACTGGATTCCCGGCCCCTTCCCGACGAGGACCGAAATCCCTTTGAGTCTCTGGCTGGCGCGCCCGCGCCAGCTCCCCAGGTGTCCGCCACCCCTCCCGCGATGCTGCGCCCGCTCCCCCGCCACCTCCCCCCTTGAAGGCCGTGGGTTATAACGAATTGCCGGGAGGGAAGAAGGAAGCTATGGTCACTTTCAATCTAACGATGACATGGTGGTGGTTCACGAGGGCGACCTGATCGGAACAAAGTACAAGGTGGTGAAGATCGATTCCTCGATGGTGGTGGTTGAAGATGGCGAACACCCAAAAAACTCTCGAATTGCCGTTTCCGCAGTAGTCGACCGCCAGCGCGGGCGCGGGACGGACGGCATGGTGCTGGTCATCGTCATGATGGTGGCCACGCTGCTGTTGATTGCCTTGACGGCGGCGCTCCCCAGTGTCTATCAGGAGGGACAGCGGGAGCGCGAAGCGGAGTTGATTTTCCGGGGAACTCAGTACGCCCGAGCCGTGGCGCTATTCCATCAGCAGTTCAATCGCTACCCCGTGAGCGTGAAGGAGTTACTGCAAACCAATGGGATGCGGTTCCTGCGCCAGGAGTATCGCGATCCCATGGATCCCAAGGGGAAGTGGCGATTCATTCATGTGAATGCGGCAGGAGTGTTAATCGATTCCAAGAACCAGCCCCTGAATGCAATCAGAACAACCGCAACCCCGCGGGGATAGGTCAGAATAATTCCACGAATTCGACGTTTGGGGGAAGCTCGTCGTTTGGGGGAAGCTCGTCGTTCGGAGGAAACTCGTCCTTTGGTGGAAACTCGTCCTTTGGTGGAAACTCTTCGTTCGGTGGAAACTCTTCGCTTGGGGGAAGCTCCTTCTCCGGGGGATCCAGTTCCATGGGATTTCAGGGGGGCTTGGTGGCACGGGGATAAACTCGTCCGCGGGAAATTCCAGCCAGAGCGGACCCACTTCGTCCTTTTTCGGCAACCAGAACGGAATTCAGGGCGCATATATCGTGGGCGTGGCTGCCCCCAGCCATCATGAGTCCATCCGCGTTTGGCAAAAGCACATCACTATGATGAGTGGGAGTTCATAGGGCTTGACATGGGAGTCTTCGGAGTCCAAGTCGGCATGCCGGGTGGCTCTGCAGGGCCAACGGGTCTTGGACAACAATCCACATCACAGGGTTTCGGCTCCTCACCGGGATCTTTTGGTTCCTCCCAAGGATCTTTTGGTTCCTCCCAAGGATCCTTTGGTTCCACACAAGGATCTTTCGGTTCCACACCTCCGCCTACGAGCTCTGGCCCTTCCCAAAATTGACTGTTGTCAAGTAATTATTCATTATGTACGCTGCCACAAGTTCCTACATGCGATAGGGATTAGGTCAGGTACGATGGTTTCAAACGAATCAAAGCGCGACTCAGGTTTGGTGGGAGCCGGATCAATGATACGAGACCTGCGTCGAAGAGTGTGTGTTCTGGGACTCAGCTTGAGCCTGCTGATGGCAATGGTGGGTTGCGGTGGTGGTGGAGCGTCGGCCCCGACGCCGACTCCGGCGGTAGCGGTTTCCATTGCCAGCCCTACGAGCGCGCAGACGGTGCCTGTGAATGGAACCTTGCCCATTACGGCCTCGGTGACGAACGCGGAGCCCGCTCTCACCTGGACAGTAAATGGCGTCACCAACGGCAACTCAACCTATGGGACAATCACCGGTTCATACCCCACATTCACTTACACCCCACCGGCTGCCATCCCGGGCGGCAACAACCCGGTGACCATTGTCGCCACCCAATCGGATACTTCGCAGTCTGCGTCGCTGGCGGTTACGATCAGTCCTTCTGGCACCACCCCAACGGCAATTAAGGTTACGGGAGGTGGCGCCAATGCGACGGGCATCAACCTTAGCCTTCCCACCAATTCGTCACCTACCTTGGCCCTGGCGGATGTTGGCAGTTGTATTGGCGGCACATGTTCGGCGTCCGTGACAGGAATTCAAGTCTCGCGGTCAGGGTTAGCGACTGCTGACTGCTCGGACGCTTCCTGCATCGTGTGGCTACTGGGGCAGGGCTTGACCTACTCCGGAGGTACCGCCCTGGCATCCGGACTGAACGTGAGCGTGACCCATGGGAGCACTACCGACGTGACGATTAGCAACCTAACCGCCATGTCTCCAAATAGCGGTTTTACCGACATCGCTTTGCAAATTATCGTGTCCGGAACTGCTGCACTCGGAAATAGAGATCTGGTCGTGACGCTCGGAGATGGTGAAACACAAGTCTACGTGGGTGCAATTCAAATTGTTGAGTAGAGGGCCTAAGCAATGAAGATGAGAGTCTTACTTCTCGCGACAATTTTGGTGGGGGTAATGGTTTCGATTTCGCCCGCTGGGGCCACCACGATGGTTTCCATGTCGATGGAACAGCTTACCCAGGCGTCCAGCGATATTGTCCAGGCGCGCGTGGTAAACCAAGTCTGCGAGTGGAACGCCCCCCACACGCAAATTGTGACCATCACGACCTTAGAGGTCTCCGAGACGCTCAAGGGGAATGCCACTTCCACCGTGCAAATTCGACAACTGGGGGGCACCGTCGGCAATATGACCGTATCCGTACCGGGAGATGTTGCCTTCCGGCCGCAAGGCGAGTACGTTCTCTTTCTGGAACCTGCCGACGGCTCCAACTACCACGTGGTGGGGATGACGCAGGGCGCCTACCCGGTCTACCAGGACGCCACGTCGAAACAGCAGCGGGTGGTCCTGCCCGTTAACCTCGCGCAATTTCCGGGCGTCGTGAGCGGTGGGGGAAACCCGGCGGGAACCGTTCCTCTCGCGGGATTTCACAAGTATGTCACCACGCTGGTTAACGCCGGCATTCAAATTCCCCATGGGCTCAGCATTCCGCTATCGATTGCCTACACGGAATCAAGCGGCGTCGGCCGCGTGCATGTCTACGGCAAGACCACGGCGCAGCTATTTCCCAATAAGAGGGTGGTGATTCCCATGGGAACCGAGGTGGAGGGTGAGGGAGTCCTGAGCGGTGGAAGCTGGACGATTCATTGGGACGAAGTAAGCGTGCGCGGCGTTCATGCCCAGATTTCCGCGCTCAGTCAGGAATCGGATGGAAGCCTGCGCGGCAGGAATGTAATCCTAAACGTGAGGTGAGAACCGTGAGGGAGAGGCGGATGGAAATAAGCCGTAGGCGACTTTTGCTGCTTGGGGCGGCTATCTTCGGAGTGTTTTCCGCCGTCGTGCTGCTCGCCACTAATTTTCAGATTTACGAGGTCACTCCCGGGAATTATGCAGCCGCCATGTGGCCGACGATCAGTCCCGCCACGGCTCCGAATATCACCTGGAATCTGAACTTCACCAGCTTGCCGGTGAATATGGCCGAGAACGGCAGTGGTGTCGAGCCCTCCACGGTCATTAGCGACGCTTTCGCCACGTGGGCGACGGCCACCTACCATAGTTCGGCAGTGACCAACATTGGGTTTACTTTCGGAACCGCGAATGCCTCCCTCCCACAAGCGCCCGAGGTTGACTGCAAAAACGTGGTCGGCTTTGCCGTCCCCCTCCGGCGATTTCGGGACCGGGATCATCGCCTTCGCCTCAATTGTAACGGTAAATAGTGCGGGTGGCCCGGCCCCGTTCACCTACCCTTGCGGATCAGTCTCACCCAACCCAATTTGCCCTCTGGAAGTCTGCATCGTTGACGTTGATATTATGTTCAACCCTGACGACATCTTTGCAACTTCCGCGGCCACGACCGGACAGTACGACCTGCAATCCGTGGCCATGCACGAGATCGGACACATGATGGGTCTGGACCATAGCGCTATTGCCCACGCGGTCATGTACCCTTACGGGGATACGAGCTCCATTGGGGTCCACCAGACATTATGGACGGATGACATGATTGGCGCCGGAACGTTGTACCCGGGTGCATCCATGACTGCCAACGGTACCGGGATTCAGGGACAGGTCAAGGTGGGCGGAACGGCCGCTTACGCGGCCCACGTCGAGGCCATTGATGCCACAACCGGAGACGTCGTTACCGATACACTTACCGATCCCTCGGGGAATTACCATCTGCGGATGTTTGGTGGCACTTACTACGTGTATGTTCAACCCCTGGCCCCGGATTCGAGTCACGGGCCTTCCACCATCGCGAACTTTAGTGGGCAGGCGGGGTACGGGACAATAACTTCGGAATCCCCGCGAATCCGACCGATTACACGGGAAAGTATTACTGATCGTGCCGGAGGAATTCCAAGCAGGTCTTTGAGTTAGGGAGTGCGGCTGGGCCAAGGAACGCACGGAAACCAGGGCCCAAACAGTACCCTCCGGGCGCCGGTTGACCGGCCCCGTGGACATCGCCCGAAGCGCTTTCGAGACGGACTAGGCGTGAGCTGCCATAGCGCGTCGGGTTGCTTCGACGGTTTTCGCTACCCGCCGGTGGTTTACGAGCATTGCGAGCAGGTCGCCCCTCTGCACTTTTTCGCAGAGGACGGTGCACATGGACATGGCGTTGAACGGCCGAATGAATTCATGAAGGCGGCGTTGATAATCGCGGATGAGTTGCCGCGTCGCATGCCATTTCCATATGCCCACGACCAGTCCGTGACCCAGCGCATCACCGTGGCGTGCCGATGCAGCGGGCTGCGCTGCAAGGGTTCGCTGGGGCGGAGCAATTCGGCCAAGCAGTTAGGCGCTGTCAGGAAGACCAGTCGTCCACTGTGCAGCAGGGCATCGGTTTTGAGTCCGGTCTCACTAAGCCCGTGCGCAATGTCTTTCAGGCAGGTGGGCCCTGCCATGATGACCACTTGCTGGCCGATTTCTAAACCGGCGATAGAAAACTGTAAAATTTCGGAAAGGCTCTTTTCTTTCCGGACTACCAAACGGCACGGTTCGCCTTGTCCCATCAGGCCACCGTGGAATCCCAAATCGAAACTCATATACCTTATCTTTGACGAAATCAGGTAGGCATGTCAACAGGTCATCGAGTGCGAGCGTAATATTGTCCTTCGCGGGTTTTAAGGGTTTTCGCTTATTGTTCGCTTGCATTTTTCCGCAGCCTGTTATGCCGAAGCGTCGCCGTAATCCTTGATCTTCAGATGGTCGCCTCCTCGCAGGGCGGATTGATGCGCCACGATGCCGGGCAACGTGTAGGCAATCGCCTCATAGACGTTCACGGTGGGCCAGCGATCTTCCACGATGGAGCTGATGAATTCGTGCGTCAAGAAAGTATGCGAGCCTCCGTGGCCCGTCTGGACGCGCATCGCTGGGGGTAGAACTTCCCAATGCGTGGGCTCCTTGATACGCTCCGCATATCACCTCTCCTTGCGGATAGCCATTGGCATCGATGACGGTCTCGCCCTCATGGCCGATTTGGACCACCGTATCCGGTGAGCCTTCCGGCCGGCTCATAATGTAGGACATGTGGTCCCCGTAAATGCCTCCGCGCTCGACCCCGCGCAAGGCGACGTGCCAGAAGACGGAAATGCGCGAACTGTGCCCCCCGGATGTCTTGAAGAATCCCGTGGTATTCCAAAATGGATTTCCGTACTCATTGGTTGCCAGCACCGGATGCCCGTCACCCCATCCAATGGCTTCGACTTCCACCAGGCGCTCGCCCGTGACCGGAACCACGATGCCCACGCAGTGTGTTGGGTAATGCATGGGCGGGAAGCCATGACGCCAGGTGGGGAAACCGCGTTCATCGAACATGAGTGGGATCAGTCCTTCATGATGATATTCCGCCTCGGTGTAGAAGATGGTGCCGAATTTTCCTTGGCGCGCCCACTCGCGACAGGTGATGACCTGGGGGCGATAGTAGCTGGTTTCCGCCATCATGTATTTCATGCCTGTCTTCTTGACCGTCTCGAGCAGCAGTTCGAGTTCCTCCGCGGACATCCCTGCCGGCACGGCGCTGATGGCATGCTTTCCCACCTTCATGGCTTCCGTTGCCATCCAGACGTGCAACGGCGCGGGAGTAAAGACGGCCACGGCATCCAGCTCCGGGTGCTTAAGGAATTGCCGGAAATCCTTGTACTGTGCCGCCGGCCCGTAATGCTGCACCAGGCGATTCAAGCGGTCCTCGCGCAAGTCGCAGACCGCGGTGACCTTGCAGTTGGGATCCAAATGCCATTGGAATTCGGCGCCAAAATTCCCACCCACAACGCCCATTCTCACCTTTTTGTCACTGGGCGTGCGAGGAACAAGTCCGGGAGCGACAAAAGTGCGAGGGGCGGCTGCCGAAGCAGCAGCGGCTCCGATTCCCTTTAGAAATTCACGACGGCCAACGGGATGGATAGGGTTGTTAAATGTCATGGGAGTTTCTCCTCCACATTAGGGAATTTTCGTTTCCGAGTCGCTCATAGCGCTATGACATAAATCCTTCCTTGCCGTCCGTCAGACGCAGTCGGACCACGTTGCTATACCCGCGTTCCAAAGTTATGGGAGGCATACTCACGCCGAAACCAAGATCGGTGTAGGCCCAAATACTATCGATGTTGAACTGAACTTTGCCATCCGCGAGGACTTCCACGCGGGCGGCATCGGCGCCATTGGATTCCGCCCTCACTTGATAGGATGTATCCGCCAAGCCACACGAGGCGAACCAGATGTTTTCCTTGCGGCTGCGAAAGTCATGCGTGCCGCGGCCACCGGGATCGTTCGGCCCGTAGAGGAAGAAATCCTGGGTGTCTTCGCACCAGGGACCCGCGGGCGGGTGGCGGTAGGTTTGAGCGGCGAAACTGGATTGCCGCCTTGCGGTTCCTTGCGGCCGGCCAATGTGGTCATTCGGGTAAGCGGACCAGAGCGCTTTTCGGTGCCAGCTCAACTGGTTGGTGGAGCCGGAAAGCACATAGCTGAGGCCAACTTCATTGGCCCCTGCGACCGGGTCGTGAAGCGTGTACTTGGTAGTGATCAATCCCCGGCCATCAATCCCGATCTCGAACTCCGTGCTCATCCCGGGTCCAGAGCCGTGAAGGGCCACGTGAGCTCCCACCAGGTTGATCACCATCTCGTCCGCCATCGAGCGGTGACGCATATTAATGAGCCACCAAGGGGGCAGGCCCGTAGATCCGAGATTCAGGAACGGCCCACCTTCAATGAGCTTTTTGCCGCGAAACACACCCTCGGAAACGAGGCCCGTGGTCTTACTGAAGACGATGCGGAAATCTGAACCCTGTACAGTGAGTGATTGGGTGTCTTCCAGCACCTTCGGCGCTGGGCCTTGGGGGCCGGGGAAGGCAACTACGCGCTTGCCGATGCGGAGGTGGAATTCATCGATAGGCGTTTGGGCGGCGCCGTAGAATTCCAATTCCAAAACCTCGCCCTCACGCCAATCACGCGCCGGAACACGGATGACGCCCTCGGCCCCAGGCGCAGCATCAATGATCGGAAGAGAAAGTGCTTCCTTCCCCACCCGGCCGAGCACCTTGAGCTCCCTGAGATTGGTGTGATTAAACCAGTTCTTCACGGGAATCAGCAGAGGTTGGCCGAAGCCTGGGTTGGGGAGTTCGTTCTCGGTGATGCGCACCGGCGAATAGGCTTTCTTGGTGAGCCAAAACTCCGGTTTGGGCCGGCGCCATCCATCCACGATCCCCCACTGTCCGTAGCCGACCGGCGAATCGGGCAGCATGAATACTTCCTCAAAGCCCGCCCAAATCGCCCCGCCCAAACATCCCTCTGACGTGTAAGCGTTTTCCCAAAAGCGTTTGATAAAGTGCCCCCAGTAGTCGCGCACGCCGGGATCGTGCATCAAGGTGTCGGCGTCATAGCAGGCGATGTGAGTGCACTCGTCATTCAGCTTGGGAAAGTCTTTGCTCGTCAGGTCTCCGTCAAACTGGGGATAGTGCTTACTGTAAATGTCGTACCCATCGACTTCCGCGGGGACAGTTTCGGGGTAGCAGAAAATGGCCGGGCGTGAGGTATCTTCCGCCTTGACGTAGTCGCGCTCCTTGGCGAAGTTTGTTCCCCAATGGCTCTCGTTGCCCAGGGACCAGATGATGACCGAGGGATGGCTCCGGTCACGCTCGATCATCTCGGCAAATTGGTTCATGAAGCGGGAAGTGAAATCGGGGTTGGATTCGGTCGGGGCGGCGATCGACCAGGCTTGGTTGACAAAGCACACCGCCGTTTCCTCTTCCACGTAAATCCCGATGCGGTCACACGCTTCCAGAAAGCTTTCCGTGGGAGGGTAGTGCGAGGTGCGGACGAAGTTCACATTGGCGTCGCGCAGCAGCAGGGCATCCTGCTCGTCGATTTCCGGGGTCACGGATCGTCCCCGCAGCGGGTGAGTGTCGTGCCGGCAAACGCCCCGCAGCTTTACTTCGTCCCCATTGACATAAAGTCGGTTTTTGCGCCGCTCGACCTTGCGAAATCCGATTTGCTTCGAGAGTTTCTGAGTTTCGTGCCCGGCAATAACTACGGTGGCGTCGAGCGTGTAGAGGTTGGGATGCTCGGAGTCCCATTTCACGGGATCCGTGACGGGAATGGCGACGACTCCCTCCGGCTTCCCTGTGGAAAGAGTGATGGAGCTCGGCTCGATGGCCACGGTGTTTCCCTGGGGATCGCGCAATTGCAGATGCAGTGTGGCGGATGGCGCTGTCGTGAAACGCCACCGCCGCGGTGACCCTGAGCGTCGCATCCTTGTAAGTCGAATCAAGGTCGGTCTCAACGTGGAAGCGCGAGACGTAATCCGCGGGCAGGACAAGCAACTTCACTCCTCGCAGAATTCCGCCGATGTAATGCTTGGCGTAGTTGCTGGCATAGGAGATCTCATCGGCGCGATCGGTAACGCCGACGGTGAGCCACGCGGTTTGTCCCGGCGTTACGATCTCGGTGATGTCGCAATCCCAGGAAGTGAATCCGCCGTGGTGCTCGCGCACAAACTCGCCGTTCACCCACACCCGCGCGTAACTGTAAACTCCATCAAAGCGCAGCAACACCTTCTTACCCTTCGCGCCCGCGGGAATATGAATCGACCGCTTGTACGGCATACTCGCTGTCTCTGGCGATCGGATGTCCCTGGGCGGTGAGTTCGCCGGGGACCGTTACATCGGCCCACCCCGCCGGGTCCACGCGGTTGGACCAGAATTCCGGGGGAGGGAGGAGGCTGAATTTCCAGACGCCCGCCAAGTCCGTAACGTGAGGGGAAACCCCCGCGGTCTCCGTGGGAATGGGCACGAGTAATGGGTCTCGGCCATGCTGGATTCGCACCGGGGCCGCCCACATCGGGAGCAGTCGGGTCCTGGCCGTCGGGCAGGGGCAGTCCGGCCGCCCTAAGCGCCGCGAAAGCCGCTCGATCATTGTATGCCAGGGCAGAAAGAAGAGTCGAAGTCCCAAGCGAGTGCACAAATTTTCGCCGGTTCATAAACGTGTACCTTTAGCGTGAAGTGTGATTGCAGCGCCACATGGGCATTCTCTTGGCGGATCAGAAAGGAGGCGGTCCATGCGGCATTTCCCCAGGTGGCCATAGGCCCAGCAGAAGCTGTCCTTTGTATCACAAGAGAGGCGGCGCGCCAACAGACTTAAGAGGTTACTGACAACTGAGAACTAGAGACTCTTCCCTCGCCCCCTTGGGGGGAGGGTGGCGCGAGAGCGCCGGGTGAGGGGGTTACGCAGGACCAAATTAGGGTGTGATTTCGTGGGACGCCATAGGTACTACTCACTCCGAAATTCTTCTCGGGCCTCGAAGAAAAGACTCACCACTGAGGCACAGAGATCACAGAGAAAAGCACTTCTGTTTGCGCCGGCAGAGGTCGCGGGGCCTTCTTTTTTGACCCACAGCTTTTCTCTGTGTGCTCTCCGTGCCATCTGTTTGCAGCCCATAAGTCTGCCTGTCTTGCCGGTGCAAGTCCGACCGCGAGAATTGGCTGATTTACCCGTCGACTCAGGTTGGACCGGGCGGCGAAGTCATAAGTCGGCCTGTAGGAGCCGAGAGTCTCGGATGAGGTCAAAATAAGCGAAGACCCGGCGGGACAATATAACCCGCTGGCGAGCCAAGGACTTTTGGACGGGAGTGTTCGGTCAGAAGGGGAGAGTGCCGCTTGGACGAAAGTCCCTCTACGGCATGTGGCTCTCTTCCGAGATAAGAACTTTCGCCGCGTATAAGCTGGCGCGGAGTGTAAGCTCGAGCCCCTCCGGACCGACGAAGGTCAAGGTGGAATTCCCGTTTGAAGCCGTACTGGGGAAAACCCACCGTACGGAATTTTAGAGGGGGAGGAAGAGACACGCGCGCCCCACGTGCACGTCCCGGTGATACGTTGGACTGGCGTGATCCGCATGTGGTGCGCTTCCTCTCTACTCGACGGCCTCTGTGGTAAAACCCTTTTGGGGTTGGCTGGCGCGGACCCCTGTCTTGGGGATCTGCGATTTCCCGAAGTGGTTCAAGCCTGCCGCTGCGCACTAGAACGCGAAGACAGCCTGAAAGTCAATGCGCCGGTTTGCGGCTTGGCCCCCGCCCCCGCCAGGACCGCCGAAGAGCCCACCTAGATTGTTCGAGTGGTCAAACTCGTTCGTGCCGACAATCCCCCCCCGCGGCCCGAGGTTTACGTCATTAAATAGATTTCGGGCGTTGGCGCTGAGCGTGAGGTTGAAGCGCCGATTGGTGCTCGTTCCCCCGCCGAAAAGTCCGCCGAGGGCCACCTCCTCCGCTCAGCCCGCCAGGACCAAGACCGCCGCCCACGCCGCCACCGCCGCGGCCACCACCACCTCCCGGACCTCCGGGGCCTCCTCCACCAAAGCCACCCCGATTTGCTCCCGGCCTCTGCAATTCTCTCCCGAAGCCGAAGGTCTTGCTCAGCCGAAGGTTAAAGGTGAATTGCCCGGGATTATCGATAGCCATAGGGCGGAATGATGGATTGGGCGGTCGTGGGAAGGGTATTGAAGGTTCCGAGCGGCGTAATACAAACGGGGTTGGTGATGGTGGTGGGGGGGAGGGGGAACACGGGCGCCGGTGCCCGCTGCGGCGAGTGCCGGACGGGCATTGAAGGTGCCTGTTCCGAACAAGTCCTGGCCCACGTTGATGTTGAAAGGCGACCCGGAGGAGGCGACCAGAAAGGGGCTGAGGCTGACCCGATGCGGCAGATTCCAATTGCCGATCAGAACCGCACGGTTTCGGACGTCAAATGCCGCCCGCCCATAGTCCTGCCGGATGTCGTACGGGTTCATGACTAAGCCCGCACTGTTGCCGTTGGTGTCGGCGTCCGCGTAGCTGAGCGTGTAAAATCCGCCGAGCGAAAGCTTGGTACTCAATCGCATGTTGAAATTGGCAATCAGTTGGTTTTGGTTGAAGAGGCCGCCGGATTGGAAATCGTAGATGTTTCCGGCGGCGTCGCCATAGGGGCGCGTCCCGAGATTGCAGGTTCCCCCAACGGGAAGGTCCCGGGCAGAGGCGCATTGATATCGTTGGTTAAAAGTTGGTGGACTCCGTGGGCATTGAGGTAGGTTACCGAAACCGTAGCAGTTTTTGAAACCTGCTGCTCGATGCTCATCGCCGACTGCATCGTGTAGGGAGCCCGCAAATGGGGATCAATTTCGTACCGTGTGGGGGTTTCCGCATAGCTCGCGAGGGCGCTGACGCTGGGGATCGTCGGGAAAAAGGTTGGCGAGGGAACCAGGTACTGCTGCTGGTTCGTGCCATTCAAGCGCTCGGCTTCGAGTATGAGGCTTTCCGCAAACCGGTCATAGAAAACTCCAAAGCCGGCGCGAAGAACGGTCTTCGCCGACGCGTTTTTATGCGGATTCAGACCCCAGGCAAAACCCACCCGCGGCGCAAAGTCGGAATGATCGGAAATGCCCGTTTGCGATTCCCAGCGCAAGCCCAAGCTGAGCGTCATGCTGGTGCGAAGTTTCCAGTCATCCTGCGCAAAGAGCCCCACATCCAGCATGTTGACGGGCAGCGAGCGGGGTTCCGTGGACGATGAGAAACTGGGTGGCCCCACTCGTTTCGCAGTTCGTTCCCCCACTGTTGGTACACGCCTGAAGGTTTTGTTCGGCCGTTTGGTAAGCGTTCAGGGAAGGGAACGTGAACGTCCCGTTGAAGTTTGCATCGGAACTGTTGGAATCCTGGATGTCCCGCAGGCGGCCTCCTACCACCAAGGTGTGCTTGCCGAGGAAGAAGGAGGTCAGGTTTTGCACCTCGTAGTGGTTTTGAGTGTCGGTGGAGGTTCCGGAAGAGCTGCCGACCCCCGTTGAATGCTCCCAGCACCGAAAGGGTATGGGGCAATAGTTTGGCCAGTCTGCGCTGCCAACGTGGCGTCTATCATGCAAGTATTGGAAACGAAATTGGTTCGAGCGTCTTGGCGCTGAACACCTGCGTGTCGCTTACCTGCAAGGTATGTTCATCGCTGTGGGTTTTGACGCCTTGCGTAGCCAAGGTCTGTTGCCCGATCCCGCTGTCGGTGAAATTGTTGTCGAAAAACTGATAGCGAATCGAGAGGACATTGTTGGTGCTCAGTTGATAATCAAAGCGCGGACTCAGGTTGGTGAGGGTCCGGGGAGTGGGGATGGCCTGGCTGAGCGGAGTCTGGCTGAGTGTGAGCGGGGTCGAGGACATACGCGGATACGACCGAGTCGTCGCCGATGTCACGGCGAAAGATGGTGAAGAAAAACGAGGCCTTCTTGCTGAGTGGCCCGCCCACGGTTGCCGTTGAAGAAATCCGTGTGATACCCCGGTTCCTGTCACGGCGAAAGGGTTCCGGGTATTGAAAGGCGAGGCGTTGATATCGCCCATAACCTGGCCATGGAACTGGCTGGAGCCCGGCCGGGTGGTGATTTCGATGCGCCCATAGCCCAGCTTGTCATATTCGGCGGAGAAGGGATTCTGATTGATGCGGATTTCCAGGATGTCCGCTTTGGGGGGAAGTTGGCCGGCGGTGAATCCATCAACGTAAATCTGGCCGCCGTTGGGTCCTGCCGAGGGCCCTGCCAGAGCTTCCAGTTCCGATTGCAGTTCATCCGGGTCGTCGGAGAGCGCTTGCAGATCCTCTCCCTTGATCACCAGAGCGCTGGCGTTTTCCTGGGGATTTACGCTACCTTGGTGGTTTCGTCGGTGACCTCCACCTTTTCCACTTCCTGCGCGATTTGAAGAGCGATGTTAACCTTGCCCGTCTGACCTGCGGCCACCTGGACATTCTGCTGCTCAAAGGCTGCGAAGCCCTTGGCATGGGCTCTGATCGTATAAGCTCCGGGGGCCAGGCCATTGATTTCGTACGATCCATCCGGATGAACCACGCCCGCTTTGACTTGCCCCGTGGGAGACACCGCGGCCACCCTGGCGGCCGGGACGCCGGCGCCCGAGGGGTCCGAAATCTGGCCGCTTCACCGCGCCCGAGGGGTTTTGCGCCAGCAGAAATCCTGGGAAAAGCAACGAAAGGAGGAACAACTTCGCGAGGGGCGCTCGTGCTCCCAATATCGGCAATCTCATTCTGTCTCCTCAACTAGCGCTGCGGCCTTTCAGGGCTGGGCGCGTCATAAGAAAGTCCTGCACGCTCCCGAAGCATCGGGAGGAATAACGCTTCCAAGAGCAAGAGTCATTGCTCGAAAGCAAGAAGATTAGAGTTGCTCCTGCACGTCCAGCAACCTTCCCACGCCATCGGCCTTCCATAAATCAGACGTAACTGTGCGCTTTGGGGTTTCATACCCTTTGATTTTCATTTGCGGCTCTGCCGCGCTATCTCTGCTGTTTTTCAGCGATTGGCTAGCGGCGACGGTGGAATTCAGGTACACTGGCGCGCATGAAACGCACAACTTACCCTAACTTCGTGTTTGTTGATTATTGCCTCGGCAATTTGCTCGCAAGCTCTGGCGGCGGAATCGGTATTACGTCCCGTGGACCTGCGTTGCGAGTACCTCAAAAACCCTCTGGGCATCGACCGCACGACTCCCCGGCTCAGTTGGAAGTTGCAAGCTGCTCCGCTCGCCGGTCGTGGCCTGAGACAGACGGCGTTCCAGATTCAGGTCGCCGCCACGGAAGAAGCCCTCGGCGGCGGCAAGGCTGACCTCTGGGATTCCGGCAAAGTCAAATCCGACCGAAGTAACCTCGTTGCCTACATGGGCAAGGCTCTGGAATCGCGCCAGATGTGCTGGTGGAAGGTTCGAAGTCTGGGACCAGGATGGCAAGGCTTCGGCGTGGAGCGAACCCGCCCTTTGGAGCATGGGATTGCTTCAGGCGAGCGACTGGGAAGCCCAGTGGATCGGCTTGAACGGCGGAGACGCAGACGCTGCCCCACGACCTCGGGCGCACACGCCTTGCCGGCGCGCATGTTGCGGCGGGAGTTCGACGCCTCCAAGCCAATCCGTCGCGCCATGGTATACGCGACCGGCCTGGGGTTCTTTGACCTTTACCTGAACGGCGCGCGGGTGGGGGATCACATCATGGATCCTGCCCTCACCGAATACAGCAAGCTGATTCTCTACGTCACGTTTGATGTGACCCGCCAACTCCAGCCGGGCAAGAACGCCCTGGGCGTGGTTCTGGGCAACGGGAGATTCTTTGCTCCCCAGGGCGGGCAACGAGCATCCGGTAAGCTTTCAAGACTTATGGCTACCCGAGGTTGCTGCTGCAACTCGAAATCGAATACGCCGATGGCACGCGCCAGCGAGTGGTGAGCGACGGCGACTGGAAGGTCACCGCTGACGGTCCGACGCGCACCAATAACGAATACGATGGCGAAGAATACGACGCCCGCAAGGAGGTGCCAGGAGTGGGATGAGCCGCGATTCAACGACGCTGCGTTGGCACAAGGTGGACATAATGTCATCTCCCGGCGGCCGCCTGCAAGCCCAAATGCTGGAGCCTACCCGCATCACCCAGGTGCTCAAGCCGGTCTCCATCCATCAAACCAAGCCGGGAACCTATCTGGTGGATTTTGGGCAGAACTTTTACGGGCAGGTCCGCCTGCGCGCGTCGGCTCCCGCGGGCACCGTGGTGAAGATGCAGGAAGCTTACAGCCTCAACCCCGATGGCTCACTGCGCTCCCAGGACAACCGCAGCGCGCTGGCGACGGATACCTATATTTTCAAAGGCGTGGGCGTGGAAACCTGGAGCCCGCGATTTCGCGGGCAGGGATTCCGCCGCGTGGAAGTGACGGGCCTGCCGGGGAAAGTCACCGCCGACCAGTTTGCCGGCCTCGTGGTGGAGAACAACCTCGATCCGGTCGGCTCTTTTGAGTGCTCCATTCCGCTGCTGAACCAGATCTATCGCAATGTGCGGTGGGGGGAGCGCATGTTCATGCGCACCGGCGTCCCGCTGGATCCCGACCGCGACGAGCGCCAGGGCTGGGGCGGCGATGTGGCGAAAGACAGCGAGGGTGAGGCTTTCAACTTCAACGTGGCGGCGTTCTACGCCAAGTGGATCAACGACAAGTTCCTGGATCAGCATCCCGACGGCAAGCAGTCGGATGTTTCCCCCGACTACTGGGCGTTCTTCAGCGGCGATATTCCCTGGCCTAGCGTTCTTACCATCATCCCGGACTGGGAGTACGGGTTCTATGGCGACCGGCGCATCCTGGAAGCAAATTACGCGCCCATGAAAAAGTGGGTGGAGTACTGCACCCGCCAACTGAAGCCCGATTACACCGTTGACAAAGTGACCTACGGAGACTGGTGCGACACCGCTTCCATGGACGCGAAGGGCAAGGATGAGGGAGTCACCAGCCCGCCCCTGATCGGCACGGCCTACTGCTACTTGAACGTCAAACTCATGGCGCGCACGGCCGCACGGCTGGGGAAGACCGAGGACGAAGCGCATTACACGGACCTTGCCGCCAAGATTCACGACGGCTTCAACCGGCGCTTGTTCAATCCCCAAACCGCCCAATACGAAGGCGCGACGCAAACCTCCTACGTGCTGCCGCTGGCGCTGGGCCTGGTGCCGGACGAGTTTCGCGCCCCGCGTGATCCAGAACCTGGTGGATGACATCATGATTCAGCACCAGGGATACTCCACCGTGGGTTTGCTGGGGATGCAGTGGCTGATGGATGTGCTCACGGAAACGGGACACGCGGATGTGGCGGTAACCGTCGCCACGCGCACCAAGCGGCCGAGCTGGGGCTATATGATTTCGAAAGGCGCCACGACCATCTGGGAGCGCTATGACATGGACACGCGCGACCCCGGGATGAATAGCGAAGCCTTGCTGATTCAAACCGGCGGCGTCGAGGCGTGGTTCTACCAAGCCCTGGCCGGCATCAACTACGATCCGGATCATCCGGGTTTCAAGAACATCGTGATGCATCCGCGCGCGGTCGCGGGACTGACCTTTGCCAAAGCGACGCTCGATTCACCGCAGGGTAAGATTTCCAGCAGTTGGCAGACCCAGAGTGGGGAATTTCACTGGAACATTGTGGTGCCGCCCAACGCCACGGCGACTGTCTACGTGCCGGCAAAAGACGCCGAAACCGTGCGCGAAAACGGCAAACCAGCGGGCCAAGTGGAGGGAATCAAGTTCCTGCGCATGGACAATGACACGTCGATTTACGAGGTCGGCTCGGGAAGCTACGCCTTCACGTGTCCACTCTCCAGGTGATGAACGTCAAAGTACCCGGCGTGGCAGGACCGTCAGCGATCACTAAACCCTTGGCGACCGAGGAGCTATTTCGTCGAACGCCGTTTCCCGGGAGCAATTCGGCTCAGGTGGTATGAAGGGATCTTCTCCCTTGTGGCCATGAATGCCAGTCGATTCCGTGAGTTTGCTTGTGCGGGACAAAATCGCATCGGTGGCAGATGTAAGAAACTGGGAAGGCAAAGGCCGAGAGCGATCCTAGGGCGAAAAGTTCATGCGGCGCAGGAGGTCCTGAACGCTCGGGTCGGAGTGCGGGGGACTATTTCAACTTCGCGTACTCCGCCTTCGCTTGCTTGAGGATGGGTACGTCCGGGTCAGCGTCTTTCCAGAGCGTGAGGAAGTCCTGATAGGCGGCGCGGGCTTTGGCGGTGTCGCCTTGCAGGGCGTAAGCGCGCGCCAGTCCGAGGCGGGCCAGCGCGCCACAGGGACAGTTCCCCACCAGTCCTCGGTGGTCGATGAATTTCTGAAATTCCGCTGCCGCTCGGTTGCCGTCGTGCAGCATGAGATAGGCTTCTCCCCGCATATACACCGGGCATAGGTATACGGTGACCATCGTGGGCTGGCCGAGTTCGATCATGCTCGCTGCCTTCAATAGTTCGACTGCCTGGTTGGGATCTTTGCGCTGCAAGGCGACCCCCGCCCGGATCGTGGGCAGCCAATACCTCTGGACTAGGGTATCCAGCGGGAAGGTCTTGTCGAGTTCGGCCGCCAGCTTCTCCGCCTCTGCCGTATCGCCTGCCCGCGCCAGGGCCAGCGCCGCTATGGCTTGCACATCTCGGTTCGGTGCCAGCTTCATCCCCGCCTTGGCGTCGGCACGCGCCTGCTCCCGGTTGCCCGCTTCCACCTCGCGCAGCGCCGCCGCTGTCTGATATGTTGCGGCGGTCTCTTTAGCGTCGTTGTGCAGGGCCAAATCCATCGCCCGCCGGGTCAGCTCGCGGGCGTTTTTCAACTTCCCGTACCAGGCCTCGGTGTCCGCATCCCCGGCCAGTGACCCTCCTCCCGTTTCCGGCTTGCCCATGGCAGCCGCTGCCAACTGCGCCATCTGTGCCGTATCGCCCTTCAGAAACGCCAACTCGTAGCGGACCCCGAGCGAGTTCCAGCTTGCCTGCTTGCGCTCCGCCTGCTTGCACACGGCCTCCGCCTCATCCAGGCGGTTGAGGACCACGTAATCGTCGGCGAGGTTCCCGTATCTGATCTCAGCGTTCGGTTCCCGGCGCATTGCCTCTTGACTTTCCTCCAACGCCTTTTCCCGGTTTCCGAGTTTAGCGGAAATGTATCCAAGGCTCGTGTAAGTCATAGCCCTCGGGTAGGTCTGTTGCCACAGTTCGTATACCTGGGCTGCCTTCTCCAGCTCCCCGGTTGCGTACAGGTAGTAGTTTGCCTCGATGGAAAACCGCTCCGGTTCGCTCACCTTCTCCCGCAGCTCGTAAGCCTTGCGTGCATTCTCCGCTGCCCGCCCGACTTCCTGGCGGTTGCCGTAGGCAACCGACATGGCTCGGTAGGCCATGGGGAAGCTCGGATCGAGTTCCACCGCCCGCTCGTAGAGCGGCAGAGCGGCGCCGGTCCCTTTCGCAAACTCCGTCTTCCGTCCCAGGCTGTAGGCTTTCAGCGCCTCCAGAGATGGTGTGGTCGCTTCCGCCACCGGCGTGGCGTATTCCTGCACCGAGGCGAGCGACTCGCCCAGTTTGCTCCGCAGGCTGACCGCCGCATTGTTCAGGGCCTTCAGCACCATTTCCTTACTAGCCGCCTGCTCCTGCGCTTCCGCCAGCATGTCCCCCGTATTGCAGTTCACCGCCTTCAGGCCAATCACGTACTGGCTGCCCAGCCCCGCAATCGAGCCGGTCAGCATGGCCTTGCTGCCCGTGCGCTCGCAGACCTCGCGTGTGACCTCCGGCGTCAACCGGTCACCGGCGGGACGACCCATCAGCTTCAATGTCTCATTCACTTTGCGGTCGGAAACCAGGGCGAGAAAGGGCGATTGCTCAAGCTGTACCGAAAGTCCCTGCTTCAGCGTGTCGTCAAATACGCTGTCACCGGTCTTGTTGTCGAAATCGGAGAGGACGATGGTGTCCTTGTCGGTCAGGCGGGTCATGGACTGGCGCGAGCGGAAGTAGAGCGTTCCCCCGACGGCAGCCGCGACAAGCATCAGGGCGGCGGGGACAAGGACCTTCCAGAGTTTGCTGCCCGCTACAGGAACTTGGGCCACTCTCGCCTCGCTCGATGGCGAAGGCCGCCCGGATTCCGTGCCGCGCTTCAGCCGCTTCAGGTCAGCTTTCTCCTGAGTCTTGCGTTCCGCCTCGGCCGTCTCTCTTACCAGACGCTCTGCTTCGGCGGGTTCGCGTTCTCGTTTGTCCTGCTCTGCCTTTTCTCGCGCCCTTCGCTCAGCCTCTACTTCCTCCGCTGCGCGAGGCCCGGTCGGCTTCACGCCGAGCCCCTGTAATCCGCGCACAATCCGGGGGACAATTGCGGAAGCCCCCTTAGGCGGGATCTGGATGCTTGAGGCCGTGCCAAGAGCTACACGCCAAGTGGCGCGCCGGTTTTGAAATTCGACATGCGATATTCCCCTCAGCACGGGAATAAGTCGCTTTCGTGAGTCGTGGCTAAACTCAACTTCTCTTGTCACCTGGTCCGAGCCCAGCGACTCTGGCGATATGACAAGGACAACCGCGTGGCAAGCCTCAATAGCCTCGCCGATTTGCGTCAGATATGAGACCCCTGGGTCGTTGTCCTCCTCGTAGCACCACGTCGTGTAGCCCGCGGCGTTCAAAGCCCGTGCGATCTCCAAGGCAACGTCCTTGTCCTCTTCCACGTGGCTGATGAAAACGTCGCTCATTGCATCCCCTCATCCGCCTTCGCACGATTCTCAATGGCCCATGTCAGTCCTCGACGACCTCATCCTACCCAAACCACTCTGCCTCCACCATCAGGCGCATCCACTCGCGGAGGTCGGACTCAAAGGTTTGTTCGCAAAAACCGAGCTCGCGAAAGACGGCCGGCGGGTCCGGAGCGGTGCGCAGCCTCTCCGAGAGTGCGCTCAAAATATGATGGACCGCCTCAAAACGCGCCGCGTTGCGAGCAAATTCGTTGGCAGCGCGATGGATGCGGAATCCTGCTCCCATCGCAGGGAGCGCCGCGGCAACCAGGCTCAGCAATCTGCTCCAGTCTTCCGTTCCATGTCCGATTTCCACCGCCAAGTGGGCCAGGACGAAGGCAACGCTGCCGAAAAATAGAGTTGGACCGACCACCCGGGTGTGGCGATCTCTCCTCTGGTCGCGCCGGACCGCCTTCGACAGATAAGCCATCTGGTAGTGGAGGCGCTTGCTGCGATAGTAATGAACCAGCGCCTCCAGGTTGCCGGGTGAGAGCAACCCGGCGGTCGGTGGTGGCGGGTGGACTTCCGGTATTGTCCCGTGGGCAATCCAGCCCTGTAGGACAGAAAAAGTAGTAGTGGCGACATCCTCCACGTCGTCGCAAAGGCGCTCCTTGCATTTCTGCACCTCCGCCGGGTCCGCACTCCATAGCCCCGGCTCGAACAAGGATCGGAATTTCAAAAGTCGCAAGCTCTCCGCCTTGTAGCGTTCCAGAAGCCACTGTTCCTTCAGGAAGGTCCCCATGCCGAGCAATACAATCAGCATGGTCGATATGGCGGCGGCTGCCTCGAGCAGCGGCACAACCCAGCGCCAGCCGAAGGGAACCACGTAGTGTGCGAGGCCGGAGAGTTGATCCGTGGCCAGAACCACGGCGGCCGAACCCAGGATTGCAACTGCCAGGGCGCGGTGTCTGTATTTCTTCTGGAAGCGCAATGCTGCCCCATCGGCCCTCTGGTAGGTGGGCAGCAATTCTTCCTGAAAGTGCTGGAGGATGCCACGAAGCGGCTCAGCAGCAGGCATGTCCTGCGAGTCGTCAATATCGTCTTTGACCGTTTCTCGACAGGGCAACGCGGCTCCGGCCGGGTTGGGAACCGACGAACTTAGGTTCTCTTGAACACTCACGGCGTATCCCTCCTCGTTGGCGGAGTTCCGTGCGACATCTGATTTCGGCGTAGCGGCTGTCCCCCCAAAAGCAAGCGGCGCAGCCGTGTTCCTGCGTCCGTGCCTACCCCTTCTCGACTCGGTATCCCATGGCGATCATGGCCTTCAGTGTCTCGAGCGCGGTGCTCCGATCATACTCCTTCTCCGATTCCGAAAGCTCCTCATAGGGCACCAGGGACGGATGCTCCTTCCTCGCGTCATCGCGCCGCGGACCGTAGCGCCATCCATCGGCGAGGCGCTGGCGCGCCCAGATGTCGTGAGCGTTCCTGGCCAGCAACTCGGTCAGCTCGAGTATGTCGTCGGTGAGTTTCACCCGTGAGGTATCGATGGGCCTCGGTTCGTAGTGCGGAGGATGCTCTGCCACGTGTTCTCCTTGAAGACAAGACCAGGCTTAGCAGAAAGACCCGCCACCGGATGCGTTGCCCAGAAGCAAACAACCCTTGGACCTACCGCAAGCGAGTCCTGCCATGTGCGGTGCCCATTGTGTGCTCACGTCAAAGGGCATTCAAGAGACAGGGTCCGCTACTTCACGATCCTCTGCCACCCAGGCGATAACTCCTCAGCACACCAATGAGGAAAAACATCGCGTACGGGGGGGAATACCAGGTACTGGTGTCATTTGGAGCGCAATCATTCCCGCGAAAGCGGGAATCCATTCTCGCCTCCTATTTCGACCGCGGAATGGCTCGCGTTCTCTCACTGGCGTTACGACGGACTGAAGGGAATGGGCGGGACTTCGTCCGGCAACCAGCCGTAGCGCTCGCCCAGCAGGCCGATGAGGTAAGGACGGCAGCGGCGAATCTCGGCCAAACAGATGGGCAGAACTTTGCCTTCGGCCTTCTGCTCGTCGGTGACGCCCCAGTGCAGATCGACCTCGCCCCAGGTGACTCCCCGGCTCTCGCACAGTTTGCGCAGTTGAGGAGAGATGCGCTTGGCAAGCTCATCGCGGTAGGCCTGCATGTCGCGAAACGTGGAAGAAATGAAGACGCGGATGACCCGCTGCGGCGGCGAGGGAATAGGTGCTGGCTCTCCGAGCATTGCTTCGCCTCCGGCAAGGGGAATGCGGCTTTGGCGCCTATGCCCATGTAGCGCCCTTCAAGGCGCCGGTGCCTGTGATGGGTGCCACTGTAGGGTGTGACCTTCATAACCTTGCGCCTTGAACGGCCCTGAGCAACCAGTTAAGTCGGCGGGAAAGATTCGGAACTAGCCTTCTCCTGAGAAGTTCGGGGCGGAGCCGCTCGGGGAAAAGGTTACGGTCCAGCTTTCGCGCTTCATTTAGAAGCCGGACAAGGCCAATTTCTGCCGAGTCTGGAGTACTCAAATGCCGAGCCTTGCTCCCTTGTTTGCATGGCCACACAAATTGTACTCGAAAACCAGGCAAGCGGACACAGCAACTGTTCTCGCCCGGCGAGGCTTCTGGCTTGGCTCGGGCTCAGCTTGCCCACAGCAAACGAGCCGTGCGCCCCGGCGCCACATCTGCAGTCAGTGGATTGCATAAACAGCCTACCCGTACAGGTAGCGACCCGAATTCGTTACCCATCACTCCGCCACGCTCCGCCACGCGTTGAACCGCTTCTAACCGAATGGTCGCACTCGGAAACAATAGTCAGCAGCTATTCAGCGACGACTACCGACATGACGCCCGAACTTGCGACGAGCACGGTCGTCTCAGTCAGGTTTTATCGACGCTCCTGTTTCCGCGCATTATCGCCTCCCCCTTTAGAGGTTCACCTCTCCCCTATAGCGGTATTCTAACGCCCCGACTTGCGATTGTCTCGGCAAAGGGATATATAGCAATTCAGCGCCTTAAGCATTTCGACGCAAATATGGTAAGGCGGGCCTGCGCTCGCCTCAGTGACCTGGAGTTCGTCCGACAACACTTTGGCCGAGATCAGCAACGATGTGACGAATTCCGGAGTGAGCCTTGCCATCGCGGCGGGAACCCCCACCATTACGGCCACGGCCGGGAGCGTCAGTGGCTCGGCGGCGCTAACCGTGCGCCCCACCGGCTTTGTTTATACCGGCAGCCTGAATACCGCGCGCGCGAGCCACACGGCGACGCTGCTTTACAACGGCATGGCGCTGATGGCGGGAGGCAATGGCTCCAGCGGGGTAGCGCAGACTTTGTGCCGTTCAAAGTCTGCGGCTCTTAACATGGTACACGTCACCATTTGTGAACATGCGGCTACGGCGATCAGAGCCCAGAACCGCGGGTCGTGGCAGGGGGAAAGCCGCAGACTTTCTGAGATGCGAAAATCTGCGCTACTCTGCTTGGGCGCCGAAGGGAATGCCCCAGTGCTCCAATACCACTTTAACGGGAAGACCTTGTTCGAGACCGCAACGAGGGTGATTAAGAAAGTATGATTGAGGAGCGATTCTGTGTCCGTGGAATCCTTGAAGGAGTTCTTTGATATTGCGACAGTAGTTTTGCTGTTTCTTACCTTCTTGGCTGGGGCCGGAGTGCTCTTGACGGGGAATATCATCAACAAACGCCAAGCTAGCCAGTTGCGTCAATTCGACCAGAACCTTACTGCCGCCAAATCCGAGCTAGCCACGCAACAGGAGCGCGCTGCCACGGCTGAGGCCGCAATTGCCTCTGCACAAGCTGAGGCCGCCAAGGCTAACAAGTTAGCTGAAGACGAGCGCACTGAGCGAGTGAAACTCCAAGAACGCTTGGCATGGCGAACAATATCACCCGCCGACATTGCCCGAATCGGCTCCAAACTCAGCACCCACCGAGGCATTCGCGTCGGCCTAGGAACATTGGCTGGGAATGAAGAAGCGGTGTCGTTTTCGGAGGATATTGCCGAAATAGTAAGGACTGCGGGATGGTCTTCCCCTGGCATAACACCATTCGGAAATTTAGGAGTCCAGAGATTTGGCATGCGCATTTCATCCACTCGCGATGACCCGACGCGAACAGCGGCGCAAGATCTAAAAAGAGAATTAGACAAACTAGGATTCGACCCTGCATATGAAGAGTCCGACAAAGCTACCCAAGGCGGGGGGGCTGGCATATATGTTTTCGTAGAACTCAGGCCACGGATAGTCCCCGTCAACAGGAACAATGCGACCAAACCGTAAATGCGAATTAAGGCGCTTGAAGGCGGGTAGCCACATTCACCCCGTGATTGATTGTGGAGGGAAAAGGGTCGCGGTAGGGAGGACGTTGCTGACCGCCCCCCGTGCGGATCCGTACGGGCGCTGCTAACGCATACGGCCCTTACCTCGGATGCATGGCGTCAAAGCGCACGCTGGGGTGCCTTCCACCAGGTATAAGGGATTGCGAATTAGGGTCCTGTAACCACCCCCGTCGCTAACCGCTCCGCCCCCTCCTGAATTAGGAGGGGAGTCCGTCCGCCCTGGCAGCCTGTGGCGCGGAGCATCCGCTGGCTTTCCTCTGTGCCTCCGTGCCTCCGTGGTGAAGGTTGGTCTGGGGGATTGGGTAGGTCGCCCTTTCAGGGTTGGGAAATTGTTGGCGCAATCACTTCCGTGAGTTTCACCCACGGCTAATGACATTGGACCTCTTCGAGGTCCGCCGCGAGGTGGTATAGTTACGAACGCGCCACTGAAGGGGAAGTGGGTAGCCACGGTCAGTGCATTTCTGACCGTGGGTTCTTGCCTTGAGGGCGAAGGCATAGCTTGCGGGAATAACCGAATCGCGTGCAAGCAACAATGAGGAAGCGGCCGGAGGACGGGTAGTGGTCGAATTACAACAAATCTTCGTCGAGGTACCGGTAGCAGCGCGTCCCATCCAGATTGATGACACGTGGTTGCCACTGGAGTATCGGCCATGAGAGAAGCCCACGGTCAGAAATGCACTGACCGTGGCTACCGGCTTCTCTTTGTCTTGCTGTGCTTACTCCCTTGCGCCGCCGAAGCGGCCCAGCCGATCCATTATGTGGTGGATTTGAGCGCGCCGGAAACGCACATGGTGCAAGTCACGTTGGACATTCCCGGCGCGAGCGCCGGCACGGAAATTCAGATTCCCGCCTGGAACTGCCTTTACCAGATCCGCGATTTCGTGAAGAACGTGGAAGACATGAAAGGCGATTGTGATGGCCAGCCGGCGGAATTGGAGCGCGAGGATCAGAACACCTGGCGCGGGCCGAGTCGAGTCTTGCAGCGACCTCGCCTTCCATTACTCGGTTTATGCCAATGCTGATGGCCCCTTCGACAGCATGTTGAATGGCGATCATTCTTTCCTGAACCTGGCGATGGTCCTTTTCTACCTGCCGCGTGAGCGGACGCGGCCGATGAAAGCCAAGTTTCAGCTTCCCGCCGGGTGGAAATTGGCGACCTTCCTGGACGGCGAAGGCAATGAGTTTCCGGCGGCAAATTACGACGCTCTGGTGGATAGCCCCGTCGAGGCGGGCCATTTTGAGGAATTCTCCTACCCGCAGGATTTTACTCCGCCCGGCGCGATCCGCGGCGGAAATGAAGCACGCGACCATCCGCTTGATCATTGACGCCGACCGCGCCGATTATTCCCCCGGCCGCATCCTGGAGTCCGTGCAGAGGATCACCGCGGAAGAAGCCAACTGATGCAGGACCTTCCCTTCAGCCGCTACACCTTCATCCTGCATTTCCCGCGCGAGGGCGGGTCGACGGGCGGCATGGAACATCGCGATGGAACGGCCATTGCCATCCCGGCTTCCGCGCTTCGCGAACAGCGAAGGGTACCTGGAAAGTGTCGTGGCCCACGAGTTCTTCCACGCCTGGAACGTCAAACGCATCCGGCCCCAGTCGCTGGAACCCGTGGACTACATCAACGGCAATGACACGCGGGATTTGTGGCTGTGCGAGGGGGTCACCAACACTTACGCCCAGTTGGCCTTGCTGCGCGCGGACCTTATCGATCGCGACACGTTTTATGCGCGCGTCGCCGGCGCCATCGAGGCGTTGCAAGACCACGGCGCGCGCCGCTTCCAGAGTGTCGAGATGGCGGGCCGGGAAGCATGGCTGGAGAAATACCCCGACTACAATCGTTCCCGACCGCAGCATTTCGTACTACAACAAAGGGGAATTGCTCGGCTACTTGCTGGATCTGGGAATCCGCCACGCCAGCGATAACCAGGCGGGGCTTGATGATGTGATGCGGCGCCTCAATCAGGATTTTGCCCGCCGGGGCCGCTTTTACACCCTCGCGGATTTCACCGCGATTATCGCCCAATTGGCGCCCACTTTTGACGCGAGCCAATTCGTGCAGGACTACGTGCGGGGAACGCAGGAACTCGATTACTCCACCTACCTGGGATATGCCGGATTGCGCCTCGCGACGCAGGTGACGGAATTACCCGTGCAAGGCTTCTCCGCCTCGCGCAATGCCGGCGGGCTGCTGCAAGTGGATTCTGTGGACACGGGAAGCGATGCGCAACACGCCGGATTGCAGCCGGGGGACGTGCTGATGATGGCGGATGGGGATTTGCTGCCCGCGGGCCCCAATCCCACTTTGCCTTCTGGCGGCCCGGCCAGGCGGTGGAACTCCAGATTCGTGCGGGAGGGCGAAACCCACGTCCTCAAATTCCGGATCGGCGTGAGCCAGCAAATCTCGATGCAAATTCCCGAAGACCCTCAGGCCGGCCCCGACCAATTGCGGGTGCGGGAAGGCTGGCTGAAGGGCGTTACCGATTCATTCTCGGGAAAACGATGATCCGCGCATTCTTTGTCACGTTCGTCACTTTTGTTTATATCCTTGTCGTCGGCTTGCCGTTTTTGATTTACGCCTGGCTGACGAAGAACACCGACAGGCTTTATCAAGTGGGCATCACGGGAGCCCGGTTGGCGCTTTGGCTTTCCGGCGTTCGCCTGGAGGTCCACGGACTCGAAAAGATTCCCCACGGCCGCGCCGCCATCTACATGCCCAACCATCAGAGCAACTGCGATCCACCGGCAGTGATTACCGTCCTCCCGCCGGTTCTGGTGATGGCCAAGCAGGAGTTCTTCCGCGTGCCGGTTTTGGGGCCGGCGATGGTTTATCGCGGCTTCATTCCCGTCGATCGCAAGAACCGCGAGAGCGCCATTGCGGCGGTCGAGCGCGCGGTGGTTTCCATGAAAGCGGGGAATTCCTTTCTGGCGTTTCCGGAAGGCACGCGCAGCCGCGATGGCCGCCTTCAGAGCGTTTAAGAAAGGTCTGTTCGTCATGGCCATCAAAGCCGGCGCGCTCATCGTTCCGATTTCGGTTTCGGGCGCTCGCAAGATCATGCCCAAAGGCCAGTTTGTGATTCACCCCGGCCGGGTTCGCATCACCATTCACGATCCCATTTCGGCGGCGGATTACACCCTGGAAGAACGGCGGGAACTCATTGACGTGACGCGCCAAGCCATCCTGAAGGGCCTCGACCCGGAAGAATGGCCGGTGGGAGAAGGGGTGAGGGAGTCATGAATAATTGCGCGTATGCATGTAATTTGGCACTCGCGGGAAGGGTGCGAGAGGCTGGCCTTTACGTTCCCGTGCTTCCAAACCCGCGCGTATCGCGTTCCGTGGGGGACACGGAGTCGGCCTCGGTGAATTCCGCTTCCACTCTTCGGATAATGCGCAACTGAGCAATACGATCTCCAGGCTTAATTCGAAAAAGTTCTTTGCCCAGGTTGATCAGAACAACTTTCAACTCGCCGCGGTAGCCGGGATCGATCACCCCGGCCAGCGTGCAGATTCCCTTCAAAGCCAATCCCGACCGGTCCTCGACCAGGGCCCCGAATTCCGGTGGAAACTCGAAGGCGAGGCCGGTGGGAATGGCCTTGATTTCGCCGGGCGCCAATTCTTCCGCCTCCAGAGCTGCCACATCAGCCGCCAAATCTCCGAAGGGGCCCCGGTGCGCATAGTTTGGCAGGCGAGCCGCAGGGTGCAGCTTCGCAACCTTTACGTTGACTGCCATGAGTGAGCAAACCTCCCGTGAGTGGCGCAGATTCATTACTTGCTGCGCTCGTCGATGACCGCCTGGCAAAAGGCTCTTCTTTATCGCGGGGTCAGGACTTCTCCTTTTCCAGGAGGCCCTTGATCTTGCGGTAGAGCGGCAGAACATTTCCGGCAGGCGCCGATAGACTGCCGAGGCTTTCAGCCACACCTCGTGGTCGACGGCGGGGGATCCGGAAATTGTGGTGTGGGGCCGGACGTCGTTGGGCACGCCGGTTTGGGGGGTCGCGATCACGTGGTCGCCGATGGTCAAGTGCCCAGCCACGCCGACCTGTCCGGTCAGGATCACATTGCGTCCGAGCTGTGGTGCTGCCGGCGATTCCCACCTGGCTACAGAGCAGGGAATTTTCTCCAATGTCACAGCCATGCGCAACCTGTACAAGATTGTCAACCTTGACGCCGCGGCGCAGGCGCGTCTCGCCTACGGCGGCGCGATCAATGCAACTGTTGGACTGGACTTCCACGCCGTCTTCGATGACGACGGTGCCGGCTTGCACAATCTTGTAAAACGTTCCATCCGGGCGCGGCACGAAACCGAAACCGTCGCCGCCAATCACGACGCCGTTCTGAAGGATCACGTCGTTGCCGATGCGGACGTTCTCTCTCACCACGGCGTGCGAGTGAGCGAAGAACCGGTCGCCGATTTTCACTCCCGGGTAAATCATCACGAAGCTCTTGAGCACGCAATCGTCACCAATCTCCGCGCCGGCCTCGATGACCACATAAGGGCCGATGGAGGGATTGCGTCCCAGCTTGGCGTCAGGGGCGATGACGGCGGTGGGATGAATTCCCGCGGGTGGCCTTTGGGGTGGATAGAAAATCTCGAGGGCCCGAGCAAACGACATGTAGGGATCGGCGGAACGCAGCACCGGTTTGCCCAGCGTGTCCACGTCCGGGCCGGCGATAATCGCTCCCGCGCGCGTGGTGTGCGCAGCTTCGGCAGGTATTTGGGGTTGGAGAGAAAAGTGATTTCGCCGGCATTGGCTTCGTCCATTCCCGCCACGCCGGTGATTTCCAAATCCGCCGGTCCCTCCAATTCGCATTCCAGTTGGGCTGCAAGTTCGCCGAGTTTCATGATGATCTCCCTGTGATGAGTGGCTCCGCCCCGAAAAGCTTGTGCGCCGGCGGGGGTCCACACTTGCCGTCACGTACATGGGCAAGCGTACCACAGAAGCCATGAGTCAGAAGTCAGGAGTTAGAATTTACCTTTGGCCTAAATCTCGAATCCTGAAATCCGAATCCTGAATTCTGGCTTCTGATTCCTACTTCTAGTACGAAAGTACTGGTACGGTCGTAACCTTGGTGAGAGGTGCAGATCGGGTAAATTCACTTTAATAGTGCCTTACCTCCGAAGTGGCGGGTAAGGCAAAGGAGCTGGATCAGCCGCGCAAGCAGCAAGCGCATGGCTTCCGGTTGCGCCGAAAAGTTCGTCCCAGGCAGCATGGGGACGGGCTCTTGGGTAGTGGCAGTCAAGGCGCATACCGGGGTGACCATCAATGGAGCGCCATTCCCGCCACCCCGGTATGCCGCTTCTCTCCCGCGCACGCAGAAAGTTAATGTCTCACCCTCGCCAACACTTGCGAGGCGGCTGGAAACGGGTTAAGCTTCTCTAGTAGACCCGTCCTGGGGAGTTATGATGAGCATGAATCAACGTCGAACAAGCCAAAGAATTCCGATGGAACTTCCGGTTGAAATCCGGTGGAAGAGTCGCGCCGGGAGCCTAAAGCAAGCTATGGGGAAAACCGGCAACATCAGCGGCAGCGGATTATTCATCGAAATTCCTATCCGCTTGCACCGGGCAACCTCCGTCATGATCAAGGTGGTGCTTCCCCGTGAGGTAACCCAAGTTCCATTAGAACTTTTGTGCCAGGGACGAGTCGTGAGATGGAACCAGCACGGGCAGGTTCAGGGGCTGGGTGCAGTCATTGATGAGTACGAATTGCGTCCCGTGCCTCCGACTGGGTCTGGGGGCAAGCGTCCCCCCGAAAGCAACTGATGAGCATTCCCGGCCGCCCTCGAGTTTCTCGCAAAAGACATTCCATGTAGAATATGATCGCAGTTATCATTCGCTGGTGCAGGGCTCTGTCAGGGGCTCGCCCAGAAGCGATTGATGCGGGATCAACGAATGGGAACAGCCCGGCCTTCAAAGGGAAAAATACGCGTTCTCGTGGCTGACCGGGAGGGCATTTTCAGGCTTGGCCTCAAGAAACTTTTCGCCGTTGAGGATGATCTTCGCGTCGTGGCCGAAGCTGAGAATGCCGCCGAGGTTTTGGCCGGGGCGGAAACCTTTCCGGCCCGATTTGGTTTTCATCCAGGAAGAGATTCTCGCCGAGAGCGCCGGCAACTTGATCTCCGCAGTGCACTCAAGGTGGCTCCTCAATGTAAGGTGGTCGCCACCGCTTCCTCCGCATCCGACGAATCATCCATGCGCCATGTTCGCAATGGCGCAGCCGGGGTGATTCTCAAGACGGTTGACCCGCAACTCTTCGTCAAGTGCGCCCGGCGCGTCACCGAAGGGGAGACGTGGATCCCCAAGCGGCAAGTTTCCACCATGGCTAAACTTCTCGAGGCGCGCCCCGACCACCCACCCCGCCCTGTTGATACCCTGACCCGCCGGGAGAAGATCATCATCAGCTACTTGATGCAGGGCTGGCGTAACCGGGAAATCAGCACCCACCTCTCCATCTCCGAGCAGACCGTAAAGAACCACCTCCGCACCATTTACGATAAGGTCGGGGTTTCCGACCGGTTGGAACTCGTCCTTTACGCCATCCATCAACGGATGGAATTGCCCCCCGTGCAAGCCACAGTCTCCCACATTGACATGCTGAGAGGAATGAACCTTAGCGCCGCGCGCTGAGGCGACGGAGGATAACCACCGTCCCCTTGCCGGTCAAGGTGGTGACCTTTATTTCTTTTCCGGGGGATTGGTGGCTGCGAACGGACCAAACTGGTGCTCGCCCGTGGCAGTTGCCCGCGCTTGGGCGGCGCGCTGTGACATGCGCCTGACCACTCCATCCGATATCACGCCGAATGACTTCCATTTCGGTTAGCGCCGTGCGGGGAATGAAGAACCGGAGGTTGTTCGAGTAGACATCCGGGGGAGTTACCAGGTATCCCAGCGGATCAACTTCCAGGAGATTGTTGGGAAGAAGTGCCTCCAGAACTTCGTTGTCTTTGAAGGTCATCCGCACCCAGAGTCCGGCCAGCCTGGGGCGACTGCGGAAGACTTTCCGCTCGGCACGGTCCGGGTTACCCTCAAAGTCCCGGACGAAAAACACGGCCTTAATCTCGGACATCGGGACGTGGACCAGCCGCCCTTCGCGGTCCAGTACCTCGATTTCACTCGCAAGGTAGCCCTTGGGGTCGAGAAAGCCCTTGATGAGCCCTTTATCGAGCTTCCGAACGACCACGCGTTTGCGGGTTGAGGGAGGGCCGTTTTTCACGATAATATTTCTTTGATCTCGAGCGCAATCTTTTGCTAAATGCTACTTGGCCACGGAAAATAGCTTGTGCTAGTATAGGGCGCGGGTCGGGCCTGTCAAGTATTTCAACGACGAGTTGGGGCGCCCCTTTGAAGAAAGCTCCTAATCGATTGATAACAACAGCCTTAAATATGCTTGAGGGCGAGAGCTCTATCGCCCCTTGCCCGGCTCGGGGAGGACTGCTTCTTATTGTCCAACCGCTCTTGCGTGGTACTGAATTGACGATTCGTTCCAGTCTGGCTAGCATGCCGAGTCGCGACCACCTCCATCGAGCGCCTGCGCGGGCAACTCCCGCTGACGTGTCCCGGCCCGCCGCGGGACCTCCCAGCGGAGACGGCCACTCCCCTCCCGGTCCCGTCCCACGCCCCTCTTATCACCGGAAGTTCAGTTGTTTCTGGATTTTGCGCGCGTGGAAAAGGGCTTGGCGGCCAATAGCATTGAGAGTTATCGCCGCGACCTCACGGAATTCTCGGCTTTTCTTCACCGCCTGGGAAAATCCCCGTCGGCAGGTTGATCGCGACGACATTCGCGCCTTTCTCAAGGAGCTCTACGATCGGGACTTGGGTGCGCGTTCGGTGGCCCGGCATCTGGTCTCCTTGCGTAACCTGTTCCGGTTTCTGGTGCGGGAGGGCCGCTTGACGGGGGATCCCACCGCGGATGTTGAGGCGCCCAAGCTTGACCAGTCGCTGCCCAAGTACCTTACCGCCGAGGAGGTTGACCAACTGCTTGCGCAGCCGGATGTCTCCACGCCCCTGGGCCTTCGCGACAAGGCCATGCTGGAATTGCTTTACGCCACAGGAATGCGAGTTTCGGAACTTGTGCATGTGGGCGCGGCGGATTTCGATATGGGGCTGGGCATCATTCGCTGCCTGGGAAAGGGCAACAAGGAACGCCTGATTCCGGTGGGCAAATCCGCGTTGCGCGCCGTGGAGGCATACCTTCTTACCGGACGCGCCGTCCTGGCGGGAAAGCGCGACTCCCCCTGGCTTTTCTTGAACCGCCGGGGTGGAGCGCTTTCGCGCGTGGGCTTTTGGAAAATCCTGGCGGCTTATGGCCGGCGCGCCGGATTGGCCGACCGGGCTCACTCCCCACTTGGTGCGGCATTCGTTTGCCACCCACCTGTTGGAGCGTGGCGCCGATTTGCGATCGATTCAACTGATGTTGGGCCACAGTGACATCTCCACGACCCAGATTTACACGCACGTGCTGAAGGAACGGTTGAAGCAAGTATATCAATCCCATCATCCTCGAGCCTGAAGCTGAGGCCCGGGAGAACGCTGGAAGCCGAACGCCATGAGCGATTACAACTTCCTGATGGAAAGCCGGCTCTCCCCGGAACAGTATGCGGTGCTTACCCTGATCAGCCGCTTGGCGGCCGAGCAGGGACTGAACCTTTACCTGGTGGGTGGCGCGGTGCGCGACCTCACCTACGGCCAGCAGGTCGTGCGCGACCTCGACTTTATCGTGGAGGGACCACCGCAACGGATCCTGCGCGCCTTACCCAGCGCCGATTCCACCAAAGCCGCCCGGGGGGCACGCGGGCCTGCCGAGCGAGTCCCCCTGGCGCTGGAATACCAGAATTTTGACGAACACTTTAACTCCGCCGAACTGATTTTTTCGAATGGCGTGCGCGCCGAGTTGGCCATGTGCCGGGAGGAAGTCTACTCGCGTCCCGGGCAGCGGCCGGAGGTTCGTCCCGCCATGGTTTTTGAGGACTTGAAGCGCCGCGATTTCGCCATCAACGCCATGGCCGTCTCGCTCCACCCCAACTCCCGCGGCTTGCTGCTCGACCCCACCAACGGCGCCGGCGATATCGAGCGGCGCGAAATTCGCGCCCTTCAATCCCGCGGTTTTCTTGACGATCCCTCCCGCATCTTTCGCTTGCTGCGCCTGGGAATGCGGTTTGATTTTAAGCCGGATGAACGCACCCAGCGCTGGCTCGACGCGGCTTTGGAGGACGGCGCGTGGGAACGCCTGGATGCGGATCAGCAGGCGCGCGAGTTGGCCGCCATTCTGCATGAGGATCAGCCGGGGCGCGTTCTCAAAATGCTTTCGGAGCGGAAGATCTTGGGCGGCCTGGATAAGAAACTCGCCTCGGTGCATCTCTCCTACGATCGCTTTGCGCGCATTCGTAACGTGCTGCAAAACGCTCCCGGCGCTGATCCCTTCCTGTTGAATTTCCACAGCCTGGTCGAGAAACTGGGAGGGGAGCAGAAAGCACGTTTGGCCAAAGAGGATCATTCGGAGAAAGCAAGGCCATCAAGCTGGCGCTCGGCTTGGAGCACGACGCCAAGAAACTCGAGCGGGTGCTGGGCAGCGCCAAAGCCAACTTGCCCAGCCAGGTTTATCACCCTCCTTTCGCCGCAGCCCCAACCGGTGCTGTTCTACCTGCTCGCCAACACCAAGAACGCCAAAGTACAGAACCGCATTAAGAATTTTCTGTTCAAGTTCCCGCAAATTCACGTCCCGCTTGCCACGCGCGGAATTGCAGTCCTTGGGGGTCAAGCCCGGCCCGGAATTTGACCGAATCATCTCCAAGATCTTCGCCCTGCAACTGGACGGGAAAATCAAATCCCACCCGCAGCTTATGAAGGAGATGCGCGAGCTGGCCGGCATCAAAGAACCACCACCGCCACCCCCAACTCCTGCGCCCAAGAAAGGGAAGGAAGCGCCACCTGAGCCTACGGCAGGCCATCCTCGCAAAAAGGGCAGGGAATCGGCATTACCCTTACCTCCTCACAAGGGGAGGGAAACCACCGCAGTCGCTCCGCCCGCCGGGCCGCCTTCAGCCCCCGCAAAGCCCGCCACTCATGCAGGCGCAAGGGCACCGGGGCGAAGGTCGTGGCGAAGCCGGCGGCGACGGCCAAACCCACCGCGGCAACCAAACCCGCTTCCAAGCCCGGCAAGAACCCGGCAAAGCGGTGAAGGGAATCGGGGCATCGCGCCATTGGGCAATTTGGTATTTTGCGATTGGTGATTTGCGATTTTCGACGTCAGCATTTGATTCATCCTCGCACCTGACATAGCCGATAGCCGATGTGGGAGAGTGTGTCACGTGGGGGCTTGGCAGTCGTTTTCCCCACCCATCCGCCATAGGTTTGCCTGTAGCTTCTCACTTGCCAGAGGTAGCTACGGCCAATTCGCCTTTGTGATTGACCGTGGGTTTGTCATCAAAGGAAAAGCCCGCGGTCACAACAGCGGTAACCGTGGCTTGCCCCGAAAACAGTTTTTCCCCATGTGAGCAATATTGAACAGAAATCCCCCCCCCGGGGGTGGTAGAATACAGTCTCTCCTTATTAAGATGTCAAAGAGGCGACCATCGCTTGGACAGCTTTCGCGGTTCTCGAAGGCTCTCCCATGAATGGCATCACCTCTGATGATTTGGGCGCATCAGGAACCGCTGAAAACAGGAGTACCATGCCTAATGCAGGCTCATCTTCGGATGGGGGAAACAGGAAGGATTTTGGCCTGATCCCACTGGAAAGACAGGTCATCGCTTTAACCGTGGCGGGCTACTCGAGTGCGGAGAGCGCAAAGAGAATCGGCATCAGCGAACCGACCATCAGCGCCCACCTCAATGGTATCTGTGACAAGCTACGCGTCTCGAATCAATTCGAACTGGTACTTTTCGCCCTCCATCATCAACTGTTCGATGAAATATCTCCGCCCTCTGACTGAAAACGCCCGCGTCTGAGGTGGCGGCCTTGGAGAATCAATTCAACTAAACGGGTAGCCTGTAAGCGCAGATCTGACTGTTCTTCCCTTGAGGGCAAAGGCGTAGCCAGCGGGAAGAAGTCGGTCGCCATGAAGATCGGCCCGCGCGGCTGCTGACGCTGTAGACTTGCCCCGCACGTTCCCGTGCGCTACGGAGCAAAGGTGAGGTGGCTCTATGGACGCCAGCCCCGACGTTGTTCAAATGGGCCTTAAATTATTCTTAGGAGTCAAACATTATTAACTTGACAGTAATCAATTCCCGCGTAAAATTGACCTAAATCAAATGAACGGGGGAACCGAATCGTGTTCTTAGGACATTTTGCAGTTGGGCAATCAATGATCCCCTCCAATCCCCGTCCATTGCAGCAAGCCTTGACTAATACTTACCAAAGCTAAAAGGGGCACTTTCGGCGTTTGAGCCAAGTGCCCCTCCTCCCCATTCTGCAATCATCGCCGAAAACGCCGTGGCGCCCCCTCGCTGGTAGGTAGTGGTACAGTTTGATGTTGTAGCGGCGAGTTTACCTCGCCAAATGGCGGCGTAAAGCCGCCTCTACGTCAAACTGTACCACTACCCGCTGGTATGATTCGTCTCACGGCGGACCATTAGCTGATATCATCGTGGCGGTAGCGATACCGCCCGAACTCGGATTTCTATCCACGCGAAGGATCTGTTATGACAACCAAACGTCTAATCCAGACACGCATACTGCTCAAGTTGATTGTGGGCTTCCTAGGGCTCTTGCTGACACTGCCCGCGGGGGGCGCAGACATTCCGGTGAAGAGCACCTCGGATCAACCACCCCGCAAAGTCATCGTCGGCACGGTCATGCAACCGTTCTGGGGGCAGCATCCGGGCTTGCAAAAACGCTTGGACCAACTGGTCGAGATCGTCGATCGTATGCAGGCACAGTCGGAGAAAAAGTATGGCCGCGGTCTGGACCTGGCGGTGTTGCCGGAAACGGCACTTACCGGTGAGGCCGGGCAAGAAGGACGGATGACGGATTGGTCGTATCCGCTGGAAGGCGCGGTGAAGGATACCTTCGCGCAGGAGGCGCGCAAACACCATTGCTATATCGTGGTGCCGACATACCTGCTGGAGGATCGTCCTACGAAGCGATGTTCCAACGCCGCCATTCTCTTTGACCGCAAAGGCGAGGTCGTGGGCATCTATCGGAAGGTACACCTCGTGGTCGACACAAAACTCAGGCTCCATGGAACATGGCTCCACTCCCGGCAAGGAAGAACCTGTTTTCGAGTGTGATTTCGGCAAGCTGGGGATACAGATTTGCTACGACATGGATTTTGATTATGGCTGGAGGGAACTGGCCCGCAAAGGCGCCGAGCTGGTTGCTTGGCCAACCCAATCACCGCAGACTTCCCAACCTGCCGGGCGGGCCAAACGGAACCACTACTACATCGTCTCCAGCACTTGGCGGAACAACGCTTCCATCTTCGAACCCACGGGCAAAATCGTCTCCCAGGTGAAATGGCCGGCGAGCGAGAAGAAAGTGGAGGCGGGCGTCCTGATTGCCCCCGAAGACAACATCCTCGTGCAAGAACTCGACCTGAGCTACGCCATCCTGCCGTGGAGTTCGACCCTTGAGAACGGGGAAGCCCTCAAGAAAGCCTACGGCGATAAAGTGGGATACCGTTACTACGAAGACGAAGACTGCGGGATGTTCTGGTCCAATGACCCGCACATGACGATCCGCCACATGATGCAAAGTTTGGGCCTGATCGAGGAGCACGAGGAACTCCAGCGCGTGGAAGAGTTCTACCACAAGGCAGGCATTCCCGGTTCCTGAAGATCGCTGCCGGGGATTTAGGGGGTAAGTTTATCCGTGGGTAGCACGGGGCGGCGGAACGGCAAGAGCAAGTCAAAAGGCAAAGTGCAAAAGGCAAAGTGCAAAAGGCAAAGTGCAAAAGGCAAAGTGCAAAAGTGAACGGCCCCGCCTCCAACGCTTCTCGCCAGCGTGGCCACCGGGCGGGAGGTGGATATTTATTTACAACTCTCGCCCCCTTAGGGGCATAGGCGCTAGAATAAGTACCCTCGGCAACCAGCCCGCGGAGCGGGTGAGGTCATTTAGCCCACGGCGAGCCAGCCGTGGGATGCGGACGGCACTCATGATTCGTCAGCCCCGGTAGGGGCGGCGTCCGGGCATCGTTCGACAATACCCCGATGTCGCCCCTTGCGGGGCTCACCACCGCTTCGCTGGCATTCTCTCCCACGGCTGGCTCGCCGTGGGCTAAATGACCGCGCCCGCTCCGCGGGCTTTCGGCCACCGCTGCCCGTTAATCTAGCGCCTATGCCCCCTTAGGGGAGAGGGTGGCCCGCAGCCGGCTCTAACCTTATCAATTCGGAGAGTAGTTTAGTTGGATGGCGTTAGATGGCGTTGGATGGCGTTGGATGGATGCGCCCTAAATACAAACACTTACGGGCCATAGTGGCGGGCGCGGCGGAAGTGGCGCGGGGAGAATAGTTTAGAAGTAATTGGGGTTTTGTCCTCTATCTCCATCTGTAAGTTATTGATTCTTCGTTCGCGTGTCCTCTAATTTTGGCGGAGATAGAGGACATACCGGAAATTACTTGTAAGCGCATGAAAACAGACTAGAAAATTAGAGGACAGCACAAGAATTGTGCAATGTTCTATGAAAAAATGGAGGACAATTAGAGGACAGCGTTTTTGAAAGTGGCGGGGCGACCGCGAAAACGATGCGCAAAATGACAACGCTGAAAGCGATGCTAAAAGAGATGCGCACGAGAAGGGTGACAAAAGCGATACTCAAAACAAGCATGAAAAACGATCATGCAAAATGCGTATCAAAACAGGATGCGAAAAGAGCATCCTGACAAGGTGCGAAAAGAGCAGACTGGCAAGACGGCAAGAGAACAAGCTGACAAGGTGAGAAAGCGGCAAGGTGAGGGGCCGGAGGCTGGGCAGGGTGTCCAGCCTCCGGTGAGGGGGCTGCTACGCCGCGCGGTCGTGGGAGTCTTGAGAACTACGGGGATGTTCCTGGCATAGAGAGTATAGACGTTTGCCAGCCAGCCGCATGATATCGAGTTGGAGTTGGATTGCGTCCGCAATAGCCCCGGCTGCGGGGTTCACGAGTCCGCTCCCTTCAGCCATCAAGCCCAACTCTGCATATTCGACGTAACTCAGAAGTGCAGAGGCTTGCCTGTGGGCATTGTGGCTTTCATCCTCACAATCCGTAGCTCCTGGCGCTGGAGTTCGATAGAGCTTTTCGAGGATATTGTTGACCGCAGACAGTCTAGGAAAGTCCTCTAAGTCGATGTCTGGGTGTTCGTCATTCGCCTGCGCCACAGGCAGTTCGGGTGGCTCGACTTTGGGAGATTCGAGCCGTTTACCTTTCTTTGGTATAGTGGATTTAGCCTTCATGGGAAACTAGCCTCCTTTGTGGGTTAGGCGTTGCCCGCTGCCGACAGCAGCGAGCAGCGCCGATTTACAAAACTCATGCCGCTTTGCGAAGCTCGCGCCGGTAATCGCGTATGGCGTTGAACATCCGCCGCAAGTTGACATACGTCCGCTGCTTGCCCTTTTCATCGGGTAGCGGGTCGGTGTCGATGGAGCGCTTTATCAAGAATTCACTTTGCCGGTCAGAGGCAGCGCTACCAAGTTCCTGCCGGGCGATTTCGCGGGCTTCGGACTCGCTGGGGCCATAGACGCGCAACCGTCGCTGCTCGACACGCGAGCGCCACTGACCCATGGACGTGCGCCGTCTCGCTTCAAACAGGTTCACTACCTGCTCATTTCCCGCGACGATCACACCCACCATGCCGCGCGCCAAGTCGCCCAGCCGCCGCAAGCATTCCAGGGTGTCGATCATCGGGTAAAGCAGTTGCCCCTCATCAATCACCACGACCACAGGCACTTTCCGACGCCGTAACTCGCCCAAGACGGCATCGCGCAAGGGCGTGGTGTACTGTGCGTAAGGCGCGGCAATGGCGCGCGCGATGGCTGCCAGCAACATACGCGGGCTCATGCGTTCCACCGCCTCCACCAGGGCGAACCACGGAATAGCCTCGCGGGCTGAATCCGCAAAGACGGTTTGAAAGAGGAAGGTTTTTTGCGCGCCGTAAGGGGCATAGCAGGTTCCCCAAATTCCCTCGCGGGCATCGGCAATGAGTTCACGCATGGCGCGCGTTCCTTCCGTCTCATAAATGCGACCGGGGAAGGCGGGCAACTCGGGCGGATTCTCCGCCATGAAGGCGGCGATTTTCTGCACGGTTTCGCCCGTCTCTGCCGACGTGCCGAATTTGGCGCGCGAAACGAATTGCTGCACGGTCTGTGCCTGATAGCCCGTGCGAGCGGCAATCTCCGGCAGGCTCATTTGCGTCCGAGACATGTAGACGCGCAAATCGGCGCGTACTTGCTCACGAGTTTGGAGCATCTTCCTTCTCCATTCGGGTCATTTCGCGTGCCACTTCCTCAGAGGTTAAAGACCGGGAATAGCCCGCGCGTTTGTGCCGCGTGGCCATGTATTCCACGCTGCCCACTTCGGGATGCTGAGACTCCATCACCGGGGCATCAAAAAACTTCTGTGGCCCGATGATGTCTTTCGCGGGGAGCACCTTTTGCTGCTCAAGCAGCGCTACCGGATTCGCTGCCGCAAGAGCAACCTTGGATGCCTTGACGCCTTGCCGGATGGCGCGATGCACGGCGGCTTTGCAGCGCATGGCGGCGCGGAGTTCATCGCGGTTCTCAGGCAGCCATGCAAGCTGAGGCTTCAGCGTAGCCACGCATGAGGCCGTTCCCCCGGTGATAGGGTAAATCACCGTCACTTGGCGGAAGGTGCGGCGGCTGATGATGACTTCACACTCTTCGCCCTGATGCAAAAAAAGCTCGGGGGCAATGTACTCGACCAGTTGGCCGAAGAAAGTCAGGTTCACTTGGCCGCCGCGCGCAATCTTCACAAAACGGTGTTCGGCGCTGTGGTGGTCAAGCTCTTCAATGGTGATCGTGCGGAAGCCGTCAGCGGGCCGCTTGGCGTTATAGGCTTCGTTCGGAGTCATGCCGCGCCGCATCTTGCCGCACCCGCGCGCCTGAGCATTCCAAGTATTCTCTACCCAGTTAATATAGGCGTGGATGTATTGCGGAATGGAAACAAGCGGCGTGTGGGGCGCGGTGCCTTTTTTATCGGCAAGCCATGCGAGATGCTGCGCTTCTTCAGTGGCGAGCTTCTCAGGCCGCGAATCGGGGCTTGAACCGCAATAGCCGGGGAAGTTACGGTCAAACGCGGGAAGGTTCGCGTGCCAGCGTTCGATGGTCTTTGACTGCGGGTTGCGCCCGATGGCTTTTACCGGCTCGACTGCCAGCGATTTCCAGAGTCCC
>CAWELY010000012.1:0-49540 GCA_963810005.1 uncultured Acidobacteriota bacterium
ACCGCCAAGTGGATTTGTAAACACTACGCCGTCAGGGAGGGGTAATGCGAGTTGACGGCGCCACGGGGACAGTTTCCGGATAGCCGTCATCCGGACACCGTGGTCGGCGTGGCGCCATGCCAGTGCTTCTGTCGAGGCTCGAACCAGACCACATCACCGGGCCGGATCTCCTCGACCGGTCCGCCTGCGCGCTGAACCCACCCGCAGCCGGCCGTTACGAATAACGTCCGCCCGAGCGAGTGCGTATGCCATGCAGATCGTGCGCCCGGCTCAAAAGTTACGCTGGCGCCGCTCACGCGTGCCGGATCGGGTGCCTCAAACTGTGGATCGACTCGTACGGCGCCAGTGAACCACTGTGACGATCCTTTCGCGGAAGGCTGTGAGCCAGCTCTCTTGATTTCCATCTACTAAACTGCTTCAGTTGTGCTGCTTTCAACGGCGTAGACGGTCGTAGCGCCGCACACCCTAAAGTGCTAGTGTGGACGTTTCTCGAAGACATCCTTCACGACCGGTAACGCGGAAAAGGCATTCGGCCAACCGGCGTAGAAGGCCAAATGCGTGACGACCTCCGCGGCCTGCACCTGTGTCAGGCCGTTATCCATCGCCCGATTGAGGTGGTAGGGAAGCTGCGCAGCCTGGCCGGTAGCAATCAGGGCGCTGACAGTGACGAGACTCCGATCTCGAGGTACAAGGTCTGGACGCAGCCACAAGTCGCCAAACAGAACGTCCGTGGTGTACTGCACGATACCGGGAGCGACCTTTCCGAACTGCTGTTCCACCGCCGCCGCGCGTTTCGCCTCCGCATCGTTGTTGAGCGGAAGAAGCGCGGGCGAAGCCGGAGGAAGCTGGTCGGCCCCGATCTTACGTTCAGCGAAAACATCCTTGGCGACAGCGGCCGCCGACATCGCATTCGCCCAACCGGAATAAAACGCCAGTTGCGTGATGATCTCGGAGATCTCGCGCGGCTTCACGCCATTATCCAGCGCAAGGTTGAAATAGTACGGCATCTCGATGGTCTGGTTACGTGCGATCAGGGCGGCAACGGTCACGATGCTGCGGTTGCGTGGCGTAAGGCCCGGACGTTTCCAAAGTTCGGCAAGGGGGCCTTGCGCATACTTCTCAAGCGCTGGAGCTACTCTCCCGATGTCGTTTACCGTCTGCATTGGTTTCCTCCCGTCTTTTGTGTCGTTAGCCGGAGCCCATGATGTGGCGATCAGAGTGAACGCCGCAACCGTCACTACCATCCTTTTCATGCTGACCTCCTCACCGCTCAAGCCAAGTACTACGATCATTTGCGGTATTGTTTGTCGGTAACCTTCTCCAGCCACTCCACGGCTTTGCCATGGAGCTGTTCCTGTATGGCAATGTGCGTCATCGCGGTATTGGGCCTGGCGCCGTGCCAGTGCTTCACTCCCGGCGGAATCCAGATAACGTCCCCCTTTCGAATCTCCTCGATCGGGCCGCCCCATTGCTGAATCCAGCCCGTGCCATCCGTTACGATCAAGATCTGACCGAGCGGGTGCGTATGCCATGCGCTCCGCGCGCCGGGCTCGAACGTAACCTTCCCACCCGTGGTGCGTGATGGATCGTGCGCGGAGAAAAGGGGCTCAATCTGTACTAAGCCGGTGAAGCGCTCGGCAGCCCCTTTGCTGGGCTGTTGCGAGCCGCTTCGCGCGATCTGGATCGAGTGGGAGTCCTGGGCTGACGCGGTCGGCGAGGCACCAGCTTGCGCCGCGCCCGTCTGAGCCCGCGATGCAGCCCAAACAAGCAGAGAAAACGAGATGAGTGTGGCGGCGAGTGCTTTCATTTTTGCTCCTTCCATACGTTCATGCTTTGGCGTCGCGCGGCGTGACCTTGACGGTCGCGGAGCGGGCGCGGGCGCCGACCATCGGGCTGAGGTACGGGCTACCCTGGTACCTCGCCCGGTAGGCTTCGTCAACGAGGTCGTTGATCGGCCCTTCGACCGGCTCGAAGGTGACTTCCTTCGTCAGGCCGGCGGCAGTGATCCGCCCCGCCTTCTGCCGCACCGCGGCCTTGTACCAACGAGAGCTCGGCCCGTTGTACGCGCGCACGTAGAGGGCGTCCTCGACCGCGACGGACCAAATCCACGTGGGGGTGCCATACGTCTTCCCGTCCTCGCGGAACGGTGAGATGTGCAGGTCATCGGCCTCAGCAATCCTGCGCAGTTGATCTGTCGACCACGTGCTCATCGTAGGATCTCCTTGAAAGCTCGAAATGCACATCTCGCGGCCCGTAAGGAATTGCTCCTCGCATGGCTTATCTCATTTCCTTCAGCGCATGATGAAGCCGCCGTCCACCGAGATGGACTGACCCGTCACGTAGCTTGCAGCATCACTGCAAAGCCACAGACAAGCATCAGCAATCTCCTCGGGCCGCCCAACCCGTCCCATGGGGATGCTCTTCTCCATTGCCTTGAGGGCCTCACCTTGACCGGCCGCCACCATCTGGTCGGCCATCGGTGTCCAAATGAGCCCTGGGCATACGGCGTTGATACGGATGCCACGCGCAGCATATTCGAGAGCCGCGCTCTTGGTGAACCCAAGAACTCCGTGTTTGGCAGCGTGGTAGATCCCACGCTCGGCGCCTCCCACAAGTCCCCCCAGCGAAGAGCAATTGACGATGGCGCCACTGCCTTGCTTGCGCATCTGTTGCAATTCAAACTTCATGCAACTCCATTCACCGCGGAGATTGATCCCCATCACCCGGTCATAATCTTCCCGGGTAGTATCAGCAGTCTCTGCGAGGACATTTTGAACGCCGGCATTGTTGTAGGCCGCATCGAGGCGTCCGAAAGTGGCGACCGTCTGTTTCACCATTGCTTCCACCTGCGCGTCATCGGACACGTCACAGCGAATGGCCAGTGTCTTATGACCTTTATTGGCAAGCTCCTTAGCTGCGGATTGCGCGGCCTCCTCATTCCAGTCCGCCAACACCACGGAAGCGCCGGATTCCGCAAAAGCCTTCGCGGTCGCAAGGCCCAGTCCAGATCCGGCGCCTGTAACGAGTGCAACTTTGTTTTCAAAAGATATGTTCATAACGAATTCCTCCTTCTTCTAACGGTTCTCTCCTTTGCACACGGGCCGCTTATAGGCCGGTCATCTTTTCCAAGCGTTCTGGATACCGAGCTCCTTCCACCTTGATCTTCGACGCAGCGGCATTGATGTCTCGCAGATCATCGGGCGCGAGTTCGACGGAAAGCGCCCCGATGTTTTCATCCAGACGGCAGAGCTTCGTCGTGCCGGGAATGGGAACGATCCACGGCTTTTGCGCGAGCAGCCAGGCGAGTGCGATCTGAGCGGGAGTCGCATTCTTGCGCTTTGCAATGCTGCCGAGCAGGTCGATCAGCGCTTGGTTCGCCTTGAGAGCCTCCGGCGTAAAGCGCGGCAGCGTGCTGCGGAAATCGGAGCTGTCGAATTTCGCGTTTTCGTCGATCTTGCCCGTCAGGAAGCCCTTTCCCAGCGGGCTATAAGGCACGAAACCAATCCCCAGTTCCTCGAGTGTGGGTATCACTTCCTGCTCCGGCTTTCTCCACCACAAAGAGTATTCGCTCTGGAGAGCCGTGAGCGGCTGGACCGCGTGGGCGCGGCGAATCGTCTTTACGCCTGCCTCGGAAAGTCCGAAGTGCTTGACCTTACCGGCTTGAATCAGTTCCTTCACCGTGCCGGCAACATCTTCAATAGGCACGTTCGGGTCAACCCGATGCTGATAGAGCAAGTCGATTACATCAACCTTGAGCCGCTTGAGCGAGCCCTCCACGGCCTGCTTGATGTGCTCGGGCCGACTATTCAGACCTGCCGCTCCCGGCCGATTATCGCTGCCACTCAGGTCGAACCCGAATTTGGTGGCGATCACCGCTTGCCCACGGAAAGGGGCGAGAGCTTCGCCCACGAGTTCTTCGTTCGTGAATGGACCGTAGACCTCGGCAGTGTCGAAGAATGTGATGCCGCGGTCGACGGCTGCCCGGATCAGAGAGATCATCTCCTGCTTGTCTTTGGGCGGGCCGTAAGAAAAACTCATTCCCATGCAGCCGAGCCCCAGAGCCGAAACTTCAAAGTTGCTGTTTCCAAGTTTGCGTTTGCGCATTGTTCCTCCTTTGGAACCGTTTCTGTCATCTCTAGATTAGATTCAAGCGCCTTGGAAGTGGTATCCTGATCCTTCCGATTTATTGCCTATTCCTCTTGTTATGTGAAAGAATCATTGGCGTATCCAGAGGCGCAGGTTATACTCGGCATGGGATAAGGAAACTATATCCATGCGAAACCTCAGTGAAAACGCCACTCTCTCGCCCGATCGAGCACGTGAATTGCGAACGGAACTGGCTCGCAAAATTGCCTTGTTTATTGGGTCCGCAGAGAAACGGATAACGGACATCCCCGGCTTGCTGCTGACCCGTAGGACCGCCCCTACGGCTCCTGCTTCAGCGACGTACGAGCCGAGCCTGGCCGTGGTCGCACAAGGCCGGAAGCGAGCGACCCTCGGCGGAACCACTTTCATCTTTGACCAGTCGCGATACCTGCTGACGTCACTGGACTTGCCAGTCATCTGCAACGTGATCGAGGCAAGTGAGGCAGTGCCCTATCTCTGTTTCGTGCTCAAGTTCGAAATTCCCGTAGTCCGAGAGCTTCTGAGCCGAGAGGAGATTCTGGCGCCTGAGGCGGCGCCAAACAGTCCCGCCATGGCCACCGGTGAGACCACAGTGGGGTTGCTCGATGCCTGCTGCCGGCTGATGGACCTGCTGAACTCCCCGCAGGACATTCCGTTTCTGAGCGGACTGATTCAACGCGAGATCATCTATCGAATCCTGCGGGGACCGGAGGGGGCGCGTCTTCGAGCGATTGCAACGCTGGGAGATCAGAGCCAACGGACGGCCAAGGCGATCGCGTGGGTCAAGGCGAACTATGCGAAGCCGTTACGGGTGGAAGATCTCGCAAAAATCGCGGGCATGGGCGCGTCCACGCTGCACCACCATTTCCGGGCGCTGACCGCCCTGAGTCCGCTTCAGTATCAAAAGCAACTTCGGTTGCATGTAGCGCGGGAACGCATGCTCATGGATGGTCTGGACGCCGCGAGTGCAGCATTCGAGGTCGGATACGAGAGCGCCAGCCAGTTCAATCGCGAATACCGCCGTTTCTTCGGCCAACCGCCCCTGCGCGATATTCGGACCCTTCGCTCTCCGGGCGCTCCGCCGTTGGAGTCGATTAGCAATCGTCAAAACGCTGTCTGAACGTCTGTCTGCTCCATGTCGGTAACTCGGAAGTTGGCCCCAGCCACCAACTCGCAATAGCTCCTGCCTAGTCGCCAAGGGTTTAGTAATCGTCAAGCGTCCCGCCATGCCGGGCACTTTGACGAGTAACGTAAGTGCTTTATCGAACGCGCGCGCCAACACTCCTCCGTCCGCATCTTGTGCAGTGCGCGCGTCCGATAAAGCACTTACGTGATTCGCCCAGAACTGCGAAACCGACACAGACAGCGCAGCATTACTGTGTTCAGTTGCGTGGGGGATACTTGGAAAGCTTGCGCTGGAGGGATCGCCGGTGCAAGCCGAGGAGCTTGGCGGCCTGGGAAACATTGCCGCCGCAATCCGTCAAGACTCGCTGGATGTGCTCCCATTCCACTCGGGCGAGACTCGGAACAGTGGTGGGAGGGGGAGTGTCACCGAGCATGGAAAAACGCACGGCTTCGTAGGTGGAAAGAATCTGGTCCACGTCGACCGGTTTGCTCAGATAGTAGCCTGCTCCGCATCGAACCGCTTCAAGTGCAGTCGCGATGCTGCCATATCCGGTCAGGACAATGATGGTAACGGTGGCATCCAGCTCCCGCAGGCTTTTCACCACGTCGAGCCCCGACTCCCCTGGCATGCGCAGATCCACGATAGCCAGATCAGGCCCAATTTCGCGCGCGCGGATCAGGGCTTCCTCACCCGACGCCGCCACGTGAGCCTCCCAGCCACGGAGTTCAAAGGCGCGACGTAATCGATTGTGGAAGACGTCATCGTCATCTACAATCAGCGCTGCGGATTTATCCTTTTCCGTCATGATGAAGGAGGGGCAACTCCAAGATGGCCGTCGTGCCCGCGCCGGCCTCCGACTCTAACATCAGGCTTCCCTTCATTCGCTCGGCAAATAAACGCACAAGAAACGTTCCCAAGCCCAGACCACGCCCCGTACCCTTGGTGGTAAAAAAGGGTTCGGAAATACGACGCAGTGTCTCCGGGGCCATGCCCGATCCGGCATCTTGGACGGTGAAGGAAATCCTCCCTGAAGCACATCGCGCCGCGAGGGTAACCCGCTGTCCATTCGCACTCGATTCCAGTGCATTCTTCACCAGCGCCAGGAGTGCCTGGCGTGTGGCACTGGCGGGGAGGACGGTGCTTGCATCTTTGGCAACCTGGATGTCAATAAGGCGTGCTTTACCGCTCGCAAGTCCGTTTTTCACTTGTGTACAAATTTCCTTGAGGCCAATGGACGTTGGGAATTCGCCAATAGGCTCACCTCCTCGTCCGCTCATCTGGCGGAGGATTTCACTGCACCTCTCCACTTCCGAGCGAATGAGCCGCGCGTCATCGGCGATGCTCGCGTCTTTGCCGATTTCATTCCCGTAAAGTTCCAGTTCCCGTGACACCACGGCGATGGTGGCGAGAGGAGTGCCAAGTTCGTGTGCAGCCCCCGCCGCGAGCGTGGCGATGGAAGCCAGCCGTTCATGATGCGCAAGGCGTTGCTGAAACTGCAGGGCTTCCTGCTCCTGGCGGCGCAGCGCTTCGGATATCTTGCCGATAAACACGGTGATGAGCAGTGCGCCCACCGCAAACGCGATCCACATGCCGACCAAATGGATGGAAAACCCTTCAGAATAATGATGATGGCCTTCGAATACCGGAACGCGAACATGCGCCCAGAACAGAGACGCAAATCCGAGGATGGACAGTCCCCCCAGCATCCATGTCCAAGCCTTGCTCAAAACGACTGCGGACAAAGTGATTTCAACTAGGAACAGAAGGCTGAAGGGGTTTGCCGCACCGCCGGATAAAGCCAAGAGCACGGTGAGACAAACGGTATCCAAAGCAAGGAGGAGTCCAAGGGCGAATCGCGCGCTGAAAACTTGCATGAAGCGGTGGAAAATAATACTGCTTCCCGCAGTCATGGCCAGAGGAATCGCCATCCACCGCAATGGCAGCGCAATGTGAAACAAGAAATGCGTGAGAAGAATTAATGAAAGCTGCCCGATTAGCATTCCATCCCGTAGCTTGGCAATCCAGGGAAGAGCGAGGCTTGGTGCAAGCTCGCCGGTCGGCCGCAGATCGGGCGGCGACGGGTCACGATGTTCCGTCACGCAGACGCGCATCTTGGTTTCGGTGGCTGAAGGGCTCTACTTAACGGTTCATAGTCCATCAGGGCCACAATAACTCTCTGACGTATCACTCTTTTTTTCAGTATCCCATAAACCCGCACATTCAGAACAAGGTAAGTGGGCGGGTCATGAGCGGTGCGTCAATTTGCCGCACCTCAGCCAAGGGGTGCTAGCAGTAAGATTCCCCTTAAAACTGCGCGAAAGCCGATGAGTTCTTCTTGGTAATCAGCCGGCGTCACATCAGAACCGGTGCTCACGAACAAGGGGTGAATTATGAGAGTCGACACGGGAAAGGCAATCATGCGGGTCGCACCGTCCCTTGCCATTTTGGTGATCATCCTCCTCAGCGTGGCCGTTGCTCAGGCCGAACCTGGCAAGGCCGTCTTGACGGGGACCGTCTTGGACCCCTCGGGTCATAGCGTCCCCGGCGCCACGCTGACTTTGGTCGACTCCCTCACCGGCATTTCCAGAACTGTAGTGAGTAGCAGATCAGGACTGTACAAGTTGCCAGACTTGCCCGTGGGTACGTACCACCTGAAGGTCAGCTATCCAGGGTTTGCGCCGTACTCTCAGGATGTCACTCTGGACGACAGCGAATTACGGAACCTGGAAGTGACGCTTCGACTTCCGACCCGGAAAGAATCCGTGACCGTCACGACCGAATCGCCGGGCGTCTATACTCCTCTCGCCGGAACCCAGCGTAAGGTTGACAAGAGTGATCAGGCTCGGAGCCTTAACGCCGCGGAACTCCTCGGCAACTCGCCGGGCGTCAGCCAGCGCGATAACGGCGATCTTGCCACCATCCCTTTGCTGCACGGATTGGGGGACGAACGCACCAAGGTGGTGGTCAACGGCATGACCGTTTCCTCATCCTGCCCGAATCACATGAACCCGCCGCTTTCCTACATTGACCCCTCCAATGTGGCCGAAGTGAACGTTATGGCGGGTATAACACCCGTCAGCATGGGCGGCGACAGTATTGGCGGAACGATTTCCATCGACTCGCCTCCGCCGGTCTTTGCCCGACCCGGCGAACGCATGCACACGGAAGGCGGCATTTCCACATTCTTCCGCAGCGATGGCCAAAGCTACGGAGCATCGCTCGCGGACATGGTCGCCACCCAAAATTTCAGCCTAGGGTATAGCGGGTCGTGGACCAATACCGACGATTACCGCGACGGCAGCGGCCACATCGTGACTTCCACTTACGCCCAGAATGCCAGTAACTCCGTGACCGTGGCGGCACAGGGCGCGGGCAACTTGTTCATCCTCCAGGCAGGGCTACAAAACACTCCGTATCAGGGCTTCCCCAATCAGCAGATGGACATGATCGGAAATCACTCCGAGTTTCTCAACCTTCGTTACCGGAGAGCCCTTGGCTGGGGCGTGCTCGATACACGCGTGTTCTGGCAGAACGTCCGGCACGAGATGAACATTGGCAAGGACAAGTCGACTTTTCCAATGGCCATGTGGATGCCCATGGATACCCATGGAAGGGATCTCGGGTATTCCGTGAAACTGGAAATCCCCCTCTCCGAGCGACACACCTTCCAGCTGGGCAACGAGTTCCAGCGTTTTGTTCTCGATGATACCTGGCCTGCCGTTCCCGGCACAGCTCCCTATATGGGGCCCAACACCTTCGTCAACATCAATGACGGTCATCGTTCCAGGCTGGCGTGGTTTGCGGAAGTGGCCAGCAAGTGGAATTCAAAATGGACCACGCTGCTGGGCATCCGCAATGACACCGTTTGGACGAATACAGGTCCGGTAAGTGGATACTCGTCGGATATGATGTATGCCATGGACGCGGATGCGTTCAATTCCTTGAGCCGGGAACGAACCGACATCGACATCGATCTGACCGCATTGGCCCGCTATGAGCCGAACCGCTACAGTACTTTCGAGATTGGCTACGCGCGCAAGACCCGGGCCCCCAACCTCTACGAGCGCTACGCATGGTCCACCGATTGGATGACCAGCGGGATGATCAACTGGTTTGGTGATGGCAATTATTATGTGGGCAACGTTGACCTCAAGCCGGAGGTCGGCCACACCGTGAGCGGCACCGCGAGCTGGCATGACCGGGCGCGAAAAGAATGGGAGATCAAGATCACTCCTTATCAGACCTACGTCCGCGACTATATTGACGTAGATGAGCTGGCGACCCAGACTTACGGCGAGAGCACCTTTTCTCAACTGCAATTTGCCAATCATAACGCCAGGATTTATGGGGCCGATGTGGCTGGGGATGTTGCGATTTGGCATAGCGCCAAGGTCGGCCGGGGCGAAATCAGTGGCGTTGCCGGATGGCTACATGGGAGGAGGCTCGATACGGGGACAGGTCTTTATCAGATGATGCCGCTCAATACCCGCATAGGCTTGAACGAGAAACTCAAAGGATGGACCGCTGGTCCCGAAGTCCAATTGGTAGATCGCAAGTCCGATGTCGACCCGCTGCGCTTTGAACAAAGAACACCCGGCTACACACTCCTGAACTTCAACGCTGGTTATCAGTGGCGGCACCTGCGGATGGATGCCGGCGCCAAGAATCTCTTGAACAAATATTATTTTCTTCCTCTCGGTGGGGTGAACTTTGATGACTTCCAGGCGAGCGGCTGGATGAGCCAGATCATGCCCCTGACAGGCCCGGGCCGTTCGTTCTATATCGGCCTGAGTGTTCCGTTTTGAAGCGTTGATATCAAGGGCTGCACTTGTTCCTTGATCCGGACGATGCGCAGGTACCGGGTAGCCGCGGACAGCGCCCTCTGTCCGTGGCATTTCCCCTTGATGCCCAACCTCCGGTCAATTGTGGTGGCAACGGCGGTGCACACCCAAAGGCCGAACGCCGTTCGGTCCTACTGTGGGGCGGACCTTCAGCGGGTAGCCAGTGCGCCGGGATAAACCAGTCTGAAGTAGAGGATGAAAGAGCCTTACGAGAAAGGAGTAGCGATCCACTCGGCCTCGAGTTTTGCGCTGGGCATCGTGAGGTGCACAGTGAAGCGTAAACAGAGGTATAGGTGGGCGGGGTATGGAGCTTCGAAAACGCGCAATCAGGGCGCCGACGTCCTTGGCTAGGCGGAAGGCAGCATGGACGGGAAGCGCTAAGCGCGAGCATCCCGGACGGCCCTGCGTAGTCGTAGACCCCCGGCACGCCTAGAAACTTCAGACACGAGAACCGGGAGACCTCGGGGACGCCTGCTGGACACGCTAACAGCAGGCCGGCGGGAGAAGGCTTAGGCCGTACGACCCGCATGTACGTCTCGGAGGAGTCGGACAGCGGTATATTACCGATGAACCATTCGAACAACGACGGAGGAGCGTCGGCGGAGAAGGGGGAGGGAAGGCCGCTGATCAAGGAGAACACCCCTGCGCCTAGCACGCACCCGACACAGGGGGGGGCGCGCGTGTCCCAAGGGCTAGCGGGTGTGCGGAAAGCCGCGAAGGAACACCAGGAGATGAAGTTCACGGCTCTGCTTCACCACTTAACGGTCGATCTTCTGCGGGAGAGCTTTTACGCGCTGAAGCGAAAAGCGGCACCGGGAGTAGACGGCCTCACGTGGCAGGAGTATGAGACCGGGCGGGAAGGTCGACTTGTCGATCTGCACCGCCGGGTCCACCGGGGGGCGTATCGAGCGAAGCCCTCGCGAAGAGCGTATATCCCGAAAGGCGACGGGCGGCAAAGTCCGTTGGGGGTTGCGGCACTGGAGGACAAGATCGTCCAACAGGCCGTGGTCACCATCCTCAACGCGATTTACGAGGAAGACTTTCTGGGCTTTTCGTATGGGTTTCGTCCGGGACGCCGCCAGCATCAAGCGCTGGACGCGCTCTCGTACGCGCTCACGCGGAAGCACGTGAACTACGTTCTTGATGCAGACATTCGGGGATTTTTCGATTCCATTTCCCACGGGTGGATGCTCAAGTTCGTGCAGCATCGCGTTGCCGACCGCCGGATTCTCCGGCTGATCCAGAAAGGGTTGAAGGCCGGGGTGATGGAGGAAGGCCAAGGGTCGGAGACAGAGAGGGGTACGCCGCAGGGGGCCGTGGTGACGGCCTGAACGCAAAAGATAATGTGTGCCGGGTTGGGGCATAGGCGACTGCGGAGGTGCGTGAGGCGGGCGGGGCATGGTGATCGGATCGGAACCGGCATTGGGGATGGGAATCGAATGGCGGATGACCAGAGTATCCTTCCCCACCAAGATCTCTTTGACCAACAGGCGCAGGATTTTCTGCTGGTCGCTCACGTCCAGGGTATTCGCCCTCGACCGCAACTGCGCACAGAAACCGGTGAGCGTTTCCGCCAGCCGTAGGCAATGCGCTTGGTCGGCGCTGGTAGCTTGCAGCGACTGCCGTTCGGCTTGCAGCGCTTGCTGTTGCTGGCGGAGCTCCGGCATGCGAGCGCGGAGTTGTTCCAGGCTCACCAGACCTTCCTGATAAGCGTTCAGGAGGCGGTCCATGCTCTTCTCCAGCCGCGCCTGTTCCCGTTGTAGCAACTCTTCGCGCTGCTTCCGCGGATCGGCCTTGCGGGCCGCTTCCAAGCGGCGGTTCAGTTCCTCTCGAATCACCTTCGGATCTTCCAGCAGCCGCACCAGTTCGTTCCACACGACCCCATCGAGGTGATCCTGACGAACCGGCGGGTTGTCGCAAACCGCTCCCCGCAGATGACGATAAGCGTCGGAACCCAGGCACCGATAGTAGTAAAGCTTGCGCGCCGAGGTCTGTGTCGAGGTGCGATACAGGGAGTAGCCACAACGCTCACAGACCAGCATTCCTTGCAACAAGGAGGGCTCGATCGTACGCCGGGGAGAGTGATGTTTATTACGCTCCAACTGCTCTTGCGCCAGGGCGAAAGTTGCTTCGCTGACCAAGGCCGGCACCGCCACCTCGATCCAATCGGGTCGGGGCCGTTCATGGTTGGCACTGTTGCGGCGCGCTAGTCCTTGGCGTTTCCGCAAAGGCCGCGTGATGCGTTGGCGCGGCCGCAGTTCCGTCTTCCCCTAGCACGCCCGGCCCTGATACGCCGGGTTACGCAGCATCCCCCAGACGGGGGATCGTTCCCAGCGGGTGGTCCCGGTGCGGGTCCGAATCTGCTCCTCGTTGAGCCGGTGGGCAATCGCATTGATGCTGAGTCCCTCTTGCGTGTATGCCTCGTAGACGCGGCGCACCACGGCCGCCTCAGCTTCCAAGACTTCATAGTAGGCCGCGGCCGTGTCGCTTTTCCGCACATAGCGGTAACCGTAAGGGGCCCCGGAGAGCACGTTGATCGATCCCTGGTGGGCGCGGTGGCGTTTGCCCCGGCGCGAACGCTCGGCAATCTGCGCCCGTTCGTACTCGGCGATCATGCCCTGGAACTGCAGCAGCAGTTGGTCTTCGGGAGTGGCCCCGGAGGGGGCCGGCAAGAAGACCAATTCCACGCCGCACCGGCTCAACTCTTCCGCCAGCAGCACCTGGTAGGCATACTTGCGACTCAGGCGATCCGGCGAGTAAATGAGCACCACTTCGAGGTGGCCGGCGGCGGCCAAGTCGCGCAGGGCTTCCAGCCCCGGCCGCAGCAGCGTGTGCGCCACTATAACCTTCATCTTGGAAGCACCCCTCGGCTGGAACTTTGTACTCGTGGGCTTGGGCATAATCCCTCAAGGCTGACACCTGGCTGGCGATCGTGTGGTTCTCCTTCTGGCGGTCCGAGGACACACGGGCGTAAATAGCGGCCACTTTGGTCATGCAGAACCTCCTGATTGTTCCGGGGCCGTGGGGTCGCGGCCCATACGGGGGGCGGCAGCGGGTCGGGTACCAGGCAGGCATAAACCTGGGCCAGCTTCTCTGCCCACAACCGGTCAAATTGATATTCCACCCGCCGCGCGCGTTGCCGACCCAGCGGGTGGTCAGCCATGGCCTCCCCCACGATGGAGTACCGCCTGCACGGCTCGGCTGACGATCTCGCTCAGGGTCAAGCCGGTTGAGGCGGCGTAGGTCCGGAGGCTTGCCACCAGGCGGCGCGAGAGCTTGACCGTAAAGGAGACCCTGGCATCTTGTGCCGGGACGGGTTGTCGGAGTTGCTGAGCCCGCTGCAGATAACGATAGGCTTGGCGCTTGGTGACCGACCATTCGCGAGCCAGGCGTTCGGCGGCCTCGGGCAGGGGTGCCCGCGCGCGGAGAAGAGTAAGCGCCTGGTTGAGTCGCTCGGCCTTTCGAGCATCGCTGGCGCGAGTCATATGACATATAAGTACGTCTATTTATGTCACAAGTCAAGAGGTTTTTCATGTTCTTTTACCCTCCTGCCGGTAGCGAACTGTGCGCTCAAATTGGAAGTTATCTTTTGCGTTCAGGCCGTCGTTTCACCCCTGCTCGCTAACGTCTACCTGCACTACGTTTTCGACCTCTGGGTGCAGGCGTGGCGCAAGAAGCACGCACGAGGGGATGTGGTCGTGGTGCGCTATGCCGATGACACGGTCCTCGGATTCCAATCGCAGACGGAAGCCGACCGCTTTCTGGAGGATTTCCGGGAACGGCTGGGGAAGTTTGGGCTGGAACTGCATCCCGATAAAACGCGCCGGATTGAGTTCGGGCGGTATGCCGAGCTGAACCGGAAACGACGAGGACAAGATAAGCCTGAGACGTTCGACTTTCTGGGCTTCACGCACATCAGCGGGAAGACCCGGAAGGGAGCTTTCACGGTGAGGCGCAAGACGATCCGCAAGCGCCTGCGGGCCAAGCTGCAGGAGATTAAGCAGCAACTCCGACGGCGGATGCATGATCCGATAGCGCAAACCGGCGAATGGCTCCGGTCGGTCGTACAAGGCTACTTCAACTACCACGCGGTACCGAGGAATCTCGACAGCCTGGAGGCCTTTCGGGAAAGGGTGACGCGCCTGTGGCGGCGGACCTTACGTCGTCGCGGGCAGAAGCGCCCGCCTAACTGGACCCGATTGCACCAACTGGCTGTACGCTGGATACCTTACCCGCGTGTGCTGCATCCCTATCCCGAGCAGCGCTTCGCCGCCAGTCATCCGCGATAAGAGCCCCATGCGGGAGATCCGCACGTGGGGGATCTGTGCGGGGGGTATCGGGCAACCGATATCCCTACCGCGACTCACAGACAGTGCCCTCCTGTCCGTGGGCTTTTCCCTTGATGCCAAACCTTGACTCAATGTAGAAACTCCAGCGCCGGGCTTCAGCCCGGCACATGCCACCCTAAAGGGCGGCGCTGCGTTCAAACTAGGACAGCAGGGAAAGCCCCTTTTTCGCTTCTTCCCAAGGTCGCTCCGCCTATTGAATTCGCCCTTCGTTCTGGAGGGGTTTCGAGTTCACCAAAAGTTCAACAACAGTTCACCCGTGGGCCATTGATCGCGTAACTGGCCTAAAGGAGAATAGCATCCATTGCCTTCAGGGAGGATCAAATGAACATTAGAAAGTATCTTGTAACATCGGTTCTGTCGGCGGCGCTGCTTCTGGCCTTGGGGATTCCCGCCTTGGCGGAGAGTGACCACGCCGGGTCGATAAAGATTGTCCATGATGTCGTCGTGCATGGGAAGACTCTGCCGGCGGGTAAGTATCTCGTCCACTGGACGACTCACAGCCCGGAAGCAACCGTTGAGTTCACGCAGCGCCAAGGCGCGGTTCTCGCTACCGAGGGAACCTATGTGGACCGCGGTAAAGTCTACCACCAAAATATGTATGTGACCGATACTGCCGCGGACGGGACCCAGAGTCTGCTGGAGGTCCGTTTCGCCGGTTCGAGCAAAGTGCTCACGTTCAACTGAGAGTTCGCGCGCTGACCTGCGCGGGGATAACTGGTCCGGTTACTCTCCGTACTTGAACGCCTTGTTGGGATACGGCGGCGGCTTGGGAACAGGGCGCGGGTCCTTGCGAATCTGCTCCTGGAGGTACTTCAGGGCGGCGTCAAGCTGCGCGTCACTCCCGCCAAACGTGGCATGGGGGAAGGTTATCCACCACGATATCCGGGTCCACTCCGTGCCCTTCAATCAGCCATTTGCCTTCGGGCCCGTAGACACCCATCTCGGCGGCCGTGGCGATCCCGCTGTCGGCAAGGATATTGCTCGATGGATAGCCAGATCTCGCCTCCCCAGGTGCGCACGCCAATAACCTTTCCCAGTCCGAGGCGGCGAAAGCCTTCGGTAAAGGCCTCGCCGTCGGAAGCGGTCAAGCGATCGCAAAGCACCACCATGTGCCCGCGAAACGCGTATTGCATGTTGGAATGGGATTGCCGATGCGGGGCTGCCACCAGAACCACGCCTGGCGCAGCAACTTGGCCAGCAGCCAGGAATCGATGTTGCCCCCGCCGTTGTGGCGCACGTCGATGATCAGCCCCTGACGGTCGAAAACGGGGTAAAAGTCGCGCGCCCACTGCTCGATGTCGCCGGAGCCCATCGCCCGCAGATGAACGTAGCCGATGTGCCCCTGGGAGTCCGACTCCACTTTGAGCGGCGCGAGTACTCCCACTCCTTGTAACGCAGGTTGCGCTCGTCCTCGTCTGAAATCGGCGTGGTGATGACTTCGCGGATCTGCCCGGAAGTGGACTTGACGCGCAACAGCACCTGACGTCCCGCCTTGCCGCGAAGCAGCGCCCGTTCATCCGAAACGCCGAGCAAGTCCTCGCCATCGATACTAAGGATCACCTCGCCCTCATGCACCACCGAGTCGGGCCGGGCAAGAGGCGGCGCCTCGTTGGGCAGGTCGGGATCGTGAAGGTAAATGTGCTCCGACCACGTACCCGCCAGCCTGCTCATCGCGCCGCAAAACGGCGCCTAGCGAAGCTAGTCCCACCTGGTCTTCGACCGGCTTGCGGGCATCGCCACCGAGGACGAAAATGTGAAGCGCGGAGAGCTCGCTCACCATCTGCGCAATCACATCGTTCAGATCGTCGCGGTCCGCCACCCGGTCCACCAGCGGAAGATATCGATCGCGCATCTGCTTCCAGTCGACGCCCTGCATGTTGCGGTCGTAGAAATAGTCGCGCTCCAGCCGCCAAGCGTCCAGGAACAGCTCGTGGAACTCGGCGCGCGGATTGGTATCGAACGTCCATCGCGAGAGGTCCATCTTGGCCTTGGGAAGAGCTTTCGGGTCGCCAAGCGCGGGGGCTTTGACGTCGGAATCGAGAATGTAGAAGTCCTCGCCTTTCGACACCAGCATCTTCTTCCGGTCCAGCGACATCTCGTAACCCTTCACGTCGGCGAGCACGGTCTCGGGAGGGTCGCCCTTGTTGGCGATGTCCACGCAGGCGAGATTTCGCTTGGGCGTGAGCACCTGCGTCGCGGTCCAGCCAGCACAGCCGTTTCTCGGTGGCCTCGAGATCGGAGTAATTGCCGGGAGGCACAGGGACCTCATTCGAGCCGGGAGGCCAGATCGGTGAAGTCGATGTTCACCGTGACGGGGGCCGGTTTCTTCGCCTCGGCCGCCTGACCGGGCTTCGCTTCGGCGGATTTATCCGGCTTGGCCTCCGCCGCTTTGTCGGACTTCGGTTCCTCCGGCTTCGGCTCCGGCTTGGCGGGCTGCTCCGGATGCAGTTCGTCCACCGGCGCGAATGGTGAGCGCAGGCCGGGAGTGAGCGCAAGCTCGTAGACTTTCATGGAGCGATCGAAGTAGGGGTCTGGCTGGCGCGACCCCCAGGGCGACCGCACCACCGTCCTCAACATGCGGTCGGAAAGGAAGTAGAGCCATTTGCCGTCCGCGCTCCAGGCCGGGCTGCCGCTGTTGTAGCGGTCGGAGGTGAGCGCCTGAATGGCCCCGGTGTTCGCGTTCAGCACCTTGATCTGGGTGAAGGTATTGGTGGCGGCTTCCACGTACGCCAGCCACTGGCTGTCGGGCGACCAGGTGAGGTCCGCGAAGTCGTCCACCATCGACTGCGCAATCCGTTTCTGCTGCTTCGTCTTGGTATCGTATAGCCACAACTGCTGGTCCTTGTCGTGATGCGCCAGCCAGCGGCCGTCGGGCGAGGGCACGCCTTCCCAGCGCAGCACCTTGGCGTCGTGGGTCCACTGTTCGGGCGCGCCGATGCCGTTGGCCGGGTATTTCCAGAACTCGGTTTCCCCGCTTTCGGTGGAGAGCGCGATGATGCTCTTGCCGTCGGGCATGTAGCGGGCTTCGCGGTAGCGGATTCCCGAATTGCCGGCCACCTTGACGATCCGTCCGCTCTTGGCTGGCAGCGTGAACACTTCACCGCGCGCGGTGAAAACCGCCGCGCTCGCCATCGGGCGCGATGTGAACTCCGGTGAGGTATTCGAGCGGTTTCTTCACCCAGTGATCGCGCAACTGATCGAAGTCGGAGACCAGCGTGATGTTGATGATGGCGTCGTGACCGGTTTTGAGATCGAGCAGCCAGAGGTCGGCGCCGCATTGATACACGATGCGGCCATTGGAGAGCGACGCCCACTGAACATCGAAGCCGTGGTGGTGCGTGTGCTGTTTCAGGCCGTGCCCGTTTCGGTCCATCGAATAGACGTTCATCACGCCGTCGCGGTCGGAAAGGAAGTAGACCCGCCCGTCCCAGAACATCGGGTCGTGCGAGGTGCCGGGCCAGTCGGCCGTCAAAGGCACGGCCTCCGAACCGGCGTCGTAGCGCCAGATGTTCTCCGCCGTGCCGCCCTGGTAGCGTTTGGTTTGACTCCCCTGCCGGTCGTAGCGCGTGAAGAACAGCGTGTGGCCGTCCGGCGTGTAGCTGGCTTCCGCCGCCTGGGCCAGAGGCACCACCTCGCGCCGGCCGCTGCTGTCGATGGCCACCAGTTGGGGGTCGGGCAGGGTGGAGTAGCGGGAGGTCCGGACCAGCACGCGCCCATCGGGCGTCCAGCCGGCCACTGCGGCGCCACCGTCCCAGGTGCGGCGCTGGGGCAGGCCGCCCTCCACCGGCATCGTGTAGACATCCATCGGACCTTCGTATTCGGCGCTGAAGGCGACGGTTTGGCCGTCCGGGGAAATTGCGGCGCCACTTTCCCGGCCCGGATTCGAAGTCAGGCGCCTCGCGGCGCCACCCTTCACGCTCACGGTCCAGAGATCGCCCTCCGCCGTGAAGATGATCGTGTCGCCGTGAATCGCCGGGTCGCGGTAATAGCCGGGGCGCGTATTCACGGCATCCGCAGCATCGAGACGAGCAACAAGAACGACACCGAAGGTAGCGGTAAGAATCATCGTAGTCGCCTGCGCGGCGATCAGCGCAAGGCCCATCCATCGCTTGGTTTTCATATTTTTATCGGAAGTTTCCGTTTTCATTTTCCCGCAAACCGCTACCCTACACCCGACCGGCTCTGGAAACAAGGTCCACTGTGGTTATTGAAGACAACTGGCGAGAAGAAGTGCTATCCTGAATCCCTTGCGACGCGTCTGGCCCGTCGGCGGCAACGCGGGGCGCGGCCGGACGATCTATTTCCAGACAAAAGAAGAGAAAGGAGACTGCTCATGTCGTTAGGAAAACGGTGTGGAGCGGAGTTCTTTGGCACCTTCTGGTTGGTGTTCGGTGGTTGCGGAAGCGCGGTTCTCGCCGCCGGCTTCCCTCAGCTTGGCATTGGGTTCGCCGGTGTGGCGTTGGCCTTTGGACTTACCCTGTTGACCATGGCGTATGCCATCGGCCACATTTCCGGCTGCCATATCAACCCGGCGGTCTCCGTCGGATTGTGCGCGGGCGGACGATTTCCCGTATCCGATCTGGTTCCTTACATCATCGCTCAGGTCCTGGGGGGAATTGCTGCCTCCAGCGTGCTGTATGTGATCGCGAGCGGTAAAGCCGGCTTTGACTTGAGCGCCGGTTTCGCCGCCAACGGCTATGCCGACCACTCCCCGGGAGGGTACTCCTTGGGGGCATGTCTGGTGGCGGAGATTGTGCTCACTTTTTTCTTCCTGCTGATCATTATGGGCGCTACGGATCGCCGCGCCCCCGTGGGGTTTGCCGGAATTCCCATCGGCCTTAGCCTCACGCTGATTCACCTGATCGGCATACCGGTTGACAACCTCTCGGTGAATCCCGCCCGCAGCACCGGGCCGGCGCTCTTCGTGCACGGGTGGGCGCTGCGGACAACTCTGGCTCTTTTGGGTTGCCCCGATTATCGGCGCGGCATTGGCCGGATTTGTTTATTCGCTGCTCTTCAAAGAAGAGTAAGCTCTATTCATGCAACGGGGAAAGCCAAGCCGGACGGCCTGGGCCGCGGCGGCTCACCGTGCCGCTCATCAGGTCCTGGAACAGGGCCGCATCTTCGCCGATCCACTTGCCCTGCGCATCCTGGGTGAAGACGCGGAGACCGTAGCTCGCAAGGCTGAGGAGCAACCCTCGGGCCGAAGGATGCGAATTTTCATCGCCGTCCAGGACGCGCTTTGCGGAGGATGCTTTAGCGGCCGCGGTGGAGCGGGGTGTGCGTCAAGTTGTAGTGCTCGGCGCGGGACTGGACACTTATGCCTATCGCAGCACATTGCGTGACCGGCTGCGCATCTTCGAAGTTGACCATCCCGCTACGCAGGCCTGGAAACGCCAACGCCTCGCAGATGCCGCTATTCCCATACCGAGCTCGCTGACCTTCGCTCCCATCGATTTCGAACACCAGACTTTGGCCGAGGGCTTGGCGGCCGCGGGTTTTGATTCGTCGCAGCAGACCTTTTTCACCTGGCTGGGCGTCGTGCCTTACCTGACCGAGGAAGCCGTATGGTCGACCCTCGGCTTCATCGCGAGTCTCCCCCATGGCGCACACGTCGTGTTCGACTACAGCGATCCTCCGGCTTCCTTGCCGGCGGAATGGCGCATCCGCCACGAAAGGCGCGCGCAGCACGTCGCCGAATTGGGCGAAGCCTGGCTGAACTACTTGGAAGCGGACGATCTCCGCGCCAAACTGATGGCGCTCGGATTCTCCGAGGTCGAAGACTTGGGGCCTCCCCAGATCGCTGCCCGCTACTTTCCCCACCGGGCGAGTACTCCTCCCGACAAGGGCGGCCACATCCTCCGCGCGACAACAAAGAGCCCCCCAGGGTGACCTAATCTAGCCCAGGCCACCGGCCCATAAGCGCTAACTTACTGACTGATGCACAATAAGGTGACAGATGAACCCCCTCACCCCCACAACCTGCAAAACGTGGGGCCCCCTCCGCCTTGCGGTCCCCCCTCTCCCCCAAGGGGGCATAAGCGCTAAGATAAGCACCATCGGCCGCCAGCCCGCGTAGCGGGCGAGGCCATTTAGCCCACGGCGAGCCAGCCGTGGGATGCTGACGGCATTCGAGATTCCTCAGCCCCGGTAGGGGCGGCGTCCGGGTATCGTTCAAACTATAACCAGATGTCGCCCCATACGGGGCTCAGTACCCTTAGCCCAAGTTCGTCACGAGAGCATCGAAAAATTAGCTAAGTAGAGTGGAATCAGTTCAGGCTGTTGCCAAGTCTACACTACATTGGCGATCAAAGCTGAGGCGGTCCGGCACCGTGATCCCGAGTTGGTCAAGGAGTTCTTTCTGTTTGGCGTCGGGCGTGGTGACGCGGCGCAGCCGGATTTCCCGCCCGTCGGTCGTGGGCAGCACAATGTCGGCACTGACCAGGGTAGCGAGCAACGCCAGCGCCTTGCTCGGCGAGAGGGTCGAGCCTTTCCTTCGCAACAAGTGTTTCAGCGTGACCCAGAGGGCATAGCCGAGAAACGCCACCAGGATGTGGGCTTTGGCCCGCCGCTCCAGTTGGTGGAAGATGGGCCGGATCGACAGCGGACTCTTCAACACCCGAAACGCCGCTTCCGCTTCCGTGAGCTGAATGTAACTTTTCCACAGTGCTTCCGGCTTTTCCGGCGGCAGATTACTCCGCAACAGGTAGGCGCCCTCGCGGGCCTGTTGCCAACTCTGCCGGTCCTGGCGGGCTTGCCATTGCAGCGTCACGGCACCATCCTTTTCGGTGACCTGCACGTCGTACAGATCGGCGACTTGCGGGTGGCGGGCCTGAATTTTCCCCAGGCCGCGCTCGATTTTATGGCGGTCTTTCAACTGTCCCGCCCCCACCCGTTTCTCCAGCGCCGCGAGCGCCTTTTCCATCCGCGTGGAAAAGCGGCTGCGCATCGCCTGTTCTTTCGCCCGCCGCGCCTGCGAGCGGCAGAGGATGTAGATCTCCTCTCCCTGCGGCGTCGGCACCAGCTTCACTTCCACATCGGGCCGCACCTGCTCCCAACCCCCGGCCAACAACTCCTGCTCAAACTGCTTCAGCTTCGCCCGCGGCGTGCCCACCAGATACTGACCGCCCCGCCGCCGCAACGCCTCCAGATTTTCTTCACTCACGATGCCGCGGTCAAAAACCCACACCCGTCGCGCCTTCCCATACTTGCGCTCCACCATGCGCAGCACCGCTTCCACCGTCGTCACGTCGCTGCGGTTGCCATCGAAGGTTTCGTAGCTGAGCGGGAAACCCTCGGCGTTGACAATCAGCGCCATCACCACCTGCTTGCAGTCGGGCCGATGGTCGCGCGAGTAGCCGCGCTGCATCATGGGATCTTTCGCCGCCGCCCCCTCCACGTAGCTGCTGGTCAAATCGTAAAGCAGCACGTCGAACTCCACCGCGAACAACTCCCCGTAGCGACGCGCCAGATGACGCTCCAGTTGCGTCTTGTGCGGCAGCAGGCGGTCCAGACACCGATACAAACGCGTGTCGTTGATCTTGCCAGCCTCGATCCCCAGCACGTCGTCCAGCGCCGTGGCCGGATACCAGCGCTCTTCGATTGCCAACTCGCTGCCCGGTGCACACAGCCGGTTGATCGCCAACAACGCCGCGATCCGCAACCAAGGTACGGCGGCGGCATTTTCCGGCCCGTCCAGCAGCCCCGCCCAGAAGCGGTCCAACTCCAAACGCTTCCACAACTCCAGCGCCAGGAACCCATCCCCAAATTGCCGCGACCGCTCCAAGCGTACCTGGTCGAGGCGCACCCGCGCCACCGACGCATCATCTTCGGGCGCTGCCACGTCGGAGGGAAACAGCTTCAGTTGCTGACTCTCCCCCTGGGCGTTGAAAACCTCGATCGTCTTCAGCCAGCGCGCCTGGGCTGAGGCATTCAGCTCGCCCAAGTAACACAATGTGCGCTGGCGCGGCCCGTCGGGTGTTCGAACCGTTTCTACCAGAGACCAGTAAGTATGATCCTTGCCGTCTTTGTGCCGCAGATTGGGTCGCAAATACATCGAGGCGATCGTGCCATGCTGCGCTCCGCCACCGCAAGGGGGTTGGTCTACACTACATCGACTTTTGAAAGCGGCGGGACTGAAAACAAAATCCTTACCCTATCACCTGGTCGCGAAAATCATCAAAACCGCCCCCACCGTGACGAACTTGGGTTAGCGCTGCATTCTTTCCCACGGCTGGCTCGCCGTGGGCCAAATGACAACTCCCGCTACGCGGGCTTTCGGGCACTGCTAACCGTTATTCTAGCGCCTATGCCCCCTCGGGGGAGCTGAGCATGTCCCATATCTTTTGCTGGACACCGGGGTGGGTACGTGCCTTTAGCCCCAAAGGGGCGACCTAGCACAGCCCAGGCCAACGGCCTGGGTCAAAAGGTCCACCCCATTCCGGTTCACAAGCCCTGAAAGGGCGTGATAAGGGCCACCGACCCCGCCGCGGCGTCCGTCCGCGTGGATCCCACGATCCTATTTCGCCCTTTCAGGGCTTGCGGCCAGACGGGAAGGGGTTCTCGGACCCAGGCCGTTGGCCTGGGCTTTGTTAGATCGCCCCTTTGGGGCTCATTCTGGCATCAGCAGCTCGCACCCCCCGTGTCCAGCCGAAGATATGGGTAACGATCAGCCCAAGGGGGAGAGGGGGGACCGCAAGGCGGAGGGGGCCCCACGTTCTGCTTGTCGTGGGGGTGAGGGGGTCTTGTCACTCAATTGTGCAGCGCTCAATAGGACACAATTCCTTTCGAGCAGGCCATCCATCGAATGCCAAGACGCAGGGCCGAACCCGTCGGCGGTTTGCCGAAAATACACCCACGGGGCCGCCCGCTGCGGACCATAGCTGGCGATTTGCGGACGATGCAGGAGCTGAGCGACCTAGCTCTAACCTACGGCGTTCTTCGGGGGTAGTCAACGATGCTAGATCTTTCCACTGCAATCCTACGCGGGCATAGGGCACTTTTACGTGTTTGGCCGTTACGCGTCCAATTGGCGAGGGGCGCACATCCAGACATCCCAGAACCCCGTATCTCGGGAGTTTGAATACGTGAGGCATTTCTACGGTTTGGCGACTACTCACTCATGTGATTTCATGGACGGCGTTTGCGAACTGATCGTTTGAGCCGTGATGCCACAATTCCGCATTGCGGCCTCGGGTGCGCAAGCTGATGCCTGCCACGGCTGAAGCGATTTCGAGTGGTCGCACTGCCGAGGTCAAAGCCAGACGACCGGGTTGATTGCCAATATGCGAGGTTATAAACTCGTGCAGATGGAGCGGCATGTGGGAGAGCGCGACGCTGACACACTTCGGCGCCTTTGGCAGACCTGGTACTTTTACGCGCGATGGGGGGCTATACTCGTGCGACAACCTACCGAGCAGTTAAGCGGTGAATGGTGCAAATCCATCGAGCGAATCGCGAACGCGTTCCGGATGCTCGCTAAAACTGAGCAGACCCACATTGCAGACCTCCTGGAGACTGCCGATCAGCGGCTGGCACCATTCTCGGATCCGCTTCGTCTCCCCTTCCGGGGTAACCGCTGGCTCGACTTAGGGCGGGAGCGAGAGGAAAGCTACTCGGACTGGCTGGCTTGGTTGCTTGAGCGAATGGAGTCAGCGGAAGAAGTCCTGCGCATTTTCAACCTCGAGGACGCCGACTTCGCTGAGTCCGTTCACGACAAGAAGCCAAAGGTGTGTCGCGAACAGCAGTTTCAATCCGCGAGTGGCGAGCTTAAGCGCTTGGATATTATCATTGAATTCGCCCAACGGGCTATCCTTCTGGTCGAGGTGAAGGTGAGAGAACTCGAAGCGGCAGGCGGTGCCGGGAACCTGCCCATCTATCGCGACTGGCTTGAAAGCCGTATTTCCGACCCCCGTGGCCGGTGTGCTATTTTGCTGGTTCCGACTCCGATGGAATCACCCTACCCAGGATGGCAGGTTCGGTGCTGGGACCAGGTCAGTCTTAACCTTCGCCTTCAGGCGAGGGAGTGTGCCGCTTCGAGCCCCAATAGACGCTTGCTTTCCGCGATGCTCCTTTGTTTTTCAGGTGCTGTGGAGCAGAATGTTCTAGGGTACGCGACGGGTGAGGCGATTTCGGCGCCACAAACAGCGCGCTACTTAGAGCGGTTCCTTGAAAGGACCCAATCATGAATCAGGATCAGGAGCAGTTCCTTCTCGAATGTGGCAAATCCTATCCGGAAGCCATGGTTGCCCTGGGATACTTCCGCCAACTGGTTCAACAGCAATGCAAGCCCGTGGTTGAAAAACGCCTTAAAGAACTTAGTGAGGTGCTCAATGTTTCCCATCAGTCCTTAAAGCTAATTAAGTACGCCGAGCCGGACCAACTTGCCTCGACCCTTTCGGAGTATTTCAGTGTGGGCTGGCAAGCCAAGCGCGCCGAGAACCTCTATCTCCAATTTTATTTGTCTTGGGTCCGCAAGCCAGAAGATGACTCGGGGCCACTGGGTGTTGCAATTACTATCTGGGTCAGCGACAACCGCAAATGCGAGGCACTGGCTGCTGAACTGTATCGACATCGTGAAGACGTTGCTTTCAAAGACGAGCCTTGGGAGTCAAAATTGAACGGGCGCAAGTTCTGGCTGACAATAAAAGAAGGTGATCTCCCGCAGATGGCCGATAAGCTGAATGCGCTTGCCGAGCATACAATCAGATTCCTTAAATCGATAAAGGGGATAGTACGAGTGCGTGAATTACTCATGCCGTGACGTCCCCTTCCGTCAACTTGCCGGTAAACGGCCTACCTGTAGAAGTACAACCCCTGACTCCCCTGAGTCCGCTTGGGGGAAGTTACTGTGCCTGATTGCGATCACCTGGCTGTGTCGCCTAACCGGAGATGTAGCCTTCACGGTCCCGAGAGGCCGTGAGCGAAAATGGCTGCGCTGTAGTTGCCCCGTGATTGCCGATAAGTCCGTAAGGTCAGTCCGAGGTTCTGCACGTACCACGGGGCATCAGGAACATACGGATGTATAACGCCCCCGGACGGGTTAAGTTAGCGCTTATGGGCCAACGGCCTGGGTTAAACGGCCCCATCCATTTTAGCGGCTGAGCCCTGAAGGGGCGACCCACGTCGGCAGGGATGGTGGCACGGTCGGGGATGGCGCACCCCTTCAGGGCGCACAGATTAAGCTGTTTCCACGGTTACCCCAGGCCGTTGGCCTGGGCTAGATTAGGTCGCCCCTTGGGGGCTCAACAGCAGATAGGGACCGTCAGCAAGGGCTTTTCATTTTTGCCCTTTGCCGTTTGATTGGTTTTTGCGGCTCCGCCGCGCGACGCTACCTGCTCTGCAGAAACATGACGTGTAAGGCCTTTGTATTCAACGAATCGATTCCAATGGGCACGCGGCAAGTTTCTGCGAATCATGGGCAGCCGCAAGGCATCAAGGCTCAGGAGTTAAAGTTAAGAATTCGCCGGACGCGGTCGCAGTTATCCTTCACCTCGTCGTGGAAACGGGGATACATGCCCACGACGATGCAATCCTGCGGCTTGATACTGTCGAAGGCCAGCTTGAAAGCCTTGTCGACGTCTTCCGGAAATCGCGCCGCCCGGCCGGCGGCGAGGACTTTGAACAAGAAGCAAGTCTTGGAGGTTTTCCGCGCCACCTCGTAAGCGTGCGGAGGGTCGGTTTCAAGATAAAGCTCGGAAGCAGGCACGGGCAGCACGCCCAGCAGCTTGCGAATTTCCTCTGAAGTGCGGGTGCGATTGTAGGCGCACAACACGTAGAAATCCACGTCCCACCCATGCTCCTCCACGTATTCCACCACTTCCGGCTTGTGCGTTCCGACCCCCACCCGAACCCCGGCTTGGCGCAGTTTTTTGGTGTACTCCTGCGCCTTGTCCATCTGGCCGTTGCGGAAGAGGACGTCGGTGATTTCTCCGTGGTGGTAAAGCGCCATCGCTCCACTGCGCTTCACGGTTTCTTCCACCGGGCGCATTTCGATGTCCACGGCAATCAAGTGCATTTGTCCACCTTGGCTGCGGAAAAGGTCCAAGTCCGCCATGGGGCGGTCGCGGTGCAAATGCTGATAGGCGTTGACGCCGTTCTGCTGGCACTGGAGGAGCGTTTGGCACACGCGGTCAGGGGTGTTCCAATCCGCCATCATTCGATCGAAGACCTTGTTGAAATGAGAGACTCCATAAAACTGGTTGCTGCCGATCACCAGGCGGCTGATTTCCTTGTCGCCGAAGCGCACCTTGGGAAGCGCAGCCCCGGGCGGCGCCTGACCTCCGGCCAAGGAGCCCACCGCAATGGTCGTTGCCAAACCGGCAGAGGACTGGAGGAAGTTTCGCCTGCTGCTCATTGATTTTGCACCTCGCTAAGTCTGTGGACAGACCTTTGTGAGCTAATTTTCACACGCTGACCTAGATGCCCAGCAACACAGCAAGAAGGGAGCCAAACCGGATGCGCGCCCGCGGCCGGTGGTTTCGGACAATATGCGAGGTAGCGGAAATGACCGGCAGGATGAGCACCTCATCAAAACACGACAAACGACGGGACTGTCTGATAGACTTTCGGGTTTACTTCGAGGAGGAATCAAGGTGCTTAGGAGAACCGTTCTCTGCTCGCTGGTTGCCATTATCCTGCTTGCTTGGAGCGCGCCGCTCAAGGCCGGAGGCGAACCCCAGTTTCCCCAACCGGCCGAAGCTTGTGCGTGGTGCTGGTGATTGACCAGTTCCGCTACGACTACCTGATGCGCTTCCGGCCGTACTTTGTCAAAGGCGGCTTCAACCGGCTGCTGGATGGCGGGGCGGTATTTACCGACTGCCGGTACGATTACGCCACCACCATAACCGGTCCCGGGCACGCGACTTTGCTGACGGGCGCCTATCCCAACGTCCACGGAATCATTGGGAACGATTGGTACGACCGGGACCAGAAGCGCGAGGTCTATTGCGTGGAAGATTTGAGCACCCGCATGGTGGCGAACCGCGAGCAAGGCCAGCGCCTCGCCGGGGTTTTCTCCCCGCAACCTGACCGCTTCGACACTGGGCGACGAACTGCGCATGGCCACCGATTTTCGCGCCAAGGCGGTCTCAATTTCTCTCAAGGACCGCGCCGCAGTGTTGATGGGCGGGCATACTCCCTCCGCCGCGTATTGGTACGACACGGGATTGGGCGGCTTTGTCACCAGCACCTACTACATGCCGACGCTGCCGACGTGGGTGGACGAATTCAATCAGCAGACCCCCGCGAAACAGTATTGCGGTCAAAAATGGCAGGCGCTGCCAGAGACTCCCGGAGCGAACGGCAAGGTCCTGTCGGAATTCCAACCCTCCCCCGGCGTGTCCTGCCCCGATTCTAAGTTTCTGCGTTGGCTCGACAACACACCTTTCATGAACCAGATCGAACTTGGCTTTGCCTCCGACTGCCGTCCGCAGCGAGCATTTGGGCCAGGGCCCGGAAACCGACATCTTGACCCTTTCCCTGAGCGTGAATGACTATATCGGCCACCGATTTGGGCCGTATAGCGCAGGAAGTGGCGGATGCCACCCTCCGGACCGACCGCTACCTGGCCAAGTTCTTCGACGAGTTGGACAAGCTGGTGGGGCTGGATAACGTTTGGATCGCGTTTTCCGCTGACCACGGCGTGGCGCCCGTCGCCGGCTTTTATTCAGGAGCACAAACTGGGCATCGGAATGGCCCAGCCGGCGGCCATCCGCGACGCCGCGGAGAAAGCCCTGACGCAAGCCTTCGGGCCGGGTCCTTGGATTGAGGACAGAGGACGAGGCCTATCTCTTTTTAAACCGGGACACGCTGAAGAAGCGGGAACGTCGCAGAATCGAAGGCCGAGGAAGTCGCCGCCGAGGCCGCGGCATCGCAAGCCGACGTGGCGGCGGCATTTACCCGCACGCAGTTTCTTACCGGCAGCTTGCCCAACTCCCCCATTGCCCGAAAGGCCGCCAACAGCTTCAACTCCAAGCGCAGCGGCGATGTCTTCCTGGTTTTCATGCCCTACGCGGTTCCGTCTTCAACCTGCGACCGGGCACCACCCATGGAAGTCCCTGGAACTATGACGCCCAGGTCCCGCTGATCTTCTGGGGAAGCGCATTTAAGCCGGGGTTCTACGCCACGCCGTGCCAACCCATCGACCTGGCGGCCACTCTGGCAGCAAGGCTGGGGCTTACGCAGCCTTCCGGGACGCAGGGAACGCCGCTGGCCTCGTCGCTAAAGTAGTCGGTCGTAGCCGACCGAAGTGTGGCGGCGGCCGAGAGGCTCGGGCCAAGTCGCCTGCTTCTTGGCAAGGCGAGGCTAGCATTATTAGACTGGATTAGCCTGTGAATAGGCAACCTACCGGTACGGTAGGTTAGACCGCCAGGACTATTAACCATTAACCTAATCTCACCTTGACAAATTCTATGTAAATTTGTAGGATAGATGTGTCTCCAGCCCTCTTACGTGTCTATGTTCATCGCTACTCCAGCTTATCGCTGGGTGAGGGAAATTCTTCTAGTTGGAGGTTGAATGAGGAAACTGGTTATGGGCTGTGCGGTGACGGGGTTGATTGCTCTGTCACCGAAGTCCGAAGCAAGACCCCCGTTCTACCTTGGGCCTTTACCTATGGTTCATCAAATACCCAAGGGCGAAGTTGGAATGGCGAGCTGGTACGGAATGGAGCGCCAGGGAAAACCCACGGCAAGCGGAGAATTATTCGATAAAGATGGACTTACCGCCGCTCACCGGAAGCTTCCCTTTGGCACGACGGTCCGCGTTACGAATCTCAAGAATCTCGAATCCACCCTGTTGAGAATCAATGATCGCGGCCCGGGAATCAGCGGGCGATTGATCGACGTCTCGTGGGCTGCGGCAAACCAGCTCGGTTTCCTGGACGCGGGTTTGGCACGTGTTGAAGATCGATGTCATCAGCTACCCCGAAAGTTGCATTCGGCAAGTGACCAGCTCACGTTCTCCTAAGGTCAACTAGACTCCCGGTAAAAGACGAAGGAAAATCAGTGGCCCCCGGCAGTGGTGGGTCAACTGCACCCGACAACCTGTCGTATGCCGGGAGAGGAACTGTCCTTCCGACGGTGACGTGTGCCGGTCTTGTGTCCTGTGGCCCAAGCTTATGCGACCCCGCCAGAGTCGAGGTGCCAGCTAAACCGGCTTTCGGCCTGAATTTTCTCCCTCGTTGGTGACACCCTCCGAAGAACCCCGTCTAAGATGAATAGGTATTGCCGACGTTCCCCCCTGCGATGTAGGCCCGCCCTCTACCGTGAGTTCGATGGGGAACATTCTTGTGGTAGCACGACGTATGGGTACTAGAAGGATGTTGTGGCCCTGATGAGCCTGGAGACAGGAATGGCGAATAATCATCATAGCAAGCGGAAGAAATGGTACTTGCTGGCGAATTCGTCGGCGTGATCGTGGTAGGCGGCGGCATTGGCATTGCCGCGGCATTACGTCCCAACAATACGATTGACCCTTCGAAACTGGCCAATGTCACTCGCGGGGACCTGGCTCGTTCGGTGGTGGCGACGGGCAAGATCGAGCCGCTCGTCAAAGTGGAGGTCAAATCCAAAGCGAGCGGCATTGTCGAGAAGATTCTCGCGGACTATGGCGACCACGTGAAGGCCGGCCAGGTTCTGGTGGAGCTTGACAAGGAGCAGTTGCAGGCCCGTGTGGCCGAAGCCCGAGCCAACCTTCAGGCCGCCCAAGCCGCGGTGGAATCCGCCCAAGCCACCTACGAGCGCAACAAGGTTGATGCGGAGGGGCCGGACCTCCCCTTTCTGAAATCCACCGTCGAGCGCAATCGCAAGCTGGCGGCGGAAGGACTGGTCTCCGCCTCGATTCTGGACGACGCCGAAAAGGCTTACCAGCTCGGCTTGAACAAGCAGATGTCCGCGCAGCGCTACCTGGCCGTAAGCCGGGCGGAGATCGCTCGCAGCAAGGCTCAGGTGGCCCAAATGCAAGCGGCGTTGGACAGCGCCGAGGAGGACCTGCGCAATTCGACCATCGTCAGCCCCATGGACGGCTTGGTGCTCTCGCGCGACGTGGAGGTGGGCGACGCGGTCAGCTCCATCCTGATTCTCGGCTCCCAGGCGACGCTGGTGATGACGCTGGGTGACGTAAGCGAGGTCTACGTCAAAGGGAAGGTGGACGAGGCCGACATCAGCAAGGTTTACATGGGACAACGCGCGCGCATCGTGGTGGAGTCGCTCAAGGACAAGAAGTTTGAGGGCAAAGTTACCAAGATTTCGCCCATGGGCGTGGAAAAGGACAACGTCACCACCTTTGAGGTCAAGGTCTCCATTCAAAACCCCACCGGCGAATTGAAGGCCAATATGACCGCCAACGCCGAGATCATCCTGGAAGAGAAGCAAAACGTGCTGCAACTTCCCGAAGCGGCGGTGGTCTACGACAAAGACCGGCACACCTTTGTGGAAACGCCTGCCCCCGGCTCGAAGACCGGCAAGCAGAAGCTCGCCGTGAAGCTCGGAATCTCCAACGGCGTCAAGACCGAGCTGGTCAGCGGATTGAAAGAAGGGCAGCAGGTGGTGCTGCAATAAGTAGCTGATAGCTTGGTCAGCTGTAACAGCCTCACAGTTGAGACGACGTCTGCTGTCAACTGTTCAGCTGTTGGACCAGTATAGCTAGAGACACAATGGTTTTCACCGACCTACTTCTCGACACCCTCCGCACCTTGTGGTCCCACAAGCTGCGCACTTTCCTGACCATGTTCGGGATCGCCTGGGGCATCATTTCCATTACCCTGATGGTGGCGGCGGGCGAGGGCTTGCGCGTCGGCCAGGAGAAGCAGCAGGAGACTTTTGCCAAGGATTTGATGGTCTTCTTCGGTGGGCGGACCAGCATGCAGGCGGGCGGTTTGCGCGCCGGCCGCGAGATGACCTGGCAGGCGGGCGATGTTGCCCCCGTCCAGGAGGAAGCCACCGCCTGCCGCTACGTGCTTGCCGGAGCTCGAGCGGAACGGCCTGAAAGTGCGCAGCCTTTACAACAACGCCTCGCCCCCCGTCACCGGCTCCTACCCGCCCTTTGCCGAGGTGCGCTCGGTGAAGGTGGAAACGGGCAGGTTCTACGATTGGGGAGATGAGCAAGCGGGCCGCCGCGTGGCGTTCCTCGGCACCAACATCAAGAAACAGCTCTTTTCCAGCCGCACCGCCGTCGGCGAAACGATCTTCTCAACGATATTCCCTACACCGTCATCGGCGTCATGGAGGCCAAAGACCAGAACAGTTGCTACGACGGCTGGGACGTGGACAAGATCTTCGTTCCCTTCAGCGCCATGCTCCACGATTTCCCCAACAAGCCTCCCGCCTTGCCCACCGCCCTCGACCAGTTGCTCGTGGTCCCCAAATCGCTCGCCGACCACGAAACCTGCAAGGCGCAGGTGAAGCGCACGCTGGGACGCCTGCACAACTTCGATCCGCTGGACAAGGAAGCCTCGCCCGTCTGGGACACCGTGGAAGGCGCCAAAGCCTTTGAAAAGCTCATGGACGCGATGAAGTATTTCCTGGGCGCCATCGGCATCACCACCTTGCTGCTGGGCGGCATCGGGGTGATGAACGTCATGCTGGTGGCGGTGCGCGAACGCACGCGCGAAATTGGCGTGCGCAAGGCCGTGGGGGCCAGTTCCCGCGCCATCCTGCAGCAGTTTTTCGTCGAGACGATCATCATTGTTTTCCTCAGCGGCGGGACGGGAATGGGGATGGCTTACGGGCTCTGCGCCCTCGTCAATTTGATCCCCATGCCCCCCTTCTTCGCGGGGATGCTGCCGACTTGGCAATCCGGGACGATTTCGTTCGCGGTGCTGGGCACGGTGGCGGTGCTCTCCGCCCTTTACCCCGCCACCTGCGCGGCGAGCGTGGACCCCATCGAGGCGCTGCGGTTTGAGGCGGGAGGGTGAGGCCAGTAGGCAGGAAGCAGTTGGTAGCGCAGGGCCCGCTTTCCGGCCCTGCGGTTCTTCCCCCAGAGGTTGAAAGGCATGAAGAGCAAGTCAAAAGGCAAAGTGCAAAAGGCAAAAGTGAAAAGCCCAAGGCCCGAAAATCCTTGCTAAGAAAACAAGAAGTTAGGAGCTTGCCATGAAGTGCAAGTCAAAAGGCAAAACGCAAAAGTCAAAGGTCAAAGCCGCTTGGCCTTTTACTTTTGCCTTTTGACTTGTCTTTTGGGCGGGCCACAAGAGCCGCAGGACCGAAAAGCGGGTCCTGCGCTACCAATTGAGGCATCAACATGCTGACCGAAGTCCTAAAACAAGCCTAGACATCCCTTACGCCGCCAGCCCACGCGCAGTTTCCTCACCATGCTGGGCATCGTGTGGGGGATTGCGGCGGTGGCTTTGCTGCTCGCCTATGGCCGCAGCTTGCGCTCCGTGGTGGTGGCCTCGTTCGACGCATTCGGCAAGGGCGCGGTGATTTGCTGGCCGCAGCAGACCAGCGAGCAGGCCGGGGGTGAGCGCGCCGGCAAGCACGTGCTCTTCGAGAAGGTGGACGTTGAGGACATTCGGCAGGAAGCCACGCTGGTGAAGACGGTTTGCATGGAAAGCGTCCGCTGGCTGCCCATTTCTTATGGCGACCGCATGGCCTCCACCGCCATTCGCGGCGTCTGCCCCGAGTACGGCGAGATGCGCAATGAAGTTCCCAGCCAGGGCCGCTGGCTCAGTCCGGAGGATGAACTCGAGCGCCGCCGCGTGGTCTTTATCGGTTATCGCCTGCGGGAAAAGCTTTTTGCCGGCCGGCCTTCCATTGGCGAAACGGTGCGCATCGGCGGCATGCGCTTCACCGTCATCGGCACCATGGAGATCAAGATTCAAGACAGCAACTACTTCAACTCCGACGACGAGTGCGCCTGGATTCCCTACTCCACCGCCGGCGACCTCTGGGACACGCGCTACGCCTCCGTGCTGGTCTATGAGCCCATAGCACCGCAGTTCGAAAAGGCCTCCATGGTCCAGGTGCGCGCCGCCATCGCCAAGCGCCAGAGCTTCTCCCCCACCGACGAACGCGCCATCATGATGTTCGGCCGCGAACAGTTCCGGCCCATCATCGACGGCATCACCATCGGCTTCGAGGCCCTCTTCACTTTTGTGGGAGCGTTGACGCTGGGCATCGGCGGCGTGGGCCTGATGAATATCATGCTGGTGGCCGTTGATGAGCGCATCCGCGAAATCGGCCTGCGGCGCGCGCTGGGAGCGCGGCGGCGGCACATCCAAGCGCAATTCATGGCGGAAGCGCTGGTGCTTGCCATCGTGGGCGGCATCTTGGGCATCCTGCTCGCCTACGGCCTGTCCGCCGCGATCGGCACCCTGCCCCTTTACGGTCCGCTTTATGAAGACACCTCCGGCAAAGGCGACATCCACCTCTACATTTCCTTGAGCACCGTCGGGATCTCTACCGTCATTCTCCTCATCGTCGGCATGCTGAGCGGACTGGCGCCCGCCCTCCGCGCCTCCCGCCTCCACCCCGTCGAGGCGTTGCGGTACGAATGATGAAGGCTGAATTATGAATTCTGAATGCAGGGGGTGCGGTAGCGGCGGGTTTACCCCGCCATTGTGTCGTGGCGGCCAGGTTACCTCGTCGGATGGCGGCGTAAAGCCGCCTCTACATCGAATCGCTGCTGCAGGCTGGATGTTTATATTTACTGTTGGGGGAGAAGCAGGCGTAGCGCGGACCTGTTTTGTAGGTCCGCGGCTTTTTATGGTTGATTAGGATTGGCAGGATTCACCGGCGCCGCGGGCTTCAGGGTCTGGAAAAACTGTTTGAGGTTTCCAATGACTTCGTCGAAGTTCTCGTCTCCGGCGATATTGAGAAAAGCAAACCCCAACGCCATGATCTTAAGGCCATCCGGCCAAGTCGCCGTTTCCGGGCTGCGATACTCATCGATGACACTATTGATGTCCGACTTCTCTTGCGGAGTTAGATTCTGGAAGGAATTGAGTGAGGCCTGAAAATATTTTGCGGTATTCTCGAAATCGTTCAAGCCTTGCATTTGATGAAAAACCCTTGCCTGCCGATCCGTAGCCCTCTTCCGGTCGATTTTTTGATCCAGGGTTTTGAGCACGGTTTCCAGAACGATCGCCGGGCCGATGGGGTAGTCTTTACCATCCGAGGCGCGAAAGGTGAAAAGCTTGGCGCGAAAAACGGTTACAGCGCCGAAGCCGGCGGCAACCGAGGTTAGAAACAGGTCGCCCTTCAGGGAAGGGAATATGGAGGGATAACGGCAGAGGAGCCAAAATGCCCCCAGGGATAATGCCCCATTGAGCAAAAGATAGGAAACGCCACCACTCGTACCACACGCCAGCAGAGGCTCATCCCGGTAACGTGAGAGTATTTCCGAAAAGCCCACTGACATCCCAAACAAGACGCTGCCATACCCCCACGCCCACGTGCGCCAAGGGTACCCAGAACTCACAAGGGAGAGAGAAAGGAATGTTGCAAACGCGAATAAACCCACCAGGAATATTAACCATAATGTAACTCTTATCACGCGTTTGCGATCAAGCGCCTGCATACCGTGCCATGCCATTTTCGCGTCTCGTTGGAAATTGACTTAGAACCTTGCCAGGAAGCGTTCACCCGCTGGGGTTAGCTGCAAGATGTCGTTGCCCACCTTGTCATCTTCTTTCGCCAAGTAGCCCTTGCCCATCAGTTCCCTGGTGACGCTGCTCAGGACATCCACCCGGGCGCCAACCTTAGCCGCCAGATCGAAAAGCTGTGCACGCCCTTGCGGTGATTCCTTCAAGGCCTGCAAGAGAGGCCGGCTGTACGCCAATAAAGCATCATCAATGTAACTGGCGGGGCCGTACCGAGCAGCTTCGCCACCTCGGTCTGGAGCGCCCGTAGGCCCCGTCGGCCCCGCGGGTTGCCCAGTCGGTCCTGTGGGCCCCGTGGGTCTCAGGTATCCCAATCCGAATCGTTCTTTGAAGCTGCCCAAGTTCGCCTCCGTCAAAGGATCAGGGGGTCTACACTTACGACATCCCGCTTGGTTTTAATACTACTCTTCTCCCGCAGCATAATCAAACCGGAAGTCATGGCTGACGGGCTGGCGCTAACGCGCAAGTGCCTTCCTCGGCCTACCTCCCAGCCTTCCATTGGCTTTGGAGGCCGCCCTTTTGGCCCGGCTGCGGGATTGGCCGCCAACTTGACCAAGCCTGGAAGCCATCCACTTTTTCGAACCGAGGAAACCCTCCAAGAGTCCCGGCACGTAGAGGTCGGCATCGAGCTTGGGGAAGTGAATTCCGAAGCCCGATGGACTGACCTCAATTTCTTCAAGCTGCGAGGGCTTGGCGTTCTCGAGTCCTTGCGCATCGCGCGGTGAGAAACTCAGAATCAGGTTGGAGCTGAGATGAATCACGATGTGCCCGCTTTTGCGGTCGTAACGCGCCGAGACGGCCCGGGGAATAGATGCTTGAACGTCCTTAGCCCGCTGATTCGCCACTTCGAAGTTTTCATCGTGTGCCATGAATTTCCTCCCACGCCTCGCACAGCGCTGACTAGAGCCGCTCGAATTCACCTGGCCTTCCGGCCGGTTTTATTATTTTCCCAATATTCTTGGCATCGTGTACGGCCCATCGGGCATCATTATTGTAACGCGGTCCTCGAGGCGTATCCCCACGAGCCGCGCAATCTTCCAGGAAATCTTGCTCCAAGAGGCGATAGAGCTCTTCGTTCTTGAATATGCGCCCAGAAGGAAGGGCTCGAATCCAGTTAAGAGTAACTTCCTTCAGCCCGGGTTTTTTCGGCATATACCCTCCGTTCAGCGCTTTGCTGCCTTCTTGAATGCCAGTTTTGCGAACCTATGCGGCGAGACGGTCCGTAATCGACACATTCATCTGGTCCATCGGTTACCCCTCTACCTTTGCGTTGACCGGCGCCCCATCTCCAACTTACCGGTAAGCCCCAGCCATGGCAATCTTCGACATTCATCTCCAGGGTTGAAGGCGTTGTTCCCAGCCGCCCAGAAGGCATCCTGTGTTCTCAAGTCACCCACGCGGTCTCGAAACGGTTGCGGCAAAAGGATGCCGTTTCCTTCTGTTCCCGGAATATCGCCGAATGTTGGAATGTTGTCACGCGTCCCGCGGGGTCAGTGCTCGGATGGTCTCCTTTGTGGTAGAATCAGTCCAAAGATTTTTCTTAGGACACGGCAACCTTGCGAGGGCGCAATGAGATTCGGCAAAACGCTGACGGTTTACATGCTGGTGATGGGGCTGATCTTTGCCCTATCTGCCTGGGCGCAGCAAAAGCCTTTGACGCGAGACCAAGTACAAGGCCTGGTCCGCAGCGGGCTCGGAGACGAGTCGGGCGCGAAACTGATCGAGCAGCGCGGCATTGATTTTGCCCCGGCGGAAGATTTTCTCCAAAGCCTCAAGTCCGCGGGCGCGAGTGAGGCATTTCTTAAGGCTCTGCGCGCCGCCCCGCAGCCCGAGCCCGCGAGCGCGAATAAGCCGCTAAACCAAGAGCAAATTTTCTCCTTGCTGGTGGGCCAAGTGCCAAGCCACCGAGTGACCATGCTGGTTCAGCAACGCGGCATTGATTTTGACCCCACGGATGACTACCTCCAGCAAGTCCGCTCGGCGGGCGGCGACGACGAACTTATTGCCGCGCTCAAGAGCGCCGAGGTGACGAAGCCCGCGCCCATTGACCCGGCGGCGCAGGCGCAACAGGACGAGGTGCGGCAGCACGTGGCGCGCGGAGCGGAATACTTTCAGAAGCACCAGTATGCGCAAGCGGAGCAGGAATATCGCGCCGCCCTGCTGTCTGAACGCACAAAACGCCGACATTTACATGAGCCTGGCCTATATCCTGGATCAACAAAAAAAGTGGGACGAGGCGGCGACGGCCGCCCGCGAGGCGCTGCGCCTGAACCCCAACAGTGGCTTGGCGCATAGCTTCCTGGGCCTCGCGCTGGAGATGAAAGGCGATCGCCAAGGGGCTCTCGAGGAATACCGCGCCGCCTACACGCTGGACCCCAATAACGCGCAATTCAAGCAGGCGTACGATCGCCTGTTGCAGCCGTCCTCTCACCCGGGGAAAGCAACGACGACCGCCCCAGCCTCCTGTGTCATTCTAAAACGAATGGGGCCTGCGGATGAAGTCACCAGCCACCTCTATTCTCAAAGGCAGGCAGTATCAATATCTTGAAGGTGATTTCCCCAAGGGAGTCAAATGGCATGGACGCCTCAACGAAAATGATGTCAGGGAAATCCAGGACAACGGCGGCAAGTTCGTAATTCTCGAGCCGAAGTACACAGACGCAGACTTGGAAGAGGCGCGTAAAAGCTGCCTGCAGTGATCTGGGAGGGACCGGTCACCGGGGTGACTGCGGGCCGGCTTTGCCTGGGGATTTTCTTTTCCGGCTTTGCGGCGCTACTCAAGCCCTGCCTGGGCCAACAGGCCGAGAAACTGATTGCGGGTCCGCATGTCAATCGATTCCGCCGCGAGCTTCCCGCTGCGGTCGTAAATGAACGTCTTGGGGATGCCCATGACGTGGAACAGGGTATTCACTTTCCGGCCCGGGTCGAGCAGCACGGTGTAGGAAATTCCCTGTTCAGCGATGAAGGGCTTAACCTTGCTCGCATCTTCGTCGGAGATGGCGAGGATCACCAGTCCCTGCTTTTGAAACTGCTTGTACAGCGACTCGAGATCGGGCATTTCCTTGCGGCAAGGCGGGCACCAGGTAGCCCAGAAATTCACCAACACCACTTTCCCTTGCGAGGCTCTTCAGACTCCACGGTTTGCCCTCAAGGTCCGTAAGCGTAAAGTCCGCCTGCTGCCGCTCTTGGTCGTCCGCCTCCAGTTCCGACATGGCCTTCCCAAACTGGGGTGAATCCACGGAGGCCTGCACGTGCTCGTAGCGCACCAATTGAGCCAGTTCGAGGTACGGCATGGCAGGCTCGCCACGCTCCTCCGGCGCCGGGTGCTCCGCCAGCGCCGCGGCCAGCGTCGTTGCCACCTCCTGCAAGGTGTCGCGGCCGAAGTCACCCTCGGTGGAGAGGTTCGCCAGGCCATTGGCCAGCCCCAGCTTGTGGTCGCCCGCCGGCAGGGCCCGAATGTCGAGGGCCAGTTGCTTGGTCTCCCGCGCCCGCGCATCGTCGGGCAGGGAGCGCAGCCCATGCAGTGCCTGCACGATGGGCTTCTCCTGCTCACTCCAGGAAATCTGCTGGCGCTGGGCGGGCAGCCCTGGCGGCGCAACCAGCAGGCCCGCCACCCATACGCCGACCGCTCCGATGGTCCAAAGGGTCATCCCGACAACTGAGCTTTGCCGGAAAGCCTTCTGCTCGGTGCCTCATCAGTTTCGAAATCTCCCACGTGATTTGCCCGACCGGCCCCCCACCGCCCGCTGGGTCAAGTCAAGAGAGTATTCTACTACCACGAGCGCAGGGAAAAATCGCGGATAACCATCTGCTCGGGGAGCCCCCTCTGGTAATATGTGCGGGACATCATCCGAGGGGAGAAACCATGAGATCTTCTGACGGCAAGAGTACCACTCGAAGACACTTCCTGAAGTCCGCCGTGCTCAGCGGTGTGGGAATGGCGGCGGAGGGCATCGGCGTTCCATGCGCTTCTGCGGACGCTACGCAAGAACCTTTAGTTCTGGCGAAGCAGGGAAAGTCCACCTACTCCATACTCATTTCGGAATCAGCCTCGCTTTCGGAACAGCGCGCCGCCGGGGAGTTGCAGAGGTTCATCGAGGAGATGTCGGGAGCGCGCCTTCCCATCATCTACCGACGCGGAGGAACAGGACGGCGACCTGGTGCTGGTCGGCGACAGCAACCAGGTGCGGAAGCTCGGTTTGAAAATCCCGTTCGACAACCTCGGCGCCGAGGGCTTTGTGCTGCGGACCGAAGGGAACCACCTCATCATCGCCGGTGGCAAACAGCGCGGGACGATGTATGGGGTCTACACGTTTCTGGAGAAGCTGGGCTGCCGCTGGTTCACTACCGAGGTCAGCGTCATCCCCAAGAAGCCCACGCTGGTCGTGAAGCCCCTGAATGAGTCGCAGCAAGCCGGCCTTCGAATATCGCGAGCCCTTCTTTACCGAAGCCGCGGACAAAGACTGGGCGGCGCGCAATCGAGTGAACGGTTCTTTCCAGAAGCTCGATGCATCCACGGGGGGCAAGGTCAGCTACTATCCGTTCGTCCATTCCTTTTACACCCTGCTTCCCCCCAAGCAATACTTTCAGGATCATCCCGAATACTATGCGCTGGTCGACGGCAAGCGGCGGGGTGACGATGCGCAACTTTGTTTGACCAACCCGGACGTCCTGCGGCTGGCCATTCAGACGGTCTTGAAGTGGATCGATGAACATCCCGAGGCCAGCATTTTTTCCGTCTCGCAGAACGACACGCGGGGTTGGTGTGAGTGCGAAAATTGCCGGCGCATCGAGCAGGAAGAGGGCGGCGCGCACTCCGGGCCTATCCTGCGGTTCGTCGAACGCCGTCGCCGCCGAGGTGGGCAAGACCCATCCCGACAAGCTGATCGACACCCTGGCTTATTGGTACTCGGAACCTCCTCCGCTCGAAGTCCGCCCCGCTCCCAACGTGCGCATCCGCCTCTGCCCCATCGGCGTGTGCGAGGGGCACGCCGTACGACCGTTGCGTCCACGATCGATATTTCGTGAACGATCTTCAGGCGTGGGCCAGGATTACGGACCAGCTTTACATTTGGCACTATGTTACGAATTTCGCGCACTACCTCGCGCCCTTCCCGGACTTCGACGAACTTGCCGCTGACATTCCCATGTACAAGAAACACGGCGTGGTGGGGATATTCCTGGAAGGAGACGCGGCCCCGGGCGGGGGCGGGGAAAACGCCGAGCTTCGCTCCTACGTGATGGCGCGCCTGCTGTGGAATCCGAATATCGATGTTGACGAAACCGTTAACGAGTTCATGGCTGCATATTACGGCAAAGCCGCGCGGGCGATGCGCGCCTATTTCGACTTGCAGCATCGGCAGGTCAGGCTGCCCCCGCAAGGCAAGGGCCACCACATGTGGATTTACACGCGCCCGGGCGCGCCGTATTTGTCCCAGGAGTTTCTTGCCCAGGCGACGAAGCTCCTGGGTGAGGCCGAAGCCGCGGCCGACGACGAGGCCACACGGAAAAGGGTCCGGAAGGCTCGACTTTCTATCGACTACGTGAAGCTGATGCAGGCGAAAGCCTTCATCGTGCGGGAGGGTTGGTACGCGCCGGAAAATCTCGATCAGCTCAGAGAAAACTTCCGCGGCCTCTTAAAGGACGCCCGCTCCTTCGGCATCACCGAATTCCACGAAGGGGGACGGCTGGAAGAGGACGAAACGGAATTCGCCAGGTACATAAAACCCTATCAAGCGGTGACCCTGGAAAGTTCGTCACTACGCGTCGTCGTGGCGCCGGAGCTGAGCGGGCGAATCATCAGCATCATCGACAAAGCCACCAACACGGACGTCGTGCATCATCCTGACCCGGGCGACCACATGTATCCCGACCTCAGCGGCTGGGGCGTGTTTGTTTACTCTGACTACGTCCTGAACGAACCCTACGAAGCCGTTTGGAAGTTGGAGCCGCAGCCGGGGCCACGGGAGATTCATCTCACGGGGACATGTCCCAATGGACTCGAAGATGAAGCGCACGATCCGGCTCCGCGCGGATCAGCCCGCCGTCCACACGGAAACCACCGTGGAAAACACCGGCAGTTCCGCCACCGACGCGGTGCTCAACTTCAAGTGTGACTTCGACCCGAAACACCTCGCGGAGTCAGCGGTGATCTTCCGCAGCCAAGCGGGAAAAGCGATGCGGCAAGCAGTGCTGCCGCCAGGGGAAGAGCCCAGCGGTTCCGAGTGGTATACGGATTCGGAACAGCCGGACGGCGAGTGGACCCTCACGGGGGTGGGAACCCCAATGGCGGTCGTCAATCGTTTCCCCAAGGATCAAGTAACCCGCTGCTCGCTGAATTGGACGGGTAAAGCGGACAGCCGGGTGACCATGGCCCTGTGGTCGGCCAAGCGGTCGCTTGCACCGGGTGACACTCTGAGGCTGGAGGCTGATTATGAAATAAGCCAGTCACGAGGCCAACGATGAAAACCAATCGCAGCAGGTTCCTTCAAGCCACGGCAGCAACGGCGGCGGCCGGCGTTCTGCCTGCGGAGATGGGGTCCGATCCGGACAGCGCCAATTTGGACGGATTCCAAATCGCCAGGCGCCACGCCATGGTTCGGGATCTGCCCACACCGGATTTTTTCGAAGGAATGCTCCTGGGCAATGGCGACCTCGGGCTTTGCATCACGGTGCGGCCGGACGCCCTGGGTCTCCATCTGGGCAAAGAGGGGTTTCACAAACACTCCCACCTTGCTCCTCCTGTGGTATATTCCAGGGCTTAACTCCAAAAATTACGCGAGGTGCAAATGCTGCTCCCCTTAACGCCCGTCCGGTTGAAGCGGCACGCGGCGCAAATGTTTGGCCGCAAAGTCGGCGTCGTGTGCGGCGAGGATCGATTCACCTATCGCGAGTTCAACGAACGCGCGGACCGGCTTTCTGCCGCGCTCCTGCGCCTGGGGGTGCGAAAAGGCGACCGCGTTGCTTACCTGAGCTTCAATTGCCATCGCCTGCTGGAAGCCTACTATGGGGTGCCGCAGATCGGCGCCATCCTGCTGGCGATGAACATCCGCCTGTCCCCGGAAGAGTTGACTTACATTCTGAATGACGCCGCCCCGCGCGTGCTCTGCTTCGATCCCGAATTCATCCCCCTGGTGGAGGCCCTGCGGCCCGCGCGTGCGGTCCGTTGAGCACTACATCTCTTTGCGCGATGTCAAGCCGGCCTGGGCGCAGGAAAAGTTCTACGACGAGTTGCTGGCGGCCTCCGAGCCCGCCGATATCGATTTCCGCGAGATTGATGAAAACTCCGTGGCCGAACTTTTTTACACCAGTGGCACCACGGCGTATCCCAAGGGGGTCATGCTCACGCACCGCAATCTCTACCTGCACGCCTTTTACACCGCCCTCGGCATGAGGGCCTCGGATCGCGATGTGCACCTCTACACCGTGCCGCTCTTCCACGTGAACAGTTGGGGCGCGCCCCACATCTTCACCCTGTCGGGCGGGCGGCATGTGATGCTCCGGAAGTTTGACCCGCCGACGGTCCTGGCGCTGGTCCAGCGCGAGCGCGTCACGCGCCTGCAAATGGTTCCCGCCATGGCCATCGCGCTGCTGAATCATCCGGATTTTCCCCGCTACGACTTAAGCAGCGTGCATGAAGTCATGATCGGTGGCGCGCCCGCCAACACCGCCCTGATCCGGGAAGTGGAAAAGAAAATCCCCGGTTGTACCGCCATGGGAGGTTACGGGCTGACGGAAACGTCGCCCGTCATCACCATCGCCCACATCAAGGAACACCTCGCGGATGACCCCGAGGAGGAGAATCTCCGCCGCAAGGCGACAGCAGGCTACGCTCTGGCGGGCAGCGAAATTCGCGTGGTCGATCTCGATGGACGCGACGTGGCGGCCGACGGCAAGCAGGTGGGCGAAGTCGTGGTGCGCGGCGACGTGGTGATGGAAGGTTACTGGCGCCAGCCGGAAGCCACCGCCGCCGCCATTCGCGACGGTTGGTTCCACACCGGGGACCTGGCCACCCTCGATGAGGAAGGTTACATCCTCATTGTCGATCGCGCCAAGGACATGATTCTGACCGGCGGCGAGAACGTGGCCTCGGCGGAAATTGAGCGCGTACTTTACCAGCACCCCGCCGTCCTGGAATGCGCGGTCATCGCCATTCCCGACGAGCAATGGGGAGAAGTCGCCAAGGCCGTCATCACCCTGAAGGCCGGGCCGCCAAGCCAGCGAAGCCGAAATCATGGACCATTGCCGAAAGCATCTGGCGGGATTCAAAATTCCCAAATCGATTGAATTTGCCGACGCCCTGCCGAAAGGTGGAACGGGGAAAATCCTGAAGAAAGTTCTGCGCGAAAAATATTGGGCGGGCCACGAGCGGCGCGTCCATTGACCTGTTACAATCACGCCTTATGCCCTCTCAATCTGGCGCCTCGGGCCCGGTCATGCAAGAGGCGGAACCGCTGAAGCCCTACACGACTTTCAAGATCGGCGGACCCGCGCGGTATTTCGCCCGCGCCGCTTCGCTGGAGGAATTCCGTGGGGTCTTGGACTTGGCCGGCCAGCGCTGCCCTGCCGCTTTTCGTCCTCGGCGGAGGCAGCAACATCCTGGTGAGTGACCGCGGCTTTGACGGCGTGGTGGTGCATCCGGCTTGCCGTGGAATCGAAATCCGGCATGAAGACGCCGAGGCGGTGACCCTGGAAGTGAACGCCGCAGAAACGTGGGATGACTTGGTCCAACATGCCGTGGAGCGCAACTGGTGGGGGATTGAAAACCTCTCCCACATTCCCGGCCAGGCGGGAGCGGCGCTGGTGCAAAACATCGGCGCGTACGGCCAGCAGGTGAGCGACGTCGTGCAGTCGGCGCGGGTGATGGAGATCGCGACCGGCGCGCCCCGCGTTCTCAGCGCCGCCGATTGTGGTTTTGGCTACCGGCGCAGCATCTTCAACACGACTGCGCGCGGCAAACTCATTATTGTGGGGCTTACGCTCCGCCTCGCCAAGCACGGGCGCCCCCAGCTTGATTATCCGGACGTGCGGGCTTATTTCCAGGAGCGCGGCACGACGCAGCCCTCGCTCAGCCGAAATCCGCCAGGCGATCATCTCCATCCGCGACCGGAAGTTTCCCTTCCCGCGCGAGGAGCGAGGCGGGAATGCCGGCTCGTTCTTCAAGAATCTGTCCCTCTCGGAAGCCGAATACGCGGCGCTGCACGAGAAGATCCGGCGCAACTTTTCGCCGCGAGAACTGGCGCGCCTGGAAGAGATGCGGAATCGTTTCCCCTCGCGGGACCGAATCAAGATTCCCACGGCTTTCTTGATTTCGAAATCTGCGGCCTCAAGGGGCATCGCATCGGCGGCGCGCAGGTGAATGAGACCCAGCCGCTGGTGCTGCTCAACCAGGGCGGCGCGACGGCGCAAGACGTGATCGCCCTGGCCCAGCACGTCAGGAAAACAGTGCGGGCGCGAACCGGCATGGCCCTCGCCATTGAGCCGGAGTTGGTGGGTTTTACCGAGCAGGAATTGGCGGAAATTCATAATCAGTAGGCAGTAAGGCAGTGGGCAGTAGGCAGAACGACGGCGCCGATGCGCTCATGCCGTGCGAAATCCCAAGGACAATACATGCTGGTAACGTTCTCGGTTCTTCCCGACCTCAGCGCTATGCAATGCGCAAGCCAGCTTTCTGCTCGTCACTCGTCACTGGTCACTCGTCACTCGCTCGCCCTGGCTTTTGTGTGGCCCCAGCCGCTGGCGCCGGCGCACAGTCTGGTGATTTCCGCGCTTCTCGCCACCCTGCCGCTGGCCGTGGTTTTGATCCTGATGGGCGGGCTGCGCAAGAGCGGAGCGCTGTCCGCCGCGCTGGGCTTGGCGACCGCGTTCCTCCTTGCCATTTTTGTGTGGGGCATGCCTGCTGCCCTTGGCGGTGTTGAGCGGGTTGTATGGGTTTGTTTATGCCCTCTGGCCAATCCTTTGGATCGTCTTTGCCGCGCTGTGGCTCTACAACCTTTCCGTCGACATGGGCAATTTTGATTTGCTGCGCCGATGGATGAGCGAACACGCCTCCGGCGACCCGTGCGTTCAAGCCATCCTGGTGGCGTTCTGTTTCGGCGCTTTGCTGGAGGGCACGTCCGGCTTTGGCTCTCCCGTCGCCGTGGCGGGTTTTCTGCTGCTCGGCTTGGGCTTCACGGCGCGCCAGGCGGTTACCCTCGCCCTGATCGCCAACACCACGCCGGTGGCATTCGGCGGACTGGGAATCCCCATCGTGGCGCTTGGCCGGCGTGACCGGCCTGAACCTGATGAAGCTTTCCGCCATGGTGGGGCGGCAACTACCTTTCCTCTCCTTGATCCTGCCGGCCTACCTGGTTTGGGTCGTCGCCGGCGGCAAGGGATTGAAGAGGGCATGGCCGATTGCCCTGGTCGGCGGCGGGAGTTTCGCGCTGGCGCAATTCGTCTGCTCGAATTACTGGGGACCTTACGCGGCGGACATCGTCGCCGCCATGTTTTCCACTGCCTGCGTGGTTGGGCTTCTGCGGGTTTGGAAGCCCGCGCCATCGACCGTTGATGCGGGCCCGGCGAGAGCCGAGAATCCACCCGCCGCCGGAAGCGGGCCTGACGGCTGGGCAATCCTTCGCCGCCTGGGCGCCCTGGGTGATGCTGGCGGCGGTGATGGTTGCCTGGTCTTACTTCCATCTGTTCGCCCTCGGCCAGCAAGATCCTGCTGGTCCCTCACCTGCACAACGCCGTTTTCATCACGCTTTACAACAAGCCCTATGCCGCCGCTATTCGCCTTTCAACCCTTGGCGGCCGGAACCGCCGGCCTCACGGCGATGCTGCTGACCGCCCTGCTTTTCCGCGCCTCGCCGCGAGATCGTTGCTGCAGTCCGGAATGAAGACTCTCCGCCAGCTTCGCATGCCCGCGCTGACCGTCGGGCTGATCGTCGCCTTGGCGTATCTTTACAACTACTCCGGGATGGCTTACACGCTGGGCGCGTTCTTGGCGGGGATGGGAAAACTCTTCCCCCTGGTCAGCGGATTCCTGGGCTGGATTGCTTGTTTCCTGAGCGGCAGCGATACCTCCAGCAATCTCCTGTTCGGAAACCTGCAAGTGGCCGCCGCGCATCAGATCGGTGTGAACCCCATCCTGCTGGCCGCCACCAATTCTTCCGGGGCAGTAATGGGAAAGATGATCTCTCCGCAGAACATCGCGGTGGGAGTTACCACCGTCGGCCTGGTGGGGCATGAGGGCGACGTGGTGCGGTCCACCCTCGGCCATAGCTTGCTGCTGGCGCTGCTGCTCAGCCTGATCGCCTTGGCGCAAGCTTACTGGCTGAGGTGGATGGTTCCGTGAGCAGGTGTGGCGCGCCCACGGAACAGGTTGCGCTACCCTTCTCCCCGATCCGGAAGTGGGAGTGTACGGGTCTAAACTGCGGCGTTTACGGCCCGCTGATAATCATCAGTGATTTTGGCGCTTTCAGTTCCAAGTCAAAGTGGATAACCAACGAATGCCCGCTACTAAGGGCAAATAATAAAAGTGGCTGGGGAAAGCAATTCAGACAAATTGCCCGCTCTGGAACGACCTCCGCAATGCAACAGTCAAATTGTCTGCTGAATTCACCCCAAGCGAAAGCCTGGTCAGTTTCAGCCAAAATGTCCACCGCATGGCCTCACAAGTCTCTTCATCCTCTTAACCCCAACCGCCGATAACGATGCGGGGGAGTGTAGGCCGCGCGATAGGGGGAAAACGTAGCGCGGCGCGGCGTGGCCCCACCCCGAGTTGGGGTATGGCCGTCTTGGCCATGATTCGCCACGGGCAAGATGCCCGCGCCACGTCGCGTGTTTGTCCAGGGGGCCAGCGGCGCTGGCCCGGGCCGAAATCCCTTGGCCCCGCAAGTTCATTCATCCTCCTGATCCCAACCGCCGATAACGATGCGGGGAGTGTAGGCCGCGCGATAGGGGGAAAACGTAGCGCGGCGCGGCGTGGCCGCACCCAGAGTTGGGGCATGGCCATCTTGGCCATGATTCGCCACGGGCAAGATGCCCGCGCCACGTCGCGTGTTTGTCCAGGGGGCCAGCGGTGCTGGCCCGGGCCCAAATCCCTTGGCCCCGCAAGTTCATTCATCCTCCTGATCCCAACCGCCGATAACGATGCGGGGGAGTGTAGGCCGCGCGATAGGGGGAAAACGTAGCGCGGCGTGGCCCCACCCCGAGTTGGGGTATGGCCGTCTTGGCCATGATTCGCCACGGGCAAGATGCCCGCGCCACGTCGCGGGTTTGGCCAGGGGGCCAGCGGCGCGGCCCTTCCAGTAGATGCTTTTAATTGAATAAGCTATGATTTCACAGATATTCCTCAGCTTCTTCCCCAGTCCTGGTGTTTTCATGCCCATCGTGGAGAACCGGCAGATCTTCGCCGGCCGGCGCCGCGCCCGCGGCGGCTTTCCCGCTCCCCTTTGAGGCTAGCACATAGGCAAGGCATGTTGTCAAGGAGATTCGGGCGGAATTTCCTGCGGGCAGGAAGAAATCTCAGCCTTCCCGCGTCGATTTCCTGCCGGCAGGAAAGGGCGCCGCGAGCTTGCCCACGAGGGTGACAAAACCTCCAGATCACCCCGACCCCGAGCCTCGCGGTGGTTTGGCCGTAATCCGGCCAAATGGAGCGCACATGACGTGGAGGCGACTTTTCAAGCCGAATCCCCAAAAGCGCCGGAACTATCTGAATGGCCGCGAATTACACTAAATGTAGCGACCTGTTTTGTAGGTCCGCGGCTTTTTGATCTCAATATGGGTAAAACCGCGGACTTTCGGGACAGATCCGCGCCACGCGTGCTATTCCCGTCAGGCCATCACCCAGTTTGCCGACAGCACTTCGGCCTGTTCCAACACTGTGTCCGTAGCTTTTTTCTGCAAGTCGGGAGGATAGCCATACTTGCGAAGGATACGTTTGACCAGTACCCGCAGATGGGCGCGGACGTTTTCACGCACTGTCCAGTCGGATTCATCGTGTTCTTCTGGACAGTCGCCACCAATTCGCGGGCAATGGTCAAACGTATCCTTCGCAGATTGTGGCTATCCTCCCGACTTGCAGAAAAAAGCTACGGACACAGTGTTGGAACAGGCCGAAGTGCTGTCGGCAAACTGGGTGATGGCCTGACGGGAATAGCACGCGTGGCGCAGGATCTGTCCCCGAAAGTCCGCGGTTTTACCCATATTGAGATCAAAAAGCCGCGGACCTACAAAACAGGTCGCTACATTTAGTGTAATTCGCGGCCATTCAGATAGTTCCAGGCGCTTTTGGGGATTCGGCTTGAAAAGTCGCCTCCACGTCATGTGCGCTCCATTTGGCCGGATTACGGCCAAACCACCGCGAGGCTCGGGGTCGGGGTGATCTGGAGGTTTTGTCACCCTTCGTGGGCAAGCTCACGGCGCCCTTTTTCCTGCCGGCAGGAAATCGACGCGGGAAGGCTGAGATTTCTTCCTGCCCGCAGGAAATTCCGCCCGAATCTCCTTGACAACATGCCTTGCCTATGTGCTAGCCTCAAAGGGGAGCGGGAAAGCCGCGCCGCGGGCGCGGCGAGCCGGCCGGCGAAGATCTGCCGGTTCTCCACGATGGGCATGAAAACACCAGGACTGGGGAAGAAGCTGAGGAATATCTGTGAAATCATAGCTTATTCAATTAAAAGCATCTACTGGAAGGGCCGCGCCGCTGGCCCCCTGGCCAAACCCGCGACGTGGCGCGGGCATCTTGCCCGTGGCGAATCATGGCCAAGACGGCCATACCCCAACTCGGGGTGGGGCCACGCCGCGCTACGTTTTCCCCCTATCGCGCGGCCTACACTCCCCCGCATCGTTATCGGCGGTTAGATGCGGAGATAATGAACTTGCGGGGCCAAGGGATTTGGGCCCCGGCCCGCACCGCTGGCCCCCTGGACAAACACGCGACGTGGCGCGGGCATCTTGCCCGTGGCGAATCATGGCCAAGATGGCCATGCCCCAACTCTGGGTGCGGCCACGCCGCGCCACGCTACGTTTTCCCCCTATCGCGCGGCCTACACTCCCCCGCATCGTTATCGGCGGTTGGGATCAGGAGGAATAATGAACTTGCGGGGCCAAGGGATTTCGGCCCGGGCCAGCGCCGCTGGCCCCCTGGACAAACACGCGACGTGGCGCGGGCATCTTGCCCGTGGCGAATCATGGCCAAGACGGCCATACCCCAACTCGGGGTGGGGCCACGCCGCGCCGCGCTACGTTTTCCCCCTATCGCGCGGCCTACACTCCCCCGCATCGTTATCGGCGGTTGGGGTTAAGAGGATGAAGAGACTTGTGAGGCCATGCGGTGGACATTTTGGCTGAAACTGACCAGGCTTTCGCTTGGGGTGAATTCAGCAGACAATTTGACTGTTGCATTGCGGAGGTCGTTCCAGAGCGGGCAATTTGTCTGAATTGCTTTCCCCAGCCACTTTTATTATTTGCCCTTAGTAGCGGGCATTCATTGGTTGTCAGCTTTCATTTGGAACTGGAAGCA
>CAWELY010000013.1:0-147136 GCA_963810005.1 uncultured Acidobacteriota bacterium
GGTTGTAGCCCTTGCCGTCGCAGACCGCAGCGCCGGCTTTGCACGCCTCCCCCCAACCCAGGAAAGCACTGATCGCGGCAGCGCTCCTTCCAAGTGCAACCTCCAGGCGAGGCCGAACCATTCCGGCAGTTGTCCGCGCTTTTGCATGCAGGGTCCAGTGCAGGGCGATTTGCACGATGCTCCCTACGAGCAATCCTGAGAGGTATTCGACCGGCAGGTCGGCTCGAATCTCTCCCTCTTTTGTGCCGCGGTGAAGATCAGCGCCAGCATTGCCCGAGTTGAGTCGGGTGATTCGCTTCGGGGTTGATCCAGAAGTATGCAGGAGGAGAGGACGGGCGATACCGCCATTCCTTTCAAACCAAGTCCCCATGGACTGGAGGAGTTCCCTTCCAACCGTTAGAGGACTTTGGCCGGAAGCCGGCTTCGTTCGCATCTTTTGCATCAGGCGCTGCTGCTCTTCCGACGTTATGGCCAGGGCCACATCTATTTTGGTCGGAAAGTACTGGTAAAAAGTGCCCTTGGCTAAGTTGGCGGCGGCCACTATCTGGTCCACAGAGGTTCCTTCAAAGCCATGAACTCGGAAGAGCTTGTTGGCCGCGCTGAGAAGCCGGCGGCGCGTGTCGCGGCAGCGTTCGGCCTGTGTTGCCATATACTGACTATAGCACACAATTATACCGTAGTCAGTATCTTTCAGCGCTGCAAAAATCCTGGTAAGCCGGGTTTCTGCGACCATCCTCCGGTCGCCCCTAGGGCGACTGCCCGGGGCGAGTCGCTTGGGAAGCTATGCCGCGGGCTCAGCGGACGCGGAAACTATGCTGAGTGGCTACCTAGCCGGATTGGGAACGGAAACGCCCTACCAGGAAAATAGGGCGACAGCGCTTTGAAAGTGGCCCAGACCCCCACCGACCTAGCATCAGTAATGAGTAGTTGCCAAGGGTTTAGTAATCGTCAAGCGTCCCGCCATGCAGGGCACTTTGAGGTGAACGGCCTAACCACAGAAGTGCCGAAGCGGCATCCCCGACCACGCGAAGATCAGGCTGGACCAGTTCTGTCCTGATCGTCCCCCGCGGGGAAACAATCCGCTTTGCGGAGGGCTCGATTCGTTGCAGGTCGCATGGGGGAATCAGGTGCGAATCCAGGTCGGGATTCGGCCTGAGAAGCACGGAATGCGCCATCCGCGTACCGAAGAGTTTCCCCATTCGCGGGGCTGACGCCGAGCTTGACCTCTGGCCCGCCTTACTGGCTTCAGGGCGAAGCGGGACTCTATGGAGCAATTCAAGAGTAGTACCTTAGGGGGCTGTACCTCAGCAGCTTCGGAAACGGCAAATTGTCCTTTCCGATTTGAGCTAAGAACCGCGCAACTCCTGGGGTGTCCGCTCCTGTTCTCCTGAACCCCTTCTATTTTCGCATTCCCGAAAAAAGTGCTTGACTTTCCTGTTCTGCATGTATTATTACACTCATATGAAGATTGCACCCAAAGGTCCGCAAGCCGCTCGTCTCCGCCAACGCAAGTTCGAACTCCTCCGCCGCTTCCCCATCCCGCCCGATCTGCTCCCCGGATCGCTCTCGCTTACTCACCGCCGCTGTGGCCAGCCCACCTGCCATTGCGCCAAGGACAAGCAGGGGCACCCCGTTTGGTCTCTCACCTTCATGGCCGGCGGCAAGAAGCGGGTGGAGCACATCCCCAACGAATGGGTCGAGGAAGTTCGACGCTTGGTGGAAGCGGGCCGGGAGTTTAAAGAGGCGGTGGCCGAGGTCTTCGCCACTAACGCACAATTGCTCGCCCTGTGGCGGAAGCAAAGGCATCGGTGAAGGGGCCGTCACCGCGTCGCCTCAAGAAGCTACGTGGGGAAGTGTCTGCGTCTGAAATCCTACTTACAAGTCGCCGGGCGATGGCCGCACCCAGGGGCGTATTCCCGGCCACCGCCCTGCTGTGGGCTTTGTTGATGGGGGCGTTGCTGCGTCGCGCGGCCTTCGCGGCCATTGAAGCGCTCGTGCACTCAGCGGCCCGGCGCGCCCTGGAGGTTTCCCGCCGCTTCGGCAACGACGCGCTGGGTTACTTCACCGAACGGCTCGACCCAGCGGTCACGCGCCAAGCGGCGGTCACCGCCCTTCATCAGGCCAAGCGGCATAAAGCGTTCGACGACTGCCGCTTCATCGGACTGGCCTTGGATGGAACGGGCGCCGGACGGTCGGAGGAAAAGGGCTGTGATTTTTGCCGTCCCGTCCGCAACCAGCAAAGGGGAGATCCTCAGCTACCATCACCAATTGGTCATGATCAGTGTGGTGGGAACTGGCCTAACCTTGCCCCTGGATGTGGAACCCTACGGTCCTGGGGACAGCGAGTACAACGCCGGTCGGCGACTTCTCCGCCGTGCCGTCGGCAACCTGGGCCGCCGTTTTGCCGATTATGTGGTCGCCGATGGGGACTACGCCACCGCCCCCTTTCTGCACGATGTCGGGGATCTGGGACTCCACGTGGTCGCCCGCTTGAAAAACAACCTCCCCGAATTGTTCGCAGCCGCCCAGAGAAGATTTCTCCACCAAGCTCCCCATCAAGTCTTCTACTACGGGAAGGACCGAGTGGAAATCTGGGATGCCGACGACTTTGACCCTTGGCAAACGCTGCGTTGGGAAACCGTGCGCGTGGTTCGTTATCGCCAGCACAAGCCCAACGGCACCGTGCACGAGGCGTATTGGCTGACCGACTTCCCTCGCCACCAGGTCAGCAGCCGCGCCATCTTCCGCATGGCCAAGAGCCGCTGGGAGATCGAAAATGAAGGGTTCAACGATGCCAAAAACCGCTACGGGTTCGAACACATCTGCCACCACGAGTGCAATAGCTTGCTGGTGGTTTGGCTTCTGACCCGACTTTCGCAGCTCGGAGCCATTCCAGGTGAAATTCGGTGTGGGCATCGCGGTAACTCTTGAAACTTCAATGGGGGTTGTACAAAAGGGCTTGTAGTGTAGACCTACCCCCTTTTCATCTCCGCTCAAGCTTGGCACAATGGCGGCCAGCCATGTACCTGCGTGCGAACAAGCGAATCAAAGACGGCAAGGAGCACCGCTATTGGAGCGTGGAGGAGAGTCGGCGGCTGCGTTCGGGGCGGGTGGTGCAGCGGCGGGTTTTGTATTTGGGCGAGATCAACGACAGTCAGCAGGCGGCGTGGCGCAAGACGCTGGAGGTGTTTGATGAAGCCGAGCAGCGGGCGGCGAGCCTGAGTTTATTTCCCGAGGACCGGGCGCTGCCGGCCGACGCGCTGGACGGCGTGCAGGTGAAGCTGAAGGAGATGGAACTGCGGCGACCGCGGGCGTTTGGCAACTATTGGCTGGGGTGCGAACTGTGGCGGCAATTGGGGCTGAGCGCGTTTTGGCAAGATCGTTTGGGTAAGGGGCGGGAAGAAGTGCCGTGGGCGAAGGTGCTGGAGCTGCTTGTGGTGAGCCGCTTGGTGGCGCCGGGCAGCGAGTTCCGTTTGCACCGGCAGGGGTTTGACCAGAGCGCCCTGGGAGATCTGTTAGGCACGGGCTTTGCCGTAGCGGAGAAGGACCGTTTGTATCGATGTCTGGACCGCCTGGGGGAACACAAGACCGCGCTGTTCGATCATCTGCGGCAACGCTGGCAAGAGCTGTTTCAGGCGCGCTTCGATGTGCTGCTCTACGACCTGACGAGCACCTACATCGAAGGGGAAGGCGAGGAGATTCCCAAGGCGAAGCATGGCTACAGCCGGGATCCTCGCGGCGATTGCCGGCAGGTGGTGATCGCGCTGGTGGTGACGCCGGAAGGATTTCCGCTGGCTTATGAAGTGCTGGCGGGCAACACTTCGGACCGCACCACGCTGCGAGGATTTCTGGACAAGATCGAAGCGCAGTATGGACGGGCACGGCGGGTGTGGGTGATGGACCGGGGGGTTCCTACGGAAGAAGTACTGGAAGAAATGCGCACCGGGGGTCGAGAAGTTTTCTACCTGGTGGGGACGCCGCGCGGCAAGATTCAGCAGTACGAAAAGCGCTGGCTGGAATTGCCCTGGCAGAAAGTGCGTGAGTCGGTGGAAGTGAAGTTGTTCGCCGCGGATGGCGAACTGTACGTGCTGGCCAAGAGCGCGGGGAGGCACGCCAAGGAACGTGCCATGCGGCGGCGCAAGTTGGTGCGCTTGCTAAAGACCTTGCGCAAGCTGCGCCGCAGTGCTCCGGCACGCGATCAACTGCTGCTGCGGATCGGCGCGGCTAAAAAGGAAGCGGGACGCGCCTTCGGCTTCGTGCCGATCGGCTTGCCCCAAGAGGGAGAGGAAGTCACCCGTCAGACGTTTTCTTTTCGCTTGGACAAAGAGAAGTTGCGGAAGGCGGAGTTGCGCGACGGCCACTATCTGCTGCGCTCGAACCTGCTGGGAGAAAAGCCGGAAGTGCTCTGGGAACTCTATATCTTACTGACCCAAATTGAAGCTGCCTTCAAAACCTTGAAGAGCGAACTGGGACTGCGTCCGATTTATCATCAAGTGGAAAAGCGCGTGGAGGCCCACATCTTCGTGGCTTTCCTGGCTTACGCCCTGTCGGTCACGCTCCGGCACCGGTTGGCCCCCTGCGCTCCGGGGTTGACACCCCGCGGCGTGCTGGAAAAATTGGCGACAATTCAAATGCTGGATGTCTGCCTGCCCACCACCGACGGGCGCTGGCTGATCATGCCGCGCTATACGCAACCCGAACCAGAGCAGATGCTCCTGCTCCACCAACTTCACCTGTCACTGCCGTCGCAACCTCCGCCACGCATCAAGCCGGCGGAGACCGTCACCGACCAACAGGTGCAGCTCAAAATGTAGTGTAGACCTTCGAGACCGCTTTGCTGAAAATAAACTACTTAGCTGGCGCTTGTCGCCTCAACTGCGAAAGTTGGGCTAACCTGCTTGGCCCTGACGGTGGAACGGCTCTACCGGGTGCGTTACTTGCATCGCGGCACTCACCCCGTTCGCACCGCTATCGATCTGCTCCTGCTCTTGCAACTGCGCCTGGGAAAGCCGGTGGCGATCGCCATGGACTCCAGTTGAAACCTCTCCGCCTGCGGTCCTCGCGCTTTCTGCTTTTCCGCTTTCCTCCCCCTCCCCCAACTTCTTGTGGACGTGTCCGCCAACCGCGAAAAAACCGGCGGGAAAAATAGGCATCGATCCGCAGTGCCGCCGCGCACAGCCGCCCCATGCGCCCCATGCCCCGATCTAACACTTCCCTTCGTAGGGATTCCGAAACTGCTGGCTGTACCTTAGGGGGCTGTACCTTAGGGGGCTGTACCCCCTGATCCGCACGTAATTTAGTGAAAGGGCGAAAAAATCTTATGGGGAGTGCATTTTTCTCTTGACATGTTATAGAGATTATGTATATATTGTGTCTATGTCCGCTCGCATCCCAACGCAACAGAAGTCGCCTTTTGAAATCGACGCTCGGCCCTTGCACGAGATGTCCAGTCCTCACGCCGGGCTGCTGGCCACCTCTCGCGCCTTTCGCTCGCTCGGCATTCCCGCTCTGGCCGCGGCGCATCTCCAACTCAAGCAGCGCCAGCGCGGGTTTGACGAGGCGCAATACCTGGAAGCAATCGTCCTGCTGCAGACCGCCGGCGGCGATTGCCCCGAGGACATGCAACTGCTGGGGAATGACCCCTGCCTGGAACGAGGCTTGGGTTTCCCGCTTCCCAAGGTGAGTGCGGTGCGGGGTTTTCTCGCGCGCTTTCACGATGAGGCCTTGGAAGAATCCCGCCCTCCGCGCGCGGTGCAGAAGAGTTTCATTGTGCCCAGCAGTGCGCCGGTGGAGGGATTGCAGGCGGTGCAAGCCGGCGTGGTGCGCCGCATCGCCCAGCTTTACGCCGAGCAGCAAACCGCCTTGCGCATCGCCACGGTGGACCAGGATGCGACGATTATCGAGAGTCACAAGGCGGCGGCGCAGGCGCACTATGAAGGCGGCCGAGGCTACCAACCCATGGTGGCGGTCTGGGCGGAAGCCGATCTGGTGTTGGCGGACGAGTTTCGCGACGGCAATGTGCCCGCCCAGCAGGAGCCGCTCACCTGCGCCAAGCTGGCCTTTGCCGCGCTGCCGGAAAATATTCAGGAGCGCTATTTTCGCGGCGACTCCGCCTGTCACGAGAACGGCTTGCTGGGCTGGCTTGGGCATCCGGACCGCGCCCAGGAACCGGGGGGCCGCATTGGCTTTGCCGTTAGCGCCAAGCGCAGCGTGGAGTTGACCGCCGCCCTCACGCAAGTTCCCGACTCGCAGTGGCGGACCTATGATGGGGAAGCCGACGGCACGTTGCGGCAATGGGCGGAAGTCGATTTCGTCCCGGGCGAACGTGGAGAAAAGAAGGACACCCAACCCTTGCGCTATGTGGGCCTGCGCCTGCTCAAGCCGCAAGGAGGGCTCTTCGCCGACGGCTCGGACCGCCATCATCATGCGGTGATTACCAATCTGGAATGGGCCGGGGACCGGCTGCTGCGGTGGCACCGGGAGAAAGCCGGCACGGTCGAGCACGTGCACGATGAAGTCAAGAACGAAACCGGCGGCGGCCACCCGCCGAGCCAACATTTCGCCGTCAACGCCGCCTGGTTCAAGCTAGCGTTGTTGACCTACAATCTGGCCAGCGCCATCAAGGGGCTGTGCTTCGCGCCGGAAGAACGCACCGCGCGCTTTAAGAAGTATCGACTGCTGCTGGTGCATCTGGCGGGACGGATGAGCCGCTTCCGCTGCAAGCTGCGCCTGCGCTTCTGCGCCCGCCCGGAAGCCATCGCTCGCGTGCAGAAAGTCTGGACCGTCTTCGCCCTGCCCACCCAAGCCACCGCCTTCACCTAAACGCCGAGCGTCCACCCCCACCTCATCCCCCTGTCAACTTGCGCAAGTCCTCCTCGGACGGCCTGCAGGTTTCTTCCTTGGCCGTCGCCCAGCAGTACCCGCGCCCCTTCCCTCACCGACCCAATCCCCTTTCCGCGTAGCCAGCCGCTCCTGGGTGCAAATAATACCTGCCACCCACAACGCGCCCGCCTCGTGACGCACAGAAAATCGCGTCAACGTCGCCGCTGCCATTCTTACGTGCGGATTTGGGGTACCTTAGGGGGCTTGCAATTCAGCTCGCAAAGGTGTATGAAGGAGGTATGCTGACCGACGGAGGTAAGACTCCACCGGGCACGCAGAGGTTAGTCGATAAATCACACCGCTCTTGCGGTGCGCACCGTTGGCAACGCCCCGCGGACGCTGCCACGGCATTAACGACGAATACCTGAGACGGGGGGCCGGAAACGGTTCCCCGTTCTCGTTTTTGGCCTCGGACACTCACCTTCCCACCCCAGGCGAAGCATGGAAGAAAGCCAAAAGTGCCTAAGCGTACGGTCTTGGCCGGCTAGACGAGTTTGATATTAGTGGGCATTCTTGCAAGTGGACACTCTGGTTGTGTCCACTTGGAGGTTTTATGGATGCTTCTAAACCCGCAGTAATGGATGCCGTTTCCTCCCGTAAGGCACTTCCCACAGCCAAAAGGCAGCACCGTGGTCCCGAGTTGAAGCGCCAAATCGTGGAAGAGACCTTGGCGCCGGGTGCGTCGGTGGCTCGTGTGGCGCGGGCGCACGGTGTGAACGCCAACCAAGTGTTCGCTTGGCGGCGCCGGTATCAGCAAGGGCTGCTGAAACCCGGGAACCGTGCCACGCCCGAATTGTTGGCGGTTCGCGTGTCGGGGGCGGGAGCGGACCGGAAAGATGCGCAGACACCGCGCACCCTCTCCGGCATGATTCAGGTGGAACTTCCGAAGGGGCAACGGCGCCTCGCGGGGGGTGTGAATACAAAGACCCTGCGGGTGGTGCGGGTGGCGCGGCTGGGATGATGGGGTTGTTGCCAGGGACGAGAATCTGGATTGCGGCGGGCGTGACGGACATGCGGCGCGGGTTTGTGGGACTGAGCGGGATGGTGCAGAGGGCGCTGGAGGAGAATCCGTTTTCGGGGCAGGTCTTTGTTTTTCGCGGGCGACGCGGCGACCTGATCCACGGGCTCTGGTGGGATGGGGACGGGCTGTGTCTGTTCGCCAAACGGCTCGAGCGCGGTCGTTTCATTTGGCCGCAGGCCAGCAGCGGCGTGGTCTCGCTGACGCCGGCGCAGCTTTCTTTGTTGCTGGAAGGGATCGATGGGCGGCGTCCGGCACGCAGCTATGCGCCGCCGATGGCGGTGTAAGCCAGGAACTATTCCTGTTGCGTATTTTGTTCGCGGATATTGCATTTTCGTGCGTTTTCTTCTTGCCTATCAAAGAATATCGGGCATACTGCGGGAACGATGACGGTGCGCGCCGCCCTTCCGGATCTCGACACGCTGAACCACCAAGCCTTAAAAGCTCCAGCCTCGGTCGGATACGCCTTAGTCTGGGCAACGATAGTTTCTGGCGAAATCTTATTGGTTGTCTAATCTGGCTAGCCCCCGTTGGGCTGGCGTGTCATTTTGTATGGCTGTGGTCTCATGAGAACAGTTGGCGAAAGTCGGTAAGGGTCGCAACAGTGTCGGCCATTCTGTTGGCGTTTTGTGCTCTCGCGGGCCGCTCGATATGGATTGCGACGCAAGACAATTTCTTTCTAATCGAACCTGGACTACTGCTGAACGATAGTCAGACTCGGTTCTACATGTTGATGCCGTATGGGACACGATCGCTCTACAACGTCGATGTCATGCTAAGTGACATGGATCGCTTTCGAGCGGTGGGGTCCGATCCATCCAAGAAGAGCATGATCGATTCGTTGATGGCGACATTTCACTGGAATGAGATTGACCTACGGGCAGGAGGAACCCCCGAGATGTTCGACTGGAAGCCGTTAACTCCCGGCCATGAGCACCTTGAGTTCGACTTCCAATCACGGGATGTAGACTTCTACGAAACGCTGACTGTCGAAACGAGAGGACCGTGTCTCTTTCCCCACTTCTATGCCAAAGTAACTAACCGTCGTCAGGCCATGGCGGGTTAGTCGAGTCAGGAATCCTTAACGAGGCATCAACCTTTTCACCGCTCGCCAGGACTCTCAAAAGAGAGTAACGCTTGACCCGGAAAAGCTGTCATGCACGAGGTGTCCAGCCTTTCAGAGATGCTGGCTAATGTGACCTTGTTACGGGGAAATTAGCTATCATGGTGGTTTCATCAACTTGGCTTCGGGGGTGACCTCGGTGCTAAGGATCGACCCGCAGTGCTGGAAACGCATCCGGACACTGAATAAAACCACGGGTACGCCTGCAGCAATCGGAATCCGAACAAGCTGACACGCCCGGCCTACACAATCGCCTGCAAGAACCGTCCGCATTCTGATGTGGGCGAAATAGACGCCCTTCCAGTCGGAGTAAGATCTATTTCGATGGTCTATCAATTAATAATCACTCCGGGTCCCTTGACATGTGATCCACATGCAACTATGTTATGCACATGCCGAGCATGATTCAAATTCGCCATGTGCCTGAACCCCTGCACCGCAAGCTGAAGGCGCGGGCCGCCCAGGAAGGCAAGTCTCTCTCCGACTATCTGCTGCGCGAAATCGAGCGCATCGCCGAGCGGCCCACGCTGGAAGAACTGAAGGAGCGGTTGGCCCTCCTCTCGCCCGTCAATCCGCGCAGGCCTCCTGCCCAGATCATTCGCGAGGAGAGGGACAGCCGGTGATCGTGGTCGATGCCTCCGCTTTGATGGAAGTTTTGCTCAACCGGCCGTCCGGGAAACGCGTCGCAAATCGTTTGCTCGATCCTCTCGAAACGCTGCACGCTCCGCATTTGCTTGACCTGGAAGTTGCCCAAGTCTTGCGACGCTATCAAGCGGCGGGCGAGATGTCACCGCAACGGGCCCGTCAAGCGCTCCTGGCGTTTGCCCAGATGCCGCTCGAACGCCACCCCCACTGGTCATTCCTCGATCGCATCTGGGAATTGCGCCGCAACCTCACGGCTTACGACGCCGCATACGTCGCCTTGGCGGAAGCTCTGGATGCACCGCTTCTCACCTGCGACCGCGCCCTGGCCCGAGCCCCGGGCCATCGCGCCGTCGTGGAACTGATGGAAGGCTAAAGCCCCCATTTGGCCATTGCGGGGGGCGCCCGATGGAGAGACACTACTCACGGTCTTAATGTATTGATACATCTACCGACCGGGGAGCACGGCCATGAGAAAATTGCCTTTGCTGGTTGTGGGAGTATTCATCGCATTATTGTTTCACACTCAGGTAATGAGGGCGCAAGCCCAAGCCCCGAAAGTCCGCGCCGCGGAGGACGGCTTGGCGCTGACTCCTCCCATGGGATGGTATCCGTGGAATGAATTCGGCCAGGACCCGCAGAACGAGAAGCTGATCAAGGAGATCGCCGACGCCCTGATCACGAGTGGGATGAAAGACGCGGGTTACGTGTATGTTGGCCCCGACAAGGGAAGGTGCTTCTCCCGCGGCGTGGACGGCAAACTCATCCCCAACCTGGCGGGCTATCCCAGCGGTCTGCGCGGCCTCGGCGACTACATCCACCAACAAGGGCTGAAGTACGCGCTGTATACGGACGCCGGCACCCACACCTGTAGCAAGGCCATGCCCGGCACCAAGGACCACGAGTTTGAAGACATGGCGGCCTTCGCCCGGTGGCGCGCCGATTATGTGAAGATCGACTGGTGCAATACCGAAGGGCAGGACCCTGCCCAGTCCTACACCAAGCTTCGCGACGGTCAACTGGCCGCCGGGCGCCCCATCGTCTTCAGCCTATGTTCCTGGGGTGAGGGAGAGCCGTGGAAGTGGGCCGCGTCGGTGGGGCATCTCTGGCGGACCACGGGCGACATCTGCTCTCCCGGGAAGGCCGATTGGGGCGCCGCGATGAGGAACACCGCCGCCAACGAGAAGCTGTACGCGGCCGCCGGCCCCGGCCACTGGAACGACCCCGACATGCTGATCACGGGAATGGACGGGCTGAGCGAAACCCAAAACCGCAGCTTGTTCAGCCTCTGGTGCATCATGGCGGCCCCCCTTATGGCCGGAAACGATCTGCGGAAAATGACGGCGTCGACGATTCAAGTCCTGACCAATCGGGAAGCGATTGCGATCAACCAGGATCCCTTGGGCATCCAGGGGCGCATTGTGCGGCGAGACGGGCAGGTGCAAATCTGGGCGGGCAAGCGCCTGTTTGACGCGAGCCAAGCCGTGCTGGTCTTCAATCCAGGAACTGCGCCGGCGGAGGTACACGTGACCTGGCCGGATATCGGCAGCGCGGATTCCGCCGCGCTGTATGTGCGAAATCTGTGGACGCATCAAACCACGGGGCCGCAGCGCGGCGGCATTACCGTCACCGTGCCTCCCAGCGACGTGGCCCTGCTGCGCATCTCCAAATCGAGCGCCTTTCCCACGCCGCCCGTTATCGTGGCCGATACGTATCGGTGGTCTTTCTATGCCCCTGGTTCCGGGCCGCAAAAGCTCACCGGCGTGATCACGGTCAAGACCACGGGCAGCGATGAACTGCCGCTCTGGAAAGTGCGCCCCGGCCTTCCCTCCTGGTTATCGGTGGCCGTCGCGAAACACGGCAAAAGCCAGACGCTTGCCAACACGGTCTCGACCGCGGGACTCGCGAAAGGCCTCTATCACGCCGTCGTGCGGGTCGAAAACATCGAACCGGTTTCGGGCCTGCCGATGTCCGCTCTCTATTACGACGTTGATTTGGAGGTTGGCGGCAACGGCGAGGCGAGAAATTAAGATATGTGCGCGCCGACGAGGAGTTAAAGGCAGGGACCATTTGCCAGAAAGTCGTTAGCACGGAATCGCGCTGACCAATGCGTAAAAGCACCATGGATTTCGACACGGTACGGAATATCGGACTTGCGTTGCCCGGCGTGGAGGAGAGCACAGCGTACGGGTTCCCAGCGCTCAAGGTCCACGGAAAACTCCTGGCCTGTGTGCCTGCTAATCGCTCGGCCGAACCCGGTTCGCTTGTCGTTCGCGTGGATTTCGAAGATCGTGCCGAACTGCTCGCTGCGGCCCCCGATGTTTACTACGTGACGGACCACTACGCCGACTACAGCGCCGTTCTGGTTCGATTGTCTCGCGTCAATCCCGACGTGTTGCGGGATTTGCTCGGCATGGCCTACAAATTTGTGACCGCCCACGGAGCACCCCGTTAGCCCTCGCGGAAGCGCCGAAAGCCCGGACCCAGAATTTGAGGGGACACGCCAGCCTCAGCCCGGAGGCGATTGAGGCGGGGCCCGCAGCGGAATTCGCACCGAACCCATCAAACCGGACGGCGCATCGCGAACTACCAGACGCAGTTCTTCCGCCTTGGGGTCGGCCGTACTCTCCAATGTCAGGCTGAAGCGTCCTGCCTGCTGGATCTTCTGATAGTCTTTGCTCTGGAGTTTGCCCGACACCGTTTTGACGATTCCGCCCAGGGAATCTCCTGGGTTTGAGTACTGACCGGCCCAAACATCGAAAGACACTGCCCAGCCTTCGCTCGAAGGCTGGAAGCTCAAGCCACCCGTATAAATGTAAACCGTGAACTTCAACCCTCCGGCGAGGGAGACTTCTCGCCGGCTGAGGCGAACCGTTACGCCCAGGCCCGTGGCATCGAGCGGGCTATATGCCTCTGTCTTCATCAGGGCGACACGGTCGGCGGAGTTTTCACCCTCGATTTGGGACTTCGTAAGGTATCCACGCCGGTGGAGAACCTCGACACCCTTTCGGTCCACCAGAACCTTAATCGGGCGGTATTCCCCATTCCATTGGTCGTGGCTGGAATAATAACTCAGGGTGTAGGTCACCTCTGACTTGTCCAGTGCAACTCGCATCGCACCTTTCAGGTCGTTGGTGTTGCAGAAAGCTCGCCCGCCCGTCTCGTGGGCGAAAAAGTTCATGATCTCCGTGGTCAATCCACCCCGTTTGATCTGGGGTCGGGCCTGTCCTTGTCGGCCTCGTAGGCTGGACCGACATAGAGGCCTCGAGCGTCCACCGGCTAAACGGACACGTCAGCCTCGTTCAACATTTTGACCATGTGCCGGTACTTTTCCAGAAGTGAAGGCTTAGCGAGGGGTGTCGGGTTGGGAACGCTACCCGTCACCCAAATGATGCCTTTGCGGCCGGGCAGGCCGAATAGATGATTGGCAATGGCCTCTAGCGCCGAGACTTTGTCCACAGACAAGCTCTCTGCCATTACGTCCCGCTCGTCCGTTAGAATGTTGACCCCGGCAGCAAATCGATCCGCAATGCTACTGTCACGTCCCGGCGCTAGGCGGGGAGGGCGTTGGGGGAACCGGCGTGAATTCGTTTGCGTCCGTGACACTGGGGCGAAGGCCTTGCTCCCGTCGAACCGCCGCCAACAACGGTCCAGGGTCGCTGGTAAAATCCTGGACAAGCCATAGCTGTGTTTCGAGCACGTACAGAGCCACGCGATCTTGCGGCTGAAGCTGGCTGAGGACATGCTGCCGCGCGTAAGCGCGATCGGTGAATTCCGTACCTTTCCTATCCCAAAAACCCACCGTCACATTGGCCGGGCCGTATTGAATTCAGAGGCGCTGGGGTGTATATTCCTAGTCGGGCGAAAACTGAAAATGGAAATTCTGGTTTACGGCCAAGTACCCGCTAAGCGCCGGCACGCCCCGGGCGGTTGGGTAGCGCGTCAGTCCGTCGGTCGCCAGACCCGGCCACGGACGGGCTGACGGACACGTGTGCGCTACCTGGTGTATAATCGCAAAAGCAGCGGAACCCAGAAAACAATTCCGGCTCAGACTACGGACCGAACCGTACCATACATCATGTGAGGTACGCGAAAGCGGTCGTGCGAGACGAGTTTACGATCTGGTCTGATCCGCCATGAGCCGGCAATCGTTGGGGACGCATACACTTCGCTACTACATTGAGATGGGAGGCCATGATGTCGAGGTCAACAAAGGTGTTCATCCTGTGCGTGGTTGCCGTGGCGCACGCAGCATTCGTCGGCGACCTGCTTCGACCCCAATTGTTATCCGCGCAGACCGCGTCGCCGCAGCTCTCGGCCGACCCCCGCACCGCGTGCGCAGCAGACGTGCAGAAGCTGTGCCCCAATGTGCCGCAAGGCGGGGGACGAATCATCGCCTGCCTCAAGCAGCACAAAGAGGAAGTCTCGGACCGCTGCAAGCAGGCCATCGTCAGCGCGATGCAGCAATCGAGAGGAGGCGCTGGTTCTACCGCTGGTCCTAGCCCTGGTTCTACCGCTAGTCCCACGCCAGCGCCGGTCGAGCAGCCCGATACCGGCTCTACGGTGAGCGCCCCGCCGAGTCCCGCCGGGCAACGAGAGAGCCACTCTTCCACTACCGCTGCCTCCGGTCCGGCCGAGCGCTACTTCCTGATGAAGCAGGTCAAGATCATCGACCAAGGTATGGGTCAGGGAAAACCGGCCTACGACCTGATGATCCCGACGACATGGCAATTCAAAGGCTGGGTGAATGTCGGCGCTGCCGAGGGCGGGTGTTTCGCCGATTGGTTCGCCGTTGTCGGAGACGCAAAAAGCGCCGACAACTCTATTGAGTTCCAGATGCTTCCCCAGTACACGTGGCAGTACATCGATGATCCCGCCGGGCAGCGCCAGATGCAGCAGCAGAACCAGCGGGATGCGCAGGTAGGGATGAAGCCTTGCCCGGTGCGGGCGCCGATCCAGGCGGCGGAGTTCCTGCGTCAGGACCTGATCTGCGAAGTATCGCAAGGGTAAGACGGTCGTTTCGATTGACCCCTTTCCGGAACTTGACCAGATCGTCCGGTACCGGCTCGGACTGCCCCCCACCGCTGCGGGCGGCAGCACGAGTGGGATTCGTACGGATGCCGCCCGCGCGCGGCTCGCCTACGACGACGACAAAGGTCAGCCCGTCGAGGAATGGATTACGGCGGCCGTCGTCGTGCGGCCGGTCCCGACCGGCGGCCGCGGGGCAGCCTACGATTGGCACGCCATCATGGTCATGTTTTACCGGACGCCCAAAGGCAAGCTCGATGCCAACGACCGGCTCTTCAAGCTGATCGCGAGCACCATTCGCCCCGAGCCGGAATGGCAGAAGATGAGCAACGGGGTTATTGCCTCTCTGTATCAAAAGAAGCAGCAGGAGCTGGCGAAGCAGGCGGCGATGATCGCGCAGTTCCAGCAACACGTCGCGCAGACCATCAACGGCGTCGTCGCGAACAGTGAGGCCGGCGCCAACCATGCTGCTTATGGCGAGAGTCAGATCATCCGCGGCGTGCAGACCTTCCGCGATCCGACGAGTGGCGCAACGTTCGAGCTCAGCAACCAGTACGACCACGCCTGGCTGAATGGGTCGAATGAGTACGTCATGAGCGATGACCCGAACTTCAATCCGAACGGTAACCTCAGCGGCAACTGGACTTCGTTGCAGGTGGTGCGGTAGCAACCTAGGCCGAGGTGGGCTGCCCGTAAACCTATTGAGCGGCAGGCGGCATTGATACCGCTGATGGTACCGGCAGAGCCTTCTTCCGCCCTGACCATTTAACAAGATAATTTTGCGATCCAAGTTGTCTGGAGTCAAGTCTCCCCTTCGGGGGTGCCGACCAGCCCTACCGCACGGCTATCTTGCCGTAAATGGAATGGTCGATTTCGGCGGGGTTATCGAGGTCGATGAAAACCAGATGGGGCCGCGCGTGGTCGCAGCCCGGGTTGATGACCGTGGTCGAGCCGATGCGGTCGAAGAATGTTCCGGAAAGTTTGGGGCTTTCGTGGATGTGCCCGTGCAGCGTCAGGCGGGGCTGGTTTTTCTCGATCCAACTCCGCACGGCCTTGCTGCCGATATGGCGGCCATCGAAAAGCACATCGCAGTGCGTGTTGAACGGCGGGGTGTGCATGACCGCCACCGTGTGCGCGGGGTCCTTAACGCGGAGCCGGCGGAGTTCCTGCTCGATGCTGGGCAAGGAATCCAGGTAAGACTGGAAATCCTCGATCACCATGAAGCCGCGCGGCGTCCCCATAACGCAGCGATAGGAATATGAATCGGAATCCATCTCCGGCGCGGCATCCCAGCGTTCAAAATCCTTCAAGTGAAAGGGCGTGGGCGGCACATAAGAAAGGCCCATCAGAGTGTAGTCGCCCAAGGTTCGGGTTTCCTGGTGCAGGTTTTCGATGAGGTTATTCATCTCGAGTTCTTCCAGCGCCGGCAGAACGGTTTGGCAGTCGTCGTTGCCGGGGATGGCGAAGATGCGCAGCGCGGGATGCGCCTGCTTCCACATCGCCCAGGAGGGGGGACAGATGGTGGAGAAGGAACTCCGGTTGCTCGATCGGCAGGCGCGGGGAAGCCCCCGAGGGCGTGCCGGGGCAGAGGTCTCCGCCGAAAATCAAGGCGTCGGCGCGCGTGCGAACCGCCGCTTCCCCCGCCGCGCGGTAAAGGTCGAGGTCACCGTGTAAGTCGGAAGTGTAAACGATGCGAGGCAAGCGTAACTCCCACGGGTGGGTGAAATTCTAGGAACTATCTGTGAATGCCGAGCTGCACCAGAATGGCATCTTCCACGGCCTTGAGATCGTGCGGCGAAAGCGCGCCCCCATACTACATAAAGACCCGTATGCCCGCGCATCCACATGCCGTGTATGCGCGGGTGCCCCAAAAAGCTTTCACTCCGAGATTCAAATTATTCAAGATCCAGAATTTGAATTCCGAATCCAAAATCCGAATTCCAAAATGCCAATTCCAAAATCCGTAATCTAAAATCCAAAATCAAGCCGCCCCTGCTTTCATCGCATACGAGCTCAGCACCTTGACGTAGTTTGCCCTCTGGAAAGCGGAGGGGTCAGCCACGGCGCGTTGGCTCATGCTGCCTTGCATCTGGTGGATGGACTCGTATTCGTGTTCTTCCATCCATTTCAGAAGTTCGGTTTGCACGGTGGCCAGATGGCCGATGCCGTTCCGGAGCAATGCCGAGGTCATCATGGCCACGCGCGCTCCGGCCATCATCGACTTCAGCACGTCCAGCGCCGGAGTGCACACCGCCGGTGATCGCCAGGTCCGCCTGAATCTTCCCGTAAAGAACCGCCACCCAGTTGAGGCGCAGCAGCAATTCGTGCGGCGTGCTCAGGATGAGGTTGGGAACGACTTCCAGGTTTTCCAGGTCGAAATCCGGCTGATAGAAGCGATTGAACAGAACCAGCGCATTCGCGCCGGCCTGATCCAGGCGCCTGGCCGTGTTGGGCAGCGAGCTGAAGTAGGGGCCGATTTTTACGGCCACGGGAATGTGAATGCTGGCCTTCACCTGTGAGACCAGGTCAACGTACATTTGTTCCACCTGGCCGCCGCTCATCTCGACTGTCGGTGGAAATGAAGTAGATATTCAGCTCCAAGGCGTCGGCGCCGGCTTCCTCAATCTTCTTCGCGTACCCCACCCAGCCGCCCGTGGAAATGCCGTTCAGGCTGCCGATGATGGGGACCTTCACGGCTTGCTTTGGCGCGACGCAGGTGCTCGAGATAGCCGTCGGGGCCCAAGTGGTACCCCGCCATGTTGGGGATGTAGGTCAACGACTCCGCAAAGCTCTCCGTTCCCTGCCAAAGGAAGTGATCCAGCGTGTTGCTTTCCACGTGAATCTGCTCCTCGAACAGAGAGGGGAGCACGACCGCGGAGGCTCCGGCGTCTTCCATGCGCCGGATATTGCCAACGTCTTCCGAAAGCGGCGAAGCGGAAACAACGAGAGGGTTTTTCAGGGTCATAGCCCAGGTATTTCGTAGTCAGGTCAATCATTTACTTGGTCTCCTTTGCTCCGCCGTTCGCCGGCATGGCGGCCATATTGGAGTAGAGTTTCCAGCGCTTCTGGACGTCCTCTTCGGCGAGCTTCAGCAATTGCTTGGCAGACTTCCGGATCGCTGTGCGCCAGCATGGTGTAACGAGTTTCGTTGTAAACGTATTTCTCGAGCGGCAAGGAGGGCGCGCGCGAATCCAACTGCAAGGGATTCTTGCCCAACTTCACCAGATCGGGGTTGTAGCGGTACAGCGGCCAGTAGCCGGACTGCACCGCGGCTTTCTGCTGATCCATTCCGTGCACCAGGTCGTAGCCGTGGGCGATGCAGTGGCTGTAAGCGATGATGAGGGACGGCCCGTCGTAGGCGTCGGCTTCCAGGAACGCTTTCAGGGTTTGCATATCGCTCGAACCCATGGCCACCTCCGCCACGTAAACGTTGCCGTAGCGATGGCCATCATGCCCAGGTCTTTCTTGGGCCGCGGCTTTCCACCCGCGGCGAACTTGGCCACGGCGCCGCGCGGAGTGGCTTTCGACATCTGCCCGCCGGTGTTGGAGTAAACCTCGGTATCGAGGACCAGGATGTTGATGTTGCGGCCGCTGGCCAGCACGTGGTCAAGCCCGCCGTACCCGATGTCGTAAGCCCAGCCGTCGCCGCCGAAGGCCCAAACGCTCTTCTTGACCAGCGGGTCGGCAACGTTCGAAAGGTCGCGCGCTTCGAGCGTCGATCATTCCCGCCAGCTTGGCCTTCAGGGCTTGAACGCGCTCACGCTGCTCGCGAAGGCCGGCTTCGGTGGATTGATCGGCGTTGAGCAGGGCTTGGACAAGTTCGTCGCCCAGGCTCGCCGCGAGGCGCTTGACGAGTTCCCGCGCGAATTGCGTTTGCTGGTCGACCGCCAGGCGCATGCCCAGCGCGAATTCCGCGTTGTCTTCAAACAGGGAGTTCGACCATGCGGGGCCGCGGCCGTCGTGGTTGACGGCGTAGGGCGTGGTGGGCAGGTTGCCGCCGTAAATCGACGAGCAGCCCGTGGCGTTGCCGATCAGGGCGCGATCGCCGAACAACTGCGTCATCAGTTTGATGTAAGGGGTTTCGCCGCAGCCCGCGCAGGCGCCGGAGAATTCGAACAGGGGTTGCAGCAACTGCACGTCTTTCACCTGGCCCAGGCTGAGGGTGCGGCGGTCGGCTTCCGGAATCTCCAGGAAGAAATTCCAGTTGTCGCGCTCGGCCTCGCGCAGCGGCACCTGGTCCGCCATGTTGATGGCCTTGTGCTTGGCCTCGCTCTTGGACTTGACCGGGCAGATTTCCACGCACAGCGCGCAGCCGGTGCAATCCTCCGGCGCCACTTGCAGCGTGTACTTCATCTCCTTGAATTCTTTCCAGCGCGCCGCCGCCGACTTGAAGGTGGCGGGAGCTTTTTCCAGCAGCGCCGGGTCGTAAATCTTGGCCCGAATCACGGCGTGGGGGCACACCAGCACGCACTTGCCGCACTGGATGCAGAGTTCCTCGTCCCAGACGGGGATTTCCAGCGCGATGTTGCGCTTTTCCCACTGCGCGGTGGCGGTGGGGAAGGTCCCGTCCTTGGGCATGGCGCTGACCGGCAGGGAATCGCCTTCGCCCTCGATGATCCTGGCCAGCACGTCGCGCACGAACGCCGGGGCTTGCGACGGCACCGCCGGGCGCATGTCGAAGCTGCTGCTCGCTTCCGCCGGAACCTTGACCTCGTGGAGATGATCGAGCGAAGCATCCACAGCAGCGAAGTTCTTCTTCACCACGGATTCGCCGCGCCGGCCGTAGGTCTTCTCAATGGCGTGCTTGATGGCGGCAATGGCTTCCTCGCGCGGCAGCACTCCGCTGATGGCGAAGAAGCAGGTTTGCATCACGGTGTTGATGCGGCCGCCCATGCCCGGCGGCGTGCGCCACCTTGATGGCGTCGATCACGAAGAAGCGCAGTTTCTTTTGGATGATCTGCTGCTGGGTGGTGCGGGGCATCATGTCCCAGACCTCGTCCGGTCCGTAGGGGCTGTTGAGCAGGAAGATGGCGCCGGGTTCGGCGGCCTTGAGCACGTCGTAGCGCTCGAGGAACGTGAACTGATGGCAGGCCACGAAATTCGCCTGCGTGATCAGGTAGGTGGAGTGGATCGGCTTGGGGCCGAAGCGCAGGTGGGAAATGGTGATGGAGCCGGACTTCTTGGAGTCGTAAACAAAGTAGCCCTGCGCGTAATTGTCGGTATCTTCGCCGATGATCTTGATGGAGTTCTTGTTGGCGCCCACCGTGCCGTCGGAGCCCAGGCCGTAGAAGATGGCGCGCACGGTCTTGGGATCTTCCGTCGAGAACGTGGGGTCAACTTCCAGGCTGGTGTGCGTGACGTCGTCCACGATGCCCACGGTGAAGTGGTTGCGCGGCGCGGGCTTCAGCATTTCGTCAAACACGGCCTTCACCATGGCGGGAGTGAATTCCTTGGAAGACAGGCCGTAGCGTCCGCCGATGATGCGGGGGAAGCTTGCGAACGGCGCTTTGCCTGCGGCCAAGCCTTCGCTGATGGCGGTGATGACATCGACGTAGAGAGGTTCGCCGGCGGCGCCCGCTTCCTTGGTGCGGTCCAGCACGGCCAGGTTCTTTACCGTCTTGGGGAGGGCGGCAAGGAAATGCTCAATCGAGAAGGGCCGATAGAGACGGACCTTGAGCACGCCCACTTTTTCGCCGCGCTCGGTGAGGTACTCCACGGCTTCCTGCGCGGCTTCGGCGCCGGAGCCCATCATGATGATCACGCGCTCGGCATCCGGCGCGCCCACGTAATCAAACAGGTGGTAGGAGCGGCCCACCACGCTCGCGAACTTGTCCATCACGTTCTGGACGATCCCGGGGCAAGCCAGTCGTAAAAGGGATTCACCGTCTCGCGGGCCTGGAAGAAAACGTCGGGGTTCTGCGCGCGTGCCGCGGAGGACGGGATGGTCCGGTGAAAGGGCGCGCTTGCGGTGCGCTTCCACCAGCTCGGCGGGGATCAGCGCGCGCAGATCGTCGTCCGTCAATTCTTCGACCTTGCCGACCTCGTGCGAGGTGCGGAAGCCGTCAAAGAAGTGCAGGAAGGGAACGCGCGACTGGAGCGCGGCGGCCTGCGCAATGAGGGCAAAGTCCGTCACTTCCTGGACGGAATTCGACGCCAGCAGGCCGAAGCCCGTCGAGCGCGTCGCCATCACGTCGCTGTGGTCGCCGAAAATCGAAAGGGCGTGCGCGGCCAAGGTGCGCGCCGTAACGTGCAATACCGTCGCCGTCAGCTCACCGGCGATCTTAAACATGTTGGGAATCATCAGCAGCAGGCCTTGCGAGGCCGTAAAGGTGACGCCCAGCGATCCGGCCTGAAGCGCGCCATGCAGCGCGCCCGCAGCGCCTCCTTCGCTTTGCATCTCGATCACGTGCGGGACCGTACCCCAAATGTTGGGTTTGATCTCCGACGACCACTGATCCGCCCACTCTCCCATGGGAGAAGAAGGCGTGATGGGATAAATGGCAATTACTTCATTGATGCGGTAAGCGACGCGGGCAGCCGCCTCGTTCCCGTCAATGGTTACCTTGCTTCTAGTCATCTTTTCACTCCGTCATGCAGATAGTATTTGTTCAAAACTTGTCAAAAAAATTTGCCTCAATCCGGTACCAAAACCAAGAATTCTTCTTCCCTCACCCCCTATGGATAGGAAAAGCCGCGAACCTACAAAACAGGTTCGCGCTACTCTTGCTCATAGAGCGCCGCCACCGCCGCCAGGCGCCGGCCGATTTCGAGCGCGGCGGCCGATTCCGCCCGGCGCTCCTCGGGTTCAAGCGCTAGTACGGCTTCCCAAGCCTCCGCCGGCAACAACGGATTCTTCTCCAGCCAGGCGGCCATCGCGGCGAGTGCGGCGCGCTTGGGATTGGCTTCGCGGCGGAGCGGGAGCCGGAGTACGCGGCCTCGCGGCGGGATCGCCTCAATTTGTGAGTCCAACAGCAGGAGAGTTTCCTCCCGGCACGCTGCCACCGTCCCGTTGGCTTCGAGTTCCTTCCAGCCATCTTCACTGACCACCAGGACCACGTCCGGGCTTTCCATACCCGTGTACTCGATGGGCTTGGGGCTCAAGCAAATCTCCGAAAGGGAGAATCCCGAACCCTGCGTGACCGGGTTGTCGTTTTTCTGCGTGGAATAGAGCCCGGCAGCAAGGGCGGCGCGGCAGAACAACGCGGCGGCGGACTGAACGCGTTCGCCTGCCGTTCCGGCTACGACCAGCCGGACTTCCTCCGCCAGCTTAGCTGGGGCGCTGATGCGGGGAACCGCAGGCTTGGCGCGCTTCGGCCGGGGCGATTCCATTTCGTGACGGTAGAGTTCGCGGAAGGTGGGCCGTTCCATCTCGGTTTCCACCTCGCCCAGGGCATATCCCTGGCGCCGGACGATCTCCTGGAGAGAAGCGCCGCTGACCTGGTTCCAGCGCGTTCCGTAGGCCGTGCAAAGCTCCACGATCTCCACCACGGAAAATCCCGGAGAAGTGATGGCGTCGAGCGATGGTGCCGGCCAATTCCTGGCTGGTGGCAAGTTGGCGAGCCAGAAAGGTGGCATGAGCCGTGCGCAACAGGGCGAGCAAATCGAGCGGCGGCGTCCGGTTGCCGTCCGGCGTGGTGGCGGTGACCCAGTTCAAGGGGCTCAGCGCGGAGTGCTGCCCGCCCGTCATTCCGAACATAAAGTTGTTGTGAACCAACACCGTGACATCAACGTTCAGTTGCGCGGCGTGGACCAGGTGCAGCAACCCGATCATCGCCCCTCCATCGCCGATCATGACGATGGGTTTCAGCCCCTGGGGTCCAGGATGGCGTCAGCCAGGGCCATGCCGGTGGCGAACGCCGTCGAGCGCCCGTGCGTGGTGTGAACCGTGTGCAAGTAAGGAAACAGCGAGTCCGCCAGGCCCACGCAGCCGATATCCGTGGTCAGCACAACCGATCGCGGCGGCAACGCCAATTGTTCCAGCGCGCAGCTGAGTTGGCGCACCACCAGCGAGTGCCCGCAGCCCCGGCAATACGGGAGTTTGGCGGTGGGGGCAAGGTAAAGGTGAAGGGCTTCCGGCGTCATGCCATCACCCCCTCCACCGCGCGGGCGATTTCGCTGGGAGAGATCAAGCTGCCGATCCGGTTAATGCCGTAAATCCGCTTGCCGGAAAGATAGGGCGTAAGGGCGGCGCGATATTGGCCGGTCAAGTTTTCCTCGGCCACAAAAACCGCTTCCACGCCGGCGACCGCCGAGTCCAGCCACTTTCCGGGGGATGGGGAACAGGGATTGAATTTGCAGGAAGGAAATTCGCGTGCCCTCGGTGCGCAGCTTGCCCACCGCCTGGCGGGCAGCGCGTGCCGTTACCCCGTAGCTGATCAGCAGGCAGCGCGCGTCCGGGTCAAGGTCCGGCCGCACCAGCGCCATTTCCTCGGCGTGCGCTTCAATCTTGCGCTGGAGACGCTCGAGCACGTTCGATCACTTCCGGGGAATTCTTGCGCAGGCGCCCTTGTGGTGTCGTGCGCCGATCCCGTCACCGTGGCTTTGATTTCTCCCCCTACAGCCGCAAAGGCGGGGACGCCACTCCGGCTCCTGGCGCGGCATAGGGGGCGTAGTCAGCTTGGCCGTGGCCATTTTGCGGTTCACTAAAGCGGGAATCTCGAGGGCCTCGTCATCCACAACCTCCGAGGTCATACCGACTTCCTTATCCGATAGCAGCAGGACGGGCGTGCGCAACCTTTCCGACCAATTGAAAGCGTGAACGGCAAGTTCAAAGCACTCCGCGGCGTTGCTGGGAGAGAAAACCGGGAGAGTGTAGCCCCCGGAAGTGGAAAACTCCGCCAGGCAGACATCTCCTTGGGCGCCCTGGGTCGCGCCTCCCGTGCTCGGCCCCAGGCGTTGCACCAGGGCCACAACCACCGGGGTCTCCGTCATCAGAGCGTATTGGGCGGTCTCAATCATGAGCGCCCATCCGGGGCCCGAGGTTGCCGTCATGGCCTTCAGACCCCGCAAGCTTGCACCCACGCAGTAGCAAAGTGACGAGATTTCGTCAGGGGCGGAAAGGGCTAATCCCCCGTGCGCCGGCAACTCGCGCATCATGACTTCGTAGACTTCGGAAGCGGGCGTAATGGGGTAACCGGCAAAGAAGCGGCAACCTGCGGCGAGGGCTCCCTCCGCGAGCATCCTATTTCCGGAACTAAGACGTGGTAGCATCCCTAACAACTCACGCCCTAAAGAAGCAACAGGAGGGCCAAGAAGGGCAGCCGTTCTGTGCGGCTAACTTCTTTTGATACTTTTTGTTACGAGGTGACTTGCGGAAACCTTTGCCAGGATTCAAGGACATAAAGAGCTAGAAGACACGGCGGTGGGGTGAAATCCACCACGCGGGGCAAGAATGCCTCATACAGAATGACCGTTTCTCCAAGTCGATAAACCGCGCACAGGGTTCAGCGGGAACTCCGGCTATTGGCCAAAGCCGCTCGCCGGAAACTGCGCTCGCTCCCCCGCGAAAATGGAAACCATGAAAAGGATGGAATCAATCGATGGTAGGGGCCAAATACCTTGACCACAAGCAAGGCATAAGAAACGAGGAACTTGAAGCGGAGGGTGAGCCACAACATCTGCCAACTGCCGGCAGAGCTTGCCTCGGGAAGCTTCGCTGGGGCTGAGTTCGGGCGTTCGCACCAACTCGTCGAACGATGCTTGCAAGGCTTCCAGCCAGCGGATCGCTAAGCGCTTGCGCCCAAGTATCAGGGCCTCGGCTAATTTCGGGAAGGCCAGTTCTTCCGCCAGCCAACGGGCATCGGAGGGATCGAAAATGCGCTCGGAAAGATCCAGCCAGTGCCCACTCCCCATGCTCGGGGCCAAGTGGTTGACGGGCAAGCACTCGTCGGGTTCGTGGGGCCGGGTCTTTCCGAAGCAGGCCGAAGGACCAGGATGAGAAAGGCGATCGCAATGGCAGCGTAAATGAGCGTGATCATTTGTGCAAGAACTTGGACAATTCACTATTGAAACGAGTTAGTTCAAGAGCCACAGCTTCGGAATCTCTCCCTGGGACCGTCGAAATTGCACGCTGGCTTGGGCATCGGCGCAAGCTTCCCAAAGGGATACGGTCCACACCAATAAGCATAGCGCGAAGGCAAGGGGTGCCATGAACCCAAAGGAGGTGAGCAAACAGCGCTGAGCCAAACGCCTCGGCGCTGGCCATGATGGCCACATTTATGGCCACGTAGATAGAAAACCCGAGCATTAAGCCACCAACATTCCTCCCCAATTGGGAACCATAATGTCGAGCCACATAGAATAAAACGGCGAGAATAATGGCCTTGGTTACAGAAGCCCGCAAGGCGAAATCGAGCAGCGCACGGTCTCCTGTCGGTCGTACCCAGGATCGTTGGCAAGATATACAGGAGCCCGAGAGCCACGGAGATCAGGATGTTAACGCGCGTCCGAGGTTGCGGATGGCAGGGAAGGGTTGAAATATCTGGTCGGAGATTTCGACAAGGACAGTGAATTCCACGAGGATGCTGACCAAATAGTAAATCCAGTATGCAGACGGGTATACCTGCGGGTATAGCCAATAGATCAGGTACATGCCGACACAGCCACAGAAGGATAAATGATGTAAGAGTAAAAGAGCGGGAACAGCCTAAACAGCTCTGCTCCGCGCCCCCCTCAGGATCAGCAGGCCCTCAAGGAAAACGCCACAGAAGCTGATTGCCATTCCCAGGATATGCATAGATCCGGCCGGGGACGGGCAGGCACCGCGTTCAGCCGTGCACGCCCATCCTTGGCCGAGAAATCTGCGGTTCAGCATCGTCGGGGGGCCACGGCACGGCGGCGCCGCCTGCCGGCTTTCGATTGAAGCATAGCATAGTCGTTACCTCCTTTCCAGCGCGATTATCTGCATTAAAGTACTGGATGGGGGGGAGGTCGGAACAATTCAAGGATGCTTAATGTTGGCCCGCAAAGCCACATCTGTGGGTGCTCCGGCACATTTCTTGACCAGGTGGCTCGACGCGATTTTACGGCGGGAGAATCTGGAGATTAGGTCTTAATAGAAGCCGGTAAAAATCCCCAAAAACATCATGTTAACACTTTAAATATCAGCATGGTTACAATAATGGTCCCCAAATGGATCGACACGCCCCAGAAGGTCGGTTCTCAGGGACCGATGCAAACCGAAGGATTTGATATTTCGCGGTTCATCACATGATATATATATTATTCGGTATTAACCTTTCATGTCACTGACCACCAATGAGATAAAGAAAGTTTAACGTCAATAGACGATTCGCTATTCGTTTTACCCCTCTTCGAGGGAGCAGTTTACAGACTTGCCCCGGCGTGAATCAAACCACGTGGCAGGGGTGGATGTCATTGAACTCGCACCGATAACCGTTGCCGGGGACCGATGCTCGAATCTTCCCCGCAAGCCAACGCAAACGCTGGTTCCGCTGGAATTTCCGGGGTTTTCTGGGAGGCTCAGTCGGATTCAGAAATGCGGGCGATTTTGGCGCCCACCTGGGTGAGCTTCTCTTCGATGCGCTCGTAGCCGCGATCGATGTGGTAGACGCGGTCGATCAGGGTTTCGCCTTCCGCGGCCAATCCGGCCAGCACCAGCGAAGCGCTGGCGCGAAGGTCCGAGGCCTGGATTTTCGCCCCGCTCAGGGGAGTTTTGCCGCGCACCACGGCACGGCGGCCGTTCACCGTGATGTCCGCCCCCATGCGCGCCAGTTCCAGTGCGTGCATAAAGCGGTTTTCAAAAATCGTTTCCGTAATCACGGAAGAGCCCTCGGCCTGCGTCATGAGCGTCATGTATTGGGCCTGCATGTCCGTGGGGAAACCGGGGTACTCCTGGGTGGTCACGTCAAGGGCGCGCAGCTTGCCTCCCGCCTTGACGGTGAGCGTGTGGCCGCCATTCGAACCTTTACCCGCATCGCGAACCACCTGCACGCCTACCTCGTCCAGTTTGGCAAGGACGGCCGTGAGGTGCTCAGGGTTGCAGCGTTCCACCACGAGTTCCCCGCCGGTAATCGCCGCCGCGGTCAGGAATGTCCCGGCCTCGATGCGGTCAGGAATAATGGTGTGCTCGGCGCCGTGCAGCCGGCTGACGCCGCGGATGCGGATCTTGTGGGTTCCCGCGCCTTCGATATCGGCGCCCATCTTGTTGAGCAAATTCGCGAGGTCCTGCACTTCCGGTTCGCGCGCCGCGTTTTCGAGCACGGTGACCCCCTCGGCAAGCGTAGCCGCCATCATGAGATTCTCGGTGCCGGTTACGGAAATCGTGTCGAAGTAGAAGTCCGTTCCGCGCAAGCCGTTGGCCCGGGCATCCACGTAGCCGTGGTCGAAACTGATGGAGGCCCCAAGCTTCTCCAGTCCCTTGAGATGAAGGTTGACGGGGCGAACGCCGATGGCGCAGCCGCCCGGCAACGAGACTCGCGCCTGCCCGAAGCGCGCCACCAGCGGTCCCAGCACCAACACCGACGCCCGCATTTGCTTGACGAGTTCATAAGGCGCCACGGGATTGAGCAACTGGCGGGCTTCAATCTCGATGCGATTGCCGTGCGCTTCGTGCGTGACGGAGGAATCGACGCCCAGATCTTCCAGCAGGCTGCGCAGCGTGCTGATGTCGCGCACGCGCGGAATATTGTGGAGAACCACGCGCTGGTCCGTCAGCAGCGCCGCCGTCATTGCCGGCAACGCCGCATTCTTGGCCCCGCTGATCACCACCCGGCCTTCCAAAGGCCGCCCGCCGGTTATGCGAAATTTGTCCATGAGACCCACCCAAACTGAGTCACTGAGTCAGTGATCCGAACTGAATCATTTCCCCAAAGGAATCACTGATCCCCTGACTCTGTACTTTCCATTTCAAAATCCTTCTCGCGCTGCCAAGAAAAGACTCACCACAGAGGCACAGAGACCACGGAGAAAAGCACTTCTGATGGCGCGAGTAGGGGCTACGGTTGCATAGTGCGTTGACCCACAGTTTTTATCCTGGTCTTTTCGCTGTGGTCTCTGTGCCTCTGTGGTGAAGTCCTTTTCGGGGTGCGGCTCGGCCGCGCGGGGCTTCACTTCTTCTCTTCCTCCATCGCCTCGCGCAAAACCGCCGCCACGCTCGGTCCTTCTTGCAACAGCCGAAGTGCTTCCGATCTCGGGATTTTCTTCAGTACCATCAAAAGCGCCACGGGCAAGTTGCGCCGCGAGTCCTTCAAGGTCTTGGTGGCGGCTGCCTGACTGGCGCCGGTAAGCTTGATCAGAATCCCCTCGGCGCGCTTCCACAGCTTTTGGTTCGTCAGTTGCACATTGATCATACGATTGGAGAGCACGCGTCCCAATCGTACCATGGTCGCGGTGGAGAGCATGTTGAGTACGAGTTTCTGTGCTGTCCCGGCCTTCATGCGGCTCGACCCCGCGATCACTTCCGGCCCGACTACGGGAATGATCGTGACATCGGCAAGAGCTTTCAGGGGAGCCTCCGGGTTGCAAGTAAGGCCCACCACTTTCGCTGCCAATTTGCGTGCATAACGCATTCCGCCCAAAACGTAAGGCGCGCCGCCACTGGCGGAAATTCCCACCAGAAGGTCGTGACGGGTAAGCCTGATCTTCTTCAAGTCCCGCACGGCCTGTTGAGAATCGTCCTCAACTCTTTCCAAAGAGGAGAGTGAGAGAAGCGGGCGCGCCTGCCAGGATCGCCACTACGCGGTCGGTCCCAAAGGTGGGTGAACACTCCGCAGCGTCGAGTACCCCCAGCCGCCCGCTCGTGCCCGCGCCCAAATAAATCAGCCGCCCCCCGTTGCCGATGGCCTCGACTGCCAGGTCGACGGCGCGGGCAATTTGGGGCAGGGTCCTGCGAACCGCCGGCGCCACGCGATGGTCCTCGCGATTGATGATGCGCAGGATTTCCTGTGTGGACTTGGTATCGAGCGAAGCCGAGCCGGGATTCGTTTGTTCCGTTATGCGCTCCTGCCATTTGTGATTGAGTGATTTCTGATTTGCGATTGGCAACCCTCCCGAGCCATCGACGCACCAAGCAAAGCCCTAGCCCGGACATCTCACCACGATCGGATGCCACGGGAAGCGCAGGGCTTTAGCCCCACAGAAATCGCGGCTCCCACCCCCTGTTTGTCCCGCATCCCGCGCAGCTTGCGGCTGCAAGCTGCGCGGGATGCGGGACGGGGGAATAATCAGGACGGCCTTCGAACGCGGGGCTAAAGCCCCGCCCTTCCAACCCGCTGGTGAGAAATCCGGGCTAGGCAAAATACCCGTGCTAAGTTTCACGCCTTGGTTTTCCCTGACACCTTCTTCATTCCTTCCCCGATAACGTCTCCCACCCGCGGCGCGACAGATCCCAGTAGATGATATATCCGGAGACGGCGGCGATGGCCAGGAACAGCAGGCCGGTGCCGGTGGAGCCCAATAACAGTTTGCCGATGGCGAACAGCGTCATGTAAACCATCAAACAACCCAGGATCCAATCCATGAAGTTATACCAGCCATCCTGAGTGGGGGGGATTTCCGGCGCCAGCACGGCGACACGCCTCCACCCGGTCACACCCGGCCGCACCTTCCGGTAGAAGGAGAGGAGCTTCGATTCCGGCTCGGGCTGAGTCAGGAACGTCGCTGCCAGCCACACGATCGTGGTGATGGCGACCGTCAAGACCAGGTTCTTCCCGAACTGGTTGGGGTCCGAGGCCGCGAAGGGGGAGGCAAAGCGGAGAATGATGGAGGTGACGGCCGCCGTGGTCATGGCGGAGATTTCCGACCAAGCGTTGATGCGCCACCAGTACCAGCGGAGCAAGTAGACGGCTCCGGTGCCCGCACCGATGTTCACCAGCATGTCCCAGCCGCCCGCCACCGTCTGCATGAGGTAAGAAACTGAGGCGCCCAAAACCATCAGGCCCAAGGTGGCAACTTTGGAGACCGTCACGTAATGCTTTTCGTTACGCTGGCGAACCAGGAAGCGGCGGTAGAAATCGTTCACGATGTATGACGAACTCCAGTTCAATTGCGTCGCAATCGTGGACATGTAGGCCGCCGCAAAAGCTGCGAGCATCAAACCGCGAAAAGCCGGGGGCATATAATCCACCCAGACTCGGATAAAGCCGCCCTCGGCATCCGCGCCCGGCAGGCTCAGTTGGGGGTAAAGGACTACCACCGCCAGCGCCGTTAAAATCCAGGCCCAGGGCCGCAGGGCGTAGTGGGCGATATTGAACCAGAGGGTGGCCAAGAGCGAGTTCTTCTCATCCTTGGCGCAGAAAATTCGCTGCGCCACATACCCGCCACCGCCCGGTTCGGCGCCCGGGTACCAAACCGACCACCAGTACATCCCGATATAAACGAGGAAGGTCATCAGGGGCATCCAGGGTGAATGCAAATCGGGAATGAACGAGAGGATGGACCCGGAGCCGCCCACCGCGGCGCCCCGCGCGGCATCGACCGCGGCCAGCTTGGTCTTCAGCGCGGTCATGCCGCCCACCGCACGCACCGCATAAAAGGCCAGGATAATCAACATGGCCATTTTCAGAATGAACTGCACAAGGTCCGTCCAAAGCACACCCCACAGGCCGGAGATGGAAGTGTAGAGGGCCGTGATGGCCATGCAGATCACCACCGCCCAGAATTTGGGGACATTGAGGGATATCCCCAGAATCTTCTCCATGGCCAGGTTCACCCAGCCCAGGATGATGCAGTTGATGAGGAGTCCAAAATAGAGGGCGCGAAAGCCCCGCAGGAAAGCGGCGGGCTTGCCGGCGTAACGCATTTCGACCAGTTCCACGTCCGTAATGATTTCCGCCCGGCGCCACATGCGGGCGAAGAAGAACACCGTCATCATGCCGCTGAGTAGAAAGCTCCACCAGAACCAGTTGGCGGCCACCCCGTGCCGCACCACCTGTCCGGTCACCCAAAGCGGCGTGTCGGCGGCGAACGTGGTGGCCACCATCGAGGTGCCCGCCAGCCACCAGGAGACTTCGCGGCCGGACACAAAGAAATCGTCCGTGCTGGCGCTCGCCTTCTTGCGGTAGTAGAGCCCAATGAGGAGATTGATCAGAAAGTAGCCAGTGACCACGACCCAGTCAGTAATGGTGAGTTTCATGAGAGCAAAATCCTTTTCAAGATGCTGATGGCTGAGAGCCAACAGCTAACGGCCGATGGTAACTGTAAGCTGTCGGCGGTAAGCTGTCATCGCCTTTTCATTGACAGCGCGAACCCGCGAGTATATAGCAAAAGGGCTTCTTCGATGTGGGCAAAGTCCGTCAGGAGCATGCCTGGAGAATATGCCGGAGGAAATATGGCAAAAACCCTCGCAGCGCAGATCATTTCACCTGAGCGCATCGAGTCCCGGATCTTCGTGTTGCGGGGTCACCGCGTGATGCTGGATCGGGATCTGGCGGAGCTCTACGGCGTGGCGCTAAAGCGCCTTAATGAACAGGTCAAGCGCAACCGTGAGCGGTTTCCCGACGATTTTATGTTCCAGTTGACCTTGGAAGAGGGAAAGGCTGTGGTGATTTCAAGGTCGCAAATTGCGACCCTGAAGCGCGGTCAGAATATCAAGTACCGGCCCTATGTTTACACTGAGCACGGAGCAATCATGCTGGCAAACGTACTCAGGAGCCCGGTTGCCCTCCGGGCAAGTATTCAGGTAGTCCGTGCGTTTGTGCACCTCCGCCGAATGTTGGTTAGCCATGACGACCTTGCTCGGAAGATCGACGCTATTGAACGTCGCGTGGGCAAGCATGATACGGAATTGCAGGAGGTGTTTAGGATTCTGCGGCAACTTCTTGAGCCACCCCCATTACCGCCGAAGCGGCCGCTCGGCTTCCTACCCCAATGGAGCGGGGGGAAGAGGAGCACAGGATGATTCACCGTTTCGGGTTATCGATTAATTCCCTAGGGTGGTATTTGGGGACTGTAATTTTGGCGGCAACGCCCGCCCAGGCCGCGCCCGACTTGAGTGCGAAGCGCCTGGAGGGAATTGCTCCGCTCGTGGAAGCGGCGATTCAGGCCAAAAAGATACCTGGCGCGGTCGTCCTGATCGGCCACGAGGGCCAAGTGGTCTATCGAAAAGCTTTTGGCGAGCGCTCGCTGGTGCCCGAACGGCAGCCGATGGCAGTGGACACAATCTTTGATCTGGCCTCGATGACCAAGGTGGTGGCCACCACGACGGCGGTGATGCAGCTTGTGGAGCAAGGCAAGATTGAGCTCAGCGCGCCCGGCGAGCGATTACTGGCCGGAATTCACGCAAAACGGCAAAGATCTGGTCACCATCCGGGAACTGATGACGCATTATTCCGGCCTGCCCCCGGACCTGGAGTTGAAACCCGCCTGGACGGGCTATGACACCGCGATGCGAATGATCGTTGCCGCCCAGCTCGATGTGCCGCCCGGTACGCGCTTCATCTACAGCGACATCAATTTTGAGACCCTGGGGGAAATTGTGCGCCGCGTTTCCGGCGAGCCGCTGGACGTCTATTGCGCGGAGCACATCTTCCAACCGCTGGGCATGAAAGACTCGATGTTCAAGCCCTCCGCCTCGCTCCGCGGCCGCATTGCCCCCACGCAATACGAGCATGGCACGAGCGGGCCGGTGCTTTGGGGCGTCGTGCACGATCCCACATCCCGCTTTATGGGCGGCGTAGCCGGGCACGCGGGCCTGTTCTCCACCGCCGACGATCTTTCCATCTTCGCGCAGATGCTGCTCGATGGCGGCACTTACAACGGCGCGCGCATCCTCAGCCCGCTCTCGATCGAAAAGATGACCGAGCCCGAGACTCCTCCCAACAAGATGGTGTTGCGCGGCCTCGGCTGGGATATCGACTCGCCTTTCGCTTCGAACCGCGGCGAGTTGTTTGCCGTGGGCTCGTTCGGGCACACCGGCTACACAGGAACTTCCATTTGGATTGACCCCGTTACCAAGACCTACATGATCCTGCTGACCAACCGGGTACACCCCAACAATAAAGGCGAGGTGGCGGGCCTGCGTACGGCGCTTGCGACACTGGTGGCGGGAGCGCTGGGACCGCTCTCGGCGCAGCAGATTATGGACAGCCGCCGCTCGCTGACCAGCTACTTCGAGCTGATGAAGAGTTATCGCGTGCAAGGGCTGCGCAATGGCAGCGTGAAAACCGGAATTGACGTGCTGGAAGCGGAACACTTCGCCGCGCTCGCCGCGAAGCACGTGGGGTTGATCACCAACGTCTCCGGCCGCGCGAGCGATGGCCAACGCACCATCGACTTGCTGGCCCATGCTCCCGGACGTGAAGCTGGTGGCGCTGTTCAGTCCCGAGCACGGGCTGGAAGGCTCGGCCTCAGAAGGCGCCAAGGTGGACTCCTCGCGCGATGCCTCGACCGGCTTGCCCGTCTACAGCCTGTATGGCGACGTCGAGCGGCCCAACGCCCAGATGCTCGAAGGGATAGACGCGCTGGTTTTTGACATCCAGGACGTGGGCGCGCGCTTCTACACTTACATCACCACACTGGGATATTGCCTGGAAGCGGCGGGGAAAAAGGGAATCGAGTTCTACGTCCTCGACCGGCCGAACCCCATTAACGGCGTCGAGGTCGATGGTCCCGTGCTGGACCCTGACCTGCATTCGTTCGTCGGCTACTTTCCCATGCCCATTCGTCACGGGATGACCGTGGGCGAACTGGCGGAAATGTTCAACCGCGAAAATCACCTGAACGCCAGGCTGCACGTCATCAAGATGCAAGGCTGGCAGCGCACGGACTGGTTCGACGAGACGGGCCAAGCCTGGATCAACCCCTCCCCGAATCTGCGCAACCTGACGGAAGAGACTCTCTACCCCGGCGTCTGTCTGCGTGGAAGGCGCCAACGTCAGCGTGGGCCGCGGCACGGACACGCCCTTCGAAATGATCGGCGCGCCCTGGATCGACGGCCGAGCGCTGGCCGCGTATCTGAACGGCAAGAAAATTCAGGGAGTGCGTTTTCTGCCCATGGATTTCAAGCCGCTCTCCGATATTTTCGCCGGCGAGGTTTGCCACGGCGTGCAGATCGTTTTGCTCGACCGTCAGGCGTTGGAGCCCACGGAAATGGGAGTGGAGCTGCTTGCGGCGCTCATGCGGCTTTCTCCCCAGAATTTCAAATTGGATGACACACTGCGTCTGGTGGGAAGCCACAAGGTGCTGGAATCCCTCCGCAGCGGCGAAAACCCCTCGCGCATCTGGTATGACTGGCAGGAGGATGTGGAGCGATTCAAGAAAGTTCGCGCCCAGTATTTGCTGTATCCGTGACCTCACCCGGGCGCGCGCATTGTGGATAAGTGGCCCATGGGCGCCCCTGAGGGCGACTGCTCACGCATTGCGACATTTTGTCTGCCTCCAAGTGTCGATTCAGACCTTGAGCGGCCCCTGATTATTGTAACAATTTGTCGCTTAAGCGGCTGGCTTGACCATCTGGCGGAAAGTCCCTACTACCTCTCCGCCGACCAAAGTTTCCTTCTTTCCCGGTCGCCGGATCACCCGAGGACTCGGGATGGTTATCAGATCGGCGGATTTCCGCGCAAGCGGTACTCCGCATCTTCGTCGGCATAAGCCGCCACGATTTCGCCGAAGTAGACGCGGTGGAAATTTCCTTCCGGGTAGGCTTCGTCGCGGATGGCTTGCGCCAGCGCGTCGGGCACTACATCATTGCGGTGCACAGTGCGGCACTCATAGTGCACAATGCATTCCTGGACAATGGGCGCGCGCACCTCACGGCTGGGAGCGGCGGTCAAGTGCATTTCTTGAAATTTGTCGTGATCGCGCCCGGAAACGGTTCCGCAGTGGCTGGCGGCCGCGGCGAGTTCCCGCGGAGGCACATTGACGGTGAAGTCGCTCATCGCTTCCAGCCGACTGTAGGTGTACCGCGAGGGCCTGACCATTACGATGAAGATCGGTCTTGACCAGATTGCCCCGATTGTTCCCCATCCAATGGTCATGACATTGGGTTTTCCGTCCGCGCCCTGAGTCGCCAGCAGCAAGCCGTCCTCGCGCATCCGCTGGATCGTTTGAGCAAAATAATCCGTGTACCGCACGCGTACTTTGGCCATGCGCAGTTCACCTCAATCAGGATTGCGATGCGGGACTTCAGGGTCCGACAGTGGGCAGGAGGTGCCACGGCCTTCCTGGCCGTTATCGGCACGGGCAAGATGCCCGTGCCACGCCTCGTGCCATGGCGGGCCTGCAAGGTGGGGGCGAGGGAATTCCCCATGCATGCCCGGCGCAGTCAGCGCGCTCGATCCCCTCAGCGCTTAGTGATGTCCATGGTCATCATGGGAAGACGGTGCTTTGGTTTGCGTCTTGGGTTGCTCCTTGGCGGCGTGGGGAACAGCCTCCTTATCCTGCATGGGCCCGGCGGGCTTTCCCGCGCGCAGGTTATTCATCTGCTGAGGCTCCAGCGCACGTCCGGGATGAGATGAATAGGCGTCCTGCCGCGCCGCAAAGGGAGCGTTCGTAGGGGCAGGCGCATTACGAGTGAACATCTTCGGAAACGGAGTGGTGGGAGGACCACCGGTGTGAGCCGCCTCGCGGGGTGCGGGCGCAGGGGTTCGCGGACTTGAGGGGCTCTCCGGGTGACACAGTCCTTGTGGCTCCAAACCTTGCCGCGGGAACCGGTGGAGCCGCCACGGCCCTCGCCCCGAATACTGCCCGGCTGGTGGGGTTAACCTCCGGATGGGGGATGACTTGCGCGCGCGCGAGCTGTTCCGGGGCCACGTGCACCAGTCCCCGTGCTACCGGCTGGCCGCCGCGAAAGACATCGCCGGAAACCGCCGTGACGGCGACCTCGCGATTCACGTAGTGAATGTTCGTAACATTGGTCACATTGACGACGTTGACTTCACGAATATAGTTCGGCCCGTAGTGATACCAGGGCATAAAGGGCTCACGCGGCCCCAGGGGAAACCAGGCCTGAACGCCTACGCCAATCCCAATGCCAAAGCCCGGCCCGCCCACAAACGCCACCAACGCCGGAGCATACACCGGCCGCACCACGACGGGGCCGGGAACCCAGGCCCAAATCGGTCCAATGTGCGCCCAGCGGCCATAATGGAAGGGAGCATAGCCCCAAGGCTCAGCTTCCACCCACGTCCAGCCCCAAGGTTCGATAAAAGCCCAATACCCATTCCGATAGGGAACCCAGTCCGGGGGCACATTGGCGGGATACCAGACCTGGCCGTAGCCGGGCTCCTCGGCCCAATGCCCGTAGGTGTCAAGGTCTTCGCCGCCGGGAACGGCAGGGCCTACAGACTGCACCGAAGCGGAATTTTCAATGCGCTGATCGCGCCCCGCGCACCACCGATCAAAGTCATCGGGCGGAGGCACGGAAAGGTTCGAAGCCATCACCGGCCCCGTGCCCGTCAACTTTACCGCCTGCCCGCTTTGCAGGGTTTGCGAAAGGTCTCCGGCGCTGATTTGCAGCGTGCCGGCATTCACGGTGACTTGGGTGGAGTTGCCATCGGCGGCGGTGTCCACTCGATAGGAGCCCGCGGCTTGCAGGATCAGCGCGCCGTTGGGAGTATCGATCTCCACGGAATTGTTTTCCGGCATTTCATAAACGGTCACCCGGAGGGTGCCCTGCCCAACTCCCAGTTGCATGAGTTGGTCATTCAAATTGGCCAAGGTCACATCCGTGCCTTGCGAGAGGCGCACGGCAAATGGACCAACCTCCAGCTCGGCGCGAGCGCCCTGGTCAGTGTAAAGACGGTCGCCGGTGGTCACCGGGCGATTCACCGAAGCCTCGCTCCAATCGGTTTCGCCGGAAGGCTGAAACGTCACCTTGCCTTGCGCCAGACTCAGGCGGGCAACCCGCCCCGGAGGATCACCCTCGTCCGCGTAAACTGTTGAGGCAAAAAGACCTGCCAGCAAAAAAGGAAGCAACAGCATCAAACCCCGTCGCCAAGTCGTCATTTTCATATACGCTCCTAACACCCACTGCTTGGATTCGAATTCTTCCCCCGGCGCGTTGCCAATGCCCTCGGTATATTTCACGATCAGTTCCATGGACAATCGGGCAATCGAAAATCGGCGATGAATGCTACAGGTCCTTCCCCTGCGTGGTGAGCACCAGTTTGCCGTGCTTTACCCCCCGCAGGCTTAGAATCCGGTCTGCGATGTGGCTCACCTCGGAACTGCGCCCCTTCATGATGATCACTTCCAGGCAATTGTGGTGATCCAGGTGGACGTGGGTGGCGGCCAGCACTTTGCCTTCGGCGTGGTGCTGCGCCTCGATCAGCCGCTCCGAGAGCTTCGGGCGGTGGTGGTCGTAAACCATGGTCAGGGTCCCCACCACCGTGCGGTTTTCTTCCACGTCCTCGGCCACGGCATAGTCCCGCACCAAATCGCGAATGGCTTCCGAGCGGTTCTTGTAGCCCTTCTTATGAATGACGCGATCAAACCGCTCCAACAGATCGCTTTCGAGCGAAATTCCCGTTCGAATCAACGTTGACATAACTTCTCCTTAGGCGAGGACAGACCCATTCGAACCTGCTCCAATACTACCAGTGAAATGGCCTTTTGGGGTGGGATGCGCGGGGACGAAATGTCACTTGCTACTATCGAGGGAAGACGGTAAGGTGTTGTATCATGTGTTACGATAAATACATTCGTGTTACATGAAAGTCGCGATCGCTCTGGAGAGCAACATGAAACGCTTCCTTCCCCCTGTCCTCGCCATCGCAGGAATCCTTTTAGCCCGCATCTTTTCTCCGCTTGCATCCCCAACGCCGAAGCCCCAGGCGCTCACCCTACCTCTCGAATGTTCCCAGGGAGATTGCCCGCTGCTGCACGGGGCGCCGCAGACGGCGGGAATGCGCAGTGGGTTCGTCCGCCTGAAGCCCGGCGAAACTGTCGGCTGGCACACGACGGGAAATAATGAAGAGTCTTTGGTGATCCTCCAGGGTCGCGGTGAAGCGCTCCTGGAGGGCCAATCGTCCCACCCTTTCGCCGCCCCGGCGCTCGCCTACATTCCCCCCTCGACGCGGCACAACGTCGCGAATACGGGTGAAGGACCGTTGGAATACGTCTACGTGGTTGCCCCCGCTCAGAACAAACAATAATAGGTAGCACGAATTATCAATTCGTGTTATCGTTCCCGCTCCATCCTCCGGGTGGAAATTCCTCCGGCGGGACGGTGACATATTTCAGATGAGGTCGAAGGGATGAAGTTGCAAATGAAATGGAAATGGGTGCTGTCCTTTTTGCTTCTTGTTCCCAGTCTTCTATTTGCCCAAGGAATCACTCAGCTATCAGGGACTGTCGTTGATTCGTCCGGCGCGGTGATTGCCGGGGCTATCGTGCAGGTTCGAAGCGCGAACGGTACTGTACAAAAAACGACACGGGCGGACGCGAACGGCTCCTTCATTATTTCTGGAGTCTCGCCAGGTAATTATCAACTCGTCGTATCTAATCACGGTTTTGCAACCAAAGAAACGCCCGTCACCCTGGGGACCACCGAGGCGCCGGCCCCGCTGCGCATCTCTCTGGTTGTGAGCGCCGTGAGCAGCACCATAACCGTGAATGGCCGGGCGGATGACCTTGTCGGCCTTGCCGTTTCCGCCAGCCAGGGAACGGTGGGCGCAACGGAAATCCAAGATCGTCCGATTCTTCGTGCGGGAGAAGTCATGGAGACGATACCCGGTCTCATCATCACTCAACACGCCGGCGGCGGCAAGGCCAACCAATATTTTCTTCGCGGCTTCAATCTCGACCACGGCACAGATCTCGCCACTTTCCTCGACGGTATGCCGCTTAACCTGCCGTCGCACGCGCACGGCGAGGGGTACTCGGACATGAACACCGTCGTCGGCGAGCTTGTGCAGCGGGTAAATTTCCAGAAAGGTCCTTATACCGCGGATGTCGGCAACTTTGGCTCGGCGGGAAATGCCGATCTGGAGTTTTTCAAGATGCTGCCCGAGGACTTCTTCAATTTTGAAGGCGGCACGCTTGGCTATGGCCGGTTCGCTTTCGGCGCATCGCAAAAGCTGGGCTCGGGCAATTTGCTGGAGGGCGGGGAAGTGTATCACGATGACGGCCCCTGGAACCGTCCGGATAAATATAACAAATATAATGGCCTTGTAACCTACAGCCGGGGCGGAGACGCCAGTGGTTTCAGCATCACCGGCCGCGATTACGAAGGAAACTGGCACTCCAGCGATCAAATCGCCGATAACGCCGTGCCCCTGGTGGGTTTCTTCGGCACCCTGAACCCGGCGGACGGTGGCAATTCACAGCGTGCCAGTTTGCAGGGCGAGTGGCATCACACCGGCGCCAATTCCGTAACGCAACTCATGGGCTACGGGTTTTATTATGGTCTCGATTTATTTTCCGACTTCACTTACTACATGTACGACCCCGTTAAGGGCGACCAGTTCGAACAGCACGACCAGCGCTGGGTGGGTGGGCTGGACTTACGCCACACGGTATTCAGCCAATGGTGGGGCCGCAGGGCGGAAACCACGTTCGGCGTGCAGCTCCGCAACGATTGGATCAGCAACGGCCTTTACCGGTCGGAAAATCGCGTGCGCGTGGACAAGGAAGATTTTCTCGCTCCCTATCCCGGCGAGCCCAACGGTTTTTTGCCCGCGGACACGGATGTGAATAAATTTACGGACACGCTGGGAAGTTTCTATGTGGAAAATAAAATCCAGTGGGCGAACAAATTCCGCTCGGGCCTGGCCCTGCGTGGCGACGAGGACAAAGGTGTCATCACCAGCTTTTCCGACCCCCGCAATTCCGGCTCGGTCACCAAGTTCCTGCCCAGCCCCAAAGCAGGTTTGATTTTCGGCCCGTGGTCCAATACGGAGTTCTACGTACAGGGCGGATTCAGTTTCCACAGCAACGACGTGCGTGGCGCAACGCAAAACTATGAACCGGTTTCGCCGGACTATCCTTACCCCAATACGCTCTGCGCAAAAATTCCCCTGCTGATCCAAACCAAAGGCGCGGAAGCCGGCGTGCGCACTATGGCCGTCCCCCATCTGCAAAGCACCCTTTCGCTCTGGTATCTCCACAGTAATTCCGAACTGGAGCAGGATGGCGACACCGGAGGCACGGTTCCCTCCGAACAGTCGAGTAACCGCTATGGCGTCGAATGGGCGAATTACTACACCCCACGGCAGCATTGGGCTTTTGATTTTGACATGGCGGACTCCCGCGCCCGTTTTACCGAATTAGACCCCGCTGATGCGACGTACATCACCGGGAAGGGCCAGCTTTGCGCAGCAAACTCGGATTGCTATGGGCTGGTGTCGATCGGGGGCGGCAATTTTGAGCAAGGTCCGGGTGGCAGGTGGGTGCCCGAAGCGGTTGGGTTGGTGATTTCATCGGGCGCCACACTGCACGATCTCAAAGGCTTTTCGGCGAGTTTGCGCCTGCGCGACTTTGGCCCGCGCTATTTGACGTCCGACGCAATTTATCGCTCCAAGACGACGACGTTGCTCAACGCGGAGGTCGGTCGTAAAATTAACAACACATTTCGCGTTTCGTTCGAATTCTTGAATCTCCTTAACTGCCGCGATCACGACATTGACTACGCCTATGTCTCGCAAATAACGCCAACCGCCACGCCGGCATTCACCGACGTTTTCCACCCCGTCGAACCGTTTCAGGCGCGAATCAAGATAGAAGTAACTCCTTTCCATCGTTGATTCCACCTACGAATCGTCGGATGTTCGTCCGCAGTTCGGTCGCTTTGTGACCCTGACCGGCGATTATCGGGATGCCGACTTGACGGCGGGATTTGCCCCATCGAACCCATCGAAGAAAGAGTGCCTGGCGCTGGCGCGGCCATTTCTTGGGGGAAGGATCAACGTCAGCCTCAACATGATGATTGCCACGGGCTTTACCGGGCAAACCACGGAAAACTTCGCGACGAACTATCAACCTGGGTACGTGGGTCCTTTACCGGTTCCCGAGAACCCCATTGCGGAGGTCGTTGGGGTGCGCATGCCTTCGTACGCGAGCGTAAACTTTACCTACAGGTTCGGCCATTAAGGTGGGGTCATTGGCCAATTTGCCGATTGAATGATTGGGTGATTTGATAAATGAGCCGGTGAATTGCCGCGTTATTTTGAATTGTGGGGTATCCGGTTGACTCAGGCAACCCCCAAACGTTGTACGCTCGAGCGGCGGGGGCATACTGCATCTTGTGGTTACCTGAGTCAACCGGATACCCCACTTTGAATTTACTGCCCTCGCCCCCTTGGGGGAGAGGGTGGACCGCAACCGGCGATTTCATCAGCCGGGGCGGGACGGGTGAGGGGGTCTCCCAGGAATGCGTTGACGGTCCTCGTCCTGCCCCATTCCATCCGGATCGCCGCCAGCAATTTAAGCCCCCCTGGTTCAATTATTGAGTGCTGCACAATTGAGTGACAAGACCCCCTCACCCACCGCCTTGCGGTCCCCCCTCTCCCCCAAGGGGGAGAGGGAATAAGAATCCTTAGTTTTAGCGCTGCAATCGTGATTTTCTCTGCCCTCTCCCCCTTGGGGGAGAGGGGGGACCGCAAGGCGGTGGGTGAGGGGGTTCATCTGTCACCTTATTATGCAGCAGTCAGTAGGGTGTGGAAGTTCAACGTTAATCCGGATTTCCAACCCGCGCGTGGAAGGACCGAATCGCTAAATCGCCCGATGACTCGATGGCCCGATGAATAAATGGTCCGATTCTGTTATGGTGTGCATCTGCGCCGTAGGGTGTGCCGTGCAGGTCTTGGGTCAGCCTCCGGCGATTTTTTCCGCAAGGAGTTCTGCCTTGATTTCTTCATGCCACCAGAAGTGGCCGTATTTTCAATTTTCGTCCGTGCTGTTCGCCGTTTTCCTATTGGCCGCGATTCTGCTCCCGGCGCGCCCGGGTCAAGCCGTCGAGTGGTCCACGCTCTTTACCGCGCAGGATGTGCGCGATCACCTGTCAACCGAGCAGGGCCGCCAGGAAGCGCTGGAGTTCTGCCGCAAGATGGGGATCACCAAGGTCTACATTGAATCTTTTCGTGACGGCTACCAAGCCGAGGAAGCCACTCTCAAGACCGCCCGCGATTTCTTCCGCCAGGCCGGCCTGAAGGTTTCCGGCTGCGTCACCACCACCGGGATTGGCAAGCCCTCGACCGGCTGGCAAGTTGCCGCTTGCTACACGCATCGCCAGAATCAGGAGCGGCTGGAGTCGATCTTTCGCTTCACCGCCGCCCTGTTTGACGAAATCATGATTGACGATTTCTTTTTCACCGACTGCGAATGCTCGGAGTGTGCGGCGGCGAAAGGGGCGCTGAGCTGGCAGCAGTATCGCGAAAAGTTGATGCTGCAAATCAGCCGCGAGCGCGTGCTGGGCCCCGCGCACGCCGTGAATCCCAACGTAAAAGTCATCATCAAGTTCCCCCAGTGGTACGACCGCTTCCAGGAGCGCGGCTATGTGCCGGATCAGGAAGCGGCGATCTTCGACCGCATCTGGGTGGGCACGGAACTCCGCGATCCCGCCTCCGACGAGTGGGGCAACAAGCAGCAGTACGAGGGCTAATTCATCTACCGCTGGCTCACCGACGTGGGCGGATCCAAAACCGGCGGGGGTTGGTTCGATCCTTTCGGCACCACGCCCACGCTCTACCTGGATCAGCCCTTGACCACCATTCTGGCGGGCGCCCCCGAGGTTTTTCTCTTTCATTACGGCGCGCTGACTTCGCCGGAATACCAAGCCCAGGCGGACGCGCTTGGCGGCGCGGCGTGTCCAATATGAAAAGCTCGCCACCTTTGTCTCCGACTGGAGTGGCATTGCCGACCTACAAGCCCGTCTCCAGCGATCCCGGCGAAGAAGCATACATTCTCGATGAGATCGGCATGTTGGGAATTCCCGAGGCCCCGACCGCGCATTTTCCCGAAGGCGCCCGCGCCGCAATCCTCACGACGCAGGCGCTGGGAGATGCGGAGCTTGTGCCCAAACTTGTGCGCCTGCTGGCAGCCGGAGGCACCGCCTTCATCAGCCAGCCGCTCGCGCACCGGCTCAACGGCGACCCGCGATTGCCCGCGCCGGCGCCGCTCGACCTCGAGAAAAATCAATATGTGAAAACGCTGGAAGCTGGGAGGCGGAAAGCTGGTGGTGTTCTCTGACGCCTTGCCGCACTTGACGCATGTGGATGCGCAAAACCGCGTGGAGCAACCGACGCCCGAACTCCGCGAAGTGCCCTGGAAGAGTTGCGGCGCAAAGTTTCGGATTTCACCGTAACGTCGCTTGACGCGCCCCCGCGGGTTGCCGTTTATCCCGCTCGGCGGGCGAGTGGCGGTGGTGAACTTCACGGAGCTGCCCGTTGCCTGCCGGTTGACCGGACTCGCCGGCAAGGCGCACAGTACTAACTCAGCTTTACGCCCTCGATGGCGCCAAGCTTGCATCCGATGGCGCGACGCTCCGGCTGCCGCCCCATGCGGCGCTGGTGGTGGAGTAGTAGCACAGGCACTCTTGCCTGTGCACAAAGCTGATGCGTCCCCCGCATAGGGCACAGGCATGAGTACCTGTGCCACCTAATAGAGGATTGATGCTCATTCTCGATATTGGCTGCGGAAAGAAGAAACAGGTTGCCGGCGCCATTGGACTGGACCGCCAGCCGGGCTCGGATGCCGATGTCCTTTGTGAACTGGCGCATTTTCCCTGGCCTCTCCGCGATTCCTGTGCCGACCAGGTTTATCTCTCCCATTTCATCGAGCACCAGCCCGATGTCCTCCGCGCCATGGCGGAGGTGCACCGCATCGCCAAACCCGGCGCGGAGGTTATAGTGGTGACGCCGCATTACAGCTCGATGGACTCCTACACGGACCCCACCCACCTCGTGCACCTGGGATTTCATAGTTTCGACTACTTCGTGCAGGAGAGTTTTGAGAATTTCACCTACGGCGCGGGGGGGTTCCGGATTCTCGACCGGCGCCTGACCTTCGGCCATAATTTCTTGTTGGATAATTTGGGACGAATCATTGCCGCGAATTTCTGTGGATTTCTACGAGAAGCACTTCGCCTGGATCTTCCCGGCGCGGAATATTCATTGCCGGCTTTCGGTGGTCAAATAATTTGCGCCAGGTAGTTTGAGCTTTGCCAAACCGCAGCGGGCACTTATAATCGCGGGTTCTTTAAGTTTGCTTCGGCATTCATAATTTCAGGAGGTATTTATGATCAAGATGACGCGGCGGGATTTCCTGGAGGTTACAGGGGCCGGTTTGGGTAGCTTTGGCGCTGAGAGATGGGTCCATGCTTCCGGCCCAGCCGGCGGAAATCCCTGCCGCGTTGGCGGCGCTTTACCAAAAGTTTCTCGATCCGGACAGGAAATACAGCATCCGGCCGTTTTGGTTTTGGAACGGGACGCTGACGGGCGAGGAGTTGGGACGCCAAATTCGCCAGATGGTTGAGAATGGCGTTTACGGCGCCTATGCCCACAATCGCGACGGTCTTCAGACTCGTTATATGTCGGAAGAGTGGTGGCAGGCGCTGGGCGGGGCCTTGCAGGCGGCCAAGGAAGCCGGATTTTCTCTCTGCATGGTCGACGAGTTTGAGTGGCCTAGCGGTGAGGCGCGCGATTATTGGATGCCGGGCATCAACAAGAGCCACGTGGTCGAAGCCAATCCCGAATTCCATGCGCGTCGCATGCGGTCAACGGAAAGCATCGTCCACGGGCCGAAGCGGTGGAGTGCGCCCCTGGCCGAGAAAACGGTTGCGGTGGTCGCCGGAAAACGCCTGGGGCCGGACCGCTTGGATGGCAATACCCTGCAAGCAGTGGCTTGGGAGAAGGGCGCCAAGGAAGTCTCCTGGGACGTGCCCGAAGGAGAATGGCTCATCACCGCTTACGACCTGGTCCCGGCGATGCCCAACGGGGGCACGGTGGACCTGATGAGCCGGGAGGCGATTGCTACATTTATCAAGCTCTATTACGAGGAGTTCTATAAGCGTTATAGCCAGTACTTTGGCAACGCCATGCCCGCCACCTTTGCCGATCACGAAGGCTCTTACGGAGACAAGCTGCCCTGGACGCCCACTCCTTTTCGAAACCTTCCGGCGCAAGGCGGGTTATGACCTCATTCCCCACCTTCCCGGCCTCATTTACGACATTGGCCCCAAGACGGAGAAACTCCGCTGCGATCTCCTGGACACGATCAGCGAATTGTATTCCGACAGCTTTTGGAAGCAGGTCAGCGACTGGTGCGGCCAGCACAACATCCAACATTCGGGCCATGTTTGGGAAGAGTCGCTTTTCTGGGGGCCGCGTGGCAAGGCGACTTCTATCGAATCCAGCGTTCCATGACCCATCCCGGCTGCGACACATTGATGGAATGGGCGCACGAGTCGGTTTGGCTGAGGGAGGTCGCTTCCGTTGCCGCCTTCGAGGGAAAACACGTGGTTTGCGAGAATCAGGGCGTGCTAGGCAGCAATTCCTACTTGAGCCCGGAAATGATGCGCCGGGTTTCCAACTGCCTGGGCGCCTGGGACATCGGTGAGTTCATTCCCCACGCTTTCAATTATGACCTGGCGCGCACCAACTATCCGCCCGACTGGTTCCGCGGGCAGCCCTACCTGCCCTGGTTTCGGTTTTACGCTGACCAGATGCGGCGCATCAGCTTCGTCAATTGCGAAAGCCAGCGCCTGTCCGATGTCGTGGTGCTGTACCCGCAAGTTTCCATTTGGGGACAATCGGCATCAGCCTTCCGTAACGATGATTTCTCCCACCTGTTAGGGAACGCCAACTGGAGTCCCGACGCGGTGGAGACCAGCGAGCAATACGCTGATCTCAAAATGCGCCTCACCGAAGCGCGTTACGACTTTATGGTCGCGGATGATTACTACCTCGCCAAAAGCGAGTTCGATGGCGGCCGCCTGCGCATCAACAATAAGGAATTTCAGGTTTTGATTCTTCCCCCCATGTCGACCACGCGCCGCAGCACGGCCATGCGGGTGCGCGACTTTTACCGGGCGGGGGGAACCGTTATCGCCCAGCGCCGCCTGCCCTATACCTCGGTGGAGTCCGGCCGCGACGATCCGGAGTTGAAAGCGATCTGGGAGGAGGTGTTCGATCTTCATGCCTCCGCTGAACCTTACGTTATGCGCAAGAGCGCAAACGGCGGGCGCTCCTATTGGGTGCCGGGTTATGTCACCGACCTCGTCGAGATTATTCGTGAGGTGTTGGACCCTGACGTCGAGTTGGTGGAAGGGCCGGCCGAACACCTGTACGCCATGCACAAGCGGAACGCCGGTGTTGATCTCTACTGGGTGGTCAATGATACAGCCCGAGGCGCGCACCCACATGCTGCGATTCAAGGCGAAGGGCCGGCCGGAAAAATGGGAAGCGCCCACGGGAAAGCGCTCACCGCTCTTCTATGAAACGCAGGGTGACAAGACTCTGGTACGCCTGGCCTTGGGCCCTTGGGATGCCGCGTACGTGGTGTTTGATCCCACGGGTCGCGGCCCAACCCCTGGCACTCGCGGCAACCAACCTGGAAGAGTTTCATGTGCTGCGCGCCGACGACAAACAAGTGGTGGTGCAGGGGCGCGGCGTGCCCGGCGATAAAACCGGGTACGTGGAATTGCAGAAGGGCACGACCCGCTACCGGGGAGAGTATCAATCCAAGAGTGCTACGCCGCTCGACATTTCGAGCGATTGGAACGTTACGGTGGAAGCACCCACCATCGACTCGCCCTATGCGCAAGTGCGCGAAGATCCAACGGGCCGGGGCCTGAAGGAGCGCTGGTACGCCAAGACCGGCGACAAGGCAAGTTGGAATCCCCTCTGGCTTGCTCCGCAGATGCGCTCGATCCGGAAGTGGAATGTGATTGGCCTGTTCCCCAACCCCGACGACCACGGCTTGGAGGAAGCGTACGCGCCGGAGAGCGACGAACGCGTCGATTATGCCAAGGAGTACATCGGCAAAGACGGCCAGCAACTCCACTGGGTGGAATTCAACTCTGCCGACGATTCCATTGTGCCCCCGGGCTCGGGGAACGGAACCATCGAGGTGGCAGGCGGGCCTTACGGCCCGGACTGCTACGTCGTCGACTATGGCCGCGTGCTGCGCGCGCCGGTGATGCAGGGAACGGTTTACCTGCAAACCAACGTTTACCACCCGCAAGGCGGCGAGGCGGTGATGCTGCTGGGAGCGCCTCACCCCACTACCGTTTTCGTGAATCATGAGAAAGTCTATTCGCGCTTCATGCGCCCCCTCTATTTTGACCCTATCGATGGGTTTGCGACGCGCATTCCCCTTACCCTCAAGAGCGGATGGAACAGCATTCTGATCAAGTTCCTCCATAACAGTCCGGATGACGGCAAGGCGCCCGAATTCACCTGCCGCATCGAGCAGACCAACGGCGCCGCCATCGAAGGCCTGGTGTCGAATTCGAGAATTGCCGATGATCCGCAGACGGCGCCGCAAGGCTATCGCTGGCTGAGCTTCGCGATTCCACGCGTGGCGCGCGCGTTGCGTGTCCCTCCGTTGCGGGATACAGTACCTCGTGTTTGTCGGCGATAAACAGGTTCCTGCCGCGCGCGGAAATCACTCTTCCCCGCGGCGCGCGCACGGTGACTTTGCGGGTCAGCGCGCGTGAAGTGCTCGATCACCCCTTTGCATTTTCCACGGCCCCAGCGATGCTTCCGCTCGGAACGTGGAAAGTGCCGGGGCTGGAACACTTCTCCGGAACGATGGTCTACGAGAAGACGGTGGACGTGCCGGCGTCGCTCTTGGCGGAGCGCGTGCTCCTGGATTGCGGCGTGGTGGGGGTGTGCGCGGAAGTCTGGGTGAATGGCAAGTCCGATGGGGAAGCGGCCGTGGGGTCCGTTCGTCTTCGACGTGACGGAACAACTCCACCCCGGGAAGAACCAAATAAAGGTCCGAGTGGCCAATACCGAGGCCAATGCCCGCGCGGTGGGGACTTGGCGCTCCAACCTAAGTAAATCGATGTGGATGGCTGGCACGGACCGGCCCGGCTGGTGCCGTTCGTCGAGCGAGAGACCATCTGTTCGCCGGTCTGACCCTTGTTCCCCCGGCCCGCCCTGTGGTGCGCGACGGTGCGGGCCCGGGCGCCGCTCGTATAATCTCGGCGCGGACCCGATATCTTGGGTCCGCGCGGGGGAGTTTCAAAGGAGAGCTACCTGCCTTGACAGGCTGCGGCAAAGTGCTCCAGGGCTGTCATCCAGAGCGCAGCGATGGATCGGCATGTGCTGATCTAAAGCTCAGCGCCACAACATCGACCCCGACAATCATCTGCACCAAGCTTTGAGTCGCGCTAAAATAACTCCCGTGAAGAACTGGAAATCGCACCAGGAAAGCGGCGGGCGGCCGTCGCGCCGAGGCTTTTTGCAGAGAGCGTTGGGCCTCAGCCTGACGCTCACGGCAAGGCCTGCCAACGCCGCTCCCCGGCGGAGCGCCACGGTGGAGAAGCGCAACATGATCCAATGGCAAACGCACGAGGTCGCGAAAATTCCCGAGGGCTATCAGGTGGCGGTGGCGGACGTGAACGGCGACGGCCGCCTGGACATTCTCGCGTTGAGCTCCGACAAGAGCATCGTGGAGTGGTACGAGAATCCCACTTGGAAGCCGCGGCCCATCACCACCGCAACGCAGAAGAACATCAGCCTGGCGCCGTTGTTTCACCCGGGATATCCGGCGCGGGGAGTGGCGCTGGCCAGCGATTTTGCGCTCGACGACAGCACGCATGGCGGCAGCCTTTGGTGGGCCGAGCCTGCCGCGGACTGGGACCACGAGTGGCGGCTGCGCCCGCTCGGCAAGATTCCCACTTCCCATCGGCTGCGCTGGGCAAACCTGGACGGCAGGGGCCGCCTGGGTTTGGTGGACGCGCCGCTGCTGGGCTTTGGCGCCGTGGCGCCGGACTACAAGGTCCCCGCCCCGCTCACCTGGTTCGAGATGCCGGAAGTCTTTCGGCGCGGGCACGCCTCCGCCCAGGAAGCGCCGCCGCTCGCATGGCCTTCCCACCGCATCGACGATTCCTTGACGGTCGTGCATGGCCTGAACGTGCTGGACTGGGATGGCGACGGGCGCGACGAGATTCTGACCGCGAGCTTTGAGGGTGTGCACGTGTTTCACTCCGCCGGGTACGGCGCCGAGCTCACCTGGACCCGCACGCATCTGGGCGCGGGCGATCAGCAGTCGAGGCCGAAGCGCGGCGCGAGTGAAATCGGCGTGGGCAAGGTGGCCGGAAAGCGCTTCCTCGCCACCATCGAACCCTGGCACGGCGACCAGGTGGTGGTCTATTCCGAAGCCCCGCCGGGAGAGCTGTGGACGCGGCACGTGATCGACCCCAACTTCCATGAAGGCCACGCGCTGGCCTGCGCCGATTTGGACGGCGACGGCAACGACGAAATCGTGGCGGGTTTTCGCGGCCCGGGAACCAGCCTCTACGTTTACTACGCCGCCGACACTTCGGGAGTGAATTGGCAACGGCAACTGCTCGATGCGGAAATGGCCACCTCCGGCGTGGCCATCGCCGACATGAACGGCGACGGCCGCAAGGACATGGTGGCCATCGGCTCCTCCACCGGCAATGTGAAGTGGTACGAGAATCGTTCGGGGTAGCTTGGGATACGGGACACGGGGCTCGGACTTCGGAAAAGCCCATAGTCACGAGAGCCGTGATCGTTGCTCCCCTTCCGAAAACGGAAACTTACGGTCGGATCATCACTTCCTGCGGTCCGGACGGCAGGCTGAATTTCGAACCGCGTTCCTGGTTCAGCTTCAGGGTGGCGGGAACATCCAGGTTGGCAATCTCGATCTTTCTTGTCCACGAGCCACTGGTCCAGTAATTCGCTCTCGCGTACAAGGTGTTTACCGATGATCGTGTAGCTCTTGACCTCTTCCTCATGCCCGTCGCGAAACACCAGCACGGCCGGGGGAAGCTCGCGAGGGGGTTCGGCGGCTTCGTTGCGGCTCGGCATAACGGCGCGCAGATGGGTCGCTTCCACGGTTTTCGGCGGCTCAGGTTGCGCGGGAGCGGGCGATTGACTGTAACCCGTGACCTGAACCCATTGATCCCCTTGCCTTTCGAGTAAGATGGGTTGGAGCTGCCTCGCTCCGGCGGCGCAGCCTGAGCGGGCTGTGCAGCACTCTCCCACGGAGGCGCTTCGGTCATAGCCGGTTCGTAATCCGAGTAGTCGTAGTAGTCCGGGTACGGCAGATATCCCCATCCCCACCCGGTCCCCATCCCCAACCACGTCCTCTACCACGAAAGATTGGGTGTATAGGGATGAGCGGGGCGGAATGCACCTCTCCCACCCATTCCGAAAGAGCCCCCCAACGCCGCTCGACCCGCAGGGGCTGGTTTAGCCCCGATGCCCCTTTGGGCGCCTGCGGGCGATACAAAAACCAACGCTCCAAGCATAGCGATGGGGATTGCGATGGTAAACCGATGTTTCATACCCTGACCCTCATCCGCCTACAAAGGCCTAGGCACCTTTCCCATCCAGACCAAACGTAGTTCCAACGAGACACAAAGTCAAGTCGGGCCCATAGGCCGGGCCCCATAGGTTTGGGCTGCCAGACAATCCAGGTCACCATGTCTAGCCCGCAGCCTCCAGCACCAAGCGCTTCCCGCTCATTTCAATCCCAGCTTCTTGCCCGCCGCAAGCAGGCGGATGGCCTCCTCCAGCCGCCTCAATTTCGTTTCTTGTTGCTTGGCGGAATCGATCCAAGCGATGTACATTCGCCGGTACGAGGGCGCGAGACTCTCGAAATAGTTCCACGCTGCCGGGTGGCTCGCCAGCGCTTCTTGAATGTATTGTGGAACCTTCGCGGGCGATGGCCTTGGCGCATCACCGCTTCGATCCGTCGGCGCCCGGTTCGAACCCCGCCGGCATCAATCGCCCGCTGGCCTTAAGCTGCGCATAGCGTTGGCGGTTCGCGGTGGACCACTTGCTATCAGCCTTCCGGGGCGTGAACTTGCGGGCATAACGCGCATCATCGAGGCGCTTGATGAGGCTATCGACCCATCCGAAGCACAATGCTTCATCGACGGCATCCTCGTAGGCGATCGACGCCTGGCCGGTGTGCCGTTTATGGAAGACGAGCCACACCTCCGGTTCCGAGTCGTGATGGTCGGCGAGCCACCTCCGCCACTCGGCAGGAGTCCGTGCATCAAGGGTCTTTAGAGTTTTTGCGCGCACCGTCCGATTGCCTCCGGCAAAGTTGTCCGCCCAACGGTCCGGTTGAGCCGCGCGAGCGTGTAGCGGGGACCTGATTTGCCGGTCCACGTTACGCTTGCTTCGGCTCCACCGTTTTCCAATGGGCGACGGTGTCTTGGCGCAAGGCAATATTGCCCAAATGCGCGGCGGATGCGGCACTGATGCCGGCTTCGACCGGAGTCAAGGGAGGTTTGCGGCTGCGAACGCATTCCAACCAATTGCTGAGATGCAGCACTTCGCCGTCAGGCTCATCATAAAAGTCGGCGCCTTTGGGACCGGTGCCCAGCACCCACTGCATCTCCGGCTCGGAGGGGAGTTGGGCATTGCGATTGCGGGCGTCGCGTTTGCGTTCGGGGAGTACTTCCAAGCGGCCGCGATCCAGATACAGGGTGGCTTCCGTGCCCATGAATTCGAGCATGGCGCCGTTACGCGCGTTCATGAAGGTCGACTCGAAGTAGACCTGAGCGTTGGGATACTGCAAGAGGGTCTGGGCGGTGTCGGGAGTCTCCCATCGCTCCATGGTGAATTTATTGCCGATGGTCACGGCTGAGTTCGGGGTGGTCGACATCCAGATACCAATGGGCGATATCGATGTAGTGGACCATGAGATCCGCCAGCACTCCCCCGCCAAAATCCCAATACCAGCGCCATTCCCGGAAACGGTAAGGATCAAAGGGCTGCTGCCGGGCGCTGCCGAGCCAGGCCTTCCAGTCCACCGTGGAGGGATCAATGTTGTACTCCCCCGTGCCGCGGGCGGCATTGCGATTCCAGGTGAGATGGACTTTGCGGATGGGGCCGAGTTGGCCGGATTTGACCAGTTCGTATCCTTTCTGGAACTGCGGCATGCTGCGCTGTTGCATGCCGACCTGGACAATGCGGTGGTAGCGATTCTGCGCCTCGAGCGCCGGCGGCCCCTCCTCCAACCGATGCGTCAAAGGCTTTTCGACATAGATATCCTTGCCGGCCGAACAGGCGGCGATCATCATCGGGCACGTGCTGATGGTTGGGCGTTCCGATCAGGACGGCGTCGATATCCTTGCGGTCCAGGATCTCCCGATACTCCTTGGTGGCGAACGCCTGCGGATCGGCGAGCTGCTTGCCCTCCGCCAGGATGCGTGTCCCAAACGTCACAGACGGCGGCCATGCGCACCCCCGGAATTTTCGCCAGAGCTTTCATCAAGCCTTGGCAACGGCCGCCGGTGCCGATGCAGCCGACCGTTATGGTTTCGTTGGCGGCGTAGCCGCGGGAAGTGGCGAGATACCCACCCAGAGCCGCGTATCCCAAATCTTTGAGAAGTTCTCTGCGATTAGTCGATTTCATGGTGTGGGCTCCTGAGAAAATAAGTGTGGCGTAGATCTGTTTTGCCGGTCCGCGGTCTTCCGTTTCAAATTCTCGCGTTCTCCCTGTGCACGGTCACGAAGATGCAGCGCTGATAAAGAAACGGGCGCTGCAACCTGGGCAGGCGATTAATCTACACGCGAAGCCGTGCGGAGGCAATAGGGAAGCGAGATAACGGGCAGAAGCATTTTTCCTGGGCTGTCGCAGAGACGCCCGTGCCCCTGCGGCGCATCACTGACGATGAGAATGCGCGAAGCGCCTTGGACTGCGGCGGTCTGGCGCCGCCTTGCCCTGAAAAACCCCGACGACGAAGAGCAAGGCGATGGCTCGACCCGCCTTGCATTTACCCCCAGGAGGAAGCAAAAGGCGGCGCCAGACCGCCGCAGTCCAAGGTGCCTTCGGCACAGGTATTTTCATGACAGGAGTGGCAATGTGGAATCGGATGGGTTCTTTCGCCCCTCCGGGGCTCGGGGACTTTACTCGAACTCGGCACTGGTATATTTGGTACAATGCCCTGCTAGAGGAAACGAACGTGCGGTCTGGAAACTGTTACCCCGCCAATGCGAGCGGCCCTCACCCCCTTTTCACGGTTGGTCATTCGATTCTGGAATTCGAGAACTTTGCTGCCTTGTTAAAAGACCATGGCGTCGAGCTGGTGGTTGATGTGCGCACGGTGCCGCAGAGTGCGCGCCTGCCGCAGTTCAGCCTGCCTGGTTTCGAAAAACTGCTGCGTGCCGAACACCTTGAGTACCTCTTTCTGGGAGAGGAATTGGGAGGCCGCCCGGATGATGCGGACGCCTATCGCCCCGATGGCGTGGTTGACTACCTGGCGCGCCGGAAATCCTATGCGTTTCAGGCAGGGCTGGACCGCCTCTGGAAGGAATTGGAGGGGCGGCTCGGTGGCGATGATGTGCGCGGAGGAAGACCCGTTGGAGTGTCATCGCTTTCTGATGGTCTGCCCCGAACTGACCAAGCTGGGAATCCTTCCATTGCACATCCGCAAAGGCTCGCGAATCGAAACGCAAGAGGCCGCTGAGAATCGACTGCTCGCCGGCACCGGCTTCGAGGCCGTGGCAGCCAATACACTTTTCCCCGGGGCTCGCACCGAGGCCTTGGAGAATGCCTACCGGCTTCAAGCCGAAAGATTCGCCTTCCGCGTCAAACCCTTTGCGCTCGACACTTGGTAGCACGGCAAATGACGTCGACAATATTCACGATCGGCTTCACGAAGAAGACCGCAGAGGTGTTCTTCCGACTTCTGCAAGAGGCGCAAGTTGAGAAGCTGATCGATATCCGGGAGAATCGTGTCGGGCAACTCGCGGGATTTGCGAAGTATCCCGACCTCGCCTTCTTCCTTCACCGCGTGGCAGGAATCGCTTACGACTATCAACCCATTTTTGCACCCAGTGATGAAATCCGCACCGCCTACCGCAAATCGCACGATTGGGACACAATACGAGAAGTCGTATGCTGGAATTATGGCCCAGCGGAAGGTGCTAGAACAGGTGGATCCTGCCTCATTTGAAGGAAGAGTCGCGCTTCTTATGCTCTGAGGCGGAGCCGGAAAAATGTCATCGCCGCTTGGTCGCCGAGATGCTGGCGCAACACTGGCAGGCCCAAGGTCACCAGATCGAAATCAAACATCTGGTCACGACCAACCCCCCGCGCGTAAAAAGAAATCAAAAAAGGCAGGTCATGCGAGAGCTGATTCTCTCTGACATTACGGAAATGGGTTCGGGGCTGTGCGTAATTGGGATAGAGCCCGCGACTGAGAATTTGTTTCGTTCCGTCCGCCCGATTCCCCCACGGGGCTTCGCATGGGAGAGGTCTTTTCCTTACCAGCGCGGTAATGGCGTTCGTTTCGCCTCGCGCCCCACATCTGTTCTCCCGCCGCACTGTGAGGACCAGAATACCTTCGGGCTGCAAGCCAGTGGCAGATGCCTGAGCGAGATCGAGTTAATCAACATGCTTCAGCGTGCTGAGGTTTCGACAGAATTGGAAGGACTTTTCGGATGCGAATTGCACGCCGACACAAAGGGCGGAAACGCCTGGGTGGACTCTAGCCAGGCAAGCAGGTCGATTTGTGGTTGTCTGTACAGAAACCTCCGGTTCCTGGTCTTCCAAGACCCCAACCGCGTAACGCTGCGGGCACGCTTGGTTCTGACTTCCGGCGAAACACTGAATAGCCTTCCCGTCGTTGACCGGGAGTGGCGGCGCTTTATGGACGAGGTTATGGAACGGCTCGCCAAGTCCGGGGGCCACTTTGACCTCGATCGTTATCTAAACCGCTTCATTCGTCACAAGCTTTTGCAGGCTCTCCACGGCTTTGCGCGGATAGGTCTGGCGAGAGCTGACAATGGACACAAGTGCTGGCTGATGCTCGATTCTCTGTTTCCGCAGCCGGATGTTTCTTGGTTGGACATCCTCTGACCGCCCGCGTACGACTCAATCCATCTCAGGAGTGCTCCTCATGAGTCTACCGTTCGAATTGGAAACCGCACTCGCGACCGCCCGAACATCGCGTGGCAAGCAAGCTTTCTCCCCTTCCCAAAGACGAGGTTGACCTTGTCGAAACCGGCGCGCTCGACTCAATGGCGTGGGTGGATACGTTGATTAGCATCGAATCGGCTACGGGCATTCGGGATTTTGGCAACCCCTGGCCGGAGAATCGGCCAAAGAGCATTCGCGCGCTGGCGGAAATGATTCGAGAAGCTCAAAAACCCTCTCCTGAAGAAAAGCCGTGGGTGCGCGCAATGGCGGCAGGCCGCACAGTGAGCGGGAAACCACAGTCGAGGGTTGGGGGTACACTCTGGGTTCGCTGGCCGTTGACGCGGAACAGATCGAACGTGACATGGCTCTCCCATCGCGCAAAATCCGCGATGGGGCAGGCATTCAGAGTGTGCGCGTTGCTGCCGACGGCGAAGACGAACTTGCTCTGGCCCAGAGGGCTGCCGATATCGCTCTGGAAATGGCAGAGGTCCCCGTGGAACAGTATCGATTTCCTGGTGGCGACCAGCACAACGTTCCTGGGTTTCCCTTCGTTCGCTGCGTCTCTGCACTCGCGACTCCTTCTGCGGGAAACCAGTGGCGCTTTAGACGTGGGCGGAGCTTGCGCGGGCCTGATTTACTCCCTGGCAGTGGCCAAGAGTCTGCTCCGCACAAGACCTCAAGGAGTGGCACTCGTCGTGGCCTCGGAAGTTCACAGCCGAAGGCTCAACGCGCCTCAAGTGCCGGGGGAATTTCGAGGGCTCTTTGGTGATGGGGCTTGCGCATTCGTTCTCACGAACGCTGCAACCGATGCCCAGATTGGCTGCGTAAGGCTCCAGGAATTCGTCTGGGGCTGTTCTGGGACATTCGCATCTTCACTGGGCGTAAAGATCTCTGAGAATGCCGGACTGAATGTTCAATTCAAAGGGGAGCAACTTGCTTACGCCGCGATCACGGAACTGGATCGCATTATCGGGACTCTGGAGAACCTGAGCGCGAAACCACGAAGCGAAGTCGATTATTTCGCATTACACCAACCCAACCCGCGTGTCGTCGAAATTCTAGCTGAGAAAGCCAAGATTCCCTTGGAAAGAATCCCGTTGGTATCGAAGGCGTGCGGGAATCTCGGCTCAGTAACCTGCGGCGCCAGCTTGTGCCAGGCTCTCACCAGTTTTCGGATGAGTGGAGATCATTCACGAACACCTCTTATCTTCATGGCGGCGGTGGCTCCCGGCCTGCTTTGGGGAGGAGCTTTCTTGAATTGATCGCGCGGGCTGGCGCAGACTGCTGATTTGTGCGGTCTACGACCCTTGGGAGTTTACGGACTCGCAATCGCCATCATTCGCCCTTCCCCAGGGATGCCTGCTCATCGGATCAGGTGACCGTCACTTGCTCGCCGCCGGTCTTGACTCCACTGCCATTAGACCCAGGTAATCATCGGCGAGCAGGCCCTCGTAGCCTTTGGGTGTGCCGTCCCACCTCTTCCAGTCCTTCGTCTTGCCGTTCGGTCCGAGGCCTTGAAATCCGCCCTCTTCATAGGCGCGCAGGAGGGGGAACAGGATTCGGTCGCCCTCCTCCCGCCGGCCCAGTTGGTAGAGGGCGGTGATCGTGTAGTTCACAAAGCAGGCCGTGGCGCCGCCGTTCTCGTAGTTCTGGAAGGCGTCGGCGCCGTCTTCCCTCTCCGGCTCGCCTCCTTCAACGCCGCCGGTGCCGTAGTCTTCTTTCCGAATGGGAATGAGATTGCCGGGCAATCCCAGCTCAAAGCGCGTGTAACCCACCTCGCGCATCTTCGCCAACATGTGGTCCATAATCTGATTGGCCTGGGGCGGCGGGACCAAGCCGTAAGTTATGGCCATCCCATTGACGAAAGTGAAGTAGTAGTCGTGGAATCTCCCTTGAGGGTCCTTCCAGCCCGCGAGCACTCCCGTGGCAGGGTTGTAAAAGGTGGTGGCGTAAACAGAGCGCAGTTTTTCCGCGCGGGATGCGTAGTAGCGCTCGTCTTCCGGCTTTCCCGCCAGTCGAGCCACCTTGGCCATGCCGAGGCAGGCGCGATAGGCAAGGACGTTGGAATAGGCATCCTTGTAAGTGAACCAGACCGTGTCCCACCAGTTGGCGGGATGGTTCCGAGGCCAGGGCCCGGACTCGCGCGTCTCGGGATACTCCAGCAACCCGTCTCCATCGCTGTCGAAGGCAAGCATCCTGGTGGCCCACGCTTTGAGGGCGGGGTAATTCTTGCGCAGCCACGCTTCATCATGGCTGCCCAGGACATAATCCGTGCCCGCAATCACCAGCGAGGGATAGGCATCCAGGAAGTCGTAGGCGGTCTCGTCCGGGGTTCCGGCATTGTATCCAATCATCCCACAGCCCTTCAGCCCGCCCAAGTAGCGGTCCAGCGTCTGGCGCAAGATATCGAGCGCGGTGAGACCGGGGGCCAGAGGCGGCGTGCGCAATGCTACATCGCCATACTCCCAAACGGTGATGGCGCACAAGTCGCTCGCCGTATTGTTGGCCAGCGCGCGCCAGCGCGGACTGAGCTGGAACATATTGAGAAAATTCCGCCGGAAACCGTCGAAGCGCGCGTCGCCGTCGAATTGCGGAATTTCGGGATGGATGGCCACCACGTCCAGCGTGTATTCAACGTGCGGCACGGCCGCTGAGCCGCCGGGAAAACTCACGCGCAGGAACTTCTCGTCCTGCCGCGGCGCGGGGTACGGCACAAGCTCATAGCCCAGACTCAGTCCGGGAGTGGCGCCGGCGGTGATGCGGAAGGTCCCGTGATCGGGCAGGTGAAGCAGGGCCGGCAGCCGCACGCTCCCATCGTCATTCATCAAGCCGAGAAGCGTCGCGTGACAAAGCTGGATATCAAAATCCATCACCAGGGCGGGAACCGGTCTATTACCCGAGTACGACAACTCGAAGCGCATCTGGCGTGGTGAGGTATCGAAGGTCCACGCGGGCCGCCCCGTGCGCGCCGCGCCGGCCTGCCAGTATTGCACTTTTTGCCCCACGTGCTGCGCCTCGAAACTGGCTACCGCAGCGGTGGGTGGAAGCAGGAGATTCCCACTTAGCTTGCCTTTGCCCAGGGAATCTACCGCCAACGCTGCGAGCGCCGGCCGGTCCGGCACAAATTCCACGCGGACGAAGGGGGATTGGTAGTTTATCGACTCCCCCGCTCCGGCCCATGCCTGCGGCGAAACCAAGAAAAGGACGAGAAATAAGAACGTACACGTCGTGCGCATAAAATAACCCTCAAAGCCGAGCGAAGATTTGGTAGTGAGCCAGTTTGCTGTAGCGGCGCTCTCTGAGCGCCGGAATCCATCGAATCAAAATCCGGCGGTCAGAGACCACCGCTACAAAGAAACCGTGCTGGCCCACGACCGAAGATTAGGCCGGATTTCCCCTTGCGGCCTTCCGGCGGCTACGAGTATATGCCCATTCTTCTTGAATTGAGCCCATCGGGTGGGGTGAGTTCAGGGGACGGCGGGCAGCAGCAACGTGAACGTTGAGCCTTTGCCCAACTGGCTTTCAACGCTGACCGTACCATTCATGCGCTCGATGATGTGTTTGACGATGGAGAGTCCCAGGCCGGTGCCGCCCACTTCGCGCGAGCGGGCTTTATCCACGCGATAGAAGCGTTCGAAGATGCGTGGCAGGTCGTCGTGGGGAATTCCGATGCCGGTATCGGTGAGGGTAATCCGGACGCGGCCGTCGCCAGCGTGCGTGACTTTCTATCAACACCTCACCAGAGGGCCGGTTAAACTTGACGGCGTTATCGAGCAGATTGACCAGCGCCTGCTCGATTTGCAGGCGGTCGCCGAGCACCTGCACGTCCTCGATGCGCCCGCAAACCAGGGAGACGCCGCGCAGCCGCGCTTCTGCCTCCAGGGTGCGCATAGCCGACTCCACCGCCCCGCGCACCGGGACGGGCTCCGGCGCGGGTCGCGCCTTGCCCGCTTCCAACTCGGAAAGGGTCAGCAGATCCGAGGAAATGTTGTTCAAGCGGATGGCGTGCGCCTTGATGATTTCGAGGAAGCGGCGGTTGTTTTCCTGGTCTTCCAGCGCCCCTTCCAGCAGCGTTTCAGCGTAACCGCGGATGGCGGTGAGCGGCGTGCGCAACTCATGCGAAACGTTGGCGACAAAATCCCGGCGGATGCGCTCCAGGCGCTCGAGGTCGGTGATGTCGTGCAGGATGGCAATGGCGCCGCGCGCCGTCCCCGAAGTGAGCGGGGCGGCCTGCACTTCAAAGACGCGATCGGCGCTGGGAACTTGCATGCGCCGCTTCACGGATTCGCCGGTGGTCAACACCCGCGTCAGAACCTCGCGCAATTCCGGGGTGCGCACCAGTTCCACCACCGGCATCTTGGCGGGAATCGGAGTTTGCGCTCCCACCGCGCGCGCAAACGACGCATTGGCGAAAGTGATGCGCAAACCGCTGTCCACGGCGAGCACGCCTTCCACCATGCTGGCCAGAATTGCTTCGCGCTGCGCCGACTCCACGCTCAGCCGGTCCACCAGGTCGCGAAGCTGCCCGGCGGTGGTGCTGAGCGAGCGCCCCAGCGCGCCCAGTTCGTCATCGGCGGGCGGCAGCGGCGCCTGGGAAAAGTGCGCGCCCACCAATCCTTCCGCAAAGCGCGCAGCCGCGCGATGCGCTGCGTGAAAGACTGCGAGAAGAAGTAAGCGAAAATCAGCGCCACCAGCGCGGCGTAAATGACGCCCACAGAATTCGCCAGCGCACCGCCGCGATGGAGGAATCCACTCGCCCCAGCGGCACCGCCAGACGCAGAATGTATCCTGGTTCATTGAGGTAACTCAGGCGCAACGCCAAATAACAGAGATCCTGGCTGATGGTGGCGCTGTGGCGCGTGGAGCTGCCCACGCCGTCCCGGTAAGCCGCTATGATTTCCGGACGGGTGGCGTGGTTTTCCATGGTCTCGGGGTCGTGGTGGGAATCGGCCAGGGCCACGCCATTCGGGTCGACAATGGTGACGCGCGCGCGGGAACGGTGCGAGGCCTGGCGCGCCCAATCTTCCAGTTGGGGGCGCGGAACATTGGCGGCTTCCGTTTCCAGAATTCGCGCCTCCGCTTCCAACTGTTGTTCCACGCTCTGCACTTCCCGACCCGCGGTGTAGCGCGTGAGGTAGAAATCCACAACGGCCAGCGTTACCGCAATCAGCACGAAAGCGCTGGCAAGAAGCTTGCGAAATATGGGGCTGCGGAAGGTCATAACATTTTGGGTTTTGGATTTGCGATTTTGGATTGGGAGTGACAGCCGTCAGCACTCAGCCATCAGCGGTCAGCCAGGGCTATTACTCAATGCTGAGAGCTCAGACAGTCCGAATCCGAAATCAAAAATCCAAAACGGAGAATGAGCGGGAGCTACGACCGGCAGCTTCTGCCCTCCGGAATTACATCACAATGCGTCTAGGGGAGCAAGGACTTTGCCGTTGCGCATCGCCACCCAAGCAATGGCGCGCCGTCTTGGGTTTTGAGATTGCCATTTTGAATTGATAGAGAGAGCGGACGCGCACGGCCTTAATCGAAAATCCAGAATCGAAAATCCAAAACCAACTACGCCTCAACGCCTTCCAAGACTTCCGGAGAGAAGCGATAGCCACTGCCGCGTACGGTTTGCAGAAACTGCGGGCGGTTGGGGAGCTCTTCGATTTTCTCGCGCAGGCGGCGAATGTGGACATCGACGGTGCGCGGGGTCACAAAGCGGTCACGGCCCCAAACTTCATCGAGCAAACGGTCGCGATCGAAAACGTGGCGTGGGTGCGAAGCCAGGAAGTAGAGCAGCTTGAATTCGAGGGCGCTCAGATCCACCGACCGACCGCGTACGACCACTTCCTGCGTGCGCGTGTCGAGACGTATGGCGCCCGATTCCACCACTTCGCGCTTTTCCGCCACGCGTTCCTGGCGGCGCAAAACCGCTTTCACCCGGGCCACGAGTTCGCGCGGGCTGAAGGGTTTCACCACGTAATCGTCCGCGCCGATTTCCAAGCCCAGCACGCGGTCCATCTCCTCGCTCTTGGCGGTGAGAAAAATGACGGGCAAGGACTTCAGCCGGTCGTCGGCGCGCAGGCGTTTGCAGATTTCAAATCCATCTTCGTCGGGAAGCAAGATGTCAAGGAGCACGAGGTCGGCGGGATTGCGACGGAGATAATCCAAGCCGTCACGGCCACGGGAGAAGCTTTCGACATCAAAGCCCTCCTTGCGGAAGTTGTACCGCACCAACTCCACGATGTCGCGCTCGTCTTCAATGATGATTACTCGTTGACGCACGGGAAGATTATAGCATCTCAAATGTTACGGTAGTGTGAATAGATGCAAGAATCTCGGTGACGAGGCGTGGCGACCATTTCTGACACTTGGCGGGTTAAGGCAGCCCTCACCAGGCCCCATGCCAGGACGCACATGATTTATAAGCCATTTAATTTCAGTATGATAAGTGGTATCATGGCTTCGCAAGGTAAACGCTCATGTCCGCATGGCAGCGTCACGTGAGACTGGCTACAAGCCGTGACGGTCGCGCCGCTGCTGCGCACGTGGAATTTCTGGCTGCTCGATCACTACAGCGTGAACGCCGGCATCTTCCCCAGCAACATGTGGCGGCGGTGACCGCCGTGGCGTTGGCCGTCCGCAAGCAAGCGCCGCGCCTGGGCGCCCTATTCCTTTGCCTCGCCGCCAGCGTGGCCCTCGCCACCGTCTACGACCGTTACCACTACGCCGCCGACGCCATAGCCGGAGCGCTGGTGGGCGTGGCGGCTTATGTGACTTCGAATGTCTTCAAACCTCGGGCGATGGAGTGATAGGTTCATCTCGCCACTACTTTTATTAACTCCCTTTCCTTTCATAAACATACTCTGAGGAAATATGTAAGTCCTTTGAATTCATAAACATATTCTCAGGCCCGAATTGTCTGATTATTTGACCTTTGTTTTCATACACATCTAAAGAAATACCTTCATTTTCGGGGGTCCCCCTTTTTTTGCCCTCCAGAACCCCTTCAGAATCATATAACTCCTTACATTTCAAAGATATGAGTTTTCTATCCCGCATCGTCGAAAACCTCTAACCATATTTGTTTTCTATAACATATTCTCAGACGACTGAGACTATACCGACCGCCGGTCGGCGCTGATCGAGCGGCATTAGAACTCGGCGGCCGGAAAGCGCCGCTACACTTCCTCTCGGTATCTTGTCCTCTCGGGGTGGGGAGAATCCGCGAGGCGCAAAGCGCTGGCAGGACGCCCGCTCTCATATTGATAATAACCCAAAGGTAATCGGATGTCAAGAACTATTTCGAGCCTATTTAGCAAGCCATCCCAACCCTCGCTGCGTTCGGGCACTCCACCCGAACGGAGACGGTTTCCGCAGATGCACCCTTGAGGGCAGCACGGAGCGCAGTGTAGCGCGCCGGAGCCACAACCCCAGACGGATTTCACCACGGGGGCCACAGTGGTCACGGAGAACAGCGGCAGACAAGAACTGTGGGTCAACTGACGGCTGCTAGCCACTGACCGCTATCCACTAACCACTCCCTTATTCATACCTCAGCGCCACCATGGGATCGACCTTGGTCGCCCGGCGGGCGGGTATCCATGCGGCCAGCGTCGCCACTAGAAACAGCAATATCATGCTTGCGCCCAGCGTGATGGGGTTCGTCGGAGCGACGCCGTAAAGAATACTTGCGATCAAGCGTGTGGTGGCCAAAGCGAGGAGGCATCCCGCCCCCAGGCCGACCCCTACCAAGGGAAGGCTCTCCTTAAGGACCAACCACATGATCCCGCCGCGGGCCGCACCTAATGCCATACGGATGCCAATTTCGCTGGTTCTGAGGGTGACGTTGTAAGCCATGATCCCGTACAGGCCAACGCAGGCCAGCGTGAGGCCGAGTGCCCCGAAGAGCCCGGCAAGCTTGGCGAAGAGTCGCTCCGTGTTCAGGGAGCTTTCGATCTGTTGTTCCTGGGTCCTCATCTCAACCACCGGCAAGTCTGGGTCGAGGGCGCGAACGGCCGAATAGATTCCTTTCGCGACCGCAGTGGCGCTGGTGGCCGTGCGAACTTCGAAGGTCATGTCAATCATCCAGGGACTCTGGAGGAACGGAAGATAGGTGATGGGCGGAGGCTCGGCGCGGACGCTGTAAAACTTTATGTCACCGACAATGCCCACCACTTCGATCCAGTCTTTCCCGCCCTTCCACCGGAACCTTCTCCCCACAGGCGACGTATCCGGGAAATACTTGCGGGCAAACGTTTCATTGATCGTTGCGACCTTGGGTCCGCTCGCGGTGTCCCCGATTTGCGGCCCGCGGCCCGCAAGCAGGGGAATACCCATGGTCGCAAAGAAGCCGGGCGCAACGTAGTTCGTGCTGGTGCTCATGCGCTTACTGGAAAGAGGCGCACCTTCGACTTCGATAGCATTCCAACCGGTCACGGCCACATCGCTGATCAGGATGTCGCTCGAGGCGCTGGCGGAAACAACTCCGGGAATCGCGTTGAGCCGGTCCAAGAGGCGATTGTAAAAGGGGTAGAGCTTCTCCGGAGTGTATCCGTTGGCCGATGGGGTGAGACTGAAAACGAGAACATTCCGAGGATCAAATCCCAGGTCAATCGACTGGAGATTCTGAAGGGTCCGAACCATCAGCCCCGCGACAACAACGAGCAAGAAGGAGACGGCGAGTTGGAAAGTGACCAGGAGTTTCCGTGACCACAGCCGGCTCTTCCCTGACGCGCGCCGGCCCGGATGCATGCCCCCCTTCAAGTCTGCGGAGAGTTCAATCCTCGTGGCATGTGCTGCCGGGCCTAAGCCAAACACGATGCCGCTGAAAAGGGAAAGTCCGGCAGCAAAGCCGAAAACTCTCATGTCGGGACTCACATTCAATCCGAGGTTGATGAATGAGGAGCTAGGTAGGAATGCCAGCAGGTAGCGGCCGGACCACCACGTCAACAGGAACCCCGCTGCGCCGCCGAGTGCGATCAATACCACGCTCTCTGTAACCAACTGGCGGATCAGTCTCCCTCGACCGGATCCGAGTGCCAGACGCACGGTGAATTCCCGGCTACGGGCGGCGCCCGCGCCAGAAAGAGACTGGCAACGTTCGCACACGCGATCATCAACAGAAGAGTAACGACCACCATCAAAATGGTCACGGGTTTGGCAAAGTATTGGGCCATGAAATTTGGCCCTTTGCTACCTAGCAACAAGACAATATTTGGGAGACCCGCCTCCTTGGCAAGGCTCGTCCACTCGGGGGTCAGCATTCCCTGGAAAATGCTGTTGGTTTCAAGCTGCGCTCGTTGCTCGGAAACGCCGGGTTTCAGGCGGGCCATGATCTGCAAGCCCCAGCGCTTGTCGGCGGTGAGGAGAGGTAACTGCCCGCCAAACTCCCAACGGCTGATTTGCTCCCCTTGCATCATGGGGAGGGTCACGTCGGGCGCGCTGATGAAGCCGAAGTATTGCAGCCCCTGAAAATCCTTCGGGGTGACGCCGACGATGGTGCAGGGCGTAGCATTTAGAGTCATCGTCCTCCCCGGAACAGAGGGATCGCCTCCAAACGCCGTCTGCCAAAAGCGATAGCTGATGGCAGCCGCACAGGGCGCGTTCGCTTGGTCATCGCTTTCCACCAGCAGGCGGCCCGCTGCTGCTTGAACGCCCAGCGCTGAAAAGTAGTTTCCGGACACGGTGACGGCGATTCCGCTGTGCCCCGATCCTCGGTCGCTGATGTTAACTCTGAGCATTGGGGCGAAGGCGAATACGTCGGTGAAACTGCGGGTGCGGTTCCGAATTCCCTTTAATATTGAGTAATTGAAAACGTTCATGAGGTCTTCGCCGGACCGTGGGTCGCGCGGACTGCTGTTGCCGGTAAACATGAGGCTTTCCGGTTGCTTTTTGGCGGCCCATGTAAGGATGACAAGCTGGCTCGGATTCCTGACGGGAAGGTCCTTGAATAGCAGCGCGTTCGCCAAGCTAAAGACCGCCGTGTTCGCGCCTATTCCCAAGGCAAGGGTAATGACGACGGTCGCCGTGAAGCCAGGATTGCGGCGCAACTGGCGCAGGCTGAAGTGAAGATCTTGCCAGAATGTTTCGACGAGGGCTTCCCACCCGCTGCTGCGGATTTCTTCCTTCACGGCGTCCAGGCTGCCCATTTCGACGCGCGCGGCGCGCCGGGCTTCTTCCAGGCTCATTCCCGAGCGCATTTTCTCTTTCACCGCGGCGTCCAGAAAACCACGCAGCTCTTCATCCATCTCGTGTTCCACTTGGTCTTTTTGAAACAGGGTTTGAAGGCCAATGATGAGTTTTCGTATAAATGCCATGACCGACCTCCTATTGCCGATTGTCGAGGGCCGAGGCCAGTGGCACAGGCACTCTTGCCTGTGCGCAAGGCTGATGCACCCTATGCATCAAGCACAGGCAGGAGTGCCTGTGCCACCTCTATCCACCGCCTTACTCGTACCTCAGCGCCACCATGGGATCGACCTTGACCGCCCGGCGGGCGGGGATGTAGCATGCCAGTAGCGCAACCCCCGCGAGCAGGAGTCCTACCGCGAAGAAAGTGGCCGGGTCGGTGGGCTTGACGCCATAGAGCAAGGTTTGCAGGAAGCGAGTCACCGCCAGCGACGCTACAATTCCGATTCCTGTGCCGATCAACGCCGAGCCGAGCCCTTGGCTGACTAGCGAGCTTCAACAAATCGCTCCGCTCGGCGCCCAGCGCCATGCGGATGCCCATTTCATGCGTACGCTGACTCACGGAGTAGGACACCACGCCATAGATGCCCACCGAGGCGAGGATCAGTCCCAATCCTGCGAACGCGCTGAGCAAGAGCAGGTTAACTCTGCCGGGGCGTATGCGAAGCTGCCTCGAGTTGTTCCAGGGTGGCGAAGTCGTGCGGCGGTTGGTCTTTGTCGACGCTTGCGATCTGACGGCGCACCGCCCCCTCCCAAAGCCGTGGATTTCCCGCCGTGCGGACAAAGAGGGTCATAGTAAGGTTCGCCATCCTGCAAGTAGGGAAGATAAATCTCCGGGCTTGGCTCCTTTTCCACCTGATCGCGAACATCACCCACTATCGCCTACGATGGTTAGCCAATCCTTCCTGTGAACCCAACTGCTGACCCTTCTGCCGAGGCATATCTCGTTGGGGAAATAACGGCGAGCGAAGGACTCATTGACGATGGCGACGCTCGGCGAGCCGTCACGATCGCTGTCGGCAAAATCGCGTCCCTGATTGAGAGGAATACCCATGGTGCGGAAGTAATCCGGACTAATCGTGGCGTAGGAAGCACTCGGTATTTCTTCCGACTGCCCTTCGACCGCCAAACCCGTGACCACACCCGATCGATTCCCGAGGGGTGGCATGCCGCTGCCGCCTACCGATTGCACTCCTTCCAAGCTCTTGACCCCTTCGATCACTTGTTGGAAGAACCTTGCCTGGTCCTTCGGCGTCGGGTACTTAGAGAGTGTCAGGTCTATGGTCAGGCAGAGGGTATGCTCGGATTTGAATCCCAGATCGATCCCGAGTACTCGCAGGAAGCTTCGGAAGAGCAAGCCGGCACCCACCAGAAGAACCATGGCCAAGGCGGTCTCGGAGATGACGAGTAAGTTGCGGAAAAGCATGCCGGACCGAAGTTCGGCGCCGCTACGGCCTGCTTCTTTGAGCACTTCGTTCAACGAAACCCTGGAAGCCTGAAACGCTGGAGCCAAGCCGAAGGCGAATCCCGTGACCAGTGCCAAAGCCAGGCTGAAGCCCAAGACCCGGTAATCGAGGCCGATGGGTTCCAGCGCCGGGAGGTTTGGAGACATAAACGTAACCAGCAGGTTCTTCCCCCAGTGCGCCAAAGCCAGGCCAATGAGTCCCCCAAGCAAGGCCAACAGCGCGCTTTCAGTGAGAAGCTGCCGGACGATTCGAGCCCTCCCGGCGCCCACGGTCAGTCGCACCGCTATCTCTTTTTGACGTGTGGCGGCGCGGGAGAGCAGCAGATTGGCGACGTTAACGCAGGCGATGAGGAGCAGAAAGCCCACCGCACCCAGGAATAACAACAAAGAAAGCCGGGATTTCTCGGTGATCTGCTCTTGCCAGGGCGAGAGCACGACGCTCATTTTGAGGCCCTTTCGCACGGTGGGCTGCAATATCGTGTCCAGTTCCGTACGCGCTGCTGCCACGCTCATTCCAGGTTTGAGCCGGCCGATCACTCGAAAGATGCGAAATGGCCCCGTTCCCGTTTCGCTCTCGGCAACTGGCACCCAAAGGGCATACGGAATCTTGAACTCATCAGGTATAACGAAAGTGGCGGGAAGCACTCCCACCACCGTGTAAGCCTTGCCATCCAGGGTGACGCCCCTACCGACCACAGACGGATCGCCTTTGTAACGGCGTTTCCACAAAGCTTCACTCAGGATCACTACCGGCGGACCGCCAGGACGGTCTTCCTCGGGAAGAAAGAGCCGTCCGGTCACGGGGCGAACACCAAGGATGGAGAAGAAGGAAGTAGTAGCCCTGCCGCAGATGATTCGCTCCGGCTCGCCCCCTCCGGTGAGGTTGGCCGTAAAATCCCTGTAGGCAGCAATCGGGCTGAGCGTTCGGCTCTGATTCCGCCAAGCCGCAAACTCCTTGTTCCCCACGAAAGGAGAGAGCCCGTAGTTTCCCAAAATCTCCTGGACGTAAACCAGTTCCTCAGGATGCGGGTAGGGCAAGGGACGAAGAAGCACAGCATTGACTACTGTAAAAATGGCCGTTGTCGCGCCAATGCCGAGGGCCAGGGTTATGACCGCCACAGCGGTGAAGCCGGGATTCCGCTTGAGTTGGCGCAGCGCCGTAGCGAAATCCTGCCAGAGCGTTTCCAGCGTCGATTCCCACCCGCTACTGCGGATTTCTTCTTTCACTGCGTCCATGCTGCCCATCTCCACGCGCGCGGCGCGCAGGGCTTCGTCATGGCTCATCCCCGAGCGCATTTTCTCTTTCACCGCGGCGTCCAGAAAACCGCGCAGCTCCTCATCCATCTCCTGTTCCACTTCTTGCTTATGGAACAGCGTCCGCAGACCGCTCGATTAGATTTCGCAAGATTGACATGGTCTGTCTCCAGATTGCCGATTTTCGATTGCCGATTGTCCGATTGAGAACCCGCATGGGAAGCGGCCGCCGTTCAATCGACAATCGCCAATCATCAATCGACAATCTCCATGATTCGGGTGATCGCCGCGATCTGTCTTCCCCATTCCTCGGTTTCGGCTTTCAGTTGCTTGCGCCCACGCTCCGTGAGGGTGTAATACTTCGCGCGACGATTATTCTCCGTCGGCCGCCACTCCGGCTTGATCCATCCCTCCCGCTCCAGGCGGCGGAAGGCGGGAAACAACGAACCCGGATTGACGCGAAACACTCCCCGGCTGATCTGCTCGATGCGGAGGGCAATCCCGTATCCGTGCATGGGCTCCAGTGCCAGGGTTCGCAGGATGAGCATGTCCAGGGTGCCTTGCACGAGCTCGCTGGCTTTGTCCGGCATGAGTTTCTCCTCTTGATTGTCGAGATGAGCATAGACCTGTCCTCTAGATTGTCAAGAGGAAAGTTTGTCAGGCAGTGTGCTAATTTGCGAAGAAGCCCCAAAGGGGGCGGCCTAGCAAAGCCCAGGCCAACGGCCCATAAGCGTTAACCTAAGGGTTAGGTGGGGAGCGGAGGAATATAACCCCGCCCGCATTCTGTGCGAAGCTTTGGAGTGCGGCAGCTTGCTGCCGCTTTAGCACCAGCCAGCTCGCTGGCTGGGAATGGGGCGTTCGGGTGAAATTCCGCGAGCAAGCTCGCGGGGAGGAAAGCGGCAGCAAGCTGCCGCACTCCAAAGCTTCGCATGCCCCCACGGCTTGCGTCGTGTACCAAATAATCCCGCCGCTAACGCGGTTTCGGACGATGCCGAGCCCCTTAGGTTAACGCTTATGGGCCAACGGCCTGGGCTTTGCTAGGTCGCCCCTTCGGGGCTAGGAAGTAGGGGCGGTTCGCGAACCACCCCTCCCCATCGTGGCAAGCGTTGCGCGGACCAGTGAGTGAGTAGCGCGGACCTGTTTTTGCTGTAGCGGGGCTCGAAGCCTGCCCTAGCGCAGGAAGGGATCCCCGACGGCAGTCACAGACCGCCGCTACAAATCGCGGCGTCGATTTCTTCAATGCTTCGCAAGCCGTGGGAAAATCAGCGCCCCTCGCCCGGCTAAAAGATTCTGAACCCAACTTCGACCATCACCTTGCACGCCACAGGCTTGCCATCCTTCATCGCTGGGTTGAATTTCCAGGTCTTGATGGTGTTCACGGCGTTCTGATCAAGTCCTGGGTCGAGTGACCTTTGAATTCTTACGTCATTCACGGCCCCGTCGACGCCGACGACAATCCACAGCGCTAAGGTGCCTTCCCGTTTCGCGACCCTCGCCTCCTTGGTATAGGGAGGCTCGGGCTTATAGATTGGAACTGGCGCGGTCACCCCGTTACCAACCGCGAAAATCTCGGGTGCGGCCTGGGTCGGATTGGATGCTACGGGCGGGGCGCCGCCAGCTACCATCGGATTGGGTGCTGCGGGCGGGGCGCTGCCGGCTTTCAGGGGAAACCTGCGGATGATGGCGAGCCCGGCAAGCAGCGTCAACACCACTACACATGCTAGAGAAATGATAATCCTGCGTTTCGACATGAAGTCCTCCTTGACCAGCGCCCGGATGCGCTCGGCGAGTTGGCATTCATTTAAGAATGCGGGCGCTACCAGGCCGCATACTGCGCCCGGCCCCGCGGCGATTTCAACCAGCGCGTAAAGATACGGTTTGCGGGCGCCAGTCAGTTCCACAACTTGCTGGTCCACCACTTGCTCGCGGCTCAGGCGGATTCGGCCCACCAGCCACCACACCACGGGATGGAACCAGAATGCGGCCAGGACGATCTCCTCGCCCAGGTTCACGACCCAGTCGCGTCGCACGACGTGCAGCAGTTCATGACTCGCGATGACCTGCTGGCGGCCGGCATCTAGATCCATGAAGCGCGGCGGAAGCAGGATGACCGGACGCCGAAGGCCGAACGTCGCCGGGCCCTGAATCTCCTCGCTCAGGCAGAACTCTGGCGCGACGCCGAGGCGAGTCGCGATCTCTTGCATGCCCCGGGCAGAAGCTCGATGCTGCCGGGCGCTCTCACGACAGCGCCGGAGCTTCGCGAGACCCAGCACCAGCCACACAATCGGAGCACCACGCCGCCGGCAAGCACGAGAAGGATCAGCCGGGCGAGTGGAGAGCGTTGCCAGCCGCGGTAGACCGCCACGTCCGAGTCGAACATGATGCGGCTGGCTGCCGTTGCGCTCCTCTCCACCTCGAAGTGGCGCCAGGGCTGGACGAGCGGAAGCAGCAGGCACACCGCCAGCAGCGCCTGCCAGTAGCCATAAAGGACGCGCGGCGCCCGCAGCCGCAACACGCGAGGCAAAAGGAGTCCGGCGGCAGCCCACCAGCGCAACTTGCAGGCTGTAGGCAGTCAGGTTCTGGAACCAGAGCGGGGCGCTCATTTCGCCTCCTTGATCTGGCGGGCGATTTCGTCCAGATCTTTCTCCGAAAGCTGCCGGTCCTTGACCAATTGCACCAGAAGGGGCTGCGCGGAGCCGTTGAAGACGCGCTGCGACAAACTCCTGCACCATGCGCCCGGATAACCTTGGCCTTGGCTTGCGCGGGCCGGTAGACGTGGGCCTTATCCTCGGCGCGTTTCTTCAAGTAGCCCTTCTCTTCCAGGATGTTCATCATGGTCATGACGGTGGTGTAAGCGATCTTGCGCCGGCCGCAGGAGCGCCTCGTAAACGTCGCGCACGGTGGCGGTCTGAAGTTCCCAGACCACCTTCATAATCTCCAGTTCTTGCTCGGTAAGGGTGCGGCTCTTGGTTCTCATACTAATTAATTAGTACGAGTAGTTTAGTTTGTCAAGCGAAAAACGCGGAGAAAGTGCGGGGCCCCTGCCGCTTGTGCCGGCGTGCGGAGCTTTGCAGTGCTGCAGCTTGCTGCCGCTTTTCCACCAGCCAGCTTGCTGGCTGGAATTTGGGCTCGAATTGAAAATTCCCACGAGCAAGCTCGCGAGGAGGAAAGCGGCAGCAAGCTGCCGCACTCCAAAGCTCCGCATCCACGCCCAATGGGAATCCGATGGCAAAGCAAGCCCGCGCTTGTGCGGCCATTTTTCATCATATAAGATGACTATTTGCGGTTCCGAACATCCAAAATAATGGACGCGTGCGACTTCACTTGGAGGTGTGGTCTTGGCAGAAGCTCCCCAGTACGACCTGGTAGTGATCGGCAGCGGCCCGGGCGGATACGTGGCGGCGATCCGCGCCGGCCAGTTGGGCCTGAAGACGGCGATCATTGAGAAGGACGACAAGTTTGGCGGAACGTGCTTGCACGTCGGCTGCATCCCCACCAAGGACCTGCTGTTGAACGCGGACGTCTTACGATTACTTCAAGAACGCCAAAGAATTCGGCATTGTCTGCAAAGAGTTTTCGCTCGACTGGCAGGCGATCCTGGCGCGCAAAACCAAGGTTGTTACCAAGCTGGCGAAGGGCGTGGAATTCCTGCTCAAAAAGAACAAGGTCGAAATGATCCGCGGCTTCGGCAAGATTTCCGGCCCCGGCAAAATCAGCGTGACCGATCCCCAAGGGCGCCGCGCAGGAAATTACCGCGAAGAATATCGTGCTGGCCACGGGCTCGGAAGCGCGCATGTTGCCGGGCCTCGAGCCGGACGCCAAAACCCTTCTCACCAACAAAGAGATTCTGAGCCTGCCGGCGATTCCGAAATCGATGGTGATTATCGGCGCGGGCGCGGTGGGCGTGGAATTCGCTTCCATCTTCCAGCGCTTCGGGACCAAGGTGACGGTGCTGGAAATGCTGCCGCGCGCCGTGCCGCTGGAAGACGAGGAGATTTCCGCCGAGCTCGAGAAGTCGCTCAAGCACCAGGGCATCGCCATCCAGACGCAGGCCAAGGTTGCGAAGGTTACGAAAACCGCGAATGGCATCACGGTGGAGTACACGGTGGGCGACGCGAAACCGCAGACGGTGGAAGCCGAGACCTGCCTGGTGGCCGTGGGCCGCGCTCCCAACACCGCGAACATCGGCCTGGAGAAAACCCGCGTCAAGCTGGAGCGCGGCTTCGTGAAAACCAACGGCTTCATGCAGACGGACGAGCCGGGCGTTTACGCCATCGGCGACATCGTGGCCGACAGCCCGCTGCTGGCCCACGTGGCCTCCATGGAAGGCATCGTGGCGGTCACCCATGCGGCCGGCAAGCACGCCGAAGCCCATCAATCACCGGCAGATTCCCAATTGCACCTATACCGAGCCGGAAGTCGCCAGCGTGGGCCTGACCGAGCGTCAGGCGCGCGAGGCCGGCCACAAGGTAAAGATCGGAAAGTTTCCCTACGCGGCCGTCAGCAAGGCGACCATCCTGGGCGTGCGCGAGGGCTTTGTGAAAGTGGTCAGCGACGAGCGCTACGGAGAGATTCTGGGCGTGCACATCATCGGGCCGCGCGCCACGGAGACCATCGCCGAAGCCGTCATGGCCATGCGCCTGGAAGGCACCGTCGACGACATCGCGCACACCATCCACGCCCACCCGACGCTGGCGGAAGCAATGGGCGAAGCCGCGCACGCGGCGGTGGATTGGGCGATACATATTTAGGGGCTGGGGGCGAATTCATGAATTATGAATTATGAAGTTGCAACCAACAACCAGTAATTCATAATTCATATTTTCGAATTCCCCCGGCACCCAGAACCTAGCACCCAGTCGCTACTTTCATGCTTCTCCACCTCGAACAACTCGGGCTTATGGATTACGCGGCGGCGCTTGAGCTGCAAAGGGAGCGGGTGGCGCAGCGCAAAGCCGGGGCGATTCCCGACACGCTTCTCCTGCTCGAACACCCGCACGTTTACACGCTCGGCCGCAACGCCCGGCAGGAAAACATGCTGGTGTCCGCCGAGTGGCTCGCCTCGCGCGGCGCGCAGGTTTTCCACACCGACCGCGGAGGAGATGTAACCTATCATGGCCCCGGCCAACTGGTGGGTTATCCCATTTTCGATCTCACCCAGCACCGGCGCGACATTTCCTGGTACATGCGGTCGCTGGAAGAAGTGTTCATTCGCACCGCGCACGACTTCGGCATTGAAGCCGGGCGCGCGGCAGGCGCGGCAGGCGTTTGGGTGGGGAACGACAAACTGGTCGCCATGGGCGTACACCTCTCGCGCTGGGTTACCTCGCATGGATTCGCGCTGAACGTTAACACCGACCTGCGCTATTTCGAGTGGATCGTTCCCTGCGGCCTGCAAGGCAAAGGCGTGACCTCCCTGGCCAAACTCCTCGGCCGCGCCATGGAGATGGAAGACGTCACGGAGCGCGTGGTGGAGCACTTTGGGGTGGTGTTCGGGATGGACGTGTTTGAAAGTCAGCACTTGAAAGTCGAAAGTTGAGAGTTAAAGGTTAAAAGCTGAAGGTCAAGGGCTGAAAGTCGAAAGACCGCCGAAAGCTTTATCGACTCTTCAACTCCGTCGCCTTCGATTTTTGCTGGTCGATGCTGGCAGGAGGGAAAACGTGTTCAGCAGACGCGCGGCAATCATTGTATGCGTGTATCTTTCACTCTCTGGCGCCGCTCTTGCCCAAGCACCTGTAACGACGCAACGCCAAGACGGAATTGCAAATCTTCCCGTCCTCGTTTTAGATCGTGATGGCAAGCCGTTGACCGACCTGAACCAAAATGAACTGGAGCTTTACGAGGGCAAGGAAGAACGACCTATTGAATCGATAAGCCGAACCCCTGAAGTGCCGGCCAAAATCGGCTTCCTGATTGACATCAGCAATAGTGCCGTGGGCTCCTTGCATGCGCCTGAAGTGGAAGGTTGATGCCGACCCTGCGGGGGCGCTATTACACACCGGTGACCTCGGGTTTGTGGCTACCTTCACCCAGAGTCGCGCTCTAATGTGTCCACTCACATCAGACCTGGGGCAAATCAAAACCGCTGGGAATATCCGTTCTGATATTGATGACACGTATATTATAGAATATAGGCCTAAGTCGTCCGGGTCTTCCCCCGTCAAAATTCGATGCACTCGAAAGGGAGCAAGAATCACAGCGCCTGACCAGAGATATTAATGGTCCATTGATGTCCGTCAGACCAAAGGGCACAGCGCCCTCGCCTGCTGCCTGCTATGTGACAAACGATGGGAAGCACAAAGATTGTGAAGAGCCCGCCGCGAGAAAACTCGCCCGATGCCGCGATGCTCAAGCGGATGCTCTACTACCTCAAGCTTGCGCGGGAGGCGGAGTGGCGCATTGAGAATGTGCTCTACCGCCAAGGCAAGATTGTGGGTGGCGTTTATGTGGGGCGTGGGCAGGAAGCGATTGGTGTGGGCGCGGCGCTCGCGATGCGCACGGGTGATGTGACTTTACCCTGTCATCGCGACTTTTCGGTTTTTGTGATTCGCGGGTTTGCGCTTGCCGATATTTTTGCGAGCTGGCTGGCGCGGGCCGATTCGCCCAATCGCGGCCGCGACAACACGCTGCACATTGGAGATTTGAAGCTTGGCATCATCCCCATTATCTCGCCCTTGGGCGCCACCCTGCCGGTGGCTTGCGGTGTCGCGCTGGTTTTGAAACAACGCGGTAAAGGAAACGTGGCCGTCGCGCATTTTGGCGAGGGAACCACCAGCCTCGGTGACGTTCACGAAGCCATGAATTTTGCTGCCGTCATGAAGCTGCCTGTGATTTTCATTTGTAACAACAACCAGTATGCTTATTCGACCCCCACTAGCAAGCAATTCGCGGTGAAGTCGCTATCCCTCCGTGGACCTGCGTATGGCATGCCGGGTGAGACCGTAGACGGCACCGACGTGCTCGCTGTATACGACGCCGTGGAGCGCGCCAGCGCGCGCGCCCGTGCCAGCAAAGGTCCCAGTTTTCTCGAGTGCGTCACACTGCGCATGGCCGGCCATTCCGCTCACGACGCCGCCGAGTACGTGCCGGAGGAATTGAAACAAGCGTGGGCGAAAAAAGATCCCATTAAGAAGCTCGAAAAGTTTTTGCTCACCAGGAAGATTCTGACCCAGCAGCGGATGGATGAAATCGACCGGCGGGTCCGGGAGGAAATCGACGTTGCCGTCGCCGACGCGGAGGCGCGGCCACTGCCGCGTGGGGAAGACGCGGTTGAGGGCGTTTACTGCGAGCCGGATTGTTGGTGGAAAAGGAATTGAGTCATCGGATCATCGGGTCATTGGATAATTTGACGATTTGGCCGTTGGTCGATTTGAACGCAGGTGGATTTGCAGCACTTGTTCATATATCTAATAGCCAAATAAGTGGATGAGTCAATGTCCTGATGGCCAGATGACTCGATGACCCGATGATTAAATGTCCCGATCATCCGATGGCCCGATAACCAAATCAGGAGCGATGAATCCATGCCCCTCATGACCTACCTCGAAGCTCTTCGCCAGGGCCTCTGGGAAGAGATGGAGCGCGATCCCTCCGTATTTGTCATGGGCGAAGACATCGGCGCATATGGCGGCGCGTTCAAGGTGACGGCCGGCATGCTGGAGAAGTTCGGCGAGGATCGGGTGATCGACACGCCCATCTGCGAGTCCGCTATCGTGGGCGCGGCGATCGGCGCGGCGCTCATGGGTATGCGCCCCGTGGTGGAAATGCAGTTCATGGATTTCATCGCCTGCGGATTTGACCAGATCGTGAACATGGCGGCGAAAATGCATTATCGCTGGGGACCGGCCGTGCCCATGGTTATCCGCGGGCCCTCGGGAGCGGGCGTGCACGGCGGCCCTTATCACTCGCAGTCGAACGAAATGTGGTTCGTGCACACGCCGGGGCTGAAGGTGGTGGCCCCCGCGACCGCCTATGACGCGAAGGGGCTCATCAAAGCCGCCATCCGCGACGACAACCCCGTCATTTTCTACGAGCACAAGTTTCTCTACCGGCGCATCAAGGAAGAAGTTCCCGAGCAGGATTATGTGGTGCCCATCGGCAAAGCCGCGGTGCGGCGCCCGGGTACGGACATCGCGGTGATCACTTACGGCGCCATGGTCTGGACCGCGCTGGATGCCGCTGGCGAGCTGGAAAAAGAGGGATTGTCACTGGAGGTCGTTGACCTCCGCAGCTTGCTGCCCTACGATGAAGAGACGGTACTGGCCAGCGCGCGCAAGTGCAGCAAGGTGATCCTGCTGCACGAAGATACGCGCACCGGCGGCATGGCGGGCGAACTCGCGGCGTTGATTGCGGAGAAGGCTTTCGAGGATCTGGACGGCCCCATCGTGCGCGTCACCGCGCCTGACACGCCCGTGCCGTTCTCGCCGCCGCTGGAAGAATATTTTCTGCCCAACGCGCCGAAGGTGGCGGAAGCAGCAAGGAAATTGGCGAGTTATTGAGTGATTTGATGATTGAGTGATTTAGCGATTGAAGGGCTGAATTGGGAAGCGGCAACTAGCGTTTTCCAATGGCGCAATCACACGATCACTCAATCGCTCAACGAGGTTAACGATGCCTACAAACGTCATCATGCCCCAAATGGGGGAAAGCATCGCGGAAGGAACGATCACCAAATGGATGAAGAAAGTTGGTGAGCGCGTCGACCGCGACGAGCCCCTGTTCGAAATTTCTACCGACAAGGTCGACGCGGAGATTCCCTCGCCCGCCGCCGGTGTGCTCACCCAGATTCTGGTGAAGGAAAACGAGACGGTGGCGGTCAACACGGTGGTGGCCGTCGTCGATGGCGAGGGCGCAGGTGGCGACTCCAACGCCGGCAGAGGCAGCCGCACCCAGTCCGGAAGGGCCTGCTCCAGCGCCGCCCGCCCTTGCGACCGCGTTGCGCCGGCGGCCGTTATACCGCCGGCGCCGGAGGAGCAGGAAGGCGGTGAAGGCGGGGAAGTCCGCACCTCTCCTCTCGTGCGGCGCATCGCCCGCGAGCATAACGTGGATTTGAGCGAGGTGAAGGGCACGGGGTTGGGAGGCCGGGTCAGCAAGAAAGACATCCTGGATTTTATCGACCAGCGCCGTGCGAGCGCTCCCTCGCGCCGCCCCTGCCGGCCGCTGCCCCGCGCATCGCGCCGTGGCGCAGACAACTCCGCCGCCCGTGGCGTTCACGGGAGCGGCGCAGATTGTTCCCATGACGCCCATGCGCCAGAAGATTGCTGAGCACATGGTGATGAGCAAGCACACCTCCGCGCACGTTTACACGCTGGTGGAAGTGGAAATGACGCGCGTGGTGGCCGCGCGCGAGCGCTTCAAGCAGGAATTCGAACAGCGCAATGGCATCAAGTTGACCTATACGCCCTTCTTTGTCCGGGCCTCGGTGGAAGCGATCAAGGAGTTGCCCATCATCAATTCTTCCGTGGACGGGACCAACATCATTTACAAGCGCGACGTGAACATCGGCATCGCGGTGGCGCTGGAAAACGGCTTGATCGTGCCGGTCATCAAGCGCGCGGACGAGAAGAATTTCCTGGGCGTCGCGCGCGCCGTGCAGGATCTTGCTGACCGCGCCCGCTCGAAGCGCTTGAGCGTGGACGATGTCCAGGGCGGGACCTTCACCATTACCAATCCGGGCAGTTTCGGCGGGTTGTTCGGCTTGCCCATCATCAATCAGCCCCAGGTGGCCATCCTCGGCGTGGGCGCCATTGAAAAGCGTCCGGTGGTCCGCGACGACGCCATTGCCATCCGGCACATGGTCTATCTTTCCATTTCGTACGACCACCGCGTGATCGATGGAGCGGTGGCGGAACGATTCATGGGGAAGATCAAAAAGATTCTGGAAAACTGGGACGAGGCGGTCCTTTAATCGGGTGATCGGATGATCGGGTGATCGGGAGAACAAAGAGCACATTGCAAATGTGCTTTCTGTTCATCCGATCACCTCATCACCGGATGATCTGATCTGTTCACTCGATCACCCGCTCACGATTGCCAACTGCACTGCCTACTGCCTTTTACGGCCCGGCGACGGGCACGCGATCGACCAGGCTTTCCAGGGCATCGAGGCAGGCATTCGGATCCACGTTGTGACTTTGGAGACTGGGCATAAGTTGGCTCAGGTTCAGAGCGAAGAAGCGTTTGCCCGCATCCTTCTGGCCGACCACGGCAAAATCCACGGCCACGGTTTGAAGAAGATCCATGCTGCGGTTTTTTTCCTGCCGCCACTTCGCCAGATCCTGACGAAGGACTTCCTGAAGATAATCTCCGAATTTCGCGGTCTGGTCCTGGAAGCGGTCGCCGGTGAAAGCGTAAACGGCAAGCACGTCGGCAGCGTCAAAGTGAGTTCCGCAGGCCGTCGCATACGGCCGATGGGCGATGCACTGCCAATTCGTGCCCTTGTTGAGCTTGCGAACTTCCAGGCCCTCGAAGGGCAGTCCGTCGATTCCGTCGATGCGGCCAATCGGCGTTACAGCATCCTTGCCGAGTTCCAGAATGGTGGCCACGGTGCAACAATGGCTCCCGCCGGAATACTGGCCAACGATGATGTCCGGAACGCCATTGCCGGTAAGGTCGCGAGTATAGGAGGAGCGTCACGCGGCTTCCCGGCACGGGAAGGCCGTGACGGCCATTGAAGTCATAGAGAGCCGACCAGGAATCTTTTGAGCCTTCGAGTGTTTCCAATTTGAAAACCGGCTGGTCCGCGTGGTCGTAGATCACCAACCGTCCTGGGGCGAAGACCAACGGCGCAGGGGTGGCGCGATACAGGCCGGCGCGATAGTTGCCCAAGCGGAAGTCTTTGAGCCGCTCGTAACCGGCGATGTCAGGGACCTGCCCGCCAATGCCCGTCGTGGTCAGGATGAAATCTTCCGCGGAACTTGCGACGTCCTTCAGGCTGGCAGGATTCCACCTGCGCTGGACGGCAAGGACGGCCAACAAGACAACGGCAGCCAGCGCCATGGAGACGATGTTCTCACCCTTCTGCATATCGTCCTGTCCGCGCTCCGCGATCAGCAGTGAGAGTGACGAGTGACAAGTGACGAGCAAGCAGTGCCAAGTTCATTCGACATACCTGGATTCCCGGGGTCCGTAGCTTGTTTCACGTGGGTGCATCGTCGAAATGAAACTCCATCGTCCCTTGTCCCTGTTCTTCCTTCAGGTGCGGCGAAAAGAATCGAGGCGCCAGCAGTCTTCGCTCTCCTGATGGCGGAGGATGTAAATGTTGCCATCATCCGCCCGGACTTTGAAGCATTGGTACCCCACGCCATACCACTGGTCCAGGACTTCCTTGACTTCATACTTTGGCGCGCCCGCCTTCCCCGGAAAGGCAAAGCGCAGCGGGCGTTCGTCCGCCCGGTAGCCGGAATAACATTCCACTTGGAGTTCCATGTCCATGGAAGGAGTCAGGAGTCAGGAGTCCAGATGTCGACGTCCGTTCTTCTGGTTACTTCTGGCTCGGCTGCTATTGTCGCTAAACGCCGACGGGCACCGCAGCTTCGCGCAGGAATTTTGCCGACTCTTCCGGGGGGGTGGGATTGATGTAGAAGCCCGTGCCCCACTCGAACCCGGCCACCTTGGTGAGTTTGGGCATGATCTCCATGTGCCAGTGATAATAGTCTTGGGCGGATTCCCCAATCGGCGAGGTGTGAACGATATAGTTATAGGCGGGAAAATCCAGCACGCGGTCCAAGCGCGCGAGCATGTCCTTGAGCATGGGAGCGAGCTGCTCAAACTCGCGCTTTTGCGATTCCTCGAAGGCGCACTGGTGCGTTTTGGGAATGATCCACATTTCGAAGGGGAATCGTGAAGCGAAGGGGGCTATGGCCAGAAACCCATCGTTCTCAGAGATCAGCCGGATTTTGCTTTCGGTTTCCTGCCGGATAATGTCGCAAAAAATACAGCGCTCCTTGAAGTTATAGTGCTCGCGCGCGCCTTCCACTTCCTCGGTCACGCGCTTGGGAACTACCGGCAACGCAATCAGTTGGGAATGGGTGTGTTCCAGCGAAGCGCCGGCGGCGTCGCCGTGGTTCTTAAAAATCAGGATGTACTTGAAGCGGCGGTCCTTCTTCAGGTCGATAATGCGGTCGCGATAGGCCCAGAGCACATCTTCCACCTGGCGCACCGGCAGGGTGGCCAAGGTCAGCTCGTGCTTCGGCGTCTCAATGATGACCTCGTGCGCGCCGATGCCATTCATCTTGTCGTAAAGGCCTTCTCCCTGCCGATTCAGCGAGCCTTCAATTCCCAGGGCGGGAAACTTGTTCGCCACCACGCGCAGCGACCAGCCCGGACGTATTGCGGGCTGCTGCCGTCGCTGCGATAAGCGAGAATTTCCGGCGGGGTCTTGGATTCATTGCCATAACAAAACGGGCAGAAGCCCGAGCCGCGAATCTGCACCTTATCGCGCACAAAATCCGTCGGCCGCTTGGCCCGGTCCGTGGCGATGATGACCCAACGGCCGGTAACGGGGTCTTTTCTCAGTTCAGGCAAGGTCGTTGCTCCTTAAAGCTAACAGCTGATCAGCTCTACAGCTCAGCTAACAGTGACTGTAAGCTGTCGGCTGTGAGCTGTGGGCTTTCTTTCTACGCTTTGAAAGCATCCTTGATCAGCCGAACCTGGAGGCCTGCCTCGGGGTTCCAGGCGACGCTGGCGATGTCGAACCGGTAGCTCACGGGCTTTCGGCGAAGGCGGCGGAGGTATTCGCTTGCGGCCTTGGCAATGCGCTTCTGTTTCGCTTTGGAAACTGCCGCCTCCGGCGGGCCGGCGTCCGCGGTCGTCCGGGTTTTTACTTCCACAAACGACAGAACGGGGCCATCCCAACCGACCAAGTCAAGCTCCCCCGCGCCTGAGCGGGCGGGGCGATTTCGCGCCACAATCGTGTAACCGGCCTGGCGCAGGTACCAATACGCCAGGGTTTCGCCGCGCGCGCCGGTTTTCAAATGCTCTGCTTCACTGTCGAGGGCATGGCGCCGCGTGGGCGGCAAGTCGCGCGCGTTGGCGTTCCTTCCAAACCAACGATTGATACATGAGCTGCGCTAGAATGCCCATAGCGCTTCGCTTTCAGGGGTCAGGGGATTTCGAAATTAGGAGTTGAAGGCGAAATCCGGAATTCCTAATTCCAAACTTTAATTCCTAACCCCTGAATTCCCACAGCCCCCAGCTTAGTGTTCCACTTCCGCGATGCAGCGATCCAGCGTATCGATGGCAAAATCCGCCTGCTCGCGATCGATCACCAGCGGCGGCATCAGCCGGATGGTGCTCTCACCGCAGCCCAGGACGAGTAAGCCGAGCTCAAACGCCCGTTCGATCACCCGATTGCGCGCTTCCGTATGCGGGCTCGCGCATCTCCTGGCTCTTCACCAACTCGATGCCAATCATCAACCCGCGGCCGCGCACCTGGCCGACGATGCGATGCTTGTGCGGCCAATCGACGATTCTTCCCATGATGTATTCGCCCACACGCGCCGCATTGGCGATGTACTTCTCTTCCAAAAGGCGGATGGTTTCCAGCGCCGCCGCGCAGGCAACGGGATTGCCTCCAAAGGTCGAGGCATGCGCCCCCGGCCCCCAATCCATCAGTTCCGCGCGCGCCACCGTGACGCCCAACGGCAAGCCGGAGGCAATGCCCTTGGCGGTTATGATGAATGTCGGGCACCACGCCGACGTGGTCGCACGCCCACATTTTCCCCGTCCGCCCCATGCCGCACTGGACTTCGTCAAAGATCAGAAGGATTCCGTACTTGTCGCACAGCCGGCGCAGATTATCGAGGAACCGGGGAGGCGGAATCACGTAGCCGCCTTCACCCTGAATCGGCTCCACGACGATGGCCGCCACTTCCTCGGGCGGCACCGCCGTCTTGAACAATTGCCTCGAGCAGGTCGGAGCAAACGCAATCGCAGACGCAGTCCGGCGCGCGGTGGCCTTGCGGGCAGCGATAAGGATTGGCATACGGCACGTGGACAACGCCCGGCAGAAGCGGGCCGAATCCGCGCCGCTGAACCGCCTTGCTGGCGGTGAGCGAAAGCGCGCCGAAGGTCCGCCCGTGGAACGAGCCGAGAAAGGCAATAAACCGATGGCGCTTGGTGTGGTAGCGCGCAATTTTCATTGCCGCTTCCATGGCCTCGGCGCCGGAATTGCCAAAGGCGACGCGCTTGGGGAACGTTCCCGGCGTGATCTGGGCCATTTTTTCCGCCAATTGCGCCAGCAACGGGTAATAAAAATCCGTCCCCGACATATGGATCAGGGTTTCGGCCTGCTTCTGGATCACCCGCACGACATCGGGGTGGCAATGCCCGGTTGAGACCACGGCAATCCCGGCGGCAAAATCCAGAAACAAGTTGCCATCAACGTCCTCGACAATTGCGCCCTGTCCGCGCTTGGCGACCAGCGGATAGTCGCGAGTATAGGAAGGTGAAACATATTGCTTGTCGAGCGCCAGAATTTTCTGGGCCTCGGGCCCGGGAAGCGGCGTCGAAATGTGCGGCAGTTTGGTTTCCATTGAGTTTCCCCTCTCCGCTGCTTTGGGCAGCGCTGGTGCTGGTTTCGGGATCCTTCGGTAAGGAGATAGCGGAGAGGATTAATCGCCCCCAAAAAGGTTGGGCCGGGCCAATAACGGAAGACTGATTCGCAGATTCCGCATAATTACTTCCGCTTCCAACGCGCTCCAGCTTTCGTATCTTCCAGTATAACACCGGCCTTGAGCAAATTCGCTCGAATCTCATCCGAGCGGGCGTAGTTGCCCCCGCGCCGGGCGGCGGCGCGCTCCGCAATCAATTTCTCAATTTCTTCATCACTCAGGGTTTCGATCGAAGCCCCGAGCCCGGTTGGCCGTTACCCGTTCCCTGCTTTACCGCCTCCGCGCTTGCGACCGCGACGGAATCCGCCGCCGTCGCCGAGGGCTTGACGAAACCAAACTTCACCAGCTTGGCGTGGTCGTCATCGTCGAGCACGGCGAAAATCCGGTCCCAGCGCTGCGAGGGTGTCGAGAAAGGCGCCGCGGTCCCCGTCGCGGAATTCCCCCCGGTCCATCGCCGTGTTGCCGTCACGGACCATATCGAAAATCGCGCCCAGCGCTTCCGCCGTGTTCAGGTTGTCATCGAGCGCCGCTTCAAATTTCTGCCGCGCCTCTTGCGCGCGATTTTGCAGGGTCAAGCTCTCGCCCGGCCGGGAAACTCTCCTTGGTCAGGCGGAAGCGGAAATTTCGCAGCCGGTCAATCGACTGCTGCGCCTGGTGCAGTCCGTCAAAAGTGAAATTGAGCGGTTTGCGGTGGGGCACCGAAGTCAGAAGATAGCGGACCGCCGAGGGCTTATAGCCTTTATTGATCAGGTCGCGAAGGGTGTAGAAGTTGCCGAGTGATTTCGACATCTTCTCGCCGTTGACGATCAGGTGCTCGGCGTGCATCCACACCTTGACGAAAGGCTTGCCGGTGGCGGCTTCGCTTTGCGCGATTTCGTTTTCGTGATGGGGAAAGATCAGGTCGCTGCCGCCGGAGTGGATGTCAAAAGTCTCCCCCAGGTATTTCATCGACATGGCGGAGCACTCGATGTGCCAGCCGGGCCGGCCGGGGCCGAAGGGCGTTTCCCAGAAAGGCTCGCCTTCTTTCGCCGCTTTCCACAGCACGAAGTCGCGGGCATTTTCCTTATCGTATTTATCCGAGTCCACACGGGCGCCGTCGCGCACGCCGGAAAAATCCACATGCGTTAACTGGCCGTAGGGCGGGAAGGCGGCAACTTTGAAGTAGACCGACCCTTCGCTCGGGTAGGCAAAACCCTTATCCACGAGCGCCTGGATGAGCTTCACCATTTCCGGGATGCAGTCCGTGGCGCGAACCAGGAACTCCGGCTCCTCCAGGTTCAGGAGTTGGCGATCGATCGAGGAAGGCCTCGATGTACTTGTCGGTATAGGCGCGCAGCGGCATCCCCGCCGCCTGGGAATTGCGAATGGTGTTGTCATCAACGTCCGTAAGGTTGACGACGTGCCGAAGCTCGTAACCCGCGTACTTCAGGTAGCGGCGAAGGACATCCTGAAAGAGGAAAGTGCGGAAGTTGCCGATGTGCGCGAAGTCGTAAACCGTGGGCCCGCAGGTGTACATGCGGACGGTGTTGCCCTCAAGAGGCTTGAAATCCTCGATCTGGCGAGCTCAGCGTGTTGTAAAGGCGTATGGGCATCTCGGTGAACGCTTTCGCGATGCGGTCAAACGCAGCAATTCTATGGGCTGGCTCGACGCCAAGTCAAGAAAAGAGCAGCGAAGGGAGCGGGACAATCTTTGTGGGGTGTTTGAATCAGGAATCAACCCGGCCCCAGCACGGGGACCGCCACGGAGAGTACTGCGTGCGCGTCGTCACCCAACAAGAAGCGGATGACCCGCGCCACATCCTCGGTCGCCACCCATTGGGAAAAATCGGCCTTGGGCATGGCGCGCCGGTTGGCTTCCGTGTCCATGGTTCCCGGCAGGATGCAATGCGCATGGATATTGTAGCCTTTCAGCTCACTGGCGAGGATCTCGGTAAGCTGGCGGACCGCACCTTTCGATACCGCGTAGGCGGCAATGCCCGCGCCGCCGCCGTTCAGAATCGCCCCACTGGAAGTGGTAATAATCCGGCCGAAGTTTTGCCGGATCATCACCGGCACAACGGCGTGGGCGGCGAGATAAACCGTCCGCAGGTTCAGATCGAACATCCGGTCCCAGTTTTCCTCGCTGGTTTCGTGAATCTTCCCCGCCGCGAACCCGCCGGCAATGCAAACCAGGAAATCCACTCGCCCCCAGCGTGCGGTGACGTCGGCGATACAAACCGCTCAACGGCGGCGGCATTGGTCAAATCGGCCTTAGCCCCCCAGAGGCGCTCCCTCGCGACGCCCGCGCGATTCTGCAATGCTGCCCAATGTTCGTCGCGGGTAAAGGGCACCGCCACCTGCGCTCCGCATCCAGCGAGATCGAGAGCAACGGCGCTGCCCAAAGCGCCCGATCCACCCGTGACGATGGCGACTCGGCCTTGAAAGTCCATGGTGACACCTCGCATCCGATAGATTTCCCGGGAAACTCCGATGATAACAGAGCAGACCCATGCTCAGTTGCAAGAGTTAGCGATGTTCTTTGACGGAGGGTGGAAGGGTGGGGCTTTGCAGGGTGCGGGAAAACCGGTGGTTGAGGAAATCCAGTTTAAGCCACGGGCTTTGGCATTAACGCAGTCGCCATTATTGCTGTCTGAAGTCGGGCAGAGACAGGGACAGAAGGGTTCCAATCGGGGTGGGCCGGACTACTTGTCCGAATTATTGACCGTCACATGCCAATTAATCACTGCGACAATAATCTTGTTGACATTCCCACCAATGCGCCTTAGGCTAGCAAATCGGGCCTCGGGACGGGCACCAGGGGCGGGAAAGGCCCGGTAGTTTGCGTGAGCTCCGCAGTCTGTGTAGATGTTATAGGAAATAAAGCCAGTTAGAGGTTATTGCCGATGGCGGACCAGAAATATATCTCGTTGAAAGTAAAATATTTATTTTGTTTTGAGGGCCCCCGGGAGAGCAAAAAAAGGGGGACCCCTGAAAATGAAGGTATTTCTTTAGATGTCTATGAAAAATAAGCGTATAAGAATTCAACACTGCGAGCCTGTGTAGATGTGTATGAAAATAAATGACTTATAAGTTTGTCAGAGGATGTTTATGAAAACAAAGGCGGTTAGCCGATTGCAGGGTATCCGAACAAGCCGATTGCACGGCAAAATGTCGCCGGCCGCGACCCTCGCAGGGGGTGCATAAAGTCGCCCGGTGCGACGCCCCTGGAAAATACTCGCCCGCGTGCGTTTCCCTCAGACACTGGCATGATCGGACAAAGCGTCGCTGGAAAATGGGTTGTCGGACATTTAATGGCGATGTGAACAATACCTTTTTGACTTACGCTCTATCCGGGAATACCATGGCGTGCGGAGGAGTGCCGGCTCCGTATGATTGGCAAGACGCTAGCCCACTACGAGATTGAGGGCCGCCTGGGTGAAGGCGGTTCGGGCGTGGTCTATCGCGGGCGCGACCTGCGCCTGGAACGGCAGGTGGCGATCAAAGTCCTGGCGGACGCGCTGCGCGACGACGAACTCGCCTGGGCCCGCCTGCTGCGCGAGGCGCGCCTGGCTTCGCAAGTTGAACCATCCGCACATCGCCGCCATTTACGATTTGGGGGAGGAGGACGGCCGCGCCTACATCGCCATGGAGTATGTCGAGGGGCTGCCGCTCGCCGACCTTATCCCCGAAGGCGGCATGCCGCTCGAGCAAGTTGAGCGCTACGCCGCGCAGATTGCCGGCGCGCTGGCTTTCGCCCACCAGCAAGGGGTCATTCATGGAGATCTAAAGGGATCAAATATCATCGTTACTCCGGAAGGTAATATCAAACTTCTGGATTTCGGACTGGGCCGGCGCATTCCGCGCAGCGGCATGGCGGAAGTCACAGGCTCATGCCTGCCCCTGGCGGAAGCCGGCGCGACGGCGGGAACGCTGCCTTATCTCGCGCCGGAAGTCCTGCGCGGCAGCCCCACCAGCCGGCAAAGCGACGTTTGGGCGCTGGGCGTGCTGCTCTACCAGATGGCCACCGGCGAGCTGCCCTTCCGCGGCGCCACGCCCTTCGAGCTGAGCGTGGAGATCATGGTGGGCACGCCGCCCAAGCTCGCGCAACTGCCGGAGCCGCTCCAATCCACGCTGCGCCGCTGCCTGGAGAAGGACGCCGCGGCGCGCAACTCCCGCAAGTGGGCGAAGCTCGCGAGCGCGCTCGAGGGAAATGCCGGCGGGGCCGAACCCGCCTTGGCCGCGTGCCATGCGCAGCCCCCACCACGGCCGCGCGGCCACCGGCGGCGCTCCCCGCTTCACGCCGCCGGCGCAAGTGGTGGGCGGCAGGCGCGGCAACGGCGCTCTTGCGTGTTGCTGCTGGGGGGCATTTACGCCCGGCACGTCTGGGCTCGTGCGGCACGCCGCCCCGGCCGATCTCCGAGTCCAGGGTCCTCAAAGCTCTCGGCGCGGGAAATCCCGCTGTGAAGGTTTGGGTCAACACGGACTCCGGGACCTATCATTGCCCCGGCACAAGATGGTACGGGAAGACCCAGGAAGGCGAGTACATGACCCAAAAGCAGGCGCAGGACAAGGGATATCACCCGGCCGCAAGCCGCGCCTGCATGTGACGCAAGGGAAGAGACGGTGCGGCGGAGAAATCCGCCTCAGTGCAGATGGAAGAGTAAAGAAAGGGAGGAACGGCGCGGGACCTAATCGCCCACCGCTGAATCCGTCGAGGCGGCGGTAGTGGTGGAGTTGGCCGTGATCACAAAACTCTGGTCCGTGTAGTAGTACACGCCGCCCGTCTGGCCGTAGGTCGAAGGATTCGCGTTCAGGGTGTATCCATTCCAGGTGTTCGTAGCGGCATTATACAGGGAAGGGGTATAGACAAAGGTGTAACCGCTCTTATAGCCGGCGGCAAGGACTTCATCCACCAAACCCGCTGCGGTCGAAGTTACTTGCTGGCCGGAAGCCGGCGGACCCAAATACGCGAGGGAGGTCGAGAAGCCCGTACCGTAAGTGGTCGAGTAGGTCACCTCCCCCGTCGAGATGACACGTAAACTCTCGATGGCGGAAGCTTGATTGGCCGCGATGCGACTGCGAAGGAAATTGGGGATGGCGATGGCGGCGATAATCAGAATGATCGCGACGACAATTAACAACTCAATGAGCGAGAAACCCCGCTGGTCATGACGCATGGCCTGTTCTCCTCCCCCAACGAGCGCAACGCGGAACAGATTAGGCGTCGAAAGCGCTAAACCCGTCCTGACTTAGCTAGGAGCACGTCAAATACCAACCTCTCATTTCTGCTTGGGCCCTGAGTAGTTGAAAACAGAGACTTTCCGCACCTCAACCTGGCGCATCGTACCACAAGCGGACACAGAGTGGAATAGCCGTTGACAAAAAATGTCCGATTTGCAGCCCCTTGCCGGGCTTGCCAAAATCCGGCCAAAACTGCGGCGTGCTTACATAGTCCGATACGCTTGACCTCATGCTAGCCGAGCAAAGGAGATGAATCGCTGCGAAGCTTTCTCCCGATGTCGCCTGTCCGTCAGGCCGCCGTCCACGGGGATGCGGTCCTATTGCGGAAGTTCCACCTCGGCGCCGCGGCGCTCCGCGGAAAGGTAGGCGCTGTAAAGCACCGCCATCGTGTCGCGCGCCAGTTCCCCGCTGGAGAGCGGAGCGCGGTTGGCGGCCATGCTGGCCATGAAATCCTGGAACTCCTGCGGGTAGCCGTGTTGCCAGTCTTCGTCAGGCGCGGGATTGCTCCAACCCTGCTTGGTGCCGAGTTTCTCGGTCACGTAAACGTCCTTCAGGATATCCTCGCGGGGATTGTAGGTTTCCAGCGCGTCAATGGGATTCAGATTGCATCGGGTGCGATGATTGTTGGCGAAAACTTCCAGCCAGTTGTGTACACCTCCCAGGACGAGTTCGGTGGAAAACACGTCGGCCACCGTGCCATCGTCAAACGTGACGTGCACCTGGCCGTAGTCCTCGATGTCGTCGTAGGTGGTGCGCAGGAATCCCGCGTCGCGGTAATTCTTCAGCCGCGTGATTTCATGGGTGCGGCCGGAAACGGTGGCGGGGCGAATGGGCTTGCCGTCACGCGCCTCGCCCTCCACGCGCTTCAGGTGGAGGATGGCCGACATCGGGTGGCAGCCCTTGCCCACCAGCGAGCCGCCGCCGGAGAATTTCCAGATGCCGTAGTAGGGTGAGTGAGAACCGCTGTGCGATTCGTCGCCGATCATCCACAGAATCTGCCCGCCGCTTTTCTCCACGATCTCCCGTTCCTTGGCGACGGCCGGGGCGTAAATGAAGTTTTCGGCATAGCCGAGCTGCTTCCCCGACGCGCGCGCCGCGTCGAGAATGCGGTCGCAGCTCGCCAGGGCTTCGCGCAGCATCACTTCCTTGCTGAAGGTGTTGCCGCGAAAGTCCTCGGTTCCCGGACCGTAATAGCCCGTGAACGGCTTTTCGATGATCACGTGCTTGCCGCGCTGGAAGGCCGCCACGGCCAGCGGCTCGTGCGTCGAGCCGGGCGTGCAGAGGTCGACCACATCGACGGCATCGCACAACTCCTCAAAGGAGGCGAAGGCCTTGACGCCATGCGCGCGCGCAAACGCTTCGCGCGACTCCGCCGACTTCGCGGTCACGCCCACCACCTCCACCGGCACGCCATAGACGCGCCGCAACCCTTCCCAGTGAAATCGCGCGGCAAAACGCGCGCCCACCAATCCGACTTTGATCGCTCCTGCCATAGGAAACCTCGATGTTGGGTTTTCTCCACGGGCGGCGCAAGCGGATATCCACACGCTGCGCCGCGAAAGGCGAGAGGATTTTACCACCTCGTCCGCGTTCCGAAGGGAAGTAAATCGGAGGCTGGACACCCTGGGTGGAAGAGCGCTGAGGGCAGGAATTCGAAAGTCCGCCAAAGCTCGGGTAAATTCTGGAAGTGCCAAGATCTGACCTATGGGAGTATGATGTTGGAGGTAATGTAACCTCCTGAGGAATGCCCGCGCGGCGCGAATCGCGGCGGTGCCCCAGGTGAAAGAAGGGATTGTGGCTGAAGAAAGACTAAAGATCGCAGTATTCATTGATTTTGACAACATTCAAATTGGCGTCAAGGAGACGCTGGGGAAAGACTTTGACGTCTCCATCGTTCTCGAGGCGCTCAAGGAGCGGGGCGAGGTGGTGAGCAAAGTCGCCTATGGCGACTGGCCGCGCGCCAGCGAGTACAGCCGCGAGATGACGCAGCACGCCATCCACATGGTGCAACGCAGCGTGACGCCGCGCGGCGACAAGAACGGCGCGGACATCAACCTGGCGCTCGACGCGCTGGAAATGGCTTTTACCCACAACCACATCAATACCTTTGTGATCGTCGGCGGCGACAGCGACTTCATCGCGCTGGTGGAAAAGCTGAAACAATATGACAAGCGCGTGTTCGTGGTCGGCGGGCGCCAGTTTACCAGCGGCATCTTGCAGAGGAACTGCCACGAGTTTATTTCTTACGAGAATCTGCTGAAAACCGGCGGCGACAGCGCGCGCACTCCGCGCACCCAGCGCACCGCGGCGCGCAGCGCGGAAGCCCGCTCGCTGTCCACGGCGATGCCGAACATCCAGCGCGCGCTGCAGATTCTGGCGGAACGCGAGGTTGCCCCGCAACTCGGTCTGCTGAAAAGCACCCTGCTGCAACTTGATGCCACGTTCAGCGAGCGCGACTTCGGCGCCGGATCGTTCCTGGAATTCATCCAGAAGCTCCGCAAGGCGGGTCTGGTGGAAATGCGCCGGACGGACCGCGGTTATCTTGTCGAGGTGGTGGAGGGCGAGGCCGCTCGCGAGACTCCTCCGGAGCCCGCGGCGGAGACTGCCGCTGGTGGAGCCCGAACCGGTGACGGCGGAAACCGCAGCGAGTGAGGCTCCGGCTGTTGCCAGCACTCCGCCGCCTGCCGAGGTAACGGCGTCTGCGTCCGCGCCGGTAGCCACGCCCGCACCCGCACCCGCACCCGCGAGCCCGGAGGATTCCCTGGCCGCATTGCGACAAGCTTTGCCCAGCCATTTTGAGAAGGCCCCCAACCGCCCGGTCTATCTGCGCCAGATTCGGCAGCTCTTGCGCGCGGCCGGGAAGTTCCATCGACGAGCGGTCGGGTTTTCGCGGCCTGCTGGATCTTCTCCACCAGGCCCAGCGCGAAGGCTGGCTGCGCCTGCATCGCGATCGCAAAGGGGTTTGGCGAGTCTTCCCCGCCGGTCCCGCCCCCGCTGTGATTCCTGCCACGCCGGCAGAGATTGCAGTTGAGGCGCCGCCGGATCTTGGAGCCGAAATTGAACCAGAGCTTGGACCGGAGCTTGAACCGGAGCTTGAGCCGGAACTCCTCATGCCGGTTGAGACCGACGTGAATTGGGAGGTGGAAGCCTTACCTGAGGAGATCGACCGAGCCTGCGGAGCCGCTCCCCCCGCCCGCCGTGATCGAGGAGGTGGTGCCTGCGGAACCCGCTCCTCAACCTAAACCTCAATCCAAACCGCGCAAGCCGCGCGCCCCCAAGGCGGGGGCAAAGAGCGGAAAGCGCAAGACCTCCACGCGGCGCAAAGCCAAGGAACCGGCCGAGGCGGAGCGAAGAGTAGAGGGGAATCGGGTCATCGGCTCATCGGGCCATGGGGTGATTTTCGATTTGAATTTGGAATTTGAGATTTGCGATCTTCGAAGTCAGCAAGGGGATAGATATCGATATGACTGCCCCCTTCTCAAAGGAGGCGGAGGGAAATCCACATCACAGCCCTCTCCGAGGAGAGAGGGTGCCCGACGGAGGAAGGTGGGTGAGGGGTCTTTTCGAAGCCCATCGGACATTGGCGGAACCCCGCGTTCCTTCACTTGCTTCCCTGTTATGCTTCGCGAAATCAAGGGCTGTTCAGCCAAATGGCGGCGTAAAGCCGCCTCTACTTGCTTCCCGGCGATGCTTCGCGAAATAATAGGTTGATGAGCTCAGCGTTCAAGCTGAACCCCGAACAATTGCAAGCCGTCGAGCATGGTGAAGGCCCGCTGCTGATCATTGCCGGGCCGGGCAGCGGCAAGACCCGTGTCATCACGCAACGAATCGTCCACCTTTTAACGGACGCGGGAGGCGCGGTCAAGGAACCGGCGCTGCTTCCCGATTTCACAGTTCCGGCGCGCCGGAGTGAAGGAAACCCCGGCACGGGGGTTCAGCCGGAAAACATCCTGGCGCTGACCTTTACCGAGAAGGCGGCGCGGGAAATGCAGCGCCGTGTGCGCGAGGCCCTGCCCGAAATCGAGACCCTTCCCCACATTTCCACTTTCCATGCATTCTGTTACGAAGTGCTGCGCAAGCGTCATTTTGAGCGCACACTGCTTGACAAAGTGGATGTGTGGATATTCCTCCGCCAGCGGATGGAAAGCCTGGAACTCCAGTTCTACCAAAAGCTCGCGGAGCCGGGCGCGTTTCTCCATTCGCTCAACGATTTCTTCTCGCGATGCCAGGATGAGTTGATCGAGCCGGCGGATTTTGAGCGCTATGCGGAGGCAATGGAAAGAGACTTCCAAGCGATTGCTCCTTCCCTGGATGCCGCCGAGCGCACATTGATGCAGCAGGACATCCAGAAGAAGCAGGAGTTGGCGCGCGTCTTCCGCAATAGCCGGAAGCTGATTGAGGAGGCCGGTTGTTCGAGTCTCGGCAGCCTGATTCCGGAGACGGTTCGTCTTTTCGACCGGGAGCCTGAGGTTCTGGAATCCTATCGCCAGCTCTTTCGCTATGTGCTGGTGGATGAATTCCAGGACACGAATTACGCCCAGGTGGAGCTGCTGAAACGTCTGGTAAAGCCGCCTTACAATATCACCGCCGTGGGCGACGACGATCAGGCCATCTACCGGTTTCGCGGCGCCTCGCACGGCGCTTTCAAGATGTTTGACGAGGCCTTTCCCGGGCACAAAACGGTTTTTCTCGACACCAATTTCCGCTCCACCGAACGCATTCTGCGCGTGGCGGAGGTGCTGATCGCGAAGAACGACCGTTATCAGGCCAAGCCGACCCTGCGGACGAGCCGGGAAAAGGGGCCGCCGGTTTACCTGCTGCAATCTCCTGATTTCGTGAGCGAAGCGGCGTGGATTGCGGACGAGGTGGCGCGGCTCACCCGGCACGGAACGCCGCCGGGCGATATCGCCGTGCTTTACCGCGCGCACGGTTACCGCGACCCGCTGGTCGAGCAATTTCGCCGGCGGAAGATTCCCTTTGCCATCCGTGGGCTGTCGATTCTTTCCACCATCATCCTGCGCGACCTGATGGCATACCTGAACATCATCCACTCCGCGCACGACAACATCAGTCTGACACGTGTGTTGCTGACACCGCGATGGAATCTCCCGGAGGAGATGGCCCTGGAAGCTCGCCAGCAAGCCTTACGCGACCGCTGCTCGCTCTATGACGTTGTGGAATCGTGGGAAAAGTCTGCCACCGCAAACCGCCTGGAGGGCACCGGTTGGCCGGAACTGCGCCGCCTGCTGCGCGAGCTGCACCAATATGGCGAGCATGCCCCGGTGACAGCGCTGCTCCAACGGTTGATCGCCCGGCTGGAATTGAGCTTCCTGCCGCAGGATCATGACGGCGCGTATGTGGAAGCCTTCCGGAAGTTCCTGGAGAAATGGGAAGGCAAAAGCGAATCCTGGAAGCTCGATGCCTTCCTGGAGTACTTCGCGTACTTCCGCGAGGCGGGCGGCGCCATTGAAGCGCCCGAGCCCGAAAACAGCTCCCACGCCGTGCAAATGATGTCCGTGCACGCTGCCAAGGGCCTGGAGTTTCCCGTGGTATTCATCCTCAGCGTCGCGCCGCGGCGCTTTCCCCATAGCGAGCAGAAACCTGTCATCGAGTTTCCGGAAGCCCTGCGCAAGGGCCCTCCGCCGCCCGCCAACATTCACGAACAAGAAGAACGGCGGTTGCTTTACGTAGGACTAACGCGCGCGGAAGACCGGCTGTATGTATCCAGCGTCGCGAAGCCGGGAAAGAAACCCTCGGTTTTCATCAGCGATCTCGCGTCCAACCCCACGGTTGAAGCGCGCGACCTGGAGCGCATTCAGGTTCCTGAGGCTCCCCCGGAAACGGCGGAAGCGCCCTGGGCCGAGGCCGCGCCGCCCGAGCGCCCGCCCGCCCCAAAACCGCAGGGCAGCTTGTTTGGGGATGCGACGGGCGCGCCCGGAATCTATCCACCCATCGCCGAGTGGGCCAGCCGCACCTCGGTGATCAGACCCGAGGAAAAGCTTCAGCTCAGCGCCTCGGCCATCGAGACGTATGACACCTGCCCGCAGAAATTCATGTTCAGCCATTATTTGAAGATTCCGACCGGGCCGCAGCCGGCGCTGACCTTCGGCAACATCATGCACCAGTGCGCGCGCCGCTACTTCGAGCTGCGGCGGCAAGGGCCGGTGAAATTCGAACAGCTCCAGGCGCATTTCGAGCAGATCTGGAAAGGCGCCGGCTTCGAGGATGATTACCAGGAACAGGCTTACAAGAAGGCGGGAATCGAGCAACTGCGCGTCTTCGTGAGCCGGCACGAAACCGTCACGACTCTTCCCCTGGCCGCCGAAGCGCACTTCTCGCTCGACCTGGGTGACGTGGTCCTGGAAGGGCGCATCGACCAGATTAATCCCCTCCCGGACCATTCCGTGGAGCTGGTGGATTACAAGACCGGCCGGCCGCCTTCCCAAAAAGACGCGGACAAGAGCCTTCAGCTCTCGGTCTATGCCCTGGCCGCGCGCGACCAGATGCATCTCAACCCCACCCGGCTTACATTTTATAGTTTGACAAATAATGAGCCGGTGCGCACCGTGCGCACACCCAAGGACCTGGAATTGGTGGTCAGCGAGATTCGCGAAGTGGCCGCGCAAATCCGGCAACAGTCGTTTCCCCCCAGGCCAGGCTTTGCGTGCAAGTATTGTGATTACGTGCTAATTTGTCCGGCGCACGAGGAAGCCTTCTGATTTTAGATTTTGGATTTTGGATTGGCGGCGTTGCGCCAGGATTCAATTCGGCACGCCGGTCATGAATTTTAGTTTTTGGATTGGGGGTTTGGGAAATGAAAATACAGGGACCCTTCGCGGTCATCCCGAGCAAAGCGGTCTTCAATCCAAAATCCAAAATCGGAAATCCAAAATCAAGGTGGTCCCTATGAACTCGATCCTGCTGATCTTGCTGGGCGTGACGCTGGGCGTGGCGATCGGCTGGCTGCTTGCTGCGGCCCGCGCGCGGACGGAGCTGGTGAAATCCCAGGTGGATGCCGAAGGCCGTGTGAAGGCGGCGGAAGGCACGCTGCAAGAGGTCCGCGCGCGGGTGGGCGCGCTCCAAGCTTCGCTGGACGATCGCGAGCGGGAGTTGGGTGGACTTCAGCAAGAACTCCGGGAAGAGGGCGAGCAGAAGGTCAAGGCGCAAACCGAGCTCGAAAACGCCAGGACTGCTACCGAAGATTCGAACCAGTTGCGCGAGCGCTTGAAGGTTGAAGGCGAATTGCGCGTGGCGGCGGAAACCAAGCTGCGCGAGGCTCAGGCGAGCCTGGAAGAGCAGAAGAAACTGCTGGAGGAGGCAAAGAAAACTTTGACGGAGACTTTCCAGGCGCTCTCCGCCGAGGCGCTCAAGAGCAATAACCAGGCCTTCATTGCTCTGGCGCGCAGTCAGTTTGAAACCTTGCAGGCGCAAGCCAAGGGCGATTTGGATACGCGGCAGAAGGCCATTGATGGCCTCGTCGGCCCCCTCAAGGAATCTCTGGGTCGATACGAGCTCCAGATCCTGGAGATGGAAAAGGCCCGGCAAAAGGCTTATGGCACCCTGGATGAACAACTGCGGACTCTGGCCCAGGCCAATAAGCGCTTGGAGGAAGAGACGAAGCATCTGGCGAGCGCCTTGAGTTCACCGCTGAAAGCTCGTGGCCGGTGGGGGGAGTTAACTTTGCGCCGAGTCGTGGAGCTGGCCGGAATGTCGGAGCATTGCGATTTCACGGAACAGGAAACCATCACCACAGAAACCGGACGGCAGCGGCCGGACATGATCGTGAATCTCCCCGGCAATCGCCGCATCGCGGTCGACGCCAAGGTTCCCTTGCAGGCCTTCCTCGACGCAGTCAATCCGGAGAAATCCGAAAAAGAAAGAGCCGATGCGCTGGCGACTCACGGAGAGCTGGTACGAACCCACATGAATCAGCTTGCGGAACGCAAGTACTGGGAGCAAGTAGGTCCCGAGCTGGAATTGGTGGTGCTGTTCCTGCCGGGAGAGTCTTTTTTCAGCGCGGCCTTGGAACAGGACCGGCAACTCATCGACGATGGGATGCAAAAGAAAGTTGTGCTGGCAACGCCTACCACGCTCATCGCGCTGTTGCGCTCGGCAGCTTATCTCTGGCAGCAGGAAAAGATCACCCAGAACGCCCGACAGATCAGTGAACTGGGCAGAGAGCTTTACGACCGCCTGAAAACCTTCCTCGGCCACTTCCAAACTCTTGGCTCGTCCATCGAACGCGCGGTGGATTCCTATAACAAGGCCGTGGGTTCAATGGAAGGCCGCGTGTTGGTGTCGGCACGGAAGTTCAAGGAGTTGGGAGCGGCAACGGGCGAGGAGATCCCCGAACTCGAACCTGTGGATGAAGCCCCGCGCGCGCTGGTGGCACCGGAGAAAGAAGTGAAAGAGTAGATCCCCCGCGGCGTGGCGAGGGTCAGATGCTGTCTCGGTGGCGTAGGGAGCGGGTGGGAACGGATGGGAATTACGCCCTATCCATGCGGTGATGGCACAAAAAAGCGTGCCCCCAAAAAACTTTGGGGGTGCATCGCTGCACCCCCCAGAGTTCCGTTCAATTTTCCGAAAGAGGCTTACCTCTTTTTCTTGGCTTTCTTTTTCGCTGCCATTCTATTCTCCTCCGAGCTTTTTAGATTTTCCGGCCAGCGTTGCTGGCGGAGCGCGTATTCAATCATCATGTTTAGAGTAACCGAATTATCTTGTCAAGAGGAAAGTGATTGTTGACGACGAAAAAGTGAAGTGCGAAGAAAATATTTGGAGCATCACGCAAGATCACGAGTGCGTTCGTACCCATGGGTGACCACTAAAACGCAGATAGAGATCGCCCCACCAGCCGGTGGAGGCAAGGTTCACCGTCTTTTCGATTCATATTCAAGGTAAACTTGATGAGCGGCAGGGGGACGGCAGGATTCGTCCCAAGGATTGATGAAGAAACCGGGCCCGACGCGCAATCTCAAGTTTGCATCCAAGGCATAAGGGCCGAGGGCGCCCCAAGGACAACCATGAACACGGCTCCTGCATCTCCCACCCATCGCCTGAAAATTATGCGAGACATCGTCTGCTCACTCTGCATTTGGATATTGGCAGCAACCTTCGCCGGCGCCCAGCAGGGCCAAGAGCTTCCACCGCCGGGTGGAACCCTGAAGGTCACCACGGAGGTTGTGAACGTCTACGCCGTGGTGCGGGAGAAGAACGGCCGGATGGTTTCCGACCTCAACAAAGACGACTTCATTTTGGAAGAAGACCAAGAGCCACAGGTCATCCGTTACTTTGCGCGCGAAGCCGACACGCCGATTACCATGGGCATCCTGGTGGACACCAGTCCCAGCCAGGGTCGCGTGCTGGAAGTGGAGAAGTCGGAAGCGGAAGCATTCCTCCGGGAGATTCTGCGACCCAAAGACCTCACCTTCGTTTTGCACTTCGACGTCGAGGTGGAACTGCTCCAGGACTTCACCGCGGACCTCCATCTGCTCGACAAAGCCATCGACGAAACTGAGATCAATGGAGGAGGGGTCCGCACCCCGGGAACCTATCCCTCGGGCGATTCGGGCGGGGCGACGCACCTTTACGATGCCGTCTACCTGTCGGCGCGCGAGTTGCTCAAGAACGAAGTGGGCCGCAAGGTTCTCATCCTGCTGACGGACGGTGAAGACCAAGGAAGCAAAGTCAAGTTGGACACGGCGCTGGAGGCGGCGCAAAAAGCGGACGTCATCATCTATTCGATCGATATCAGCGATCGGGCATTCTACAGCCGGCAAGGGGATGGGATATGGCGGCGACTCGGTATTGCGGAAGCTCTCCGACGAAACCGGTGGCCGGGTGATCCAAGCGAAAAACGAGCGAGGATACCTCCGACGGCGTTCCAGCAGATTGCCAACGAACTCCGCACGCAGTATTTATTGGGGTATACGCCCACCAACACCAAACTGGACGGGACCTTCCGCAAGATCGAAGTCAAAGTTCGCGACGGGGAATGCCAAGGTGAACGCCCGGCGCGGATACTATGCGCCGGAAGGGTAGAGGAAGGGGTCCCGGCCTTCCGGTAACGAGGACTGAGACGCAGATCCCATCTGCTATTGAGAAGGTGCGAAATAACCCGACTTGGCGCGAACGTGCAGGCTCTTATCAACAGGCTGAATCGAAATGTTGCGGAAGGTTCCGTCCCGGGCGGTATTTGTGGAAGTATAGCTGAGCAGGAATTGGGTGCGTAGATCGCGCCCGATCGCTCGAAAATCCTCTGCCAGGTCACTGGCTTCGAAGGGGAAGAAGGCGCTGCCCGCCGGTTTGCTCTGCCAGCCGCTTGAGCACCTTATCGCCGCGTTGCTCGGCCCCGCTGCGGTTGGTGCTGATGGCGAAAATGGTCACCTCCGCCCGTTGTGCCATGGCGAGCGCTTCCTCGCGGGTGTGCTCGCTCCGGTTGTCCTCACCATCGCTGATAACGATGATCAAGCGGCGCAGGTAGGGCTCGGGAGGCGGGAAAAAGAGCAGTTTCTCCTTGCAGGAAAAGTAAATTGCGTCGTAGAGGCTGGTAACGCCTCCCGCCTGCAAGCCGTGGATGGCGGCGGAGAGTTTCTCGACGTTGTCCGTGTAATCCTGAACCAGTTGTGGCTCCACGTCAAAGCCCACCACAAAGGCCTGGTCCTTTCCCCTCCGGATCGTGTCGGAGAGAAAATCGGTGGCCGCTTGCTGTTCAAAGCGCAGGCGGTCGCGAATGCTATTGCTGGTATCAATCAGAAGGCCAATGCGCAGGGCCAAGTCCGTTTCACGGCTGAAATACTGGATGGTCTGTGGCTTGCCGTCCTCGAAAAGGTTGAAGTCATCTTTGGTCATCATGATGACCAGGCGATTCTTCTTATCGGTCACCGTCAACGGCACGTTGACCAGGTAAACAGGAATTTTGATGATGGTGGGATTGGTGGGGGTTTGCACCGTGCTCGGAGGCGTACTGGGGTTTGTCTCTTGCGCCGGGAGCCATCCCGGAAGGGCGCAGAGCACAAGCAGGGTGGCGAGAATTCTCTTAACCATAGGATGACTCCGAGTACAGCAAGCAATTATAGGAAGCGCCCCGAGAGCCGTCAACGAACATCGATGAGCCGGCAGGAACGGAGGGACGGGCGAAAGCATTTGAACTCATTACCTCTACGTTCTAACCCGGACTTTCCACCACGCTTGGACGCTCTAATGACGACTCTACAGTTCTAGCGCGCGGGCGAAGCTTTGGAGTGCGGCAGCTTGCTGCCGCTTTCCTCCTCAGCAGCTTGCTCGCGGAAATATCAACCGGGAGCACCATTCCCAACCAGCAACCCGGCTTGAGCCAAAGCGGCAGCAAGCTGCCGCACTCCAAAGCTGGGCAGCGGCGGTCCACACCTTCACTTGGAAGCTGCGTCGCGGGCAGCCGGTTGCCCCTCGACGGCTTTCCTTCCCGCCGGACGATTCTCGATCCGGCGCGAGGAACCTTCGCGCGCCGTGACTTCGCCCCGCTCAAACTTGTAATCAATGCAAGTAGCGCCATCCAGGCCCAAGCGAACCAGGGCGTCGATATCCAGCCGGCATTCCGCCTCGTCAAGTTCCTGCGGGCGGGCGAAAATCGCGGGAGCGCGCGGCATGAAACGCGGACAACAATCTTCGAAGGGCTCGCAGGAAATCTTGTAGGTCCCGATCTGCCGCGCCAACCGGAGGATCTCCGCTTTGTCGTCGCCGGCGAGAGGGCGATAAACCGGCAGGTCAATCCCCTGATCAATCGCCATAAGGTTATGCAGGGTCTGCGAGGCCACCTGGGAGACGCTGTCGCCGGTGACGAGACCCAGGGCATGCTCCGCACGCGCAATTTCCCGGGCGATGCGCGCCATCATGCGGCGGTACAGCAACACCCGGTAGCTTTCATGGGCGCCCGCCACAATCTGCCGTTGCACGGCGTCGAAGGGAATCCGATACAGGCGCGAGGTAAATTGATAGGGCGTGAGGGTGCGGACAAGGTCTTCCGCCACCCCCGAGGAGGGGTTGCGCGCGGGCGAAGGGTTGCCGAAAAAATGTGCAAAGGTGATGTGGCAGCCGCGGCGCATCATTTTATAGGCCGCCACGGAGGAATCGAATCCCCCGGAAAGCAGCGCCACCAAACGCCCGCTGGTGACCGCGGGCAGGCCGCCGGGGCCTTCCACGCGCTGGGCATAGATCAGCGCCTTCCCCGGAACAATCTCCACCTGGCAGGTCACCTCGGGCTCGTGGAGCTTGACGCGCACGCTCGCCTCGCGCGCGCGCAGGTGTTCCAATACCATGCGCCCCAGTTCGCGCTCCAGTTCCATGGAATTCATGGGATAAGCCGAGTCCGCAATTTTGACGCGCACGGCGAAGTTGCGAGGATTTGCTTCCGCCATCATCTCGCACGCCGCCGGGCCCAGAGCTTCGAGCGGGCTCGGCACTTCCCGCGCCACGGCAATGTAAGCAAGGCCGAAAACCCGGCGCAAGCGCTCAATGATGTGGGGAAGGGCCGCGTCATCAGCAGGGGTGAGGATCAGGCGCTCAGAAATGCTTTCCAGCGATGCGACTGGCAGATCCGCCACGCTTTGGCGGATGGCGTCGCGCAGCCGGCTGAGAAAGTAGTTCTTGTTCCCGCCTTTCAGCCAGATTTCATGGTAGTGAAGAATCAGAACTCGCTTCATGCGACGGCTTCTCGATCCGAGGCGGCGACGATTGGCAAAGCCTGCGGGTAAATTCAGCGGAAGTTAGAATATCGGTTTTCACGCCCGCCCGCAAGCAAGGGAGATCTCATGCTGCTTGACACCGCTTCCGCCCGCCGGTACGATGCCCGGCAACTAAGGTCTCTCTCCGGGATAGACCTTTGAGAGGAGGCTCCCCTATGGTTACGATCGGCTTACGTCGTGTCGCTCTGGGTACCCTGGCAGGCGGCGTCGTCTGGGGAATTTGGAGCACAATCGTCAACATGGTGATCCTGAATTCCAAGATACCAGTTCGCCCAGGCGCACCAAGCATTCTTACCCCAACCGCGCTACCCGCTCTTCGTGGTCTACTGGTTCGTGACGTTGTTCCTCCTGACCTACATTCTGACCTGGGTGTATGTGTCCGCGCGCGCTACCCTCGGGCCGGGGCCCATCACCGCACTGCGCGTGGGATTACTGATGGGCTTCGTGATGGGTTTCCCCCTCAGCCTTTCGCTGGCGGCCTGGGCGCCCTTCAGCCGCTTCATCACGCTCGGGTGGATGCTCGACCTCTGGGTGGGCGCGATTTTGGCGACGCTGGTTTCCGCCTGGCTGTATAAAGAAAGCTGACAACCGACAACTTACAGTCAACAGTTTGTGTCCGTTTCGGCTATTGGCTGTTGGCTGCCAAAGAGAATTCCAGCTTGTTGCCCGATGGATCGATGCGGTCCAGCCGCACGCGCACGCGTTCGCCCAGGTGGAAGGCGCGGTGCGTGTGCTGGCCAATGATGGCGCGCTCGCGCTCGCGGTAGACGTAATAGTCATCGCCCAGCGTGGAGAGCGAGACGAAGCCTTCCACAAACAGGTCCGTAAGCTCCACGAAGAATCCAAACTTGATCAAGCTGATGATGAGGGCGTCGAACTCGTCGCCCACGTGCTGCGCCATGAAGGAGACTTTCTTCCATTCGATGAGCTCGCGTTCGGCGTCGGCGGCGCGGCGTTCGGCCTCCGAGGTTGCCAGTCCGAGGGCGTGGAGCTCCTGGGGGAGCACGAATGCGCCGCCGGGTAGGGTTTGACGCGGCGACGGGCGCTCCAGGGCTGATGGAGGCCGGCTCGTGGCGCTTCTCCGTTGCCGTCCCGCGACGTTTCCGCGGCGCTTCCTGCTTTGCTGCCGCGGAAGCGAGATGATCCCCAGCATCGCCCGCAACTCGCGCGCTGCCGCCCTCCCGTTCGAGCGCGGCCTTGAGAATCCGATGCACGATCAGATCGGGATAACGGCGGATGGGCGAAGTGAAATGGGTATAGGTCTCGGCCGCGAGCGCGAAATGGCCGACGTTCTCTTCCGAATAGCGCGCCTGCTTAAGCGAGCGCAGCATCAGGTAGGAAAGGATGCGCTCCTCCGGCTTGCCCTCCAGGCGCTGGGTGAGCCGCTGGTAGTGCCGCGGGCTGATCTCCAGTTCTTTCGTCTCCACTCGCTCGATGAAGCGCGTGTGGCGGTCGCGCTCGTCGCGCTTGCTCGGGCGGAAGCGCTGGGCGGCAGGCAGTTCCACTCCCAGTGAGTAGCCGAACGTCGCCGCGATCTCTTCAAACTCCAGAACCTTCTTCGCTTCCGGCTTCTCGTGGATGCGATAGAGCGAGGGAATTCCGCGGCGCTCAAGATACCCGGCCACGGTTTCATTGGCGGCCAGCATGAATTCTTCAATGAGGCGGTGGGCAAAGTTCCGTTCCGAGCGCGTGATGCCCACCATGCGGCCAAACTCGTCGAACTCAATCAGCGGCTCCGGCAAATCGAAATCGATGGAGCCGCGCTGCACGCGCCGGCGATTGAGAATGAGCGCGAGTTCCTCCATCAACTTGAAATCTGGATAATGGGCGCGCAGTGCGGGCGATGGCTGCGTGCTCGCCCGACAAAATGTCGCGAACGGCCGTATAGGTCATGCGTTCGGCGCTGCGGATGATTCCCGGCACGAGCTCGTACTCGACAATTCGTCCCTGCGGATCGATCTCCATCAGCGCCGACATCACCAGGCGATCGACGTGGGGATTGAGGCTGCAAATGCCGTTCGAGAGCTCCAGCGGCAGCATGGGCACGGCGCGGTCGGGGAAATAGACGGAGGTGCCGCGCAGCCGCGCCTCGCGGTCGAGCGCCGTGCCGGGGCGCACGTAGTGGGCCACGTCGGCAATGTGCACGTGCAGCAGGTAATTCCCATTCGCCCGGCGCTCCACCAGCACGGCATCGTCAAAATCCTTGGCCGTCTCGCCGTCAATGGTCACGATGGGCAGGCCGCGGAAATCGCGGCGGCCTTCGCGGTCACGCTCCGGGATGTATTGCGGCGCGGCGCCGGCCTCCGCGAGCACCTCCGTGGGAAAACGGTGCGGCAGGTGGAATTTGCGGATGATGATTTCCACGTCCACGCCGAAATCCTCGCGCCGGCCGAGAATCTCCACCACGCGGCCGCGCGGCAACGCCGCCGGGCGGGGATAGCTGGTGATCTCAACGTCCACCACCAGGCCTTCCAGGTCGCGCGGGCTTCGGACTTCGGACTTCGGACCTCGGACTTGCTGTTCCGACTCGCCCCCAAACTGGCGATCGCGGCTGCGGCGCGGGCGCAGGGCTCTCGCCGTCGCGGCCACTCCTCCCCGCGCGGAATGACGATTTCGAACGGGATGCGATGATCGAAGGGCATAACATAGTTGTAGCGCTGGCCGCAATGAAACTGGCCCACCACGGTCTTCTGGGCGCGGTCGGTGACACGCAGGATGCGGCCTTCCCGGCGCCCGTCGGGCTTGGCGCGAAGCACCTGCACTTCCACGCGGTCGCCGTTCATGGCGGAGCCCATGCCGTCGGAGGAGATGTAGATGTCCTGGTCGGTGCCCGCCAGCGGCGCGTCAGGCACCACAAAACCGTAGCCATCGCGATGGCCAATCAGGCGGCCGGTGACCACGTTGGCCCCGCGCAACCGCGCGGTCATGGGATTCGGGACACGGGATTCGGGGCTCGCCAGGCTGCGCGGCCGCACCCTCCCTGCCATGGCGCGGTGGAAGAGCCGCAGGGCTGGAGAGCGAGCCCGGCGCTATCCTGCCGACCAGCGCGAAGTGATTTTTCTTCAGATAAACGATGCGGCGATGGCGGGAGAGATCTTTCAGCGCGTTCTTGAGGTCGCGCGCCTGGCTCGACCGCAAGCCGAGCTCCACCACCAACTCGCGCAGCCGAAACGTCTTGCCCGGCTGGCGCTCGAAAACCTTGAGAATTTCTTGCGGCAATGGAAATTCGCGCATGGGGATGTCTTCGGCTCATTTTATCACGCGGGAAAGATCGAGAGAGCGGTTCATCTGTCCGTCGGGCCATCGGTTCATCGGCTGATCGGGTGATTGAGTAATCGTGAGATCGGAAGATCGGGCCATCGGGTCATTGAAAACCGTCGGACGGAGCAAATTAATTCATCTTCTCAACCGATCCTGCCGATAACCGATATGGAGTGGTGTATCACGCGGGGGTTGGTCGCCGGCGCCGCTCGTTTTCGCCGCTTTAGACCTTGGCTCTTTCCTGCCTGGGGCCACTTGTTACTGCTCTTTTGCCTTTCTTGCTCGTCACTCATCATTCTTCCCTCGTTACGGCTCTTTAAGTGTGTCACGTGAGGGGATGGGGCGCGGCCATTCTGGCTGTGGTCGAAGCCGCGCCGCTCAATGCAAACTTGGCTTAGCGCGTTCATGGGAGGGCTGTCCCCCTCACCTCCACCCGCAAAACCTGGGCGCCCCCTCCGCCTTGCGGTCCCCCGCACCGATTCCGGGGGTCCGATGGGCCCCATCGGGGTCCAGAAATCGGACTCCCCCGAGGGGGCGAGGGAAGAGAAATTCTTGGTTTTGGGCGGGCCGGCGCAGAGCGCAGCTCGGCGGTTGGGCGCGGGAGACGGGCATTAAACAAGTAGGGCGCCATCCGTTAGTTGACGGAACAACTCTGCATCGATCACATACCGTCATTCTGTGAAATTGAAATTAAATGTGTTTGGGGTACCGCAGCGTCGTTCGTGGTAGATCCAAACTCCACGCTTGTTTATGCGGACGAGGGCATTCAGGGCATCCTGCACGGTAACGTTTTTCAGGAGAACATTAAGAGGCTCCTGCGGGGTCGGAGGACCGGGCGAGACGCTGCTGAGTGCGCCACAGCAAAAGACCTGCGTGAGGCCGAGCTTTGCGGCTCCATTTCGTACCTCGGATAGACCGAACAGGTATGCTTCAGCGGTTTGGGTGTAAGCAGCGTCTTTGGAGTCGAACTCAGCGATGCGAAGCCGCAGCAGGGCCGGAAGGCCCTCCGCAGGCACGAGGTTCACCACACCCTCGTGTACCTCCCAGCGGTAGCGGGGATCGGCGGCTGTGATGCTGTCTAAGGCCTCTCTCAACGTAGTCCCGCGGATGCCAATCGATTTCTGGGGCGCTTCCGCGCAGCCCTCAACCCTTGCCTCACCTCCCGGGGCGCCCGCTCCCAGCATCGCGACCTGGAAGGCCACATCGCCTGGCTCGGGAGAAGAACTGAGATTGCTGACTGTGCGCGTCAGCACCTCACTCGCACCCGCAGGACTTTGGACGGCCTCCTGGGCGAGAGCTACCATGACTGCGGCAATAACCATCAGCAACGCCCTAAAACAATGTTTTCTCATGACTTTCTCCCGCGATCTTGATCAACTACGGCGTAGTTATAGGAACGTTATCCTCTAGCGTCCCGTTAAAGCGGGTAGCGGGGAGCCACAGGCAGCGGTTTGCTGAGTGTGGCTACCCCGCTACTATTGGCAGGATGCGTCCATTCTCCGCGTGGATTGGAGGCGTTGAGGTCAACTTACGAAGTCTTCGGGCTCGCAGACTCCCAAAGGCAGTAGTCTGCGCCAGCCGGCCAGGGAGCCAAGCGCGATTGGCAACCTCAAGCCGAGCGGGACGAGCGAGAATCCCTGTTTCCTACCCAAATACAAGCGGCCCTGGGTAAGCATGATTGAGACGCTGGACGACGGTTACTATCGGCGCAGCGAACGCAACAAACTGTTGCTTTCGCGTTCCATCCGCTCCCAACGCAAAATACGAGTTCCTCGCAGGAAGACCATCCATCGGAGCCATGCTCGTCTCCTCCGCGCCTGTCCAGTCGAACATCACCGTAACATCATTACGCGACCATCCCGGTTTAGTTGCCGTCTGACCCACCGAGCGGTCGCCGTTGTTGCCGCCCAGCACATACGTGGAGTTTGCCACTCCCATGGTGCGAACCATGTGATATATAACCCAGCCTGCTCTGGTCTCGCTGTCGACAACCGAACGCTCGTCAGCGCGAAATCGGCGATAAAAGCCTACGATCGAGTTGGGGGGGAGTTCTTGCGGGTTGATAATGCGGTCATCCGTCTCGGGGATGATGACTTCGAATGTGTCGGCTTTGGGCTTCATGGGCCTCCCATACGCCCACGCCTCAAACACCGCCCGTTTGAGGTTACCTGTCACCACCAAGCTGAAGACGGCTAGCTCGTAGCACGTGGTTGGAGCGCCTTTCTGGGTCATTGCTTTATACGCCTTACCTGGGATGAACAAATCGTTGACGGTTGGGGGCATCACAAACCTCTCTTCCAACTATAGCCGGTGGAAAGTTGCTGGAGCTCGCAGGCGCTCCCGGCGCTGAGCGCACCGCATCCCCATTGTGCCTAAGATGTCTCGACCGGGAAGGGACGGCTTCTAAACCCGTTAGTGAGAATTCGCACCCGGCACTAGGATAGGGCCGACCTTTGCGGAAGCCGGACCGCCGTTACGCTATATCGCACACCGCAAGTTGTCAAGGCTTTTGGAGCTTTTTGGGGGGGGCTTTTGGTGGTGAAATTCTTCGGGAAAATCACCTTTTCGGGTATGGAGCGGGGCGCGGAGCGAATGGTTATCCCGCGCAGCGGGATTACTCCGGGGCTCTCGTTCTTAGGTGTTGATAAACACGTTAAGCTGGTAGCGCGTTGTGCGCGCAGTTATCCCGCTTCGAGCGGGATTTCAACGCGGCCTTTCGTCCTTCGATGTTAATAAACATGTCAAGGTCATCATGTTAAGGGCCGCAGCGAAAGGCGAAGTGTGCCTACCCCGGCGCTCCCCCAAGGCAAGTGGAAAATGGACAACGCTAAGGCTTCACGCCGAGCTTGCGCAAGAAGGTCATCATCGGGCACCAGTTGGTGAATGCCGACTGGAGCAGATTGAGGCCCACGAAGGCTGTAAAGAGACACCATTTCGGGCTCACCCAGTAACCCAAGGCCAGGGAAGCCAGAACAAACGATCCTGCAAGCATCCTTAACCATCGATTCAAATCCATGATGTTTCCTCCGCAATCGAAATTCGAAATTCGAAAATCGCGGCGAGTGTGTAGCCCGGACCTGTTCTGTAGGTCCGCGGTTCGTCCCCAAATGACCGCGAAAAGCCGCGGACCTAAAGAACCGGTCCGCGCTACGCTGGCTCTGCGGCTTGGGGGATTTTACGCGAATTCGTCCCTGCCAAGTTTATGCTTGCTTCAGGCATCCGTTATCGGCGGCGCTTGGGCATGGTTAGAAAAGAGCCGATTGTCGTGGGTTTGAAGCTGCTTCCTCCGTCGGCGCACCGAAGCGAAACTCACTTGATTTGAGGTATTCTTCTACGGCTTCGCTGGCGATCCAACGCCTGTCGAGTTCCTCGCAGACTGCGCCCGTGGTGTTGGAGCCCGCAAATGGATCGAGGACGAGGTCACCGGGTTCGGTCAGCATTTTCACGAAGAACCTGGGCAGAAGAGCAGGAAACCTCGCAGGATGAATCTTGATGCCTGCCTCCTTGCAACGCGTTATATACTGATCGTTGGCGGAATTGTTCCCCATGGCCAGCATCGTTTCGGGAAGGTCGGGGAAAGATGCCTCGGTAACATTTGACGGAATGGAGCCACCAGCGGCAATCCCCTTGAAGGACTGGCGAATGACATGTCCAGACGGGCGGACCGTACCGCGCAATCCATTTCGATTGAGCCGGATCATATCATTGCTGTACTCTTTGAGTACGTTCCAGTTGCTGGCTTTCGGCCACGGTGTTTTGGAGAGCCACCAGACATATTCTACTGAATCTCTTATCCTTATCCGGCGGACTGTGACCCACTCCGCCGGCGAGCGCCATGAAATCATGGGAGTTCACGGATAGGACGCGGTAACAGCGACGTTGTGCGCGTTCGTGGGTCCTATGCGTGAGAGGCAGTGTGTGCCCCACGCGGACGTGCGGCAGTTGCAGAAAAATCGGACGTTGACTTTGACAGCGAATGGCTTTATCTTCAGATCGATGATGTAACGCGGAGTGACATCTGGCCGTAATGGAACTACGCGTACCATACACTCAGCAATTCTCGCCGCAGCAGACTCCACTCAAGCGGCTGCTTGCTATTGTTCGCCAGAACGCGGGTGACGCTAAACGCCTGCGCACCGCCATCGGTGCTGCTTTTTTCAAGGACAAGGCTGACTCTTGGAAGCTGGCGGGGAATACGCTGATTGCCCTCCGCGCGCACGGCATCATCGGCGCGGGGGGCGCTGATCTGACAGACTTCGGCAATCAGTTCGTCGCGCTCCAAGGTTCTGAGGATCGGGCTCATGAGCTCATGGCAAAGCACATTCTTGTCGATAATGATGGCATGGGCATCGTTGAAACGCTGCGAGAAATGGACCGCGCCGCTTTGAAGATCAGCCTGGCAACCCTGCCCGATGAGTTACGCCAGCGCGGCTACCAAGTAAGCGACAATTTCAGTGATTTGTCGGGCGTGCTCAGTTGGCTTCGGGAAGCTAAGCTGCTTACGGAGTATCACGTAAACGAAAAAGAATATGCGTCCCAACTGGGCACACAACCTGCTGTGGTCGATTCCATGAAGGGCCTGACGAGGGAACAGATCGCATTCCTGCGGGCAATTGTCGCTCTCAACATCAGCGATTGGTCTCCTTACAATGCGGTCTGCAAGCACGCCGAGAATCTGTATGCTGGCGAGGTACGTTACAACTGGAAAGAAATTGTCTCCGCCGTCTTGATGCCGCTCAGCGATGTTGGACTGATAGAGCTTCGCAAGAAGGCGAAGCAAGACACGGAAACACCTGAGGGAAGGGGCGGAAAGCCAGCAGACATCAGGCCCACCGAAAGGTTTGAACAACAAATTGCCGAGCCGATCCTAAGGGCGCTTTACCGTTCTGCGGGATTTGCCGAAATTCGGGAGATACGTGCCAAGTCGTTGGCTCAGATCGTAGAGACCGTCGAGAGGGGCAAGGATCAAAACGAGCGAGGGCGAGCTCTCGAATGGCTGGCAATTCGCCTGTGTCAAATGCTCGACTTGGATTTCATGGGCTGGCGCGAGACAGACGGCGAGATCGCCGGGGGCGGCGAGGTGAACGCCTTCCTTCGCGCCGCCCGGCAACCCTATTCGCGCTGGCAAGTCCAATGCAGATTCGGCCCAATCACCATGGAAGTTGTTGCCAGCGAAGTGGGAATCCAAAAGGCAACACTCGCCAACGTAATTTTGATCGTCAGCACGCAGAACGCTAGCGCGAGCGCATACCAGTACCGGCGGACAATAGCGAGCGCCGTCGGTCTGAAAATTATCTTTGTTGATGGATCTGCTCTCCGGAAGGTCATCAAAGACCACTCTGCTATTCACAGCGCCCTCATTAAGTACGCTGACGACCGCATCCGGTTGGCACAGAAGTGGAGCCCCTGGGGCTTGGCCCCACAGGCCAGTAACACCACTGCGGAAAACGTATAGTCACTTGATTTCTCCCATCTCGACCAGAGCGGAACTTATCAGAAGCCCCTGGACGGAGGCTTTTCGTCGCTTGGTTTCGACCGCCCAAGACGACCTGATGCTCGTATCGCCCTTCATCAAGACTCGCTCCACAGAACAGATTCTGTCCGACTTGGAGCGGCGTGGTGTCAAGAACCGAGTGTCCGTGAGGGTGGTTACTAATCTTCGCCCTGAAAGCGCCTTGTCGGGAGCACTTGATTTGGAAGCGCTCGTGGGTCTGAGCAAGACCCTTCCCAAGTTCGAACTAACTCATCTCCCCAGCCTTCATGCCAAGGCGTACATAGCAGACAACCGCGTCGCAATCATAACCTCCGCCAACCTGACCGAACCCGGGCTCACAGGCAACATTGAGTACGGTGTTGCCTTCAGTGACGAACACGTTGTTGTCGAAATCCGTCGAGATTTCGAGGGCTACGCGTTGCTAGGAGCGAAGGTCGAGTCACCTGACGTCGAGAGCCTACTGGCCACGATCAGCGAATTGAAAGGCCTTTTCAAAAAGGCGGAACAGTCGGTTCGGTCCCAGGCACGACGGGCGTTTGACGAAAAGCTCAAGGCTACACGCTTTCAGATCCTGCGCCACCGGGCAAAGGGCAAGACGACACACGCGATTCTTTCCGATTCGATTCTCTTTCTGCTCGCCAGAGGCCCTTTGCGCACGACTGAACTGCATCCATTTATCCAGCAGTTGAACCCGGATGTTTGCGACGACTCAATCGACAGGGTAATCGACGGCGTTCATTTTGGCAAACGATGGAAGCATTACGTACGGAATGCGCAACAATTCCTGAAACGGCGCGGGCAGATTCGATTCGACGGAGACCGTTGGCATTTGGTGGCTGGCGGTTGAAATTCCCCGGCCTCGCAGTAATACAGAGTCGGTGCTCGTTCGAGGCCCGAGGCGGCTGACGCAAGACCCCTTTGTAGACGCTGACAATCGCCGCGTCTTGGCCCCCTATAGCGACAGCATGAAGGAATTGCTGCGAAACGGATACAAGGCAAAGCTTCGCCCCTCAGGACACAATATCAGTACAAAGTTTCAAAAAGACAATGCCGGCTCTATACCGCCCAACCTTTTCCAGTTTGCGAATACCGCCAGTACGAGCCACTATTTACGACGCTGCCGGGATGAGGGCATCAAGCCACATCCGGCACGCTTTCCGCAAGCCCTTCCGGAATTTTTCGTCAAGCTGTTAACCAAGCCCGGCGACATTGTTCTCGACCCGTTTGCCGGCTCCAATGTTACAGGTGAGGCCGTTGAATCACTTGGACGCCAATGGATCAGTATCGAGATGGACCCAATTTATGTCGCTGGTTCTCGTTTTCGGTTTGAGGCACCCAAACTGAACGAGAAGCCCTCCAAGACCAAGCCCCGACTCGACGTCATCCCGCCCCTCTTTCTTCAGGCAATCGCAACTGGTTAAACCCCTCGTCGGCGACTTGCACCCACTTCTTCATGAGGAAGACAACAGAGACAGGCGCGGCAATACGCGCTATCTGATCTTTGACGGTCATCCCGATAATCTTCATTGGGTGTGGGACACGGGGCTGCTCCAACACATCAACCGCAACCCAGCGGCGTTGGCGGCGGAGTTGGAGAGCCGGATAACTCCTCAGGACAAGGCTAAGCCGAGGCAACAAGGCCCTGGGGGCGGCGGATTGGGCGACGGAATCGCATTCCCACTGAGGAAGTGCGATACTACAATTGACTCGCAATTTCAGGCCGGTGCGTTGGGAGAATTTGCTGGGTGAATAGGGCTATAATGCCGGGTAGCAATCAAAGTCTCCCGCCCGAGAGACCCTCGCCGTCCACATCGTGAACATCGGGGAGGTGTCCGCGTGAAAGAGAACTTCGGATTTAACCTCAATGGGAAGGCTGTGCGTCTGAAGGTTGACCCCAGCCGCGCCCTTCTGTGGGTTCTGCGCTATGACCTGGGCCTGACCGGGACCAAGTACGGCTGCGGAGAAGGGCTTTGCGGAGCGTGTACGGTGCTGGTGGGCCGCAAAGCCGTGCGCTCTTGTACGCTCGAAGTGAAGGACGTGGCGGGCAAGGAGGTCACGACCATTGAAGGCCTGGAAACGAACGGCAAGCTTCATCCCTTGCAGAAAGCCTTCGTCGACCAAGATGCCCTTCAGTGCGGGTATTGCACTCCGGGCATGATCATGAACGCTTACAGTTTACTGCTCAATACTCCCCACCCGTCACGCCGCCAGATTATCGAGTCTATGGACGGCAACCTGTGCCGCTGCGGAGCCCATAAGCGCATCGTGCAGGCCATCGAGGCCGCCGCGAAGGAAGGTGTGAACTATCCCCCGCGGTAGCGGCGGTCGCTGACCGCCGTGAATTGTAGCGTCGATCTCTGATCGACGATAAAAGCTCCAGCGGCGGCCAGAGACCGCCGCTACCGATGGCGAAGGAGTTCAACGATGAAAAGTGAAAATGGCACGCCACCGACTCCTTATGAAGAATACCTGGCACGTGATTTCTCTGACCTCGAGCCCACCGGTCCGGCCCTGCCCTTGGATCGAAGACAGTTTCTAAATTGGCAGGCGGAGGCATCGTTGTCCTCTTGACCCTACCCGATGCGCGCGCCATTCAGCAGGAGGGCGGCCCCGGCTGGGCGTCCGCAACTTCCCCAGGATTTCAATGCTTTCCTCCGGATCAGGGAAGACGGCCGGGTGACCGGGTTTACCGGAAAAATCGAAATGGGCCAGGGAGTCATCACCTCTCTCGCCCAAATGCTGGCCGACGAACTCGCTGTTCCCCTCGATTCCGTGGACATGGTGATGGGCGATACCGACCTCTGTCCCTGGGACATGGGAACGTTCGGCTCCATGACGACCCGCATTTTCGGCCCGGCTTTGCGAGCCGCCGCGGCCGAGGCCAAGGCCGTGCTCGTGGAGTTGGCGGCGGAATACCTGCAAGTCGCGAAAGAACACCTGCAAGACCAAAGACGGCGTCGTTTATGAGGACGCGGGGCAGAAGAAAGTCACCTACGCCGAACTCGCCAAGGGGAAAAAGATATTGCGGCACGTGAAGGGAGTGCCCGTCGAGGCTCCGTCTTACTTTACTATAATCGGAAAACCTATATTGAGGAGAGATAGCATTGAGAAGGTTACGGGCAAAGCCAAGTTCGCCGGAGATATCGCGGAGCCGGGCATGCGGTTCGGCAAAATTCTGCGGCCGCCGGTCCACGACGCCAAGCTCATCCGTGTGGATACGGCCGGGGCTCGAGAAGTCGAAGGCGCCCAGGTGATTCAGGAGGGGGACCTGGTCGCCGTCCTGCACCAGGATCCCGACGGAGCGCAGGAAGCCCTCACGAAAATCAAGGCTCAATATGATCGGCCCGCCCCGTCCGCGGATGACAAGACGATTTTCGATCACCTGCTCCAAGTCGCGCCCCCCGGAGAAACGGTGGCCGAAGGCGGAAACCTTGCGGAAGGGCAGAAGGCCGCCCGCTTCGTTTGTGGAAGAGAAATATCTCGAACAGTTATGTATCGCACGCTCGCCATCGAGCCGCACACCGCTCTGGCGAAAATCGAGGGAGATAAGGCCACCGTGTGGGCCTCCACCCAAACGCCCTTCGCTCTGAAACAGGCGGCGGCATCCTTGCTGGGCTTTCCTCCGCAGAATGTCCGGGTCATTACCCCCTTTGTGGGTGGAGGCTTTGGAGGGAAGAGCAACATCCAGCAAGCGCTGGAGGCCGTACGGCTGGCCAAGCTGGCCGGAAAGCCCGTTCAGGTGGGCTGGACGCGGGCCGAGGAGTTCTTCTATGACACATTTCGTCCCGCCGCGGTCGTCAAGATCAAAGCCGGAATCACCGAATCCGGACTGATTTCGTTCTGGGATTACGCCGAGTATTTCGCCGGCGAGCGAGGCGCGCCGCAGTTCTACAATATCCCTCATCATCGGACCATGACGTACGGTTTCGGCTGGGGAGCCCCGCAGGGCGCGCATCCGTTTGCCACGGGGCCTTGGCGTGCTCCCGGCAACAACACCAATACCTTTGCCCGGGAGTCCCACATCGACATGCTTGGCCGCGCAGGCCGGCATGGACCCCGTCGAATTCCGGCTGAAAAATTTGCAGGACCCGAAGATGCGGCGCGTCTTGCAGGCGGTGGCGGAGAAATTCGGCTGGTCGCCGGCGAAAGCTCCCAGCGGGCGCGGCTATGGGGTGGCCTGTGGGTTGGATGCGGGCTCCTACGTGGCCCACATGGCAGAGGTGGAAGTGGACAAGAACACCGGGAGCGTCCGGGTTAAGCGGGTCGCCTGCGCGCAAGACATGGGATTGTGCGTCAATCCCGAGGGCGCCCGGATGCAAATGGAAGGCGCCATCACCATGGGCCTGGGATATGCCTTGACGGAGGAGGTTCGATTCACCGGCGGCGAAATCCACGACTCCAATTTCGACACTTATACGATTCCCCATTTCTCCTGGTTGCCGGAAATCGAGACGGTCATCATTGATGCCAAAGACTCACCCGCGCAAGGGGGTGGTGAGCCAGCCATCATCTGTATGGGCGCGGTGATTGCCAATGCCGTGTTTGATGCCACCGGCGCCCGGCTTCTGCAATTGCCCATGACGCCGGAACGGATCAAAGCCGCGCTGCCCCGGCGGATGAGCAGACGCGAACCGGAAGCCGCTGTTGCGCGCTACACCTGGTACGAGCACCAATATCGGTGATGCATTACGCTAAAACCAGCCGCGGAAATCGAAGAGGTCCGGGAGAGGAAATTCCCATCCGGGGAAACAAGTCGAGGTGAGCGCTCGGCTTTCCGCGAGGGCGGCTTCGACCAGGTACTTATTCCCCTGGAGCTTTAGAATCTCGACGGTCTTTGCCTGGGGGTCGATGATCCACATTTCCCGGACGCCCGCCTCGGCATAGAGAGGCAACTTCGTGGCTCGGTCATGGGCTGTGGTGGAAGGGGGAAGAATCTCCACTTGCCGTGATCAGGAAGCTGGCGGAACTGTTCGAAAGTAAGCTTGGTTACGATTTCCGTTCCCATGCGTGAATTGTACCGAGTTTTCTCGCGAGGGTTCAAATGTTCCCGCGAACCTGTATTGTCCTAATGGGATATAAGCCTTTGTCAATCCCCAGGAGAGGAGTACTGCCTTATGTCCGCACCTTCACCCCGGCGAGTTCCTCCAGGAAGGTGACAATCGCGGCGTAATCCAGTTCGCCTTTGCCCTGAGCCTTGGCGGCCATGTAGACTTCTTTCACCGCCGCCAGCACGGGCATGGGAACGCCCTGCGCGTAGCCGGCTTCGGCGGCCAATTCCAGGTCTTTGTGCATCAGCTTGAGGGGAAAGTAAGGAGTGAAGTCGCCCTTGAAGATGAACGGGGCTTTGAAGTCGGTAATGCCGGCGCGCGCCATGCTGGACTGGATGATTTCCAGCATCGTCTCCGGCCGCACGCCTGCCTTGGTGGCGAGCACAAAGCCTTCGCAGAAGACCTCGACCATGGTTGCCTGGATGGTGTTCTGGGCGAGCTTGGCGGAGAGGCCGAGCCCGTGCAGGCCGCAGTAAATGTGCTTCTTCCCCAGCACCTGAAGGATGGGCATGGCGCGGTCGAAGGTCTCGCGGTCGCCGCCGATCATGAAGGTCAGTTCGCCTTTTTCGGCGCCATGCTTTGAGCCGGTGACAGCGGCATCGAGCCAACTCGCTCCCTTGCCTGCGGCCAGACAGGCCATCTTGCGGCTGACGGCGGGGCTGATGGTGCTGGAATCGATGACGATCGCCCCGGAGCGCAACGTTTCAAGAATGCCGTCCTTGCCCGTCACCACACTTTCCACCGCCGCCGAGTCACTCACGATAATGATGACGACGTTGGCATCGCGTACGGCGTCAGCGGGTGATGCGGCCACGCGCGCGCCCGCCGCCTCAAGGGCAGCGGTTTTCCCCGGAGTGCGATTGTAGACTGCCAGCTTGTGGCCGGCTTTGGCGAGGTTCAGCGCCATGGGCTGGCCCATGATTCCGAGTCCGATGAATCCGATTGATTCCGGCATGAGTTCCTCCCTGAAAGAGCTTGTTGCTGACAGCCGACAGCTGACAGTAGTCACTACTCGAGTAGCTGAAAGCTGAGCAATTGGCGGCGGCTAGCTCCAGACTGAAACCACGTGACTGCTTAGCTGTCGGCTGTTAGCTGTCAGCTAGCTCTACGTCATATACCATCCGCCGTCCACGTTGATCGTTTGCCCGGTGATGTAGCCGTTCCCCGCCAGCATGACGGCCACATCCGCGACTTCCTCGACTTGGCCGAAGCGTCCCACGGGGATCAGGTCGGCCCGCGCGCGCGGATTCGCCGCCACCATCTGGGTATAGATCAGCGCCGGCGCAATGGCATTTACCGTAATGCCTTCGCGCACCAGGAGGTTGGCGTAGGAGTGCGTTAACCCCAGCATTCCGGCTTTGGACGCAGCGTAGTGCGGCCCCACCACCCCGCCCGTATGCGCGGCCACCGAGGAGATGTTGATGATCCGCCCCCAGCGGCGCGCGCGCATTCCCGGCACCACCTGTTGCGTGACCAGGAAGGCGGACTTGAGATTCACGGTGATGAGTTCATCCCAGTCTTCTTCCCGGATTTCCTCCAACGGCTGGGGACGCGTGATCCCGGAATTGTTGACCAGGATATCAATCGGCCCCAGGCCCTCCTCGACCGTCTTCACCAAGCGCGAAACCTCGGCGGATTTCGAGACATCCGCCTGCACGGCGAGCGCCCGCCGCCCCGAGCGCCGGATGCATGCGCACAGCCTCCTCGGCCTCCGCCTGATGCTGAAAGTAATTGACGGCCACATCCACGCCGGCTTTGGCGAAAGCTTCGGCGATGGCCCGGCCGATCCCCAGACTCGCGCCGGTCACGAGAGCAACTTTTCCAGTGAGGTTTTCCATGGTGATGGTCTCCGCAAAGTGGGACAACGTGCGCAGCAGACGCGATTTGTCGGTCCGCGGCTTCCCCGTTACCAAGCGGAGACGGCCTCTGACAGACGAAATCGTCCGTGTTACTCCGCGCTCAGCATTCTAAGCCTCCCGCCCATGCCGGACAGATTCCGGCACTACAAAGGCTCACGCCCCAAAGTCGAGCCAGATGCGCACGTCGCGAACGTTATTATCCGTGAACCCGGTATCGAGCGTATCGCCCAAGGTGCGGAAGAACGAATACGCGTCGCTGCCCGCGAGGTAGGCGGCCGGGTCCAGACCTCGGCCCTGGGCGCGCGAAACCGTCTGCCCGTCGGCCACGGCTCCGCTGGTGGGACTATTCCCGTCGCGGCCGTCGGTGCCGGCGCTCAGCACCACGCGGCGCTGGCCCGGAAATCTGCTGCGCGGCGTAAAGAGCGAAGGCCTGGTTGCGCCCGCCCATGCCGGGGCCGGTGACCGGGCAAGTCACTTCCCCACCCACCACCAGGCAGACGGGTTGACCCTTGTGCGCCTGTGACAGGGCGTCGAGCGCGGCGACGTTCGAGTGCACCACCTGTTGATAGTCAGCGTCCCAGGTCCCGCGATCAATTTCGGCTGCGAAGCCGAGCTTTTCCGCCGCCGCCAAGGCCGCCGCCACCGCGTCGCGATTGGACAGCAGGGAAAAGTAATGCGAATTGGCAAAGCGCGGGTCTCCCGGCTTGGGAGTCTCGGGCAGTTCCCGGCGCTCAAAGAATCCCCGGATACTCGCGGGGAAGTGGCGCGGCCAGGTTGTTCTGTTCGGCGAGTTCGTAAGCCTGCTCGGTGGTGGATTCATCGGGCATGGTCGGCCCGGAGGCCACCATCGAGGGCAGGTCGTCGGGCACGTCGGAGATGAAGATCGTCAGTTGCCGCGCGGGGTAAGCGCGCTCGGCGAGCCGGCCGCCTTTTACCGCGGAAAGGTGCTTGCGCAGGACGTTGATCTGTTCAATGGGAAGGTGGGAGGTCACCAGCGCGCGGTTGAACTCCATCAAATCGGCGAGCGTGATGCTCGGGTCCATGGGTTGCGCCAGGATGGCGGACCCGCCGCCGGAAACCAGGAAGATGACGGTGTCTTCGCGCGTCAGATGGGAGACGAGTTCCAGTGCGGCCCGCGCGCCCTCCAGGCTGCCGGCGTTGGGATAAGGATGGCCGCCGACAAAATAGTGGAAGTTCGCGAGCTTCTTGCTGCGTTTCGGCCGGCGCCACCGAGACTCCGGCTTCAATCCGCCCGCCCAGGATTTCGTCGCAGCACGGCGGCCATGCGATTTGCCGCCTTGCCAAACGCCACCACGCGCGGCGGGCGGACAAGAGGATGCGCCACTTCCCCGGCCATGAGCGCGCCGTCCCTCAAACTTCAGCTTCGCCAGCATGGCGTGGCGCACGTCGATGGCCGCCATGGTCTCATGGAAAATCTGCTGCGCCAGTTGCTTGCCGTGGGAATAGTCCGGCTTCGTCTTCGCCGCGGATTGAGCCGTCGTGGTCATTGCGGAAAGCCTCGCCAAGCGCGTCCACCCCGGCTTGCGCCACCAGCACGTCTTCCGCCTCGGTGCCGGCGCTCACGCCGATGCCGCCCACGCATTGGCCGTCAACCATCAGCGGCAGGCCGCCGCGAATGCACGTGAGCTTGCCGTCGGTGGCCAGCGCTAGGCCGAGGGAAAGCATCACGCTCGGCTCGCCCGCGGGCGACGGGCCCGTGGGCGCGCGGCGCAGGGCGGCAGCGCGAGCCTTGGTCAAGGCGACTTCCACCGAGGATAGCTTGGCGCCGTCCATGCGGGCAAATACCAGCAGGTGGGCGCCCTCATCCACGATGGCGATGTTCTGCGGAACCTTGATCTCTCGCGCCTTGGCTTCCGCCGCCGCCAGGATGGCGCGCGCCCCTTCCAGCGTCAGACGAACGTTATTGCGTGTCAGCATGCCTCCATTATTGGGAAGCCGGAGAGGAAACGCAAGGGAGTTCGGAATTCGGGTCAAATAGATGTAGCGACGCTACACTTTGTGCAATATTAGCGGACGCTGCGCAAACGCGTCGAGTGCAGCAGACGTACCACGAAACGGGAGATGCGATGGGGCAAGTGGATGACAAATCCCCAGCCTCGCCGGAGGGCCTGGTGCTCGGGTTCGCTGCCCAGCGCCATTTCCTCCGGCCCCGCGAAGAGCAGCGCCACAATCATTATGGTCGTGACCACCAGAAATTGAACGAAGAAGAACATTAAGGCAACCTGGATGATGACTTCCATGCCCACCTCCCCACTGGCCGGCGCCCGCGATGACCACGGCCTTACCACCCGGCTCGGTGTTCACCCCTTTTATCGGCCGGCGAGTTGGGGAGCATGAATGTTAATCAGGCAGGCTCGTCCAAGAGGAACGCTTCGCGCTCCGCGTCCTGCCGTTTTCGATCCTGCTGGCGGGAATCGTCGGGCTCGGCGTCGGGAATGCCGAAGGGCGCGTGGAGCGACAGCAAGTGCGATGGCTGATGTGATTGAAAAGAGCGCTTCCGCTTCCGATTGCAGGAGTTCGTGGTAATGGCACGTCGGTGGTCCCTGGAAGGGGGCAGGGAAAACGCAGCCTTTTACCGAGCACCGCGGCGACTGCCGAGGGGCAGGGGCGGCGGAGGCCGGTTTTTCCGGCAGGGGAACGGCGGGAGGGATTGACGGCCCGGGGACGGCAGGGGCGGGAGCCAGGCAAGGCTGGACGGCGAGGGCGCCACAAGGCTCGGGAAGGGGGCCGGGGCGGAATATTCACGAGCGGTGGCAAGGGATATATAAGATTAGACATATATTTAGTCCTCTTTTGGGATCGAGCGATTATGAAAGCCGTGAGGGTAGAAAATTCCCGAGCGGCGAAGTGCCCCCGCCTCCAAGACCGGAGAAGGCGCTGTGGCCGACTGGGCTACAGGACAGATAAAGGCGCGCGCCCGGCCGAACCATGCGGCCGGACCGGGAAGCGGGGAGACCTCTTAGATTTTTTGCCCGGACATTGATTTGTGTTGCTCCTGAGATTTGCAGGACGTGGTATGATAGGCGGCGTCAAGACCCAAATTTGGCGAGAACCCTAGCCGAGAATGCGCCAGCAGAGAGTAGGCCACGGGCATGGAAAGGCCAGTCCAGATTGGGCTGGGGCAGCGCCGCCTGGGGGGAGAATCGCGAGGGACCCATTTCCCGGGAAGGCGCGAGTCCGGCTACAATCCATCGCCCACGGGAGTCCCAGAGATTGGGTCTGCCGGCACCGGCGAAGGCTGGACGGGTAGAGAGAGATCGAGGAGAATCGCCCTTGATTAATTACCTCTTGAGTACCGTACACGTTAAGTTACCTCTTCAAGGACAGCTTCCTCAGATCAGGGGATCGGAGGGGAAAAGGCGCTCACCCGAGGTGTGGGCGAGCGCAAGCGGGGCCGAGGCTTGCCGAGGAGGATCCTCGGCAAGACTCCACGAGCAGACCAAAAGATTCTAGGCTAGAATTTGAATTTGTCAAGGACTATTTTAAAGGCGAGGTGCGCCAGTATGGAAGCATTGACTCCAGCGAAGGTTATTCGCAGGGTTCGAAAGCGGATCGAGGTAAGCCAAGAGGGCTTGGCTCGGTTGCTGAATGCCACCAAAGGAGCGGTGCAGCACTGGGAGAGGGGACGCAATAACCCCGACTTGGCGCGGCTCAATGCCCTGCGGCAGCTTTGCCCGCCGGGAGCGGAGCGGAAGGAATTGGATTCGCTCATTAAGCAAACCCAGTCCCGGCTTGCGCCTTTGCCGGACATCAAACCCGGGGAATTGGGAAAGGCCGGTGAAGCCGGGGCGGGGGCGGCGATGGGAATCCCCGGCGGAAGCTTCATCTATCTTCGCCGCGAGAATCACAAACTGCAGCGTCAAGTGGCGCGCCTGGAATCGTTGGTTCAGCGCCGGACCGAGCAACTGCGGATCCTTGAGGATCTGGCGACCGAACTGCAGCGCGAGATGGCCAAGCTCAAGGCGAGTCAGGAAGTTGCGCCGGCGGCTGTGCCCAGCGCCGCCACGCCCACGCAAGAATGACCTCCCGCCAGGGGACGGAATTCCCGAGATTGCCCAAAGTTCCGCACTCGCCGCGCGCAGGGTGAAGTGTGGGCGCAGACCCGCGGGTTGGACTTTCCCATCCCGCGGCGGTTGAGCATACGCACGCATACGTGCATAGCCTGCCCACCCAAAGGCCTTCCCGGTGGGAAGGCCTTTAAGTCCAGTGCTTTGGTGTGCGCTGGAGCCATGCGGGGCGGCCTGTACCGGAACGGCTTCCCCAGGGGCAGATCCTACAAAACTCGATCCCTGGAAGAGGAATGTGCGCGGGTGAGGATGAGGTGTAGGGATACCCGGGATTTTGCCTCCACGGGTTTGGATGTGGGTGTTCGCGTGGGCCGCAGTCTAAGATTTCCGCAGTTGCATCACCCGAACGGATAGCATGATCGGCGCGGCATTAACATCCTTCTCCCGCGCCAGCATTTCCAGAAATGCGATGGCTTGGGTTAGAAGTTGGTGAGCATTTTCGCGCTCGCGCATTTCCAATAACAGTCCAAAGGCCTGCCTTGCCATTTTTTGGGTAGTCCTGGGTGTTGCTTTCATAGATAACATTTCCCCTTTCCCCGAAATGATCCCGCGACCCGCAAGGGGAAGAGGTGCGAGAGCAATTTCAAGTCCCCAAACCTGAAACTGAGTGTAGCCCTATCCTCTCTGCCCCTACCCCCACAAATCTAGCCCGGGGCTTGCTGGCCGAAGGAGAAACTTATTTCCTATCATCGTTTTAGGCTATTAAGAGTTGGGAAGTCAACAAACTTGTTGCTAGGTCATGATTCCAGGAGCCTACCTAGCCCTCCCTGGTGGCAGGCGCCCGTTCCCGCCGTTGACCAAAACCGGCCACCAACGACGATGTTTCTAGTCCCGGAGGACTGTGGGGGGGTGGGGGCGGCCCGGGCGACGAAAGGGACCTGAACTGGGGAAAAGGGTTTAACCAGAAGATTACTCTCCCCGGCCCAGAATGAGTCCTTGACGGGTTTTCCGTCTAAAAGAAAAGAATGGGGGACACGCGGAGTCACGAAGCAGGAGTTGCGCCGCCCCGGGGGGGCCAGAGCTGGGCGCTCGCCTACAGCAGTCTCCAACCGCAAGCGGGTCTGACCGAAATCGGTAGCAAGTTGCCGCACTCCCAGGCGCATCGCAAATTTCATGCATCGCGGCGGGCCGAAGGCTTAATGGCTATTGCTGATAATGCTCTGGCTGGGCGTAGTACCCGGATCGCGTGCGCGCCGTTAATCCGGGCTTGTCGATCTTAATCTCGAGCGCATGGTACTCGTTTGGACCGTCCCCGGGAAGGCCGTCAAAGGAGAGGACGTAAAAGGCTATTTGCGTCCGCAACGCACGCTGCGATCTCGCCCGCCACATCGTTATTGGAATTGAGAACCCGGCCTCCACTTTGAGACGCAAGAACCTGCAGTGCCAGGTTTCCCAATCTGCGCCTGTCTTGCTTTCCTCACTCCTTTTAGGAACTGCTTATAATCTGACGTTCGGAATTCGCCCGCGTCCGCTGTCCCCAACGGATCGATATCGTAAAGAGTAATGCGAGCCTCGCCGCAGCCCGTCCGAAAGAGCAACAATGGTAGTTGAAAACCCCCTGCTGCTGCTTTGAGGTCAGTATCCACGCTCCGGCCGGAAAGAAGGGGCCAACCCGGACTAATCCAAACCACGAGTTTTCGTCCAGGCTTTGCCGCTTCATAGTCAGCGAACTGCTCGAGCGCTGTGGAGAGACAACTGTAGCCGGTCATTGGCGCCGTAAAATCCTTGTGACCTGCCAATTGTGCGCAGACCGGATTTTCTCTGATTCAGGTCTGCAATTACAGCGTTTCCATCTCGAGAAGATGTGTCCCGATCGTTGTTCCCGAATCGGAAAAGAAGGCCAGTCGATACCGGGCGGGCAAGCTCCCCGCCGTTTCGCCGTAGAAACTTCTCGATTTCTTCCCGCTCGAAGGCTACCTTTGTGAAGGAAGTGTTGACTTCATCAACGAGCAAAATGACTTCCACGGGCGGATCAGCCGTCGCGGCCCCACCCTCTACGGCATGAAAAGACACGATCTTCTGCGGCTGTTTGTTGTCCAGGAGCGTAAAGTCCTGCTGTTGCAGGCCGGGGACCGGCCTTCCGGACTTATCGGTCACGACCACATCGAGCGTCATGCGGTGATTCGCACTACCAGGCGGGACAGATGCCGGAGGTTCGGACTGCCCCGCAGGTCCATTCTGCTGTGCAAATCCAGAAACAAGCGAAAAGCAGAATACATAGATCCAACCGCCGCACCGAGTACTCATACAATTCACCTCACTTTGGTTTCAACCCGTTACCGGCAGGACGACAAATCACCGGTCCAGGATTCCCGATGAACCGCCGCGGTGGCACAAGCTTGAGGCGTCCAGTGTCGACATTCGTGCCAACGCTTAAGATATTACTGATTCGGCCCTAAACGGATGTAACGTTTTCGGGTGTTCATGCATCTAACAGCGCATGGAGAGAATCGATTCGCGGAAGTTGCCTGAAGCGGCGTTGAACGAGCGGCGGCGGCGAGCTGTGAAGCTGTGTCGGGCGGGAGTTTCGGTGCGCGAGACGGCACGGCAGTGCGAACTGTCGGCGACCACGGTGGTGAAAGCGCATCAGGCCTATCGCCGTGGCGGCTGGGCGGCGGTGAAGGTCAAGCACGGACACCGTCCCAAGGGTTCAGGGTGTTTGCTGGCGCCGGAGCAAGCGCGGGAAGTTCAGGGTCTGATTCAGGACCGGACGCCGGACCAGTTAAAGATGGGTTATGCCTTGTGGACGCGGCAGGCCGTCGGGGAGTTAATCGAAGCCCGTTACGGGATTCGATTGAAAGTCAGGAATGTCGGCAAGTATCTCAAGCGTTGGGGATACACGCCGCAGAAGCCCTTGAAGAAGGCCTACGAGCAGTCCCCCGCGGCGGTGGGAAGGTGGCTTAACGAGCAGTACCCCCTTATCGCCGCACGCGCCCAACAAGAGGGCGCGGAGATCCAATGGGGCGATGAGTCGGGGTTGAGATCGGACGACGTGCGCGGACGCGGCTATGCGCCTAAAGGACAAACTCCGGTGTTGCGGGTCAACGCCTGCCGCGAGGGCCTGAGCGTGATTTCGACGGTGACCAATAAAGGCCAGATGCGCTGGAGGGTCTTTTCCGGAGCCCTGAATGCCAAGATACTGATCGGCTTTCTGGAACGGCTGACGCGCCCGCAACAGAGGAAGATATTTCTGATCCTGGACAACTTGCGGGTTCACCACTCGAAGCTGGTCAAGCGCTGGCGGGAAGAGAACGCCGACAAGATCGAGGTCTTTTATCTGCCCAGCTATTCTCCGGAATTGAATCCGGACGAATTGCTCAACGCCGATCTCAAGCAAAGAGTCACCACGGCCGCTCCGGCCCGAACCGGAAAGGCTCTCAAGCGAACCGCTGTGCGCGCTTTGCGGAGCATTCAAAAACAACCGCAACGCGTCCAGAATTACTTCCAGCACCAGGATGTGAGCTATGCCGCCGCGTAGCATTCCTTCGGGGCCGGGTCAATAAGCGGAGTTTCCATTATCCACTTTCCGCCGACCCAGAAGATACTCCTGAGCGCCGCCCAATGCAACGGCGGTGAGTCGAGTTCGCTCACCAGGATCAGGCCGCCTACGAACGTAACGCGGGGAGCTTGGGAATCGACCTTGAGAGAGGCGTTGAGAGAGAGGAAATCTGGGTGTAAGGGTTGAATCCTAGTGGCGTCCCGCCGGTCTTGCGTTGAGCGATTGGGGATAGTGCGACCCCTTCAGGGTCGGGAGTCGAACGTCACGCTTTCCGGGGGTGCTGCCCCCGGCTATGATCTTGTGCCCTTAAAGGGCGCGGAAAACCATCGCCGCATCGCGGTAGAAGTCAAGTCAGGCCCCGGCGGACTGGAGTTCTGTCCGGTCCGGGGCCTGAATTAAGGGGGCAATCAAAGTTAGAAGTGGAACCCCAGTTCTGCCGTAAGGGCTCGCGGCGTCACGTAGTGGGTTCCACTGAAGGTGGAAATGAAGTTGTAGAGCGCCTCTTTGTTCATCAGGTTGATCGCGGACAAGCGGAGGCTCCACTTGTGCTTGTCACCGTTGAAGAGGTTGTCTTCACCCACCGAAAGGTCGAAGAGGTTGCGGGGCGCGATGCGGGGCGGGTTGTGATCGTCGTTTTCGGTGCCTGCCGCCGGAATCTTCACATATTTGGAAGCGTACTCGTTCGCCGGGCACAGGCCATTTGGACTGATCGGAGTGGTCGGGGTCGCAAACACGCCGTTGCAGGAGAGTCCGGCCTGGAACTGTTGATCCGGCGTGATAATCGACGCATCCACGATGGAGTCGGTCCCGTTCGGCCCATTGGCGCAATTGCCGCCCGCGCACGGCATGGGGCCTGCCACCAGGCCGCTATCGTAGCGCCAGTTGAAGCCCACCCAGGGGCCGCGCTTGAACGGCTGGTATTGCAGGTGAGTCGTCTGGTTAAAGTGCTCGTCGTGGTCGATGCGGAATACTTCGCTTCCTCCCGGCGCGGCGCCGACTCCGGCGACCTGCGGTCCAAAGAAGCGCGCCGCCACGCTGGACAACACCAACAAACGCCGTCAAGCCATGGATATTGGGGACGCTAGCTCGGACGGCATATCCGGGGATTTTCGATTTGGCCCACTCGACGGGAAAAGTGATCGGTGAGTCGCCCAGGATGCTGAAGTCGAAGCCCCTTTGCGTGTACTTCCAGATGTATTCGCCGTCCACCACCAGGTATTTGCCGAAGGCTTGCTGGAGGCCGACGTGGAACTCATTGCGGGTGCCGGGGCTCAGCGGCGTGGTGCTGACGCAAGGGCTGATGGTCGACGACATGAGCGCGTTGATCACGGGATCGGTGCATCCATTGCTCGCCAGGATCAGGTTCTCGTTGAACGGCGTTTCCATGATGCGGGCATACGAACCCTGAAGCACGGTGTTGGTTTTCTTGATGTTGTAAGCGGCGCCCACGCGCGGCTCCGCTTGGCGGGCAATGGAGATGCCATTATATAAGTCGCCGCGGAGGCCAAGGTTGAAGTTCCAGTTCTTATAGGTAATCGAGTCTTGAGCGAACAGCGCCAGCTCCTTGATGTCGGAGTGAACATTATAGGGGTACAGGCCGCTGGTTGTATTCGGGCAACCGTCGGAGGCCGGCAGTGACGCCGTTCGAGTCAAGTCGTAACAGCCCAGGATGGGTATAAAACCCGGATTCGCCTGGAGCGGCCCGGTGCAATTCGCCGGATCGGTCAGCCCCGGGTTTGTATACGCACTCCCGTCAGCATTCAAACAAGGAGCATTGGCGGTGGGATCGACCACCCCGAAGCTGTCGTCTTCCGTCAGAAAGGTGTGCTGAAATACCACTCCCGCCTTCAGGTTGTTGATGCCTTTCACGTAAGAGACCTCGGCGCGACCGCCGGCATTGGTCAGCCGGCGAGTCTGGCCAATGGTCTGGAGCTGAAGATCAGGTTGGAGGTCGGCGAAAGGATCGCCGCTCGGGTAGTAGTTGTATCGATCCTGGCGCACCCACCCTCCCAACGTGAACACGGTGTTGGCATTGAGCAGGCGCGTCCAGGCGGGCGCAATGTCAAGCGTCTTGATCTGCGAACGCTGATCGGTAGAGCCTACGACCACTCCGTTGGGACCCAGGCCATTGTTGTCAACGACCAACCCGTTCCATGCCGTGGCGTCTTGCGCGTCATAGGAATTAGGCGTCTGGAACCAGGAGCGCGTAAACTGGAAGTTCAAGTTGACCGTGTCCTTTTCCGAGGGCTTAAAGTCGAAGCGGTCGAACAGGTTCTCTTCATTTCCCCGGTCGTGCATGACGTTAAATTCCGGCCCATCCAGAAACCGGGTGGTATTCAACCCGTTGGCGGAGATGAAGTTACCCCAGTTTTTTCCACCGTAACCGAGATCAAATCCACCGTTCGAAGTCCCAAAGGTTCCGTAAGAAGCCTTCACATCGCCATGCGGCGTAGTCTCCCCCAGGCCTGAACGCGTGGTCGCCACAATCACCACGCTGGTCTTGCCCCCAAACTCCGCCGGCGGTGCGCCAGGAATTACTTCCAACGACTGGAGCGAGTCAAGGGAAATCTGATTGGAAAAGACCTTGCTTTGCTGGTCCGTGATGGGCTGGCCGTCGACGTTAAACGAGTTTTCTGCGTGATCTCCCATTCCGTGGAACAGACCGTTCGAATCCGCGGCGATTCCCGGCGTGGAAAGTGTAACGAGGGAACTAATGGACGACGACTGACTTTCCAGCGGAAGCTTGTCGAAGAGGGCTCGATCCACATCCGTGTGGGTCGTGGGATCAACCTCGATCAGGTCCGCAGCTTCGGTGGTCACCGTCACCGTCCGTCTTTCCGCCGGCCACTTCCAGGTGATGTTAAGATTGAGGGCACCGTGGAGTTGAGGTCCACGTCTTGCACATGCGGGGCGAACCCTGTCGCGGTAACCGTCAGGTGATAGGGATTAAAGGGTATGTTGGTGAAGGTGAAGCCGCCCGAAGCATCCGTGGAAGCCGTGCGTTCAAAGCCGGTCACGGGATTGTAGATTGTCACTGTAGCGCCGGGAATCACGGCGCCCGAGGGGTCCTTCACCGTGCCCTTGACCACCCCGGCGCTCCCCAAGCCTGTCCGGCAACCCAACCGGGAAGAGCGGTGATCCCAAGAGACAAAATCAGAATGATACAATGATGCGCGCTTACCAAGCATGATATCTCCTCCTTGAGGCTCATGAGAATTTTTGCGTCGAATTGAAATGAGGCAAAGCTTTCAGGAGAGAGGAGGGGCGCGGGCAAGAAGCGATAGCGTGAGGTTGGGGGAATATCGTGCCTGTCGAGTTACAGGCTGATAAGTGGATTCCCGGTCCGGCTTCTGAACAACCGATTGGACCGCGGGGCGAACCGAACTGTTACGAACGATCTGGCAAAGGGGGCAGAGCGGACTGAGTTCCTGGGCGGCGTGCAGGTAGGTCCCACCATGGTGCTCAATCTGGCAGACCCTGGCAACTTCGTTATGGTGGTGAAAGATTTCGGCAGAGAAGAGGTGGATTTCACCCGTGAGCAACACGCCCACAATCAGGGCGCGCACCCAGTACTTGTGCCGAGATTTTCCCCAACGTCTCAACTTGCGGGTCACACTCTTTCTTGGTTTGGACTCAATCTGCCTGCTTAGCCCTACCTACTGTCAATGATACCAGATGAGCTGACACTGGGGGTATGCCTAATACCCCCTTGGCATCGGGTATAGATTGAGATGCTCGCCCCCCAGGACAAGTTGCACAAAATTTGAGCCATCCGGGAGCGCTGCGATCAAGCGCGGTGATCACCGGGTTCCCCACTCTCCCCTCAAGGCGCAGGGGCGGAGTCGACCCATTCGCCCACCTAAATGATTTAGGTTCTCCCGCACCCAAACTTCCGGTAGAATGCACTTCCGTGCCATCGAACTGGACTCACCAACTTCGGCGCGCTTTCGCTCCTTACCTGCTGGTGCTCTTGCAGATGCACCTCCTTGGGGTCGCTATGCTCCACCGGCACGGCGAGACTACGGCCCTATGCCATGTCCTGCGTGTCTCCGTTTGCGATATTCAGTCATCCCCCGGGCCAGACAGCAATCTCCTTTGCACCGTGTGCCAGATCGTCCAAAGCGGCGCGGCTCAACCCGCCGGTGCCGCGCAGGTCCTTCCGTCATCGACTTCAGTGCCGCTGCTTCGGCTCGTAGCGCCCAGCAATTACCGCTCGGAGTTGCCGGCCATGAGTTACGGCCGGGCGCCGCCCCTTGTCTAAGACCTCCTTCTTCTAAGTTGACTACACTAAATAATGCTCTTAATTGGTAGCGACCGTGGAATTCAGTTCGCCAATGCCTTGGCGCACGTTATCGACCAACTCGTCGAGGGAGTTAAACAGGAAGTTGGAGGCATGGCTGGCCTTGAGCCGTCTCCAGGTGCGCTCGATGTCGTTCAGGTCGGGGCAGTACGGAGGCAGCCATTTGATCTCCAAACGGTCGCGGTGTTCCTTCACGAAGGCGTCCACTTTCAGCGTATGATGGAAGCTGCCGTTGTCGGCGATCATGAGGATCTTCTGGTCGGGATAATCATGCAAGAGAGTTTCCAGATATTCGACAAAATGCGCACCGCTTTTGGTCGCCGCCCAGTGGCTGGTGAGGTGTCCGGTTTTCAGGTTCAGGCCTCCATACAAGACGCGCTTCTGATTCTTCCCCGGCGTGCGCACTTCCGGTTGGGGACTGCCCACCACCGACCAGATCGCCACCAGGTAAGGGTAAAGATGAAATTCGGTTTCGTCCTGGCTGATCACGACGGTCCTTTTCCGGCGCCCCAGATGCTTCTTGAGGGCTTCCAACTCAGTTTTGGCGCGGTCATGGGCGGCCTCATCGCGTTTGCCTTCCAGCACCCGCTTGGGACGTCTCCGGGCAATGCCCATGCGGTGCAGCAGCCGTCCCAAGTAGTGCGGTTGCACCGTTACCCCCGTCTGCCGCTGCAAGAACTCCGCCAGCCTCGGCAAGGTCCAGGCGGTGAAAGCATAACCCAATTTCCGGGGCGAGGTGAGAACCGTTTGCCGCAGCCAGTTGCAAATGCTCCACCTGCAAGCGGCGCGGTCGTCCGCGGCCATCGTGCTCCGGGCCCCGAAGCCCGGCGAGCCCCCGCTGGCGATAGCGGGCCGCCCAACGCCCGACGGTGGCCGGATGCACGCGCAACTGCTCCGCCACCTGCTGGCGCGTCGCCCCTCGGGCCAGGCTCAGAACGGCGCGACAGGCGTCACGAAAATCCGCCTCAGGAGAGTCGGCCGCGGCTTCCCGCAACTGGCGCTCGTCCGCTTCGGACAGCTTGAGCAAACTCGGTCGGGCCATACAAGGGATGGTATACCCAAACCGAATTACGCGCAATATTTAGTGTAGTCAACTTAGCTTGTTCGGTCCACCCCGCAATTCTTTAAGTTTTGTGGGGTGGCTGGCCATTCTTTCCAACACCTTCAGCGTGAGGGATTAGCGATGATGAACCACATCAGCATGCGCTCGCGAGCGAAGCGCCGGGGGCTTCTGAGTGCGGCGATATTCCTGCTGGGTTGGACGGCGGGAAGCATGGCAGCGAGCGCGCAACAGGCTCCCCGGCTCTCGCGCGTTGATCTTGACCAGGCCATCCAGCTCGCCATCAAGCACAATCACGCGTTGAAGGCGGCGGAAAACACGATTCAACAGAGCGAGGCGGAGGAGATCACTGCGGCCATTCGCCCCAACCCGGTGTTCACCTATGATGATTTGTACGTTCCCCTTTTCAGCCCGAGCCAGCTCAATACCACCACGCTGGACAACATCACGGAATTCGACTTGGGCTTCAGCTACACCTTTGAGCGTGGGCACAAACGTCAGGCCCGCATCAATGCCGCGAAGGACGCCACCGCCGTCACCCGCTCGCAGGTGAAGGACAACGAGCGCGGCCTGACCTTCAACGTGGCGCAACAATTCATCGGCGTTTTGTTGGCCAAGGCGAACCTTCAGTTTGCCAACGAGGATCTGGCGAGCTTCCAGCAGACGGTCGATCTCAGCCAGGAGCAATTTCAGGGCCGGAGCCATCGGCGAAGGCGACCTGCTGAAGATCAAGCTGCAGTTGCTGCAATTCCAGATGGACGCCTCCGCTCGGCGAAGCTGGCCCTGGTGCAGTCGCTGTTCGGCTTGCGCGAACTGCTGGGCTTTGAGTCGGTCCCCGCCGATTACGACGTGATCGGCGACTTGGCCTACGCTCCCTTGCACGGCAATCAGGAGGATTTGCAGTCCCTGGCGCTCAAGCAGCGTCCTGACCTTCTGGCGGCCCAGCAAGGGGTGACGGCGTCCCAGAGCCAATACCAACTGGCGAAGGCCAACCGCGCGCGGAGTATGACCACGACTTTGACTACACGCACGTTTCCGACTTTGAATAGCGCCGGCTTCACCGTCAATATCGAAATTCCCATCTATGACCGCAACCAGGGAGAGATCGCCCGCACCCATTACGCCATCACCCAGGCCAATGAGCTGCAATCTGCCGCTACCGAAACCGTGATGACGGACGTGGCCAACGCCTACCAGGCGATGAAGGTCAACGACCAGATTGTCCAGCTCTACACGTCGGGATACCTCAAGCAGGCCCAGGACTCGCGCGACATCAGCGAATACGCCTACAAGCGCGGCGCGGCAAGCCTGCTGGACTTTCTGGATGCCGAGCGCAGCTATCGCGCCACGCAGCTCGCCTATCGCCAGGCGCTGGCGACCTACATGCTCTCCGTCGAGCAGTTGCGCGAAGCGGTGGGCACAAGGAATTTGCCATGAGAAGAACCATGACCACTAACAAGTTCACCGTGACGAAGATGGAGTCCCGGTGACGGGGAACTCGCCCAAACGTCCCAATATTCGGAAGAGCTCGCGGTTGACCCTTGCGGTCTGGGCAGCTGCCAGCCGTTCTGATGACCACTGCTCGCAACGTCCTGCGCGCGTCACGACGGCGGACGCAAATCCCGCCCCACGCCTTACGCGGCCGGCAGCAGCGATCGATTCCCGCGCGCGCCTCTTTTCGGTGCCGCAGGAGCAGATGTCGCACGTGCAGGTGGTGACCGTCGAACCCACGCCGTTGCGCCGCGTGCTGCGGCTTCCCGGAACGGTCGCCTACAACGTTTTTGAAACCACTCCGGTGATTACCCAGATCAGCGGGCCGGTTTCCAGGATCTTGATTTCGCCGGGAGAGAATGTCCGGGCCGGCCAGCCGATGTTGTACGTGGCGAGCCCCGACTTTGCCCAGCTCCGCACCAATTATCTCAAGGCTAAAGACGCCTTCGCCCTGGCGCAGAAGAGCTACGCGCGGGCGCAGGACTTGTACGAGCATCGCGCGATTGCCCCGGCCGACCTCGAGCAGGCGGAGTCAACCGAGAACCAGGCGCAAGCTGACTTGCAAGCCGCGGAACAAGCCTTGACGGTGGTGGGAATCGAGCATCCCGACCGCCTGTCGAAGGACACGACCATGCCGGAGGTCCCGGTGCTTGCGCCGATCGCCGGCGAGGCCGTGGAAAGGCTGGTTTCGCCCGGGCAGGTGATCCAGGCAGGCGCCACGCAGGTCTTTACGATTTCCAACATGGGCAGCGTGTGGGTTCTCGTCAATGTCTACGAGCGCGACATGGGCGCCGTGCATATGGGTGACCCGGTGACGGTCCAAACGGATGCCTACCCGGAGGAGTTTCACGGGCGAATTTCCTACATCGGCGCGGCGCTCGATCCCACCTCGCATACGCTTGCCGGTGCGCATCATCACTCAAAACCCCGGCGAAAAACTGAAAAAGGACATGTACGTAACGGCCACGGTCCAAGCTGGCGTCATTCCCAACGCTCTGACCGTGCCGGATTCAGCCGTGTTGCGGGATGCCGAAAACGAGCCCTTTGTTTATGTCGAGGTCAGCCCGAATCAGTTCGGCCAGCGCCCGGTTACGATCGGCGAGAACGCCGATGGCAAGACGCAGGTCCTGACGGGCCTGAAAACCGGCGAGCGCGTGATCGCGGACGGCAGCTTGTTCTTGCAGTTCCAGAACTCTTTCCAGCACTGAGGAAGTGGAGGTGGGACTTGGGTTGCAGGGCGGACGACCCAATCCCCAGCACCCAGTCCCCAGCTATGATTCATCGCATCGTTCAGTTCGCTTTGCGCCAGCGGTTCCTGGTCCTGATGCTGACCGCCATGATGGTGGTGATGGGGGTCATCGCCTTCCATCGTATGCCGGTGGATGCCTATCCCGACCTTTCTCCTCCCATGGTGGAGATCATCACCCAGTGGCCGGGCCACGCTGCCGAAGAAGTCGAGCGCCTGGTCACGCTGCCCATCGAAGTGGAAATGAACGGCACTCCCAATCTGGAGGTGGCGCGATCCATCTCGCTCTACGAACTCTCCGACGTCATCCTCACCTTTCAGGAGGACACCGATGATTACTTCGCCCGGCAAGTGGTCTTTGAGCGCCTCAGCGAAGTGACGCTATCCCACCGGCGTGCAGCCGACGCTCGCGCCGCTGTTCAGTCCCAGCGGGCTGGTTTATCGCTACGTCATCGAAAGTCCCGACCGCTCGCCGCAGGATCTGAAAACCATCGAGGACTGGGTGCTGGAACGCGCCTACAAATCGGTGCCGGGCGTGGCGGATGACTCGGGCTTTGGCGGCACCGTGATGCAGTACCAGGTGCTGCTCGATCCCACGCGGCTTTACGGCTTTCACCTCACCGTCCCGCAAGTCATTCAAGCCTTGTCCGCGAACAACGCCAACACGGGCGGCGGCTTTTACTCCCAGGGCGGGCAGTTCTACTACGTGCGGGGATTGGGCCTGGCCCGCGATACCAAGGATATTGGCGCCATCGTCGTGGCCAGCAATAACGGCGCCCCCGTGCGCGTCCGCGACATCGGCGACGTCGTCATCGGGCATGCCCCGCGCCTGGGCGAGTTTGGGTTCAATAAAAACGACGACGCGGTCGAGGGCGTCATCCTGATGCGCCGCGGCGAGCAGGCCCAGAACGTTCTGAAGGGCGTCGAGGAGAAGACCAAAGAACTCAATGAACAGGTCCTGCCCAAGGACGTAAAGATCAATCCCTATTACGACCGCAGCGACCTGGTGCAGTTGACCATCGATACGGTGGAAGGAAACCTGCTGCGCGGCATGATCCTGGTGTTGATCGTGCTGATTTTCTTCCTGGTGAGTGTGCGGGCCGCGGTCATCACCGCGCTGACCATCCCGCTGGCGCTGCTTTTCGCCTTCATCGTTCTTCATGCCCGCAACATTTCCGCCAACCTGCTCTCCATCGGGGCCATCGACTTCGGCATCCTCATTGACGGCACCGTGGTGATGATGGAGAACATCTACCGCGAACTGGGCGCTGCGGCACGGCCAGAAGTATAAACTCCACGAGGTGATCGCCGCGGCGGCCCGCGACGTGGACCGGCCCATTTTCTACTCGGTGGCGGTCATCATCGCCGGCTATCTTCCTATTTACGTGCTGCACGGTCCTTCCGGCCTGCTCTTCCATCCCATGGCCGATACCATGTCGTTCGCGCTGATTGGCGCTTTGGTCCTGACCTTGACCCTGGTTCCGGTGCTCGCCTCGTACTGGTTCAAAAAGGGCGTCAGGGAAAGCTCGAACCGCGCCTACGAGTGGATCAAGAACGAGTATGGAGCAGAACTCCGTTGGTGCCTCGACCACCCGAAGGTGAGCATGCTCGTCGCGGTCCTCATTTTCGGCGCCACTTTGTTGCTGGTCCCCACCATCGGCGGCGAGTTTATGCCCCATCTTGACGAAGGCGCGCTGTGGGTGCGGGCCACCATGCCCTATACGATTTCGTTCGAAGAGTCCGCCAAGATTGCGCCCCAGATTCGGGCGATCTTGATGTCTTATCCCCAGGTAACCGACATCGGCTCCGAGTTGGGCCGCCCTGATGACGGCACCGATCCCACCGGCTTCTTCAACGTCGAGTTCTACGTCGGCCTGAAACCCTACAACGACAAAACCTGGAAGAACGGGCCGATTCACACCAAGGAGGAATTGACGGAATCGATTCGGCACAGATTGGAGTCCTACCCCGGCATCATCTTCAACTTTACCCAGCCCGCCGAAGACGCGGTGGACGAGGCCTTGACCGGCCTCAAGAGCGCGCTCGCCGTAAAAGTCTATGGCGCGGATTTGAACATCCTCCAGGAGAATGCCCTGAAAATCAAGGAAGCCCTGGAAAAAGTGCCGGGCTTTACCGAACTGACCGTGGTGCGCGAGTTGGGCCAGCCCAGCCTGATCGTTGACGCGGACCGCGAAAAGATCGCCCGCTACGGGATCAACGTCGCCGACGTGGAAGCGGTGGTGCAAGCGGCGGTGGGCGGCCAGGCCGCCACGCAGGTCATTCAGGGTGAGAAGCTTTTTGACCTCGTCGTGCGCATGCAGCCGCAGTTCCGCTCCAGCGCGCACGAGATCGGCGACCTGCTGGTGGGCACTCCCACCGGGCAGCAGATCCCCCTCAAGCAACTGGCGGACATCCGCCAGGGCAACGGCGCATCGCTCATTTACCGCGAGAACAACTCGCGTTACATCGGCGTCCAGTACAGCATCGAGGGCCGCGACCTCGAGCGCGCCGTGGACGATGGCCAGGCGGCCGTGCGCAAGGCCGTTCCTCTCTGCCCCAGGGGTATCGGATGGAATGGGGCGGAGAGTATAGCGAGTTCCTGGCCGCCAAGGACCAACTCACGCGTCATCGGCCCCATCACGGTTCTGCTGATCTTCCTCATCCTGTTCGCGCTCTACGGCAATTTTAAGTTTCCCGTCATCGTCGTGCTGAGCGTGGTATTGACCGAACCCGTGGGAGCGCTGCTGGCGCTGAAGCTCACCGACACGCCCTTCAGCGTCTCATCCATCTTAGGACTGCTGGTGCTGATGGGTGTGTCGGTGGAAACCGCCGTCATCGACACTTCCTACATCAACAAACTGCGGCTGGAAGGGCAGGATATCGCAAAAGCGACCTTCGAGGCTTCGATGGTGCGCCTGCGGCCCATCATGATGACGGCGCTCGTTGCCTGCCTTGGCCTGCTGCCCGCCGCCTTCTCGCACGGTATCGGGTCAGACTCACAGCGGCCCTTTGCCATCGTCATCGTGGCCGGCCTGGTCTCCAGGCTGTTCCTCGGCCGCATTGTGAGTCCGGTCCTGTACCAAATGGTGGCCCGCGACGGCGACGTGCTCCAGGTTTGAGGTTGGCCCGGAGGATATCCCACGCCTTGCTGAATCTGATGCCCAATCTCGTGCCTTCGTTATAATGACGCTGGCCGGTCTAGGACAAATTTTATTGTGTCGATGGTAGGAGACGCGTATGCTCCAGACGAGCGACAGGTCCAATCGGAAATCCCGGTTGTATAGCGCTTGTCCGCTCATGACAGCAGATAAGTGACAGCAGAAAAGGAGCGCACAGGCGGGTCTTAGGCTATAATAGGCGCCGCGGATAGCGAACCCACCCTGCAATGGATCGTTGAGCCGATAGCGAGTCTTGATCGGCGGTCAACGACTGGAGGAACAACGATGAATATCAGTGCCCCTTTCAACGTTACAGCGCTCACCTCGCCAATCTACTTGATCGATCAAAAGGCCAGAGCAGAATGCCCCAACTGGCGCACGGCGAGCGTGGCGCAGAAAGCGCAGGCGATCTTTGATGCCTTCATCGAAGTGTTCCGCGAGAAGCACTGGCACTACGCTGCCGGGTCGTTCCCGGGCCTGCAAACTATCCAGATCCTCACCGGCGAGCAATCCATGCAGCAGCTTCAGGCACAGTTCAAAGTGGCGCCCGCGATGGACTGCGGCCGTATCCGGAACCTTCTAGCGGTCACCATGCAGGCTTTGTTGCGCATTACCGTGGCGGACGCGCGTATCACCGGTTTGTTCATCACGAAGACCCTGGGAGTCGCTCCGCCCCACGTCAGCGGGGCGTTCGAGTGCGTCGACAAGTCGGTCTACGGTAATGTCCGCACCACCAAGCAGCCCTACCAACTCATAAAGCAATGTATCTTCGAGGACCACTATGCGGTCAAAGTGAACGAAACGGGGCTGATTTACGATGCCTGTCTGACTTCGGTCTACGCCGACATCAACAGTGTTGTAGACACGCTGCTCAAGAAGTCGCCCGCCGACAATTCCGTGCTGATCCCGCGCACGCCGCCCCCGATTGGAGGTCCACCCCCAACCCGTTATCAAGCGATGAAAAATGAGTCACCGAACGGATTCTCGGTCGGCTACATGCGGCTGTAAATGGAGTAAATATGTCTTAAATCACCCCACCGGCTTTTATTCAAATTCATTCACTTTGAGGTTCGCTCCGACAAGGTGCATATTACCCACATCCGGGGAAAATTGAATATAAGGATTCAATGTGTTTCGGGTTTTCCTTACATATATGTAAGGATAGGGGGTGTTCAGCTTTCTTAACCGGAGAGAACTGCTTTCTCCACTTCTGCCATCTTGGTAAGCAACCTCGCTGTAATGGCAGCGGGAGAGTGACCCGGCATACCAAATGCACGCACCGAGTTGCTACATTCGGCCCCGTCGGTTCGATATGCTGGGTTCATGGAAATCATGCAAGTTCCCAGGCAACAAATCACGCGACCAGAGCAGAGCGGCTGCAGGTGGTCGAACAATTCCTGCGCATTGGTCTCACGCGCGCAGCCTTCTCCCGACAGTACGGAATCCCGCTGGCAACCCTGAACTGGTGGCTCGCAAAACCGAGGCGGGCTTCCAATCTACCGGCACGAGTTGTCTTCAGCAAGGCCATGTTGTCGCGAGCGCCGTCGGCAAATCTACAAAGCAAACGCTTCCAAGGATATCCGAACGTCGCGGCGAACTCGTGGTTGGAGGCGGGACTGTGATAGTCTGGCAATTGTGCCATCCTTCCTGATACGGAGACCGCCGCGATGTACAACATTACCCTCGTAAGAGTCGGTCCCGAGAACCTGTCGGAGTGCGGCATCGGCTGCATAAGAAATCGTGACCATCCAGGCTACGGGAGCAAGGTCAAATGGCTGCGGAAGCGCTTTGCCGAGGGATTGCGCTTCCTGTTGTTCCGTGACGAGAGGGAAAAGCCGCTGGCGTTCCTCGAATATGTCCCCGGCGAATTTGCCTGGAGGCCGGTCGACGCCCAGGGGTGGCTGTTTGTCCATTGCTTGTGGGTGTTCGCTGCAGGGCAGCAGCTTGGGGGGGTGGGAGGCCGGCTGATCCGGGCCTGTGTCGAGGAAGCGGAACGAGCCGGCAGCACAGGCGTCGCAGCCATGGTCAGCAACGGTACGTGGATGGCAGGGAAGGAAATCTTCCTGAACAATGGATTTACAAAGACAGCGGAACGCGATCGATTCGAACTGGTCGTTCACCGGCTGAGGGAGGGCGCAGAGCCGCGCTTCCGCGATATTGACGGTAACAGCGCAAGGTACCGAGGCCTGCACATCGTGTATTCGGACCAATGCCCCATGCTCTTGAAGTCGGTGAATGACCTTTCCCAGACGGCGGCGGAATATGGCCTGAACCTGCGGGTCACTGTTCTCAAAAGCGCGCACGAGGCTCAGAATGCGCCGTCTTATTACGGTGCCTTCAGTCTGTTGTGGAACGGCCGACTGCTGTCCGATCACTACGTGAGCGAGGGGCGATTCAGAAACATTTTGCGTAAAGAGATCCTGAACGGAAAAGAGTGAGGCCGACCTGCCCATTGACGGGCCCCGCCGCCGCGTGGGCGCACTATCACCGCTGGGGCACTCTTCGGGTACGTTTCCGGCACTGCGAGTCGATCCTCAACGCGGAGGTCACTCACGATGCCAAGTTGATGAAGCCCCCATGATGGCTGATTTCCCCCTAACGAAACAGTCGGGCCAGCAAGGCCAGGGCGTGCTGGGCGAGGGCCGAGTTAACGAAAGGCTCCTGTCTTTATATCAGCGATTTTTCCTGTATGTGTGATTTGACCAAGTCGAGTGTTTCAGCATCTGCTCCCGTCGCGAAGCACGATTTATACTCCATCATGCTATTCCACCCCTGACATAGCTTTCCAACGCATTCTGCTAACCGACGGTTTTGAAATCCGTCTTACCGTCGTATGCATGTGTTCTTCGATCCACACGGACGGCCGTTTCTTCTGGGCCCACTGATGAGATGGGAACTGGAGCCGAATGCTTTTCTTGCAAGATTGAGCCTCGTCAGCGGAAAGACCAGCTCACCGAGGACTTGGAGAAGCTACGGTTATCAATTGGCGGACTGGTTGAGCTTTTGCGAGAGGGCGAAGCTTGACTGGAAGCGTGCCACGGAACTCAATATCGCGACCTACCGGAACATACTTGCAGCGGAATCCAGTCCGCACACAGGCCGACTGCTTAAGCGAAGTACTATCAATCACAAACTGACTGTAATCTGCCAGTTTTACAGGTTCGCCCAAAAGAAGGGCTGGATCGATGCACTCCCGTTTGAATTGGAAACGGCGCGACTTTCTCACCGCAGCCAAGTAAATCTCGCCCCATGCGCTAAAACGAATCATGGTTCGCGAGGGCGAATCGCCTTGAAGCTCTCGGAAGGGAGCGAAGAATTAGAGATTCCGCCCCGACGCGAGGTACGGCGATTCGTCAGGAGCTTCCGAACCTGGCGAGATCAGTTGATCGCCCAAGTCATGTGGCTGACGGGCATGCGGTGCGCTGAAGTCTGCACACTGCCTTTGGATTCTCTGCCTGACAACCCAGACTCAGTTCCCAGGGAAACGGTGCCTATCAAAATCACGGGCAAAGGACAGAAGCGGAGAGCCGTCCTTTTCCCCTTGCGGTTGTTGCGCTCGATTGACCGGTACATTCGTATGGAACGCCGAAGCCTCGTGAAATCTGGTGCGGCCGACCCCGGCACCGTCTTTGTGGGCCGAGCGGGTAGACTCTTGCAGACGTCGGCCATCCAGGGCGTATTTTCGACCAACCACAAACGGACAGCCCTGAAGATTACCCCGCACCTTTTGAGGCATTGTTATGCCGTCGAACGGCTGGCTTATCTCCAGGACATTGGTGCACCCGATCCCCTGAAAACGGTCCAGATGGAACTGGGGCATGCTCACATGGCAACGACCGAACGATATCTTCATGTAACCGAGCGGATGAGGGGTGATGTGATCGACATGCACAACAGTTTTGTGGATCGGCTGTTAGAGAGGTGACGCGTGCACAAAGGCGGTACGGGACAGCGCTGGGCACAAATAGAAGACGAGACCCTTCAAAAGCACAACCTTAGCCGGCTGCGAACCGAAAACGCGCCGCTGGAGCAGACGTTCGTGAGGCCGGACGGAAGAGCTTATAGGATTAATCTGACATTCTTGGCACCACGTGCAAATCTTGCCCGAGTGTTAGCCAGCGCGTTTTGGATCACCCACCAAGATGGGTGCCGGCAGGCGACGGTAATCACCATGGCGCACTGTCTGCGAATCTTTAATCGGTTTCTCAACGATCGGGCGAAAAGCCAGCCGGATCTGGCATCTGCTCAAGGGCTGAGCGCCGACTTACTGAAAGAGCTGGCGGTCTGGCTGCTGGTCAAAAGGAGATTTAAAAGGAAGACGGCGGCCGGCGTATTCTCGATGTGCTGCTGTTTCCTGCGCAAGGCGAGGCGGCTTTACCCGGAAGAGTTCGATCCGTCCTTTTCCACCCCCAGCAATATGTTCCCCGGCGTGTTGGGCGAACGGTCAGAATCAAAAGCGTTGTCACCCGGCGTCTTCCAAAAGATCCTCACGGTTGCGGAACAAGAGATCCGGCAAAATCCGAGAAGCCTACAAGCCGGGAAACGTGCCAACGCGCGCCGAACAGCTCATCCCGTTCGCGATCATGATTGCTGCCCGCACTGGTATTAATGCGGATGCGCTGTATAGCCTGGAGCGCGATTGCCTTGTTCCGCACGAGGTTGACGACGACCTTTTCTATTGCGTTTGGGAGAAGCCGCGGGCCAGCAAACAACAAAAGCAGCTTCATCGAGTCGACCGGCGCAAGCAGATGGGAGTGGTGGAGTTGATCCAATTTCTTCAGCAGTACACCGAACCTCTGGCCGCGCAAGCGGACCCGCCGGAGAACCACAAACTCTTCCTTTATTTCAGCGAGAACAAGGGACTAAAGCGCCGGCTCATCTCTCCCTATACAGCGCCGCGGTTGTCCTGGCGCCGAGTCAGAGGGTTTTATCAACGACACCGCTTGCCCCGATTCTCCCTGTCCCAATTTCGGCCCTCCGCCGCCACCCTGCTTTATCTCCAAACGGGGGGCAATCTGGGGAAGGTGCAGCAGTTCCTTCAGCACGCACACCTTCACACGACGGTGAGATATGTGCTCAACAGCATCACCGAGTCGTTCAATGCACGTGTGATCCAGAAGGCCCAGGAGCTGATGGTTGAGCGCGTTACCGTCGTTGCAGAGAAGCGTGAGAAGGGAGTTAAGCGTCTGAACCTGCCCACGGCGCAAGCTTCGAAGATTGTCGCGGGGCGCTTTGATACGGGCTGCGGGGCATGTCGTGATCCTTACAATTCGCCGCAGCCGGGAGAAATAGAAGGGCGCGCCTGCACCTCGTTCCACGCCTGCTTTAGTTGTCCAAATGGTTTGTGGTTCCTGGAGGATTTACCCCTAATCATGGCGACCCGTGACCGATTCCTGCGCTTGCGGTCAGAGATGAGACCGGGGGACTGGGAGTTGGTCTATGGAAGCAGTTTACGGATCATCAACGAGCAAATCATCGCGGCATTCCGAACCGAACAGATTGAGATGGCTGAAATCAAGGCCAGCGATTTGAAGAACATGCCTCTTGTCGTGACGAAGGGAGTGTTGGCATGACCGGCAAGGTCAGACAGGGGCTACCCAAGACTGTTCATGATGGACAGGCAGTGGGGACGGCCCCCCAAAATCCCGAAGTATCCTTGGTCTCAAGATTCCAGGATAAGGTATGGGATTTCAGCAACGAAAATCGGAATCCAGCCGCAGGGAGCGGGGATAAGCGGGTACATTGGCCATTCAGAATGCCGGGCGGTGGATCATTTACTGACGCCCCCTATCGGTCGCTTCTTCTGGCGTCGAAGCAATTCCTTTATGCCTTGCGCTGGCACCCTCTCGACGAACCACCCTTTTCACCCCCAAGTCTGCGAAACCTATTCCGCCCTATGAAGGGATTTCTCACTCATCTGGTGAGTTATCCCCATCCGATCCTTCGATTCAAAGATGTCTTGCCCCACCACTGTGAAGACTACATCGAGAAGATCATGTCTTCCGATGCCAGTAATTCTTGGAAATACGACCATATCCATGTCCTGCAGAAGCTCTTTCAATATCGCGGTGTGATGAAGGACGGGCTGGTGATTGATCCATTAAAAGGCGAGTTGGCCGCTAATATTGTGAGCAGGAATGCCGGTTCGAGTTTCGAGAGCAAGACGCAGATCATTCCCGAGGAGATCCTCGGGCCGTTGGTGAGGGAGTCACTCCAGTATGTGGACCAACTCGCCGACTATCTTCTTGATGCCTCGGATAAAATGCAGCAAGTCCGCATGGGGAAGACCCGCGGTCATATTGAATATTCCCGTACGCGCTGCTTACACCAGCACTCCTCGTCCGTGTATCCCCTTGCGGGCACCCGGCTCGAACATGGGCTGCGCTCCTTGCGGAAATTAAGCAAGGAACTGGAATGTCTCCAGACCGCCTGCTTCGTGCTAATTGCCTTCGCGACCGGCATGCGCCTCAGTGAACTACTCTCATTACGGGAAGGCTGCTGTGAGGTAGAAACGCAGTCTGGGCGACCGGACCTCGTATGGATTCACAGTCGGGTTTTCAAAATGCAGGGTCTGCCCGACGGTCGCAAGGCAAAGTGGTTGGGCGGGCCCCTTTGCGCCAAGGCCGTGCAGGTATTGGAGCGGCTGGGAAGAAGCGTACGACGAAAAGCCAGAGTCTCGTATCTGTGGATGCCCATACCGGCAAACTACAGGCGGTATGTTACGCGAACTCCGCTGTCAGGGCCGTCGATCTTGCATAGATTGGCCCGTTTTCTGGAGATGCTCGAATTGAAAGATTCGGAAGGCCGACCCTTTCACATTCACCCGCACATGTTCCGGCGCTATGCCGCGTTCCAGACTATGCCGAGCTGGGCTTCGCGGCAAAGCCCCGCACGCCTCATGAATACAGGTGTCGCGCGATCTTCGCGGTCGCGCCAACTCGGCATAGTTTTCGGTCCCGCTAGAGGCTCTTCAGGAACTGCAGTAGTTGATCATCCGCTCGGTAGCGACCAGCCTTGCCGTTGAGAGGTGTGGTCTTTTTCAAAGCTTCCTCCTTGAGGGCGAGGTCGGCATGGAGATAAACCTGGGTTGTCTCTACCGACTCATGACCCAACCAAAGGGCGATGACGGAACGATCCACACCCCCCTGCAGTAACTCCATGGCCGCCGTGTGACGACAGGTATGAGGCGTCACTCGTTTCTGCTGCAGTGAGGGACATCGCTGTCGGGCCACGACTAAGTGTTTGGCGACCAAGTACTGCACGCCGTCCGCGCTTAACCGACCTCCACGGGCGTTGGGAAAGAGAATGTCGGAACTGCCGCGGGCAGGCTCCCTCAGCCAAGCTTTTAGGACAGCGGCGGTTTGCTTGCCCAACGGGGTACAGCGCTCCTTACGTCCCTTGCCTTGGCAGCGAACATGTGCGCCGGTGCTCAGCGCAAGGTCTCCCCGACACAGGCCTGTCATTTCGGACAGCCGCAAGCCGGTTTGGAGAGCCGTCAGCAGGAAGGCGTGGTCGCGCCGTCCACTCCAGGTCTGTTGATTGGGCGCGGCCAGGAGAGCCTCGATTTCGGGCCGAGTCAGGAAGCCCACCAGAGGGCGAGCCTGCCGTTTGTTAGGGATGGCGAGCACGCGCTGGATCTGGGCGGAGTGGGTGGGTTGCTGGTAAGCGGCATAGCGAAAGAAGGAACGAATGGCAGTCAGGCGCAGATTGCGGCTGCGGCTAACATTGCTGCGGCCCTTCTGTAAGTGGTCGAGGAAGGCCCCGATCAGCGGGACGTCGAGATCCTCTACCCTCAACTGGGAGGGCTCCCGGTGCAGACGTTGCTGGGCAAACTGCAGCAGCAGGCGAAAGGTGTCGCGATAGGAGGCAACGGTGTGGGGACTCGCCTGTCGCTGGTTGATCAGACGCTGCGTGAAGAACGACTCCAGAAGAACGGGAAAGTCGGCTTGGGGCTTCATGGCCACACCTCCCATCTTCTTTCCATCCGCTCTCGGGCCAGACCCATCAATTCCGGGCAGGCTGACAGGTACCAGTAGGTGTCAGTCACGTGGACGTGTCCCAGGTAGGTGGACAGGACAGGCAGAAGCCGCTCCACGTCTTGACCAGACCGGTACCATTGCACCAAGGTCTGAATCGCCAGGCGGTGACGAAAGTCATGCAGTCGCGGCCCGTGGCTCGCGGACGGGTCCCGCAGCCCAATTTGCCGGGAGAGGGCATAGAAGGTGCGGTGCACCTCGCCCTTGTCCAGTCGATTGCCGTTCTGATTCAGAAAAAAGTAGGTTTCAGTTGGCTTGGCAAGCAAACTGTCCCGCCGTTTCGCGTACGCCGCCAGCACCTTGCAGGTGGAGGGATGCAGAGGCACCAGACGTGACTTGCTGAACTTCGTGTCACGAATGGTGAGGACGCCTTCAGACCAGTCTATATCTCCAGTTCGCATATTCAGTGCCTCGCTTAAGCGCAGCCCGGTGACTACGAATGTTCCAAACAGGCAGTAGTAGGTCCAGGGCCGCAGCGGGTGGCGGGAGGCGAGAGATTTAGCGGCTTGGAGCAACCGCCGGATCTCCTCTTCGGAATAGAGGTACGGTCGAGCCCGCAACGGTCGGTAGGGCAGCAGGCCCCAGGGCGGAACCTCCGTACACGGGACCGTGGCGCTCCAATATCGTGCGAAGCCGCGCACGGCACTGAGCCGCTGGGCCCACACGACCGGCTGAACATGGGAAGGTTGTGTGGCCCACTGTAAGGCACGTTTGGTGGTGATGTGGGAGATCCCATGCCGTTCCAGGAAAGAGACGAAATCCAACAGCCTCACCTCGACCTCGCGGAGCTTGAATCCCAAGGCGCGTCGTAGTGCCACATAATCTTGCACAGCTTTTCGTAGCTTTTTCATCGCACACCTCCCAGCCACGGGAGTGCCAGGCTTCGCAACGCCGAAAGGTCCACCTTGGCATAGATGGTAGTCGTGTCGGGGTGCTGGTGACGCAGCAGTTCACCGATCTCCGCTAACGATGCACCGTGCCGGAGCATCTCCGTCGCCAAGCCGTGTCTGAAAAGATGAGCCCCCTTCCGCGGCGAGTTAACCCCGGCACGGGCTAAGGCCCGCTCGACGATGTTGCAGATGGCGACAGAGCTGGCGAAGCCCACCAGCGGTGGGCATTGACGAATGAAGACACGGCGGCTGGCGCAGCGAGGTCGCCCGTGTTGGAGGTAAGAAGCTAAGGCCTCGCCGACGTCGACAGGCAGCGGGAGTTGGTCCCGGCGTCCTCCCTTGCTGCACAGGGCAAAGCGGGCTCCCTCCCAATCGATGTCGTCCAGGGTCAGGGCGACAACCTCACCGGCGCGGAGGCCTAATCGGGCGAGCAGAAGCAGGATTGCATAATCCCGGCGTCCCGTGGCGGTCTGACGGTGGCAATGGTCCAAGACGCGCTGCACTTGGCCAGGGGGGAGAGACTTCGGCAAGGTCGAAAGTGACCAATTCGGCACGCCGAGCACGGAAGCGGCTAGATCGGTAGCAACTGCGCCTTGCTGTCGCAGGTGCCGCAGAAAGGCACGGAGTGCGGTCACCATGAGCTTGACACGGCCCGGGCTAATGTCGCGAGCGTGGCGTCGAACAAAGTTGGTGATATCAGCGGCACACAGTTGTGTGAGTCGAATTCGATCTGTGCCAAAGCGGTCAAAGAGAAACTGCCGAGTGAAAGATCGGTAGTACACCACGGTCGCAGGCGCGAGCCCCCGTTCTTGGAATAAGTAACGAGTGAAGTCTTCCTCCACGCTTCGGTGCGAACCTGGAGCGGCGAACGACGGCTCTTGAGTGAGGACACCCTTTTCGCGCAGAAGGCGCAATAGTCTGTGCAACGCTGAACAGTCGCCGTTATGGGGACGTAGATGTCGCCCCCGATACTGGAGGTAGGCTTGAAGGCGTTGGGGACTGAGGTCATTAGCCGCCAAGTCGTGTCGCCCGAGCCAGCAGCCCAAGTCGGCCATCAATCGAATCTGACGGCAGGCGCTCTGCCGACCATAACCTTGTTCGTGCAAAAGTGCCGCGTAGGCATCGATGTGGGCGCCGAGCGGACCTTCGTGCAGAGTCTGAAGTGTTTTGGGGTCTGTCAAAAACTGGTTGGTCATGTCTTCTCCTTTTGGAAATTGAGATAAAAGGAGAAGACACCAGACTATGCCGAGTACACAACCCTCAATGTGGCCATCGCTGGGGCTGTAATGATCTCACCCGGCATAGTCTGGAACGCGGCATAGCGCCGACTATGCCGAGATCGGCATAGCCGCCGCACCTTCGCGCGATATGTTGCGAGGTACGATACGACCAACTTGCTTGCTTTGAAGGAACATTTCAAACATCTTTCCCTCTCCATGACAGACTATTACGTTGGCCATGACCTCGAGCTGTGGATGCTCATGGAGGAAGAGACCGCCAAAGTCTCTTTCGAAAGTTTCGACAAGGCAATGCGGGCCGATCAGCTGGCGGGCCCCGGGGGCGCTCGACTGAAGAAGAAGATAGACGAAGCAATTGCGGAGGGCCGTTTGGAGAAGGAATTTCGCGGAGAAGCTGGGGACCACCTCCGCAAGAAGATGATACGCGATCTGGTAGAAGCCGGCCAGCGTATCTATCCCTGCGCCGCCTCGAACTACTGTTGGTTCCGGTCGGAGTCTGCACTCTGCACCGAAGGCAATCGGCCGATCCTGAAACACTGCAATCCCGGTGCGTGTCTGAACTCGGTTATCACGCTGGAGCACAAACCTCACTGGGAAAAGACTCGACGCGACTGCGAGGAGCTGATGGAGATGAAGCCCCAGGCGGAACCCTATCAGAAAGCTCTCCGGGATATCCACGCGGTCAGTAGCAAAATCCTGCGGGATCTGACATGAAAGTGTCGGCGAAGAAACTGGCAGGCCTGCGCCGTTACCATGCGGAGCGTCCGGTCAAGACTCGGTTGAAGCTACTCGAAGCGCTGGACCGAATGGAAAGTGGTCATACGGTTGTGGTGGGCCCGAAATTTAAGTGGAGCAAGGCGACGCTGGCACGGGAAGCCGGGGTCAACATCAATACCTTGGTCCGGAAGAGGCCAAGCGGGGAATGGGTGTTCCCGGAGATCAACGACCGATTTGAGGAGCTTAGAAATAATCGGCGGCGGGTGGCGGTCGGCTCCGACCCGAAAGAAGAGAAGATCGCCGAGCTACGAAACGAGATCGAGAGGCTGCGGGAGCAAAACCGGTTGCTGGCTCTGGAAATTCATCGCATCGGCCAGCAGATCCTGGAGGAGAGAGACAGAGCCGATCGAATGGCGGTTTACGAGCGGCAGAATGTCTCGCTCCGCGAAGAGATCAGCCGGATACACGCCGGCGGACGCACTTCTTTGAGGGCGGGGGCCAATGAGGCTTAACCAATTATCCGGCCGCGAGCGAGGTGAGGAGAATCTGGCGAAGGTCCGCCGCTATCTTGACGGCTTGAAGGCGACCGGCCAATCGGTGCCGTTACAGGACGGCGGACCGAACATCACCGCCATTGCCCTATCTTCCGGCGTGCTCCGGAATGTCTTCTACACTAATGCGGGCGTGAAACGACTGTTGGCCGAGTTTATCGGTACCCCTGGCGAAGGCAAGCAGGAGCCGACAGGTCTAACCCGCGCCCAGCGACAACTTGACATCAAGGAACGCCGCATTCTCCAGCTTGAGCAGCAACTGGCGAGCGTGAGGGTGGAGGCCGAAGAGCTGCGTAAACGGCTGGCAGTAGCCGAGCAAAAACTGATTCGCTACAGAGTGATTGAGGAGGAGATCGTCCAAGCGGGCCGCCGGGTGATCCCATGAGAATCTCGGCGGTGATGACCATTACGACGGTCTATCCTGGCCCTCGCGGCGGCGCGATCTTTTCGGGGCGCGATACTGCGGGAAAGCGTCTGCGCTTCGTTGCCGGATTCAATCATATCCTTCGGACTCCCGTGGTGGGAGAGACTTGGTCACTGACAGGTGAAGTCCGACGGCACCCTCAATATGGTCACCAGGTCCACGTCGAACACGCTTCCCTGACCCAACCCCGCGGCCAGCTCATCATCGACTTCCTTTCCAAGCATCCGGCCTTTGACGGCTTGGGCATCGGAAAAGCCAAGGCGACGCGATTGTGGAAGAACTTCGGGTCAGATCTGTATGAAGTGCTCAGCCAAGAGGATCTCGAAAAACTCACCTATGTACTTGCGGAAGAAAGTGCCCGACAACTGGTGGAGGCGTGGCGGGCAGTCTCCGAAGAGGCCGCCATCGTTTCGTTCCTCAATGACCACGGCTTCGATGCCCGCCTTGCCGATAAGGTTCGCAAGATCTGGCGCGGGGATGCAGTGACGAAATTGACGGAGAATCCTTACCGGATGCTGGCCTTTGCCGGCTGGGAGAAAGTGGACCGCATGGCGCACTCCCTCGGCGTAGGTCAGGATGACCCGCGTCGGCAGGTCGCCGCTGTCGAAGCCTGTCTCTATCAACGTCTCAATGCCAAACACACGCTAACGCCGCACGCGATG